>NZ_JBVJPF010000009.1:287988-446521 GCF_055582785.1 Streptomyces sp. NPDC107500
AACGCAAGTACGCCGTGGTGGAGTTCCCGGGGGCTGCCGGGAACTCCACCACGGCGTACTTGCGTTGATCGGGGCGCGGGGACGCCTCAGCGGCCGGCGCCTCCGTCGGCGTTGGGTCCGGCGTAGTCCTCGCCGTAGGCGCCCTTGGCGGGGCGGCGGCGGCGCATGGGGGGCTCGACGCCGTCGGCGAGGCGGCGGGCGGTGAGCAGGAAGCCGGTGTGGCCGATCATCCGGTGGTCCGGGCGGACGGCGAGGCCCTCGACGTGCCAGTTGCGGATCATCGTCTCCCAGGAGGTCGGCTCGTTGAAGGAGCCGATCTCGCGGATGGACTCGACGGTCCGGGCGAGCTGGGTGGTGGTCGCGACGTAGCAGCACAGGATGCCGCCGGGCACGAGGGCCTTGGAGACGGCCTCCAGGCACTCCCAGGGGGCGAGCATGTCGAGGATGACGCGGTCGACGTCGGTGTCGGACAGGTTGTCCTGGAGGTCGCCGACGGTGAGCTGCCAGGCGGGGTGCGGTTCCCCGAAGTAGCGCTCCACGTTCTGGCGGGCGATGTCGGCGAAGTCCTCGCGGCGCTCGTAGGAGTGCAGCATGCCCTGGTCGCCGATGGCGCGCAGCAGGAAGCTGCTCAGCGAGCCGGAGCCCACGCCGGCCTCCACGACGCGTGCGCCGGGGAAGATGTCGGCGAAGGCGAGGATCTGCCCCGCGTCCTTCGGGTAGACGACGGCTGCCCCGCGGGGCATGGAGAGGACGTAGTCGGGGAGCAGGGGGCGCAGCGCGAGGTAGGCGACGTTCCCGGTGGTGCGGACAACGCTGCCCTCGGGAGCACCGATCAGTTCGTCGTGGGGGAAGGAACCCTTGTGGGTGTGGAAGTTCTTCCCGGCCTCGAGCGTGAACGTGTAGTGGCGGCCCTTGGGGTCGGTCAGCTGAACCTGGTCCCCGACCTTGAAGGGCCCGCGCCTGCGGGCGGCACCGGTCGGTTCGGACATGTGACCAGCCTACCGGTTCCCCGCCGGGGGCTGGACCAGCGCAGGGGGTGGTGGCTGCGCGGGTGCGAGCGGCGCGGGCCGTGTGGGGGTGCTCGCGCGGTTCGCCGCGTGCCTTGGGGGCGCGTTCAGCTGGGCCTTGCCATTGCCTTGACGAAGGCCCGCTCGACGTCGGCCGCGGACAGGACGCCGTAGATCTCGCCGGTCTCCTCGATCACGAGGTACTCGCTGGCGGGGTTGGCGCGCAGGGCGTCCAGGAGTTCCTCGCCCGAGAGTTCGGCGGAGACGCGCATGCCGTCGGTGAGGTCCTGGGCGAGGGTGCTGACCGCCACCCAGGGGCGTCGGTGTTCTGGTACGCCGACGATGGCGGCCTCCCGGACCAGGGAGACGGGTCCGCCTTCGGTGTCGACGACGACCAGGGCGCGGGCTCCGGAGGCGTTGGCGCGGCGCAGGGCCTCGGAGAGGGGGGTGTCGGCGGGTACGGGGACGGCGCGCCGGGTGAGGGCGCGGGCGCGCAGTTCGGGGAGGTGTTCGCGCAGGCGGGCCATGCGCAGGCTGTTTCCGGCGCCGGTCCAGATGATGGCGGCGAGGATCGCGGCGAGCAGGGCGTCCAGGACGGTGTCCATGCCGACGTTGTCCACGGCGTCGGAGCCGAGGGCGCCGGACTGGGTGAGCAGGGGCAGCCCGATGAGGACGGAGACGGCGAGGGCCCGGCCGACCCAGGCGGCGGCGACGGTGCCGTGCATGGGCTTGCCGGTGATCTTCCAGACGACGGCGCGGAGCATGCGGCCGCCGTCGAGGGGGAGGCCGGGCAGGAGGTTGAAGGCGGCCACGATCAGGTTGGAGATCATCAGGCCGGCCAGCAGGACGCCGGGGACGGTGCCGGGTTCCACGGGCAGCAGGGCGAGGTAGAAGACGCCGGAGAGGACCAGGGAGAGGAGTGGGCCGACGAAGGCCAGCACGAATTCGCGGCCTGGGGTCTCGGCCTCCTTCTCGATCTCGGAGACGCCGCCGAAGAACTGGAGCTGGATGCGGCGCACGGGGAGCTTGAAGCGGAGTGCGGCGACGGTGTGCGCCAGTTCGTGGACGAGGACGGAGGCGTAGAAGGCGACGGCGAAGAAGAGGGAGACGAGGTAGCGGGCGGCGCCCAGCTCGGGCAGGACGCGGTCGAGCTGGCCGCCGAAGACCCAGGTGATGAGGGCGGCGACGAGGAACCAGCTGGGTGCGACGTACACGGGCACGCCGAAGGGCCTGCCCATCAGGATCCCTCCGCCGGGCTCGGGCCGGCGCTGCGGCGGCCGCCCGGGTCCGCCCTTGCCGCCGCCGTGGGGTTCGCCGCCGGCGTGGTGGGCGGGGGGACCGGGCGGGGACTGCGGGGGCGGGGTCCGGTCGGGGTTCTGGTGGTCGTTGTTCCGGCCCGGGTCCTGGTCGGCGTGGGGGCCCTGGGGCTCCGGGCCCGGTGTGCCGGGTGTCGTGGGGGCCGCGGGGTCCGGTTGTGCGCCGTCGGCGGCCGGGGTCGTGGGCCCCGACCGGGGCCGGGCCGACTCGTCGTTGCCGGACCGCGGGTGCCCGCTCCCGCCGCTCACGTCCACGGTGTCCCCTCGTTCGAAGCGTCTCCCGCCTGCCGGACGGGAGGGTCTCCTGTCGATGGTATGCGTCCGCCCCCGTCCGTTCCGCCCCGGCACCCCTGTGCTTCCCTTCCGTCGCACGGGTCACGGGCCACGGGGTGGGTCACTGTCGGTGGTGGGCCGTAAGGTCTGTGGGCATGGAGACGAGCATCGAGGATGTCGCGGAGGACGCGGGCGGACCCGCCCGACCGGCAACGACCGTGGCGGACGGCGCGGACGCGGCGGTGGGCGCGGAGGCCGCCGCCCCCGCCCCCGTGGCGATACGGCCGGCCTCGCTCTCGCCCTCCCGGGCCGGCGATTTCATGCAGTGCCCGTTGTTGTACCGGTTCCGGGTGATCGACCGGCTGCCGGAGAAGCCGAGCGAGGCGGCGACGAGGGGCACGCTGGTGCACGCGGTGCTGGAGCGGCTCTTCGACGCCCCGGCGGCCGAGCGCACCGCGCCGCGGGCCAAGGCGCTGGTTCCCGGTCAGTGGGACCGGTTGCGGGAGAGCAGGCCGGAGGTCGGCGAGCTGTTCGCGGACGATCCGGAGGGTGAGCGGCTGGGGCGGTGGCTCGGGGAGGCGGAGCGGCTCGTCGAGCGGTGGTTCACCCTGGAGGACCCGAGCCGGCTGGAGCCCGCCGAGCGGGAGCTGTTCGTGGAGGCGGAGCTGGACTCGGGGCTGCGGCTGCGCGGCATCATCGACCGGGTCGACGTGGCTCCCACGGGCGAGGTGCGGATCGTCGACTACAAGACGGGCAAGGCTCCCAAGCCGCAGTACGCCGAGGGCGCGCTGTTCCAGATGAAGTTCTACGCGCTGGTGGTGTGGCGGCTGAAGAAGGTCGTCCCACGGCGCCTTCAGCTCGTCTATCTCGGCAGCGGCGACGTGCTCACCTACGATCCGGTCCTCGCCGACCTGGAGCGGGTGGAGCGCAAGCTGCTGGCGTTGTGGGAGGCGATCCGGCTGGCGACCGAGACGGGTGAGTGGCGTCCGCGTCCCACGAAGCTGTGCGGCTGGTGCGACCACCAGGCGCACTGCCCGGAATTCGGCGGTACTCCCCCGCCCTATCCGCTGCCCGTGAGGGCGGCCGAGTCCGGTGGCACCGAGCAGGGCAGAATGGGGCCGGGCTAGCCGAAGGAGACTTACGTGGCCATCCGCGTCCTACTGGTCGACGACCAGCCGCTGCTGCGCACGGGCTTCCGGATGATTCTGGAGGCGGAGCAGGACATCGCGGTCGTCGGCGAGGCCGGCGACGGCCTCCAGGCACTCGACCAGGTGCGGGCGCTGCAGCCCGATGTGGTGCTGATGGACATCCGCATGCCGCGGATGGACGGTGTGGAGGCGACCCGGCAGATCACCGGGCCCGAGCGGGACGGTCCGGCGAAGGTGCTGGTGCTGACCACCTTCGACCTCGACGAGTACGTGGTGGAGGCGTTGAAGGCGGGCGCCAGCGGGTTCCTGCTGAAGGACGCTCCGGCCAACGAGCTGGTGCAGGCGATCCGGGTGGTGGCGGGCGGCGAGGCGATGCTGGCGCCGAGCATCACCCGGCGGCTGCTCGACAAGTACGCCACGCATCTGCCCTCGGGCGACGAGCCGGTGCCGGACACGCTGCACACGCTGACGGACCGCGAGGTCGAGGTGCTGAAGCTGGTGGCCCGGGGTCTGTCCAACGCGGAGATCGCCGCCGACCTGTTCGTCAGCGAGACCACCGTGAAGACGCATGTGGGTCATGTGCTGACCAAGCTGGGCCTGCGGGACCGGGTGCAGGCGGCGGTGTACGCGTACGAGAGCGGTCTGGTCCGCCCCGGCGCGCAGTAGACCGGTGCGGTAGAGCAGTGCGGTAGAGCAGCAGAGCAGCGCGAAGGGCGCCCTCCTCCGGTCGGAGGAGGGCGCCCTTCGTGTGGTCCTGCGAGGGTGTCAGCCGCTCACGCCCCGGCCCAGCTCCCACAGCTGGAGCGACGAGGAGGAGTTGAGCAGGTAGGCGGTGCCGGTGACGTCGTCGCCGGCGGCCACGTACTGCTTGCCCTGCCACAGCGGGATGACCGGGACGTCCTCGGCGGTGATGTCCTGGATCTCCGTGAGGGTGTCCACCGCGGAGAGGCGGTCGGCCTCACGCCGGGACTCGGGGATCAGATCGTTGATGATCTTCGGGTTCAGGTAGGGCGAGTTGAGCGTGTTGTCCCGGTCGAGGAACGGCGCGATGAAGCTGTCCGCGTCCGGGAAGTCGGGGAACCAGCCCATGCCGAAGACGTCGTACTTGAGGTCGCGCTCGGCGGGGCGGAAGACGTCCCAGGGCTTGCCCTCGATGGCGACGTCGAAGAGGCCGCTCTCGTTGAGCTGGCGCTGCAGTTCCTCGAACTCCGGCTTGGTCGCGGCACCGTAGTGGTCGGTGGTGTAGTGCAGGGTCAGCTTGACCGGCGTCTCGATGCCGGCCGACTTCAGCGCCTGCTTCGCCGCGCCCGGGTCCGGGTCGCCGTACTTGTTGAAGAACGAGTTGGAGTGGCCGGTGATGCTGGCCGGGACCATCGAGTACAGCGGCTCGGCCTGCGAACCGTAGACCTTGGCGACGAGTTCGTCGCGGTTGATGAGCCGGGCCATGGCCTGCCGGATGGCCTTGTCCTTCACGCTGGGCGCGTCGACGTTGAAGCCCAGGTACCGGATCTCGAGGCCGGCGACCTCGATGAGCTTGACGTCGCTGTCGGAGCTGTTGGAGAGCTTGCGGATCTGCTCCGGCGTCATCGCGCGCGTCATGACGTCGATGTCGCCCTTCTCCAGGGCGCTTCCCATGGCGTCGGCGTCGTCGAAGGACACCAGCTCCACCTTGTCGTTGTTCACCTTGAGACTCCCCTTGTAGTTGGGGTTCTTGGTGAACACGACCTTGTCGAGGACGCCGTCCTTGGACTCGCCCTTCATCTCGTACGGACCGGACCCGCTGAGTTCGAAGCCCTCGCGCAGCTTGTCCTTCGGGTAGGAGTCCTTGTCCACGATGCCGGCCACGGGCGTGGACAGCTTGTACGGGAAGGTCGCGTCGGCGGAGTTGAGGTGGAAGATGACCTCGCGGTCGCCCTGGGTCTCCACGGTGTCCACGGTCGACAGCAGCGCGGAGACGCCGCTGTCCGCCTTCAGGGACATGGCGCGGTCGATGGAGTACTTGACGTCCTCGGCGGTGATGGCGTCGCCGTCGGAGAACTGCAGGCCGTCGCGCAGGGTGCAGGCGTAGCGCTCGTTGCCGGTGTCGGTGAAGCCGCACTTCTCGGCGGCCTCGGGGACGGGTTCGCCGTCACCGCGCGGCTGGGTCATCAGCGTCTGCGAGGTGTGGCGCATGATGTTCCAGGCACCGACGTCGTAGGCCCAGGCCGGGTCGAGGGGCGCCGTGACGTCCTTCGTGATGGTGAACCGGTCCGTGGTGCCGACGACTATCGCGTCCCCGCCGCCGCTGCCGCCGTCGGACCCGCCGCAGGCGGCGAGTACCGGCGCGAGCAGGCCGACGACGACCGGCAGCACCAAAGTCTTGCGGTTCATGCTCGAGTTTCTCCAGAGCTGTCGGTCCGTGTATCCGGAATGCAGGGGTGTCGCGGCGGATCACGGGGGTAGTGGCGGACGTTCTCGCGACGAGATTAGTCCGCGCCCGCACGGGGGCTCGCAGCCACCGGAGTTGGGGGCTCATCACGGAGCGAAACCGGGTGTGGACACACCGAAAACCCGACAGTGGAAGGATTAGTGCAGGCTTTCACCAATCAGGACACAAGGACTCCTCGACAACGTTCGCCTGGCCGAAAGCAGCACACCTACGCATGCCTGTCGACCCCTGGCAACGTGGGGAACGTCACACTTCGAGGTCGGTGACCGGTGCTGCAATTCGGCCATCGGGGAAGCCGGGAATATCCCCCTGAACGCCTAGAGCATTACGGTCATCAGACCGCGCAGAAATGTCAGGTCGACCTCTTCCAGGGAGCCGACCACGGTGCGCCGCGCGCCCGGTGTGATGGGGGCGACCGAGGGCACGGCGACGACCTGGCAGCCGGCGGCCTCGGCGGCGGCGACCCCGGTCGCGGTGTCCTCCACGACGGCGCACCGCGCGGGGTCCACGCCGAGCCCGGCCGCGGCGGCCAGGTAGGGGTCGGGGTGGGGCTTGGTGCGCGGCACCTCGTCACCGGCGACGGTGAGGGCGAAGTGCCGCGGGCCGAGCGACGTCAGCACGCGGTCGATGATGCGCCGGTGCGAGGCGGAGACCAGGGCGGTGGGGATCTCGTGCGCGGACAGCTCCGCGAGCAGCCGGGCGGCTCCCGGCATGAGCCGCAGGTCGCTGCCGATGCGCTCCTCGAAGCCGTCGTTGAGCAGGACGCTCAGTTCGGCGAGGGTGATGTCGGCGCCGGTGGCCTCGATCAGGAAGCCGGCGCTGCGGGTCATGGGGCCGCCGACGACCACGTGGCGCCAGGAGTCGTCGAGGGTGTGGCCGAGGGAGGCGAAGACCTCGACCTCGACGTCCCACCAGAAGCCCTCGGTGTCCACCAGGGTGCCGTCCATGTCGAGGAGCACGGCCTGCAGGGCTGAGCCTTCGGCCGTACGGGTTCCGAGTGCGGGGACCGTGCTGGTCATCCACGTACCTCCTTGAGGGACGATCAGGCCGGTTCCCACGTGGGGAACCGGCCTGCGGTGGACCGACCAGTGTACGTCGTGCGGGACCGGAACGCCTGGTGTGGCCTGTGGAGCGGCTCACACGGGGGTTCAGCGGGCGTTGAAGTACTTCGCCTCGGGGTGGTGGATGACGATGGCGTCGGTGGACTGCTCGGGGTGGAGCTGGAACTCCTCCGACAGGTGGACGCCGATGCGCTCCGGCTGGAGCAGGTCGGCGATCTTGGCGCGGTCCTCCAGGTCCGGGCAGGCGCCGTAGCCGAGGGAGAAGCGGGCGCCCCGGTACTTCAGGGCGAACATGTCCTCCATCTCGGCGGGGTCCTCCCCGGCGAAGCCCAGCTCGGAGCGCACGCGCGCGTGCCAGTACTCGGCGAGGGCCTCGGCGAGCTGCACGGACAGGCCGTGCAGTTCGAGGTAGTCGCGGTAGGCGTTGGCCTCGAACATGCGGGCCGTCTCCTCGCCGATGCGGGAGCCGACGGTGACGACCTGGAAGCCGACGACGTCGGTCTCGCCGGACTCCTCCGGCCGGAAGAAGTCGGCCAGGCACAGCCGCCGGCCGCGGCGCTGGCGCGGGAAGCTGAACCGGGTGCGCTCGTTGCCGTCGTCGTCGAGGACGATCAGGTCGTCGTCCTTGGAGACGCAGGGGAAGTAGCCGTAGACGACGGCCGCCTCCAGCAGGTTCTCGGTCTGGAGCCGGTCGAGGAGGCCGCGCAGCCGCGGCCGGCCCTCGGTCTCGACCAGTTCGTCGTACGAGGGTCCCTCGCCGGTGCGGGCCTGCTTGAGGCCCCACTGGCCCTTGAACAGGGCGCCCTCGTCGAGCCAGGAGGCGTACTCCTTGAGCTGGATGCCCTTGACGACGCGGGTGCCGCGGAACGGCGGCTCGGGCACCGGGTTGTCGACGGCGACGTCGGAGCGGACGTGGCCCTCCTCGGGGCGCTCCTCGACCTGGACGGTGGCCGCCCGCACCCTGCGCTGCTTGAGGTCCGGCAGCTTGGCGCCCGGCACTCCCCGCTTGATCCCGATCAGCGCGTCCATGAGGCGCAGGCCCTCGAAGGCGTCGCGGGCGTAGCGGACCTCGCCGTCGTAGATCTCGTGCAGGTCCTGCTCGACGTAGGCGCGGGTGAGGGCCGCGCCGCCGAGGATCACCGGGTAGTCGGCGGCCAGCTTGCGCTGGTTCAGCTCCTCCAGGTTCTCCTTCATGATCACCGTGGACTTGACCAGGAGCCCGGACATGCCGATGACGTCGGCCTTGTGCTCGTCGGCCGCCTCCAGGATCGCGGAGACCGGCTGCTTGATGCCGAGGTTGACGACGTTGTAGCCGTTGTTGGACAGGATGATGTCGACGAGGTTCTTGCCGATGTCGTGGACGTCGCCGCGGACCGTGGCGAGCACGATGGTGCCCTTGCCGTCGTCGTCCGTCTTCTCCATGTGCGGTTCCAGGTGCGCGACCGCGGTCTTCATGACCTCGGCGGACTGGAGCACGAACGGCAGCTGCATCTGGCCGGAGCCGAACAGCTCGCCGACGACCTTCATGCCGTCCAGCAGGGTCTCGTTGACGATCTCCAGCGCCGGGCGCTCCTGGAGGGCCTCGTCCAGGTCCTGCTCCAGGCCGTTGCGCTCACCGTCGATGATGCGCCGCTTGAGCCGCTCGTCCAGCGGCAGCGCCGCCAGTTCCTCGGCCTTGGACGCCTTGAGGGACTTGGCGGTGGCGCCTTCGAAGAGCTGCATCAGCTTCTGCAGCGGGTCGTAGCCCTCGCTGCGCCGGTCGTAGATCAGGTCGAGCGCGGTGGTGACCTGTTCGTCGTCGAACCGGGCGATCGGCAGGATCTTGGACGCGTGGACGATCGCCGAGTCCAGGCCCGCCTTGACGCACTCGTCCAGGAAGACGGAGTTCAGCAGGATGCGGGCGGCCGGGTTGAGGCCGAAGGAGATGTTGGACAGGCCGAGCGTGGTCTGCACGTCCGGGTGCCGCCTCTTCAGCTCCCGGATGCCCTCGATGGTGGCGATGCCGTCCTTGCGGGACTCCTCCTGGCCGGTGCAGATGGTGAAGGTCAGGCAGTCGACGAGGATGTCCGACTCGTGGATGCCCCAGTTGCCGGTGAGGTCGTCGATGAGCCGCTCGGCGATCTCGACCTTCTTCTCGGCGGTGCGGGCCTGGCCCTCCTCGTCGATGGTCAGCGCGATCAGGGCGGCGCCGTGCTCCCGCGCCAGCGTCGTGACCCGCGCGAAGCGGGACTCCGGGCCGTCGCCGTCCTCGTAGTTCACCGAGTTGATCACCGCGCGGCCGCCGAGCTTCTCCAGCCCGGCCTGGACGACCTCGACCTCGGTGGAGTCCAGCACGATCGGCAGGGTCGACGCGGTCGCGAAGCGCCCCGCCAGCTCCTCCATGTCGGCCACTCCGTCGCGGCCGACGTAGTCCACGCACAGGTCGAGCATGTGCGCGCCCTCGCGGATCTGGTCGCGGGCCATCTCCACGCAGTCGTCCCAGCGGCCCTCCAGCATGGCCTCGCGGAACTTCTTCGAGCCGTTGGCGTTGGTCCGCTCGCCGATCGCCAGGTACGAGGTGTCCTGCCGGAAGGGGACCGTCTGGTAGAGGGAGGCGGCGCCCGGTTCGGGCCGGGGCCGGCGCTCGCCGGGTGCCGTGTCCCGCACCCGCTCGACGACCTGGCGCAGGTGCTCGGGCGTGGTGCCGCAGCAGCCGCCGATCAGGGACAGGCCGTACTCGCGGACGAACGTCTCCTGGGCGTCCGCCAGCTCCGGCGCGGTCAGCGGGTAGTGCGCCCCGTCCTTGCCCAGGACGGGCAGACCGGCGTTGGGCATGCAGGACAGCGGGATGCGGGAGTGCCGGGCGAGGTAGCGCAGGTGCTCGCTCATCTCCGCCGGGCCGGTGGCGCAGTTCAGGCCGATCATGTCGATGCCCAGCGGCTCCAGCGCCGTGAGCGCGGCGCCGATCTCCGAGCCGAGCAGCATGGTGCCGGTCGTCTCGACGGTCACCGACACGATCACCGGCAGGTCGAGGCCGAGGGCGTCGAGGGCGCGCCGGGCGCCGAGTACGGAGGACTTGGTCTGGAGGAGGTCCTGCGTGGTCTCCACCAGCAGGGCGTCGGCGCCGCCCGCGACCAGGCCCTCGGCGTTGCGCTGGTAGGCGTCGCGCAGCACCGTGTACGGGGCGTGTCCGAGGGTGGGGAGCTTCGTGCCGGGGCCCATCGAGCCCAGGACCCAGCGCTGCCGGCCGTCGCGGACCTGGAACTCGTCGGCCACCTCGCGGGCCACCCGGGCACCGGCCTCGGACAGCTCGTGGACGCGCTCGGGGATGTCGTACTCGCCCAGCGCGGAGTGGTTCGCGCCGAAGGTGTTCGTCTCCACGCAGTCGACGCCGGCGGCGAAGTACTCCTCGTGCACCGAGCGCACGATGTCCGGCCGGGTGAGGTTCAGGACCTCGTTGCACCCCTCCAGCTGCTGGAAGTCGTCCATTGAGGGGTTCTGCGCCTGGAGCATGGTGCCCATCGCGCCGTCGGCGACCACGACGCGGCTGGCGAGGGCCTCGCGGAGGGCGGACACACGGGTCCGGGTGTCGGCGGGCGGGGTGGATGGCGACGAGGCCATGAAAGGGCTCCCTAGGATGCGACGGCTGTCGGCTTTGCGCTGCCCGGTGGCGTCCGCTGGGGACGCCCCGGGGGAGAACGCACGTCGTCAGGGTAGCCGGGACCGGGGACGGATGGTCGGGGCGTCCACGACGCGGACGAGTGTGGCGGGCCGTAAGGGCCGCCGAAAGGATGACGCCCGGCCCTCGACTGCCTCTGGAGGGCGGCCGGGACGACCGGGACGTGGCCGAAGTGCAACAGTTGCCCGCCGACGGTTAGCGGGAGGTCGGCATCGACCGGTAGTGTTCGGCATTGCCGAACGACGTCAGTGGCGCCGAGGTCGGCACTCGAAGGGGACGGAGGCAGTACGTCGATGGCACGGAACATCCAGTCGCTCGAACGGGCGGCCGCGATGCTGCGCCTGCTCGCGGGCGGTGAGCGGCGGCTCGGCCTGTCGGACATCGCCTCCTCGCTGGGTCTGGCCAAGGGCACCGCGCACGGCATCCTGCGCACCCTCCAGCAGGAGGGCTTCGTCGAGCAGGACGACGCCTCCGGGCGCTACCAGCTGGGCGCGGAGCTGCTGCGCCTGGGCACGACGTACCTCGACGTGCACGAACTGCGGGCCCGCGCCCTGGTGTGGACGGACGACCTGGCCCGCTCCAGCGGGGAGAGCGTCCACCTGGGCGTCCTGCACCAGCAGGGCGTCCTGATCGTGCACCACGTCTTCCGGCCCGACGACAGCCGGCAGGTCCTGGAGATCGGTGCCATGCAGCCGCTGCACTCCACGGCGCTGGGCAAGGTGCTGTCGGCGTACGACCCGGTCGCGCACAGCGAGGCGCTGGAGGCGGACCGCAAGGCGTACACGGACCGGACGGTCTGCGAGCCGGAGGGGTTCGAGCACATCCTGGACATCACCCGCGCGCGCGGGTACGCGGCCGACGTGGAGGAGACCTGGGAGGGGATCGCCTCCATCGCCGCCCCCATCCACGACCGCCGGCGCATGCCGGTCGGCGCGGTCGGCATCACCGGCGCGGTGGAGCGGCTGCGCCGGGAGGGCGAGCTGCGGCCCGAGCTGGTCGCGGCGGTCCGGGACTGCGCCCGCGCGGTCTCGCGGGACCTGGGGGCCGGGCGCTTCTAGCGTCCGGGGAGGAAGCAGAGGGCCGGGCGCCGGGGGGCGTCCCGGCCCTCGGTCATGTCCGCCCCAGGACCGATAGCCCGAGACGATCAATAACGATCGTGCTTTCGATAACAGGGCTCTTGACGCACCCGTGACACCGAGCCAGACTCGCGTCCATCGGTCGGCATTGTCGAACACCTACCGGCAATACGCGTTAGAGTGGGACAACGCCAAGGGCCGCCATCGCTCTCATACCGAGGGCGCCGGAACACCCGGAGGGACCCGGGGTTCGGCTTCCCCTGGACGAAGGACAAAGGAGTCGCGGGTGTCCAGCTCCGACATCTTCATCGGCGAGACCATAGGTACCGCCATACTCATCCTGCTCGGCGGCGGTGTGTGTGCCGCCGTGACGCTCAAGGCCTCCAAGGCGCGCAACGCCGGCTGGGTCGCCATCGCCCTCGGGTGGGGCTTCGCCGTCATGACGGCGGCGTACATCTCGACGCCGCTCTCCGGCGCCCACCTCAACCCGGCCGTGACGATCGGCATCGCGATCAAGGACGGTGACTGGAGCAACGTCCCGACCTACTTCGCGGGCCAGATGCTCGGCGCCATGATCGGTGCGGTCCTGGTCTGGGTCGCCTACTACGGCCAGTTCCAGGCCCACCTCACCGACCGCGAGATCGTCGGCGGTCCCGGCGCCCAGGACACGACGGCCAAGGCCGTCGAGGCGCAGGAGAAGGGCGCGGGACCCGTCCTGGGCGTCTTCTCCACCGGCCCCGAGATCCGGCACGTGGTCCAGAACCTCGCCACCGAGATCATCGGCACCTTCGTCCTGCTGCTCGCCATCCTCACCCAGGGCCTCAACGGGGAGGGCAACGGCCTCGGCGTCCTGGGCGTCCTGATCACGGCGTTCGTGGTGGTCTCCATCGGCCTGTCGCTCGGCGGCCCGACGGGCTACGCCATCAACCCGGTCCGCGACCTCGGCCCGCGCATCGTGCACGCCCTGCTGCCCCTGCCCAACAAGGGCGGTTCCGACTGGTCCTACGCGTGGATCCCGGTCGTCGGTCCGCTGATCGGCGGCGCCATCGCCGGAGGTGTCTACAACCTCGCGTTCGCCTGAGCGGACCTACGCTCGGCCATCATCGGGCCGCAGCACACGCGCCGCACCGACCGGCCACCCACCACGGAACCAGGAGCACACAGTGACCGACGCCCACACCGCCGGACCCTTCATCGCGGCCATCGACCAGGGCACCACGTCGTCCCGCTGCATCGTCTTCGACCGCGACGGGCGCATCGTCTCCGTCGACCAGAAGGAGCACGAGCAGATCTTCCCGAAGCCGGGCTGGGTCGAGCACAACGCCACCGAGATCTGGACCAACGTCCAGGAGGTCGTCGCCGGCGCCGTCGAGAAGGCCGGCATCACCCGCGACGACATCAAGGCCATCGGCATCACCAACCAGCGCGAGACCACCCTCGTCTGGGACAAGAACACCGGTGAGCCCGTCCACAACGCCATCGTCTGGCAGGACACCCGCACCGACGCCCTGTGCAAGGAACTCGGCCGCAACGTCGGCCAGGACCGCTTCCGCCGCGAGACCGGCCTGCCGCTGGCCTCCTACTTCGCCGGCCCCAAGGCCCGCTGGCTGCTCGACAACGTCGACGGGGTGCGCGAGCGCGCCGAGGCGGGCGACCTGCTCTTCGGCACCATGGACACCTGGGTCATCTGGAACCTGACGGGCGGTGTGAACGGCGGCAAGCACGTCACCGACGTCACCAACGCCTCCCGCACCATGCTGATGAACCTGCACACCATGGCGTGGGACGAGAAGATCGCCGAGTCCATCGGCGTGCCGATGCAGATGCTTCCGGAGATCCGCTCCTCCGCCGAGGTCTACGGCGAGATCACCGGCGGCCGGCTCGGCGACCTGCTGGGCGGCATCCCGGTCGCCTCCGCGCTCGGCGACCAGCAGGCGGCCCTGTTCGGGCAGACCTGTTTCTCCGAGGGCGAGACCAAGTCGACGTACGGCACCGGCACCTTCATGGTGATGAACACCGGTGACAAGCTCATCAACTCCTACTCGGGGCTGCTGACCACCGTCGGCTACAAGATCGGCGACCAGGACACGGTCTACGCCCTGGAGGGCTCGATCGCCGTCACCGGTTCGCTGGTGCAGTGGATGCGCGACCAGATGGGCCTGATCTCCACCGCCGCCGAGATCGAGACCCTCGCCCTGACGGTCGAGGACAACGGCGGCGCCTACTTCGTCCCGGCCTTCTCCGGCCTGTTCGCCCCGTACTGGCGCTCCGACGCCCGCGGTGTGATCGCCGGCCTCACCCGGTACGTCACCAAGGCGCACCTCGCGCGCGCCGTCCTGGAGGCCACCGCCTGGCAGACGCGGGAGATCGCGGACGCCATGACGAAGGACTCCGGCGTGGAGCTGACCGCCCTCAAGGTCGACGGCGGCATGACCTCCAACAACCTGCTGATGCAGACCCTCGCCGACTTCGTGGACGCCCCCGTGGTGCGCCCGATGGTCGCCGAGACCACCTGCCTCGGCGCCGCCTACGCCGCCGGCCTGGCCGTCGGCTTCTGGAACAGCACCGACGACCTGCGCGCCAACTGGCGGCGGGCCGCCGAGTGGACCCCCCGCATGGACGCGGAGACCCGCGACCGTGAGTACAAGAGCTGGCTCAAGGCCGTCGAGCGGACCATGGGCTGGCTCGAGGACGAGGAGTAAGAACCGCAATGACCACTCAGTCCACCCTGCAGTCCGTGCCTGCCCTGGGTACGCACCCGGCCTCCGGCTCGAACCCGAGCCGGGCCGAGACCCGGGAGCAGCTCTCCAAGGCGTCGTACGACCTTCTCGTGATCGGCGGCGGCATCCTGGGCATCTCCACCGCCTGGCACGCCGCGCAGTCCGGCCTCAGGGTGGCCGTGGTCGACGCCGGCGACTTCGCCGGCGCCACCTCCTCAGCCTCCTCCAAGCTGCTCCACGGCGGACTGCGCTACCTGCAGACCGGCGCGGTGAAGCTGGTGGCGGAGAACCACTTCGAGCGCCGTGCGGTCTCGCGCCAGGTGGCCCCCCACCTGGCGAACCCGCTCACGTTCTACCTCCCCGTGTACAAGGGCGGGCCGCACGGCGCGGCGAAGCTCGGGGCCGGCGTCTTCGCGTACTCGGCGCTGTCCGCCTTCGGTGACGGCGTCGGCCACCTGCTCTCCCCGGCCAAGGCCGCGCAGGACGTGCCGGAGCTGCGCACCGACAACCTCAAGGCCGTGGCCGTGTACGGCGACGACCAGATGAACGACGCCCGCATGGCGCTGATGACCGTCCGCGCGGCGGTCGACTCCGGCGCGGTCGTCCTCAACCACGCCGAGGTCACCGGCCTGCGCTTCACCAAGGGCCGGGTGACCGGCGCGGAGCTGAAGGACCGGCTGACCGGCGACGAGTTCGGGGTGAACGCGCGCCTGGTGCTCAACGCCACCGGTCCCTGGGTCGACCACCTGCGCCGCATGGAGGACCCGGCGGCGGCGCCGTCCATCCGCCTGTCCAAGGGCGCGCACCTGGTGCTCAAGCGCACCGCGCCCTGGAAGGCGGCGCTGGCCACCCCGATCGACAAGTACCGGATCACCTTCGCCCTCCCCTGGGAGGACATGCTGCTGCTCGGCACGACCGACGAGGAGTTCGAGGGCGACCCGGCGGACGTCGCGGTCAACGACAAGGACATGGCCCAGATCCTGGACGAGGCCGCGTTCTCCATCCGCGACCAGCAGCTCGACCGGGACCTGATCACGTACTCCTTCGCGGGCCTGCGGGTACTTCCCGGCGGTCCGGGTGACACCGCCAAGGCCAAGCGCGAGACGGTCGTCACCGAGGGCCGGGGCGGCATGCTGTCCGTGGCCGGCGGCAAGTGGACCACCTTCCGCCACATCGGCCGCACGGTGATGAAGAAGCTGGAGGCGCTGCCGGGCCACCCGCTGGGCGAGGACTTCGAGCCCATCGCGTCGCTGCCGAAGAAGCTGCCGCTGCCCGGTGTCGCCAACCCGCGCGCGGTCGCCCACCGGCTGCTGGTCGACGGTCCGGCGCCCGGCCCGCGCATGGCCGCGGACACCGCACGGCACCTGGCCACCCACTACGGTTCGCTGGCCTTCGACATCGCCCGGCTGGCCAACGAGAGCCCGGAACTGGCCGAGCGGGTCCACCCGGACGCCCCGGAGATCTGGGCGCAGGTCGTGTGGGCCCGGGACAACGAGTGGGCGGAGACGGCGGACGACGTGCTGCGCCGCCGGACCACGCTGACCATCCGCGGCCTGGCCACCGACGACGTCCGCGCGAAGGTCCAGGGCCTGCTCGACGGGAAGTAGGCCGACGCTTTCCGGGCAGGCCAGGAGGGTGTCCGGCCCCCTCGCGCGGGGCAGTGATCCGTTCACTCCCCCGTGCAAGGGGGCTGCGGGCGGCCCCTCCGCACGCCGTAAGGTTGGGGGGTACGCGAGGGCACGTCGGAAGGAGGCGCTGGGTGATCGAGCTCGAGGGGGTTCCCGAGCTGGTCGACCCGGTCATGGTGGCCGCGTTCGAGGGCTGGAACGATGCCGGCGACGCCGCCTCCACCGCGGTCGCGCATCTCGACAGGGAATGGAAGGGCGAGGTCTTCGCGGCGCTGGACGCCGAGGACTACTACGACTTCCAGGTCAACCGTCCCACCGTCTTCATGGAGGACGGCGTCCGCAAGGTCACCTGGCCGACGACCAGACTCTCGGTGGTGCGGATCGGCGGCGACAAGCCGCGCGACCTCGTCCTCGTCCGCGGCATCGAACCGTCCATGCGCTGGCGCTCGTTCTGCAACGAACTGCTCGGCTTCGCCCACGAACTGGGCGTCGAGCTGGTGGTCGTCCTGGGCGCACTGCTGGGCGACACCCCGCACACCCGTCCGGTGCCGATCAGCGGGACCACGTCGGACGCCGACCTGGCCCGGCGCATGGACCTGGAGGAGACCAAGTACGAGGGGCCGACCGGCATCGTCGGCATCCTCCAGGAGGCGTGCGCCCACGCGGGCGTACCGGCCGTGTCGCTGTGGGCCGCGGTGCCGCACTACGTGTCGCAGCCGCCCAACCCGAAGGCGACGCTGGCCCTGCTGAACCGGCTGGAGGACCTGATCGGGGTGCGCGTCCCGCTGGGCGAGCTGGCCGAGGACGCCCGCGCCTGGCAGACCGGCGTGGACCAGCTGGCCGCCGAGGACAGCGAGGTCGCCGAGTACGTGCAGTCGCTGGAGGAGGCCCGGGACACCGCGGAGCTGCCGGAGGCCTCGGGCGAGGCGATCGCCCGCGAGTTCGAGCGGTACCTGCGTCGCCGGGACGGCTCCGGGACGGGCGGACCGGGTGGACACGCCACGGCGGACGGCGGCGACGGGCCGCCCGGCACGCCGTTTCTGCGGGACAACCCCAGCGGCCGGACCCGTCCGCCGCGGCCGCCCAAGGCGACCGGGGACGACGAGGAGTCGTCGGAGGACTGAGCGGGCTCACCGATGTGGGACGGGGGCGCTTCCCGGCGGAAGCGCCCCCGTTCCGCGTGCGCGGGTGTGCTGCGGCTGTGCGGCTGCCTAGAGGGCCACGCCCATCAGGGCGTCCACCGCGCGGGAGACGACGCCGGGCGCGCCCTCGTCCGTGCCGCCGCTCTCCTCCTGGCGGGCGGCCCAGCGGTCGACGGCGTCGAGCGCGGCCGGCGAGTCCAGGTCGTTCGCAAGGGCGGCGCGGATCTCCTCGACGAGCGCCTCGGCGGGCGGGCCGTCGGGCCGGGACACGGCGGCGCGCCAGCGGTCCAGCCGGGCGACGGCGTCCCGCAGCACCTGGTCGGTCCACTCCCAGTCGGCCCGGTAGTGGTGGGCGAGCAGCGACAGCCGGATGGCGGCGGGGTCGACGCCGTCGCGGCGCAGCGCCGACACGAAGACCAGGTTGCCCTTGGACTTGGACATCTTCTCGCCGTCGAGACCGACCATGCCGGCGTGGACGTACGCCTTGGCCATGGGGAACTCGCCGGTGAGGGCCTGGGCGTGCGAGGCGCCCATCTCGTGGTGCGGGAAGGCGAGGTCGGAGCCGCCGCCCTGGACGTCGAAGCCCATGCCGAGGTGGTCGAGGGCGATGGCCACGCACTCGATGTGCCAGCCGGGGCGCCCGCGGCCGAGGGACGCGCCGTCCCAGCTGGGCTCCCCTTCACGGGCCGCCATCCACAGCATCGGGTCGAGCGGGTTCTTCTTGCCCGGCCGGTCCGGGTCGCCGCCCCGCTCGGCCGAGAGCAGCCGCATGGCGGCGGCGTCGAGGTGGGAGACGCCGCCGAAGTGGGGGTCGGCCTCGACGGAGAAGTAGGTGTCGCCCTCCAGCTCGTAGGCGGCTCCGGCGTCGCGCAGCCGCTCGACGAGCGGGACGATGCCGGGTATGGCCTCGACGGCACCTATGTAGTGCCGCGGCGGCAGCATCCGCAGCGCCGTCATGTCCTCGCGGAAGAGGGCGGTCTCCTTCTCCGCGAGGGCGGTCCAGTCGACGTCGTCGCGCACGGCACGCTCCAGGAGCGGGTCGTCGACGTCGGTGACGTTCTGGACGTAGTGCACCTGTCGCTTGGTGTCGAGCCACACGCGCTGCACGAGGTCGAACGCGTTGTAGGTCGCCGCGTGCCCCATATGGGTCGCGTCGTACGGCGTGATGCCGCAGACGTAGATGCGGGCGACGGGACCGGGGGCGAGGGTCACCAGGTCTCCGGTCGCGGTGTCGTGGATCCTCAGGTCGCGGCCCTGACCGGGCAGGACGGGGACCTCGGAAGCGGGCCAGGCATGCATGTCATGAGCGTAACCGGACGGATGTTCCGTACACGAACCGGACCGGTCCGGTTGGCCGGTAAGGCGCTCTTGCGCCGGCCCCCGCCGTCGTGCTTCCGCGTCACCGGGGTGCCTAGACCGGAGGCCAGGGGATGGCCGGCCACTCGCCGCCGGGTTCGGGGTGTTTCCCGGAGGCCAGCAGGGTGTCGACCCGCGCGCGGGTGGCGTCGAGTTCGGCGGGGGTGATGAGGCCGCCGAGTCTGAGCGCCAGGGCGCCGCCGTCCTCGAGTGCCTCCCTGAGGGCGTCGAGCGCCGCCAGGGCCTCCCCGGTGAGCGGGTCGCCCGCCCAGCCCCACAGCAGGGTGCGCAGCTTGTTCTCGGCGTGGAAGGTGACCCCGTGGTCGATGCCGTACAGCCGCTCGCCGTCGGCGGGCAGCAGGTGACCGCCCTTGCGGTCGGCGTTGTTGATCACGGCGTCCAGTACGGCGAGCCGGCGCAGCCGCTCGTCGTCGGCGTGCACGAGCAGCGCGGTGCGGCCCTCGCCGACCTCGGCCAGGGCGATCCCCTTCCAGCCGGGGCCGGGGTCCTCCTCGTCCACCAGGGCGAGCAGTTCCGTCTCCGGCACCGCCTCGATCCACAGCTGGACCATGCCCTCGCCGTAGGGCCCCTCGCGCAGCACGGTGGGCGGGACCAGGCCCCAGCCGGTGGCCTCCGACACCTCGTAGGCGGCGACCTCGCGCTGGGCGAGGGTGCCGTCGGTGAAGTCCCACAGGGGCCGCTCGCCGGCGACCGGCTTGTAGATGCAGGCCGCCTCGCGGCCCTCGTGCGTCACGGTGCAGTACAGCGCGGCGTTGGACGCCTCACGGATGCGCCCGCGCACGGTCAGTTCGCCCAGCGCGAGCAACTCGGCCGCGGTCGCGTCGGTGGTCACGCTCCGCGGCGGTATCCGTTCTGGCGCGGACATACGTGTCCTTCCGGGTCGAGCGGGAGACTGCACAGGGGGCACGGCGGGCGCCCGGCGTTGACGACGTCGAGGGCGCGCTTGGCGAAGGCCCTGGCCTGCGCGCCGGTGAGGCGGACCCGGAGCATCGGGGGGCCGTTCTCCTCGTCCTGGAGGAGCCGTTCCTCGGCCTCCGCCAGGTCCTCCTCGGACTCGGCCTCCAGCTCCACCAGGGCCTGCGCCTCGACGATCATGCGCTGGTCCTCGCCGTCCCAGGCCAGCGCCATGGTGCCGACCCGGAACTCCTCCTCGACGGGGGTGTCGAGCGGCGCGGTGTCGGACGGCTCGGTGGGGGCCACGGCGGGGACGACGGTGCTGCCGCCGCTGCGCCGCACGACCTCGTCGAGCAGTTCGTCCATGCGCTCGGCGAGGGCGGCGACCTGGGTCTTCTCCAGGGCCACGCTGGTCACCCGGGAGCCCGCGGTGGCCTGGAGGAAGAACGTACGGCGCCCGGGCAGCCCGACCGTGCCGGCCACGAAACGTTCCGGTTGGTCGTAGAGGAACACCTGACGGGACACGTCCTGTCTCCATGGAAGTCGGGGAAAGCGGAAGATCGGGGTCACTGCCGCGACCGGTTCACCCTACTGCGGCGGACGATCACGGTGCGCCCGCACCACCCCCGACCGGGGCCTGGTCGTCCGGCGACGTCTGCCGCGGGGCCAGGGAGGCGAAGTCGCCGGTGTCACCGAGGCGGACGAGGAAGGGCCGCAGGCGCGTGTAGCGGATCGCGGTGACGGAGCAGGGCTCGACGGAGATCCGCTGGAAGAGGTCGAGGTGCAGGCCGAGCGCCTCCGCGACCAGGGACTTGATGATGTCGCCGTGCGAGCACATGAGGTAGACGGCGTCGGCGCCGTGGTCGCGCTCCACGCGCGCGTTCCACTCGCGTACCGCCTCGGCGGCGCGGGTCTGCATCGCGCGCATCGACTCGCCGCCGGGGAAGGCCGCGGCGGACGGGTGGGACTGCACCACCTCCATGAGGGGCTCGTCCTTGAGTTCGGCGAGCTTGCGCCCGGACCAGTCGCCGTAGTGGCACTCGCCGATGCGTTCGTCGGTGTGCGCCCGCAGACCGGGCCGGGCGTCGAGCAGCGGCCGGATCGTTTCCTGGCAGCGCTGGAGCGGGCTGGTGACGATCTCGGAGAGTGGCAGGCCGGCGATCCGCGCGGGCAGCGCGGCGGCCTGAGCGGCGCCGCGTTCGTCGAGGGCCACGCCGGGCGTCCACCCGGCGAGCAGCCCCTCGGTGTTGGCGGTGGAACGTCCGTGCCTAACCAGGATCAGCGTGGGCATGCGGCCAGGGTAGGCGTACGGCGCCGTACAGGGGCGCCGGGGCGAGGGGAGAATGCGTTCGGTGATCGTCGACTGTGCCATCTACCGGGACGGGCACCGCACGGACGGGCCCGAGGACCTGTCCGACGCGCTCGGCGAGGCGAGGTCCGCCGGCGGCTTCGTCTGGATCGGGCTGCATGAGCCGACGGAGGCCGAGTTCGAGCTGGTCAGCCAGGAGTTCGGGTTGCACCCGCTGGCGGTGGAGGACGCGCTCAAGGCGCATCAGCGGCCCAAGCTGGAGGTGTACGACGACTCGCTCTTCGCCGTCCTGAAGCCGGTGGTGTACGAGCCGGACAGCGACACCGTCTCCAGCGGCGAACTGATGATCTTCCTGGGGGACGCCTTCGCGGTCGTGGTCCGGCACGGCGAGGGTTCCCCGCTGAAGGCCGTGCGGCAGCGTCTGGAGCACGAGCCCCACCTGCTCGGCAAAGGGCCCACGGCGGTGCTGTACGCGATCGCGGACGCCACCGTGGACCACTACCTGGACGTGGCGGTCGAGCTCCAGAACGACCTGGAGGAGCTGGAGACGGAGGTCTTCTCGCCGGACGGCGCCGGCTCGCGGCACACGGCGTCGAGGATCTACAACTTCAAGCGTCAGATCCTGGAGTTCCGGCGGGCGACCGGCCCGCTGGCGCCGCCGCTGGCCCGGCTGGCCGGAACGGGCGCGTTCGGCGCCGGGGTGCCGTTCGTGAACGACCGGGCGCGGCCGTTCTTCCGGGACGTGAGCGACCACCTCACGCGCGTGAACGAGTCGGTGGAGAACCTGGACCGGCTCGTCTCGGACATCCTGTCGGCGCATCTGGCGCAGATGAGCGTCCGGCAGAACGACGACATGCGGAAGATCTCCGCGTGGGCCGCCATGGCCGCGGTCCCCACGATGATCGCGGGGATCTACGGCATGAACTTCGACCACATGCCGGAACTGCACTGGGTCGGCGGTTACCCGGCGGTGATCCTGCTGATGGCCGTGCTGGAGGTACTGCTGTACCGGCAGTTCAAGCGCCGGGGCTGGCTCTAGGCCGGACGCGGCCCAGGGCCGGCTCAGGCGATCTCGGGGGCCGGGGTCGCGGGACCGCCGAGCGCGTCGCGGCGGTCCGGGGTCCGCAGCCGCACCATGCGGCGCCAGCCGGTCAGCCGCTCGTAGGCGTACGTCGCGTGGATGCCGGCCGCGAGCAGCGCCGACCTGCCGCGGGACCAGCCCAGGACGCGCCCCATGCGGGCCATCACGGCGAGGCTGACGTCCCGGTGGACGCGGATCTCGGCCAGCGCGCACTCGCGCAGGGTGCGCCGGATGTACGCGCCGTGCCCGTCGGCGGTGTAGCGCAGCAGTTCCTCGTGGGAGTAGGCGAGGTGGTTGTCCTCGTCGGCGGAGATCATGCGGACGGCCCGGCCCAGGTCCGGGTCGTCGCCGAAGTACTTGAGGAGCATCGCCATCTGCTCGGCCGCGCGCTGCTCGGTGACCCTGCTGTGCGCGAGGTAGGTGATGACGTCCCGCACGGTGAGGGGCCGGTCGGCCTTGAGCTTCTCGTGGGCGAGGCCGATGCCGTGCCGCTCCAGCAGCATGGTGTAGTCGGTCTCGGGGGGTACCGCCACGGGTTCGAGGCCGCGCTTCTTCAGCAGGGCGTTGAAGATCCGGCCGTGCTTGTCCTCGTCCGCCCCGTGCCGGGTGATCTTGGGGGCGAGTCCGCGCTCGCTCTCCGGCACCAGCGCGGCGATGCGCGCGTTCTCCCAGCCGCCCTGCGACTCACCGCTGGCAGCGATGGAGCAGAAGAGACGGAACGACTCGTCGTTGTCGAGGATCTCCTGGAACAGGCTCTTCGCCGAAAGCATCGGTGGCACCCTTCTGCCGCTGCAAGGTCCGCAGGTTCCGCACACTCCGCTAAACGAGTCAAGTGCGGAAGCGGGGACTCGGCAACAGGTGCGGCGGGCAGCTCCGCCGAAAGAAGGACCAGCGGGGACGCGTAACCACCGGGGCGCGGGCGCGTTGTTCCCCGTGACGGCCGTGGCGGGGAAGACCCCCGAGCCCCCACCACGGCCGCGGAACCTTTCCGGGGGTCACGCCAGTCCGGCACGCTCCAGGGCCTCGGTGCCGGCGCGGAGCGCGGCGAGGCGCTCGTCCAGGGTGAAGCCCGCGGGGGCGAGCGTCAGGGTGGTGACGCCGGCCGCGGCGTAGGCCTTCATCCGGTCCGCGATCCGGTCGACGGAGCCGAGCAGGGTCGTCTGGTCGATCAGCTCGTGCGGCACGGCCGCGGCGGCGCCCTGCTTGTCGCCGGACAGGTACTTGTCCTGGATCTCGGCGGCCTCCCGCTCGTAGCCCATGCGCTGGGCGAGCTGGTTGTAGAAGTTCTGCTTGCGGCTGCCCATGCCGCCGACGTAGAGCGCGGTGTAGGGGCGGAAGGTGTCGGCGAGCGTGGTGACGTCCTTGTCCTCGCCGAGGGCGAGCGGCAGGGTCGGGCAGACGTCGAAGCCGTCGAGGGTCAGGCCGGCCTTCTCGCGTCCGGCGCGCAGGTGCTTGACGGCGGTCTCCTCCAGGTGGTCGGCGGAGGGGAAGATGAGCAGGGCGCCGTCGGCGATCTCGCCGGTCTGCTCCAGGTTCTTGGGGCCGATGGCGGCGATGTAGAGCGGGATGTGCTCGCGCTGCGGGTGCACGGTCAGCTTGATCGGCTTGCCGGGGCCGCCGGGCAGCGGCAGCGTCCAGTGCTGTCCCTCGTACGACAGCCGCTCGCGGGTCATCGCCCTGCGCACGATCTCCACGTACTCGCGGGTGCGGGCCAGCGGCTTGTCGAACTTGACGCCGTACCAGCCCTCGGAGACCTGCGGTCCGGAGACGCCGAGGCCGAGGCGGAAGCGGCCCTGGGAGAGGGAGTCCAGGGTGGCGGCGGTCATCGCGGTCATCGCGGGCTGGCGGGCCGGGATCTGGAAGATGGCCGAGCCCACGTCGATGCGCTCGGTCTGGGCGGCGACCCAGGTGAGCACGGTGGCCGCGTCGGAGCCGTAGGCCTCGGCGGCCCAGCACACGGCGTATCCGAGCCGGTCGGCCTCCTTGGCCACGGCCAGGTTGTCCGCGTCCATTCCGGCACCCCAGTAGCCGAGGTTGATCCCGAGCTGCATGGCCGATTCCCCTTACCCATCAGTAACGTCGCTGGTGCCCCGACCTTAGCGCGCGGAAATCGGTTGTCCACAGGCCCCCACAGCGCAAGCCGTGGCCAGTAATGTCGCCGTTCATGGAGCAGAGGCATCTCGGCCGCACCGGCCTGCGCGTGTCCCGCATCGGTCTCGGCACCCTGACCTGGGGCCGGGGCACGGACGAGCACGACGCCGCGGACCTCTTGAAGACCTTCTGGGAAGCGGGCGGCACACTCGTCGACACGGCGGACGTGTACGGCGACGGGGAGTCGGAGTACCTGCTCGGCCGGCTCATGGAGGGCCTGGTGCCGCGCCGGGACCTGGTGATCTCGACCAAGGCGGGCAGCGTGCCCGATCCCGACCGCCGCTTCGACGGTTCGCGCGGCCATCTGCTCTCCGCGCTGGACGCCTCGCTCGCCCGCCTCGGCACCGACCACGTCGACGTGTGGCACCTGCACGCCTTCGACCCGCACACCCCGCTGGAGGAGACGCTGCACGCCCTCGACGTGGCGGTGAGCAGCGGCCGCGCCCGGTACGCGGGGGTCTCCAACTTCTGCGGCTGGCAGCTGGCCAAGGCCGCGACCTGGCAGCTGGCGGCGCCGGGCGTACGGAACCGGGTGGCGAGCACGCAGATGGAGTACTCCCTGCTACAGCGGGGCGTCGAGCGTGAGGTGCTGCCGGCCGCCCTGGACATGGGCGTCGGCCTGCTGCCCTCCTCGCCGCTGGGCCGGGGGGTCCTGACCGGCAAGTACCGCAAGGACGCCACGCCCCCGGACTCGCGGGGCGCCTCGGAGCAGCTGGCGCCGTTCGTCGCGCCCTACCTCGACGACACGGCCGGGCACATCGTGGACGCGGTGGCGACGGCGGCCGACGGGCTGGCGGTGACGCCGCTCCAGGTGGCGCTGGCCTGGATCCGCGACCGGCCTGGTGTGGTCGCGCCGATCATCGGACCGCGCAACGCGCGGCAGCTCACGGCGGCGTTGTCAGTGGAGGCCCTTAGTCTTCCTGACGAGATCTGCCGGGCGCTCGACGACGTGTCGGCGCCGGTGCACCGCTATCCCGATCACGACTGGAGCACGCTGTGAGCACGGAGCCCGAGCCCGCCCCCGAGGACACCGCAGAAACCGTGGAGCCCGGGCCGGGAACTCCGGGCTCCGCGGACGCCTCCGGGACCGGCGGGGAGGGGGGCGACGAGGGGGGCGACGCGGCCGCCCCGGCGGCGCAGGTGTCCGAGACCGAGGCCGAGCTGGCCGCCCAGCGGGTCGAGCGGGAGCGGATCGAACGGCGGAAGGCGGAGAAGCAGGGGCCGATCGAGGCCGGGGGGAAGCTCAGCGGCACCGCGGCCGATCTGCTGGCCGCCGTCCGGGCCGTGGAGGGCGGCGAGAAGCCCGCGGCCACCGTCTTCGGCGACCCCGGCCCGGCCCGCCGCCAGGCCCCCGAGCCGGTGCGGCCGCCGCGGCCCGCACCCGCCGAGCCGTCCGCCGCACCCGCGGGCCCCCCGCCGGAGACCGTCGAGGCGGTCCGGCGCGTGCTGGCCGAGGGCGGCGCCCCGGAGGCCCTCGCCCCGCAGACCGCCGCGGTCCTCGGCGATGGGGCGGCGGAGGCCCTGCGCACGGACCCCTGGCAGCTGCTCCGGGTCGGCGGGGTGCGGCCCGAGCAGGCCGACGGTTTCGCCCGCGCACTGCTCGGCGCGGAGTGCGGCCCGGACGACGAGCGGCGCGGCCGTGCCGTCACCGTGTGGCTGCTGGAGCAGGCGGCGCTGGCCGGGCACACCGCCCTGGAGCTGGCGCGCCTCACCGCCACGCTGGCCCAGCGTGGCGTGCCGGATCCCGACGCGGCCGTTCAGAGCACGCTGGCCGAGGGCGAGGCGCTGGCCTTCCAGGACGCCCTGGACGAGCCCGGCGCCCGCCCGGAGCGCGCTGCGGGCGGCGCGGAGGGTGCGGACGAGGAGGGCGAGGGGGCCGACGAGCGCCCGGTCCGCGTCCTGATCGGCCTGGAGCGGTACGCGCTCGCCGAGGAGAGCCTGGCCGACGGTCTCGCCCGGCTCGTCAACGCGGCACCGAAGCAGGACGGTTCGGCCGCGGACTGGGAGCGGGCCGCCGACTCGGCGCAGGGGTCCGCCGCCGAGCTGATCCGCGCCGTCGCGGGCCACGGGCTGGTCCTGCACACCGGCGGGGAGGCGTCCCTGGCCGAACCGGCGGCCCTGCTGCACGCCGCGCGGGCCCTGGGGCTGCGCGCCTGGGCCGCCGCGCCGGGCCCGCTCGGCCGCGACCGCTTCGCCGCGCTGCTGGGCTCCGCGGCCGCGGAGGGTCCGGCGGTCGTCACCCTGGCCGGGTTGCTGGCCGGTGCCGAGGGGCCGGGGCGGGACACCGACGGCGCGGTGGACCTGGATCTGCTGGTGGTCCTCGACGCACCGCAGCTGGACGTCGAGGCGGGCGCGCTGCTGGCGGAGTCACTGCCGGACGGGGCCCGGCTGGTACTCGCCGGGGACCCGGCGGTACTCGGCTCGACGGGGCCCGGCCGGATCTTCGCGGACCTGCTGGCGGCGGGGGTCTGCCCGCAGATCGCCTCGCGTCTCCCGGACCAGGGCCCGCTCGGCGAACTCGTCTCCGGCATCGGCATCGGCGAGCTGGGCCAGGTGGAGGCGCCCGGCAAGGAGGTCGTGATCGTGCCGGTGCGGGAGGCGGGCGAGGCCGTGCACCGCACCGTCCAGCTCGTCGCGGACTCGGTGCCGCGCGCGATCGGCGTGCCCGCCGAGGAGACCCAGGTGATCACCCCGGGCCACGGCGGCGCGGCCGGCACCCGGGCGCTCAACGCGGCGCTGAAGGAACGGCTGAATCCCGGCCCCGGCCGCTTCGGCGGCTTCGACCCCGGCGACCGTGTCGCCTACTCCCCCGCGCCGGGCCGTACGCTGCCCGGCCGCGTGGTGAAGGCCGACGCCGACGGACTGCACCTGTCGTGCGGGGGCGAGGACGTGGTCGTCCCGAAGGACCGGGTCGAGGGGTCCGTGCGGCACGGGTGGGCCCTCACCGCGCACCAGGCGGTGGGCGGCCGGTGGCCCGCGGTGGTCGTGGTCCTGCCCGGCGACGCCGCGCAGGCCCTCAGCCGCCCCTGGGTCTACACGGCCTTCGGCCGGGCCGCCCGGCACCTCTCCGTGGTGCACGGCGTGGAGCAGGCGCTGCCCCGCGCCGTGGCCGAGGTCCCGGCCAGGCCGCGCACGACCCGGCTGCCGGCACTGCTCGCGCCGCAGGTCCCGACGGCCGGCTGACGCCGAGCGCCGGCCCCCGGAGCGCTCCCGGGGGCCGGTGACTCAGCGACCCGCGGTCGGACGTGCCGGTTCGGTGTCCTCGTCCGGACCGAAGTCGTCGTCCAGGTCCGTGTCGAGGTCCTCGTCCAGCTCCCCCGCACCGACGCCGCCGCTCTCCTCCTCGTCCGCGTCCGCCTCGTCGTCGTCTTCGTCTTCGTCTTCGTCTTCGTCGAGACCGTCGTCGTACTCGTCGTCGAAGACCGCGCTGACGTCGAAGCGGCAGACGACCAGTTGCGGGTCGGCCTGGTCGAACGGGGCCTCCAGCCACTCGCCGGGCTCGGCGGTCTCGTCCGCGGCCGTCACCCAGAGCGTGGAGTCGCCCTCCTCCAGTCCGAACTCCTTGTGCCGGGAGGCGATCTCGTCCGGCTCGAACTCGCCGAAGAGCAGGCCCAGCGCCCCGTGGACCGTGCCGGAGGCCTCCGCGCCCACGCCCTCCTCGTCCGCCGCCTCGACCCGCCGGGCCTGGGCCATCAGACGCTGCGGCTCGGCCACCGAGTAGTCGCGGCGGATCAGCACGCTGAGCGCGCTGGGCTCCTCGGGGCCCGTGTAGGGCGGCATCGAGTCCCCGGTACCGGGGATCTCGAAGGGAGTGACCTCGTCGTACCGGTCGTAGAGCAGTTCGTCGTACGCCTCCGCGGCCGCGGCCAGCTGGTTGAACGCGTCGTAGACGGCCGGGTCGTCCTCCCCCGACCGGCGTTCGACCGCGGCCAGGTGGCGGTCGAGCGCGGTCTTGACGGCCTCGGCGGCGGCGCGTACCTCGGCAGCGGTGGGCTGCGCAGCATCAGACATAGTGCAGACGCTATCCGTACCGGGCCCCAGCCCGCACAATAGATTCGATGCCGGAATACGAATTTGTCGATGTGTACGTGCCGCGCGGGGTCACCCGCAAGGAGACGACACGCCTGCTGACGGAACATGCCGAGTACGGACACTGGGAGTTGTACCGACTGACCCTGCTGCTCGACGGCAGCCGCAAGGTGCGGCTGCGGCGGCGGATCATCCGCCAGGTACGCGCCACCTGGTGAGGCGCAGACGGGCCCCGCCGACGCGGGGCCCGCTCCGCTGTACCGCGCCGCCCGCATCAGGCCGAGGCGCGCGCCTTGCGGTAGAGCACGGTGCCCGCGAGCAGCGCACCCGCGCCCACCGGCAGGGTGAGGCCCAGCGGCAGGCCGCTGCCGGTCTCGGCGAGGCGGGCGTCGCCCTGCGGCTGGGTGGTGTTCCGGCTACCGGAACCGTCCTCGTCCGGGGTCCCGCCGTCGGGGCCGTCCGAGCCCGGCGGGGTGTCCGGGTTCTCGGGGTCGCCCGGGTCACCGGGGTCACCCGGGTCACCGGGGTCACCCGGGTCACCGGGGTCACCCGGGTCACCCGGGTCACCGGGGTCACCCGGGTCACCGGGGTCACCCGGGTCACCGGGGTCACCGGGATCGCCCGGGTCACCGGGGTCACCGGGGTCACCCGGGTCACCCGGGTCACCGGGATTGCCGGGGTCACCGGGATCGCCCGGATCGCCGGGAGGCGTCTCGTGGTCCCCGCCCCCGTTGCGGCAGTCGTTGCCGGTGGCCGGGTTGAGGACACCGACGACGTCGATGCTGTTGCCGCACACGTTCACCGGAACGTGCACCGGTACCTCGATGTGGTTGCCGGACGCGACGCCCGGCGAGTCCTTGGCGTGACCGTCGGCGTGCGAGCCTCCGTGAGAACCGTCCCGGCCGCCTGAGTCGCCGTATCCGCCCGAGCCCCCGGAGGCGCCGCCGCCCCGGTTGGCGCACGAGTTGCCCATCGCCGGATTGAGGACGCCGACGACGTCGACCGTGTTGCCGCACACGTTGACCGGAACGTGCACCGGCGCCTGCACGGTGTTGCCGGACAGCACGCCGGGCGAACCCGAACTCGAGCCGTGCGCCCCCGAGTCGGCGTGCGCGGCGCCGCCCGCGGCGGCGATCACACCGGTGGCCGCCGCCATCGTCATCAGGCCCTTGCGGGTGACCTGTCGCATTTCCTGGATCCCTGCCTTGCCCTAGTCCCGTGGTACGGAGAACGCCGGGAATTCCGGCGTTGCCATCGCTCCCCCGCCTCGAAGGCCGATCAAAAGTCCGTCGGCCCCGGAGCGCATGGCGCGCGCTCCGGGGCCGGCGGACTCAGACCCTCATGGGGCGAGGCACAACGTCACTTGTTGACGCAGGCGTTGCCGAAGGCGGGGTTCAGCAGACCGATCACGGAAACCGTGTTGCCGCAGACGTTCACCGGGACGTGCACGGGAACCTGGACGACGTTGCCGGAAAGGACACCGGGCGAGTGCACGGCGGCACCCTGCGCACCGGAGTCGGCGACGGCCATGCCCGCGCCCGCGAGAACCAGACCACCGGTGGCAGCCGCGGCGGCGACGACCTTCTTGAGCATTGTTCCTCCTAGTTGGAAAACGCGATCCCAGCTTGCTGATCGCATCACCTGTAACGAGGAGGAAGTAATGAGGCTACGAGCTTATGAGCGCATTCACTCGTCCCGGTCGGCGTCCGCACGCGCGGCCGAATACCGGCGCGTGCGGAACCCGTTGACCGGAGGGGGCGGTTCAGGAGGCGTCGATGAAGCGGTCGAGCACCCGCACGCCGAACTGGAGTCCCTCCACCGGCACCCGCTCGTCCACCCCGTGGAACATGCCCGCGAAGTCCAGCTCCGGCGGCAGCTTGAGCGGCGCGAAGCCGAACCCCCGGATGCCCAGGTCGTCGAAGGACTTCGCGTCCGTGCCGCCGGAGAGCATGTAGGGGATCGCCTTCGCGGCCGGGTCCTCGGCCACCAGCGCGGACTGCATCGCCTCGACGAGCGCTCCGTCGAAGGTCGTCTCGACGGCCTTGTCGGCGTGCACGTCCTCGCGCAGCACCTTCGGGCCGAGGATCCGGTCGAGGTCAGCGAGGAACTCCTCCTCGTACCCGGGCAGGAACCGCCCGTCGACGTGCGCGGTGGCCGAGCCCGGAATGACGTTGACCTTGTAGCCGGCCCCCAGCTGCGTGGGATTGGCCGTGTTGCGCAGGGTCGCGCCGATGAGCTTGGCGATGCCGCCGAGCTTGGCGAGCGTGGCCTCCATGTCGTCCGCGTCGAGTTCGATGCCCATCGCGTCGCCCAGTTCGTCGAGGAACGCCCGGGTCGTCTTGGTCACGCGGATCGGGAACTGGTGCCGGCCGAGGCGCGCGACGGCCTCCGACAGCTCGGTGATCGCGTTGTCGCGGTGGATCATCGACCCGTGCCCGGCGGTACCGGCCACGGTCAGCTTCATCCAGTGCATGCCCTTCTCGGCCGTCTGGATCAGGTAGAGGCGGCGCTGCTCGCTCACGGTGAAGGAGAAGCCGCCCACCTCGCTGATCGCCTCGGTGACGCCCTCGAAGAGGTCGGGGTGGTTGTCGACGAGGTGCCGGGCGCCGTAGGTGCCGCCGGCCTCCTCGTCGGCGAGGAAGGCCAGCACGATGTCGCGCGGGGGCTTGCGTCCGCTGCGCAGCCGGTCGCGGACGACCGCGAGGGTCATCGCGTCCATGTCCTTCATGTCGACGGCACCGCGGCCCCACACGCAGCCGTCGGCGACCTCGCCGGAGAAGGGGTGGTGGGTCCAGTCGTCCGCGTTGGCCGGGACGACGTCGGTGTGGCCGTGGATGAGCAGCGCGGGCCGGGACGGGTCCTCGCCCTCGATCCGGGCCACGGTGGAGGCTCGTCCGGGGTGGGATTCGAAGATCCGCGGTTCGAGTCCCACCTCCGCGAGCTTCTCCGCGACGTACTCGGCGGCCTTGCGCTCGCCCGGCCCCGAGTGGTCGCCGTAGTTGCTGGTGTCGATCCGGATCAGCTCGCGGCAGAGGTCGACGACCTCGTCCTCGCCGGTGACGCTCCTGGCCGTGCCCGAGTCGCTCACGTGGTTCCTCCCGCTGTCACTGCTGGTGGGTCCCTGCTGGTGGGTCGCTCTCATCCTCTCTCTCCGGACGCCCGTGCCCAAGAAGGGGGGTGATCGGCCACCCCCGAAAGCCTGGTAATGTTTACGTCGTCGCCGCGGGCAACGCCCCGCGCGGCAGACACCTTGTCCGGGTGGCGGAATGGCAGACGCGCTAGCTTGAGGTGCTAGTGCCCTTTATCGGGCGTGGGGGTTCAAGTCCCCCCTCGGACACCAGCTGAAACCCCTGCTGAGCAGGGGTTTTCTGCTTTTCCCCTACAGTGGTCGCCATGACCACCCCTTCCTGCCCCTGCGGGCGGTCCGAGGCGTACGAGAAGTGCTGCGGGCGTTTCCACGCCGGGGCCGCCGCCCCGACCGCCGAGGCCCTGATGCGCTCGCGCTACAGCGCCTTCGTGAAGGGCCACGCCGGATACCTGCTGCGGACCTGGCACCCGAGGACCCGGCCCGCGCGCCTGGATCTGGACCCGGGGACGCGGTGGACCGGCCTGGAGATCCTGGACTCGACGGGCGGGTCCGCCTTCCACACCACCGGGACGGTCACCTTCCGCGCCTCCCACCGCGGCGGCTCGCTGCACGAGCACAGCCGCTTCGAGCGGGTGGACGGGGCATGGGTGTACGTGGACGGGGAGTTCCTCGACTGACGCCCGCCCGGCACTCAGGGCGCCAGGATGTCCAGTTCGTGCAGCGCGCCGACGGTGATCTCCCGGGTCAGCCGCTCGGCGCGCTCGGCGTCCCGGGCCCGGACCGCCTCGGCGACCTGGACGTGCAGGGTGACGGCGGCCGGGTCGGGGTCCTCGAACATCACGTCGTGGTGGGTGCGGCCGGCCAGCACCTCGGCGACGACGCCGCCGAGGCGGGCGAACATCTCGTTGCCCGAGGCGGTGAGGATGACGCGGTGGAAGGCCACGTCGTGGAAGAGGTACTCCTCCAGCCGGTGCCCGCGCGAGTTGGCGACCATGCCGAGCGCGCACTCGGTCAGCTCGGCGCACTGCTCCGGTGTGGCGAGCCGCGCCGTCAGGCCGGCCGCGACCGGCTCGACCGCCGACCTCAGCACGGTCAGTGAGCGCAGCTGCCGGGGGCGTTCGGCGCCGGCCAGGCGCCAGCGGATGACCTGGGGGTCGTAGACGTTCCACTCGCACTCGGGCAGGACGGTGACGCCCACACGGCGGCGCGACTCGACCAGGTGCATGGACTCCAGGACCCGGACGGCCTCGCGCATCACGGAGCGCGACACCTCGAAGCGCTGCGCGAGTTCGTCCGTGCGCAAGACGCTGCCCGCGGGGTATTCGCCCGCTGTGATCGCGGGACCGAGGGTGTCCAGTACGCGGCCGTGCAGCCCCCGGCCCGGTGTGCTCATGCACTCAGCGTACGGGGCGCGTCACGGGAACAAAAAGTCAGACTTATATGTCACAGCCTCTTGAATTAGTCGTACCTAATGGGTTTCAGTTGCGTCGACATCACGTGTCGACGAAGACAGCAGACAGCGAGAGTGCGATGCAGCGACTGCACACCCCCCATGTCGTCGTGGTCATGGGCGTAGCGGGCACCGGGAAGACCACCATCGGCCCCCTGCTCGCGGCCCGGCTCGGCGTCCCCTACGCCGAGGGCGACGACTTCCACCCGCCGGCCAACATCGCCAAGATGACGGCCGGCACCCCCCTGACGGACGAGGACCGCTGGCCGTGGCTGGACGCCATCGGCGGCTGGGCCCACGGGCGTGCGGGGCTCGGCGGGGTGGTGAGCAGTTCGGCACTCAAGCGGTCGTACCGCGACCGGCTGCGGGCCGCCGCTCCCGGTGTCGTCTTCGTGCATCTCACGGGCAGCCGTGAACTGATCGAGGACCGGATGGCGCACCGGCAGGGCCACTTCATGCCGACGGCCCTGCTCGACTCCCAGTTCGCCACCCTCCAGCCGCTCCAGTCGGACGAGGCCGGGGTCGCGGTGGACGTGTCCGGTACGCCCGAGGAGATCACCGAACGCGCGGCGAGCGCCCTGAGCGACCTCCCCGAGCCGGTCCAGTAACCCCCCGCACCGTCCCCCGAACCCCCATCACCGCAAGGAACCCACCGTGACCAGACTCAGCGTCGAGATGCTGGCAGCGGACACCGTCGAGCCGATCACCTCGGCCGGCCACGCCCAGCTGGGCATCGCCGTGCTCCTCGGCATCGCCGTCATCGTGCTGCTCATCACCAAGTTCAAGCTGCATGCCTTCCTGTCGCTGACCATCGGGTCACTGGCGCTCGGCGCGTTCGCCGGTGCGCCGCTGGACAAGGTCATCACCAGCTTCACCGCCGGGCTCGGCTCCACCGTCGCGGGCGTCGGCGTGCTGATCGCCCTCGGCGCGATCCTCGGCAAGATGCTCGCCGACTCCGGTGGCGCCGACCAGATCGTGGACACCATCCTCGCCAGGGCGACGCCCCGTTCGATGCCGTGGACGATGGTGCTGATCGCCTCGGTCATCGGACTGCCGCTCTTCTTCGAGGTCGGCATCGTGCTGCTGATCCCGGTGGTGCTGATGGTCGCCAAGCGCGGCAACTACTCGCTGATGCGGATCGGCATCCCGGCCCTCGCCGGTCTCTCCGTGATGCACGGCCTGGTCCCGCCGCACCCCGGCCCGCTGGTCGCGATCGACGCGCTCGGCGCCAACCTCGGTGTGACCCTCGCGCTGGGCGTGCTGATCGCCGTCCCGACGGTGATCATCGCCGGTCCGGTGTTCTCCAAGTACGCCGCCCGCTGGGTGGACGTGCCCGCTCCCGACCGGATGATCCCGACGCGCGCCTCCGAGGACCTGGAGAAGCGCCCGGGCTTCGGCGCGACGCTGGCCACGATCCTGCTGCCGGTCGTGCTGATGCTGCTCAAGGCGCTCGTCGACATCATCGTCGACGACCCGGAGAACCTGGTGCAGCGCACCTTCGACGTCATCGGCAACCCGCTGATCGCCCTGCTGGTCTCCGTGATCGTCGGTATCTTCACGCTGCTGCGGCCCGCCGGCTTCGGCAAGGACCGGCTGTCGGGCCTGGTCGAGAAGGGCCTGGCGCCCATCGCCGGCATCCTGCTCATCGTCGGCGCGGGCGGCGGCTTCAAGCAGACGCTGATCGACTCCGGCGTGGGCCAGATGATCCTGGAGATCTCCAAGGACTGGTCGATCCCGGCGCTGCTGCTGGCCTGGCTGATCGCGGTGGCGATCCGGCTGGCGACCGGTTCGGCGACGGTGGCGACGGTCTCGGCGGCCGGTCTGGTCGCGCCGCTCGCGGCCGACATGTCGACCACGCACGCCGCCCTGCTGGTCCTCGCCATCGGCGCCGGCTCGCTCTTCTTCAGTCATGTCAACGACGCCGGCTTCTGGCTGGTGAAGGAGTACTTCGGGCTGAGCGTCGGCCAGACCATCAAGACCTGGTCCGTCATGGAGACGATCATCTCGGTGGTCGCCGGAGCGCTGGTCCTGCTGTTGTCCCTGGTCATCTAGGCGCACGGCACACCGGTCGGCCGGAAACAGGAGTACGACGATGACGGCTCACCCCCTCTTCGACATCGGCGGGCGCACGGCCCTGGTGACCGGCTCCAGCCGCGGTATCGGGCTGGCCCTGGCCCGGGGCCTGGCCGAGGCCGGCTGCCGCGTGGTCCTCAACGGGCGCGACGGCGAACGCCTCACCGAGGCGGCCGCCGGCCTCCCGGGCGACGTGCACACGGCCGCCTTCGACGTGACCGACGGCCCGTCCGTGGCCGCCGGGATCGCGGAGGCCGAGGAGCGGGTGGGCCCGCTCGACATCCTGGTCAACAACGCGGGCATGCAACTGCGGGCGCCGCTGCTGGAGTTCGCGGACGCCGACTGGCACCGCATCCTGGACACCAACCTCACCAGCGCCTTCCTGGTGGGCCGGGAGGCCGCGCGCCGGATGACGGAACGCGGCCACGGCAAGATCGTCAACATCTGCTCGTTGCAGAGCGAGGTGGTCCGCCCGGGCATCGCGCCCTACGCGGCCACCAAGGGCGCGCTGAAGATGCTCACCAAGGGCATGTGCGCCGACTGGGGCCCGCGCGGGGTCCAGGTCAACGGGCTCGGTCCCGGCTACATCGAGACCGAGCTGACCCGGCCGCTGGTCGAGGACGAGGAGTTCAGCGCCTGGGTGCGCGGGCGCACGCCTGCCGGGCGCTGGGGCACCACGGAGGACCTGGTGGGCGGGCTGCTGTTCCTCGTCTCGCCCGCCGCGGACTTCGTCGGCGGACAGGTGCTGTACGTCGACGGCGGCATGACGAGCGTGCTGTGAACGCCGGGGAGGCCGCCATGCGGGGTTGCGTGATCCACGGCGCCGGTGACCTCCGGGTCGAGGAGCTGCCGGTCCCCCGTCCGGGTCCGGGCGAGGCACTGGTCGCCGTACGCTACGGCGGCGTGTGCGGCTCCGATCTGCACTACTGGCGGCACGGCGGGGTCGGCGACTTCCGGCTGCGCGAGCCGATGCTGCTCGGGCACGAGGTGGTCGGCACGGTGGTGGCGTATGGCTCCCCCGGCACGCCGGGCCCCGAGATCGGTACGCCCGTCGCCGTGCACCCGGCGACCCCGTGCGGGGTATGCCCGGAGTGCGTGGACGGGCGGCGCAACGTCTGCCGGGACACCCGCTATCTGGGCAGCGCGGCCCGCTTCCCGCACGTGCAGGGCGGCTTCGCGTCCCGGATCGCCGTCCCGGCCGCCCAGCTCCGGGCCCTCCCGTCCGGCCTCGACCCCCGGCGCGCCGCCCTCGCCGAACCCCTCGCCGTCGCCCTGCACGCCGTGGGCCGGGCCGGGGACCTGACCGGCCGGCACGTCCTGGTCACCGGCGCCGGGCCCATCGGCTGCCTGGTGGTCGCGGCGGCCAGGGCGGCGGGCGCGGCCCGCGTGACGGTCTCGGACCTGCTGCCGGCGGCCCTGGAGTACGCGCGGGCCGCGGGCGCCGACGTGCTGGTACGGGCCGACGACCCGGACGACGCCGGGTGGCCGGCCGAGGTGGACGCGGCGATCGAGGCGTCCGGGGTGGCCGCGGGCCTGGACGCCTGTCTGCGGCTGGTCCGGCGCGGCGGGGTGGTGGTCCAGCTCGGCATGCTGCCGCCGGGCCGGAGCCCGTTCGCCGGCAACCTGGTGGTGAGCCGGGAGATCGAGCTGCGCGGGGCCTTCCGCTTCGACGGCGAGTTCGACACGGCGCTGGAGCTGCTCGCCGCCGAGCCCGCGTTCGACGCGCTGGTCGGCGCGGTGGTCCCGGTGCGCGACGCGGAGTCGGCGTTCGAACTGGCCGCGGACCGGAGCCGGTCCTGCAAGGTGCTCCTGGACTTCGGGGCGGACCCGGCGCTCTGAGGCCCCGGGATCCGCACGTCTCCCACACCCTCCGACGGGTCAGGAGGACGCCGCCTTGTCCAGCTGGAACGCCTCGTTTCCCTGCCCGATGCGGGCGTGCCGCTCGGGTGCCCGCGAGCGCAGCAGCAGCCCCTGCACCACGCCGGCGACGGCCGCGAGGCCGATGATGCCGGGCAGCACCCAGCTCAGGGCGGAGTCGGGACCCGCGCCGACCAGGACGTCGAAGTCCTTGACCGTGTACCCGGCGATCACCAGCAGGGCGACGCCCGCGACGGCGGAGGTGGCCAGCCGCACGCCCTGGGCGCCGGCGGCTCCCCGGCGTACGAAGAAGGCGACCACGGAGAACGAGGCGGTGGCCATCAGCAGGATCACGCCGAGGGCGCCGATGTTGCCGCCCCAGGTGAACAGGTGCAGCACGGGTTGGGTGGGGTCGCCGTTCGGCTTGTCGTCGGCGAGCGCGAACCCGGCCACGACGACCAGGGACACGGCGGTCTGGAGCAGCGAGCCGGTGCCCGGGGCGCCGCTGGAGCCGCTGGTCCGCCCGAAGGCGGCGGGCAGCAGTCCTTCGCGGCCCATGGCGAAGGCGTACCGGGCGACGACGTTGTGGAAGCTGAGCAGGGCGGCGAACATGCCGGTCACGAAGAGCACGTGCAGCACGTCGGTGAAGGCGGAGCCGAGCCGCGACTCGGTCAGGAAGAAGAGCAGCCCGGCGCTCTGCTCCTGGGCGGTACCGACGATCCTGTCCGGCCCGGTGGCGACGGTCAGCGCCCAGCTGCTGAGCGCGAAGAAGACGGCGACCCCGCCGACCGCCAGGAACATGACACGCGGGACCAGCACGTGCGGCCGGCTGGTCTCCTCGGCGTACACGGGCGCCTGCTCGAAGCCGAGGAAGGCGGCGATGCAGAAGCACAGGGCGGTGCCGACCCCGGCGCCGGTCAGGGTGTCCGGGTTGAAGGCGTGCAGCGAGAGCCCCTGCGGTCCCGGGTCGGCGACGGCGGCGATGTCGAAGACGACCACGAGGACCACTTCGATGAGCAGCAGTACGCCCAGGACGCGCGCGTTGACGTCGATCTTCAGCCAGCCCAGCGTGCCGACCGCGAGCACGGCCAGCAGCGCCGGGATCCACCAGGCGACGTCCAGGTCGGCGTAGGTGGCCAGGAGCCCGGAGACCTCGAAGCCGAAGATGCCGTAGATGCCGACCTGGAGCGCGTTGTAGGCGACCAGCGCGACCAGGGCGGCACCCGCGCCCGCGGTGCCGCCGAGGCCGCGGGAGATGTACGCGTAGAAGGCGCCCGCGTTGTGGACGTGCCGGCTCATCTCGGCGTACCCGACGCTGAAGAGGATCAGCACCACGCCGAGCAGTACGAAGAGCAGCGGCTGTCCCACGATGCCCATCACGGCGAAGGTGGTGGGCATGACGCCCGCGACCACCATCAGCGGGGCCGTGGCGGCGAGCACGGACAGCAGCAGCCCGCCCGTGCCCAGCCGGTCGGCGCGCAGTGCGCGCTCCTCGCCCTTGAAGGTGCTGATGGCGCCACCGTTCGCGGTTCTGCTCGTGCTGGAACTGCCCGTGGTCATCGGGGGACGTCCTTTGCTCGTCTGCGGGGGATGGTCAGGCCGTACCGAGCGCGCTCGCGCGGGCCGCCCGGAAGGCGGCTGACGGGTCGCGGTCGGGATACGACCAGGGGGCGGGCGTGACGTGCTCGCCGATGCGGTGGAACAGGGCGGCGGCCTCGGCGCCCCGGCCCTCGCAGTACTTCGCGTGGGCGAGGAAGTTGAGGTCGATCAGCCGGCGCGGATGGCCGTCCTGCTCCCACTCGAGCCACCAGTCGAAGGCCGCCTTCATCACCAGGCGGGCGCGGCGCCCCACCCAGTGGCCGGCGGCGTGCGGGTCGGTGTGCTCGTGCCCGGCGGCGGCGAGCACGCGGTAGCGCTCGGCGTGCGCGACGACCGGGAGGATGGCCAGCGGAGAGTCGGCGGGGGCCTGCTCGGCGGCCCAGTTGGCGAAGTCGTACACCTCGTGCAGCGGGTCGGGATCGCCGTCGCCGCCGCGCTCGGCGAGTCGGGCGACCATCAGGTGGTGGGCGTGGTGGTGGTCGGCGTACCGCACGCGGACCTCGTCGAAGACCCGGACGACGTCCTCCTCGGCGCCCAGCGAGCGCTCCAGCATGAGGAGCCCGAGCCAGGGCGTGGGGTCGCCCGGCACGAGCGCGGCGGCGTCCCGGCAGGCGTCCCGGGCCCGGGCGGCCTTCTCCTCGCCCCGCCGGGCGCGCTGGACCAGGGCGAGGGCGAGCAGCACCGACGCGTCGGTGGAGTCGGGTTCGGCGAGCAGCCACTCGCGGGCCCAGGGGGCGCAGTAGGGCTCCTTGGCGAGGACGGCCACCCGGTGTCCCCGGCGGTCCCAGTCGTCACCCGTGTGGACCAGCAGGGACCGGACGGACTGCCAGCGCCCCTGGGCCAACGCCGCGCGGGCGGTGACGAGTTCGGCGTCGTCGAGGGCCTCGTCGAACGCCTGGGCCGCGCGTCTGCGGCCGCGGCCGAGGGGAGGCGGGGGTGGGGACACCGCGGGAAACTTCCTCACGCGACGCGGGGGGTCGTCGTAGCCGGACTGCCATGAACCGATCACGCACAGCAAACCGGCCGCCAAGGCTTGACGTCAAGAGGATTCCGTTCGTTACACGCGTCAACTCGGGTGCGGGCAGGGCAACTTGGCCGGACGCCACCCCGAATGCCGCACTCGCCCGGCGACCGGCCGCCGCCGACACTAGAGTCGGCCTCGACGCACCCGTGACCCGACTGACGATCGAGGTACGCAGCGTGTCGGTTCTGGTTCTGGTTCTCGCCGTGAGCGCCGCGTGCTGCCTGGGCTTCGGTTTCGTCCTCCAGCAGAACGCCGCGCAGCGCGCTCCGCTGGGCGACTTCCTCTCGCCCCGCCTGCTGCTCGACCTGGTCCGGGTACCCCGCTGGCTGGCCGGCATGGGGCTGATGGTGGCCGGCATGGCGCTGGGCGCGATCGCGCTGGGCGGCGGTGAACTCACCCTCGTCGAACCCCTCCTGGCGACCAACCTCCTCTTCGCCCTCGCGCTGTCCCGCCTCCAGACCCGGCAGCCGCTGGGCCCGCAGGGCTGGGCCGGCCTGGCGCTGCTCGCGGGCGGGGTGACGGCGTTCATCCTGGCGGGCGAGCCGCGCGGCGGCAGCGCGGTGAGCGACCCGCTGCGGCACTGGCTGATCATCGGCGTGATGCTGGGCACGGCCCTCGTGCTCACCGCGTGCGCCGGACGCTTCCGGCTGACCTGGGGCCCGACGCTGCTGGCCCTGGCCGCCGGGCTGCTCTACGGGGTGCAGGACGCGCTGACCCGGGTCAGCGGACGCCGCTTCTCCGCGGGCGGCCTCGCGGAACTGCTGACGGGCTGGCAGCCGTACGTGGTCGTGGTCCTCGGCGTCACCGGCCTGGTCCTGGTCCAGAGCGCCTTCGAGACGGCGCCGCTGCGCAGGTCGCTGCCCGCGCTGACGGCCGCCCAGCCGCTCGCGGGCATCGCCTGCGGGGTCGGTTTCCTCGGCGACCGCCTGCGCACCGGCACCGCGGCGCTGGCGTGGGAGGCGGGCGGGCTCGCGTCGGTGGTGGCCGGCATCGTGCTGCTGGGCATGCACCCGGCGATGCCGCAGGGGACGGGCGAGAGCGGGCGCGAACGGGCCCTGCAACGGCGCTGACCCGCCGCTGCTTGGATGGTCGGCATGAGCGCTGCTGACGAGATCCTCGACATCGTCGACGAGCACGACCACGTCGTCGGACAGGCCCGGCGGGGCGACGCGTACGCACGCGGGCTGCGCCACCGCTGCGTGTTCGTGTGGGCCGCGGACGCGGAGGCCCGGGTCTTCGTCCACCGCCGCACGGCGACGAAGCTGGTGTTCCCCTCCCAGTACGACATGTTCGTCGGCGGGGTGGTGGGCGCGGGCGAGTCCTACGACGACGCGGCGCTGCGGGAGGCGGAGGAGGAACTGGGGGTCACCGGGCTGCCGCGCCCCCAGTTCCTCTTCAAGTTCCTGTACGACGACGGCGCCGGGCGGACCTGGTGGTCGGCGGTGTACGAGGTGCGCTGCGAGGGCCCGGTCTCTCCGCAGGTGGAGGAGGTGGCCTGGCACGGGTTCCTGCCGGAGGCGGAGCTGGAGCGACGGCTCGCGCAGTGGGAGTGGGTGCCGGACGGTCTGGCGGCGTACGCGCGGCTGCGGGCCTGGCGGCGGTGACGAGCCAGGGTGCGGGGCGCGGGTGCGGGGCGGGTGGGCGACAGGGGCCGGCGCCCGCTGCCGCGGGCATCCCGCCGGATAGGGTCCCCACGTGATCGAATTCGTGCGGAACGCCCGGCTCTGGTTCGCGCCCGAGGAGGTCAAGGGAGAGGGCCGTACGCCCGACTACCGCTTCTCGCTCGCGAACGAGCGCACCTTCCTGGCCTGGCTGCGCACCGCCATGGCCCTGATCGGCGGCGGTTTCGCGGTGGACCAGTTCCTGCCCGACCTGCGCTGGGGCTGGCGCGTCGGCCTCGCGCTCGCGCTGCTCGCCTCCGGTGTGCTGTGCTCGCTGCGCGCCGTGAACCACTGGGTGCGCTGCGAACGCGCCATGCGCCGCGGCGAGGACCTCCCCGCCTCCCGCTTCCCGGCCCTGCTCAGTCTGGTCGTCGCGGTCGTCGCCGTGGCCATGGTCGTCGTGGTCCTCGTCGGCTGGGAGGGCTGACCGGTGAGCACGGAACGCGACCCGGGCCTCCAGCCCGAGCGCACCCGGCTGGCCTGGCGCCGCACCACCCTCTCCGGCACCGTCGTCGCCGTGCTCGCCGCGAAGACCGCGCTGCACGGCGGCGCGACACCCCCATCCGTCCTGGCCGCCGCCCTGTGCTGCGCCCTGTGGCTGGCCTTCCTCCGCATCGCCCACGGCCGCATCACCACCCTCGCCTCGACGAACCGCCCCCGGGCCCTCACCCCACCGCTCGCGACGGCGGCGGCCCTGTGCACGGTCGCCATCGCCGTCTGCGGCGCGCTCCTAGTCCTCTGAGGCACCGATCACGTTCCGCCCGCCCACTGGACGGCATACCGACCGGTCGGCATCATGAGACGCGTACTGTTCACCTGCCGCAGGGAGCGACGATGACCCCCGACCACCCGCCCGGACTCGATCTCGACCGGTTGCGCGAGCTGCTCGACCGCGAGCGGCCCGGCCTGGTGACCGGCCCGCTGTCCGGCCGGCTGATCGAGGGCGGACGCTCGAACCTCACCTACGCCGTCACGGACGGCACCGCCCGCTGGGTGGTCAGACGCCCCCCGCTCGGCCACGTCCTCGCCACCGCGCACGACATGAAGCGCGAGCACCGCGTCATCAGCGCCCTGCACCCCACGGACGTACCGGTCCCCCGCCCCCTGCTCCTCTGCGAGGACGAGGACGTCGTCGGGGCGCCCTTCTACGTCATGGAGTTCGTCGAGGGCACCCCGTACCGCACCGCCGACCAGCTCGCCCCCCTCGGCCCCGAGCGCACCCGCGCCGCCGTGCTGAACCTCGTCGACACCCTCGTCGAGCTGCACGCGGTGGACCCCGCCGAGGTCGGCCTCGGCGACTTCGGCCGCCCGGAGGGGTTCCTGGACCGCCAGCTCCGCCGCTGGGCCAAGCAGCTCGACGCCTCGCGCAACCGCGACCTGACCGGCATCGACGAACTGCACGCCACGCTCGGCCGGGAACTCCCCCGCTCCCCCGCCCCGACGGTCGTCCACGGCGACTACCGCCTGGACAACGTCCTGATCGGCGGCGAGAACGACGAGATCAACGCGATCCTCGACTGGGAGATGTCGACCCTCGGCGACCCGCTCACCGACCTCGGCCTGCTGGTGATGTACAGCAGCCCGCTCGGCATGCCGGACTCCCCCGTCTCCACCACGGCCCAGGCGCCCGGCCACCCGGCCCCCGCCGAGCTGGTCCAGCGGTACGCCGACCGCTCGGGCCGCGACGTGGGCGCCGTCGCCTGGTACACGGCGTTCGCCTGGTTCAAGCTCGCCGTGATCCTGGAGGGTATCCACTACCGCTACACGCTGGGCCGCACGGTCGGCCCCGGCTTCGACCGCATCGGCGACCTCGTCCCCGTATTCATCGAGCACGGCCTGACCACCCTTCAGAAGGGCTGACCCGCCATGGACTTCGCGTACGACGCACGCACCGAGGAGCTGCGCGCCAGGCTGCTCGCCTTCATGGACGAGCACGTCCACCCCGCCGAGCAGGTCGCCCACGAGCAGCGCGCCCGCCTCGCCTCCCCCTGGGACACCCCGCAGGTCGTGGAGGACCTGAAGGCCGAGGCCCGCCGCCAGGGGCTGTGGAACCTCTTCCTCCCCGACGCCGAGTACGGCGCGGGCCTGACCAACCTCCAGTACGCCCCGCTCGCCGAGATCACCGGCCGCAGCCCGCAGCTGGCGCCCACGGCGACGAACTGCGCGGCCCCGGACACCGGGAACATGGAGGTGCTGGCCCAGTTCGCCGACGAGGCGCAGAAGAAGCAGTGGCTCCAGCCCCTGCTGGCCGGCGAGATCCGTTCCGCGTTCGCGATGACCGAGCCGGACGTGGCCTCCTCGGACGCCACGAACATCACCACGCACATCGAGCGGGACGGCGACGAGTACGTCATCACGGGCCGCAAGTGGTACATCTCCGGGGCGATGAACCCGGACTGCCAGATCTTCATCGTGATGGGCAAGACCGACCCGGAGGGCGCGGACATCCGCCGCCAGCAGTCCATGGTCCTGGTCCCGCGCGACACGCCCGGAGTGACCGTCGACCGGGCCATGCAGGTCTTCGGCTACGAGGACCACTACCACGGCGGCCACGCCGAGGTGACCTTCGACCACGCGCGCGTGCCGGTGTCGAACCTGATCGGTGAGGAGGGCGGCGGCTTCGCCATCGCCCAGGCCCGCCTCGGTCCCGGCCGCATCCACCACTGCATGCGGCTCATCGGGATGGCCGAGCGCGCGATCGAGCTGATGTGCCGCCGCGCGGTGTCCCGCGAGGCGTTCGGCAAGGCGCTGGCCCAGCAGGGCGTGGTCCACAACTGGATCGCCGACGCCCGGGTCACCGTCGAGCAGTTGCGGCTGCTGGTGCTGAAGACCGCCTGGCTGATGGACACCGTCGGCAACCGGGGCGCGCACACCGAGATCCAGGCCATCAAGATCGCCACGCCGCGCGCGGTGGTCGACATCATCGACCGGGCCATCCAGTTGCACGGCGCGGGCGGCGTGAGCCAGGACTTCCCGCTGGCGGAGCTGTACGCGGGCGCCAGGACCCTGATGATCGCCGACGGGCCGGACGAGGTGCACCAGCGCTCGCTGGCCCGCCGGGAGATCAAGAAGTACCTCTGAGCGAGGCCGGGCGAGGAGGCGCCCCCGGAATCCCGGGGGCCGTCACCTCACGGGCGCAGTGCCCGCAGCAGCAGGTCGGCGAGGTGGTCGGCCACCTCCTGCGGGCCCAGCGGGCCGTCGGGGCGGTACCAGGTGGACAGGTGGTGGACGGAACCGAAGTGGTAGTCCACCACCAGGTCCGCCGGGGTCTCCTTGGTGAAGACCCCGGCCCGCTGGCCCTCCTCGATGAGCGCGCGGAAGCGCTCGTGGTAGCGGCGCCGCTCGGCCCGCACCTGCTTGTTCTTCTCGGGGCTCAGCTGGTGCATGGAGCGGAAGAAGATCGACGCGTCGTCGAGGTTGTCGATGGTGGTGACGACGACGTCGGCCGCCGCTTCCCGCACCCGCTTCTCGACCGGCTCGTCGGATTCCGCGAAGGCGTCGAGGCGCTCCTGCTGGAGGCGCAGCACGCGCGCGTAGACCTCGTGCAGGAGGTCGTCCTTGGAGCCGAAGTAGTGGTACAGCGCTCCCTTGGTGACGCCCGCCGCCTCCACGATCTCCTGTACCGAGGTGCGGTCGTAGCCCTGCTCCGCGAAGAGCCGGGTGGCGGCGGCCAGGAGCCGCTGCGGCACCGGAGTGCCGTCCCCGTCCGTGGTCCTGGGCACTGCCGTCACCTGCCTTTCCGTTCAACTGTCCGTCTTCACTGTCCGTCGTGCTTACGGGAACGCAGTTCCCGACGGAGGATCTTCCCACTCGCCGTCTTCGGCAGGTCGGGCAGGATCTCCACCTGACGCGGGTATTTGTAGGCGGCCAGTCTCTCCTCGCAATAGGCGGCGAGTGCGTCCGGGGCCGTGTCGGCACCCGGACGGAGGCTGATGTACGCCTTGACCGTCTCTCCCCGGTACCCGTCGGGCACGCCGACGACGGCGGCCTCGCGCACCGCCGGATGGGTGTAGAGCACGTCCTCGACCTCGCGCGGCCAGACCTTGAACCCGGAGGCGTTGATCATGTCCTTCTTGCGGTCGACGACGTAGAGCCACCCCTGGGCGTCCATGAAGCCGATGTCGCCGGTGCGCAGCTCGCCGCCGGGGAAGGTCTCGGCGGTGGCGTCCGGGCGCCGCCAGTAGCCGGGGACGACCTGCGGCCCGGCGACGACGATCTCGCCCTGCTCCCCGAGGGGCACCTCGGCGCCCAGCTCGTCGACGACGCGGACGACGGTCTCGGGGCCCGGCACGCCGACCGCGAGGGTCCCGGAGGCCGGTTCCACCGGGGCCTCCAGGTGCGGCGGGACCGAGGCGCACGGCGCGGTGCACTCGGTGAGTCCGTAGCCGTTGCGAATGTACGGCCCGAAGCCCGCGCGGAACTTCTCCACCAGGGCCGGCGGCAGCGGGGCGCCGCCGGAGGAGATGTTGGCGAAGGAGGCGAAGTGCTCGCGGGTGACGGACGGCTGGGCGGCCAGCGCCATGAAGGCGGTGGACGGGCCGACCGTGTAGTGCGGCCGGTGCTCGGCGAACGCGTCCAGCACGACGCCCGGCTCGAAGCGGTACGCCAGCACCAGCGTGCCCGCGCTGTTCAGGCAGGCGCCGAACTCGCAGACCATGCCGGTGATGTGGAACAGCGGCGCCAGCGCGAAGTAGACCGGGGCGTCGGGCAGGCCGAGGCCGGTGCGCTGGCGTTCGGCGTTGTACATGATGTTGCGGTGGGTGTTGGTGGCGCCCTTGGGGGTGCCGCTGGTGCCCGAGGTGTAGCTGATGAGCGCGGTGCCGTCCGGCGCCGGGTCGCGTCCCTCGGGCGCCGGGTGGCCGGCGCGGGCGGCGGCGGTGAGGTCGTCGGCGTCGTCGGTGTCCGGCAGCCGCTCGAAGGTCAGCACGCGCGCGTCCCCGCGGGTCTGGAAGTCCAGCTCGCACCCCGTGAGCACGATCCGCACCGGCGAGCCGGACGCCGTGTCGCGCAGGTACGACTCCCAGGCCCGGTCGGAGCAGACCAGCGCGGCCGCCTCGGCGTCCCGCAGGACGTGGCCGACCTCCCCCGACTTGTACATCGGGTTGACCGGCACCACGACCGCGCCCGCCTTCCAGGCGCCCAGGACGGCGAGCACGAAGTGCGGGGAGTTCTGGAGCACGACCGCGACCCGGTCGCCGCGCTCCAGGCCGCGCGCGGCGAGGTGCCCGGCGACGGAGTCGCTCAGCCGGTCCACCTCGCGGTAGGTGAGGCGGCCGTCGAAGTAGGCGAGGAAGACGCGGTCGGGGGTCTGGGCGGCGACCCGGCGCAGGGCGTGCACGAGGGACGCGTCGGGGTCGAGCGGGGCCTTCTGGGCGTCGGTCAGCAGGTCGAGCCAGGGCTTGGCGGCGTAGGGGGAGCCGGTCATCGGGCGTTCCCCTCCTCCCACTGCCGCTGGAGCCGGTTCATGCCGTGCAGCCAGCGGTCGGGTTCGGCGGCGCGGGCCTGGTAGTACTCGGCGACCTCGGGGTGCGGCAGGATCAGGAAGCGGTCCTCCTCGATGCCCTTGAAGAGGGCGTCGGCCACGTCCTGCGGCTCGATCGCGGTGGGCTGGAGCACCAGTTCGCCTGCGCTGCCGCTCGCCGTGAGCATGTCGGTGCGCACGCCCTGCGGGCAGATGGCGTGGACCTTGATCCCGCGGTGGCGGTACGTCAGGGACAGCCACTCGGCGAAGGCGTAGGCACCGTGCTTGGTAACGCTGTAGGGGGCGGCGCCGATCATCGTGAGCAGTCCGGCGGCCGACACGGTGGAGACGAAGCGGCCGCTGCCGCGCTCCAGCCAGTCCGGGATCAGTTCGTGGGCCGCGCGGACGTGGGCCATCACGTTGACGTCCCAGGCGAGCGCCCAGACGGCCTCCTCGGCCGCCTCGGTCCCTCCGGAGCCGACGCCCGCGTTGGCGCAGTACACGTCGACCGTGCCACCCAGCGCCGCTCGGGCCTCGCCGACGATCGCGGAGGCGTCACCGGGCACCGCGATCCCGCCGATCTCGTCCGCCACGGCCTTGGCCCGGTCGGCGTCGAGGTCGTTGACGACGACGCGGGCGCCCTCGGCGGCGAAGCGGCGGGCCAGCGCGGCCCCGATGCCGCCTCCCGCCCCGGTGACGACGACTCCGGCATCCTGCACGGCTTCCACGATCGGTCTCCTTCGACGCGGCTCGGGCACTGCTGACTCCCCGTTGCAGCGCCAGACTAACCAGTCGGTATGTACGACGGAAGGGGCGAAGCGCGGTCTACTCCATTCCGTGCGACCCACGGTGCGGGTTAGCGTGCGTGCGCATGACACCCGCCGCGATCACGGAGGTCACCGCATGACGCTGTCCAGACGGAATCTGCTCGCCACGACGGCCGCGGTGGCGGCCGGAACCACGGCGGCGGCAGCCGGCCCCGCCCAGGCGGCGCCCGGGGGCTACGGCGGCCGCCGGCTGCGCACCGGCTTCGAGCGCCTCGCCGACGACGGCTACGCCGTGCTCGACGGCCAGAAGGCCGGCGTGGTCACCAATCCGACCGGCATCACCCGGGACGTCCGCCACATCGTCGACGTCATGCACGCCGACGACCGGGTGAACCTCACCGCCGTGTTCGGCCCCGAGCACGGATTCCGCGGCACGGCGCAGGCGGGCGGCTCCGAGGGCCGCTACGACGACCCGGCGACCGGGCTGCCGGTCTACGACACGTACCTCAAGAGCGGGCAGCCGCTCGCGGACGTGTTCACGGCGTCCGGCGTGGACACCGTCGTCTTCGACATCCAGGACGCCGGGGCGCGCTTCTACACGTACATCTGGACGCTGTTCGACTGCATGGAGGCCGCGAGGCTGGCGGGGAAGCGGTTCGTCGTACTGGACCGGCCCAACCCGGTGACCGGGCGGGCGGCCCTCGGCCCGGTCCTGCACAAGGAGTTCGCCACCTTCGTCGGCCGTCAGCCGATCTCGCAGGCGCACGGCATGACGGTCGCCGAGCTGGCGCACCTCTTCAACCACGAGTTCCTGCCGTCGCCGGTCCCGCTGGAGACGGTGACGATGACGGGCTGGAGGCGCTCGGAGTTCTACGACGCCTCGGGCCTGCCGTGGGTGCCGCCGAGCCCGAACATGCCGACGCCGGAGACGGCCCTGGTCTACTCGGGCACCTGCCTGTTCGAGGGCACGAACCTGTCGGAGGGGCGCGGCACCACCCGCCCGTTCGAACTGCTCGGCGCCGAGGGCGTCGACGGCGCCTGGGCCGCCGCCGCCAACGGACTGGACCTGCCCGGCGTGCGCTTTAGGGAGGCGTACTTCGCGCCGACCTTCTCCAAGTTCCAGGGGAAGACCGTCGGGGGCGTCCAGCTGCACGTGCACGACCGGGCGGCCTTCGACCCGGTGCGCACCGGAATCGCCCTGCTGGTGACCGCCAAGCGGACCTGGGACGGCTTCGCCTGGCGGTCGGACAACTGGATCGACAAGCTCACCGGGTCCACGCAGGTGCGCACGATGATCGACGCGGGCGCCGGCACCGACGAGGTGGTGGACGGCTGGCAGCGGGAACTGGCGGCGTTCCGCGGGACCCGCCGCCAGTACCTGATCTACCGCTGAGCCGGTGACCGGCCGGTTACCGGTGTGACGTGAACTCCACGACCTGCTGGTAGGTCGGCCGGTTCTGCCAGCTGATCCCTCCGTGTTTGACGCCGCCCAGGGTGCGGTGGACGATCGAGTCGGCGCACCACTGGTCGCCCGCCGAGCAGTTGTCGTCACCCGGGTAGACCTGGGCGGCCGTGCGTCCCGAGGCCTCCTTCAGGGTGGCGACCAGGGTGCCCCGGCAGGCGGCGAGGTCGCCGCCGCCGCAGTACTCCCGTGCGAGCGGTCCCCGGACGGACTCGCCGAGCACCGCTCTGATGTCCTTGTCGACATAGCTCCACCAGCCGTACTGGAAGGCGCTGCCGGCGTGGGCGCCGGTGGGGCCGTGGGCGGCGGACGGGGACTCGTCGACGGGCAGGTTGGCGGCGAAGGCGGTGTACAGGTCGCTGCCGAGGCCGGGTTCGAACTCGGCCTTCACCAGGAGCGGCCACCAGGCGTCCAGGGTGCGGATCGCGTCGGCGTGGGCGTACTGCTTCGAACCGGCCGAGGTCTCGGTGCGCAGGCCGCCGGCCGCGCGCCAGGCCTTGAGCCGGTCGACGGCCGCCCGGGCCTCCGGGTCGGTGACCGGCGCGGAGTCGATCACCTTCAGCAGGTCGGGCAGCACGTCCTCGGCCCGCAGGTCGGCGAGGCCCGCCTCGGCCATGGCCCGCACCAGTGCGGCGCGGGTGACGCCGCCCTCGGCGACCAGTTTCCCGACCCGGTCGTCGAGGAGGTTGCCGCGGTGGACGGAGCCGTTGCCCCAGGAGGAGGCCGGGTAGTCCTTGGCCTGTTTGTTGTTCCAGGAGACGTAGTAGTCCTGGTCGACCGACTGCGGGTGGGCGGCCGCCTCGGTGTACCGGGCGGTGTTGCCGTCCGGCTCCCAGCCCTGCCACTCGTACGGCTGCCGCGCCCAGACCGGGAACTCGGCGTCGACGCCGTTCGCCCGGACCGGGTTGTCGCCGCTGTTGTAGTACGCGGTGTGCTCGGAGTCGGCGTAGAACCAGTTGAAGGTGTAGTTGATGTGCTGGACGGCGCTCCGGAAGCGCTCGGGGCTGTCGAGGTAGTCCGGGTCGTTGAGCATCTGGAAGCCGATGATCGAGTCGGCCTCGTGCAGGTAGGAGGAGCGCAGGGTGGTGTAGGCGACCTTCTTGCCGCCGACGGTGGCGCGGTGTTCGACCGGGCCGTACTTGGTGCGCCAGACGCGCATCGTGTAGGAGCCGGCCTTGGTGCCGTCGGCGACGGTCGGCTTCCAGGCGTTCTTGCGCTCGATCTTCTCCATCGGGGTGCAGGTGCCGCGGTAGAGGTAGTGGTAGTCGTCCTGGCAGAGTTCGACGGCGTAGGTGTCGATGATGTCCTGGCCCGAGGTGGTCGCGCTCCACGCGTAGTCCTGGCCGCGGCCGAGTTCGACGTACATGCTCAGGCCCGCGAAGGAGGCGCCGCGGGCGCTCAGGCCCGGGCCCTGGATCTCCTGGAGCATGAGGAGCTGGGGCGCGAAGTAGCCGGTCTGCGGTCCGAAGACGGCGACCGGGTGGCCGCTGGCGGTGTGTTCGCCGCTGACGACGAGGGCGTTGGACATGCCGCGCCGGGCCGACGTCACGGCCGCGTCGGCCGCCTTGGTGGAGGCGCCGGTCGCGTTCGCCGTGGCCGCGCTGCCGGTGCGGTCGTAGATCAGCGGTTCCGCCTCGACCGAGCCGGCGTCGGGCAGGGCGCGGCCCTGCGGGTCGTCGGGCCTCGGCAGATAGGGGAAGCTGCCGTCCCGCTGGGTGAGGACCGCCTCGGGGTCGTTGCGCTGGCGGAAGGACTCCCAGACCTCGGTGCCCTCGGCCACGCCGTACTTCTCCTGGGCGGCGAGCAGGGAGCGCGCGTTGCCGACCTCGCCGCCGCCTCCGGCGCCGAAGAGGGAGCCGATGACCGAGGCCAGCGCGATCAGGTCGGTGCGCTTGAAGCGCTCAATGGTGCCGGCGTTGGTGATGGCGTTCTTGTGGCCGGTCAGGACGTACTCGCCGGGGAAGTAGCGGCCCCGGTCGGAGCGGTCGATGTAGGCGTTGATGCCGGCGACGTAGGCGTCCACGTCGGCCAGGGCCAGCTCGCCGCGTTCGCCGGCCTTGGCGGCGGCGCTCTCGATCTGGGCCTCCAGGTCGGCCTCGGTGTACGGGGCGCTGCGCCAGAACTGCTGTTCCAGGCCCTGGTTGGCGGGGGCGCCGCCGGCGAAGGGGGTCAACTGGCCGCGTCCGACGTGCCGGAACAGGTCCATCAGCCACAGCCGGTCCTGGGCCGCGGCGTAGCCGGCGCCGAACTCGGTGCCGTAGCGGGTGGTGCCGGTGATGTGCGGCACGCCGGTCTTCTTGTCGCGGACGATGGTCACGTCGTCGCGGCCCGCGGGGCGGAGGGTGGAGGCGACCTGTCCGTCGGGGACGCCGAAGGAGGCGTCGCTGAAGAAGTCGTCGATCTTGTCGTTGGTGAGGGCGGAGTAGCCCGTGGCGAGGTTGGCGTAGGGGCCGAGCTGGTCCTCCGCGTGGGCGGGCTGGGTGCCGAATGCCTGGTTGAGGAGGATTTCGGCGAGGGTGGCGTTGCCGTTCTGGCCGGGCGGGAGGATGTCGGAACACTGCCCTCCGCAGTGGTCCTGGGCCGTCGCTTCGGCGGACGCGGCTTCGGTGGATTCCGTGTCGGCGGCCATCGCCGGGGAAAGCGGCGACAAGAGACCGGCGATGAGGGCGCATACGGAGGCGCCCTTCAGGAACCCGTGGAGGCCGCGGGGAGTTCTCAGTCTGTCGAGGGCGTCGCGTGGGGTGCGTCGTGGCATGGCAGCTCCTCCCGACGGGGGTGTGGCGGGACGTTACCGCCGGTATCCCCGAGTTGGAAGATGAACATGCGTCACTTTTTTCCAGTGGGTGGATCGGCTGATGGGGGGCATCGGAAATCGGATGGAGCCGAATCGGTTGTCGATACGTCTATTCGGCGACGTCCGTACGACGACGCCGAAGTGACCCGAGTACAGGTGCAGGTGTGACGGAGGTGCAGGGCGATGGCCGGTTTCCGAAGTCTGGCGAGACAGGTCCGCGATCCACGGTGCGACCTGGCGCTGCGGCGTTATTCGCTGCGCAAGTGCCTTGAACGTTTTGCCCCTTATGGGCACAGGGCCACGTGGGACCATCTCTGCTCCAGGGCGGGGTTCGGTCCCGAGGACCGCTCTCCGGACCCGGTGCGGCTCGTGGCCGCACTGGAGGAGCTGGAGGAGGCGCGTTCCGTGTGGCTGGCCTATGAGGTCGAGTTCGCCGAGCGGCGCAGGAAGGAGAAGCACGACGGGCTGCGCAGGCCGGGCAGCGTGGACGACTGGCACCGGCTGACCTGGGGCGGTTTCGGTGTCGCCTGGTGCGACGACCCCCGGGTGCATCCCGACTGGCCGCTGGCGGAAGTACTGCGTCGGCTGATCTCGGCGCTGGAGCGGGAACCGGGCTCCGTCTGCCCGGTGTGCGACGGGGAACGCCTCGTCTGGACCTATGACCTCGACCACGAACCCTCGACGGGGCCCGTCTGCGCGGAGTGCGGGATCCTCGTACCGCGGCCGGTCCTCACCCCCGACGCGCTCGCGGAGGCCCGTCGGGGGCGACGGCTGCTGATGTCGGCGTAGCCGGACTCGCGGGGGTGTGCCGGGGAGGCCGCACCCCCGACGACCGGCTGCCGACGGGTGTTGTCAGTGGCGCCCGGCACCATGGGGGGATGGTGCAACTGTGTGCGAACGGGGGCCGGGAGGCCGCCGACGGGGCGGTGGTGCCGCTGTCGCCGGAGGCGCTCGCGGACTCCGTGGCGGGAGCGGTCGCCGCCGGTGCGACGGATGTCCACGTCCACCCGAAGACACCCTGTGGCCGGGACACGTTGTCGCCGCGCGTGCTCGCGGCCACGCTGGAGGCGGTGCGCGCGCGGGTGCCGGCCCCGGTTCCGGTCGGCGTCACGACGGGCGCCTGGGCGGAGCCCGACCCGGCCGCCCGGGTGGCGCGGATACGGAGTTGGACGGTGCTGCCCGACCACGCGTCGGTCAACTGGCACGAGCCGGGCGCCGAGGAGACCGCGGCCGCGCTGCTGGAGCGCGGGGTGGGCGTGGAGGCCGGCATCTGGTCGGGCACGGACGGGGCGGCACGCTTCCTGCGCTCACCGCTGGGACCGAGGGTGCTGCGGGTACTGGCCGAGGTCACGGACACCGGCCCGTCGACCGCGCGTGACACCGCACGGGCCCTGCTGTCCACGCTGGGCACGGCTTACGGCCGCCCGGTCCTGCTGCACGGCGAGGACGCGGGCACCTGGCCGGTGCTCCGCCTCGCCGGCCACCTGGGCCTGCCGACCCGGATCGGCCTGGAGGACACCCTGTTCCTGCCGGACGGCAGCCGCGCCGCCTCCAACGCCGAACTGGTGAGGGCGGGCCTTGAGGAGTGGGCCTCGGCACGGCGGGGCGGGGCGTGAACACCACGCCGGGGCGGCGGAACGCCGCCGCACAAGCGGTGTCAGGGGCCGGACGGGATGTGCGGAGGCGGGTCAGTCGCAGTTCGTCGGGGTCGGGGCGCAGTTGCGGCCGGACGGGTGCCGGGGCTTGCGTTCCACCAGGAGGCGGGAACCCGCTCGGCTCTCTCCGAACGCGTCGTCCGGGTTGGACAGGACGCAGGTGTCCAGGGAGAGGCAGCCGCAGCCGATGCAGTCGGTGAGGTGGTCGCGCAACCGGTTGAGCTGCTTGATGCGCTCGTCCAGTTCGGAGCGCCAGGACGCCGAGAGGCGGGCCCAGTCGTCCCGGGTGGGGGTGCGGCCCTCGGGCAGCTCCGAGAGCGCCTCGCGGATCGTCGCGAGGGGGATGCCGACCCGTTGGGCCGCCCGTACGAAGGCGACGCGGCGCAGCGCGTCACGGCTGAAGCGGCGCTGGTTGCCCGAGGTACGGCGACTGCTGATCAGTCCCTTGGACTCGTAGAAGTGCAGGGCGGAGACGGCGGCGCCACTGCGCGCGGCGAGCTGGCCGACGGTGAGCTCATGGATCTTCTCGGGAATCTGAGGCACCCCTCGAACCCTACCCACCCGGCCCGTCACCCGTCCGGTCCGTTGACAGGCGCTTCCCGGGCGACCATGCTAAGCAGTCGCTTAGAGTCGCGTCACACGGGAGGCCGGGAGCATGGCAGAGCCGAGGATCTTCACATCCGTCGACGAGGTGAAGGCGGCGGTGGGCGAGCAGCTGGGACACACCGACTGGCTGGAGGTCGACCAGAAGCGGATCGACCTGTTCGCCGAGGCCACCGGCGACCACCAGTGGATCCACGTCGACCCGGAGAAGGCCGCCGCGGGCCCCTTCGGCACCACCATCGCGCACGGCTATCTGACCCTGTCGCTGCTCCCGCTCTTCGGGCCGCAGCTGATCAGGGTCGAGGGCGTGAAGATGGGCGTCAACTACGGCACCAACAAGGTCCGTTTCCCCTCCCCCGTCCCGGTCGGCTCGCGCCTGCGCGCCACGGCGACGATCACCGGCGTCGAGGACGTCACGGGCGGGATCCAGGTGTCCGTCGCCTTCACGGTGGAACGCGAGGGCGGCGACAAGCCGGTCTGCGTCGCCGAGTCCGTCTCCCGCTACTACGTCTGAGCGGACCGGTCGGAGCCGGACGCCCCGGCCCCGACCATCCGCAGTACGAGGTCGGCGTAGAGCGCGCCGACCTCGTCGGGCGTCCGGGCGCCGTTCACGTTGAACCAGCGGGCCACGTCGATGCAGAGGGACAGCACGGCGAGCGTGGTGCCCTTGACGTCCGGCACGTCGAACTCGCCCGTCGCCACGCCGTCGTCGATGATGCCGCGCACCGCGGCGTCGCACTGCCGGCGGAGCGTGAGGATCTCCTCCCGGGCCTCGGGACCGAGCGCGTCCAGCTCGTACTGCACGACCCGCGCGGTCGTGCGCCGGCCGGCGTGCCAGCGGACGAAGGAGCTCACGGCGTCGGCGAGCCGTTCGGTCGCACTGCCGTCGCCCTGGGCCGCGGAGCGCAGGATGGCCACCGCCCGGGTGTGACCGATGCGGCTGATGCGGTGCAGCAGCTCTTCCTTGGTCTTGTAGTGGATGTAGAGCGCGGCCGGGCTCATGCCGGCCCGCCCGGCGATGTCGCGGGTCGTGGTCGCGTGGTACCCGCGTTCGGCGAACGCCTCCACGGCGGCGACCAGGAGCCGCCGGGCCGCGTCAGGCGTGACCTCTTCCCACGGCTCGATGTCGCCGCCCGTCGTCTCGGCCGCCGTACTCATCGCGTGTTCGCCCCTCTCGGTGACAGGAGCCACCACCATACCGCCGATACTGAGCGGGCGCTTAGGCGCGCTGCCCGGCGGAGGGGCCGCCGGGCTTGTGGAACGGGTCGTGCTCCACAAGGATCTTGTCCAGCCGCGCCTGGTCCACACGGCTCACGATCTGCCCCACCTCCTGACGGTCCCGGATGATCTTGGCCAGCGTGAAGGCCGAGGTGACCAGGTACAGGACGGCGATGGCCAGGAAGGCACGGACCCAGGCGTCGGCCTGGAGCTGGTAGATGCCGATGGCGGTGGCGGCCATGGCGACCGAGAACGACGCGACGGCCTGCCCGTAGAAGGCCGCCGTGTTCTGCTGCTTGACCGGTGTGTCACTCATGGACACAAGGATCGGCGGATGTGGTCCGGGCCACATCCGCCGCCGTACTCAGTCGAGGTACTCAGAACCCCCGGCCCTCAGAAGGCCGAAACCCCCGTCAGCGCCCGTCCGATGACCAGTTTCTGGATCTGGCTGGTGCCCTCGTACAGCGTCATCACGCGGGCGTCGCGCAGCAGTTTGCCGACCGGGTACTCGTCGATGTAGCCGTAGCCGCCGAAGACCTGGAGGGCGTTGTTGGCGGCGCGCACGGCCGCCTCCGAGGCGAACAGCTTGGCCTTGGAGGACTCGACGGTGAAGGGCTGCCCGCGGTCGATCAGGTCGGCGACCCGCCAGGTCAGCAGCCGGGCCGCGTCCACGTCGAGGGCGATGTCGCTGATCAGCTCCTGCACCAGCTGGTGGTGGGCGATGGTCTTCCCGAACTGCTCGCGCTCGCCGGCGTACCGCACGGCCGCGTCCAGCGCGGCCTGGGCTATGCCGACGCAGCCGGCCGCGACCGACATCCGCCCCTTGGCGAGCGCGGACATGGCGACCGAGAAGCCCTTGCCCTCGGGCGCGAGCATCGCGGAGGCCGGAACCCGGACGTCCTCCAGGACCAGTTCGGCGGTGGCCTGGCCGCGCAGCCCGAGCTTGCCGTGGACGGTGCGCCGGGTCAGGCCGGGGGTGTCGGTGGGCACCAGGAAGGCGGAGACGCCCTTGTGGCCCGGGGCGTCGGTGGAGCGGGCGAAGAGCAGGACGACGTCGGCCCAGGTGCCGTTGGTGATGAACATCTTGGTGCCGTTGATGACGTAGTCGTCGCCGTCACGGACCGCCCGGGTGGCGAGGTTTCCCGCGTCCGAGCCGGTGCCGGGCTCGGTCAGGCCGAAGCAGCCGACGTACGCGCCGGAGGTGAGCCCCGGCAGCCAGCGCCGCTTCTGCTCCTCGTCGCCCCAGGCGGCGATGGTCTTGGCGACCAGGCCGAGGGAGACGGACACGATGCCGCGCACGGAACTGTCGCCGCGCCCCAGCTCCTCCGTCACCAGGCAGTACGCGAGGTGGTCGCCGCCGGAGCCGCCGTACTCCTCGTCGACGGTGAGCCCGAGGAAGCCGACCTCGCCGAGTTTCTTCACGATGGACCGGTCCACCTCCTCGGCGCGGTCCCAGGCGACGACGTGCGGGGCGATCTCGCGCTCCACGAAGTCCCGCGCGAGCCGCCGCACGGCGCTCTGCTCCTCGCTGAGCTCCAGATTCATGCCGAGTCACCCCACAGAAGACGGTCCTTGACCGGTGGACTTGAAAACCGGCCTTTAAATTAGCACTGCTAGTTTAAAGCCGCAGCCCTACTATGTGCGCCATGGCCCGACCGCGCAAGCCCCTGCTCAGCACCGACCGGATCGTCGAGAAAGCCCGCGCGCTGGTGGACGCGGAGGGCCTCGCGGCCGTCTCCACCCGCCGGCTCGCCGCGGAGCTGGGCGTCAGCGGGCCCTCGCTCTACAACCACTTCCGCACCAAGGACGAGATCCTGGAGGCCGTCGCCGACTCGGTGAGCGCGCAGGTGGACCTGTCGATGTTCGAGGACGGCCGGGAGTGGCGGACCGCGCTGCACGACTGGGCCGTCTCCTACCGGGCGGCCCTGCGCGACCACCCCAACATCGTCCCCGTACTGGCGCACGGCCCCGGCCGCCGTCCGGCCGGGCTGCACCTCGCGGACGCCGTCTACGGCGCCATGGTCGCGGCCGGCTGGCCCCCGGCCCAGGCCACCTCCATCGGCGCGCTGATGCGGTACTTCATCATGGGCTCCGCGCTCGGTTCCTTCGCCGGCGGCTTCGTCGACGACGCCGGCGCCTACGACCCCGCCGCCTACCCGCACCTCCAGCAGGCCCACCTCCTGGCCGAGCAGCAGGAGAAGATCGACGAGCGGGCCTTCGAGACCGGGCTGACGGCCCTGCTGGACGGGCTGACGCAGCAGTACGCGCAGGTGGCGCCGGGCGCCTGAGGACACTTCGGCGCGCGCCGAACCGTCCGTGGCGCATCCTGGACGCATGACCGAGAGGGACGCCGAGGCGCCCGGCCTCGCGCGGCTGGCCGGGCTGATCGCGGACGAGACGCGCGCCGCCTGCCTGCTGGCGCTGCTGGACGGACGGGCCTGGACCGCCGGTGAGCTGGCCCGGCACGCGGGCGTCGCCGCCTCCACGGTGAGCGAGCACCTGGGCAAGCTCGTCGCGGGCGGGCTGCTCACCGAGGAGTGCCAGGGACGGCACCGGTACGTCCGGCTGGCCGACGAGCGGGTCGCGCAGCTGGTCGAGGACCTGGCGGCGCAGGTCGCGCCGCAGGCCGCCGCCCGGCGTCCACGCACCCTGCGGGCGTCCAGCGCCGGGTCGGCGATGGCCCGGGGGCGCACCTGCTACGACCATCTCGCCGGGCGGCTGGGCATCTCGGTGACCGACGCCCTCACCGGGCGCGGACTGCTGCGCCAGGACACCGGTTTCGCGCTCACCGACGCGGGGCTCGGCTGGTTCGACGCGGCCGGGATTCTGCTGACGGCCACGGGCCGCCGTCCGCTGGCGCGGGCCTGCCTCGACTGGACCGAACGCCGTCCGCACCTCGCGGGCGTGGCGGGGGCGGCCCTGTGCAAGCACGCCCTGGACACCGGCTGGTGCGTTCGCATCGGCTCGGAGCGGGCGGTGAAGGTCACACCGGCGGGCGAGGCCGCGCTCTCCGAACTGCTGGGCATCGATCCGGCGGCGCTGCGCTGAGCCGCGCGGCACCCGCCTTCCCGTCCGAAATCCGCGAGACCACGAGACCGTCGCGCCCTAACGTCTGGAGCATGATGAGCACCGCTCGCCCGTCCCTCTCCGCCCCCTCCCGCCGCTCGCAACTGCTCGCGGCCGGCGCGGCCACCGTGACCGTCGTCCTGTGGGCCTCCGCCTTCGTCTCCATCCGCAGCGCCGGCGAGGCGTACTCGCCGGGTGCGCTGGCCCTCGGGCGGCTGCTGTCCGGCGCCGTGGTCCTCGCCCTGATCTGCCTGGTGCGGCGGGAAGGGTTGCCGCCCCGGCCGGCCTGGCGGGGGATCGCGATATCGGGGCTGCTGTGGTTCGGCTTCTACATGGTGGTCCTGAACTGGGGCGAGCAGCAGGTGGACGCCGGTACGGCCGCGCTGGTGGTGAACGTCGGCCCGATCCTCATCGCGCTGCTCGGCGCCCGCCTGCTCGGGGACGCGCTGCCGCCGCGGCTGCTGGCGGGGATGGCGGTGTCGTTCGCCGGTGCGGTGACCGTGGGCCTGTCGATGTCCGGCGAGGGCGGCTCCTCGCTGTTCGGGGTGGTGCTGTGTCTGCTGGCCGCGGTGGCGTACGCGGGCGGGGTGGTCGCGCAGAAGCCCGCGCTGGGGCACGCCAGCGCGCTCCAGGTGACGACGTTCGGCTGCCTGGTCGGTGCGGTGCTCTGCCTGCCGTTCGCGGGGCAGCTGGTGCACGAGGCGGCCGACGCGCCCGCATCCGCGACGCTGAACATGGTGTACCTGGGTGTGTTCCCGACCGCGCTGGCGTTCACGACCTGGGCGTACGCGCTGGCCCGGACGACCGCCGGGCGCATGGGCGCCACGACGTACGCCGTGCCCGCCCTGGTGGTCCTGATGTCGTGGCTGGCGCTCGGTGAGGTGCCGGGGCTGCTCACCCTGGCGGGCGGCGCGCTCTGCCTGGCGGGTGTGGCGGTGTCGCGGTCCCGCAAGCGGGCTCGGGCCGCGACCCCGGACGAGCCGGTGGGGCCGCGGCCCGAGGGCGCTTCGCGGTCAGCGTGAACGCGCCCTGCCGGCCAGCACCTTGATGGACACCAGGGCGATCACCGAGAGGGCGATGATGTAGCCGGAGACGGCCATCGAGGTACCCGTCGCCTCCAGGAGCAGCACCATGACGAAGGGCGCGAGCCCGCCCCCGCCGACGGCGGCGATCTGGTAGCCGAGGGAGGCGCCGGTGTAGCGCATCTCCGGCGTGAACAGCTCGGCGAAGAGGGCGGCCTGGGGCCCGTACATGATGCTGAGGAAGCAGCTGGCGACGAAGGTGCCGACCGCCAGCCACACCAGTGAGCCGGTGTCGATGAGCAGGAACAGCGGGACGGCCCACACGGCGATGCCGACCGCGCCGACGGTGTAGACCCTGATGCGGCCGAACTTGTCGGACAGGGCGGCGGCGCCCGGGATCAGCACCAGCTGGGTGAGGCTGACGCAGAGCGAGACGGCGAGCACCGCGCCGTGGTCCATGTCCAGTTCGCGCGTCGTGTAGTCGAGGACGCCGGTGATGAGGATGTAGAACGTCGCGGTGTTCACGGCGAAGGAGCCGCCGGCCAGCAGGACCGTGCCGAGGTGATCGCGCACGATGGTGCGCAGCGGCGAGGCCTGCTCGCCCTGCTCCTTCTCGGCCAGCGCCCGCTCGGCCTCCCGGAACTCCGGGGTCTCCTCGACGCGGGTGTGGATGTACCAGGCGAGCCCCAGGACGAGCAGGCCGACCACGAACGGCACCCGCCAGCCCCAGGACTCGAAGGCCGACTCGGAGGTGAACGCCCCGGCCAGCAGGAAGACGGTGTTGGCGGTGACCACGCCGATGGGGACGCCGAGCTGGACGACGCTGCCGTAGATGCCGCGCTTGCCCTCGGGGGCGTACTCGGTGGCCAGCAGCATCGCGCCGCCCCACTGGGCGCCGACGGCCACGCCCTGGGCGATGCGGAGCAGGACGAGCAGGATCGGGGCGGCGACGCCGATGGTCTCGTACGTGGGCAGCAGGCCGATGCCGGTGGTGGCCACGCCCATCAGGGTGAGCGCGATGACCAGCATCGGCTTGCGGCCCTTCTTGTCGCCGAGCTGGCCGGCGACGATGCCGCCGATCGGGCGGGCCAGGAAGCCGACCGCGAAGGTGGCGAAGGCGGCCAGGACCCCGGCTGTGGAGCTGCCGGCCGGGAAGTACAGGTCGCCCAGAACGAGCGCGGCGGCGATGCCGAAGACGAAGTAGTCGTACCACTCGACGGCCGACGCGAGGGCCGCGGCGGTGGCCACCCGGCGGCGGTTGGGGGCGGCGGCCCCGGCGGTGGCGGCCAGGGGCTGAGCGGAGGGGGTGGTGTCCATACGGGCACGCTCCGGTGGGTGCGGGGGGGGAGTGGCGCGTGGGGGAACGCGGGGGGGGGGAAGGGCGGGGAGGGGACGTTGGGGAAACGTTTCGGGGAACGTACTGACCGGACGGTATGCGGTCAACAGTCGTGCCGGATGTTTGTCGCAACGCGATCGTGGCGCTACGCAGGGGCGCTCGGCGCGGGCGGGCACGCCGAACAGGGCGCCGGGTCGGACCCGGCGCCCTTGTGACCGCGTGGCGCGGTACGGGGCCTAGAACACCACCAGCGCCCGGCCGCCCTTGCCCGCCAGCATGTTCTCGAACGCCGCCGGGATGCCGTCCAGTGCGATGCGCTCCGTGACCAGGGCGCCGAGGTCGAGGCGCCCGGCCCGGACGTGTTCCGCGAGGACGGGGAGGTCGCGGGCCGGGTCGGCGTTGCCGTAGACGCAGCCGGACAGGGTGCGGCCCCAGTGGAAGATCTCCAGGGCGTTGAAGGTGACCTGCTGGTCCTTGCCGCCGATGCCGACGACCGTCGTGCGCCCGCCGCGCCGGGTGGATTCCCAGGCGGTGCGGATGGTGGTCGCGCGGCCGACGCACTCGACGGCGACGTCGACGCCCTGCTTGCCGGTGAGGGCGCGGATCTCGCGGGCGGTGGTGTCGGAGGCGATCAGGTAGTCGGTGGCGCCGGCCGCGCGGGCCAGCTCCTCCTTCTCCGGGGACACGTCGACGGCGACGATCTTCGAGGCGCCCGCGATCCGGGCCGACTGGAGGGCGGCGAGGCCCACTCCCCCGGCGCCGAAGACCGCGACGGTCTCGCCCTCGCGGACCCTCGCCGAGTGGTGGACGGCGCCGTAGCCGGTGAGGACGGCGCAGCCGAGCAGTGCCGCGTCGGTGAGCGGGATGCCGTCCGGGGCGGGCAGCACGCAGCCGGCGTCCACCACCGTCTCCTCGGCGAACGCGGCGACGTTCAGGCCGGGGTGCAGGTCGGTGCCGTCGTCGGCGCGGCGGGCGTGCACGTGCGCGGCGCCGGCCAGGGCGTTCGCGCACAGCCAGACCTCGCCGAGCGCGCAGGCGTGGCACGCGCCGCAGGACGGGGCCCAGTTGAGTACCACGGCGTCGCCTGGCGCGACGTGGGTGACGTCCTCGCCGACGGACAGGACGGTGCCGGCGCCCTCGTGGCCGAGGACGGCGGGGAGCGGCACGCGCATGGTGCCGTTGGACAGGGACAGGTCGGAGTGGCAGACCCCGGCGGCGGCGAGCCGCACCCGCACCCGCCCGGGGCCCGGTTCGGGGAGTTCGATCCCGGTGACCTCCAGCGGGGCGCCTACGGCGGGGACGACGGCGGCTCGGACAGCGGAACGGACGGCCATGGCGTGGGCTACTCCCCTGGCTAGAACTGGAGGGACTTGGTCTGGAGGTACTCGGTGAGGCCGTGCGCGCCCAGCTCGCGGCCCACGCCGGACTGCTTGTAGCCGCCGAAGGGGGCCAGCGGGTTGAACCGTCCGCCGTTGATGTCGACCTGGCCGGTCTCCATCCGCCGGGCGAAGGCGACGGCCTCGGCCTCGTCCCCGGCCCAGACGGCACCGGCCAGGCCGTACACCGTGCCGTTGGCGATCCGCAGGGCGTCCTCCTCGTCCTCGTAGCGCAGGACGGACAGGACGGGGCCGAAGATCTCCTCCTGGGCGACCGTCATGTCCTCGGTGACGTCGGCGAGGACCGTCGGGGAGACGAAGTAACCCTGCTCCTGCGGGGCTTCGGGGCCGCCCGCGACGATCCGCGCGCCCTCCGCGACGCCCTTCTCGATGTATCCGCGCACGCGCTCCTGCTGCTTGGCGTTGACGACCGGGCCGATCCGGTCGCCGTACTTGGCGGCGGCCTGGGCGGCCAGCTCCACCGCCTCGTCGTACTGGTCGCGGTGGACGAGCATGCGGGTCCAGGCGCTGCACGTCTGACCGGAGTTGGACATGACGTTGGCGACGCCGACGTTCACGGCCTTGGCCAGGTCGGCGCTGGGCAGGATGACGTTGGCGGACTTGCCGCCGAGTTCGAGGGCGACGTTCTTGACGGCGGCGCCGGCGAGGGCGCCGATCCGGCGGCCGACCGCCGTCGAGCCGGTGAAGGAGACCAGGTCGACGCCGGGGTGCTCGGCGAGGGCCTGGCCGGCGACCGGGCCGAGGCCGGTGACCAGGTTGAAGACGCCCGCGGGGAGGCCCGCCTCGTGCACCGCCTCGGCGAAGAGCTGCGCGGTGAGCGGGGTGTCCTCGGCGGGCTTGAGCACGATCGTGCAGCCGGCCGCGAGCGCCGGGGCGACCTTGGCGACGATCTGGTGCAGCGGGTAGTTCCAGGGGGTGATGGCGCCGACCACGCCGACCGGCTCGTGGTGGACGACGGAGTTGCCGACCTTCTCCTCGAAGGCGTACGTCGCCGCCAGCTCGGCGTAGGAGCCCGCGACCGCGATCGGGGCGGCGGCGTGCACGGCCTGCGAGAACTTCAGCGGGGAGCCCAGTTCGGCGGTGACCGTCTCGGCGACCTCGTCCTTGCGGGCGACCAGCACGTCCCGCAGGGCGGCCAGGCGGGCGGCGCGCTCGGCGGGCGGGGTGGCGGCCCAGCCGGGCAGGGCGGCGCGGGCCGCGCGTACGGCGGTGTCGACGTCCAGGGCGGTGCCGGCGGGGACCGTGCCGATCACCCGCTCGTCGACCGGGTTCACGACGTCGATCGTGTCCCGGCCGTCGGCGGACCGCCAGGCCCCGTCGATGTACATGCCGTCGTGTGCCTTCATCGGGTTCCCTCCGGGCGGGCCTTGTCGTCCGGCCCCAAACTAGCGCCGATAGTTTTACGGCACCAGGGGCTCCCCCGATGGTGGCGCGGCTCACCCTCCCCGGGGACGCGGTCCCCGCGGGTTCACTCCTCCAGGTCCGGCAGCCGCGCGGGGGCCGGGCAGATGCGGTCACCGTGCTGGTCGAAGACGAACAGGTGGGCGAGGTCGACGAGCAGCGGGACCTGCATGCCGTGGCGCAGGTCGATGTCGGGGGTGGTGCGGACGATCAGGTCGCCGGGGAGGCGGCCGTCGGGAGCGGTGACGGCGGGGCTCCGCCCCTGCGCCTCCTCCGCTTCGTCCATGACCACCAGCGGCCCGGCACGCAGGGTGCCCGCCCGCTCCCTCAGCCGGTCGAGGACGGTGCCGTCGCGGCGGCGGCGCCGGACGGGCCGGGTGGCGGGCCGCGGGGCCTCCAGGTCGGGCACGACGGCGGGCCGCGACCCGGTGTTGAGGTGGACGAGGATCTCGTGGCCCTGGAACTCGACGTGCTCCACCAGGCCGGTGAGCAGCACCTCGCCGGAGCGGGCGGACGTGGGCTTCGCGATCCGGACCGCCTCCGAACGCAGGCCCACGATCACCTCCCGGCCCTGCTGGACGCGGAGCAACTGGTGGTCCAGGCAGAGCGGTTCGGGCAGGCGCAGGAACTGCTTGCCCAGGCTGATCGTCATCGCGCCGTCCAGCGGGGCGCGCACGATCCCGCGCAGCAGGTTGATGCGCGGGGTGCCGATGAAGGCGGCGACGAAGACGTTGCGGGGCAGGGCGTACACGGCGCGCGGGGTGTCCACCTGCTGGAGCACGCCGCCGCGCAGGACCGCGACCCGGTCGCCGAGGGACATGGCCTCGGACTGGTCGTGGGTGACGTAGATCGTGGTGACGCCCAGTTCCCGGGTCAGCCGGGTGATCTCGGCGCGCAGGTGGTTGCGGAGCTTGGCGTCCAGGTTGGACAGCGGCTCGTCCATCAGGAAGGCGGTGGGGTGGCGGGCGATGGCCCGGCCCATGGCGACGCGCTGGCGTTCGCCGCCGGAGAGCTGGGCGGGCAGGCGGTCGAGGAGGTCCTCGATGCCCAGCATGCGGGCGGTGGCGTCCACGCGGGGCCCGGGGTCGGTCTGGGGGTCCTCGACGCGCAGCGGGAAGCCGATGTTCCCACGGGTCGTCATGTTCGGGTACAGCGCGAAGTTCTGGAAGACCATCGCCATCCGCCGCTCGGCGGGGAGCAGGTCGTTGGCGTACGCGCCGTCCAGCAGCACCTCGCCCTCGGTGACCTCCTCCAGGCCGGCGATCATGCGCAGCACGGTCGACTTGCCGCAGCCGGAGGGGCCGAGCAGGACGAGGAACTCGCCCGGCGCGATGTCCAGCGACAGCCGGTCCACCACGCGGACGCCTCGCGCGAAGGTCTTGCTCACGTCGTGCAGGGAGATGGCGCGTGTCATGGAGGTGCCCCCGGGGGCTCACTGGACGCTGGTGTTCCGCGGTCGGACGCCCTCGTGCGGGTCGTACGGGGCGTGTGAGTCACGGAAGTTAACGGACAGTGCGCGGCCGGGGGAAGACGCCGGACCGGATCCCCCTCCATCGTCCACCTGGTGAGAAAGCGGACGATCTGGTTCCCTCAGCCGTCCCCGCCGCTGTCACCGCTGCTCCCGCTCCCGCTTCGGCGCGAGCGACGGTTCGACGCACGCAGCAGCTCCCCCGCCAGCAGGGTCGCCCTCGAGACCCCTCGCGTCCAGCGCGGGCCGCCCCTGGCCGCCCACACGACGCAGACACAGCCGCCTACGGCCAGGAGGAGGACTGCGGACAGAAAGATGAGGATCACGCTCACCCCTTCGCTTCCCTGCACGGCCGGTCGCCGCCGGCCCGGTCCGGCTCATCCTGCCCGATCCCCGCACGCCGACGGTCGCCCGGTCCCGCCGACGGGGAGCGCAGGGCGACCCCGGACGAGAGCAGGAGCAGCGCGCCGAGCATCACGAAGGGCGCGGCGACGCCCGCGACGCCCGCGATCAGTCCCGCCGCGGCGGGCGCGGCGACCTGGCCGAGGCGGTTGCCGGTCAGCCGCAGGGCGAGGGCCGTGGAACGGGCCTCGTCGGGGGCGGCCTGGACGACCGTCGTCATGGACAGCGGCTGACCGACGCCGAGGCAGAAGCCGAGCACGACCAGCATCAGCGCGAGCGCCCACACCGGCACCGGCAGCGCGATCCCGGCGCACAGCAGGGCGGCCAGCAGACAGGTCACCGTGAGCAGCACGGTGCGCCCGAGCAGCCGCAGCAGGGGCGTCAGCACGAGCCGGCAGGCGATGGTGGCCGCCGCGCGCAGGCTGAGCAGGACGCCGATCACGGCCGGGGAGATGCCGCGGTGCTCGCCGACCACCGGCAGATAGGCGGTGAGGATGTCGGTCGCGGACAGCACCGACAGACTGATCAGGATGCCCGCCGGGACACCCCGGGCCCGCAGGATGCTGCCCACGGGGACGCGCGCGCCCCGCTCCCTGCCTGCCCCGGCGGTCCTCGGATGCTCTATGCGCCACAGGGACGTGAAGGCGACCGCCGCGCCCGCGCCCGCCACCACCAGGGCCAGCGCGCTGCTGCCGGCCATGTCGGGGCCCCCGATCAGCGCGCCCGCGGCGATGGGGCCGATCAGCTGGCCGAGCGAGGCGCCGATGGTGAAGTGCCCGAAGTTGCGGTCCTGTTCGTGCGGCGCGGACTGGCGGGCGACCAGCGACTGGGCGCCGATGACGAAGCAGAGGTGGCCGAGGCCCATGACGCCGCTCCACAGGGCCATGGCCCACAGGGACCCGGCGACACCGCTGAGCGCGCAGCCGCCGGCGATGAGCACCACGCCGACGGGCAGCAGGGGCGCGCAGCGGCCGTGGTCGGTACGGCGGCCGAGCGGGACGGCGGCGAACAGCGGCAGCAGCGCGTACACACCGGCGATGACGCCGACCGCCCGTTCGTCCGCGCCCAGCGCGAGGGCCCGGTAGGAGACGGCGGGCCGTGCCATCGACACCGCCCCCTGCGCGAAGCCGAAGGCGATGACGAGGCGGAGCAGCCAGCCGCGGTTCCCACCGGGCCCCATGATCGTGTCCTTCCTGTACGACCCGCCGCGCAGTCGCCGCGGACGCCGTGCCGATGATCAGATGATGCCGAACAGGATGCCCGCCGCGAGAATCACCAGGCTGGTCAGGACCGCCCACTTCACGACGAACCGCGTGTGGTCGCCGAACTCGACCTTCGCCATGCCGACCAGGACGTACACGGCCGGGACGAGCGGGCTGGACATGTGCAGCGGCTGGCCGACGATCGAGGCGCGGGCGATCTCCAGCGTCGACACGCCGTGCGCCTGCCCCGCCTCGGCGAGCACGGGCAGGACGCCGAAGTAGAAGCCGTCGTTGGACATGAAGTAGGTGAGCGGCAGGCTCAGCAGGCCGGTGACCAGGCCCATGTGCGGGCCCATGCCCTCGGGGATGGTGTTCACGAGCCAGTTGGCCATGTGGTCGACCATGCCGGTGCCGGTGAGGACGCCGGTGAAGACGGCGGCGGCGAAGACCATGCCGGAGACGTTGAGCACGTTGTCGGCGTGGGCGGCGATCCGGGCCTTCTGGTCCGGGATGTGCGGGAAGTTCACGGTGAGCGCGAGCGCGGCGCCGAGCAGGAAGAGCACCGGGATCGGCAGCAGTTCCATGATCATGGCGGTGAGCAGCGCGACCGTGAGGAGCGCGTTGAACCAGTACAGCTTGGGGCGCAGGGTGGGCCGGTTCGGGTCGAGGCCCTTGAAGTCGTCGTCCGACGCCTCGTCCGCCGCGCCGGAGCCGCCGGAGCCGGCGGAACCCTGGGAGCGGTCCGCTCCGCGCGTGCCGCCACGACCGGCACCGGCCTTGGCACCCGCACCCGCACCCGCACCGACCAGCACCGTCTCGGTCTCCGGCTCCGGTTCGCGCACCAGCGCCTCGTCCAGCGTCAGCGTGCCCACCCGGCGGCGCTCGCGCAGACCGAGCACGTACGACAGGGCGACGACCGCGAGCAGACCGACGGCCAGGGCCGGGATCATCGGGACGAAGATGTCGGTGGCGTCGACCTTGAGCGCGGTGGCGGCGCGGGCGGTGGGGCCGCCCCAGGGCAGCGTGTTCATCACGCCGTTGGCCATCGCGGCGACGCCCGTCATCACGACCAGGCTCATCTTCAGCCGCTTGTACAGCGGATACATGGCCGAGACCGTGATCATGAAGGTGGTGGAGCCGTCGCCGTCGAGCGAGACGATCGCGGCGAGCAGCGCCGTACCGACGACGACGCGCATCGGGTCGGCCTTGCAGAACTTCAGGATGGCCCGGACGATCGGGTCGAAGAGCCCGACGTCGATCATCACCCCGAAGTAGACGATCGCGAACATGAGCATCGCCGCGGTGGGGGCGAGGCTGGACACGCCGTCGATGACGTAGTCGCCTAGGTGGGCGCCCTTGCCGACGAACACGCAGAACAGCGCGGGAATCAGCACGAGCGCCGCGATCGGCGACATCTTCTTCATCATGATCAGGACCAGGAAGGTCGCGATCATGGCGAAGCCGAGGATGGTCAGCATGTGTGAGTACCTAACGTTCGCCCTTGAACATTCCACCGGGGCAGGCGGTGCGAGCGACGTTAGGTGCCGTGAAGTCGCGTTAACAAGACGTTGACATGCGAGCAATAAGCGCAAAACTCCAGGTCAAAGCTTTGCTCAGGTCAGAGGGCGGTCACCGGGGTGAGCTTTACCGGTACGCCGTTGAGGACCGCGTTGCCGGAGAGCGGGTCGAGCAGGCTGCCGTCGAGGAGCTGGTTGACGTTGACGCCGGGCTCGGTGGCGGCGTGGGTCTGGCGGGTGCCGGGGCGGTCGTGGCCCCAGCCGTGCGGCAGGCTGACCACGCCGGGCCGGACGGTGTCGGTGACCTCGGCGGGGACGGTCACCTCTCCCCCGGGCCCCTGGACGCGCACGGGCTGCGCGGCGCGTACGCCGAGCCGTCCGGCGTCGTCGGGATGGAGGTGCAGGGTGCAGCGGTTGGAGCCGCCGGTGAGGGCCGGGATGTTGTGCATCCAGCTGTTGTTGGACCTGAGGTGGCGGCGGCCGACGAGGACGAGCCCGGCGGGGCGCTCGGCCAGGGCCTGCCGCAGGCGGGGCAGGTCGCCGGCGATCGGCTCCGGCAGCAGCTCCACCTTTCCGCTGCGGGTCTTCAGCGGCTGCGGCAGGCGCGGGCGCAGCGGGCCGAGGTCGATGCCGTGCGGGTGGGCGAGCAGGCGCTCCAGGGTCAGCCCGTCGGGTCGGGCGCCGAAGCCGTCCCCGTAGGGGCCGAGGCGCAGCATCAGGTCGAGCCGTCGCTCGGGGCCGTTCTCGCCGGTGAGCCGTGCGGTCAGGTCGCCGGGGTCGCGGCCGTGCACGGGTGAGTGCGGGTCGCGGACGGACTTGCCGAGGGTCTGCTGGATCACCATGGCGTCGACGGCGGCCGGGTCGGCGCCGTGCCTGCCGCTGACGGCCAGGGTCAGCCGGGCCAGGATCTCGGTCTCCGCCATGCGGCCTGGCTCCAGCGGGACGGCGGGGCGGGTGTAGCGGACCTGGTTGCGCACGGCGAGGGTGTTGAAGGCGAAGTCGTGGTGCGGGCTCTGCGCGGGCGGGGGCGGCGGCAGGACGACGTGGGCGTGGCGGGAGGTCTCGTTGAGGTAGGGGTCGACGCTGACCATGAAGTCGAGCGAGGCGAGCGCCTTGTCGAGCCGGTCGCCGTCGGGGGCGGACAGTACGGGGTTGGCGGCGATGGTGATCAGCGCGCGGACCGGCTCGCCGGTGGCGGCGTCGGCGGCGGCAGCGTCCGTGGCGGTGTTCGTGTCGGCGTCGTTGGCGGCGTCGGTGGCGGTGTCGATCTCCTCCGCGAGGGCGGACAGCGGCAGTTCGCCCTTGGCCTCGGGGTGTCCGCTCACCCGGGAGCGCCAGCGGCCGAGCGCGAATCCGCGGCCGGGCCCGGCGGGGCGCGGGGTCCGGTCGGTGGCGGCCTGCGGGAAGAGGGCGCCGCCGGGCCGGTCGAGGTTGCCGGTGAGGATGTTGAGGACGTCCACGAGCCAGCTGGCGAGGGTGCCGTGCGGGACGGTGCAGCTGCCGATGCGGCCGTAGACGGCGCCGGTGCGGGCGGCGGCGAGTTCGCGGGCGAGGGCGCGTGTCACACCGGCGTCCACGTCGCAGGCCGCGGCGACGGCCTCGGGGGTGAAGTCGCGCACGGCATCGCGGACTTCGTCGACCCCGGTCACGTGCGGGGCGAGGTCCCCGAGGTCGGCCAGGCCCTCCTCGTACAGCACGTGGACCATCGCGGCGAGCAGCAGGGCGTCGGTGCCGGGCCGGATCGCCACGTGGCGGTCGGCGAGTTTCGCGGTGCGGGTGCGGCGCGGGTCGACGACGGTGAGGGTGCCGCCGCGGGCGCGCAGGGCCTTGAGCCGGCCGGGGAAGTCGGGGGCGGTGCACAGACTGCCGTTGGACTCCAGCGGGTTGGCACCGATCAGCAGGAGGTGGTCGGTGTGGTCGAGGTCGGGCACCGGGATGGCGTTGGCGTCGCCGAAGAGCAGCCCGCTGGAGACGTGCTTGGGCATCTGGTCGACCGTGGAGGCGGTGAAGAGGCTGCGGGTGCCGAGGGCGGCGAGCAGGACGGGCGGGTAGAGGGCGCCGGCCACGGTGTGCACGTTGGGGTTGCCGAGGACGAGGCCGACGGAGTGCGGTCCGTGCCGCTCGCCGACGGTGCGGACTCCGGCGGCGACCGCGTCGAAAGCCTCCTCCCAGGTGGCCTCGCGCAGTTCGCCGTCCCTGCGCACCAGGGGCGTGCGCAGCCGGTCGGGGTCGGAGTCGACGGCCCCGAAGGAGGCGCCCTTGGGGCAGATGAAGCCGTGGCTGAAGACGTCGTCGCGGTCGCCGCGGGCGGCGGTGACCTCGGTGCCGTCGATGGTGAGGGCCAGGCCGCAGGTGGCCTCGCACAGGGGGCAGATACGCAGGGCGGTGCGGGACACGGGTCCTCCCGGAGGGCGGCGTCGCTCTTGCCGCGAGCATACCGACCGGTAGGCATGTTGGGGAGCCCTCGCGCGCACGGCCGCACGGCACCGGGGCGTCCGGCGCGTCAGTCCAGGACGCGTCCCAGATAGGCCCGGAGCAGCTCCCGCGCCTCCTCGATGATCTTCGCGTCCCCGTCCGGCGCGACCCGGAAGGCGAGTTGGACGAGGGTGTCGGCGGTCTCCACGGCGACGAGGAAGACGCGGCGGAGATCGTCGTCGGGGCTGCGGCCGAGGTAGCCGGAGAGCAGCTCGGTGAGCCGCTCTGCGACGCGGTTGTTGGGGACGGCCGCCCGGTCGCCGACCGGGATCTGGTTGCCGAAGTCGATCAGGGAGAAGCCGGGGGCGGTCCGCTTCATCGCCAGGTACTCGTCGAGCACCGCGTCCAGGGCGCAGCGCCAGCCGCCGTCGCCGGTCTCCGTGAGCCGTTCGGTCACGCGTTCCGCGTAGCGCTCCAGGTTGCGCTGGGCCAGCGCGTCGGCCATCTGCCGCTTGTTGCCGAAGAAGCGGTACACCGACCCGATGGGGACGTCGGCGCGCAGCGCCACGGCCCGGGTGCTCAGGGCGTCGTAGCCCACCTCGTCGAGGAGGTCGGCGCAGGCGTCGAGGATCCTGGTCAGCCGTTCGGCGCTGCGCCGCTGCACGGGGGCGCGGCGGAGCGGGGTCGCGTGGGACACGGTCCTCATGATGCCCTCACCGTGCCGTCGCGCGGGTGGGAACGGTCCGGCCCTCGATCTCCTCGGGCTCGGTCGCCTCCGTCGGCTCGGTGTCCGACGCCGTGATGTCCGCCGTGGACTCGACGGGCTCGCCGTCGACGGCCCAGACGGTGTCGTCGTCGGCGTACAGCCGGACCGTGACCTGGTGGGTGCCGCGCGGGACCAGGTCGGCGGTGAGCCGGTACTCCGGGCCGCGCAGGCGGGTGAGGAGGTCGCCGTCGAGGAAGAGGTGGGCGACGCCGCGGCCGGGCACCGCCTCGGCCCCGGTGCCGTCCGGCGAGAACCTGAAGCCGCGGACGGTCAGGCGTACGTCCCAGCTGTCGTCGCGCTCGGGCTGCACCTCGATGCCGACCTCGGGGGCCTGTTCGGCGTCCACCTCGCGGTAGCGCCGGCCCTGCTCGTCGGTGGCGTCGAGCAGCCTGCCCACCGGAGCGGCCGACTCCCCGGCCTCCGGTTCTCCGCCGTCTCCCGGGCCGCAGCCCGCGGACCCGGTCAACAACAGGACGCAGACCGCGAGCACGGCGAGCACTCCCCGCGTCCACGACATGACGCGAGACTAGAACACGGGTCCGACAGTCCGGATCCCCCGGGGGCCTGGTTCCGGTCATCCTTCAGGAGGACGCGCGCCGGACGGGGAAGAACCGGGACGCGCCGGGAAGACCCGCACGCCCTCTTGCGCGCGGGAAACCGCAATCCTACGGTGTGCCATAGGAATCGGGTTGCGAGGGAGCGATCAATGAGCGGGGACGCGCGGAAGACCGCGGAGGGGCTGGCCTATCTGTCCGGCTTCGGCAACGAGCACAGCTCGGAGGCGGTCGCGGGCGCGCTGCCCGAGGGCCGGAACTCGCCGCAGCGGGCGCCGCTCGGGCTGTACGCCGAGCAGTTGAGCGGCACGGCGTTCACCGAGCCCCGTGCCCACAACCGGCGTTCGTGGCTGTACCGGATCCGCCCCTCGGCCGCCCACCCGGCGTTCACCCGCGCGGGCAACGGCGCGATCCGCACGGCGCCCTTCGACCAGGCCGTGCCGGACCCGAACCGGCTGCGCTGGAACCCGCTGCCGGAGCCGGTGGCCGGGACGGACTTCGTCGCGGGCCTGTGGACGCTCGGCGGCAACGGCGACGCGACCCAGCGCACCGGCATGGCCGTGCACCTGTACCACGCGACCGCCTCCATGGAGCGCGTGTTCAGTGACTCCGACGGCGAGCTGCTGATCGTCCCGGAGCGCGGCGGCCTGCTGCTGCGCACCGAGTTCGGACTGCTGCACGCCGAGCCGGGCCACGTGGCGCTGATCCCGCGCGGGGTGCGTTTCCGGGTGGAGCTGCTGGACGCCGACGCCCGCGGCTACGTCTGCGAGAACTACGGCGCCCCCTTCCAGCTGCCGGACCTCGGCCTGATCGGCGCCAACGGCCTGGCGAACGCGCGGGACTTCATGGCGCCGGTCGCCGCCTTCGAGGACGACGGGGACACGCCGGGTCCGGTGGAGGTGGTCAACAAGTTCTGCGGCAACCTCTGGACGGCGGAGTACGACCACTCCCCGCTGGACGTCGTCGCCTGGCACGGCAACCACGTGCCGTACGTCTACGACCTGCGCCGCTTCAACGTCATCGGCACCATCTCGTACGACCACCCGGACCCGTCCATCTTCACCGTGCTCACCTCCCCGTCGGACACCCCGGGGCTCGCGGGCGTCGACTTCGTGGTCTTCGCGCCGCGCTGGCTGGTGGGCGAGGACACCTTCCGGCCGCCGTACTTCCACCGGAACGTGATGAGCGAGTACATGGGCCTGATCGAGGGCGCCTACGACGCGAAGGCGGAGGGCTTCGTGCCGGGCGGCGGATCGCTGCACAACATGATGTCGGCGCACGGCCCGGACCGGGAGACCTTCGACCGGGCGAGCGCCGCCGAGCTGAAGCCGCAGCGGATCGACGACGGCCTGGCGTTCATGTTCGAGACGCGGTGGCCGGTGACCCTCACCCCCCAGGCGGCCCGCGCGGAACACCTGCAAGCCCGCTACGACGACGTCTGGCAGGGCCTGGAGCGTCACTTCCGCCCCTTGCACTGAGGTTTCCCTACCGGTACGGATGGCCCGTGACCTCCTTCGCCCCGGACTCCATCGTCCTGAACCGCAAGCTTCCGCTGTGGTACCAGGTGTCGCAGTCGCTGCGCGCCTCGATACTCGGCCGCTCGCCCCGGGACCCGCTGCGGCTGCCCACCGAGGAGCAGTTGGCCGGTCACTACGGGGTGAGCGTGCTGACCATGCGGCAGGCGCTCAAGGAGCTGGAGGACGAGGGGCTGATCACCCGGCACCGCAGGCGCGGCACGTTCATCGAGCCGGACGCGCGGCGCGGGGCGCCGGTGCGGCTGCTGGGTTCGGTGGACGCGATCGTGGCGCAGCAGTCCGGCATGAAGGCCGAGCTGCTGGGCCACGGCACGGTGCCGGTGCCGCCCGAGGTCGCGGAGTACTTCCCCGAGTCCGTGGAGGTGGGGACGTACCACCGGCTGCGCTGCGACGAGACGACGGGCGAGCCCACCAACCACGCCCGCAACTACGTCCGTCCCGAACTGGCCGCCCGCATCGACGTGGACGACCTGGCGCGGTGGCCGATGACCAAGGTGCTGCGGGACGTGGTGGGGATGGACATCAGCCGGATCACGGACACCGTGGAGGCCCGGCTCGCGGACCCGGAGACCGCCCGGCTGCTCGAAGTCCCCCTGCTCAGCCCGATCCTGCACTACACGGGCGTCACCTACGACACCGCGGGCCGGGTGCTGGACGTGGCGGTCATCCACTACCGGGGCGACCGGTTCTCCTTCACGGTCACCCTGGACGCCACATGAGGCCGCGCCTTCCCGTCGTACGATGCCGGGCGTGACGCACGACGACGCTCCGCCGCTGGCGGACCTCATGCCGTGGTCCGTCGCACCGCCACGGCTCGGCCGGGGGTGGCCGACGGCGCCCGACGCGGCGTCCCTGAAGGCCCGCTGGGACGCGCTGGTGAAGGCCGAGGGAGCCGACCGCGAGGCCCTGTTCGAGCCGACCCGCTCCCGCACCCCGCACACGGCGGTCGGGCGGCTGCCCGGCGGCGCCGGGGGCACCGAGCGGCTGGCGCGCGCCTCGGGGCCGTGCCCGGAGCCGCTGCGGGTACTGCGCGCGCCCTTCGACGAGCAGTGGCTGATTCCCGACCACCGGCTGATCGACGCGGCCCGCCCGGAGCTGTGGCGGGTGGCGGACGAGCGGCAGGTGTTCGTCGTGGAGGTGCCCGGCGCCACCGGCCCGCCGCTGCTGCTCGCCTCCTCCCGGCTGCCGTTGTTCGGCCCCGCCCGGATCCGTCCGCTGTACCGCAGGCCCGGCGGCGCCGAGCCCAACCTGGCCCCCGGCCTCCTGGACCACCTCGCCGCCCGGCTCGGGCGGCCGGTCGCGCCGCCGGACGTACTGGCCTGGTCGGTCGCGGCCGTGCGGCCCGGCGGGACCGTCCCGTTCACCGCGGACCCCGAGCTGTGGGAGCGGGGCGTCGACCTGGGGCGGCGCGCGCTGTGGCTGATGCTGCGCTACGGCGAGCGCCCCAGACTCCCCGGCGGCCGCCGCCCGTACGTCCGCGCCCCGCTGCCCGCGCGCCCGCTGACCCTGCGCTACGCCCCGGACGACGAGGTCCTGCACCTGGACGAGGGCCGCGTCTCCCCCGTGCCGCCCGGCGCCTGGGAGTTCGAGGTGGGCGGAGTCCGGGTGCTGGAGCAGTGGTTCGCGGCCCGCACCGCCGAGGGCGAGCCGGGCACGCTGGCGGCGATCCGCCCGGCCACCTGGCCGCAGACCTGGACGTCCGAGCTGCTGGAGCTGATCACGGTCCTCGCCCTGCTCGCCGAAGCGCGCTCCGGATCCGCGGAGTCGACGGTGACGGCGGAGATCACCGCGGCGGAGCTGCGCGAGGCGGGCGTGCTGCCGGTGCCCCCGACGGCCCGCCGGCCGGCCTCCGTGCTGGACGGCCCGGAGGAAGGGCCGGAGGGACAGCTGGCGCTGCTGTAGCACCCCCCGGTCCCGGCGCTCAGGAGAAGCCGTCCAGGACCCTGCTCAGCGCCCGCTCGAAGACCGCCTCCAGGTCGATCGGACCGGCATCCTCGGCGAAGCTCGCGGCCAGCCGCGGATAGGCGCCGCTCGCGAGCTGCCCGCCCAGGTAGGCGACGCGCGTCGCGTCCTCCTGCTCCTGGGACCAGGGCAGCGACCGGGTGCGCTCCACGGTGGAGATCTCGTTGGTGACGTAGGTCGTCACGACGCCGTTCACCATCGCGACCAGCTCCATCTTGGTGCCCGGGGGCGCGTCGAAGGGGTCGAGGCAGGCCAGGCAGTGCTCCAGGTAACGCAGGGCGTTGGGGCTGAAGCCGTAGACCGGGGACATCAGGCGGGGCAGCCAGGTGTGGCGGTGCATCAGCGCGCGGGTCTGGTGGGCCACCCGGACCATGTCGGCACGCCAGTCGCCGCTCGGTTCCCACAGCTCGTGCTCGCCGCTGACCGCGTCCATCATCAGCTCGTACAGGTCCTCCTTGCGGGGGACGTAGTTGTAGAGCGACATCGTGCCGCAGCCCAGCGCGGCGGCGACGTGCCGCATCGAGACCGCGTCCAGCCCCTCGGCGTCGGCGATCCGCACCGCGGCCGCGGCGATGTCGGCTCGGGTGTAGGCCGGTCTCGGCCCCCTGCCGGTGCGCTCGGGGCGCGACCAGATCACTTCGGGTACGGCCGCTCGGCCCGCCATCGTGCATCACCTCGGCCACCATCCTAGTTACGTACAGCGTACGTAGTGCGCTATGGTCGCCTCATGACTACTACGTACGATGTACTTAGTGAGGGTCTGGAGAAACGCTTCGGCGAGGTGCGCGCGCTCCGCGGCCTGGATCTCGCGGTGGCCGAGGGCACGGTGTGCGGACTGCTCGGACCGAACGGGGCGGGCAAGACCACGGCGGTGCGGCTGCTGACGACACTGCTGCGGCCGGACGCGGGGTCGGCCCGGATCGCCGGGCACGACCTCGTCCGCGAGGCGGCCGCGGTGCGGCACCGGATCGGGGTCACCGGGCAGTACGCGTCGGTGGACGGGGACCTCACCGGACGCCAGAATCTGCGGCTCTTCGCCCGCCTGCACCGGGTGCGGGACGCGGCGGCGCGGACCGGTGAGCTGCTGGACCGCTTCGGCCTGACGGAGGCCGCCGACCGGCCCGCTTCCACCCTGTCCGGGGGCATGCGGCGCCGTCTCGACCTGGCGGCCTGTCTCGTCCGGCGGCCCGACGTGCTCTTCCTCGACGAGCCGACGACCGGCCTGGACCCGGCCGGCCGCAACGTGATCTGGGACGCCGTGCGCGCCCTGAAGGAGGACGGCACTACCGTGCTCCTCACCACCCAGTACCTGGAGGAGGCCGACCGCCTCGCCGACGACATCGCCCTGGTGGACCGGGGCCGGGTCGCGCACACGGGGTCGCCGGCCGAACTCAAGGCGCTGGTGGGGGCGTACGCGGAGGCCGTCGTCGCCGACGCGGACGCCGTGCCGCGGGCGGCGGGCGTCCTGGACCGCCTCACGGGAAACGAACCGGCGCTGGACCACGACCGGCTCACGGTCGGCGCGGTCAGCACGGATCCGACGCTGACCCTGCCCCGCCTGGTGCGCGAACTCGACGGGGCCGGGGTGCCGCTGGTGGACGCGAGCCTGCGGGCGCCGACCCTCGACGACGTCTTCCTCCGCCTGACCGACAGCAGGGAGCTGGTGGCATGAGCACGGTGACGACAAGGCCGGGCCGACCGGGGACGTACGGCCTGGTGCACGACGGATCGGCCATGCTGGGGCGCCAGTTGCGGCGGATCCGGAACAACCCGGGCCTGCTGATCCTCACCCAGACGATGCCGATCACGATGCTGCTGTTCTTCGGCTACGTCTTCGGCAGCGCGCTGGCGATGCCGGGCGAGGAGTACCGCTCCTTCCTGCTGCCGGGCCTGCTGGTCGCGACGGCCGCGAACGGAATCATGACCGGCATGTTCCAGGCGGCCCAGGACACCCACCGAGGGGTGACGGACCGCCTGCGCACCCTGCCGGTGAGCCGGGCCGCCGTACCGCTCGGGCAGTCGGTGGCGGACGTGCTCGTCACGGCGGCGGGGACGGTGCCGCTGCTGCTGGTGGGTCTCGCGGTGGGGTGGCGGATCGAGGACGGCGCGGCGGGCGCGGCCGGCGCGGTGGGGCTGTTGCTGCTGTTCCGGTTCGCGACGACGTGGATCGGGATCTTCCTGGGGCTGCTCACCCGGAATGAGGAGGCCGCCGGTCAACTGGGCGGCGCGACCTTCATCCTGCCGTTGCTCTCCAACGCGTACATCCCGACCGACGGGCTGCCCGGCTGGCTGCGCACGGTGGCCGAGTGGAATCCGATCAGCGCGGTGACGACGGCACTGCGCGACCTGTTCGGCAACGCGCCCGTGCCGGAGGGGGCGGCGTGGCCGGTGGCGCATCCGGTGGCCGGGTCGCTGGCCTGGTGCGGACTGCTGCTGGCGGTGTTCGTCCCGCTCGCCGTACGCCGGTACGCGCGCGGCGATCGCTGAGCGCACGGGTGGGCGCCACCGCCGGGCGGGAAACGGCGGACCGGGGGCCGGGGACCTGACGGGTCTACGGGTCTACGGGTCTACGGGTCTACGGGTCTACGGGTCTACGGGTCTACGGGTCTACGGGACTACGGGTCAGGCGTACGGGAAACACCCGCGCTCGGAAACACACCGGGGCGCCGCTGCGTGCCGTGGGGATGACGGACGAGTGCGCGGCGCCGCGCCGGGGCGGTGTGACCTCCGGAGCGCGGGCCTCAGTTGCCGCCGAACAGCGAGCGGCGCAGTCGGCGCAGCGGCGCGAACAGCGAGACCCGGCGCACCCTGGCGCCCCTGCTGCTGCGCTTGTGCGCGGGCTCACGCGCGGTCAGCTCGCGCATCAGCGACGTCGCCTCCACGGTCTCCCGCTGCGGGAGGGCAGGCCCTCCGAGCACCGCGAGATGCCGGTCGAGACGCGAGCTGCTCGCGCTGCTCTTGCAGGTGATCGCAGGCACCCTTGCCCTGCTGCGCACCGTTATCTGTTCCATGTCACTCCCCACCCGTACGAGTCCACCCGGCCCGGGCAGGGTAACCCTATCGCCCCGGTACGGGCTGCGTGTATCGCGGTCACAGGATTCACCTTCCCCGTAAGGGGGTTGACGATTACTCTCCGAATCCGACAGATTCCAGGGTGAGTTGGACAATGGGGCTGCTCGTCGGCCGGACCGACCCCCCTCCGGGCTCGACGGTCACCGCGAGTGATGTCGCCGACCGGTTCAGACCGGCCGCGATCAGGGGCGTGTCGCCGTCCAGAAGCCCGAGGGAGCGCGGCCCGGCGCCGGGGCGCATGAGCCACAGTTGGTGCACGCGGTCGCCCGACGGCTCGCCGTACCCGCTCAGGGTGACCACCGCGCGCCCCTCGGCGGCGGAGGCGACGACTCCGATGCCGCGGCCGCGGTCGTCCGTGTCGCTCGTCGCGCGGGCGTCCGGAGCCGCGAGAACGTGGGCGATCTCACGTGCCCGGTCCCGCGCCGTGTCCAACTCGTCCCGGGTCCGGTCGGCCTGCACGGCGAAGAGCGAGGCGACCACGAGCGCGGCGGCGGCCGTCACCGTGGCGAACGGCACCAGCAGGGGACGCGGCCGGACCGCGCGGGACCGTTCCGGCGTCCGGCTCCCCTCCCACACATGGGCGGGCAGCCGGAGCGCGGGGCCGCGTCCGGCCGCGGGCTCCTGCGGGGTGGTGCGGACGGCGGCCAGGACCCGTTCGCGCAGGGCGGCCGGTGCCGGGGCGGCCGTGGACCAGGCCAGCCGGACGGCGTCCTCGGACAGGGCCCGCACCTCGGCGGCGCAGGAAGCGCAGCGCTCCAAGTGCCGTTCGAAGCGTTCCCGTTCGGCGCCCTCCAGGGCGTCCAGGGCGTAGGGGGCGGCGAGGGAGTGCGGGGCGCCGCGGCGGAACAGCCGGCCCAGGAAGCTCATGCGGTCCCTCCGAGGCAGTCGCGCAGGCGGCCCAGTCCGTCCCGCATCCGCGTCTTCACCGTGCCCAGCGGCAGGGAGAGGCGTTCGGCCACCTCCCGGTAGGTGTAGCCGTCGTAGTAGGCGAGGGTGACCGACTGGCGTTGCAGGGCGGTCAGCCGGTCCAGGCAGCGGCGCACCCACTCGCGTTCGAGACCCGCCTCGACCTCCTCGGAGACCTGGTCGAAGGCGGGGTGGTGGGCGCGCCGGGCCTCGCGCCGGTCGCGTTCGCCGGCCGCGCGGGCGCTGCGCACCCGGTCGACCGCGCGGCGGTGGGCGACGGTGAGGATCCACGACAGGGCGCTGCCGCGGCCCGGGTCGAACCGCGCCGCGGACCGCCAGAGTTCGAGCAGCACCTCCTGCGCCACCTCCTCCGACTGCGCGGGGTCGCGCACCACCCGCCGTACGAGTCCGAAGACCGGGCCCGAGACCAGCCCGTACAGCTCCTCGAAGGCCTTCTGGTCGCCGTCCGCCACGAGCGTCAGCAGCTCGTCCGCCTCCACCCCGCCCCCCTCTCCGCGGGCCGCTCCCGGCCCGTCCGCGTCAGCGAGGGCGCACGCGGCGGCACGCCCTTCGCAGGGGTTACGGATCCGCGGCCCGAAATCGCCAGTCGGCCGGCGACGGAATCAAATGCGGGCCCGCACCAATCCGGCCCCGTGGGTGCTCCGAATGCCGGTGCGTCAGGTAACTCGGCACTCGGGCACAGAGGACGGACCGCATGACACCTTTCTCCGGCAACTCCGGAATCGACACGGGCCGTCGGCGCCTGGCCACGCTGGTCTGCGGCGCGCTGGCGGCCGGGGGGCTCACCGCGGCCGGCGTGACCGCGCTGGAACCGCGGGCGGCGTCCGCCTCCAGCCACCGGGAGGCCCCGCTGATATCGGGGACCCCTCAGTACGACAACACGGATCTGTACGCCTTCGTGAGCCCGGACCGGCCGGACACCACGACGCTCGTCGCGAACTGGATCCCGTTCGAGGAACCGGCCGGCGGACCGAACTTCTTCACCTTCGCCGAGGACGCCCAGTACGACCTGCACGTCGACAACGACGGCGACGCGCTCGGCGACCTGCTCTTCCGGTACACGTTCACCACGCACACGAAGAACGACAAGTCGTTCCTCTACAACACGGGCACCGTCACGAGCCTCGACGACCCGGACCTCAACATCACGCAGACCTACGACATCGAGCTGATCAAACTGCACGGCGGGAAGGAGTCGTCCCGGACCACGATCGCGCACGACGTGCCGGTGGCGCCGTCGAACGTCGGCAAGGCGTCGATGCCGGACTACGGCGCCCTGCGCGACCAGGCCGTCCACGAACTGGACGACGGGACGAAGACGTTCGCCGGTCAGGCCGACGACCCGTTCTTCCTGGACCTCAGGGTCTTCGACCTGCTGTACGGCGGGAACCTGTCGGAGGTCGGCAACGACACCCTCAAGGGCTACAACGTCAACTCGATCGCCCTCCAGGTCCCGACCCACATGATCGTGGAGTCGGCGGAGCAGCCGGTGGTCGGCATCTGGTCGACGACCCGGCGCGAGAACGCCCAGGGCGAGTTCACGCAGGTGTCCCGGCTCGGGAACCCTCTGGTGAACGAGGTGGTCAACCCGCTGAAGGACAAGGACACCTTCAACGCGTCCGCGCCCGCGGACGACGCGCAGTTCCTCCAGAACGTCACCAACCCCGAACTGCCCAAGCTCATCGAGGCGATCTACGACATCAACGCACCGGCCGAACCCCGCGACGACCTCGTGGACGTGTTCCTCAAGGGCGTGCCGGACCTCAACCAGCCGCCCCACGTCACGCCCTCGGAGCAGCTGCGCCTCAACACCTCGGTCGAACCGGCCGCCGACCCCAAGCGCCTCGGTGTCCTCGACGGGGACAACGCGGGCTTCCCCAACGGACGCCGGCTGACCGACGACGTGATCGACGCCGCGCTCCAGGTCGTCGAGGGCGAGCTGGTGGGTGCCGCGAACGACCTGGGCGACGCGGTCGACGCCAACGACAAGGAGTTCGGGGCCGCCTTCCCGTACGTGGCGAACCCGACGGAGGGTTCGCGCGGTCCGCTCGCCGACGGCACGGGCGGCGGCAACGACGTGCGCAACCAGCTCGGTGACGCGCTGCGCCCGGCCGGCTCCGGCGACACGACCCTCATCGCCGCCTCGGCGGGGGCCGGTGCCGTCGGCATCCTGCTGATCGGCGGCGCGGTGGCGTGGTGGCGCCGCATGCGCGGCCGGGCGTACTGACCGGCCGCACGACTGCTCGCACCCTTCACGCGGACCGCCGCCCCACCGCTGCTCGCACCTTCACGCAGACCGCCCGACCTGAGGAGAGGCATGTCCTCGCACGGCAACGACAACGAGGCACGGAGCGAGCCGCCCGGCCCGGCCGCCACCACCCCACGCCCGCCCGACGCCGGCACGGCTCGCGGCCCCGGCGACGCACCGCCCGGTGCCGGAAGGGACGCGGCGCGGGTCGTCGCCGTGCGGCGGTTCGCGGCGGCGGCGCGCAGGTGGCGGGGGCTCCAGGTCACCGGGTGCGCCGTCCTGCTGGCCGTGGCGCTCAGCGCGGGGGCCGTCGCGGTCGGCGGCGCCCGGGAGGGTGCCGGCGCCGTGCCCGGCGGCGCACCCGCGGGCCGGCCGGGAGCGGCGCGCGACGCCGGGCCAGACGTGGGGATTCCCGCGCTGGAGGCCCGGCTCCGGGCCCAGCCCCGCGACTTCGAGGGCTGGGCGGCCCTCGGGCTGGCCCACGTCGAGCTGGCCCGCACCGACGGCGACCCCTCCCGCTACCCGCGGGCCGAGCGGGCGCTGAAGCGGTCCCTGGAGCTGAAGCCGGGCAACGACCGGGCGCTGTCGGGGCGCGCCGCTCTCGCCGCCGCCCGGCACGACTTCGCCTCGGCGCTGGCGTACGCCGACCGCGCGCTGGCGGCGAACCCCTACAACGAGCGGGCCCTGTGCTCCCGTGTCGACGCCCTGGTCGAACTGGGCCGCTACGACGACGCGGCCCGGGCCGCCGACACCGCCGACACCCGGCGCCCCGGCGTCCCCGTCTTCACCCGGTACGCGTACGTCCGCGAGCTGCGCGGCGAGACGGACACCGCGCGCAAGGTGCTGGAGCGGGCGCTCGCCGTCGCCTCCTCCCCCGCCGACGTGGCCTACGTCGCCGCGCAGTTGGGCCACCTCGCCCGCAGGCAGGGCGACCAGCCGGCCGCCCTGCGCCACTACGCCCGCGCCCTCGCCGCCGACGACACGTACCTGCCCGCCCTGGAGGGCCGGGCCAGGGCCAGGGCCGCGAGCGGCGACCGGGACGGTGCGGTCGGCGACCTGGAGCGCGTGGTCGCCCGCGCCCCGCTGCCCGGTCCGCTCGTCGCGCTCGGCGAGCTGTACGAGGCGCGCGGCGAGCCGGCCAAGGCGCGCGAGCGGTACGCCCTCGTCGACGCGTGGACGGCGCTCGCCCGGGCCGGCGGTGTCGAAGCCGACCTGGACACCGCCCTCGCCGCCGCCGACCACGGTGACCGGAAGGCCGCCCTGCGCGCGGCCCGCGCCGAGTGGGACCGCCGCCGCACCGTGCACACGGCGGACGCCGTCGCCTGGGCGCTGCACGTCAACGGCCTCGACCGGGAGGCACTGCCGTACGCCCGCCGGGCCGTGGCCACGGGGTACCGCGACGCCTCGTTCCTCTACCACTTGGGCGTGATCGAGCGCGCGGTGGGACGGCACGGGGACGCGCGCCGCCATCTCTCGGCGGCGCTCGGCCTCGACCCGGGCTTCTCGCCGCTCGGCGCCCGCGAGGCGCGCGCGGCGCTGAAGGAACTGGAGGCGGCCCGTTGACGCCCCGCGGTCTCCTCGCGCGCGGCGCCGCCGCACTCACCGCGGCGTGCGCCCTGGTCCTGCTCGCCCCGGCGGGCGCGAGCGCGCATCCGCTCGGCAACTTCACCGTCAACCGCTACGACGGTCTGGTCGCCGCCCCCGGTCGACTGAGCGTCGACCACGTCGAGGACCTCGCGGAGATCCCGGCGACCCAGGCCGGCCCCGACGTAGAGCGGCTCGGTCCGGCCGAGTGGGCCCGGCGGCGCTGCGAGCGGGCGGCGCTCGACAGCCGCCTCACCGTGGACGGCCGCGGCGTCGCCCTCACCGCCCGGCACAGCGGCGTGCGCGTGCGGCCGGGGCAGGCCGGGCTCGACACCCTGCGGCTGGAGTGCCGGTTCACGGCACCGCTGCCCGACTCCGGTCCGGTGAGCGTCGGCTTCCGTGCGGCCGGCGCCTCGGCGGGCCCCGGCTGGCGGGAGATCACCGCGCGCGGCGACCGCACCACGCTCACCGCGTCGGACGTGCCGGAGGAGTCGGACTCACGTGAACTGACCCGCTATCCGCAGGAGTCCCTGTCGTCCCCCGCCGACACGGCGAGCGCGTCGCTGCGGATCCGGCCCGGCGGTCCCGCCCTGGACCGGGACCGGCAGGACGCCCCCGCCGCCTCCGTCCTGCCCCGCGGCGCGGACCGCTGGACCCGCGCGCTGGACTCCCTGGTCGCCCGCCGGCACCTCACCCTCGGCTTCGCCGCCCTCGCCCTGGTCGTCGCGGTCGCCCTCGGCGCGGGGCACGCGCTCGCACCGGGCCACGGCAAGACCCTGATGGCGGCGACGGCGGCAGCCCGGGGCGGCGGGGCCCGGCTGAAGGACGTCCTGCCGATGGCGGCCTCGGTGACGGTCACCCACACCCTGGGCGTGGTCGCCCTCGGCGTCCTGGTCACCGCGGGTTCCGCGGCCACACCGTCGGTCGTCGCGTGGCTCGGTGTCGCCGGCGGCGCCCTGGTCACGCTGGCGGGCGCGAGCCTCGTACGCCGCGCACTGCGCAACCGGGCGCACGGCCGTACGCACGCGCACGGGCACCACCACGACCACGGGCACGGTCACGACCAAGGAGAAGGCCACGACCACGACCACCCCCACGAACACGGCCCGCACACCCACACCCACCCCGTTTCCCCCACCCTGCGCGGCACGATCCTCCTGGGCTTCGCGGGCGGGCTCGTGCCCAGTCCGTCCGCCGTGGTGGTGCTCGTGGGCGCCGCGGCCGTCGGCCACGCCTGGTTCGGACTGCTGCTCGTGGTCGCGTACGGCCTCGGGCTCGCCCTCACCCTCACCGCCGCCGGGATCGCGGTCGTCCGGCTCGGCGGCGGCGTGAGCCGGCTGCTGACGCGGCGCCCGCGGTGGACGTCCGGCCCGCTGGCGGGCATGGTGCGCCGGGCCACCCCGCTCGGATCGGCGTGCGTGGTGGTGCTCCTCGGGGCCGGATTGGTGTTCAGGGGGGCGGCATCCGCACTCGGCTGAGCTACTTTGGGAGGAACGCGGCGGACGGCCGGGCCCGTTCCCGGGCCGTGTCCGCGCGAGACGTCTATAGGGGGCGCCGGTGTTCGAGGAACCCGGCGGTGAGCGCGTGATCGCCGGCCGCTACCGCCTCCTGTCCCCTCTCGGCGAGGGCGGCATGGGCACGGTGTGGCGCGCCCGCGACGAGGTGCTCAACCGCGAGGTCGCCGTCAAGGAGGTGCGCGCCCCCTCCGGGCTGCCGGAGAGCGACGTGCGGCGGATGTACGCCCGGCTGGAGCGCGAGGCGTGGGCCGCGGCCCGGGTCGCCCACCACAACGTCGTCACGGTGTACGACGTGGCCACCGACGGCGACCGGCCCTGGATCGTGATGGAGCTGGTCCGCGGGCTGTCACTGGCCGACCTGCTGGACGCCGAGGGCCCGTTGGAGCCGGAGCGGGCCGCGCTGATCGGTGCCGAGGTGCTGGCCGCGCTGCGGGCCGCGCACGCGGCCGGGGTGCTGCACCGGGACGTGAAGCCGGCCAACGTGCTGCTGTCGAACGACGGCCGGGTGGTGCTCACCGACTTCGGGATCGCCCGGGTCGAGGGCAGCTCCGCGCTGACCATGACCGGAGAGGTCATCGGCTCGCCCGAGTTCCTCGCCCCGGAACGGGCGCTGGGCCGCACCCCCGGTCCCGAGTCCGACCTGTGGTCGCTGGGCGTGCTGCTGTACGCGGCGGTCGAGGGCGCCTCGCCGTTCCGCCAGGACACTCCGCTGAGCACCCTGCGCGCGATCGTCGACGAGGAGTTGCCGCCGCCCCACCGGGCGGGTGCGCTCGCGCCCGTCATCGAGGGGCTGCTGCGCAAGGACCCGGCGGAACGGCTCCCGGCGGAACGCGCCGAGCGGGAACTGCGGCTCGTGGGCGCCGGGGGCACCCCTGCGTCCGGGCGGGGCGCGTACGGCACGGCGCCGACGGACGGGTACGCCACGACCGTCGCGGGACGCCAGGACGCGGGGGCCGCTCCGACTCCCCCGCTGCCGGGACCGGCGACGACGGCGGGCACGGCCGGTACGGGCCCGCCCGCGCACCGGGACCGGCGCGCGCGTGCCGTACTGATCGCCGGGGTGGCCGTGCTCGCGCTGGCGGCGGCCGGGCTGACGTACGGGCTGCTCAACCGCTCGGACGGCGGTGACGGGACGGAGGGCGCGGACGGCGGCGGGGGCTCTTCGGCCAGTGCCCCCGCGACGGGACCGGACGAGAGTGCCGAGCCGAGTCCGTCGAAGTCGTCGGAGCCGGAGCCGGAGTCGGAGTCGGAGTCGGAGGACGACGGTACGGAGAGCGGTACGCCCTCGCAGTCGGTGAAGGTGTCCGTGGCGGACTCGCACCCCGACTACTCGGGCACCTGTCCCCCGCCGCACGACCGGGCGCCCACCTTCACGGCGACCTTCACGGTGGGGCGGCTGCCCGCTCAGGTCGGCTACCGCTGGGTCACGGACGACGGTTCGGTCTCCGACCCGGGGTGGCGGACGCTGTCCTTCCCCGCGGACGGCGACCGCTCGGACCAGGACACCGTCGTGGTGACGACGCGCGAGGACAGCGGCGCGTTCGAGGGCTCCGTAAGGGTGGAGGTGCGGTCCCCGGTGCGGGTCACGTCGAACGCGGTGGCGTTCTCCGTGACCTGCGAGACCGGGACGGAGACGGAGACCCCGACCGACGGGGCCTCCCCCTCCTCTTCCGCTTCGGGTCAGGCGGCGCCGTTGAGGACCGGCAGGTAGCCGCCGGACTGACCGGCCGCGGTCGGGTGGTACGACTCGCCGATGTTCAGCCAGTTGACACTGTGCAGCCACGCGGCGCCGGAGCACAGCTCGTGACCGGTGAAGGTGGTGCGGACGTCGCCGAAGGTGAAGCCGTGGTCGGCGGCGCGCTTGGCGATGGCGGTGTTGAGGTAGTCGGAGGCGTCGTTGATCGCCTTCCGCTTGGTCTCGGAGAGACCGAGGCAGGAGGTGCCGAGCTTGTAGAAGCGCGGGTAGCCGATGACGACGACGTCGGCGTTGGGGGCCTTGGCGCTGATCGCCGAGTAGACGCTGTCGAGGTTGCCGGGCAGCGTCGAGTCGACGTAGGCCTTCGCGGTGGCGATCCGCGAGAGGCAGGTGCTGTCGGACTGGAGCACGCAGGTCGTCATGACGTCGGCGAAGCCCGCGTCGTTGCCGCCGATGCTGATCGAGACGAGGCCGGTGGCCGTGGAGAGCGGGCCGAGTTGTCCGGAGAGAACTTCACTCGTTCGGGCGCCCGAGCAGGCCGTGAAGTCGAAGGTCGTGGGGGAGTTGGCGGCCGCCCAGAGGTACGGGTGGGCCTTGGTGCTGCGCTTGCAGTCGCCGCTTGAGCTGATGTAGCTGCCCGCTCCGACCCCGGAGGAATAGGAGTCGCCGAGGGCCACATAGCCCCCGGCCGCGGTGGGTTGGGCCGCCTGGGCGGTCGCGGCCCCGGTGAGGGCGGCGCCGGCGGCGAGGAGGAAGGAACTCAGGAAGCCGACAAGTCGGAGACGTCTCATGGAACCTCCTTTAGCAGGATCTCTGCCGTAACCGTCGTAACAGTGACGCGCGTTGAATGGGAGTGTCCATGCCAAGAAATGGCTGACAGTCATTCAAAATCGGACGAAAGTCAGTGGGAACGCCAGTGCGCCCTTGACGCTCCGAGCCGGGCTGGGCCAGATTGAGGCGCGAAGAACAGATGACGGCAAAACAACAAAAACGTGAGACCTGCTTCCAGGTCTTGCCATACGGTTTCAACCGTCAATACCGTCATACATCTCCCGCATCGGTACGTCGGCAAGCGGCTCAGGGGAGGGCTCGAGGCCGCGGCGCACCGAGGCGGGACGCGCGGTAGGGGGGTGCCGTGCTCGGTGACCGCATCGGTGACCGGGCCGTGCCGCGCGGTCGGCTGCCGTTTTCTCGCGGTGCCGACAAGCTTTGCCAGCTCATCTGGCACGCACGGAGTAGCACTTCGTCGCGCGCCGGTTGGGCGAGAACCCCCCTTTCGAACCGGATACAGAGCCGGACCGCCCCTGGGGCGGGCGGTCCGCCGGACGAGAGGGACCAGACTCATGAGCTCAGTTCTGCAGCCGGCTTCGACGGGCAACGATCCGTCGGCCGGTCCGACACCCGCCGGACAGTACCGGCCCGTCTCCTCGCACCTGGCGATAGCACCGCCGGTGAGCGTGGTCATACCCGCCATGAACGAGGCGGAGAACCTTCCCTACGTCTTCAAGACGCTGCCCGACTGGGTCCACGAGGTCGTCCTCGTGGACGGCAACTCCACCGACAACACCATCGCGGTCGCCCGGGAGCTGTGGCCGGACGTCAAGGTCGTCGAGCAGCGCGGAAAGGGCAAGGGGGACGCGCTGATCACCGGCTTCAAGGCGTGCACCGGGGACATCATCGTGATGGTCGACGCCGACGGCTCGGCCGACGGCCAGGAGATCGTCTCGTACGTCTCCGCGCTCGTCTCCGGAGCCGACTTCGCCAAGGGCTCCCGCTTCGCCAACGGCGGTGGCACCGACGACATGACCTTCATCCGCAAGCTCGGCAACCGCGCCCTGTGCGCGGTCGTCAACCGGAAGTTCGGCGCCCGCTACACCGACCTCTGCTACGGCTACAACGCGTTCTGGCGGCACTGCCTGGACAAGATCGACCTCGACTGCACCGGCTTCGAGGTGGAGACCCTGATGAACATCAGGGTGGTCAAGGCCGGCCTGAAGGTCCAGGAGATTCCCAGCCACGAGTACCTGCGCATCCACGGCGTCAGCAACCTGCGCGCGGTGCGGGACGGGTTGCGGGTGCTCAGAGTCATCCTCGACGAGCGCTCCAACCGGCGTGCGCTGCGCGGCCGTACGCGCTCGGCGACGCTCGGCCCGGTCGGTTCCGTCACCGCCGTCGCGCCGGCGACCCCCGTGAGCCCGGTGGCGCCCGCCCGCGGGAAGGCGTCTTGAGCGGTAGCCGCGCCTCGCTCACGGTCTCCGTGGTGATCTGCGTCTACACCGAGGACCGCTGGGAGGACATCCTCGCGGCGGTCGACTCGGTGCGGGCGCAGTCCCACCCGGCCCGGGAGACGCTGCTGGTCGTCGACCACAACGAGGCGCTCCGGGACCGGCTGCTCAAGGAATACGAGGAGTACACGGAACGGCGGGAGGTGCGGGTGCTCGCCAACGCGGGCCCCCGCGGCCTCTCCGCCGGCCGCAACACCGGCATCGCCGCCTCGCGCGGCGAGGTGATCGCCTTCCTCGACGACGACGCCGTGGCCGAACGCGACTGGCTGCGCCACTTCGCCGAGGGGTACGCCGACCCGGCGGTCGTCGCCGTCGGCGGGCGCACGGTGCCGGTCTGGGCGTCGGGGCGCCGGCCCGTCTGGTTCCCCGAGGAGTTCGACTGGGTGGTGGGCTGCACGTACCGCGGCCTGCCGCCCGGCCGGGTCCGGGTGCGCAACGTGCTGGGCGGCAACGCCTCCTTCCGGCGCGAGGCGTTCGACGCGGCGGGCGGCTTCGCCACCGGCATCGGACGGGACGGCGACAAGCGCCCGCTGGGCTGCGAGGAGACCGAGCTGTGCATCCGGCTCTCCCGCGCCCGGCCCGACGCCGTCCTGCTGATCGACGACCGGGCGGTGATCCACCACCGGGTGCCCGCGGCCCGCGAGCACTTCGGCTACTTCCGCACCCGCGCCTACGCCGAGGGCCTGTCCAAGGCCCTGGTGGCGCGCAGCGTCGGCGCGGACAAGGGCCTGGAGTCCGAACGCCGGTACGCCACCCGGGTCCTGCCGGCCGGGGTGGCGCGCGGGCTGCGCGACGCCGTGCTGGCCCGGCCGGGCGGCGCCGGCCGGGCGGGCGCGATCGTCGCCGGGGTGCTCACGGCGGCGGGCGGTTACGTGGTGGGGAGCCTGCGGGCCCGCCGGGGCGGGGCGACGTTCTCGGTGGCGCCGCTCGCTCCCGCCGAGGGGGGCGCGCATGGCTGAGGAGGCGGACGCGCGCGTACCGGTGCTCATGTACCACGCGGTCGCCGCCGAACCGAACGACGCCACCCGTGCCCTGTCGGTGACGCCGGAGGCCTTCGCGGCGCAGATGGCGGCGATCGCCGACCGGGGCCTGACCCCGATCGGCACGGCGGAGCTGGCCGCCGCCTGGCGCTCGGGGTGTCCGCTGCCGAGGCGGCCCGTCCTGATCACCTTCGACGACGGCTACGAGGGCGTGCACCGGCACGCCCTGCCCGCCCTGGCCAAGCACGGTTTCCCGGCCACCCTGTTCGTCTCGACCGGCTGGCTGCGCGGCCCGTACGACACCGGGGGCGCCCTGGACACCATGCTCGACTGGGACCAGGTCCGCGAACTGGCCGCGGCCGGCGTGGAGATCGGGGGGCACAGCCACACGCATCCGCAGCTCGACCAGCTCGGCGAGGAGCGGCTGCGGTTCGAGCTGATCCACTGCAAGGAGATCGTCGCCGACCAACTGGGCACCGTACCGGCCTCGTTCGCCTACCCGTACGGGTACTCGGACCGCCGGGTGCGGCGGGCGGTGCGGGAGACGGGGTACGCGCAGGCGCTCGCCGTCGGCAACGGCCTGGCCCGCCGCGCCCAGGGGCCGTACGCCCTGCGGCGGGTCACCGTGCGCCGCCGCACGGGGCTCGACGAGTTCGCCCGGCTGGTCGAGGGCCGCTCGATCGGCCGGACCTTCGCCGGGGACCGCGTCCTCACCAAGGGGTACGCCGTACTCCGCAGGACCCGGCAGGCGGGGAGGCGGGTGCTGAGGGCCGGTGCCTGAACCGCCGGCCGCCCGCACCGCCGACGCCTGCCGCCCGTACCGCGTGTGCCCGGGAAACCGGGTGCACGCGGCGGCCGGGTGCCGGATCATGGCGGCATGTCCGTGAACCCGCACGACGCCCTGCCGATCCGGCTCAACGTCGACGACAGCGACTCCCCGTCCGACGTCGTCGACGCGCTGTTCCTCGGCCGCTTCGCGACGGGCGAGCAGCCGTACTCGCACGCGACGAACATCGACCGCGTGCGGTCCGCCGCCACGCTGCTGCCGCAGGGCGCGCGGGTGCTGCGGACCGCCCGCGACGACGACCGCAGCGCGACCCTTGCGGAGGGCGACGGCTGGACGCTGCTCGTCTCGCGGTGGAACCGGGGCGCCGACGTCACGGTGACGGCGACCAGCGCCGAACTGGCGGAGAAGGTGCTCGGCGAGGCGACCGACGGCGCGGCGGACGAGCCCGAACCGCAGCCGGAGAACGTCACGATGGGCTTCTGGTACGTCTCCCCTCGCCGTGGCCCGCACCGCACCACCCGGCAGATCTCCGCGGGCACCTGGGAGGAGGTCCGCGCCAACTACACGGCGCCGGTCGCGGACGCGATGGACGGCCTGATGAAGACGGGCCCCGAGGACATCGCGGGCCGCCTGCTGCTCCTGCACGGGCCGCCCGGCACCGGCAAGACCTCGGCACTGCGCACGCTCGCCCGGTCCTGGCGGGACTGGTGCCAGGTGGACTGCGTACTCGACCCCGAGCGGCTCTTCTCCGACGTCGGCTATCTGATGGACATCGCCATCGGCGAGGAGGACGCGGCGGGCAAGGGCCGCTGGCGGCTGCTGCTCCTGGAGGACTGCGACGAACTGATCCGCGGCGAGGCCAAGCACACCGCGGGGCAGGCGCTGTCGCGGCTGCTGAACCTCACGGACGGTCTCCTCGGCCAGGGCCGCAACGTCCTCGTCGGCGTCACGACCAACGAGGACCTCGAACGCCTCCACCCCGCCGTAGTCCGGCCCGGCCGCTGCCTGGCCCGCATCGAGGTCGGCCCGCTGACCCGCCGGGAGGCGATCGGCTGGCTCGGCGGCGAGGCCGCGGGCCTGGAGGAAGCAGTGGGCCGCGAGGGCGCCACCCTGGCGGAGCTGTACGCGCTGCGCCGGGGCACCTCGCCCACCGCGCTGCCGGAGCCGCGGGCCGGTTCGGAGGCCGGGCTCTACCTGTAGCTGCTTTGATGGGGGTATACCCCTGTTCGTCGGCACGTCGGGCTGGCAGTACCGGGACTGGCGGGAGGCCTTCTACCCGCCCGGTCTGCCGGTGCGGCTCTGGCTGGAGCGGTATGCGGACGTCTTCCCGACGGTCGAGATCAACAACGCCTTCTACCGGCTGCCGGCGCGCGAGACGTTCGAGGCGTGGCGGGAGCGGGTGCCGCCGGACTTCGTGGTCGCGGTCAAGGCGAGCCGCTACCTGACGCACATCAGACGACTGCGTGACCCGGCGGAGCCGGTCGACCGCCTCATGACCCACGCGGCGGGCCTGGGCGACCGGCTCGGCCCGGTCCTGCTCCAGCTCCCGCCGACCCTGCGTGCCGACCCGGCCCTCCTGGACACCTGCCTCGCCTGCTTCCCGCCCGGGACGCGGGTCGCGGTGGAACCACGGCACGGCTCCTGGTGGACGCGCGAGGTCCGGGAGGTGCTGACGTCCCGGGGCGCGGCCCTGTGCTGGGCGGACGTCCGGGCCCGCCCGGTCACCCCGCTGTGGCGCACCGCGGACTGGGGCTACGTCCGCTTCCACGAGGGCCGAGCCACCCCGTGGCCCCAATACGGGCGCCGCTCCCTGTCCACATGGCTCGACCGCATCACCACGACCTGGCCCCCCGACCAGGACGTCTACGCGTACTTCAACAACGACCAGCACGCGGCGGCGGTGAAGAACGCACAGCTATTCGCAAGGCTGGCGAAACGCGCCCCGTAAGGGGCGCGGGGAACTGCGCGACAAGCCACGACGCACCCGCTGACAGGAGCGCACCGGGACCAGAACGGCGCTCATTCCCCGAAGGCCGCCCGCAGCGCATCCCGCACGGCGGCCAACGCCTGCGCCTCCGTCAGCCCGAGCCGTCGAGCCCGCTCGGCATAGACCCCCGCGGCGGACGCGACCTCCCGCTCCGCAGCCGAGCCCGCGGCAGCGACGAACGTCCCGTTGCGCCCCCGCGTCTCGATCACCCCGTCCCCCTCCAGCGCCCGGTACGCCTTGGCGACGGTGTTGGCGGCGAGCCCCAGGGACTCGGCCAGTCCGCGTACGGTCGGCAGCCGGTAGCCGACCGGCAGCGCGCCCGAGCGGGCCTGGTCGGAGATCTGCGCGCGCACCTGCTCGTAGGGCGGCGCGCCGTCGTCGATGTGGATCTTCAAGGTCACGGGGTGATTGTCCCGTATCCCCGCGAAAATGAGAGGCACCCTACGGCCCACCCGCCGTAGCGTGCGCCCACATGACCGTTCTTGTGCGCGACCTGCGCAGCGATGATCCGGCCGATGTCGCGGCCTTCGCCCATGTCCGCCATCTCGCGGTGCCGTTCATCCTGTGGACGCCGGAGGCCATCGTCCACCGGCTCGTCCACACCCACCCGGACGCCCGCAGCCGCTCCCTGGTCGCGGAGGAGGACGGTGAGGTGATCGGCACGGCGCAGATCGGGCTGGTCCACGACAGCCCGGAGCCCGGCCAGGGCTTCCTCAACATCTACGTCCACCCGGAGAGGTTCCGCCGCGGGGCCGGCGGGCTGCTGGTGCGCACGGCCGAGGAGTACCTGGCAGGCGAGGGCGCGTCGAAGCTGTACTCCTGGGTGCTGGACGGGCCCGGCAACCTGGCCTTCGCCGAGCGGCACGGCTACGAGCGGCGGCGCGCCGCGCACTTCCTCCGGCTGGACCTGGCAGGCGCCGCGCTCCCGCCCCTGCGGACCCCTCCCCCGGGCGTCGAACTGCGCACCGCCGCCGACTTCGCGGACGATCCGCGCCCGATGTTCGAGCTGGACGCGGAGACGGTGGCGGACGAACCGAGCGACGTCGACGTCGAGTTCACGGACTACGAGGCGTGGCTCGCGGACACCTGGCGGCACCCGCTGCTGAACCGCGAACTGACGACGGTCGCGGTCGTCGACGGACGTCCCGCCGCCTTCAGCGTCGCCTACACCGACGGCACCCGGTACGCGACCGCGATGACGGGCACGGTCCGCGCGCAGCGCGGCCGGGGCCTGGCCAAGCTCACCAAGACCGCCTCCCTGCACCGGGCCCGCGCGGCCGGCTGCACGGTGGCCTTCACGGGCAACGACGCCGACAACGGCCCGATGCTCGCCATCAACAAGTGGCTCGGGTACGAGGTATGCGCGACGGAGGTGCGCCATGTCCGCGAACTCGGCTGAGCCGCCCGCCCGGGTGGACGTCGTCCTGGTCAAGGCGGGCCGTACGAAGATCCGGTACCCGAGTGAGCTGCTGCACGACGACGGCACCCGCCTCGCCGTACGCGCGCCCTGGGCCGGTGACGGCGTCCGCGACTTCGGCTTCGTGCGCTTCGAGGCCGGCGACGTCTTCACCGAGTACTACTGGCGCGACCGCTGGTACTCGGTGAAGGAGGTCCGCACGGCCGCCGGAGCGCTGAAGGGCTGGTACTGCGACATCACCCGCCCCGTCGTCCTGACCGGCACGGAGCTGGTCGTCGAGGACCTCGACCTGGACCTGTGGCGCTCCGCCGACGGCGCGGACGTACGACGCCTGGACGAGGACGAGTTCGCCGAGAGCGGCCTGCCGGACAGCGACCCGGAGGCGGCAGCGGCGGCCCTGGCCGCACTGGACGAACTGGAACACCTGGCCCGCGGGAACGACTTCACGGACCTGCTGGCCTAGGGGTGTCGTTCGGATCTTGCCGGGGTCGCGCGTCACCCGGGCAACGCGACCACCGCGTACCGCTCGTCCGTCACCTCCCGCCCCCACAGCGCGGGGTCGTCCGACAGCCGCTCCACGCGCACGCGCCCGGCGAGCGGGGTGAGGAGGGCGGTGAGCTGGTCCGCGGGTATGCCGACCGGGGAGACGGTCCCCCACACGCCCTCGACCAGGACCAGCCGGCCCCCGGGGCGCAGCAGGTGCCGCCAGCGGCTCAGGGCCCGGCCGGGGTCGGGCAGGGTCCACAGGACGTGCCGGACCAGTACGGCGTCGAAGCGCTGCTCGCCCACGGGTGGTGCCGCGGCGTCACCCTCGAGGAACACCGCGTCACGACCGGCGAGTTTGGTCCGGGCCAGCTTCACCATGGCCGGGGACCGGTCGACGCCGGTGACGCGGTGTCCCTGCTCCGCCGCGAGGAGCGACAGGCTGCCGGTGCCGCAGCCCAGGTCGAGGAGGTCGCCGGGCCGTGCGGGCAGCCAGGACGCCAACCGGGCGGCCCAGGCCCGGCGTACGTCCGGATCGCGCAGGCCGTGGTCCGGCTCGTCGTCGAAGTCCGCGGCTTCCGCGTCCCAGTCGACACTCGATGTGGTCGTCCCGTCACGGTTTTCTTCCATGCACCCAGCGTGACACCCGCCACTGACAACGGAGTCGGGGCGGGGCGACGTGACAACCGCCACTGACAGGGATGCATCGATGAGTGAGTCTCGGGGAAAGGGTCTACCTCCGTGAGAACGCGGAACCCGGTGGATCCGTAAGGAGGCAGCCATGCGCCGTCTGACCGTGCAGAGGCCCCTGAAGAAGAGCGACACCCGCCGAGTCCGCGAGGAGGTCGACGAGCGGCCCGCGGGGCGGCCGGAGGTGCGCAAGGACATCGCGCGGACCTGGTGGCCGGAGAGCTGACCGGGCGGGCGCGTCATGAGACGCAGACGTGTCAGGGCAGCCGCTTGCGGTAGTGGACGCGGTCGTAGGGCCCGTCCACTCGGCGTTCCACGAGCCGGTACCCGTACTTCGGGTAGATCTCCTGGTTCTCCCACATCATCGCGTTCGTGTAGAGCCTGACCTCGGGCAGGCCCAGCGCACGCGCGTGCGCGTCCACGAACCGCAGCAGCCGCCGCCCCACACCCCTGCCGTGGGCGTCGGGGTGGACGGCGATGCTGTCGAGGAGGAGATGGCCGGGGCGCGCCTCCACGACGACGAGGCCCACCGGGTCCCCTCCCGGTTCGCACGCGACGAAGACCCTTCCTGCGGCCACGTTCGCCGCGTGGTCCGCCTCCATGGGCTGCGGCACCATCCCGATGCGCTCGATGTAGGGCCGGTAGGCGGCGTCGGTGATCGCCTTCACCGCGGGTACGTCGTCGGTGACCGCCTGTCGGACCTGTGCGTCTTCCACACCTCGAACGGTACCTACCTCAGCTCAGCCTGAGCACTCCCTTAACGCGACCATAAGGATCTCCATCACCCCTCTCCAGCAGGCGATTTCACGGTTTCTTGGGGCTAGTTTGCTGATCACCCCACGGGTTCCGGCCCACGTCCCCACGTCCACCGTGACCGTCTTCAGGAGATCCCCATGCCCGCACCCTCCGCGTCCCGCAGGGCCGCCGCCGTCGCCGTCGCCGGTCTCGCCCCGCTCGCCCTGACCACGCTGGCCGCCGCTCCCGCGTCGGCGCACGGCTCGATGGGCGACCCGGTCAGCCGGGTGTCGCAGTGCCACGCCGAGGGCCCCGAGAACCCGCAGTCCGCCGCGTGCAAGGCCGCGGTCGCGGCCGGCGGCACGCAGGCCCTCTACGACTGGAACGGCATCCGCATCGGCAACGCCGCCGGGAAGCACCAGGAGCTGATCCCGGACGGCAAGCTGTGCAGCGCCAACGACCCCGCCTTCAAGGGCATGGACCTGGCGCGCGCGGACTGGCCCACGACCAGCGTGAGCAGCGGCTCGTACACCTTCAAGTACCGCGTGACGGCCCCGCACAAGGGCACGTTCAAGGTGTACGTCACCAAGCCCGGCTACGACCCGGCGAAGCCGCTGGGCTGGGGCGACCTGGATCTGTCCGCCCCGGTCGCCACGGCCACCGACCCGGCCGCCTCGGGCGGTTTCTACACCTTCTCCGGCAAGCTGCCCGAGCGTTCCGGCAAGCACCTGCTGTACGCGGTGTGGCAGCGCTCGGACAGCCCGGAGGCGTTCTACTCCTGCTCCGACGTCTCGTTCGGCGGCGGTGCCGCGGGCGAGGAGGCGGCGGCCGGCGAGGGCGCGGACGGCGGGAACGCGGGTGGTGAGAGCGCGGGTGATGAGAGCGCCGCCGGCACCGCCCCGGCGCCCGAGGCCTCCGCGCCCACCGACGAACAGCTCGCCGCCGCGGCCGACAAGTCGACGATCGAGCATCAGGGCCACGGCGACCAGGACGCCGAGACCACCACCGACCCCACGGACCCGGCCGCCGCCCCGGACACCGAGGCCGCCGCGGAGCCCAACGAGGTCAAGGCCGCCGGCGGGGGCACCGAGAACCTCGCCGAGACCGGCGGTGACAGCAGCACGCCCTACATCGCCGTCGGCGGCGCCGCCGCCCTGGCCCTCGGCGCGGCCGCGCTGTTCGCCTCGGTCCGCCGCCGGGCAGTGACGACCGGGGGCCGGCACGGCCGCTGATCCGGGACGCGGGGTCCGTCCGGCGGCTCAGGCCGGACGGACCCCGCCCTGCGTTCCGGGCGCCCCGGTCAGCCGAGGACCGAGGCGCAGGTGGTGGGCTTCGCGCGGGCCGGGTCCAGGGCGTTGGCCACCTCGTGGAAGGCGATCCGGTCGAGCAGCCCGATCGCCAGGTGCTCGGAGAGGTCGAGGGGGCACAGGTCCTGCAACAGGACGTTGCGCACCCCGGGGCCGCTCAGGAACTGGCTGCGGTACGGGGTGACCACCTCGTCGTACTTCGTGGCGAGGACGGTGTAGCGCACGCCCGGCACCGTGTCGCCGCCCGCGTTGAGCTTGGTCAGAACGTCGGAGCCGACGACCTGGTCGGCGAGGGCGGGGGTGTTCTCGTTGAGCAGGTCCCCGACGCCGGGGAAGTACGGCAGCAGGTTGGTGAGGCCCAGGAGCGTGGTGCCGTGGTTGCTGGGCGCGATCCCGACCAGGGCGTTCACCTCGGCCGCTCCGCCGAGGAACTTCAGGTAGTAACGGGGCATCATGCCGCCCTGCGAGTGGCCGACGATGTCGGTCTCCGCGGCGCCGGTCGCGGCGAGCACCCGGTCGACGTAGGCGTCCAGTTGCTCCGCCGACTTCTCGACGGGACCGAGGCCGTGGAAGAACGGGACGCCGGGCAGTTGGCCGTAGTCGAGGGAGAAGACGCAGTAGCCGCGGTTCTTCAGGTAGGGCGCGAGGCCGAGCCAGTTGTCGACGGAGTTCCCGAAGGTGCCGTGGACCAGGACGACGGGGCGGGGATGGGCGGCGGAGGGCTTGCAGCCGTAGTCGTTCCAGCCGGCGCTGGGGCGGGCGTCGGCGGCGTGGGCGGCGGTGGCGGCGGGGAAGAGGGCGGCCGCGGCGGTCAGCAGCAGCGCGGTCAGCGGTCTGAGCAATCGTCTCCAGGGCAGCATCAGGTGATCTCCTTGCGGCTCATGGGGGTGCGACAGGGAGGCGCGACGACAGGACGCCCTGTGATCCGGATCACGGGATGCTGTTCACTCGTCAAGTTACGGGCGAGTAGCACAGGTGTGAAGTTACGCGTCAGTAAAAACTTCCGGCGATAACCAGAGCGCGAGGCACCGCAGGTGATAAAGGGTCACCAAAGGCGGGTCACCAGGCGGGCCGGACGGGCCCACCCGGCGCGACGCGCAGCAGACGGTCCCGCAGGGCGCGGACCTCGTCCTCGCCGAGCACCTCGACCCACGCGCCCACGGCCTCCGCCGCCGCCTCCTCCGCGGCCCGCGTACAGGCCCACCCCGTCTCGGTCAGCACCACCAGCCGGGCGCGCGCGTCGGCGGGGTGCGGCCTGCGCACGGCGTACCCCTTGCGGACCAGCTCGTCGACGAGCTGGCTGGCGGCCTGCTTGGTCACCCCGAGGTGCACGGCGAGGTCGGTGACCGTCGCGCCGTCCGGGGCGAGCCGGGTGAACGCGAAGCCGTGCGCGGGCCGCAGCCCCTCGAAGCCGCGAGCGACGACCCCCTCGTGGATGCGCTGCGTGAGCCCGCCGGCCGCGGCGAGCAGGGCGGCGGAGAGGGTCATGGCGTCGGAGTTCTGCACGGAGGCATTGAAACACCCTTGACGTATTGGTCAAGCTGCTTGACCATTTCACTTCCACCGGCCGTCGGCTGCGGGCAGTCGGTGGCTGGTCGCGCAGTTCCCCGCGCCCCTTGAGGGCGTCAACTGAACGCCGGTAAGGGGCGCGGGGAACTGCGCGAGCAACCACGACGCACCCGCAGCCGACAACACACCGCAAGCCCCCTCACCTCGCCCAGGAGCCCCCGTGCCCGTCATCCGCTCGTCCGAAGGCGTCACCCACGAGATCCACGGCGCCCGTTTCGTCTCGTACGCCACCCCCCGCACCGGCAGCAGCCAGCTCTGCGCCTGGCGGGGCGAGATCCCGGCGGGGACGCGGGCGCCCGCGCACACCGTCGACCGGGAGGAGATCCTCCACCTGCTCACCGGCGAGCTGCTGATCGTCCTCGACGGCCGCACCGAGCGCGTCGCGGCGGGCGACACCGTGATCATCGGCCCGGGGGCGACCCTCGCCGTGGAGAATCCCACCGACCGGACGGCGACGACCTGGGTCACCACCTCCGTCGGCCTGACGGCCGAACTGGCCGACGGCACCCGGCTCACCCCGCCGTGGGCCAACTGACCCGCGAGGGCCTCAAGCCACCGCCAGGGACCCCGGCATCACCGCGCGCGGCCCGAACTTCGCTCGCGCCCGGTCCGCGACCTCCTCGATCCGGCGGACCTTCTCGTCCACGGGGTCGAAGGTGAGCTGGTGGGAGGCCTGTTCGGCGGGGGCGAGGCCCTCGGCGCGCAGGACCACCGACCGGACCCGGGCGCGCTGGAGCCCGAGCGCCTCGTACATGCCGTACGCGGCCCGCGTCAGCGCAGCCGAGTGCGCGGTCGGCTCCTTCAGGGTGCGGCTGCGCGTGGTGGCCGACCGGTCGGCGTAGCGCACGGTGAGGGTGAGGGTGCGGCACACCTTGTCGACGGCGCGCAGCCGGGCGCCCAGTTCCTCGGCGGCCGAGAGCAGGGCGCGGCGGTGCCGGCCGGGGTCCAGCTCGTCGCGGTCGAAGGGGCGTTCGGCGGCCAGTGAGCGGGAGATCCCGTTGGGGACGACCCGGCCGCGGTCGATGCCGTTGGCCTTCTCGTGCAGCTCGCGGCCCGTCCGCGCGCCGAGCAGGCGCTGGAGCGTGGACAGGGGCGCGGCGGCGACCCGGCCGAGGGTGTCGAGGCCGTACTCGCACAGCGTGCGGGCGGTCGCGGTGCCGACGCCGGGCAGCGCGGCGACGGGCTTGCCGGCGAGGAACTCCCGCACCCCGCCCTCGGGCACCGCGCGGGTCAGCCCCGGCCGGGCGTCCCGCAGGGCCATGCGGGCCGGCATCGGGCCAGGCCCGGCGCCGATCAGGCAGTCGACGCCGTACAGCGCGAGGGCGCGGACGCGGATCACCGCGGCCAGTTCCACGGCGTCGCGGCCGAAGTACCGCTCGGCGCCGCGCAGGTCGGCCAGCGCGCCGTCGGGTGGCAACGCCTCGACGACCGGCGTGAACTCCTCCAGGAGCCCCAGCAGCTGGGGCAGGGCCGCCTCGTGCATCGGCGGCAGCTGGAAACGTACGCAGAGAATGGTCATCCCGCACTCCCCGGACTCTGGTGCCACAACTTCCTTCCCACCGCGGGCCCTTCGCCCGCGGGGCGCAGATCGGCCCAGGGGTGCATCTCGTACCCCGTGGACATGCGGATCCTCCGCTGCCCCCCGTCGCCGTCGGCCGCCCCGGGACCCGCGCCGGGGGCCTCGGCGAGCCGGGCCGCGACGCCCTCCAGGCCCTCCTCGCCCCGCACCTCCAGCAGGTCGGCGAGGTTCCAGGCGGCGGAGCCGACCACGCTGAGGCTGCGCGGGCCGCGCCGCTGCACCACCCCGCGCACCAGCAGCAGCCAGGAGTGGAAGACGGTGTGCGCGCAGGCGTCGTGGGAGTCGTCGAAGAAGGCGAGGTCGACCAGGCCGGTGCCGTCGTCGAGGGTGGAGAAGATGACCCGGCGCCCGGAGCGGATCGGCGGGGTCTGCGTGGCCGCCTTGGCGCCGGCGACCAGCACCGTCTCCCCGTGCCGGGCCTCGCGCAGCCGCTTGGCCGACACCACGCCCAGTTCGCGCAGGAAGGTGCGGTGGTCGTCCATCAGGTTGCGCGAGGCGTCCATGGACAGCACGCCCAGCTCTGCGCTGAGCCGCTCCGCCGAGGTGAGGTCGGGCAGTCCGGCGGACGCGGTCTTCCGGCCGCCGGCCAGGGGCAGTTGGTCGCCGCGTCCGGCCCTGGCGCCGCGGTGCAGTTCGGTCAGGTGCAGTTGCAGGTCGCGGCGGTTGGCGCCGAACGCGTCCAGCGCGCCGACCTGGGCGAGCCGTCCGGCCAGCGGCCTGCTGGGGCGGGCCCGTTCCCAGAAGTCGAGCAGGGAGGCGTACGGCTGCCCCTCGGCGGCCCGTTCCGCCTCGGCCTCGCTGATGCCGTGCACGTCGGAGAGGGCGAGGCGCAGACCCCACACGGGCTCCCGCCGCTTGCCTTCGGACACCAGTTCGATCCTGTGTGCGACCCCGGACTTGTTCACGTCCAACGGCAGGATCGGCACCCCGCGCCGCCGCGCGTCCGCCAGCAGCAGCCGCTTGGGGTACATGCCGGGGTCGTGGGTGAGCAGGCCCGCGTAGAAGGCGGCCGGGTGGTGGGCCTTCAGCCACGCCGACTGGTACGTCGGCACCGCGAAGGCGACCGCGTGCGCCTTGCAGAAGCCGTACGAGCCGAAGGCCTCGATGATCTCCCAGGTGCGCTGAATCGTTTCCGCGTCGTACCCGTGCTCCGCCGCGTGCTGGGCGAACCACACCTTGATCCGCCCCTGCGACTCCGGGTCGGAGAGCCCGCGCCGCACCCGGTCCGCCTCGCCGCGTCCGCAGCCGGTCATGATGTCGACGATGTCGATGATCTGCTCGTGGAAGACGACGACCCCGTACGTCCCCTCCAGCGGCTCCGCCAGGTCCTCGTGCGGGTAGCGCACCGGCGCCCGCCCGTGCCGGGCCTCGATGAACGGCCGCACCATGTCGGCGGCGACCGGCCCGGGGCGGAAGAGCGAGATGTCGACCACGAGGTCGTGGAAGGTGGCCGGCTGGAGCCGTCCGACCAGGTCCCGCTGCCCCGGCGACTCGATCTGGAAGCAGCCCAGCGTCTCGGCGGAGCGGATCATCCGGTACGTCGCCGGGTCGCCCTCCGGTACCGCGTCCAGGTCGACCTCGGTGCCCGTGGCCCGCTTCACCTCGGCGACCGCGTGCGCCATCGCCGACTGCATCCGCACGCCGAGCACGTCCAGCTTGAGCAGGCCCAGGTCCTCCACGTCGTCCTTGTCGAACTGCGCCATCGGGAAGCCCTCGCCGCTGGTCGGCATCACCGGCGTACGGGAGAGCAGGGAGGCGTCGGACAGCAGGACGCCGCAGGGGTGCATGGCGATGCCGCGCGGGAGGGCGTCGAGGCCCTCGACCAGCTCCCAGAACTTGCCGTACCTCCCTCCCCCGTCCCGGCGGGACTCCTCCGCCAGCTCCCTCAGCTCGGGCAGCTCCTCCAGCGCGGCGCGGGCGTCGCGGGCGCGGATGTGCGGGAAGGACTTGGCGACGCGGTCGATCTCGGCCGGGTCCATGGACAGGGCGGCGCCGACGTCACGGACGGCGTGGCGCACCCGGTACGTCTCCGGCATCGCGACCGTGGCGACCCGCTCGGTGCCGAACCGGCCGATGATCGCGCGGTAGACCTCCAGCCGGCGCGCGGACTCCACGTCGATGTCGATGTCGGGCAGCACCACCCGCTCCCTGGACAGGAACCGCTCCATCAGCAGCCCGTGTTCGACCGGGTCGGCGTGCGCGATGCCGAGGAGGTGGTTGACGAGCGAGCCCGCGCCGGAGCCGCGCGCGGCGACCCGGATGCCCATGTGCCGCACGTCGTCCACGACCTGGGCGACGGTGAGGAAGTACGAGGCGAAGCCGTGGTGGGCGATGATGTCCAGCTCGTGGTGCATCCGCTCCCAGTACTCCCGGTGGCCGCGCCGCCGGTCGTAGCCGCGCAGCACCATGCCGGCCACCGCCCGGGAGGCGAGCGTCCGCTGGGCGGTGCGGCGGCCGGCGCCCACGAGGTGGGGTTCGGGGAAGTGGACGGCGCCCATGCCGAGGTCGTCCTCGGGGTCGACCAGGCACTCGGCGGCCGTGGCGCGGGTCTGCTCCAGCAGGCGGTCGGCGGTGTCACGGCGGAAGCCCGCGGACTCGACGATCCGCTCGGCGGCGTGCCGCATGGCGGCGGCGTCCTTGAGCCACGCCTCACCGGAGTCCAGTTCCCTGGTGGCGTCGATCGGGACGAGGCGGCGGGCGGCGTCCAGGACGTCGGCGACCTGGCCCTGGCCGGGGTCGGCGTACCTGACGGCGTTGCTGAGCACCGGCCGGACGCCCTGCTCGGCGGCGAGACCGACGGTGCGGGCGGCCAGCCGCAGGGAGCCGGGGCCGGTCCCCTCCCGGCCGTGCCAGACGGCCTCCAGGCGCAGGGCGTCGCCGTAGACCTCCCGCCAGGGAACGAGGAGCTTCGCCGCGCGGTCGGGGCGGCCGGCGGCGAGGGCGCGGCCGACGTCGGAGCCGGGGCCGAGCAGGACGGTCAGGCCGTCGGCGTGGTTGTCGGCCCAGGCGAGCAGCGGGGTCTCCTCGGCGGTGTGGGCGGCGGAGACGAGGCGGCACAGGTCGGCCCAGCCGCGGGCGCCGTCCCGGGCGAGGAAGCTGACCCGCGGGGCGGACTCGTCGACGAAGGCGCCGCCGCGCACGGGGACGCGGCGCCGGTCCCGGCGTACGGAGGTCTCCGTGCGGCCGGTCCCGGACTCGGGGGCGGCCACCGCCAGGTCCGCGCCGAACAGCGGGCGGACACCCTCCTTCGCGCAGGCCTTGGCGAAGCGGACCGTGCCCGCGAGGGAGTCGCGGTCGGTGAGGGCGAGGGCGTCCATGCCCCGCTCCGAGGCGCGCTCGGCCAGCCGCTCCGGGTGGGAGGCGCCGTAGCGGGCGGAGAACCCGGAGACGGTGTGCAGATGCGTGAAACCCGGCACACGCACCTCCCGATCTCATGAACCCGACGTCCTGGGCCTACGCCTATCGAACGTCTGTTCCCAACTACCTCACCCCCACCATAGACCAATTTTCGAATGTGTGTACGACATCCGTTCGGCCCCGTCCCACCTGCGCAAACACCCTCAGGCCCGGACCGTGAGGACATGTCACACACACCGGGCGACACCGGCACGCGCAGCACCTCCTTCCTCTCCGAGGTGAAGGACGCCGTCACCCCGCGGGCCACCCTGCTCGTGCTCGGCGTGATCGCGCTCCAGCTGCTCTTCATCGCCTCCTACGTGGGTGCGCTGCACGACCCGAAGCCGAGGGACGTGCCCTTCGGGGTGGCCGCGCCCCCGGCGGTCGCCGACCGGACGGTGAGCGCGCTGGAGGGGCTGCCCGGGTCGCCGCTGGACCCGCGGACGGTGGCCGACGCGGCGAGTGCCCGCAAGCAGATCGAGAACCGGGACATCGACGGCGCCCTGGTCGTCGACGCCTCCGGCCGCACCGACACCCTGCTGGTCGCCTCCGGCGGCGGCACCGTCCTCGCCACCACCCTGGAGGGGCTGGTCGCCGAGGTGGAGCGGAGCCAGGACCGCGCGGTGCGCACCGTCGACGTGGCCCCCGCCTCGGCCCAGGACTTCGACGGGCTGTCGTCGTTCTACCTGGTGGTGGGCTGGTGCGTCGGCGGCTATCTGTGCGCCTCGATCCTGGCGATCAGCACCGGCGCCCGGCCTGCCAATCCGCGCCGCGCGGGGATCCGGCTGATCGTGATGGCGCTGGTGTCGATCACCGGCGGACTCGGCGGCGCGGTGATCGTCGGGCCGATCCTGGGCGCGCTGCCCGGCAGTGTGGTGGACCTGTGGGGGCTCGGCGCGCTGATCACCTTCGCGGTGGGCGCCGCCACGCTCGCCCTCCAGGGGGTCTTCGGGATCGTCGGCATCGGGCTGGCGATCCTGCTGGTGGTGATCGCGGGCAACCCGAGTGCGGGCGGGGCCTTCCCGCTGCCGATGCTGCCGCCGTTCTGGCAGGCGATCGGACCGGCGCTGCCGCCGGGCGCGGGCACCTGGGCGGCGCGTTCGATCGCGTACTTCGAGGCGAACGACGTGACCGAGTCCCTGCTGGTGCTCTGGGCGTGGGCGGTCGCGGGGACGGTCATCGCGATGCTGGCGTCCGTACTGCGCCGCGAACGCCGGGAGCCGGAGCTGCCCGCGCGGGCCGGCTGACCCACGGCCTCGCACACCCACGGCATCGCACACACGGCGACGTACGCACACGGACGCGCACACGCGGAAGTCCCGCCCCACAAGGGACGGGACTCCTGCGTACTGCGTACCGCTCCTGCTCAGCCGATCTGCGTACCGGTGGCCGACAGGGCCTCCGTCACCGGCTGGAAGAAGGTCTCGCCGCCGGAGGTGCAGTCGCCGCTGCCGCCGGAGGTGAGGCCGACCGCCTTGTCGCCCGAGAAGAGCGAGCCGCCGCTGTCGCCGGGCTCGGCGCAGACGTCGGTCTGGATCAGGCCGTTGACGATGTCGCCGTTGCCGTAGTTGACGGTGGCGTCCAGGCCGGTCACCTTGCCGTCGTGCACCTGGGTGGTGGAGCCGCTGCGGGTGACCTCCATGCCGACGGTGGCGTCGGCGGCGCCCGAGATGGCCTGGGAGGAACCGTTGTAGAGGTTCACCTCGCTCGGGTGGTCCACGTCGCCGCTGTACTTGACGAGGCCGTAGTCGTTGTCCGGGAAGCTGGACGTCACGTTCTCGCCGAGCTGGTTGCCCGAAGAGTCCTGCCAGCTGGTGATGCCCTCGGTGCAGTGCCCGGCCGTCAGGAAGTGCGGCTCGCCGCCCTTGGTGACGTTGAAGCCGAGCGAGCAGCGCCCGCTGCCGTCGGTGATGGCGTCGCCGCCCGCGATGAAGGGCTTGTACTCACCCTTGGTGCGCTTGAGTTCGGCCTTGGCGCCGAGCCCGTCGACCACCTTGGTCAGCTTGGTCAGCGCGGCCTTGGACACCGTGCGGTCCGCGGTGACGACGACCTTGTTGGTGGTCGGGTCGGTCGCCCAGGACGTGCCCGGGATGGCCGCGTCCTCGGTGAGCGTGGTGCGCGCGCTCTTCAGCTCGGCGAGCGAGTTCTCCACGACTCTGGCCTCGGCGCCCGCCTCCTCGACGGTCTGCGCGGCGGCGTCGTCGAGCACGTTGACGACGAGGCTCTTGGCCTGGGCGTCGTAGTACGTGCCCGCGGCGTCGGAACCGAGGTCGCCGAGCAGCGTGGAGGCGAGCTTTCCGGCCGCCGTGACCGACAGGGTCTCGGGGGCGGCGGACTGCGGGGCCTCACTGGCGTTCGCAGTCTGGAAGGTGACTCCCGCCGCGACCAGTGCGGTGATGCCCGCACCTACGACCGCGGCCCGTCGCTTGGGTATGCGTCGGTGCTTCAACTCATGTCCTCCTGTGGGGGGTCGGCCCGGGAGGTTGTGGGGACCTCGCGAACCGGAAGGCTGGTTGACGAGCGCTAACTCTTCCGATTCCACAGGGAGCACACAAGGTCGACTTCGAGACGTGCGCACGACAACTTCAGCGTGGTCACACGACCTTCACCATTCATGTCCCTTCCAGCAGGATTCACGGAGTGAACGCACCAGCAAACGCTACGGGCGAGTAACCGAAGGCCGGCCGAACCGGCCCAGCCCTGTCCGAAAACCACCCCTTGCCTCAGGGCCGTCGGGTGTGCGTCTACACGCGGTGGTCGCGCGGAGCCGCCCGGACCCGGACACGGGAGAGCCCCCGCACACCTGTTGGCGTGCGGGGGCTCGTCGTGCCGCCGGCCGGGCCGGACTAGTAGACGCTGACGCCGTAGGCGCTCAGGGCCTCCGTGACCGGCTGGAAGAACGTCGTACCGCCGGAGGAGCAGTTGCCGCTGCCACCGGAGGTCAGACCGTACGCGGTGCCGTTGCTGCCGTAGAGCGAACCACCGGAGTCGCCGGGCTCGGCGCAGACCGTGGTCTGGATCAGCCCGCCGACGACGTCGCCCCCGCCGTAGTTGACGGTGGCGTTCAGGGCGGTGACCCGGCCGCTGTGGGTGCCGGTCGTGGAACCGTCGCGGATGACGGTGGTGCCCACGCTCGGGGTGGCGGCGCGGGTGATGTCCACGCCGTTCGCGGTACCGGGCCGGGAGACCGAGCCCGTGTACTGCACGATGCCGTAGTCGTTGCCCGGGAAGCTGGAGCCCGCCGTCTGCCCGATGACCGTGCCGCCGGAGCTGGAGCGCCACGCGCCGGCGCCGTCGGTGCAGTGACCGGCGGTCAGGAAGTACTCGGTGCCGTTGGAGGCGCGGACGTTGAAGCCGAGGGAGCAGCGCCAGCTGCTCGCGTAGATGGCGTCGCCGCCCTGGATGAGCTTGTTGAACGTGCCGGGTGTGCGCTTGACCGTGAGCGCGCCGGCCTTGTCGCCGGCCTGCTCCTTGATCTTCGCGATCTCGGCCTGGGAGACGGTGCTGTCGACGGTGAGCAGCACCCGGCCGGACTTGCTGTCGACGGCCCAGGCGGTACCGGGGACGTCGGCCTTGAGCACCGCGCCGCTGGCACTGCTGAGTTCGGCGGCGCTGAAGGTGACCGGGGCGGGTGCCGCGGTCGCGCTGGGGATCGCGACGGCGGCCGCGGCCACGATGCCGGTGGATACGGCGATCAGCCGAGTCCGTCTCGTGATGCCGCTGCGGGGGGTGGTGCGCTTGATCCTCACTTTTCGTTCCTCCACATGGGAAGTCGGGGGCCCTCGTGTGGGGTTGGGGCCCGTGAGGCGCAGCCAGGGACGGACCTCCGGGTTCCGGATACGTCGTGCCCCTGACAAGCGCTGAGGTTGGAGTATTCGGCCGAACGACCGGTCGGCACAAGGGCGCCTTTCGGCCGTTGATCTTTGAACGACCTTTACCAACCCCCGCTGAACCTCAGCGCAGTTCCCGCTCTCCGGCCTCGACGCGGACCGCCAGCGTGTTCCCCGGCGGCGGGAAGGGACAGACGAAGTGGTCGGCGAACGCGCACGGCGGCAGCAGCGCGCGGTTGAGGTCGACCGTCGTACGGCCCTCGGCGTCCGGAGCGGCCGGGCGCAGGAACCGGAAGCGGTAACTGGTGCTTCCGCTGGTGCCGTCGGCGAAGACCGCCCACAGCGAACCGTCGTCCTCGACACTCACCTGGAGCGTGTGCTCCCGCCCGCCCAGGACGAAGGCCAGCTCCCCGCCGAGGGCCAGGCCGCGCTCCCTGCCGTCCGCGTTCGGCACCCGCACACTGCGCCGCCCGGTCTCGTACGGCGTGAAGCGCCCCGGCACCGACCAGCGCGGATCGTACGGGGTGGCCGCGATCCCGCGGAACGCCCGCCTCGGGCCGGCCGCCGGGTCGAAGTCGCGCACGCCCCACAGCCCCTCCCGGACCAGCACGACCAGCCGCCGCTCCCCGAGCGCCACCCGGGCCTCACCGGCCGGCCCCGCGTCGGCGGTGAGCCGCACCCCGCCGTCGAGGGGCCGTCCGTCCACGGTGAGCCCGTCGGCGCCGGTGGCCGTCAGCAGCACCGCGTCGCCGTCCTGCGTCCACCGCCCGGGGATGTCCGGAAGTTGCCCGTCCGGATAGTCCGCCGGCCAGTGGGTGCCGGTGAGGGCGAGCGGCCCGTAGGGCGCCGACACCGTCGCCACGCGGTGTTCGTGCCACCGCTTCCACTCGCCGGCTGCGTCCGTCGTCATGGGATCAACCCTTCCATACCGGTTCACGCAGACCGAGGTGGGAACGGAGGGTGGCGCCCTCGTACGCGGTACGGAACGCGCCGCGCTCCTGGAGCAACGGGACCACCCGGTCCACGAACTCGTCCAGCCCGCCCGGGGCCGGGTGCGGCAGGAGGACGAAGCCGTCGGCGGCGTCCCGCGCCACGAACTCCGTCAGCTCGGCGGCGACCTGCTCGGGGGTGCGGGCCCCGGCGGCGGTGTCCCCGAGGACCACGGTGACGCCGGACATGATCCTCAGGTCGTCCGGGTCGCGGCCGTACGCCGCCACGCGCCGCTTCACGTCGGCGTAGAAGGCGCGGCCGGCCTCCAGGGTGCCGTGCCGCGCGAGGAGCACGTCGGCCGAGGCCGCGGCGGACTCCCGGCCCTCCTCGGAGTCGTCCGCCCGGATCACCACCGGGTGCCCCTGCGGGGAGCGGGGCAGGGTGAACTCGCCCGCGATGTCGAAGTGCCGCCCGTGGTGGGCGAAGGGGCGGGGGGTGCCGTCGGGGGCCCAGGAGTCCCACAGCTCCCGCGCGGTGGCCACGAACTCGGCGGCGCGGACGTACCGCTCGGACCGGTCGAGGTGGCCGCGGCGCCGGAAGTTCTCGCCGGTGGAGGCGTCGGAGGAGGTCACCACGTGCCAGGCCGCCCGGCCGCCGCTGAGGTGGTCCAGGGTGGCGAGCCGTCGGGCGAGATCGAAGGGCTCGTTGAAGGTGGCGTCGGCGGTGGCCGCGAGCCCGAGACGCTCGGTGACGGCGGCGAGGGCGTTCAGCACGGTCAGGGACTCGGGGCGGCCGGCCACGTCGAGGTCGTGGGCGTGGTCCCCGTGCTCGCCCGGCCGCGGCTCCTCCGCGAGGAGGAAGAAGTCGAACAGGCCGCGCTCGGCGGTACGGGCGAGGTGTTCGAAGGAGGCGAACTCGATCTGCGGGCCCGCGGGCGGGTCGGCCCGGACGGCCGGGTGGGCGGCGCCGGGGAAGCGCGCGGCCAGGTGCATTCTCTTGGGTCCGGTCATGACGCTCCCCGCGCGACGGCGTACTGGTTGGCGGGCCGGGCCAGGCCCAGGTGGTCCCGGAGCGTGCCGCCCGGGTAGAAGGTGCGGAACAGTCCCCGGTGCCGGAGCAGGGAGACGGTGCCGTTGACGAGGCGTTCCAGGTCGCGGCGCGGCTCGACCGGCCTCAGGTGGAAGCCGTCGACGGCACCGTCCCGGTGCCAGGCGGCGATCAGTTCGGCCAGGTCGACGGGGCCGCCGCGGTAGAGCGGGCCGCGCGGTGTGGGCCGCGGGCCGCCTCCGCCGTGGCCGGGGTCGGCCGCGTACTCGCCTGACCCGAGGTCGATGTCCAGGGCCGCGAGGACCCGCAGACCGTCGGGGTCCCGGCCGTACTCCGCCGCGGACGCCCGCAGTTCGGCCCGCGCCACGGCGGCCCGGCCGGGGTCCGCGGTACGGACGAGGGCCACGTCGGCGTACCGGGCGGCGACCGCGCGGGCCGGCCCGCCGGTGGCGTCCACCACGCGCACGGGGTGTCCCTGCGGGGGCCGCGGCACGAGCGAGGGGCCCCGGACCGAGAAGGCGGAGCCGGTGAAGTCGACGTGGTGCAGCTTGTCCCGGTCGACGAAGCGGCCGGTGGTGACGGACCGGATCTCGGCGCCGTCCTGCCGGCTGTCCCACAGGCGGGCCGCCACGTCGGCGACCTCACCGGCCTCCTGCCACAGCGCGTCGGCGGGCGCGGCGTGCCGACGGCCGAAGAGACGGGCCTCGCCCTCGGTGGTGGACACCTCGATCCGCCAGCCGGCCCGGCCGCGGCTGACCCAGTCGAGGGTCGCCACGGCGGCCTGGACGTGGAAGGGCTCGGTGTGGGTGGTGGTGAGGGTGGGGACCAGGCCGACACGCCGTGTGGCGGGCGCCACCCGGGCCAGGACGGCCGACGCGTCGGGGCCGGGGCGGGCGAGGCCGTCGTCCAGCGTCACGAAGTCGAGCGTGCCGCGTTCGGCGAGGCGCGCCGCCGCCAGGTACTCGCCGGCGTCGTACACCGACCGCCGGTCGAGGGCGGCGGCCAGGTGCAACCGGCGCGGGACATGGGAGGAGGACATGCGAAGGCTCCGTGACATCTGGTCAGTCGGACACGGTGGATGGTGCCTTCACACGGCCGAGCCCCTCAGCAGGACCGTCCGCCGAGAGTACGGCGGTGTTTCGGTCGGCTGTCAAGAGCGTCCACACTGTGAGCAGCGCGTCTCAATTCGTTGACGCGGAACCGGATGCCTGATCCACTTGGCCCATGCATCCACAGCAGTGGCTGGTCACGCGCTCCCACATCGACTTCGGTCGAGTGTGGTCCTGTTCCTGTTGAGCCGACCCCCTGCCCGGCCCCGGCCTCCCGAACCCGCCGTTTCCTGAGCGGGTCTGACGTTCCGTCTCCCGCCTTCACACCCGCGCGCCCCTTCCCCTCGCATCACTCAGCAGCTGCACCCGCAGTCGCAGCCGTCGCATCCGCACCCGTCGCCGTCACAGCAGTTGCTGCAGCAGTCGCAGCAGCTGCAACATCCGTCGCACCCGCCGCAGTCGCAGTTGGTGCACGAGCCCTCCTTGCGTTCCCCGCTCCACGGGTCGTGGTAGGTGCCGCAGCACATCTGGCACGTACAGGCCAGCCCCACCCACACGGCGCACCCCGCGAGCAGCCCCCGCCGGTCGCGTCGGGGCGGTTCCGGGGGCGTCGGCCCACCGGGGCCACCGGGTGCGCCCGGGGTGCCGGGAGGGGCGTACGGATGGCCGCCGTGGGCGCACGACACGGTGCCGAACGCCCGGTCGACGGAGTTGCCCAACTCGTGCACGAGCAGCCGGTGCACGAGCCGTCCGTCGCCGAACTCCGCCTCGCGCAGGGCCAGCCGCACCCCGTGCACCGCGTCGTCGGCGAGCCGCCGGGCCTCGGTGAGCGGGGTCCCGGTCGCGGCGAGCGGGTTCCAGGCGCCGGACGCGGCGTCGGCCTCCCGGTCCTCCACGGCGTCCAGGAGATGGGCGAGCCGGCCGAAGAGGCGCCCGGCCTCGGCGAGCGGCTCGGCGTTGTGCGGGCGGCCGGCGAGGTGCGCGGTGTGCGCGAAGGCGGCGGCGGTGGCGGTCTCGGTCGGCTCGGTGACCGTGAGCAGCGGTGTGCCGGGCCCGGCGAGTGCCTCGATGCCGCCCTGCCGGTCCACGGCGTCGACCAGGACGGCCGTGTCGAACCCGACGGCACTGCCGCCGCGCGCTCCCGCCGCGTCCCAGCCCGTGGCGACCCGGCGGGCGGCGAGGGCCACCGGACGGCGCGCCAGCAGGCCGTCCCCGTCGGCGACATGGTCGCGCACCTTGGCCGAGGCCAGCACCAGCGAGACGGCCGCCGCCAGCCGGGCCCCCTCGCCGTGCGCGACGGACGCGGTACGCATCCCGCGCAGCGGACAGGGCCCGGCGGTGCGCCGCCCCGCCCCCGCACCACCGCTTCCGGCCTGAGCCTCCGTCAAAACCGATATGAGAAGCCCGTCATAGTTCGTCACGATCCGCGCGAACTGCCCGTGGTCCTTGCGCAGAGCGAGACACAATCCGCACAGATGCGCCATCCACTGGCTCGTGAGGCTCTCTCCGAGCCGGTGCCTGCAGGGCCTGACGATTCCGAACACGACACTCCCCCGTGGTTGGTACGACGCTGAGCTGCGGCATCGTACCGAGCCCTCGTTCACCCGTACGCACCCCGCCTCACCCGTCCGCCGCGAAGAATCATATTTCACTCACAGTCAGCAGCCGTTTGGGAAACGACCCTTGGGACACAAGGACTCTCGACGGATTCGCTGTGCACCAGTACCGTCACAAACCCCCCGGGCGGCGTCTATCCACTTGGCGCGACGTCCGCATCATGGATGACCATAGGGATGCGGAAGCACGAAAGACCGCTGTGAGAGGAGGCGTCCATGGGATCGGTACGCAAGGCGAGTGCGTGGCTCGGCCTCGTCGACGACAACGATGACGAGCGCTACTACGACGACGACTACTCCGAGGGCACCGAGTCCGGGGACGCCTGGGTCACGGACCCGCGGGTCAAGGTGGCCTCGGACGTGGCCGAGGAGAAGGGCCGCCGCATCGCGACCGTCACCCCGGACAGCTTCCGGGACGCACGGTCCATCGGCGAGCTGTTCCGGGAGGGGGTCCCGGTCATCATGAACCTGACGGCCATGGAGGCGACCGACGCCAAGCGCGTCGTCGACTTCGCCGCCGGGCTCATCTTCGGCCTGCGTGGTTCGATCGAGCGGGTGTCCACCCGGGTGTTCCTGCTCAGCCCGGCCGACACCCAGGTCATCAGCGGCGAGCCCGCCGCGCACCGTTCCGACGGTTTCTTCAACCAGAGCTGAGGCGGGGCCGTTCACCACGGCCCCGCCCGCCCCACGCCGGACTCCGCCGGGACCTGACCCGTCTACCGGAAGGCGTCGAGTCCGGTGAGCGCCTTGCCCAGCACCAGTTGGTGCATCTCGACGGTGCCCTCGTAGGTGAGCACCGATTCCAGGTTCGTCGCGTGCCGCATGACGGGGTATTCGAGGGAGATCCCGTTGGCGCCGAGGATCGTGCGGGCCGTGCGGCAGATGTCGATGGCCTCGCGCACGTTGTTGAGCTTGCCGAAGCTGACCTGCTCGGGACGGAGCCGGCCGGCGTCCATGCGCCGCCCGAGGTGGTGGGCGAGCAGGATCCCCTTGTGCAGTTCGACCGCCATGTCGGCGAGCTTGGCCTGGGTCAGCTGGAAGCCTCCGATGGGCCGCCCGAACTGCTCCCGCGACTTCGCGTACTCCACGGCCGCCTCGAAGGAGCTGCGGGCCGCGCCCATCGAACCCCACACGATGCCGTAGCGGGCGTGGGTGAGACAGCCGAGCGGTCCGCGCAGCCCGGTGACCTCCGGCAGTACGGCGTCGGCGGGCAGTCGTACGTCGTCCAGGACCAGCTCGCTGGTGACGCTGGCCCGCAGGGACCACTTGTGCTTGATCTCGGGGGCGGAGAAACCGGGGCTGTCGGTCGGCACCACGAACCCCCGGATGCCCTCCTCGGTCTGCGCCCAGACGACGGCCACGCCGGCCACCGACCCGTTCGTGATCCACATCTTGCGGCCGTTGAGGATCCAGTCCCCGCCGCCGTCCCGCTTGGCGTGGGTGCGCATGTTGGCCGGGTCGGACCCGTGATCGGGCTCGGTCAGCCCGAAGCACCCGATGACTTCGCCAGCGGCCATGCGCGGCAGCCAGGCCCGCTTCTGGTCCTCGCTGCCGAAGCGGTGGATGGCGTACATGGCGAGGGAGCCCTGCACGGAGACCAGGGAGCGGATGCCGGAGTCGGCCGCCTCCAGCTCCAGGCAGGCGAGGCCGTACTGCACGGCGGTGGCGCCGGCGCAGCCATAGCCCTCCAGCGACATGCCGAGCGCGCCGATGCCGCCGAGTTCGCGCGCGAGTTCCCGGATGCCGGGCAGCTCGCCCCGCTCGTACCAGTCGGCGACGTACGGCAGCACGCGGTCGGCGGCCCAGTCCCGCACGGTGTCCCGGATCGCCAGGTCCTCCGGGTCCAGGAGGTCGTCGATACCGAGGGGGTCGACGGGGTCGAAGGCGGGCAGCTTGGGGGACGAGGCCATGGGACACCCTCCGGGACGATAAAACTAGCAGTGCTAGTTACGGCTCGACGCCGACGTTACGCGGCAGTGTGGCGCACGTCCACCCTGTCTCCCACCCACGCACCACCCGTTCACCGCCAACATAGGAGTGGACGTCGCCCGTGGGAGTGCGGCGTCGTCGGCGGCTAGCGGTGGGTGGGTGGTTCCTGTCCACCCGCGGCCGCCGATGGCGGTGCACCCCCACGGGCGACGTTCACCTCGCTTCTGACGGTGAACGGGTGGTGCGTGGGTGGGAGACGGGTCGCGGTCACACCGAGACGCGTGACTCCGCGGCGTCCCGCGGCGCGGGCACCGACACCGGCTCCTCGCACTGCATCGCCCGCGGCAACCGCAACGCCATCACGGCGCCCAGCAACAACAAACCCGCACTCACCACCAACGTCACATGCAGCCCGTGCACGAACGCGTCCCCCGCGGCCCGCCGCAGCGCGACCCCCGCAGCCCCACCCAGCTGCGCGGCGACCTCGTACGCCTCCCCCAGCGAATGCCCCGCCGCCGAAGACGCCGACGACGGCACCCCCGGCACTCCCCCCGTCACCCCGGGCCCGTACGCCGCGTTCATCACGCTCCCCAGCAGCGCGATCCCGATCCCGGCCCCGAGCTGGTACGACGTCTCGCCTATCGCCGCCGCCCCACCCGCCTGCTCCTGAGGCGCCTCACTCAGCATCGACTCGTACGCGCCGAACAGCGTCGTCTCCAGACCGAACCCGAGCAGCACGAACCCGGACAGCATCAGCGCGCAGTTGTCGCTCCGCCCCAGCCCCGTCAGCAGCACCACCGCGAAGGCCGTCAGGCAGAACCCCGCGCACACCATCCGCCGCGGCCCGAACCGCCGCAGCATCCGCGCTCCCGCCAGCCCCGCCGCCATCGCCGCGAAGGTCAGCGGCAGCAGCCGCAGCCCGGTCTCCAGCGGCGACAGGCCGAGCACCAGTTGCAGGTACTGCGCCGCGATCAGCTCCAGGCCCACCAGCGCCAGCATGGCCAGCACGATGCACCCCACCGACGTACTGAAGGCCGGCCGCCGGAACATCTCCAGGTCCACCAGCGGATGCGTACGCCGCCGCTGCCGCCGTACGAACCCGACCAGCAGGGCCGCGCCCAGCACCAGCGGCACCACGGTGAACAGGCTGGCCACCGGTTCGCCGCCGCCCAGCCGCTTCACGCCCAGGACGACCCCGAAGAGACCGGCCGCCGCCATCAGCGCGCCGACCACGTCCCAGGGCCCGCGCCCGTCGCCCTTCGACTCGGGCAGCAGCAGCCGCCCCACCGGCAGGCTGACCAGCATCAGCGGGATGTTGACGAGGAAGACCGAGCCCCACCAGAAGTGCTCCAGGAGGAACCCGCCGAGCAGCGGCCCGACCGCCGCGCCGACCGCGGCCACCGCGCTCCAGATGCCGATGGCCAGCGCCCGCTCCCGCCGGTCGGGAAAGACCTGGCGCAGGATCGACAGCGTCGCGGGCATGATCATCGCGCCGCCGACCCCGAGCAGCGCCCGGGCCATGATCAGGACCTGGGCGTTGTCGGCGAGGGCCGCCAGCGCGGAGGCGACGCCGAAGAGCGCGTAGCCGAGCAGCAGGATCCGTCTGCGGCCCACCCGGTCACCCAGCGTGCCGAAGAGGATCAGCAGCGAGGCGCAGACCAGCGGATAGATGTCGACGATCCAGAGCAGCTCGATCGCACCGGGCCTGAGGTCCTCGGTGACGGCGGGAACCGCCACGTGGAGGACCGTGGCGTCCACGGCGACGAGCAGCAGGCTGACGCAGAGGACGACCAGGACCACCCAGCGGTTGGCACCGGCCCCGGCAGCCCGACGGCGCAGCTCGACGGCGGCCGTGGTCGTACCGGACATGTACGTACCTCCATGTTCCCTCGCGTCCGGCGGGCTGCGCGGGGTGGGGACTCCCCTGCGGGTCGCCGGAGAGGAGCGGAGGTCTCCGGGCCGTGCAACGGAACGCGAGTGACTGGCCAGATTACGCGAGAGCGCGCAGCGCACATGTGGCGGGCCTCACACATCCCGCGTGACCTGTGCGGCATGTGCCTCCGCGGCCGCGGTTCCGCCCGCCCCGGCCGACGGGCCGCCGCCCCGCACGGCTGATAATCGAGCCCGTGACCGATCTTGACACGCGCGCCGCGGACCGCCCCGGTGCCCTGCGCCGGGCCGCCCCGGCGCTCCTGGGCTACGCGGCCGTACGCGCCCTCGGCCTGCTCGCCCTGGCCCTGTGGAGCGCCGCCCGCGACAAGAGCGCGTACACGCTGCTGACGGCCCGCTGGGACTCCGTCTGGTACACGAGGGTCGCCGAGCTGGGGTACGGCTACGAGGTGCGGCTGCCCAACGGGGACGTCCATTCCAACCTGGCGTTCTTCCCGCTGCTGCCGTGGCTGGAGCGGCTCGGGGCGGCGGTGACGCCCCTGTCGTACGCGGATGCCGGGTTCGTCGTGAGCCTGCTCGCCTCGCTCGCCGCGGCCTGGGGGATCTTCGCGGTGGCGGAGCACCTGTACGGCCGCCGCGCCGGCGTCTGCGCCGTGCTGCTGTGGGCGGTGCTGCCGGTCGCGGTCGTGCAGTCGATGGCGTACAGCGAGTCCCTCTTCACGGCGCTGGCCGCCTGGTCGCTGTACGCGGTGCTGACCGGGCGCTGGGTGACGGCGGGGACGCTGGCCGCGCTGGCCGGGCTGACCCGGCCGGTGGGGCTCGCGGTGACGGCGGCGGTGTGGGTGGCCGCGGTGACGGCATTCGTGCGAACCCGGAGCGGTGCCGTCCCGGACGGCGCCCGCCGGCCCGAGCGCGCCCCCGGCGACGGCGCACGGCGCGTGCTCGGCATGCTCCTCGCGCCCCTGGGCGCCGCCGGCTACGTGCTGTGGGTCGGCCACCGCACCGGCGGGGGCCCGCTCGGCTATCTCGACGTGCAGGCCGGCTGGCGCAACGGCTTCGACGGGGGCGCGGCCTTCGCCCGCTTCGTGGCCGGGAAGTTCACGTCGTTCCCGGGGGCCATGGCGGGCGTCGGACTGATCGTCGGGGTCGCGCTGCTGGTCTGGCTCTACGTGGTGTGCGTACGGCGGCGCCAGCCGCTCGCGCTGCTGGTGTACACGGGCCTCGTCGTGGTGCTCGCCCTGTGCGCGTCGAGCTACTTCGGATCCAAGCCCCGGCTGCTGCTGCCCGCCTTCCCCCTGCTGCTGCCCCTCGCCGTGGCCCTGGCCGAGCAGCGAACGCGCAGGTCAGCGCTTGTCGTGGGGGGTCTCGCGGTGGTGTCGGCGGTGTACGGGGCGTTCTGGCTGAACGGGTCGGGACCGCCCTGACCGGCCGCGGGCACCCGGTGGCCGCCGGGAGAATTCCGTACCAGCATTCGGTTAACTAATTCATAAGCACGATAAAACCGTCGACCGGGCCGATCAAAGGAATTGAAGCCCACGACCCGCGGGGATTGCGCATTCGCCGGAAATAAAGCGCCGCCTGAGAGGAATCCCACATCACATCGTCATCACAAACCCGTTGATTCGGCCGGGATCACTCCTCACTCGCTGTAACGTCGATTGGGTGCGTACCGAACGGAAGCTCACCCGTCTGGACCGGGTGTTCGCGAGACTGGACCGGGAGCCGGAACGACCGGCGCTCCTGGCCGTGCCGGAGATGAGCCGGCACAGGATCGCGCTGTTCGCCGGAACCCTCGCGTTCTACCTCGCGATCGTGTGGGCCGTGCTGATCAGCTCGTGGCTGGTCCGGCTCGACTGGCAGGTCATGTTCTTCCGGCCCTACCAGCAGTGGCCGGAGATCCACGCCTTCGTCGACTACTACGTCGTACTGGGCCAGCGCGGCCCCACCGCCGTGATGGTCGCGGCCTGGCTGGGCTGGCGCTCCTGGCGGCAGCACACCCTGCGCCCGCTGCTCGCGCTCGGCGCCTCCCTGCTCCTGCTGAACGTCACGGTCGGTGCCGCCAAGTACGGCATGGGCCGGCTGGGACCGCACTACGCGACCACGATCGGCTCCAACGAGATGTGGCTCGGCGGCGATATATTTCCGAGCGGTCACACCGCGAACGCCGTCGTGACCTGGGGCATCCTGGCCTACCTGGCCTCGACGCCGAGGGCGCGGCGCTGGCTGTCGGCCCTGATGGCGGTCACCTCGCTCGGGGTGGGCATGTCCACCGTCTACCTCGGCACGCACTGGCTGAGCGACGTGCTCCTCGGCTGGGCGGCCGGACTGCTGATCCTGCTGGCGCTGCCCTGGTTCGAACCGCTGATCACCCGCGCCGAGGCCTGGATCCTCGGCCTGCGCGACCGCTGGTACGCGCGCCGCGGCAGCGAGGACGCCACGAGCCGGCCGGCCGGCCCGCCCGTGGTCCTCACCCCGCCGGTCTCCGGCCGGGAGGAAGCGCCGTCCCGCGAGCCGGTGGCCTCACCCCGCACCACCCGCGCCCCGGCGCATCTGGCTCCGGGCCCGCACACGGCGCGCTCGGACCGTACGCCGATGACGCCCGCGGGCAGCCGACGGCCGCCGCACTCCGACCGGCACCCACGCAGCACGGCCCCGGCCGCGCGGCCCCTGTCGGGCGGCTGAGCGCGCCTCAGCCCTTCCAGGACCGGGCCACGCGGCCGTCCTTCACCTCGAAGTTGAGGCGGCCCACGCGGTACTCCATGGTGATGATCGTGCCCGGCGCCAGGGACCGCACCGTCGACCAGCCGCGCTCGCGCGCCAGCCGCTCGGCCTCGTCGGAATCGAGGCCGACGTAGCCGTCCGGGCTGTCCTGGGGTTCGGCCGGGGGTGTCGGAATCGGTGCCATGCGGCCACGCTATGCCCTGCCCACGGACCGGGGAAGCCCAGGCCGCCGACACAGTGCACGGATGCACCTACGGTCACATTTCTGTCACAGGATCACGGTGCGCGTTTTGCGGGAACTCCGTCACACGGACGGACGGTTTCGTACGCCTTTCGCGAGCGGGCGAGGTGAATTACCGCGTGTCGCGACGGACCGTCGAATAGGCGGGCGCAATTGGCTCGCATTGCACCCCCGGCCGGGTCCGCATTCCGTACCCGAACATCCCTGAACGGACGTGCGGGCGGCTTCGAAATCACTTACGCGGATCGAACATGGGACACAGGAAACCCACCCCTCGCTCACAGGTTCTCCCCATCTCCCCCGCGGGGGGTCAGGGGGTGGACGCGACGACGGAGAGCGACAGGTCGTTGTCGTCCGTGTAGTACGGCCCGGCCTCGACGGGGCCGTCCGGGGTGAGCACCCGCGCGCGGGGATAGGTGAGGACCGGGCGCTTGTCGGCGACGTCGTCCAGCAGCCGCGCCAGGCGCACGACCGGGCCGGACTCACCGGCGGGCCGCAGCCACAGGTCCCAGTCGCCCGGCGCCAGGGTGTCGTAGCGCACGGTGAAGTCGAAGTCGGCCCGATCGGTGACGACGTCCACCCGCCGCACTCCGCCCCCTTCCCCGTCGGTGGCGGTCCTGGCCCGCAGCTCGGCGTGGGCGTCGGCGGTCGGCTGCGTGCCGTACACGCGCCCGCGCACGGTCAGACCGCCGTTCACCAGCCCCAGCTCCGCCGTCTCCGCGTGCGGGGCGCGCAGCCAGCTGCGGACGGTGAGGTTGCCCTGGCGGGTGGCGTACGGGATCCGGACGGCGACGTGGCCGAGCAGCCCGCCGGGGGTGCGGGCGGCCAGGGAGCGCAGATCGGTGACGCCGGGCACCAGGCGCCGGGGCTCGCCGTCGGACAGGGCGGCGTAGGCGTCCCAGCGGCCCTCGGGCAGGGAGACGCTGCTGGGCAGCGCGGCACGCAGCAGCCCCTCGGCGGCCGGCGCCAGCGGCAGGCTGACGGTCTCCTCGGCGTCGGTGTCGCGGCGGCGCAGGATGAGCAGGGCCGCCCCGGTGTTCCCGCGCGCGGCGACGTCGAAGGTCAGCCCGCCCGCGGAGTCGCCTACGCAGTCGGCGCGCAGCGGTGCGGCCGGTGGGTTCGGCGGCGTCATGCGATGCGGTTCCTCCCTGGACTGCTCATCGTCCGGTTAGACCCGGAACTCTGCCTTCTGGTTGTTCGTGTCCGATTGCGATGTGGTCACGACCGGAGTGTCGACCGGCACCACGGCCGTTTCCAGTCACCCAATTCATTCACCGATTTCATGATTTGTCGACTTCAAACGGCGACGATCACGGTCCGCGTCCGGCCTCAACCCCCTTCCGCCGCAGGTCACTTGGGTGCACCGCAGCCAAGGTGGCCGGGGGACGATCACGCGCGTCACATGGTTCGATTCCGTTGGCCATGGGGCGTGACTCCCGCCACGGATCGCCCGTTGTCTCTGCATGAGCCGGGGACCCGCCCGGACCACGGACCAGGAGCCACCCGGTCCGGTCACGCACCGCATCCCGAGGGAGCCCCCCGTGCCGCGCATGCTCGACGTCAGCGACGACGTACGCGCCGAGATCGGCGACGAAGAAGCCGACCGCCTGCTCGCCGGGGAGTCCGCCCCGGGCAGCTACGACTGCACGTCCTGTCGCACCCCGGGCGACTGCGAGCAGGAGCGCACCAGCACCGTTCTCTTCATCGGCGACGAGACCGCGGTCCTCGCCTTCGCCCACGCCGGCTGCCTGCCCTCGCAGGTCGTCAAGGTCACCGAGGAGCAGCTCCAGGGCGCCGTGCGGTCCATCAACGCCGACCAGGCCGCCCGGCCCGAGCGGCAGCGGACCGCACCGCCCGAGCAGGCCCCCGAGCAGGCGGTGCTCGGCGTGACCAGCGGTCTGGTCCTGATCGCCGGGGAGCTGCACCCGGCGCTCGTGGTGGAGCCGACCGCGCCGATCGCGCGGCCCGGCACGGTGGGGGCCGGGGACGACTTCCTGCCGCTGCTGATCGAGCAGGGCTTCATGCCGGTCACCGAGCTGGCCGCCACGCCCTCCGTGCTGCACGGCTGGTCGGTGCTGCTCGCCATGGGCCAGCTGCACGCGGTGCTGCAACCCGGCACGGACGGGGGCCGCCCGGTGGCCTGGTGGCAGGCGCACCAGCCCCTCCAGGTCACCGAGGGCTGGCGTACGGCGGCCAACAAGCACCAGCAGGTACTGATGTTCGCGGCGCCGGTGGGCTCGATCGGCCGGCAGCCGCGCGAGGACCTGCTGCGGGACGCGCTGGACAAGGCGGCGGCGGGCGGACAGCTGGTCGCGGCGGCGCTGCCGCTGGCGGGAACCTGACCGGAGATTTCACACGGGTGCCCGGCGGCCGCCACCTGGGCCGCATCCCTTCCAGCGTGAGGTCGTTTGGACATACGTGTACGCATACGACGCCTTCCACCGCCATGGCGGCCCCTCGGCCACGCCGATCTACGACGCGCTCTACGCCGAGTACGTCAGGTCCTTCCGATCGCTGCCCGGCGATCGCAGCGGGGAGGAGGAGCTGGGGTTCACCGCCTTCCGGAGCATCCCGTGCGGCAGAGGCTCGTACAGCGCCTACAGCGCGGGGGCCCAGAGCGCCCGCGTCGGCCAGCAGTCGGTGTGGCAGCGGGTCGGGACCCAGCACGTCCCGGTGGCGCTGCCACCGGCCCCGCGCAGGGGTGCCTGACGGCCACGAGCCGGACGCGAGAGAGGGCGACCCCCGCCGGGGGTCGCCCTCTCTCGCGTACCGCGACCGCTACTTCTTCTTCGCGCCGCGCTTCTCGCGCACCCGCACAGAGATGTGGATCGGCGTCCCGTCGAAGCCGAACTGCTCGCGCAGCCGGCGCTCGATGAAGCGCCGGTAGCCCGCCTCGATGAAGCCGGAGGCGAAGAGCACGAACCGCGGCGGCTTGGTGCCGGCCTGCGTGCCGAAGAGGATGCGGGGCTGCTTGCCGCCGCGCACCGGGTGCGGGTGGGAGGCGACCAGCTCGCCGAGGAAGGCGTTGAGACGGCCCGTCGGGACACGGGTCTCCCAGCCGGCCAGCGCGGTCTCGATGGCGGGGACCAGCTTCTCCATGTGGCGGCCGGTCTGCGCCGAGACGTTGACCCGGGGCGCCCACGCCACCTGGCCCAGCTCGGTCTCGATCTCCCGCTCCAGGTAGTAGCGGCGCTCCTCGTCGAGGGTGTCCCACTTGTTGTAGGCGACGACGACCGCGCGGCCCGCCTCGACGGCCATGGTGACGATCCGCTGGTCCTGGACCGAGATCGACTCGGAGGCGTCGATGAGGATGACGGCGACCTCCGCCTTCTCGACGGCGGCGGCGGTGCGCAGCGAGGCGTAGTAGTCGGCGCCCTGCTGGAGGTGGACGCGCTTGCGGATGCCCGCGGTGTCGACGAACTTCCAGGTCACGCCGCCGAGTTCGATCAGCTCGTCGACCGGGTCGCGGGTGGTGCCGGCCAGTTCGTTGACGACGACGCGCTCCTCGCCGGCCACCTTGTTCAGCAGGGAGGACTTGCCGACGTTCGGGCGGCCGATCAGGGCGATGCGCCGGGGGCCGCCGATGCCGCCGCCGAAGGACTCGCGCGGCGCCTCGGGCAGGGCCTCCAGGACCTGGTCCAGCATGTCGCCGGTGCCCCGGCCGTGCAGCGCCGAGACGGGGTGCGGCTCGCCCAGGCCCAGCGACCACAGGTAGGCGGCGTCGGCCTCGCCGCTCGGGCCGTCCACCTTGTTGGCGCACAGCACGACGGGCTTGCCGGCCTTGCGCAGCAGCCGTACCACCGCCTCGTCGGTGTCGGTGGCGCCGACCTTGGCGTCCACGACGAAGACGACCGCGTCGGCGGCCTCGATGGCGTACTCGGCCTGCGCGGCCACGGAGGCGTCGATGCCGAGGACGTCCTGCTCCCAGCCGCCGGTGTCGACGACCTTGAAGCGGCGGCCCGCCCACTCGGCCTCGTAGGTGACGCGGTCGCGGGTGACGCCCGGCTTGTCCTCGACGACGGCCTCGCGGCGGCCGATGATCCGGTTCACCAGGGTCGACTTGCCGACATTGGGGCGGCCGACGACGGCGAGGACGGGCAGCGGGCCGTGCCCGGCCTCCTCGATCGCGCCCTCGACCTCCTCGACGTCGAAGCCCTCGTCGGCGGCCAGCTCCATGAACTGCGCGTACTCGGCGTCGCCGAGCGCCCCGTGGTCGTGCTCCTCGCCCGAGCCCTCGGAGTGGATGTGGTCGTTCATGAAGTCCGTACCTCGTTCATCGTGGTGATCGGTGGAACACCCCTGTACTGGGTGATCCACTACTCAAGTGTCGCCTAGCGGGTGGTGAGCCGCCTGGCGTTCTCCAGGTGCGCGGTCAGCTGCTTCTGGATGCGTTCGGTGGCCTCGTCCAGCGCCTTGCGGGTGCGGCGTCCGCTGCCGTCTCCCGCGTCGAACGGGTCGCCGAAGACGACGTCGACCCGCGCGCGCAGGGGAGGCAGCGCCTTTATCAACCGTCCGGGACGGTCGGTACTTCCCAGCACCGCGACCGGGACGATCGGGGCGCCGCTGCGGAGCGCGAAGTAGGCGAGCCCGGCGCGCAGCGAGGCGAAGTCGCCGACGCCCCGCGTGCCCTCCGGGAAGATGCCCAGCACGCCGCCGTTCTCCAGCACGCCGAGCGCCTGCGCGATGGCCGTGCGGTCGGTGGAGTGGCGGTCCACCTTGAGCTGACCGATGCCGGTCAGGAAGCGTCCGAGCGGGCCGATGAACGCCTCCTTCTTGATCAGGAAGTGCGTCGGCCTGGGCGCCACGCCCATGACCATCGGGCCGTCGATGTTGTGCGAGTGGTTGACGGCGTAGATCACCGGGCCGCGGGCGGGGACCCGCCAGGCGCCCAGCACGCGCGGCTTCCACAGCCCGTACATCAGGCCGACGCCGATGCGCCGCCCGACCTCGGCGCCCCGCGCCGAAGGGACCTCGGTCACTTCCCCGCCCGCTTCTCCTCGACGAGGGTGACGACACACTCGATGACCTGCGGCAGGGTGAGGGCGGTGGTGTCCACCTCGACCGCGTCCCCGGCCTTGGCCAGCGGGGAGGTCTTCCGGGTGGAGTCGGCCGCGTCCCGCTTGATCAGGGCCTCGCGGGTGGCGTTGACGTCGGCGCCCTTCAGCTCGCCGCTGCGGCGGGCGGCGCGGGCCTCGGCGGAGGCGGTGAGGAAGATCTTCAGGTCGGCGTCCGGCAGCACGGTCGTGCCGATGTCGCGGCCCTCGACGACGATGCCGAGCGGCGCGGCGGCGGCGATGGAGCGCTGGAGCTCGGTGATCCGGGTCCGCACCTCGGGGACGGCGCTGACCGCGCTGACCTTGGAGGTGACCTCCTGGGTGCGGATCGGGCCGGACGCGTCCACGCCGTCGACGGTGATGGCCGGGCCCAGCGGGTCGGTGCCGGAGACGATCTCGGGCTTGCCGGCCGCGGCGGCGATGGCGTGCGGGTCGTCGGTGTCGATGCCGTTGGTCACCATCCACCACGTGATCGCCCGGTACTGGGCACCGGTGTCCAGGTAGCTCAGGCCGAGCTGCGCGGCCACGGCCTTCGACGTGCTCGACTTGCCCGTGCCGGAGGGGCCGTCGATGGCGACAATCACGGCCGGGACGGTCGGGGCGGCGCCGTTTTCCACGAGGGGACACCTTCCTGGTGCGGTGCGGTGGGTGGTGTGCGGGACGCGAGCGCGTCCCGCACAAGGTTACTGGGTCCCCGGAGCCCCTCTTACAGCCGTACGAGCCACCCGATCACTGCCGGATGGCCCAGCCCCGGTCCTTGAGCGCCGCCGTGAGGACGGCGGCCGCCTTCGGCTCGACCATGAGCTGCACCAGACCCGCCTGCTGGCCGGTCGCGTGCTCGATGCGTACGTCCTCGATGTTGACGCCGGCCACCCCCGCGTCGGCGAAGATGCGGGCCAGCTGTCCGGGCTGGTCGTCGATGAGGACGGCCACGGTCTCGTAGACCCGCGGGGCGGAGCCGTGCTTGCCCGGGACGCGGACCTGTCCGGCGTTGCCGCGCCGCAGCACCGAGGCGATACCGGTGCCGCCCGCCAGGCGCTTGTCCTCGTCGGAGGACTGGAGGGCGCGCAGGGCCCGTACGGTCTCCTCCAGGTCGGCGGCGACGTCGGTGAGCAGGTCGGCGACCGGTCCCGGGTTCGCGGAGAGGATGTCGATCCACATCCGGGGGTCGGAGGCGGCGATCCGGGTGACGTCGCGGATGCCCTGGCCGCACAGCCGTACGGCGGCCTCCTCGGCGTGCTCCAGGCGGGCGGCGACCATGCTGGAGACCAGGTGCGGCATGTGTGAGACGAGGGCCACGGCGCGGTCGTGGGCGTCCGCGTCCATCACCACCGGCACCGCGCGGCAGTGCGAGATCAGCTCCAGGGCGAGGTTCAGCACCTCGGTGTCGGTGTCCCGGGTCGGGGTCAGCACCCAGGGGCGGCCCTCGAAGAGGTCGCCGGTCGCGGCCAGCGGGCCGGACTTCTCTCGGCCGGACATGGGGTGCGTGCCGATGTACGACGACAGGTCGAGGCCGCGGGCCTCCAGCTCCCGCCGGGGGCCGCCCTTGACGCTGGCCACGTCGATGTACCCGCGGGCGGCGCCGCGTCCCATGGCCTCGGCGAGGACGTCGGCCACCAGGGCGGGCGGGGCCGCGACGATCGCCAGGTCGACGGGGCCCTCGGGCGCCTCGTCGGTGCCGGCGCCGAGCGCGGTGGCGGTGCGGGCCTGCTCGGGGTCGTGGTCGGAGAGGTGGACGGTGACGCCGCGCTGGGTCAGCGCGAGGGCGGCGGAGGTGCCGATGAGGCCGGTGCCGATGACGAGTGCGGTTCTCACTGGGCGATGTCCTTGCGCAGGGCCGCGGCGGCGCCGAGGTAGACGTGGGCGATCTCGTTGCGGGGCCGGTCGGACTCTATGTGGGCGAGGACCCGGACTACGCGGGGCATGGCGCCCTCGATGTCCAGCTCCTGGGCGCAGATCAGCGGCCCGTCGGTGATGCCGAGCCCGCGGGCGGCGGCGGCCGGGAAGTCGCTGTGCAGATCGGGGGTGGCCGTGAACCACAGGCTGATCAGGCTGTCGGCCGAGAGGCCGTTGCGCTCCATGATGGCGGTCAGCAGGGCGGCGACCTGCTCGTCCATGTGCCCCGCCTCGTCCCGTTCCAGTTGGACGGCGCCCCGGACCGCTCGTACCGCCACGGCGATGCTCCTTGCTGACGTTGCTGACGCGTGTATCGGTTCTTGGTCCGTCCAGCCTAGTCAGCCCGCCGGGTACCGGCCCCGGGCGCCCGCCCCCTGAGACGCTGGCCCCGACCGGCATCTCCTCCCCCACGCCTCCCGGAGTGACCCATGAATCACGGCCCGACGCGTCGTACGGCCCTCGTCTCGGCGGGCGCGGCGGCGTTCGCCGTCGGCTGCGGCGGCGGCGACTCCGGGGACGCCGAGACCTCCGCGGGCCAGGAGCTGACGACGACGGACGGCATCCCGGTGCGCGGCGGCAGGGTCCTCGCGGAGCGGAAGATCGTGGTGACCCAGCCGGAACCGGGCGACTTCAAGGCGTTCTCCGCGGTCTGCACCCATCAGGGCTGCATCGTGTCGGACGTGCGCGACGGCACCATCGACTGCGCCTGCCACAACAGCCGGTTCAGTGTCGCGGACGGCTCGGTGGAGCAGGGGCCGGCGACCGAACCGCTGCCCGAGAAGCGGATCACGGTGGAGGGAAATTCGGTCCGCCTGGCGTGAGGCGCCCGCGTACGCTCCCCGGCATGGACCCCGAGCTGCTGGTGCGCGACCACACGATCTACGCCTGTGTCATGGGTTCGCGCGCCTTCGGTCTGGCGACGGAGGACAGCGACACCGACCGCCGGGGCGTCTTCCTCGCCCCCACGTACCTCTTCTGGCGCTTCGAGAAGCCGCCGGAGCATGTGGAGGGTCCGGCCGAGGAGCAGTTCTCCTGGGAGCTGGAGCGGTTCTGCGAGCTGGCCCTGCGCGCGAATCCCAACGTCCTGGAGTGCCTGCACTCGCCGCTCGTGGAGTACACCGACGCCACGGGCCGTGAACTGCTGTCCCTGCGCGAGGCGTTCCTCTCCCGCCGCGCCCACGAGACGTTCACCCGCTACGCGCAGGGCCAGCGCCGCAACCTCGACGCCGACGTCCGCACCCACGGCGCCCCGCGCTGGAAGCACGCCATGCACCTCCTGCGCCTCCTGGAGTCCGCCCGCGACCTGCTGCGCACGGGCACGCTGACCATCGACGTCGGCGACCGGCGCGAGTCGCTGCTCGCCGTGAAGCGCGGCGAGGTCCCCTGGCCGGAGGTGGAGACCCGGATGACCCGCCTGGCCGACGAGAACGACGAGGCCGCCCGCCACACCCCGCTCCCCGCCGAACCGGACCGCCGCCGCGTCGAGGACTTCCTCGCCCGGGCCCGCCACACCTCAGCCCTCCAGCCGAACCCTCACGACGAAGTCGTGCAGGACGTCGTACCCGACGGGGACACCGGGCAGCGCTGACCCCGCCTGCGCCTCGTCCAGCACCCCGTGCAGCCGCTCCACGTCGGCGCGCACCCGCTCGTGGTCGACGTCGGCCTCCCCGTGCTCACGCTCCGCCTTGGCGGCGACGAGGTCGGGCAGGTACGCCGGGGCCGCGCCCACCTCTCCGACCAGGGTGGGCAGATGGGGCTGGACCTCGCCCGACCGCATCAGGTGGATGCCGGTGAGCAGTACTCGGAAGGTGTACAGCAGCGGCTTCAGCTCGCCGGTCTTCTCGAACAGCCGCCACTGGGTCTGCGCGAACCCCCGGTAGTGGTGGGCGTGATGCCCGGTGAGGACGTCCGGGGCGAGCGCGGCCAGCTCCCGGTGCGCCTCGGTGGTGTGCACGACCAGCGGCGACAGCAACTGCTCCAGCACGTAGCCGTTGCGCCGGAGCATCAGCCGTACGAACTTGCGCAGGTCGTGCGTGACCAGGTCCATCTCGACGCCGTCCCGGTCCCACATCCGGGACCGGGTCTCCTCCGGCTCGCGCAGCCCCACCAGGTCGGCGGCGGGCAGCAGGTGCACACCGCGCAGGTCGACGTCCGAGTCGCGGGACGGGAAACCGTAGAGGTGGGCGCCGGAGACCGTGGCGAACAACACCGGGAAGGGCTGTTCGGCCACCACCGGGGCCAGGTCGATGTCCAGGGCGTCGGTCATGGGCTCAAGCGTCCCAGAGCGCGCCCAGGGACAGCAGGTCGCCGCGGTACTCGATGCGGTCGGCCCAGGCGGTGGGCCAGGCGTCGGCGCCCAGGTGGGCGCCGGCGAACGCGCCCGCGAGGCAGGCGATGGAGTCGGAGTCGCCGGAGGTGCAGGCGCCGCGGCGCAGGGCGGTCAGCGGTTCGTCGACGAAGAGCAGGAAGCAGAGCAGCCCGGCCGCCATGGCCTCCTCCGCGATCCAGCCCTCTCCGACGGACAGGCAGGGGTCGGTCTCGGGCGAGGCGGTGCGCACGGCCTGCTGGAGGCGGTCGAGGATCGCCAGGCATTCGTCCCAGCCGCGGGCGATGAAGTGCTCCGGCGTGGGGTCCTGGGCGCGGGTCCACAGGTCGCCGAGCCAGCGCTCGTGGTAGCGGCCGCGGTTGTCGTAGGCGTACGAACGCAGCAGCCCGACCAGTCCGGTCGGCTCCGCTCCGTCGGCGAGCAGCCGTACGGCGTGCGCGGTCAGGTCGGAGGCGGCGAGCGCGGTGGGGTGGCCGTGGGTGAGCGCGGACTGCAACTGGGCGGCGCCCGCGCGCTGTTCGTCGCTCAGACCGGGGATGAGGCCCATGGGCGCGACGCGCATGTTGGCGCCGCAGCCCTTGGAGTGGATCTGGCTGGCGTCCTGCCAGGGAAGGTCGGGCTTCTTGAGGAGATTGCACGCGACCAGGCACGTCCGGCCGGGGGCACGGTTGTTCTCGGGCGACTGATACCAGTCGACGAACTCCTCACGCACCGGCCGTTCCATCCGCTTGGGTCCGAGCAGCCCGCGGTCCATGGCCGTCCGCAGCCCCTTCCCCAGCGCCAGCGTCATCTGCGTGTCGTCGGTGACGAACGCCGGGTCCGGCAGGGCCATCTCCCGCCAGGGGCCGCACTTGGCGAGGATCGCCGGGACGTCGTTGAACTCGGTCGGGAAGCCCAGCGCGTCGCCGAGTGCGAGGCCGGTGAGCGCTCCGGTGGCGGCGCGCTTGGTGACGGTGTTCGTGGTCATGCGGGGCGTCCTTCCCGAGGGGTGCGGAGCAGGGGCGGGTGCAGGGTGGTGGCGCGGCCCGCGCGGTACAGCGCGGCGGGCTTGCCGCGTCCGCCGGTCAGCCGGGCGGCGCCGGGGACGGGCTCCACGAAGCCCGGGGTGGCGAGGACCTTGCGGCGGAAGTTGGGCCGGTCGAGAGGAGCGCCCCACACGGTCTCGTAGACCTGCTGAAGCTCGCCCAGCGTGAACTCGGGCGGGCAGAAGGCGGTGGCCAGGCAGGTGTACTCCAGCCTGCCGCCGACGCGGTCCCGGGCGTCGGCCAGGATCCGGTCGTGGTCGAAGGCGAGGCCGCGGGCCTCGTCGTACGGCATCCAGCGGGCCTCGGCCGCGTCCGTGCCGGCGTGCGGCTCGGGAGGGTCGGGCAGCAGCGCGGCGAAGGCGACGGAGACGACGCGCATCCGGGGGTCGCGGCCGGGCTCGCTGTAGGTCCGCAGCTGCTCCAGGTGCAGTCCCGTCACGTCCGCCAGGCCAGTCTCCTCGGCCAGCTCGCGCCGGGCGGCCGTCTCCGCCGACTCGTCCGGCAGCAGGAAGCCGCCGGGCAGCGCCCACCGGCCCGCGTACGGCTCCTGGCCGCGCTCGACGAGCAGCACGTGCAGGGCGCCCGCGCGCAGGGTGAGGACCGCGAGATCGACGGTGACGGCGAAGGGCTCGAAGGCGTGCTTGTCGTAGCCGTGCAGAACGGCCCACCCCCTTTAATAGTCACTAGGACTATAAAGAGGGTGGGCCGCTCGGGACAACCCCGAGGGGACGCCTACAGCTCGACCTCCGCCATCAGCATCCCGACCTCGGTGTTGGACAGCCGCCGCAGCCAGCCCGACTTCTGGTCGCCCAGCGTGATCGGGCCGAAGGCGGTGCGCACCAGCTTGTCGACGGGGAAGCCCGCCTCCGCCAGCATCCGGCGGACGATGTGCTTGCGGCCCTCGTGCAGGGTGACCTCGACGAGGTAGTTCTTGCCGGTCTGCTCGACGACCCGGAAGTGGTCCGCGCGCGCGTACCCGTCCTCCAGCTGGATGCCGTCCTTGAGGCGCTTGCCGAGGTCCCGCGGGATCGGGCCGACGATGTGCGCGAGGTAGGTCTTCTTCACGCCGTACCGGGGGTGGGTCAGGCGGTGCGCCAGCTCGCCGTGGTTGGTGAGCAGGATGACACCCTCGGTCTCGGTGTCGAGCCGGCCCACGTGGAAGAGGCGGGTCTCACGGTTGGTGACGTAGTCGCCGAGGCACTGGCGGCCCTCCGGGTCCTCCATGGTGGAGACGACGCCGGCGGGCTTGTTGAGCGAGAAGAACTGGTACGACTGCGTGGCGACGGTCAGGCCGTCGACCTTGACCTCGTCCTTCTCCGGGTCGACCCGGCGGCCCTGCTCCAGCACGATCTCGCCGTTGATCTCGACCCTGGCCTGCTCGATCAGCTCTTCGCAGGCACGCCGGGAGCCGTAGCCCGCGCGCGCGAGGACCTTCTGCAGCCGCTCGCCCTCCTGCTCGGCCCCGGGGAAGGTCTTCGGGAGCTTGACGTCCTTCTTGCCCGCGTACCGCTCGCGGTTGCGCTCCTCGGCCCGTGTCTCGTACTCGCGGGACGTGGCCGGAGCCGAGCGGCCACGCTCCTGGGGCCGCTTGGGGCCGCCCTTGGCGCCGCCCCGGGCCGCGCCGCCGCGCCCGGACTTGGGGCCCTCGGGAGAGGCTCCGGGGCCCACGTCGTACCGGCGCTCCTCCGGGCGGGGCTTCTTCGGCCGGCCGCCCGGCTTGTCGTCGCGGTTGTTGCCGGCGCCGCGGTGGTTACCGCGGCCTCCACCGCTCCCGCCGCGGCCGCCGCTGTTGCCACCACGGCTCCCGCCGTTGTTTCCGCTGCTGTTCCTGCCGCTGCTGCTTCGCATCAAAGTTCCGTCTTGTCGTCTGCGTCCTCGGAATCCGGGGCGTCCGGATCGAACGACGGGACCCCTTCCAGCGTCTCGGCCTCGATCGCCGCCGCCTCCGGGAGGAAGGGCGCGAGCTCCGGGAGCTCGTCCAGGCCGCGCAGGCCCATCCGCTCCAGGAAGTAGTTCGTCGTCACGTACAGGATCGCACCTGTTTCGGGTTCCGTGCCCGCCTCCTCGACCAGACCCCGCTGGAGGAGGGTGCGCATCACACCGTCGCAGTTCACGCCGCGCACCGCGGAGACGCGGCTGCGGCTGACCGGCTGGCGGTAGGCGACGACGGCGAGGGTCTCCAGCGCGGCCTGGGTGAGGCGGGCGTGCTGGCCGTCCAGGACGAAGCCCTCGACGGCCGCGGCGTACTCGGGGCGGGTGTAGAAGCGCCAGCCGCCGGCGATCAGGCGCAGCTCGAAGCCGCGGCCCTGGACGGTGTACTCGTCGGCCAGCTCCCGCAGCGCGTCCGCGATGCGCCGCCGGGGGCGTTGCAGTATCTTCGCCAGCTGCTCCTCGGTCGCGGGCTCGTCGACGACCATGAGGACGGCCTCGAGTGCGGGCTTGAGGTCGAGGTCGGCGACGCCGTCCGGTGCGCGCACGGCCTCCGTGGTCTGCTCACTCACGCCTTCCGCTCCTCCTCGGTCTTCTCCGGCGGCCGGTCGAACTCGTCGGTCACCACCGGTGCGGCGTCCTCGTCACCGCCGGTCCAGCGCACCAGCAGGTCGCCGAGCGCGGTCTCCTGGTCCAGCTCGACGGCCTTCTCCCGGTACAGCTCCAGCAGGGCCAGGAAGCGGGCCACGACGGTCAGTGTGTCCGCGGTGTCCTGGACCAGCACGCGGAAGCTGGCCTCGCCCAGCTCCCGGAGCCGGGCCACCACGATCTGGGCCTGCTCCTGGACGCTGACCAGGGGCGCGTGGATGTGCTCGACGTAGACCTGCGGCTTGGGCTTGGGCTGCATGGCCTTCACGGCGAGCTTGGCGAAGCCCTCGGGGCCGATGCTGATGACGACCTCGGGCAGCAGCTCGGCGTGGTGGGGTTCCAGGCCGACGGTGCGGGGGTAGCGGCGGGCCTCGGACTCCAGCCGCTCGTTGAAGATCTCGGCGATCTGCTTGTACGCGCGGTACTGGAGCAGCCGCGCGAAGAGCAGGTCGCGGGCCTCGAGAAGTGCCAGGTCGGCCTCGTCCTCGACCTCGGCGGCGGGCAGCAGCCGGGCCGCCTTCAGGTCGAGCAGGGTGGCGGCGACCACCAGGAACTCGGTGGTCTCGTCGAGGTCCCAGTCGGACCCCATCGCGCGGATGTGCGCCATGAACTCGTCGGTCACCTTGGACAGCGCGACCTCGGTGACGTCCATCTTGTGCTTGGAGATCAGCTGAAGGAGCAGATCGAACGGCCCCTCGAAGTTGGCGAGCCGAACCTTGAAGACACCATCGGCGTCACCGTCGGCCTCCGCGCCCCGCTCAGGGGCGGCGTCGGACGGGGCTGCCGGGGCGGGAAGCAGCGCCTCGGCGGGCGCGGATTCCGGCGGGACCTCCACGGGCGCGGGCTCCGGCGGCGGCTCGACGGCGACCGGCGCGGGCGCCGCGCGGGGCGGTGCTTCCGCCTCGGGGGCGGGCGCGGGCCCCGGGGCCTCTCCGGGCCCCCGCCCCAGCGCGCGCCGACGGCCGGCGCGGGGGCCGGGGCTGGAGGCGTCGTTCGAGGTCATGGCCCCCGCAGGCTACCGCTACCGCCCGCGCAACCGTCGTACGAGGATGCTGGCGTCCCCACGGGTCTCCAGGTCGGCGAGGACCACGGCGACCGCCTCGCGGACGATGCGGCCCCGGTCGACGGCGAGCCCGTGCTCACCGCGGAGCACCAGGCGGGCGTGCTCCAGGTCCATCAGCTCCTCGGCGGAGACGTACACGGTGATCTTCTCGTCGTGGCGCTCACGGCCGCTGGGACGGCGTGCGGCCGCCCTGCCGCCGCGCTTGCGGGGCTGGGCGGTGGCAGAACCTTCCTGCGCGCCCGCGCCCGGCACGGAGGGCCGTGCGGAGCGCTCCGCGCCCCGGCTGCGCGACTCGCCGCCCGAGCCCGGTTCCGCGTCCGCCGCCGCGTGCTCGGCGCCCTCGCCGTCGCCGCCCTGCGCGGGCACCGACTGCGGCGCGTCCTCGGCGGCGGCCTGGTCGCTCTCCCCCGCAGGCGCCGGCACGCGTGCCTCGCCGTTGGCCGGCCGCCGCGGGCTGGACGCCTGGAGCGCCATCCCCCCTGTCGTACGGAAGAGTTCGTCGGCCCCCGGCAGACTCACTCGGCGTGACACCGGGCGAGCACCTCCCTGGCGAGCTGGCGGTAGGCGGCGGCACCGACGGAGTTGGAGGCGTACGTGGTGATCGGCTCACCGGCGACCGTGGTCTCCGGGAAGCGGACGGTGCGCCCGATGACCGTGTGGTAGACGTGGTCGTCGAACGCCTCGACGACACGCGCGAGCACCTCACGGCTGTGCACCGTGCGCGAGTCGTACATCGTGGCGAGGATGCCGTCGAGCTCCAGGTCCGGGTTGAGCCGCTCCTGGACCTTCTCGATCGTCTCGGTCAGCAGGGCCACACCGCGCAGCGCGAAGAACTCGCACTCCAGCGGCACGATCACCTTGTGCGCGGCGGTCAGGGCGTTGACCGTGAGCAGGCCGAGCGAGGGCTGGCAGTCGATCACGATGTAGTCGTAGTCGTCCATCAGCGGCTTCAGCGCGCGCTGAAGCGTGGACTCGCGCGCGACCTCGCTCACCAGCTGTACCTCGGCCGCCGACAGGTCGATGTTGCTGGGCAGCAGGTCCATGTTGGGGACCGCCGTCTTCAGCAGCACCTCGTCGGCCGCCATGCCCCGCTCCATGAGCAGGTTGTAGACGGTGAGGTCCAGCTCCATCGGGTTGACGCCGAGCCCGACCGACAGCGCGCCCTGCGGGTCGAAGTCGACGAGCAGCACCCGGCGCCCGTACTCGGCGAGGGCGGCACCCAGGTTGATGGTCGACGTGGTCTTGCCCACGCCGCCCTTCTGGTTGCACATCGCGATGATCTTCGCGGGGCCGTGATCGGTCAGCGGGCCCGGGATCGGGAAGTACGGCAGCGGGCGTCCGGTCGGACCGATGCGCTCACGGCGCTGGCGGGCCGCGTCGGGCGCGAGCGTGGCGGCGTACTCGGGATCCGGCTCGTACTCCGCGTCCGGGTCGTAGAAGTGCCCCTCGGGCAGTTCGTCGTAGTCGGCGAAGTGGTTGCGGGGCGCGCCACTTCCGTCGCCGGCCATGGCGTTCACGTGTTGGCCATCCATACTCATGTGTGCTGTCAGAGTTGCCTGCGGACTCTGGTGGGCGGCTTCGAAGGTACGTACGGCGACGGAGCCGACAGCCTCGAGACGCCCCGGGCTGTGGGCCCGTGCAGGCATTCCTGGTTGACCACCCCCGGGAGTAAATGTCGACTCATTCACAAGTCGTCTTACCTCCTTGGTGACCAGGGAACTTCTAGACAGGTCAGCGTGGCACCATGCCGACGTTCGGCGACTCTATGGCGTGTCGGCCGTCCGCAGCAACACAATCCGCCGGACCCGGCCCGATGTGTCGGCAATGAAACATCCCTCTGTCAAGGGCGTACGGCCGTCGCACGGCAGGTTTCACCGGTGCGCGAATCGGTTGAAGCGTTACGTTCGAGGCGAGTTGACCGAGAATCGCAAAGTGACCATACACACACCCGGCCGGACCTTGTCGGGCAAGGTCCGGCCGGGTGTGTGGGGTTGACGACACTTGTTGACGTATCGCCTTTGCGGGTTGCCGACTTAGCCGAGCAGCGTGCTCGGGTCGACGTACTCCAGGCCGTGGGCGTCGGCGACCTCGCGGTAAACGACCTTGCCGTCATGCGTGTTGAGACCCCGGGCCAGCGCGGGGTCACGGCGCAGCGCCTCGACCCAGCCGCGGTTGGCCAGCTCCACGATGTACGGAAGCGTGGCGTTGGTGAGGGCGTTGGTGGAGGTGTTGGACACCGCGCCCGGCATGTTGGCCACGCAGTAGAAGACCGAGTTGTGGACCGGGAAGGTCGGCTCGGCGTGCGTGGTGGGGCGCGAGTCCTCGAAGCAGCCGCCCTGGTCGATCGCGATGTCGACAAGAACACTTCCGGGCTTCATCCGGGAGACCAGCTCGTTGGTGACCAGCTTCGGGGCCTTGGCGCCCGGGATGAGCACCGCGCCGATGACCAGGTCCGCGTCGAGGACGGCCTTCTCCAGCTCGAAGGAGTTGGACATGACGGCCTTTACCTTGGTGCCGAAGATCTTGTCGGCCTCGCGCAGCTTGTTGATGTCGCGGTCGAGCAGGGTCACGTCGAAGCCCATGCCGACGGCGATCTGGGTGGCGTTCCAGCCGGAGACGCCACCGCCGATGACGACGGCCTTGGCCGGGATCACGCCGGGCACGCCGCCCGGCAGCACACCGCGGCCGCCGTTGGAGGCCATCAGGTGATAGGCGCCGACCTGCGGGGCCAGCCGGCCCGCGACCTCGGACATCGGGGCCAGCAGCGGCAGGGCGCGGCTGGGCAGCTCGACCGTCTCGTAGGCGATCGCGGTGGTGCCGGACTCGACGAGGGCGTCCGTGCACTCCTTGGACGCGGCCAGGTGCAGGTAGGTGAAGAGCGTCTGGTCCTTGCGGAGGCGGTGGTACTCCTCCGCGATCGGCTCCTTGACCTTCAGCACCAGGTCGGCGGTGGCCCAGACCTCGTCGGCGGTGTCCAGGATCCGGGCACCGGCGGCGACGTACTCGGCGTCCGGGATGGAGGAGCCGACGCCGGCCTCGCGCTCGATGACCACCTGGTGGCCGTGGCGCACCAGCTCGTGCACGCCGGCGGGGGTGATGGCCACCCGGAACTCGTTGTTCTTGACCTCGCGGGGGATGCCGACCTTCACGGGGATCACGGTCCTTGGCTCAGAGAATGGGCTATTACAAGACATACCCGCTCAAGCGCGGGCACACCTGGAGAGACCGCAGGAGAATGTGCGGCAGAGCCAGTCTAATGAAGGCGTTCTCTCTGTCTAGCCTTTCAAAGCATCAATCTTCAGACGATGCGCTACGGATTTCGCAGGCGTCTTCGGAATCTTCCTTCAACATGCGGTCCGCGGTACTCCGCTCCAGGCCCGCCGCGACGGGGTCGCCGAGCCGGTCGAGGGTGTCGGCCAGCCGCAGGTGCAGGGCGGCCTGGAGCCGGACGTCCTCGGCCCGGCGGGCCCACTCGACGGCCTCCTGGCAGGTGCGCAGCGACTCCTCGGGCCGTCCGGCGTACTCCTGGACCCGGGCCAGCTCCGACAGCGCCCGCGCCTGCGCGGCCACGTCCCCGCCCTTGCGGTACCCGGCGACGGCCGCGCGCCAGGAGCGCACCGCCTCGCCGTAGCGGCCCGCGTAGGTGTGGGCGGTGGCGATGCGGCCGTAGATCCGGGCGGCGTCGGCGCGCTCGTCGCGGGCCAGCCGCTGGGCCAGGGCCCGGCCGAACCAGTCGGCGGCCCGGTCGTAGTCCCCCAGCTCCAGGTGGGCGCCGCCCACGGATTCCATCGCGCGGCCGGTGGCGTACGGGTCGTTCGCCTCGCGTCCGGCGTCCAGCGCGGCCCGGTAGCGCACCAGGGCCTCGGCGGTACGGCCGGTGCGGGCGTCGAGGTCGGCCAGGTTCAGCAGGGCAGCGGCCTTCTCCCGGGGCAGTTCGCGGCGCTCCGCGACGTCGAGCACGAGGCGGTGGATGCCGTACAGGTCGGGGGCCGCGGCCTGGGTGCCGAAGTGCGCCACCATGGCCCGGACCAGCTGGGACATGAGCCGACGGGCCAGGGTGTCCAGTTCCCCGTCGGCGACCGCGAGGCGGGCCGAGGCGAGCAGGGCGGGGCGCCGGGCGCGCAACCAGTCGGCGGCCGCCCTCGGGGTGGGGAAGCGCAGGTCGCGCGGCATGCCCACGAGCTTCTCGCGGGCCTGCGCGCTGTCCGTCTCGGTGACCGCCCGGCAGGACTGGAGCAGGCGCACCGTCCGCTCCAGCATCCGGGCGCGGGCCAGTTGCAGCTCGGCCGGCCGGTCCTGGGTCTCGGCGAGGCGGGTCAGCCGGGCGTGCAGGCAGGCGGGAACCTCGTACCCGGGCGGTGTGGAGCCGACCGCGCGCAGCAGGCCGAGGCCGACGAAGTCGTCGAGGGTGGTGCGGGCGCCGCTCACCGAGCACCCGGCGAGCGCGGAGGCGGTGTGCGGGTCGACCAGGCCGGCCGGGGCGAGGGAGAGCAGGCGCAGCATCCGGGCGGCGGTGCTGGGCAGCGAGGCGTAGACGAGGCGGAACACGCGGCTGAGCGCGGTGCCCTCGTCGCCCTCCGCGTGCACGTGTCTGGCCAGGTCGGCGACGGCCGCCTGGGGCCGGGCCGCGAGCCAGCCGCCGGCCAGGGTGAGCGCGGCGGGCTGGGCCTGGCAGACCTCGACCAGTTGCTCGGCGGCCCGGGGGTCGACGGTGATGCGGACCGAGCCGGTGTACCAGGACAGCAGTTCCATGGCCGACTTGGTGTCGAGGCCGCCCAGCGTGCACGGGCGGACGTCCGTGATCCCGGTCAGCGGCCCCTCGGCGACCACCACGGCCAGGCAGTCCGGGGTGTCCGGCAGCAGGGCGTCGACCTGCTCGGCGTCGGCGGCGTCGTCGAGCAGCAGCAGGACCCGGCGGTCGGCCAGGGCGGTGCGCAGCGCCTCGGTCAGGTCGTCCTCGCCGGCGCCGGGCGGGGTGGGACGGTCCAGGTCGGTGAGGAGTTCGCGGGCGATGCGCGCGACCGGCACGCGCGTGCCGTCCGGTTCTCTCAGCCGGGCCCGCAGCACGCCGTCGGGGTAGTTTTCCGCGACCTGGGCGGCCAGTTCCCCGGCAAGCGCGGTGCGGCCCGAGCCGGGGCGGCCGGCGATGAGCAGCACGCGCGCGCGAGGGGCCTTGCGTCCGGAGAGGGTGTCCAGGCCCGCGCGCTCGATGTCGGCGCGCAGCTCCTTCAGCTCCCGGTTGCGGCCCAGGAACCGACTCTCCACGACAGGTTCTTCCGACAGCCGTTCGCCGTCCGTGTCCACCGCCTGATCCGTCACGGGCCACACTCCCGATCCCACCGCACCGGCGCCCGCCGGAACCCCGGTTCGGGCGTTTCCAGAGCCTAGTTCACGCTCTGCGACGTTCCCGGTGGAGCGCGGCGGGCAGGTCCCTCGATCGGATCAACAGATGGTCACACCGGCGGGGGATGCCAGGTGGTCCGGGGTCGGCGGGTCAGGCCTCGAAGGGGCGGGCCGGCCACGGCGCCTCGGCCGGTCGGAGCGCGTCGAGTCCGTCGCCCCGCTCCGCGGCGATCAGCGAGAGCACGCCCACGACCAGGCAGTTGTTGTGCAGGTCGCCCGCGAGCACACCGCGCACCAGGTCCGCGACCGGCACCCGGGCCAGCTCCATGTCGGCCTCTTCGTCCTCGACCTCGAAGCGCTCGCCCTCGGCCTCGGAGAGGTTCCGGGCGAGGAAGATCCGCACGGCCTCGTCACAGCCGCCGGGGGTGGTGTAGACGTCGGTCAGCACCCGCCAGTCCTCGGCCTTGACGTGCGCCTCCTCGTACAGCTCGCGCCGGGCGGCGTGCAGCGGGTTCTCGCCGGGGACGTCGAGGAGGCCGGCGGGGATCTCCCACAGCTTCTCGCGCACGGGGTGGCGGTACTGCTTGATGACCAGCACCCGGCCCTCGCCGTCCAGGGCGACGACGGCCACCGAGCCGGGGTGGACCTGGTAGTCGCGGGTCACCACGGAGCCGTCGGGCATGACCACGTCGTCCGTGCGGACGGAGGTCTTCTTCCCCCGGAAGGGCGTCTCGGTGCCCCGGACCTCCCACTCCTCGCGGGTGTCCTTGATCGTACTGCCCGTCATGCCTGACCTGCCCTTTCAGACGTACGCGAAAGCCGGGGCCCGCGCCGTTGAGTGCGCGTGCCCCGGCCACCGTACAACTGGTGTGCTACTTCGACGTCTTCCGCTCGACCGCGGCCTTGACCAGCCCGGCGAAGAGCGGGTGCGGGCGGGTCGGGCGCGAGCGCAGCTCCGGGTGCGCCTGCGTGGCGACCAGGTACGGGTGGACGTCGCGCGGGTACTCGACGTACTCGACGAGCTTGCCGTCCGGGGAGGTGCCCGAGAAGACGATGCCGGCCTTCTTCTCCAGCTCCGCGCGGTAGGCGTTGTTCACCTCGTAGCGGTGACGGTGCCGCTCCTCGACGTACTCCTTGCCGTCGTAGACCTCGCGCACGATGGAGCCCTCGGCCAGCTTCGCCGGGTACATGCCGAGCCGCATGGTGCCGCCCATGTCGCCCTCGCCGGCCACGATGTCCAGCTGCTCGGCCATGGTCGAGATGACCGGGTGGCCGGTGGCCGGGTCGAACTCGGTGGAGTTGGCGTCCGCGATGCCGGCCAGGTTGCGCGCGGCCTCGACCACGATGCACTGCAGGCCCAGGCAGAGGCCGAGCAGCGGGATCCGGTTCTCGCGGGCGTACTGGATGGCGCCGACCTTGCCGAGTACACCGCGGTCGCCGAAGCCGCCCGGGATGCAGATCGCGTCGACGTCGCCGAGCTGCGCCGCCGCGCCCGCCGCGGTCTTGCAGTCGTCGGACGTGACCCACTTGATCTTCACGCGGGCCTTGTTGGCGAAGCCGCCGGCGCGCAGCGCCTCGGTGACCGAGAGGTAGGCGTCGGGCAGGTCGATGTACTTGCCGACCAGGGCCATGGTGATCTCGTGGTCGGGCTTGTGGACGCGGTCGAGCAGGTCGTCCCAGGTCGTCCAGTCCACGTCGCGGAACGGCAGGTCCAGCTTGCGGACGACGTACGCGTCCAGACCCTCGGTGTGGACGACCTTCGGGATGTCGTAGATCGAGCGGGCGTCGGGGCAGGCCACCACGGCGGCCTCGTCGACGTCGCACATGAGGGAGATCTTGCGCTTGATCGCGGTCGGGACCTCGCGGTCGCAGCGCAGCACGATCGCGTCCGGCTGGATACCGATGTTGCGCAGCGCCGCCACCGAGTGCTGGGTCGGCTTGGTCTTCAGCTCACCCGAAGGGCCGATGTAGGGCAGGAGCGAGATGTGGACCACGAAGACGTTGTCCCGGCCGACCTCGTGCCGGACCTGACGGACGGTCTCCAGGAAGGGCAGCGACTCGATGTCGCCGACCGTGCCGCCGACCTCGGTGATCACGACGTCGACCTCGTCCGTCGCCATGCGGCGGATGCGGTGCTTGATCTCGTTGGTGATGTGCGGGATGACCTGGACCGTGTCGCCCAGGTACTCGCCGCGCCGCTCCTTGGCGATCACCGTGTTGTAGACCTGGCCGGTGGTGACGTTGGCGGAGCCGTCGAGGTCGCGGTCGAGGAAGCGCTCGTAGTGGCCGATGTCCAGGTCGGTCTCGGCGCCGTCGTTGGTGACGAACACCTCACCGTGCTGGAAGGGGTTCATCGTGCCCGGGTCGACGTTCAGGTACGGGTCGAGCTTCTGCATCACGACGCGCAGACCCCGGGCCTTGAGCAGCATGCCGAGGCTGGAGGCGGTCAGCCCCTTGCCGAGCGAGGAGGCGACACCCCCGGTGACGAAGATGTGCTTGGTCGTCGAAGATTTGGGCGGCATGGCCAAGAGGGGGCTCCCGTGGTCGCGGTCTGGGGTGCGGTGCGCTCGCCCTCCGCCCCCGTCGTCCGGGGGTGTCGGCGGTGGCGCCGTCGCTGCGGTTCCGGGGTTTTTCTCCCACCGGTCCACGGGCTACCAGCGTATCAGCGCCTCGGGGCGGCGGCTTCCGGCCACCCTCCGCGCACGCGCGGACACGCAGGTGGAGGCGTCACACTTTCCTCACCCGGTGGTCACCCGTTCGGCGGACCCGGGTTGCCCGGAGCGGCACACAGATCATCTACGTGCGTCGTATCCTGCTCGGACGTTCGCTGCCGAGCCGGCCCCGGCGACGCGGCACCACCCCTCGCCCGTCACCGCCGGAACAACGAGAGCTCGTCAGTTGGTTGAGCGACAATTGTCGTTTGCGGCTCAGCGTTTGGCTCGACGGCCGGACGACTGCTTTGCTTCATGGCTCAACGACGCATGACATACACCCTGACCCCACCCTTGACCGCACTAGCGACCGCCCCCATCGCGGGGTGACGTGGCCGTTCGACTGGAGTTGCACGTGGCCGGGCGCATCGAAGACTACGCACTCATCGGAGACATGCAGACCGCCGCACTGGTCTGCCGGGACGGCACAGTCGACTGGCTGTGCCTGCCCCGCTTCGACTCGCATGCCATCTTCGCCGGTCTGCTGGGCACCGGGGAGCACGGCTTCTGGCGGATGGGACCGGCCTACGCCCCCGGCGCCGAGCCACCGACCGCGGCCCGGCGGACCTACCGCGGCGACTCGCTGATCCTGGAGTCCGAGTGGGACACCGGCCGGGGCACCGTCCGAGTGACCGATTTCATGCCGCCGCGCGACGGCGCGCCGCAGCTGATCCGGATCGTGGAGGGCGTCTCCGGCCGGGTGCCGATGCGCTCGGAGCTGCGGATGCGGTTCAGCTACGGCCGGGTGGTCCCCTGGGTGCACAAGCACGAGGGCCGCACGGTGGCCGTCGCCGGGCCCGACTCGGTGTGGTTCGACACGGATGTCGAGACCTACGGCAAGGCGCTCACCACGTACGCGGACTTCACCGTCGCTCCGGGTGACCGGATCGCGTTCACCATCTCGTGGGAGCCGTCGCACAAGGAGCCGCCGCCGCTGCCCGAGCCCGAGCAGTCCCTGGAGGCCACCGAGGACTTCTGGCGCGACTGGGTCGATCACTGTACGTACCACGGTCCCTACCGGGAGGCCGTGGTCCGCTCCCTGATCACCCTGAAGGCCCTGACGTACGCCCCCACCGGCGGCATCGTCGCCGCGCCCACGACCTCCCTTCCGGAGGAGATCGGTGGCGTCCGCAACTGGGACTACCGCTACACCTGGCTGCGGGACGCGGCGATCACCCTGTCCTCACTGCTGCGCACCGGCTACCGCGAGGAGGCCCGCGCGTGGCGCGAGTGGCTGCTGCGCGCGGTCGCGGGCGACCCGGAGAACCTCCAGATCATGTACGGCATCGCCGGTGAGCGGGAGCTGGGCGAGGCGGAGCTGGACTGGCTGCCGGGGTACGAGAACTCCACCCCCGTGCGGGTCGGCAACGGCGCGGCGCACCAGCTCCAGCTGGACGTCTACGGCGAGGTCACCGAGGCCCTGCACCTGGCCCACATGACCGGCCTGGCCCGCAACGACTACGCCTCGGTGCTCCAGCTGAAGCTGATCCGCTACCTGGAGGACCACTGGCAGGAGCCGGACGAGGGCATCTGGGAGGTGCGCGGCCCGCGCCGCCACTTCGTGCACTCCAAGGTGATGGCCTGGGTCGCCGTCGATCGCACGATCAAGCTGATCGAGTCCGGCGACGCGGACGGCCCGCTGGAGCGCTGGAAGCAGTTGCGCGACGACATCCACCGGGACGTGTGCGAGAAGGGCTACGACAAGGAACGCAACACCTTCACGCAGTCCTACGGGTCCCAGGAGCTGGACGCCTCGCTGCTGCTGATCCCGCAGATGGGCTTCCTGCCGCCGGACGACAAGCGGGTCATCGGCACCATCGAGGCCATCCAGCGTGAGCTGTCCACGTCGGACGGGTTCATCCTGCGCTACCCGACGGACGGCAAGGACGAGGGCGTCGACGGCCTCCCGGGCGACGAGGGCGCCTTCCTCGCCTGCTCGTTCTGGATGGCGGACGACCTGGCGATGATCGGCCGCGTGGACGAGGCCCGCAAGCTCTTCGAGAAGCTGCTCTCCCTGCGCAACGACCTCGGTCTGCTGGCCGAGGAGTGGGACCCGCGCCTGCAACGCCAGGTCGGCAACTTCCCCCAGGCCTTCAGCCACGTGCCCCTGATCGACACGGCACTGCGGCTGACGGCGAGCGGGGCGTACGGGGGCTAGCGGGGCGTACGGGGCGACGGGCCCACCGAGACCGAGAGCGGCGTCGGGGGAACCGTCGTCCTCGCGCGCGGCGGCCGCCGCGGTGGTCTCGGTGCCCTGCCGGGCCGCCCCGCCGCCAACCGGGTGCCCCCGGCCCGCGGATGTCCCGGGGGTGCCCCGGCGGGTAGCGTCCGGGACATGGACAGCGGCAGGAACAGCGGATTCGACACCCAGGGCGCCGGTATCACCGTGCAGCGGGCACTGGAGCTGCCCGGGCTGCGCAGCGGCCTGCCGGAGATCCTGGCGGGCGCCGACCGGCTGCACCGCACCGTGCGCTGGGTGCACGCCGGCGAGGTGCCGAACATCGCCTCGCTCCTCAAGGGCGGCGAACTGCTGCTGACCACGGGATACGGCCTGGGCACCCGCCCCGCCGAGCAGCGGGCGTTCGTCCGTACGCTGGCCGAGCGCGGCATCGCGGCCCTCGTCGTCGAACTGGGCCCGCGTTTCACCCGGCTGCCCGCGGCCCTCGTCGACACCGCCCGGACGGCCGGGCTGCCGCTGGTCCAGCTGCACCGCGAGGTGCCGTTCGTCACGGTCACCGAGGAGATCCACACCGAGATCGTCAACGGCCACTACGCGCTGCTGCGGCGGGCCGAGGAGGTGCACCGCCGGTGCACCCGGGCCCTGCTGGGCGGCGGCGGAGTCCCCCAGGTGCTGGGCATCCTGGCCGACTTCGGCGACAACCCGGTCTTCCTGGAGACCACCGACGGCCGCCTGCTGTACGCCGCCGGTTCCGGGCCGGAGGGCGCGGACCCGCTCCAGGTGTGGGAAGGACTGCGCGGCCCGCACAAGGACGCGCCGCCCCCGGCCGGCTCGGTCCTGGTGGACGTGCCCGGCGGCGGGCCCGGCGCCGGGTCGGTGCGGGCGCGGCTGGTGCTGCTGCCGGTGCGCTCGCCGCTGGCGCCGGTGCACCGGATGGCGGCGGAGCGGGCGGCGGGCAGCCTCGCCGTGGTGCTGATGCAGGCGCGGCAGGAGGAGGAACTGGCGGCGCGTGGGCGCGGCGACTTCCTCAGCGACCTCGCCGAGGGCCGGGTCACGGCGGAGGACGCCCCGGCCCAGGCACGCGTCCTGGGCTTCAAGCCGGGCGACGGTCCGATGCTCCCGGTGGTGATGCGGCTCGGCGACGCCCTGTCCCCGGCCGGCGGCGGCTGGGCGGTGCTGGCCCGCGCCGTCGCCGAGGAGCTGGCGTCGGTCGGGGTGCCGGTGCTGCTGGGCGTACGGCCGGTGGAGGGCCGGGTGCCGCTGCTTCTCGGGCTGCGTTCGGAGTCGGAGCGGGCGGCGGTCGCGGACCGGGTCGCGGCGGCGCTGCGGGCGGGCGTGGAGCGGGCCGGGATGCAGCGGCCGGGGGCGCAGCCGCCCGTCGTGGTCGTCGGGGTGGCCGGCGGCTGGGCGGCGGCGTCGGCGAGCCTGCGGCACGCGGCGGAGACGGCGACCGCGGCGCAGGGGCTGACCGACCGGCCCTGGTACGACGCGCGGCGCCTCGACATCGACCTGCTGCTGTGGCGGCTGCGCGACCATCCGGACCTCGCGGCCTTCGTGGACCGGGCGATCGGCCCGCTGCGCGACCACGACGACCGCTCGAAGCCGCCCCTGCTGCCCACGCTCCAGACGTACCTGGCGCACGCCGGCCGCAAGGCGGAGACCGCGCGCGAACTCCACCTCAACCGGCAGACGCTCTACAACCGGCTGGCGCGGATCGGGGAGTTGCTGGGCACGGACCTCGACGACCCGCAGACCGTACTGGCCCTGAGCCTGGCCCTGCGTGCCCGCCGGCACGTGCCCTAGGTCGATGGGACCTAGAGCAGCGGGGTGGGCTGGGTCAGCTCGTCGTAGACGCTGAGGACCTGGGCGACGGTCTCGTCCTCGGTCGGCCAGGTGGCCGCCTGCCTCACTCCTCGCGCCCGGAGCTCGTCCCGCCGGCCGGGGTCGCCGAGCAGGCGCACGACGGCGTCGGCGAGCCCTTGCGCGTCCCCGTCCGGGACGAGTTCGGCGGCGTCGCCGACGAGTTCGGGGATGCCGCCCACCCCGGCGGCGACGAGCGGCACGCGCGCGTGCAGCGCCTCCTGGGCGAGCACGGAGCGTCCTGTCTCCCGGCGGGCCGGCAGCAGCGCGAGGTCGGCGGCGGCCAGCAGGTCGGGGACGTCGTCGCGGCGGCCGGCGAGGAGCACCGGCAGCCCCTCGCTCTCGATCCGCCCCTGCAACTGCGCGCGCAGTGGCCCCTCCCCCGCGATCACGACCAGCGGTGCGGGGTCCAGGCGGCGCCACACCCGCGCGGCGTCGAGCAGGACGTCGTACCCCCGGTGCCCCTCCAGGGAGCCGACCGCGACCAGCAAGGGGCGTTCGACCGCACCGAGTTCGGCCCTCAGCTTCGGGCGCAGCCGGTCGGGGTCCTCGGGTCCGGCCGGGTCTCCCGGGCGGACGGGGAACGCCACGGGGCCGAGCCGGGCGTCGCGCGCGCCGGTCCGCCGGGCCCCGTCGACCAGCCCCGAGGTGGTGCCGAGAACGACGGTGGCCGCCTTCATCACCCGCCGTTCCAGCGCCCGCAGCAGGTGGGCGCGCGCGCCCTCGGCGTACGCACGGTCGTGCCAGGTGACGACGAGCGGGGTACGCACTCGTCGCCCGCCGAGGGCCAGCACCGCGCGGAAGGAGGCGTGCAGTCCGTGCGCGTGCACGAGGTCGGCGTCCGCGCAGACCGCCCGCAGCGCGGCCACCGAGACGGGGTCGCTGCTGCGCGGCACGTGCACGTGTTCGGCCCCGGTGCCCGTGAAGTCGTAGGTGCACTCGGCATCGGAGGGGGCGCACACCGTGACCTTCACGCCCCTGGCGACGAGCCCCGCGGCCAGTGAACGCACGTGCGCGCTGCTGCCGGCGTTGCCGCCGCCCAGCACCTGCACGGTGCGCAGCGGCGACTGGCCGTGCGGTGAGTGGCTGCTCACGGGGGTCACCTGGCCGGGGCTCCTGGTTCGGCGGGGGTGGGACACGAAGAACGTACAGAACGATGGTGCGGAGGGTGTGCGCCGCGCGTCGTGCCGCGCGTCACTCCGTCAAGGATGCCAGGCCGTACGGGTGTTCCGGGAACGACGGACGCCCCGGGCGGTCGACGACCGGGGCAACGGAACGGCACCGCTTCACTCACACGAGTGAACGACGCGGGCCTGCGGCCAACTCACCGCCGACCGCCGCGGCCACGAGCGCGACCGCGTGCGCGGCGACCGTGGCCCGCCCGCCCGCGGCCACCACCGCGACCCCGAGGGCCGCGCCCAGCGCGTGTGCTCCGTTGTCCCCGAGCATGGTGCGCTCGGCGACGTCGTCGGGCAGCACGGCCGCCGCCGCTCCCATCGCGACCGCCGCCGTCCGTGCCCCGGGGCCCGCGCGCAGCAGCCCCGGCGCCCCGAGCGCGAGGACCGCCGCACCGGCCCGCCCCGGGCGTACGTCCAGGAGGTTGACGAAGTGCGCGGCCCCGGCGATGACGACGCCGGCCAGCAACCGGTCCAGGGGCCGTTCCTTCAGGACCGCCCCCGCGGCGAGCGCGGCCCCGCAGACGCCGAACAGCTTGACCGCACCGCCGGTGACCTCGCCGTCCCGCAACGCCGTCAGATGCGCCCGGAACCCGCGCCGGGCGTCGCCCGCGCCCGCCACGTCGTCGTAGGCCCCGCAGGCACCCGCCGCGAGCACGGCGAGCCCGGCGGCGGGCCGCACCCTCGCGGTGCCGACCGCCGCCGCCAGGGCGCAGGCGGGCCCGGCGTACAGATCCACCGTCCGGCCCGCGTGGTTCACGCGCTCCCAGCGTTCCCGGCCGCCCGGCGCCACGGCGCGCAGCGCGGTCAGGCCGGTCCGGGCGAGACCGGCGGCGAGGGCGAGGGAGGCGGTGCGGCCACTGCGGTTGATCATCCGGACACCCTACGGGCGTCCGGAACCCCGCCTCTACGCGTCCGCCCGAGCCGTTTCGAGCAGTTCCTCCGCGTGTGCCCGTGCCGTCTCCGAGTCCTCCTGGCCGGCCAGCATCCGGGAGAGTTCACGGATCCGCTCCTCGCCCTCCAGGACCTTCACGCCGGAGCGGGTCACGGACCCGTCGTTCGTCTTCTCCACCAGCAGCTGCCGGTCGGCGAAGGCGGCCACCTGCGGCAGATGGGTGACGACCACGACCTGCGCGCTCTTCGCCAGCCGCGCGAGCCGACGGCCGATCTCCACCGCCGCCTTGCCGCCGACACCGGCGTCGACCTCGTCGAAGAGGTACGTCGGCACCGGGTCGGTCCCGGCGAACACGACCTCCACGGCCAGCATCACGCGCGACAGCTCACCCCCGGACGCGCCCTTGGCGATCGGACGCGGCGGCGCCCCCGGGTGCGGGGCGAGCAGCAGCTCGACCTCGTCGGCACCCGACGGCCCGTACGCGACCACGCGTCCGCCGACCTCGACGCCCTCCGGGTCCTCGGTCTGCCGGATCTCGAACGACACGCGCGCGTGGGGCATGGCGAGCGAGGCCAGCTCGGCGGTCACCGCGGCGGCGAACCGCTCGGCGGCCTCCGTCCGCGCGTCCGACAGCGCCTGCGCCAGACCGCCCAGTTCCGACCGCAGCGCGTCCCGTTCGGCGGTCAGTTCACCGATCCGCTCGTCGTCGCCGTCCAGCTCGGTCAGCCGCGCGGCACTCTGCTCGGACCAGGCGAGCACGGAGGCGACGTCCTCGCCGTACTTCCGGGTCAGCGCGGTGAGCGCGGCCCGCCGCTCCTCGACCGCGGCCAGCCGCAGCGGATCGGCGTCCAGGTCGTCCGCGTACCCCGCCAGTTCCCCGGCCACGTCCCGCAGCAGAATGCCGACCTCGCCGATCCGCTCGGCGAGCGCGGCCAGCGCCGGGTCGTGCGACCGTACGGCGTCCAGGGCCCGCTGGGCGCCCGCGACGAGGGTCGCCGCGTCGACGCCCTCGGGGTCCTCGGGGTTGCCGGCCAGGGCCGCGTGGGCGGCCGTGGCGGCCGAGGCGAGCGCCTCGGCGTGTCCCAGCCGCTCGGCCTCCTCCGCCAGCTCGACGTCCTCACCGGCGCGCGGTTCGACGGCCGCGACCTCGTCGAGGCCGTAGCGCAGCAGGTCGGCCTCCTGGGCGCGCTCACGCGCACGGGTGGTGATCTCGTCCAGTTCGGTGGCGACGGCCCGCAGCCTCCGGTAGGCCCCGGCGTACTTGTCGAGGGGCCCGGCGACCGCGTCGCCCGCGTACCGGTCGAGCGCCTGCCGTTGCCGGGACAGTTTGAGCAGTCCCTGCTGGTCGGTCTGCCCGTGCACGGCCACCAGCTCGTCGGCCAGCTCGGCGAGCATCCCCACGGGCACGGACCGCCCGCCCAGATGCGCCCGCGAGCGCCCCTCGGCGGAGACGGTACGGCTGATCAGCAGCGCCCCGTCGTCCAGCTCGGCCCCGGCCTCCTCGGCCCGGACGGCGGCGGCGGCACCCCCGGGCACGGCGATCCGCCCCTCGACGACCGCGCTCTTCGCCCCGATCCGCACCAGCGCGGCGTCCGCGCGTCCGCCCAGCAGCAGCCCGAGGCTGGTGACCACCATGGTCTTACCGGCACCCGTCTCACCGGTGACAGCGGTGAACCCGGGCGACAACTCGACCACGGCGTCGTCGATGACTCCGAGCGACCGTATCCGCATCTCCTCAAGCACGGACACGACCTTACGAGGTCGGGGGCGGGGAGCGCACACAGGCCGCCCTTCTCACGCCGGGGACCGCATGCCGGGAAGGGGCGCGGGGAACTGCGCGACCAGCCACGACGCACCCGCGGCCGCCGGCACACCGAACCACCCCATCGAGTCCGTCAGTGCGGCGCCCCGCGCCATCCGGACACCGGCAACGCGAACTTCGCCACCAGCCGGTCCGTGAACGACGCATGGTGCAGCCGGGCCAGCCGCACCGGCACCGCCCCCCGCCGAACCTCCACCCGCGCCCCCGGCGGCAGCTCCACCGTCCGCCGCCCGTCGCACCACAACACCCCCGGCGGGATGTGCGGCAGCACCTCCACCGCGAGCACGGAGTCCGGCGAGGTCACCAGCGGCTTCGCGAACAGCGCGTGCGCACTGATCGGCACCATCAGCAGCGCCTCCACCTCGGGCCACACCACCGGCCCGCCGGCGGAGAAGGCGTACGCCGTCGACCCGGTCGGCGTCGACAGCACGATGCCGTCGCAGCCGAACCCGGTCACCGGCCGCCCGTCGATCTCCAGCACGACTTCCAGCAGCTTCTCGGCGCCGGCCTTCTGCACGGCCGCCTCGTTCAGCGCCCAGTCGGTGTGCACGATGTCGCCGTTGCGGTGCACGACGACGTCGACGGTCATCCGCTCCTCGACCTCGTACGCCCGGCTCACCACCCGGTCGACGACCTTGTCGAGGTCGTCCCGCTCGGCCTCCGCGAGGAAGCCGACCCGCCCCAGGTTGACCCCGAGCATCGGCACGCCGGACGCGCGGGCGAACTCGGCGCCGCGCAGCAGCGTGCCGTCACCGCCCAGCACGATCAGCAGCTCGCACCCGTCCAGGCACTGCGGGGTGGCCTCGCCGACCAGCTGCACCTCGCTCGGCAGCGGCAGGTCCCGCGCCTCCGCCTCCAGGACCCGTACGCCGATCCCGGCCCGCAGCAGCCCCTTGACCACCAGCTCCGCGCTGCGGATGGCGGCGGGACGCCCGGTGTGGGCGAGCAGGAAAACAGTACGAGCTCGGTTCTGTGTCAACGCGGCCCCTCCGCCACTGCACGGTCAACGTCGGCCGGGTCCAGTGCGCCGGCCCCGGCCCGCAGCCACAGAAAGTACTCGACGTTCCCGGAGGGACCCGGCAGCGGACTGGCGGTGACCCCCTTCACACCGAGCCCCAGTTCCCAGGCCTTGTGGGCGACTCCCCGCACGGCCTCGGCCCGCAGCTGCGCACTGCGTACCACTCCCCCGCTGCCCAGCCGCTCCTTGCCCACCTCGAACTGCGGCTTCACCATCATCACCAGGTCGGCGTCCGGCCGGGTGCACCGCGCCAGGGCGGGCAGCACCAGTCCGAGCGGGATGAAGGACAGATCCCCCACGACAAGATCCACGGGCTCCCCATCGATCGCTTCCAGCGTCAACTCGCGTACGTTCGTACGGTCCTTGACGGTGACGCGTTCATCCTGCCTGAGGCTCCAGGCGAGTTGTCCGTATCCCACGTCCACGGCGACGACGTGCGCGGCGCCCGCCCGCAGCAGTACGTCGGTGAAGCCGCCGGTGGAGGCGCCGGCGTCCAGCGCCCGGCGGCCCTGAACGACGAGCCCTTGCGGCCCGAACGCCGCGAGGGCTCCGGCGAGCTTGTGGCCGCCGCGCGAGACGTAGTCGGGATCGCCGTCGTCGTCGCTGACCACGATCGCGGCGGCCGTCTCCACCTGTGTGGCCGGCTTGGTCGCGACGGTCTTGCCGACGGAGACCCGCCCGGCGGCGATCAGCTGGCTGGCGTGCTCGCGCGAGCGCGCCAGTCTGCGGCGGACCAGCTCCGCGTCGAGACGGCGGCGTGCGACTCCTGCCACGTTCGGTTCAGCTCCTGCGGTCGTACGGTGATGGCGGCGGCGGGGGCGCCGGGGGTCCCTGGGGTCCCGGGCGGGCGTCGAGCGCGGTGAGCGCGTCGCGCAGCCCCCGGTGTACATCCTCGTACACCTCGACGTGTCCGTCGGTGGCCAGGTGGTCGGCGTCGGCCAGCCGCGCCAGCCGGGCGTCGACCTCGGCGTTGCCGGTCGGGGTGCGGGGGACGCCCAGCGGGGCGGGGGCCGCGGGCTCGTACCCGGACTCCGCCTCCCCGGGCTGCGGCCCGGCCCCGTTCTCCTGGACCGCCGGCTCCGGTACTGCGTCGCTCATGCCCCGACGCTACCGCGTACCGCTGGGGTACGGTTCGTCCCGATGGCGACGACTGAGGAGTGCCGCGCCGCACTCGACAAGCTCTCGAACGACATGCGGGGCGCCGAAGGGGACGTGCGGTCGGCCGCCGCGCTGGACCGCTCGGTGAGCTGCCACATCACCGACCTGGACGTCACCTTCGCCGGACGCATGGCGGACGGCGGGATCGACGTGCGCGAGACCCTGGCGGGGCCCCCGCGCGAGAAGGCCGGGATCAGGCTGGCGATGACCGGCGACGACCTGGTGGCGCTGGTCGCCGGCGAGCTGAACTTCGCCAAGGCCTGGGGCTCGGGCCGGGTGCGGCTGGAGGCGGGCCTGCGCGACCTGTTGCGGCTCAGGAAGCTTCTGTAGCCGCCACCTTCCGGCCCGCCTTGCCGAGCTGGGTGCCGCCCGCGCCCCGCGCCTTGCGCGCGGCCGGCACCACCAGCGGCGTCCCCGTCTCCGGGTCGTCGATGACCTGGCAGCGCAGCCCGAAGACCCGCTCGACCAGGTCGGCCGTGACGATGTCCCCCGGCGCGCCCTCGGCGATGATCTCCCCCTCGCGCAGGGCGATGAGGTGGGTGGCGTACCGGGCGGCGTGATTGAGGTCGTGCAGGACCGCCACGAGCGTGCGGCCCTGCTCCTCGTGGAGTTCGGCGCACAGGTCGAGGACGTCGATCTGGTGCTGGATGTCCAGGTATGTCGTCGGCTCGTCGAGAAGCAGCAGCGGGGTCTGCTGGGCGAGCGCCATGGCGATCCACACCCGCTGGCGCTGACCGCCGGAGAGCTCGTCGACGTACCGCTCGGCGAGTTCGGAGACGCCGGTCTGCGCCATGGACTCCTGGACGACCCGCTCGTCCTCGGTCGACCACTGCCGCAGCAGACCCTGGTGCGGGTAGCGGCCGCGGCCGACGAGGTCGCCGACGGTGATCCCGTCGGGCGCGATGGAGGACTGGGGCAGCAGGCCGAGGGTCCGCGCGACCTGCTTGGCGGGCATCGACTGGATGACCGACCCGTCCAGGAGCACCCGGCCCTGGGTGGGCTTGAGCATCCGCGACAGGGCCCGCAGCAGGGTCGACTTGCCGCACGCGTTCGGGCCGACGATCACCGTGAAGGAGTTGTCGGGTATCTCCACCGACAGCTGCTCCGCGATGACCCGCTGGTCGTAGGCGAGGGTGACGTTCTCGGCGGTCAGGCGGTTCACGTTGCTCCTTTGATCGTTCGGCCCGCTGCGAGCGCCGGTGCCGGCGTTCATATCCGGCCCGCCTTGCGCTCGGTGACCAGCAGCCACAGCAGATAGACGCCGCCGAGTACACCGGTGACCACGCCCACGGGCAGCTGGTCCGCGCCGAAGGCCCGCTGCGAGATCCAGTCGGCGCTCACCAGCAGCGCGGCGCCCATGCACAGGGAGGGCAGCAGGTTGGGGCCCGGCGAACGGGTCAGCCGCCTGGCCAGCTGCGGCGCGGTGAGCGCCACGAAGCTGACCGGGCCGGCGGCGGCCGTGGCGGCGGCGGTCAGCAGCACGGCGGCCACCATCAGCAGCGCGCGCACCCGCTCGACGCGCACCCCGAGGGCGTACGAGACGTCGTCGCCCATCTCCATCATCCGCAGCGCCCGACCGTTGCCGAGTACGAGCGGCACCAGCACGGCGCACAGCGCGAGCAGCGGCCAGACCTGGTCCCAGTCACGGCCGTTGAGAGAGCCGGTCATCCAGACGACGGCGCGGGAGGCGTCGACGATGTCGGCCCGGGTGAGGAGGTAGCCGTTGACCGCCGTGACGATCGCGGACACGCCGATGCCGACCAGGACCAGCCGGTACCCGTGCACGCCACGCTTCCAGGCGAGCAGATAGATGGCGGTGCCGGTCACCAGGCCGCCGGCGAGCGCGCCGAAGGTGACCTGGGCGGAGCTGCCGGAGAACAGGACGATCATGGTGAGCGCGCCGGCCGTCGCGCCCTGTCCGAGGCCGAGTACGTCCGGACTGCCGAGCGGGTTGCGGGAGATGGCCTGGAACAGCGCCCCGCCGACACCGAGCGCGGCGCCGACCAGCAGTCCGACCAGGACCCGCGGCAGCCGCAGTTCGTTGACGATGAACTCCTGGCCGGCGTTGCCCTCGCCGGCCAGGGTCCGCAGCACGTCGGCGGCCGGTATCTCGAAGTCGCCGGTGCCGATCAGCACCACGCTCGCGGCGAGCGCGAGGACCAGCAGCAGGGCGACGACGACCACGGCCCGCACGTCGAGGCGGAACGACAGGCCACCGGGGCCGCGGACGGATCGGTTGCTCTTGAGGGTCTTGGCGTTCTTGGCGGTTTTCACGGTCTTCGCGGTCCTCACAGCTGGGCCGTCCTCCGCCGTCGTACGAGATAGATGAAGACCGGCCCGCCGAGGACGGCGGTGACGATGCCGACCTGGAGCTCCGCGGGCCGGGTGACGATCCGGCCGAGGACGTCCGCGCCCAGCAGCAGCACGGGCGACAGGATCGCGGCGTACGGCAGGATCCAGCGCAGGTCGGGCCCGGTGAAGGAGCGGACGACGTGCGGGACCATCAGGCCGACGAACACGATCGGCCCGCAGGCCGCGGTCGCCGCCCCGCACAGCACGGTCGCGGCGAGCATGGCCAGCGCCCGGGTGCGGTTCAGATTGGCGCCGAGGGCCTTGGCGGTGTCGTCGCCCATCTCCATGGCGTTGAGCGGCCGGGCGAGCGCGAGCGCGAGGATCGTGCCCACGCCGAAGAACGGCAGCACTTCCATGATGGTGTCACCGGTCGCCGAGGCGAGCGAACCCACCGTCCAGAAGCGCATCCTGCCCAGCGCCGCGTCGTCCATGATCATCACGGCCTGGAGGTAACCGAACAGCGCGGCGCTGATCGCGGTGCCGGCCAGGACCAGCCGCACCGGCGTGGCCCCCCGGCTGCCGCCCAGGAACCAGACCAGCGCACCGACCCCGGCCGCACCGGCGAAGGCGAACCAGACATATCCGGTCAGCGAGGTGACGCCGAAGAAGGTGATGGCCGTGACGACCGCGGCCGAGGCTCCGGCGTTGATGCCGAGCAGTCCCGGGTCGGCCAGTGGATTGCGGGTCAGCGCCTGGAGCACCGCGCCCGCGAGGCCGAGCGCGGCACCGGCCAGCAGACCGAGGACGGTCCGCGACTGGCGTTCGCCCACCACGACGTCGCCGTAGGTGCCCGAGTCGTGGAACAGACCGTGCCAGACCTGCGCCAGGGAAAGGTCCTTCGCACCGATCGCGATGCTCGCCAACGCGATGGACACGAGCACGGCCACGGACACGGGCAGCCCTGCGGCACGCAGGACGCGGCGCTTGGCGCGCGGCGCGGGGGCGGTCTCCGCGCGCTGTTCGGGGGGACTCTCGACCAACACGTTGGTTAGGCTAGCCTACCCTGCCAAGCGATCACGATTCCGTGGCGCGGGACCGCCGGCCGTCCCGGTGGCTCACAGCCCCAGCCGCGCCAGCGCCTTCCCCGAGTCCAGACGGCACCCTTCCTCCCCGCCGGCCGTCCATGCCGCCGCGCACAAGGCGCGCAAACCGTCCAGCGCCCCGCCGTCGCCCTCCAGTTCCAGCCGGTCCTCGCCCGCGGTCGCCGTCCAGCCGCCGCAGCGGAATCCGTCGTCCGCGTCACCGGTGACCTCCGGCTGCCCGGTGAGCAGTCCGCGCAGATCCGCGTCGACGTACGTCGGCCGGTGCCGCGGCGGCGCGGACAGCAGCTGGGCGCCGTCGGTCACGCCGGTCAGGACGAGCAGCGAGTCGACCTCGCCGTTGAACGCGCCCTCGATGTCGGTGTCCAGGCGGTCCCCGACCACCAACGGCCGCCGCGCGCCGGTGCGCAGGATCGTCTCCCGGTGCATGGGAGGCAACGGCTTCCCCGCGACCTGCGGCTCGGCGCCGGTCGCGATCCGCACCACCTCCACCGCCGCGCCGTTGCCCGGGGCGATTCCGCGGGCGCCCGGAATGGTGAGGTCGGTGTTGGAGGCGTACCAGGGCAGGCCCCGCGCGATGGCGTAGCACGCCTCGGCGAACCGCCCCCACGGCAGCTCGGGCCCGCCGTACCCCTGCACCACGGCCGCCGGGTCGTCGTCGGCGGACTCCACGGGCTCTAGGCCGCGTTCACGCAGCGCCACGCGCAGTCCCTCGCCCCCGATGACCAGCACCCGCGACCCCGACGGCATCTGGTCGGCGATCAGCCGGGCCACCGCCTGGGCGGACGTGATCACATCGGCGGCGTCCGTCGCGATTCCCAGCTCGGTCAGGTGCCCGGCCACCGCGTCCGGCGTCCGCAGGGCGTTGTTCGTCACGTACGCCAGGTGCATGCCGCCGTCGCGGGCCACGGCGAGCGAGTCGACCGCGTGCGCGATCGCGTTCCCCCCGGCGTACACCACGCCGTCCAGGTCGAGCAGCGCCGTGTCGTACGCCTCGCTCAGGTGCCGCCCACTGCCCGCGGGCCTCGTCCTGACGCTCCGGCTCATTGCACATCGCTCCTCGTTCGACGCCTTTCCCCCGATCATCCCCCATGCCACCGACAGACGTACGATGCCGGGATGAACTCTGCAGGTCACCCGGAAGCAACGGCGCACCGGGGCCTGGAACTCACCCCGTTCCGAGGCCTCCGCTACGACCCCGACCGGGTCGGCAGCCTGGCCGCCGTGACGTCCCCGCCCTACGACGTCGTGGTCCGCCCCGACGGCCTGCTGCACCTGGAGTCCGCCGACCCGCACAACATCGTCCGCCTGATCCTGCCCCAGGCCGCCACCCCGGAGGCGCGCCACGAACAGGCCGCCCAGACCCTGCGGCGCTGGCTGGCGGAGGGCGTCCTGACCACCGACCCCGAACCGGGCCTGTACGTCTACGAACAGCGCGCCGGCGACGGCCTCCTGCAACGCGGCATCATCGGCGCCCTGCGCGTGTCGGACCCCGCCGAGCGGGTGGTCCTGCCGCACGAGGACGTCATGCCGCACGTCGTCGCCGACCGCGCGGCGCTGATGCGCGCCACCTGGACGAACCTCGAACCCCTGCTGCTGACCTACCGCGGAGACGACACCACGTCCGCCACGACCGCCCTCGTGGAACGCACCGCCGAACGGCCACCGCTGCTCGCGACCACCACGGAGGACGGCTACCGCCACCGGCTGTGGTCGGTCACCGACCCCGACGCCGTGGCCCGGGTCCGCGGCGAGCTGGCACGGCACCAGGCCCTCATCGCGGACGGCCACCACCGCTGGGCGACCTACCGCACCCTCCGCGCGGAGCACCCCTCCCCCAGCCCGTGGGACCACGGCCTGGTCCTGCTGGTCGACACGGTCCGCTATCCGCTGCGGGTCCGCGCCATCCACCGCCTGCTGCACGATCTCCCGGTGCGGGACGCCGTCGCCGCCCTGGACGGCCACTTCCAGGTCCGCCGCCTGGAGACTCCGCTGGCCGAGTCCCTGGACACCCTGGCGAAGGCGGCCGGCGCGGGCAACGCCTTCCTGCTCGCCGGCGACGGCGCCTTCCATCTCGTGGACCGCCCCGAGCCCGGTCTGCTGGCCCGCACGGTCCCCACCGACCGGCCCGAGGCCTGGCGCACGCTGGACGCCACCGTCCTGCACACCACACTCCTCGCCCACGTCTGGCACATCCCGGACGACTCGGCGGCGCACGTCTCCTACATCCACGACACGGCGGCCACGGTCGAGAAGGCGGAACGCGACGGCGGTACGGCGGTGCTGATGCACCCGGTCCGCGAGGAAGTCGTCCGCGACCTGGCCCGCCAGGGCGTCACGATGCCCCGCAAGTCGACGTCCTTCGGCCCGAAGCCGGCCTCCGGTCTGGTGCTGCGCGCACTCGACGCGTAACGCGGAAGGGGCGGGACCGTACGCACGGTCCCGCCCCTTCGATGTCGCGTCAGTCCTTGTCGCCGTCCCCGGCCTCGTCCTGAACGGCCGTGCTCTCCCCGGCGTCGTCCGCCTCTTCGTCGAGGGCGTCCACGAAGTCCACGCCGTCCAGCTCGGCCAGCCGGTCCGAGGCGTCCGTGCTGCCGTCCCGGTCGGACTCCACGGCCTTCGCGAACCACTCCCGCGCCTCCTGCTCACGGCCCGCGGCCAGCAGAGCGTCGGCGTAGGCGTACCGCAGCCGCGCGGTCCACGGCTGCACGGAGTTGGAGGCCAGCTCGGGGCTCTGAAGCGTCACGATGGCCGCGTCCAGCTGCCCCATGTCGCGCCGGGCGCCGGCCGCCACGAGACGCATCTCGACCTGACCGGCCTTGTCCAGCTTGTGCACCTCGGGGGTGCCGGCCATGTCCAGCGCCTTCTCCGGACGGCCCAGCCCGCGCTCGCAGTCGGCCATCACCGGCCACAGCTCCACGGACCCGGTCATCCGCCGCGCGGCACGGAACTCCGCCAGCGCCTCGCTGTACTTCTGGTTGGCGTACGCCGCGAAACCGGCGGCCTCCCGTACGGCGGCGACACGGGACGCCAGGCGCAGGGCCACCCTGGAGTAGCCGTACGCCTTCTCCGGGTCCTCGTCCAGCAGCTTGGCGACCATCACCAGGTTCCTGGCGACGTCCTCCGCGAGCGTCTTGGGCAGGCTCTGCAACTCCTGCCGTACGTCCTTGTCGATCTCGTCGCCCGTGACCTCCTCGGGGATCGGCAGGCGCTTGATCGGCTCCCGGTCACGGTCCCGCTCCTCGCGGAAGCGTCCACCGCCACCCTGCCGGTCGTCACGCCCCCGGAAGCCTCCGGGCCGGCCGCCACGGTCGTCCCGACGGGGCCCACGCCCACCACGGTCGTCCCGGCCACGGAACCCACCGCGGTCACCCCCACGGCTGTCGTCCCGACGGAAGCCACCCCGGTCGCCCCGGTCGTCGCGACGGTCATCACGCCGGTCGTCACGACGGTAGGCGGGACGGTCACCGCGGTCACCGCGGTCGTCACGACGGAACGGAGGACGGTCGTCACGCCGGTCGTCCCGACGGTCGTCACGCCGGTCATCGCGCCGGTAGGACGGACGCTCACGGCGGTCGTCCTGGCGGTACGAGGGGCGCTCGTCCCGGCGGTACGAGGGGCGCTCGTCCCGCCGGTCGTCACGCCGGTCGTCACGCCGGTCATCGCGACGGTAGGACGGACGCTCATCACGGCGGAACGAAGGACGGTCATCGCGCCGTTCATCACGGCGGTCATCACGGCGATCGTCACGGCGGTCATCACGGCGGAACGAGGGACGGTCACCGCGGTCGTCACGACGCGGACCACGGTCACGGTCGTCACGACGCCCGTACCCGCCACCTCGGTTGTCATCGCGACGGAACGAGGGACGGTCATCGCGCCGTTCGTCACGACGGAAGCCACCGCGCTGGCCGCCCCGGTCGTCACGGCGATCGTCACGGCGGTCATCGCGCCGGTCGTCACGGCGATCATCGCGGCGGAAGGCAGGACGGTCACCGCGGTCGTCGCGGCGGAACGAGGGACGGTCGTCGCGACGGGCCCCGCGGTCACCGCCCCGATCGCGGTCATCGCGACGCGGCCCGCGGTCACGGTCGTCACGGCGGAAGGCGCCACCACGCTGCCCGCCGCGATCACGGTCGTTGTCACGACGGAAGCCGCCACGGTCTCCGCGCTGACCTCCACGGTCGCCGCGGTCACCACTGTCCCGGCGCCGCTGATCGCGCTCCGGTCGGTCGTCGGGAGAGTTGGTGGACATCGGGTGACTCCTGTCTTCGGTACCGCAAGTCATTCTCGCGCAGCCGGGTACCCGGTGCGCCCTGGAAAAACGAAAGGACCCCTGGTCCCCAGCTGAACGCTGGGGACCAGGGGTCCTTCCCAAAGATTGTTCGGCGGCGTCCTACTCTCCCACAGGGTCCCCCCTGCAGTACCATCGGCGCTGTAAGGCTTAGCTTCCGGGTTCGGAATGTAACCGGGC
>NZ_JBVJPF010000010.1:0-366602 GCF_055582785.1 Streptomyces sp. NPDC107500
ACACCCTCACCCCACCCCGTACCGTCCGCACCCTCCGCGAACGCCCGGCACCGCCCGTCCACCGACAACCCACGCTGCTGCGAGAACTCCACGAACATCCCGGGACTGGCCATCACCGCGGCACCGCCGGCCAGTGCGAGGTCGCACTCGCCCGACCGCAGCGCCTGGGCGGCCAGGTGCAGGGAGACCAGGGAGGACGAGCAGGCCGTGTCCACCGTCACCGCCGGACCCTCAAGGCCCAGCGCGTAGGAGATCCGGCCGGACAGGACGCTGGCGGTGTTGCCGGTCAGGAGGTACCCGTCGTAGCCCTGGGCGGGCTCGTAGAGGCGGGGTCCGTACTCCTGTGTCATGGCGCCGACGAAGACGCCGGTCCGGGAACCACGCAGACCCGCCGCCGGCACACCCGCCCGCTCCAACGCCTCCCACGACGTCTCCAACAACAACCGCTGCTGCGGATCCATCGCCACCGCCTCACGCGGCGAAATACCGAAGAACCCCGCGTCGAACTCCCCCGCACCATGCAGGAACCCACCCTCACGCACATACGTACGCCCAGGCCGACCCGGCTCCGGATCGAACAACCCCTCCACATCCCAGCCCCGGTCCACCGGGAACCCCGACACCGCATCCCCACCCGACACCACCAGATCCCACAAACCCTCCGGCGAACCCACCCCACCCGGGAACCGGCACGCCATCCCCACGATCGCGATGGCGTCGTCGGGGTGGTCGGTGCCGGTCGGAGCGGTGCGCGGCTCCGGCGCCGCCGTGACGCCCGGTATCTCCTCGCCTTCGCCGGCGGTGTCCCGGATGAGACGGGCGACCTCCAGCGGCGTCGGGTGGTCGTACACCAGCGTGGTGGGCAGTTTCAGGCCGGTCGCGGCGCGCAGCCGGTTGCGCAGTTCGATGCCCTGGATCGATTCGAAGCCCTGCTCCTTGAAGGTCAGTTCAGCGCTGACCGTGTCCGCGGAGGAGCGGCCGAGCACGGTCGCCGCGTGCACCCTGACGAGTTCGAGGACGTGGTCGAGTCGATCGGCCCCGGAAAGGCCGCGCAGCTCGCGGCTGAGCAGCGTCTCCTCGGTGTCCGGGACTCCTCCGCTGACCGGCTCGGCCTCGGGCACCGAGTCGAACCAGTGCCGCGTGCGCTGGAAGGCGTAGGTGGGCAGTTCAACCCGTCGGGCGGCGGTGCCCTCGAACAGGGCGGACCATTCGACGGGTACGCCCTGCACGAAGAGTTCGGCGGCGGCGGACAGGAAGCGCTCCAGCCCTCCTTCGTCGCGGCGCAGCGAGCCGACCGCGATCACGTCGGCGGTCTCCTGCACCGCCATCGTGAGCACCGGGTGCGCGCTGGACTCCACGAACGTCCCGAATCCGGCGTCGATCAGCAGCCGAGCGGTCTGCTCGAAACGGACGGTGTGGCGGAGGTTGCGGTACCAGTAGCCCGCGTCGAGGGTCGTGGTGTCGGTCAGGGCCGCGTCGACGGTCGAGTAGAACGGGACGCGTGAAGCCTGCGGGGTGATCGGGGCGAGCACGTCGAGGAGTTCGGCCTCGATGCGCTCCACGTGGGCCGAGTGCGAGGCGTAGTCCACCGGGACCTGACGGGCCCGGACCTCGTCGGCCCGGCAGGCGGCGACGAAGTCGACGATCGCGTCGGCGTCACCGGCGACGACCGTGCTCGACGGGCCGTTGACCGCGGCGACATCCAGGCGCCCCTCCCAACCCACGAGCCGTGCTTCGACGTCCGCACGCGGAAGCGACACCGACGCCATACCGCCCAGGCCGGCCAGCTCACGGCCGATCACCTGAGCCCGAAGCGCGACCACACGCGCCGCATCCTCCAGCGACAGGGCACCGCTGACAGCCGCCGCCGCGATCTCACCCTGCGAGTGACCCACCACCGCATCCGGTACGACACCCAAGGAGCGCCACAGCTGGGCCAGAGAGACCATGACCGCCCAGGTGACGGGCTGGATCACCTCCACCCGCTCCAGAGCAGCACCCGACCGCAGCACCTCGACCGGATCGAAGTCCACGAACGGCTCCAAGGCCGCCGCACACTCCCCCATCCGCGCCGCGAACACCGGTGAAGAATCCAGCAGTTCACGGCCCATCCCCGCCCACTGCGTCCCCTGCCCCGGGAACACCAGCACCGTCCGGCTGCGGGCAGCCGACTCGGGGGCGACGCCGTGGACGGCGGAGCGTTCCAGGCGGGTGAGGAGCTGGTGACGGTCGCCCGCGAGGACCACGGCGCGGTGGGCGAAGACGGTGCGTGCCTCGGCGAGGGTGCGGGCGGCGTCGTGGAGGTCGAGTTCGGGGGTGTGCTCCACGTGGGCGCTGAGCCGGGCGGCCTGGTCGCGCAGGGCTTCGGCGGTGCGGCCGGACACCACGACCGGTACCACCGGCAGGTGGTGGGCGGCCTCGGGGGCCGGGACGGGCGCGGGGGCCTGGGACAGGACGAGGTGCGCGTTGGTGCCGCCCATGCCGAAGGCGGAGACGCCGGCGAGTCGGGAGGTGCCGGGTTCGGCGGCCCAGGACTCCAGTTCGGTCTGGACGGTGAGGTTGAGTCCGTCGAGGTCGATGTCCGGGTTGGGCGTGGTGTGGTGGAGGCTCGGCGGGAGTTCGCCCTCGCGTACGGCGAGGACGGCCTTGAGGAGGCCGACGACACCCGCGGCGCCTTCGAGATGACCGACGTTGGTCTTGGCGGAGCCGACGGCCAGCGGGGTGCGGCGGCCCGTGGCGGTGCCGAGCACGGCTCCCAGGGCGGCCGCCTCGACCGGGTCTCCGGCGCGGGTGCCGGTGCCGTGCAGTTCGACGTAGCCCACCTGCCCGGCGGGGACGCCGGCGTGGGCGTACGCCTCGCGGAGCACCACTTCCTGGGCTGCCCGGTCGGGGGTGGTCAGACTGGGGCCGCCGCCGTCGTTGTTGACGGCTCCGCCCTTGATGACACAGTGCACGCGGTCGCCGTCGGCGAGCGCGCGGTGCAGCGGTTTGAGGACGATCACGCCGCCGCCCTCACCGCGGACGTAGCCGTTGGCGCGGGCGTCGAAGGTGTGGCAGCGGCCGTCGGGGGAGAGGGCGCCCATCATCTCCATGGCGGTCGTGCTGTCCTCGGCGAGGACGAGGTTGACGCCGCCGGCCAGGCAGAGGTCGCTCTCACCTCGGCGCAGGCTCTCGCAGGCGAGGTGGACGGCGACGAGCGCGGAGGACTGGGCGGTGTCGACGGCCATGCTGGGGCCGCGCAGGCCGAGCCGGTGGGAGAGCCGGTTGGCGGTCATGGCGCGGTGGCGGCCGGCGGCGGTGTAGCCGTCGGTGTGGCCGGCGGCGCGGGTGAGCGTGGCGTAGTCGTCGGAGGCGATGCCGACGTAGACGCCGCCGCGGGTGCCGCTGAGGCGGGCCGGGACGATCCCGGCGTGTTCCAGGGCCTCCCAGCCGAGTTCGAGGACCAGGCGGTGCTGGGGGTCGGTCGCGGCGGCCTCGGCGGGGCTCATCCCGAAGAATCCGGCGTCGAACCCGCCGTGGTCCGCGAGGGCGCCGCGCCGGGTTCCGTCGGGCTGCGCGGTGACGGCGTCGCGTCCGTCGCGCAGCAGTTGCCAGAATTCCCCGATGCCGTCGGCTCCGGGAAGCCTGCACGCCATCCCCACGACGGCTATGTCGTTGTCATCCGTGTGCTGCTCACGGGTATTCGGGGTCATGAATTCTCCATAGCCAGGGATACGGTGCGAGGGGCCCACGGGCAAGAATGGGGAATGCGGCCGGAGCGCCGCTGGAATCACCAGGTGACGGGGAGTTCGACCAGGCCGCGGACGAGCATTCCGCGGTGCCAGTCGAGTTCCGCGGCGGGCCGGGCGAGGCGCAGTCCGGGGAGCCGGCCGGTGAGGGCTTCCAGCGCGCACTGGAGTTCGGCGCGGGCCAGGGGGGCGCCGAGGCAGAAGTGGGGGCCCTGGCCGAAGGCGATGTGGGGGTTGGCGGCGCGGTCGAGGACCACGTCGTCGGGGGCGTCGAAGACGGTCTCGTCCCGGTTGGCGGAGGCGAGGGAGTAGACGACGGCCTCGCCGGCCCGGATGGTGACGCCGCCGATCTCGACGTCCTCGGTGGCGACGCGGCTGGGGCCGACACTGGCCCACAGGGGGACGTAGCGCAGGAGTTCCTCGACGGTGGCGGGGATCAGGCCGGGGTCGGCGACGAGGCGTTCGTAGCGGGCGCGGTCGTCGAGGAGGACGAGGGCCTGGCCGGCGAGCTGGTTGGCGGTGGTCTCGTGGCCACCGACGAGCATGCCGCCGGTGAGCATGAGGAGTTCGTCCTCGCTGAGCCGGCCGCCCTCGTCGCGGGCCTCGATGAGGGCGCTGATGAGGTCGTCCTCGGGGTGGGCGCGGCGCTGGGCGACGTAGCCGCGCAGGTAGTCGGCGTACTCCTCGGCGGCCTGGGCGACCTGTTCCTCGGTGAAGCGGCTGGCGGACATGAGCGCCTCGGTGAAGGCCCGGAAGATGTGCTGGTCGGTGCGGGGGATGCCGAGCATCTCGCAGATGACGGCGGTGGGCAGGGGCAGGGCGAGGCGGGACACGAGGTCGGCGGGGCCGCCGTCGGCGACCATGTCGTCGACGAGATCGTGGGTGATCTCGGTGATGCGGGGGCGCAGGGCGGCGACGCGACGGGCGGTGAAGGCGCGGGAGACGAGGCGGCGCAGCCGGGCGTGCGACTCGGGCGGCATGCCCATGAGGCCGACGGAGTCCAGGGCGCGGGGTGCGGCGCGGGGTACGTCGTGGTCGGCGGCGGCGTGCATGCTCAGCCGGGGGTCCGCGGAGGCCTTCTTGACGTCGGCGTGCCGGGTCAGCAGCCAGGCGTCGCCGCCGTAGGGCATGCGGACGCGGGCCACGGGCGAGGTGGCGCGCAGTTCGGCGTAGTCGGGGTCGAGTCGCAGGTCGACGTGGTCGCCGAAGGGGTAGGTGCGGACCGTTCCGACGGCCGCGGCGGCGGCATGGGGGCAGGTCATGGCGGTATCTCCTCTGTGTACGGACCGGGGGACCTTTCACCGGAACAGCACCCGACGGCGCCGCGGCCGGTATGCCGCGGCAGGAAAGGGATTGTGCCAATCGAGGAGAGGGCGCAGCGGGAATTCGAGCGGCGCTGGAGCGGAATGCGAGCGTGCACCGACGAGCATTGGAGGGCGCTGGTACACGGTGGTCAGGCATCGTCGGCCGGCGGGTGACCGCGCCGGGTCCGTTCCGGTGACGGTGGTGCCTCGTCCCCTGGTCGGGGGCGTGCCGACACGTCGTATCCGATTCGCCTCGAAGGGCTGGCCCGATGGCGCACATCGCCTTTTTCATTCTCCCCGCGGCAGGTCACGTGAATCCGACGCTGTCCGTGGCGAGGGAACTCGTCGCGCGCGGACACCGGGTCACCTACGCCCTTTCGGAGAACTACCGCGAGCGGGTGCTCGCGACCGGGGCGGAGTTCCTTCCGTACGCCCTGGACCAGGACCGGTTCTGGGCCACGATGGTGCCGAAGCAGGACGCGGCGGAGTACACGGACCAGCAGGAGTTCGTGAACATGATGACGTGGATGCTGGACATGACCCGGCAGACACTGGGGGACTTCGAGCGTCACTTCGGGGAGGGCGGCGACCGTCCCGACGTGTTCGTGTGCGACCCGTCGTCGTTCTGGAGCGGGCACATCCTGGCGGCCAAGTGGGGGGTGCCGGTGATCCGCAGCACGCCGACCTACGTGGCCAACGAGCACTGGTCGCTGCATCCGCCGGTGGACACGGCGGAGGAGCAGGCCGAGGACCCGGTGACGGGTGCCCTGTTCGAGGTGGTGGCCGGACTGCTGGCCGAGCACCGGGTGGAGAAGTCCATCGGGGACTTCGCGGCCGAGGTGCACTCGGGTCCGGCGCTGGTGTACCTGCCGCGGGCGTTCCAGTACGCGGGTGACACCTTCGGCGAGGAGGTCGGGTTCGTCGGTCCGTGCACGAGCGCGAACTCCTTCCACGGCGAGTGGGAGCCGCCGGGCACCGGCCGTCCACTGGTGCTGATCAGCCTGGGCACGCTGTACAACAAGCAGCCGGACTTCTTCCGGGCCTGCGTGGAGGCCTTCCGCGACACCGACTGGGACGTCGTGATCACGCACGCGGGCGGGGTGGCCGAGGGTGAACTCGGCGACGTTCCGCCGCACATCCGGGTGTACGACTTCGCGCCGCAGGGCGCGGTGCTCGCGCACGCCTCCGTGATGATCAACCACGGTGGTACGAGCACCGTGCTCCAGGCGGTGTCCGAGGGTGTGCCGGTGATCGCCGTTCCGCAGATGGCGGAGCTGCACGCGACCGCCACCCGGGCCGAGCAGCTGGGTGTGGGCGCCAAGATCCTGCGCAAGGACGTCACGCCCGAGCGGCTGCGCGAGACGACGCTGGCCCTGGCCGGCAGCGCCGAGGTGCGGGCGGCGGTGGCCCGCCTGCGCGCCGAGATCGAGGCCGCGGGCGGTCCCGCGGCCGCCGCCGACGCGGTGGAGGCGCTGCTCGCGCCCGCCGCGGCCGCCGCGGCCTGAGGGCCGCGCCGACCAGCCACCTTCCGACTTCACCGACCTTCAGGAAGCGAACATGACGACACAGACCGCCGAGGTCACGGCCGAGGCCGACCAGGACGCCGAGACACCCCACCCGTTGGCGCAGCCGGCGGACGCCGACGCGGCCGCGCTGCTCGACTGGTTCGCGCGGGCCCGGTCGGAGGCGCCGGTCTTCTGGGACGCGACCAGGTTCGCCTGGCAGGTGTTCTCCTACGCGGACTACAACACCGTCTCGACCAACCCGCAGCTCTTCTCCTCGGACTTCTCGCCGGTCTTCCCGGTGCCCGAGGAGCTGGCCCTGCTGATGGGGCCGGGTACCTTCGGCGGCATCGACCCGCCGCGGCACGGTCCGCTGCGCAAGCTGGTCAGCCAGGCGTTCACGCCGCGGCGGATGGCCGCGCTGGAGCCGAGGATCGAGGAGATCACCCGGCGGCTGCTGGCGGAGCTGGACGGGCGTACCGAGATCGACGTGGTGACGGACCTGGCGTACCCGCTGCCGGTGACGGTGATCGCGGAGCTGCTGGGGGTGCCGGCCGAGGACCAGGACCTGTTCCGGGAGTGGGTCGACGTCATCCTCAACAACGAGGGGATGGAGTACCCGAACCTGCCGGACGACTTCGCCGAGACGATGGGCCCCGCCATCAAGGAGTGGGCGGCCTACCTCTACGCGAAGATCGCCGAGAAGCGGGAGCGGCCGGCCGACGACCTGATGAGCGGTCTGATCGAGTCCGAGGTGGACGGGCGCCGGCTCACCGACGAGGAGATCGTCAACATCGTGGCGCTGCTGCTGACGGCGGGCCACATCTCCAGCGCCACGCTGCTGAGCAACCTGTTCATCGTGCTGGACCGGCACCCGGGGGCCCAGGCGGAGCTGCGTGCGGACCGCTCGCTGATCTCGGCGGCGGTGGAGGAGACGCTGCGTTTCCGCAGCCCGTTCAACAACATCTTCCGGTTGCTGAAGGAGGACACCGACATCCTCGGTGTGCCGATGAAGGCGGGGCAGATGGTGGTGGCGTGGAGCCAGTCCGCCAACCGCGACCCGCTCCAGTTCCCGGACCCGGACACCTTCGACGTGCACCGCTCGGCCAACAAGCACATGGCGTTCGGTCACGGCATCCACCACTGCCTGGGCGCGTTCCTGGCCCGCATGGAGGCGAAGGTCTTCCTCAACCTGGTCTTCGACGCGTACTCGTCGTTCACCGTCCACCACGACCGGGCGGAGTTCTACGAGGCGGACCAGCTCACCGCCCGTCATCTGCCGGTCTCCGTCGCCCGCGGCTGAGCGGGCCCGCATCCAGGGAGCTCGATCGTGGCGGTGGGGATGACTACGGAAGTGGCGGTGGGCGGGGTCAGGCCCTGCACCGTCATCGACTTGGAGCAGCACGTCGACGAGCGGGGCAGTCTCTCCGTCGTCGAGTCCGAATGGACGGCCGGGTTCCCGATCCGTCGGGTGTACTACCTGCACGACCCCGATGTCGGTTCCTCCCGCGGCGGTCACGCGCACCGGGCGCTGGAGCAGCTCGTCATCGCCGTCCACGGTGGTTTCACGATCACCGTGGACGACGGGGCGAACGAGGCGGAGTACCGGCTGGACGACGCGGGGCGGGGGCTGTACGTCGGCCCGATGGTCTGGCGGAACCTGAAGGACTTCTCGCCGGGGGCGGTGGCGCTGGTGCTGGCGTCGCTGCACTTCGACGAGGCGGACTACTACCGCGACTACGAGGAGTTCCTGTCCGCCGTACGGGGGTCGCGGTGACCGCCGTGGCGCCGGAGCGCGCCGGGCGGGTGGCCTTCCACGACCTGCGGGACCTGCACGCGCTGGACGGTGTGCAGGAGCGGGTGGACGCGGCCGTGCTGCGGGTGGCCCGCTCGGGCCGCTATCTACTGGGGCCGGAACTCGCGGCGTTCGAGGAGGAGTTCGCCCGCTACTGCGAGAACGAGCACTGTGTCGGCGTGGGCAGCGGTCTGGACGCGCTGGAGCTGGCCCTGCGGGCGCTGGACGTGGGTCCGGGGGACGAGGTGATCGTGCCCGCGCACACCTACATCGCCACATGGCTGGCGGTGTCGGCGGTCGGGGCGCGGCCGGTCCCGGTGGAGCCCGAGGCGGACTCGTACCTGATGGATCCGGAGCGGCTGGCCGACGCCTGCACCCCGCGGACGCGGGCCGTCATGCCGGTGCATCCCTACGGGCATCCGGCGGACCTCGACGCGATCGACGCCGTGGCCGCCGCCCGGGGCATTCCGGTGGTCGAGGACGCGGCGCAGGCGCACGGCGCGCGCTACCGGGGCCGGCGGGCCGGTTCGCGGTACGTGGCCGCGTTCAGCTTCTATCCGGGCAAGAACCTGGGGGCGCTGGGCGACGCGGGCGCGGTGGTGACGTCGGACGCGCGGCTCGCGGAGCGGATACGGCTGCTGCGCAACTACGGGTCGCGGGTCAAGTACCGGCACGAGGTGCCCGGCACGAACTCGCGGCTGGACGAGATCCAGGCCGCCGCGCTGCGGGTGAAACTGACCTGCCTGGACGGGTGGAACGCCCGCCGGGCCGAGGTCGCGGCCCGCTACACCGAGGGCCTGGCCGGGCTGCCGGGGCTGGAGGTGCCCACGGTGCGGCCGTGGGCCGAGCCGGTGTGGCATCAGTACGTGGTGCGCGCCGCGCGTCGTGCCGCTCTGGTGTCCGCGCTGGAGGCGGCCGGGGTGGAGACGCTGGTCCACTATCCGGTGGCCGTGCACCGCTCCGAGGCCTACGCGGGAGTGGTCGGCGGGCCGCTGCCCCGCAGCGAGCGCCTGGCCGACGAGGTGCTGAGCCTGCCCATGGGGCCGCAACTGACCGCGCAGGACGTCACGGCCGTCATCGCGGCGGTCCGCGAGGCGACGGAGACCATTCATGATTGACGTTGTACGCAATGCGCCCGGCGCCCCGTCCGGGACGACGCCGTGGCACGCCTCCGGTGGCGGACCGGGCAGGCGGCCGATGAAGGGGATCATCCTGGCCGGCGGCAGCGGCACCCGGCTGCGCCCGCTGACGGGCACGATCTCCAAGCAACTGCTCCCAGTGTATGACAAGCCGATGATCTACTACCCGTTGTCGGTGCTGATGCTGGCCGGCGTCCGGGACATCCTGATCATCTCGGCCCGGGACCACCTGGACATGTTCCGATCCATGCTCGGCGACGGCTCACGGCTCGGCCTGGAGCTGAGCTACGCCGCGCAGGACGAGCCGCGCGGGATCGCGGAGGCCTTCCTGATCGGGCAGGAGCACATCGGGGACAGCCCGGTCGCGCTCATCCTGGGGGACAACGTCTTCCACGGGCCCGGCTTCTCGTCCCTGATCCACCAGGCCGCGGCCCGCCTCGACGGCTGCGAGCTGTTCGGCTACCCGGTGAAGGACCCCCAGCGCTACGGCGTCGGCGAGGTCGACGCCGAGGGCCGGCTGGTGTCGCTGGTGGAGAAGCCGGTCAAGCCGCGCTCCAACCTGGCGGTCACCGGCCTGTACCTGTACGACAACGACGTGGTGGACATCGCCCGGGGGCTCGCGCCCTCCGCGCGCGGCGAACTGGAGATCACGGACGTCAACCGCGCCTACCTGGCCGCCGGGCGCGCCCGGCTGACCGCGCTGGGACGCGGCTTCGCCTGGCTGGACATGGGCACCCACGACTCCCTGCTCCAGGCCGGCCAGTACGTGCAGTTGCTGGAGCAGCGCCAGGGCGAGCGGATCGCCTGCGTCGAGGAGATCGCCCTGCGGATGGGCTTCATCGGCCCGGAGCAGTGCCAGGCGCTCGGCCGGGAGCTGGGCGACTCCGGCTACGGCCGCTACGTGCAGGAGACGGCCCGCCGGACCCCGGCCCGGGCCCCGGAGCCCGCCGTCGGCTTCACCGCCGCCTGAGCGGCGCGCCCCCACCCAACCATCCCTTCGCGGAAAGGTTCTTGCCGATGCGTGTCCTGGTGACCGGAGGAGCGGGCTTCATCGGCTCGCACTTCGTCAGAGAACTGCTGTCCGACGCCTATCCGGACCTGGCGGCGACCCGGGTGGTGGTCCTGGACGCGCTGACCTACGCCGGCAACCGGGCCAACCTGGATCCGGTGCGCACCGACGGCCGGCTGGAGTTCGTGCGCGGCGACATCTGCGACGCGCAGCTGGTCGGCCGGCTGATGCAGGGCGTCGACCTGGTGGTGCACTTCGCCGCCGAGTCGCACGTGGACCGGTCCATCGAGGACGCGTCCGCTTTCGTGCGCACCAACGTGCAGGGCACGCAGACGCTGCTGGACGCCGCGGTACGCGCCGGCGCGGGCCGCTTCGTGCACGTCTCCACGGACGAGGTGTACGGCTCGATCGAGACCGGCTCCTGGCCGGAGGAGCACCCGCTCGCGCCCAACTCGCCGTACGCGGCCTCCAAGGCGGCCTCGGACCTGATGGCACTGGCCTTCCACCGCACGCACGGCCTGGAGCTGTGTGTGACCCGCTGCTCCAACAACTACGGGCCGTACCAGTTCCCGGAGAAGCTCGTCCCGCTGTTCACGACCAACCTCGTGGACGGTCTGACCGTGCCCCTGTACGGAGACGGCGGCAACAGCCGGGACTGGCTGCACGTGGACGACCACTGCCGCGGCATCGCGCTGGTCGCGGCGAAGGGCCGCCCGGGCGAGGTCTACAACATCGGCGGCGGCACGGAACTGACCAACCGTGAGCTGACCGGCCGGCTGCTCGAGCTGTGCGGGCGGGACGCCTCGGCGGTGCGCCGGGTCGCGGACCGCGCCGGGCACGACCGCCGGTACTCGGTGGACATCGCGAAGATCTCCACCGAGCTGGGCTACGCCCCGCGGATCGGCCTCGACCGCGGTCTGGCGGACACGGTGGCGTGGTACCGCGACAACCGGTCCTGGTGGGAGCCGCTCAAGTCGGACGGGCGGGGGGCGGACGGCCGTGCACGTCGATGAGACGGGCATCCCCGGCACCTACCGGGTGACGCCCGAGCGGCTGTCCGACGACCGGGGCGTCTTCTTCGAGGCCGCCAAGTACAGCGTGCTGACCGAGCGGACGGGGCTGCCGTTCGCGGTCCGCCAGGTCAACAACTCCGTCTCCCGCAAGGGCGTGCTGCGCGGCGTGCACTGCAACGACGTGCCCGACGGCGCGAGCAAGCTGGTGACCTGCGTACGCGGGTCGATGCTGGACGTCATGGTCGACCTGCGGGTGGGCTCGCCCACCTTCGGACACCACGAGGTGACCCGGATGTCGGCCGGCGACGGGATCGCCCTGTACCTGCCGGGCAGCATCGGCCACGCCTTCCTCTCCCTGGAGGACGGCACCTGCGTCAACTACCTGCTCTCCACCGAGTACGTGCCCGGCGCGATGGTCGACCTGGACGCCCTGGACGCCGAACTGGCGCTGCCCTGGGACCTGACCGGGCCGCCCGTGCGCTCGCCCAAGGACGCGGCCGCCCCCTCGCTGGCGGAGGTCCTCGCCTCCGGCCGGCTGCCGCACTACTCGCCGCCCCCGCCCGCTCGTCCGAGGAGCTGAGACCACCGTGACTGCCTCCACCACCGCCCGCGGGCCCGCCACCGCCCCCGGAGGCTGGCTGCGCCGCTACCGCCCCGCCGAGGACGCGGCCGTCCGACTGGTGTGCTTCCCGCACGCGGGCGGCTCGGCCTCCGCCTACCTGCGTCTCGCCGCCGCACTGGCCCCGTCGGGCGTGGAGGTGCTGGCCGTGCAGTACCCGGGCCGCCAGGACCGGCGCGGCGAGCCGTTCATCGACACCGTCGACGAGCTGGTCGAGGCGGTGCTGCCGGAAGTACGGCAGTGGACGGACGGCCCGTTCGCGCTGTTCGGGCACAGCCTGGGCGCGACCCTGGCCTTCGAGACCGCACGGCGGCTCACCGATTCCGGCCGGCCCCCGGCCCATCTGTTCCTGTCCGGGCGCCGGGCGCCGGTCGTGCCGCGCTCCGACACGGTCCACCTCCTCGACGACCGGTCGCTGATCGAGCGGGTGACCCGCCTCCAGGGCACCGACCCGACGCTGCTCCAGGACGAGGAGCTGCTGCGCATGGTGCTGCCGGCGATCCGCAACGACTACGCGATGGCCGGCGCCTACCGCTACCGGCCGGGCCCGCCGCTGCCGGTGCCGGCCACCGTGCTGACCGGCGACACCGACCCGAACGTGACTCCCGAGGACGCCCGGCGCTGGTCGGAGGTGGTCGCGGGGCCCTGTGAACTCAACGTCCTGACCGGCGGCCACTTCTTCCTCAACGACCACACGGCGGGGATCTGCTCGCTGATCGAGGAGGCGCTGGCCGATGCTCGTTGACCTCCCCACGCCGGCCGCGCCGGTGTCCTTCGCCGAGGACCGGGCCCGGACGGCCGGCCGCGTGCTGCTGTCGGCCCGGACGCCGGAGAGCACGGCGATGCCGGCCGACCGGGTGCGCCCGTGGCTGGCCGAGCAGGCCCGCCGGGGCGAGTACCGGGTGACCCCGGTGCCGTTCTCCCTGCTGCGCGGCTGGCACTTCGAGGAGGACGGCGGCAACCTGCGGCACGAGTCGGGCCGTTTCTTCAGCGTGGAGGGCCTGCACGTGACGGCCGACGGCCTGCCTCCGGGGGGCCGGCGCCAGCCGATCATCGTGCAGCCCGAGGTGGGTCTGCTGGGCATCGTCGCCCGGGAGATCGACGGGGTGCTGCACTTCCTGATGCAGGCCAAGATGGAACCCGGCAACATCAACTCCTTCCAGCTCTCCCCCACCGTGCAGGCCACCCGCAGCAACTTCACCGGCGTGCACCGGGGGCGCCGCATCCCCTTCCTCGACCTGTTCCTGGAGCGGGGGCGCTCGCGCGTGCTGGTGGACGTGCTCCAGTCCGAGCAGGCCGACTGGTTCCTCGCCAAGCGCAACCGCAACATGATCGTCGAGATCGACGAGGACGTGGAGACGGGCGAGGAGTTCCGCTGGCTGACGCTCGGCCAGCTCCTGCGGCTGCTGCGCCTGGACAACGTGGTCAACATGGACAGCCGCTCCGTGCTGGCGTGCCTGCCGACCGCCGGCGCCCGTCCGCGGGCGGCGGGCGGCCCGGACGACACCGGGGCGCTGCGCTCCTTCCACGATCCGGCCGCCCCGTCGGTGCACGGCATGTCCGAGATCCTCAGCTGGCTGACCGGGGTCCGCGCGGTGCGCGAACTCGACCAGCGCCGCGTCCCGTTGCGCGAGGTCGAAGAGGACGGCTGGCTGTTCTCCAGCACCGAGATCGGGCACCGGAGCGGCCGGCGCTTCCGGGTGATCGGCGCGGACGTCGCGGCCAGCAACCGCGAGGTGGGCTCCTGGACGCAGCCGATGATCCAGCCGCAGGTCCCCGGCCTGATGGCCCTCCTCGTCAAACGGATCCGCGGCACGCTGCACGCCCTGGTGCAGGCCCGGGTGGACGTGGGACACCTGAACGTGGCGGAACTGGCGCCGACCGTGCACTGCCGCCCCGCCGACCACACCGGGCCGGGCCGCGAGCCGTTCCCGCCGTTCCTCACGGACGTGCTCACCGCCCCCGCGGAACGGTTCCGCTACGACGGAGTGCAGTCCGAGGAGGGCGGGCGCTTCTACCATGCGGAGAACCGCTACGCCGTGGTCGAGGCCCCCGACGACTTCCCCGAGGAACTCCCCCCGGACTACGCCTGGTTGACGTTCGCCCAGCTCACCGAGTTGCTGGCGCACGGAAACTACCTGAACGTCGAGTTGCGGACCCTGGTGGTCTGCGCCCACACCCTCTACTGACGGCCGACGGCCCCTCACCCACGGACCGCCCATGACCACTCCCCCGCGCCTCGGCCTCCTCGGCTGCTCGGACATCGCCGCCCGCCGCACCCTGCCCGCGCTGCTGCGCACCCCCGGCCTGCGGCTCACGGCCGTGGCGGCGCGCGATCCCGGGCGGGCGGCCGACTACGCGGCGCGCTTCGGCGGGGTGGCCGCCGCCTCGTACGAGGAACTGCTCACCCGGCCCGACGTCGACGCGGTCTACCTGTCGCTGCCGACCCTGCTGCACGCGCGCTGGGCCGAGCGGGCGCTGACGGCGGGCAAGCACGTCCTGGTGGAGAAGCCGCTGGCGGCCAACGGTGCGGACGCTCGACGGCTGTTCGCGCTGGCCCGTGAACGGGGGCTGGTGCTGCTGGAGAACTTCATGTTCCTCCACCACGGCACCCACCGGACGGTGACCGCCCTCCTCGACTCCGGCGCCCTGGGCCCCGTACGCGCCGTGTCGGCGGCCTTCACCATCCCGCCGCGCCCCGACGACGACCTGCGGTACGACCCGCTGCTGGGGGGCGGTGCCCTGCTGGACAACGGCGTCTATCCGCTGCGCGCGGCGCTGCGGTTCCTCGGCGGGGACGTCACGGTGGCCGGGGCGAGCCTGCGGCACAGCCGTCGCTTCGGGGTCGACCTGTCGGGTGCCGTCCTGCTGACCGGCCCCGACGGCGCCACCGCGCACCTGCGCTTCGGCATGGAGCACCACTACCGCTCCTGGTACGAGATCCAGGGCACCCTGGGCACCCTCTCGGTGGAGCACGTCTACACCACGGCCCCCGACCACCGGCCGGTGATCCGCCTCGCCACCGGCCGTGACGTGGAGGAGATCGCGGTGCCCGCCGAGGACCACTTCGAGGCGGTGCTGCGGTTCTTCGCGACCGCCGTACGCGACCGCGGTGCGGTGGCGCCGCGGCTGCGGCTGCTGGACCAGGAGTCCCTGCGGCAGGCCGCGCTGCTGGACGAGACCCGGGCGCGGGCGGTCCGCGTCGAGGTGTGACGCGGACCGCCCGCGCCGGCGTCAGCCGGTGACCCGCCTGCCCGCGGCCAGTTCCATGTGGGTGCCGGTGAAGGCGCGGCGCATCCGGCGGTCGTGGGTGACGACCACGACGGTGCCGGTGTAGTCGGCCAGGGCGGCCTCGAGTTCCTCGACCAGCAGCGGTGAGAGGTGGTTGGTGGGCTCGTCCAGGAGCAGCAGGTCCACCGGGCGGGTGACGAGCCGGGCCAGGTCGATGCGGCGGCGCTGGCCGACCGACAGGGAGCCGACCGGCAGGCCGAGTTCGGAGCGCCGGAACAGGCCGAGGGCCAGCAGTTCGTCCGTGTACTCGTCGGGGTGGCCCGGCCGGCCGTCGGCGAACTCGGCGAGCACCGAACGGCGGGGCTGCTTGGGCAGCTCGTCCTGGCGCAGCCATCCGGTGTGCGCGGCACGGGCGACCGTGCCCCGGTCGGGTTCCAGGTCGCCGGCCAGCACCCGCAGCAGGGTGGACTTGCCGGCGCCGTTCGGGCCGGTGATCAGGAGCCGTTCGCCGGCGGTGACCGACAGGTGGTCGAGACGCAGCCGTCCGTCGACCTCCAGGCCACTCGCCTCGACCAGGGGTGCGGTCGGGTCGGCTGCGGGCTCGCCCGCGGGGGTCAGGGACACGGTGAAGCGCAGCGGGTCCGGGGGGCGCGGCACCGGATTGTCCCGCAGCCGTTTGAGCCGCTCGTTGGCGTTGCGGGCCTTGCTGGAGGTGGCGGAGCTGGAGGACCGCGCCCGGTGGTGCTCGGAGCCGCTGAACGCCCAGGGGCCCTTCTTGGCGATGGTGGCGAGCATGCGGCCGGCGTTGGCGGCGAGGGTCTCCTGCCGGTCGATCTCGGCCAGGTGGTCCTGGTACTCGCGCTCCCAGCGGGCGCGGGCGGCGGCCTTGGCGGTCAGGTAGCCCTGGTAGCCGTCGCCGTAGCGGTTGACGGTGCGCCGGTCGGGGTCGACCTCCAGGATCGTCGTGGTGACCGCCTCCAGGAAGGCGCGGTCGTGGGTGATGACGACGACCGTGCCCCGGTGCTCCCGCAGCCGCTTCTCGAGCCAGTCCACGGCCTGGTCGTCGAGGTCGTTGGTGGGTTCGTCGAGCAGCAGCAGTTCGGGGGCGGCGGCGAGGGTGGCGGCCAGGGCCAGCCGGGACCGCTCACCGCCGGAGAGGGTGTCCACGGCCCGGTCGCGGTCCAGGCCGGGCAGGCCCAGACCGTGCAGCGCGGCGTCGGCGCGGGCGTCCGCCTCGTATCCACCGCGGTCCTCGAACTCGGCTTGAAGGTCGCCCAGTTCGGCCATGCGGCCGGGGCTGTCGTCACCCGCGAGCGCCGCCTCCGCCGCGTGCAGCCGCCGTTCGAGGTCCCTGAGGTCGGCGAACGCCTGGTCCAGGACGTCCCGCACCGTGGCGCCGGCGGGGAGTTCGAGGCGCTGGGGCAGATGACCGAGGCCGCCGGGGGCGGCGACGGTGACCTCGCCGTTGTCGGCGCTCTCCACCCCGGCGATCAGCCGCAGCAGGGTCGACTTGCCCGACCCGTTGTCACCGATGACGCCGGCCTTCTCGCCGGGCTTGACGGTGAGGGAGACCCGGTCCAGCACCACGTGGTCGTCGTAGCGCTTGGTGACCTCCTCGAGGGTGAGCTGGGAATGCGCCCGGGACGCGGTGGGTGAGGACAGTCGCACAGGCATCTCCAGGTGGTGGGGGGCGGTCGGCGTGCGGTGCCTCGTCCATCATTCCGGGACGAGCGCGCACGCCGCACCGCCCATGGTCGTCTTCAAGCCGCGCGCGAGTGTTTCTCCGGCGGTTCTCCGGCGTTCCCCGAGGCGCCGGGGTCCGCCGGAGGGGGCTCACAGGCCGGCCGCGGCCCTCAGCTGCTCGACGCGGTCGGTGCGCTCCCAGGTGAAGTCGGGCAGTTCGCGGCCGAAGTGGCCGTACGCGGCGGTCCGGGCGTAGATCGGGCGCAGCAGGTCGAGGTCGCGGACGATGGCGCCGGGGCGCAGGTCGAAGACCTCGGTGACGGCGTCCTCGATGCGCCGCTGGCTGACCCGTCCGGTGCCGAAGGTCTCGACGAAGAGCCCGACCGGCTCGGCCTTGCCGATGGCGTACGCCACCTGGACCTCGCAGCGCTCGGCCAGTCCGGCGGCGACGACGTTCTTGGCGACCCAGCGCATCGCGTACGCCGCCGAACGGTCCACCTTGGAGGGGTCCTTGCCGGAGAAGGCGCCGCCGCCGTGGCGGGCCATGCCGCCGTAGGTGTCGATGATGATCTTGCGTCCGGTCAGGCCGGCGTCGCCCATCGGGCCGCCGATCTCGAACCGGCCGGTCGGGTTGACCAGCAGCCGGTAGTCGTCGGTCTCCAGTTTGATGCCGTCCGCGGCCAGCTCGGCGAGGACGTGGTCGACGACGTACTCCCGGATGTCGGGCGTCAGCAGGGTGTCGAGGTCGATGTCGGAGGCGTGCTGGGAGGAGACCACGACCGTGTCCAGGCGGACCGGGCGGCTGCCCTCGTACTCGACGGTGACCTGGGTCTTCCCGTCGGGGCGCAGGTAGGGCACGGTGCCGTCCTTGCGGACCTCGGTCAGGCGCCGGGACAGCCGGTGGGCCAGTTCGATGGGCAGCGGCATCAGGGAGGGCGTCTCGGCGGTGGCGTAGCCGAACATCAGGCCCTGGTCGCCGGCGCCCTGCCGGTCGAGTTCGTCCTCCTCGCCCTCGACGCGGGCCTCGTAGGCGGTGTCGACGCCCTGTGCGATGTCGGGGGACTGCGCCCCGATCGACACGGACACGCCACAGGAGGCGCCGTCGAAGCCCTTGCGGGAGGAGTCGTAGCCGATGGCCAGGACGGTGTCCCTGACGATCTGGGCGATCGGCACGTAGGCGGTGGTGGTGACCTCGCCGGCGATGTGCACCTGGCCGGTGGTGATGAGCGTCTCCACGGCGACCCGGGCGCCGGGATCCTCGCGGATCATGGCGTCGAGGATGGCATCACTGATCTGGTCCGCGATCTTGTCTGGGTGGCCCTCGGTCACGGACTCCGAGGTGAACAGGCGACGGGGCATGGCTCTCCAGGGATGTGGCGTCGTTCGGCGGCCGGCGGACCCGGCCGTCGCTTCGGCGCCGTGGGGCCGGTCACCTGGGGCGTCCGGCTCGTGCGGCGACGGATTCGAGGATCCGGGTGAAGGCGGTGTCGTCGGTCGTGGCGCCGGTGAGCACCACGAGCGGCGGCCGTTCCCCGTTCGCCGCCGCGCGCCGGGCCCGTTCGCAGGCGGCGGTGCCGCCGCCGGAGAAGGCGGCGAGGACGAGCAGGGGCCCGGTGTCGCGCAGGGGGTCCCGCGCGGTGTGCCCGGCGTCGGCGGCGGTACGCAGCAGGACGACGGACTCGGGGCCCTGGTAGGCCTCGGCCAGCCGCTCGTAGCGGGTCCGGGGCAGGCCCGGCGTCTGGACGAGGCACACGGTGCCCGCGTCGGGGGCGGTGGCCGGGCGCAGCGGGACGAGCGGGGGTTCCGCCGGGGTCACGGGCGCCGCGGCCGGGGGCGGGGCGGAGCCGGGTGCGGCGGAGCCGGGTGCGGCGGAGCCGGGTGCGTCGGGGGCCGTCGACAGCATGCGCAGCAGCTCGGCGACGGTGGTGGAGTCGGCGGGCAGGTACGGCATCTCGGTCAGCAGCGACGCGCTGTCGTTGAGGACCTCGGTGGCGTCGGCGTACGGGGAATGGTCGTGGGTCGCGGTGAGGACGAGTCCGCCGTCGTCGTCGTGCCGGGTGACCAGCGTGACGGGGAAGGCGGTGCGGGCGCCCAGGGGCTCGGGCCTGCCCACGCGCACTCCCTCGGCGGCGAGTTCGGCCGCCAGGTCGTCGACGGGGCGGGGTCCGCCCTCGAAGACCAGGAGGCTGCCGTCCTGCGGCGCGGAGGAGGCGGGCGCGGGGGATCCGGAGCCGCCCCGAGTCCCTTGTGCCGGGGCCCGGTTCGCCGTGGCCGCGGACGGTACGGGTGCGGAGGTCGCGGGCGCGGGGGTGGACCAGTCGCGTACCTGGCCGGGCGAGACCCATTCGTAGGCCGCCATGTCCAGCACCCGGTCGCGTACGTCGGCCAGCAGGGTCGCCACCGTGGAGTGGGGGTCGACCTCGACGCTCAGCGGCAGCGGGACGCGCAGCGGCGCGGGCAGGCGCTCGGCGCCCTCCAGGGTGATGCCGCGGCCGGAGACGGCCACGCCGAAGCGGACCCGTGCCGGGCCCTGCGCCCCGCTGGCCCGGTACAGCAGGACGGCCCACAGCGCTTGCAGGACGCCGCTCTCGGTGCTGCCCCAGTGGGCGGCCCAGGCGGTGAGCCGTTCGGCGAGGGCGGCGTCAAGGCGCACCTCGGTCCGCCCGGTGGCCGAGCCGGGGACGGCGGCGGGCGGGACGGGGGCGTCGGTGAGCGGAACGGGGGATACGGCGTCGGCGCGGGGCGCGGAATGCGACCAGTAGTCCCGTGCCGGGCCGAGGTCCTGGCGGTGCAGCCAGCGGACGTAGTCCCGGATGTCGGGGCGCCGCTCGCCGCCGGGCAGCCGGCCGCCGGCCAGGTAGGCGCGGTAGAACTCGCGCACGAGCAGGCGGGCGCTCCAGTCGTCGAGGAGCGCGTGGTGGTAGGTGAGCAGGACCCGGGACGGCGTGTCGGCGCCGCGCCCCGCGCCGCCGCCCAGGACGGTGACCCGCAGGGCGGGGGGCAGGCGCGGGTCGAGGCCGCGCCCGAGGTCGTGCTCGACCAGGTCGGGCCAGCCGACCGTGCCCTCCGGCAGCCACAGGACTTCGGCGTTCACGTCGTCGTGGAGGAGCAGCAGCGGGTCGGGGCCGTCGCCGAAGGCGGCGCGCAGCACGCTCTCCCGGTCCACGACGGACTGCCATGAGGCGCGGAACCGGTCGAGGTCGAGCCGGCCGTGCCAGGCCCAGGTGAGCCGTTCCACGTGCCGGCCGGGGTGGGCGTCGGCGTCGGCGAGCAGTTCGCGCTGGAGCGCGGTCGGCGGTACGGAGCGGGCGGTACGGGTGCCGGGGGCCGGGTGGGTGAGCAGATCGGCGAGCAGGCCCCAGGGGAAGGCGGCGGGCGCTCCGGCGGGCAGGCGCAGGGTGTGGGGGGCGCCGTCGCGGTCGACGACGTTCGGCCAGGCGAGCGTGTCGGGGTGGTGGACGGCGACCTGGTCGAGGGCTGCCTCCAGGCGGTCCCCGTCCAGGGGTCCGTGCACCTCCAGGGTCGGGTGGCCGTGGGGTGCGGGTCCGAGGTCGAGCACGACCGTGGTGGCCGTGGCGTCCCGGCCGGGCTGCGGTGGTGAGGTGTGATTGGCGGTCATCGACGGTCCGGGGCGGGCACCTTCCGTGGTCGCGCGTACGGCGTGCGGTCCACGCGTACGGCTGTGTGCACGACGGTTGTGTGCACGACCTCGGCGTGCGGCTCGAAGGCCCCCTCCCTCCCCTCTGTGCGAACGCCCGACGAGTATGCGCGTGGCCGCCGACACGGGCCCCACACGGTGCTGACACGGCGCTGGACCAGGGCGATGCCCTGACGGCGGTCCGGTGCGGTCACGGGTCCGCGCCCGTCCCGGCACCGCCCGGCGAGCCGGGGGCGAGCAGGTCCGCCACGGCTCCCATGAATCCCTCGTCGAGCATGGTGTGGGCCGCCGTGTCGCGGGAGCTGTCGAGGCCGGCGTCGTGGCTGGCGACGCTCAGGAGGTAGCGGCCGAGCACCCGCCGGGTGCTGAAGGCCCATTCGCCGCGGGAGGCGGGCCGGCCGTCGGGGGCCAGGAGTCCCGCGCCGTCGGCGCCGAAGCCGAACTCGGTGAAGCCGAGCCGCAGTCCCTGGCCGATGGCCTTGGTGTACGCCTCCTTCAGCGTCCACAGGCGCAGCAGGGCCGCCGACCGCCGCCGGGCCGGCAGCAGTTCCAGTTCGGCGCGTTCCGCGGGGCTGCACACGTGGCTGTGCAGGAGGTCGAACGACATGGCGCGGCCCGCGGGTTCGGCGTCCACGCCGATCCGGCCGGTGCGGCTGACGGCCACCGCGATCAGGTCGTCGGTGTGGGTGAGGCTGATGTCGACCTGGTCGAGGCCGCGCAGATAGGGCCGGCCGCCGATCTTGTAGGCGAGGTTGAGGTCGGTGGCCCTGGCGTCCAGGGCGGCGGCGGCCGTGTACTTGGTGACCAGGCGCGAGGTGAGGAACCGGAAGCGGATGAGCGGGTCCTCGGTGCGCCGGTAGCGCTGCCAGTCCCGGCCCAGGAGCGGACGCAGGCCCGGATCGGTGACGGCGGTGCCGAGCCACTGGCCCCAGGTGGTGAACACCACGGCGTTGCCGCGCGACCGCATGCCCTCGCGCACCCGGTGCCAGGGGCCGTCGGGTCCGACGACGTGGACCGGCTCGCTGATGCGGTCGAGATCGGCGGGCCCGGCCTCGGCGGGTCCCGCGCCGACGGACCCCACCGCGGGGCCGGTGCCCGTGGGGCGGGGGTCGGTGGGGAAGGCGTCTGCCGGGGGATTCACTTCGGGCCACCCTTTCCAGGGGGTCGGGCTCGCGGGGGCGGGCGGCGTCAGCGGGCCAGGGCGGTGGAGTCCAGGTCGCAGGAGAGGCCGGACCGGTGGCGGTGGAGCAGCTCGTCGAGCAGCCGGTGTGTGCACCCGTCGGGCAGGTCGGGCACCGGGACGCCGAGGCGGGCGCCGATCCGGGACAGGGCGAGCACGGCCCACGCGGGGTCGGCGAGGAAGGGGTCCGTGCCGTCCTGGCCCTCCCAGACACCGAGGACCGCGGCGGCGCCGACGATCAGGCTGTAGCGGTCGCTCAGCACGCACACCGCGGGATCCGCGAGCGCCCGGCCGCCGGAGGCCGGCAGCGCCCGGCAGGTCTCCCGCAGGGCGCGCAGTTCGGCGACGAACGTCTCGGCCAGCTCGGCGAGGACGCCGACCTGGCCGCCGACCCCGCGGCACGCGGCGAGCCGGGCGGCCGAGCCGGCCAGGGAGGCGGCCATGAAGTCGCCGCCGCCCGCGATGCCCAGTGCCCCGTAGTCCAGTGCGGGCAGTTCGGCGCCGGCGCGGAAGAGTTCGGGCGGCGGCTCGTCCTCGGCGAACCAGGCGGACTCGGCCAATGTCCTGAGCTGCGGGACGATCACGGCCTGGCAGGAGGCGGTGCCGGCGTGGCCGAGTCCGGCCACCGGCAGGTCCCGCATCAGTTTGCCGAGGGCACCGTACTCGGGGCTGTCGAGGTCGTAGCCCCGGCCGCCCAGCACCGCGGCCAGTTCCTCCAGGTTCTCCCGCAGCAGGTCGGGGACGACGTACTTGACGGCCGCCGCGAAGACGTGGGCCCGGCCGGGCAGCAGGCCGAGCGCCCGCAGCGCGACGGTGGCCATGGCGTCGCAGGCCAGCAGGTCGGCGAAGACACCGGTGAGGGGGCTGTGCCAGCGGCGGGCGATCCGGCCGCCGCGCCCGGTGGTGGCGGCGCGGACGGCGGAGTGCAGGACCGTGTCGACGGCGGCGGTGACGACGCCGCAGATCACGCTGCGGTTGACCTGGAAGGTGCGCAGGGCCAGGGTGACCCCGTCCCCCGGGGCGCCGACGAGCGCGTCCTCGGGCACCGCGCGGCCGTCGAACTCCAGGCCGCTGAAGAGGGCTCCGCGCATGCCGGCGGTCTCCACCCGCGGCAGGTGGAGGGTGGTGCCGGGCGCGGCCCGCGCGGGGTCCAGGAGGAACACCGAGTGGCTGCGCGGGCCCCGTGCGGGGTCGGTGCGGGCGTAGACGACGTGCGCGTCGGCGCGCGCGGCGTTGATGACGACGTCCTTGCGGCCGTGCAGGAGGTGGCCGCCGCCGGGTGCGGGGCGGGCGGTGAACTCGTCCCGCAGGATGGCGTTGGCGTGGGCGAGTTCGTGGTGCAGGATCGTGGCCCGTCCGCCGGCCAGCAGCTGCCCGGCCAGGTCGTGTCGCATGCGTGCGCCGCCGGCCGCCCAGACGGCGCCGGTCGCGAACATCGAGGTGATGCCGTGGCCGAAGCCCAGGGCGACGTCACGCCGGAAGACCGGGCGCAGGGCCCGGGCGAGCAGGTCGGCGCGGGTGAGCCGGCCGCCGTGGGCGGCGGGCACGAACTCGGCGGCCCAGCCCTCCTCGTCGAGCAGCGCCTCGGTCTCACGCGGCGGGGTGCGCCGCTCGTCGGCGGCGAACAGGGCGCGCAGCCCGTGGGGGTTGGCCGGGTCGTACGGGTCGCCGAGGAGGGATTCCAGCCGCGCGGCACGCGCGCGTGCGGCCTCCTCCCAGCGGCCGGGTTCGCCGTCGGGCGCGGGCGCGGTCTGCGCGATGCCGGTCATGGCGCGCAACTCAGCTCCTTCGTCCGCTCGCGGCGGGCCTCTCGCACTCCCGGACGCCAGCTTGACCAGGCCGCCTCGCGCGGGACCGGAAGGGCGGTGGAGCGGTGCCGGAGCCGCGCGGGAACCGGACCGGGGCGCGGGGTCAGACTCCCGCGCGCGCGGCCAGCTTCCGTGCGACGAAGGTGTCGAGGGCGCGCAGGGTCCGGAAATGCTCCAGGTCCATGTCCTCCTCGCCGACGGTCACGCCGAACTCGCGCTCCACGAAGGCGACCAGTTGCATGCCGAACACGGAACTGACGTAGCCCTGCTCGAAGATGTCGTCGTCGTCCCCGAGGTCGTGGACCGGGAAGAACCTGGAGAGGTAGGCCGCCGTCCTGGCTCTGGCGTCCGTGCTCATCGCTCACCGTCCTGTCGTCGGTTCGGCCCGCCGGCGCTCCGTCGAGGGCTCCCGGCCTCGACTGTCCGGGCAGGCGCTGGAGTGTGCCCGGAGCCCCGATGGACCCCGGGCACACGAGCGGTTCAGCCGGCCCGGACCACCGACTCGGCGTACTCGCGGGCCAGTTCGAGGGTGGCGGTGGAGTTGCGGCCGAGCGCCTCGCGGACGTACCGGCGGGCCTGTTCGAGGTCCGCGCCGGGGCCCAGGACGCGTTCGACGGCGTCCTCGCGCAGCACGACGCTGTGCTGCGCCACGGCGGTCGTCCCGCTGCCGTCGGACACCACGGACCACTCACCGGTGTGCGCCTCCATCAGCGCGGGTGTGGCGGTCTGCTTGTAGACGATGCGTCCGGCGTGCGGGAAGCAGATCCGTACGGACTCGGTGGTGTGCGAGGCGCCGTCCGCGGTGAGCGTGTCCATCGCCATGACCTGGACGCCGGGCGCGTCCTCGGTCAGCTCCAGCCGGGAGACGTGGGGGATCAGCCGGGGCCAGTCGCCGACCCGGTAGAGGAAGTCGTAGACCGGTTCGGCGGGCGCGGCCACGCGGATCGAGTCCTCGAAGGAGAGGACCAGGCTGTCCAGGCGCCGCCAGCGTTCGGCGAGCCTCTTCAGGCCGGCCAGCTCGGCGCGGGAGTTGGTGTCGACGGCCCGTTCCACCCACTCCGCGTCGCCGGGCCGGTCGCCGTGGACGGTGAAGTCGTGCAGCAGGGTCAGCAGGGTGGTGCCGCCCGGCAGCTCCTCCACCGCCCAGGTCCCGTTCATGGTCCGCACCGGCGCCTGCGGGTGCGACTGGCGGAACTCCACCCGCCGGGTGGCCGGGTCCTGAACCCGCTGCGAGATCCAGGACCGGACCTGGCCGTTGGCCGTCGCCCACATCCGCAGCCGTTCGTTGGTCCCGTCCGTCTCCAGTCGCTCGACGTGGACGTTGGGTGGAAAGAACAGCGGCCACCGCACGGCGTCCGCGATCAGTCCGTAGACGATCCCTGCCGGTGCGTCCACCTCGGTCGAGTGCGACGTCCTGTGCACGCGCTCACCCGTCACCACACACCTCTTCCTGACGTCGTGTTTCAGAAATTGCCGAGTCCGCCGCAGACGTTGAGCGCCTGCGCGGTGATGGAGGCGGCCGTCTCGGAGGCCAGGTAGGCCACGAGACCGGCCACCTCCTGCGGGGTGGAGTAGCGGCCGAGGGGGATCTTCGCCTCGAACTGCTCCTGCACCGCGTCCTCGGTGGTCTGCCAGGCGGCGGCGTACCCCTGCCGTACGCGGGACGCCATGGGCGTCTCCACGTAGCCGGGACAGACCGCGTTGACCGTGACGCCCGTGGGGGCGAGTTCGCGGCCCAGCGCCTTGGTGAAGCCGACCACCCCGTGCTTGGAGGCGCTGTAGGGGGCGCCGAGCAGGACGCCCTGCTTGCCGGCGGTCGACGCGATGTTGACGATCCGACCGTGCGCGGAGTCGGCCAGGCCGCCGTTGCGCAGGACCTCGCGGGTCACGAGGAACACGCTGTTGAGGTTGGTGTCGATGACGTCGTACCAGAGGTCGTCGGTGAGGTCGGCGGTGACGCCGCCGCCGCTGCGTCCGGCGTTGTTGACGAGGACCGTGACGGGCCCGTACGTGTCCACCGCGGCGCGCACCAGGTCGGCCACCGCGGTGCGGGAGCGCACGTCGGCGGCCCGGCCGTCCACCTCCAGGCCCTCGGCGCGCAGGTCGTCGACGGTCTGCTTGACGTCCGCGTCGGTGCGTGCGCACAGGAAGACGCGGTGCCCGGCGCGGCCCAGTGCGCGGGCCACGGCCAGTCCGATGCCGCTGGTGCCGCCGGTGACGAGGGCGACGGGGGCGACGGGGGCGACGGGGGGCTGTGCGGTCATGTTCGGTCCTCCTTCGAGGGGGAGAGCGGGACGGGGCGCGGGAAGCCCGGTTCGTGCGGCGGCGGCCCGGCGAGCGGGGTGGCCGGCCGCAGCGGGGCCACGGCCTGCTCCAGACCGGTGCGGGTCAGCGTGCGGCCACGGGCGGCGACGTAGCCGTCCGGGCGTACCAGCAGCCAGCAGCCGGCCGGCAGGCCGAGCGCCCGGCGCAGCGCGAAGTCGGGGTCGCCGAGCGGGGCGGGGGCCTCGGCGGGGCCGCCGCCGACGGTCCGGACGGACAGCCACTCGCCGTACTGCACGGCGGCGGTGACGGCCACGCCGGCGGGTCCGTCGCCCGGGCCGGTGCCTCCGGCGGCCAGCAGCAGGGACCAGCGGGTGTCCCGCAGTTCCTCGTGCAGGGCGCGGAAGCCGGGCACGTCCGGGTCGTGGACCGGCGCCGCCGTGACCCGCTCGCCGGGCGCTGGCCCGGTGCCGGTGAGGTGCGGGTGCTGGTCGGGGGTGGTCAGCACGGACCGGGGGTAGCCGATGCGCAGCCCGGACATGCCGCCCAGGACCTTGCGCTGCACGGCCCGTCGCAGGCCCGGCACGTTGCGGACGACGGTGAAGACGACGGGCAGCGCCACCGACGCGAGCAGGTTCTTGAGCTGGACGAGGAAGGTGGCGGTGCGGGTGGAGCCGAGCAGCGCCCTGCCGATGGGGACGCGCTCCTCGCCGTAACTGTCCAGCAGTTCCTTCCCGGCGTGGCCCTGGTCGACCTGGGCGAGCTTCCAGGCCAGGTTGTAGGCCTCCTGGATGCCGGTGTTCATGCCCTGGCCGGAGGCGGGGCTGTGCACGTGCGCGGCGTCCCCGGCGACGAAGACCCGGCCCTCGCGCATCCGCGCGACCATCCGCTGCTGGAAGGTGAAGACGGACGTCCACTCCGGTTCGCCGACCCGCACCGTGCGTCCGAGGCCGGCCGACAGCTTGGCTCCGAATCCCGCGGCGACGTCGTCGGTGGCGCCGGGGCCGGGTGCGGTGTCGAGCAGCCTCCAGTGGCCGTCCCGGGCGTAGGGCACCATCATCAGCGCCTGGCTGCCGGTGTGGGCCCAGTAGATGGTGTCGGGCGGCAGGTCGACGTCCACGGGCGCGTCGGCGAGCATCCAGGTCTCGCTGCTCTCGCCGGCCAGCTCCAGTCCGAGCAGTCTGCGCACGGTGCTGTGGCCGCCGTCGCAGCCGACCAGCCAGGACGTCTCGACGACCTCCTCCCGCCCGTCGCGCGTCAGCCCCAGCACCACCCGGTCCGCGTCCTGCTCGAAGGCGGTCAGCCGGGTGCCCCACTCGACCTCGACGCCGAGCCGGGCCACGGCCCTGCGCAGCTCCTCCTCGGTGTCCGTCTGGGCGACGATCAGCGAGTACGGGTGGGAGGTCGGCATCGTCGAGTAGTCCGCCTCCAGGCGCACCAGGCGCCGGCCGCGCGCGAACATGGTGAAGGCCCGGTTGCGGCGGCCGCGCGCGATCACCGCGTCGGCGACGCCCATCTGCGCGAACGTCTCCAGGGTGCGCGGGTGCGCGGCCACGGCTCTGCTGGTGCGCGCGGGTGCGTCGGCGGCGTCGACCAGGCGCACCGCGATGCCTCTGCGGGCGAGTTCGTGGGCTGCGGTCAGGCCGACGGGGCCGGCGCCGACGACGACGGCCCGGGGCTGCCCGGAGGCGGTCATCAGGCGCTCGCCTCCACCGTCTCGAAGAGCCCGGGCTCGGGCGTGGCGAGCGGACCGAGCTGCTTGACCAGGGCCTGGAACTCCTCGCTGCGCACGGCCTTCTGGTGCGCCTCGGCGTCCTCCCAGACGGCCAGCTCCAGGTAGACGTTGGGGTGCCAGGCGTGCCGCATGACCTGGTGGCTGACGTAGCCGGGCTGGGCGGCCATGTAGGCGGTGAGCCGGCTCTTGACGCCGAGGAAGGTGTCGAGGTCGCCGTGCACGGTCAGTTTGTTGACGAACGTCACCATGGTCTGCTCCTGGAAGAGGTCGAACGGGCCGGACGCGGACCGGACGCCGAACGCGCCGCGCTCGGCGAGCGTCTGGCGCAGGCGGCCGCGGGCCGGCTTTCCGGTGGGTGTGCGCGGTACGGCGGACAGGGCCTCGGCGGCCCGGACGTGTTCGTGGGGCGAGAGCTGCTCGTTGGCGCGCTCGACGACGGAGCGCAGGACGCGGTCGCGGGAGGTCCGCGTGCCCTGCGGGTCGCGCAGCACGACACCGGCCCAGGCCACCCGGCCGTGCTCGGGGTCGCGCAGCCCGGCGACGACGCAGTCGGTGACCCGCGGGTCGCGGGCGAGGACCCGCTCGACGCGGCCGGGCGAGACGATCTCGTTGTCGTACTTGAAGATGTCGTCGACCCGGTCCAGCAGCCGCAGGGCGCCGTCGTCGTCGACCGAGCCGAGGTCGCCCGTGCTGTACCAGCCGTCGGCGCCGAGGTGGGAGCCGGGCCGCTCACCGAGGTAGCCGGCCATCAGCTGCGGGCCCCGGACCTGCACCTCGCCGACGGCTCCGGCCTCGACCGGGCGGCGGTCGGCGAGGTCCACCAGGCGGCACTCGGTCCCGGGTACGGGGGTGCCGACGGTGCCGGGCCGGTGGGGGCGGCCGGGCCGCTGGCAGTGGGTGAGCGGGGAGAGTTCGGCCATGCCGTAGCCCTGCACGACCGGGACGCGGAGCAGTTCGCCGAGGGTGCGCGCGGCCTCGGGCAGCAGCGCCGAGCCGCCGGACAGGACGGCGGTGAGCCGGGACCCGCCGCGTGCGGCGGGCCCGAGGCCGGGCAGCCGTTCGTCGGTGGCGAGCCGGTGCAGACGGGCGGGCAGCCCGTAGTAGTGGGTGGCGCCGGTGCCCGCGGCGACGGCCAGGGACGTCAGCGGGTCGGGGTCCTGGCACAGGACCTGGCAGGCGCCCGCGTCCAGCGCGCTGTTGAGGTGCATGACGTGGTAGAGCGGCAGGTGGTTGAGGGTGACCGAGTCCGGGCCGAGCCCGTGCGCGAGAGCGGTCTGCCGGGCGTTGGCGACGAGGTTGCGGTGGGTGAGCAGGACGCCCTTGGGGCGGCCGGTGGTGCCGGTGGTGAACTGCACGCAGGCGACCGCGTCCGGGTCGGCCCCGCCGGGGCGTCCGAGGGCGGCTTCCGCCGGGCCGTCCAGGGCCTCCTCCAGGGGCAGGCAGTTGGCCGGCACCGCACCGTCGGTGTCGGTGTCGGTGACCACGACGGTGCCGAGGGCGGGCAGGGCGCCGCGCAGGCGGGCCAGCCGTCCGGCGGTGGCCGAGGGCACCAGGGCGAGTTCGGCGCCGGCGGCGGTCAGGACGTGGCGCAGTCCCTCGTCGCCGATCAGCGGGTTGAGCAGGACGACGGTGGCCCCGCCGCGCGCGACGCCGTGGTAGGCGGCGGCGAAGACCGGGTCGAGGACGGAGGCGACGGCCACGCGCGCGCCCGGGCGCCGGCCGGTCGCGCGCCGCACGAACGCGGCGATCCGGTCGGCCAGCGCGTCCAGTTCGCGGAAGGTCCGGGCGCCGTGCCGGGTGCGTACGGCGTATCCCTCGGGATCCCGGACGGCGGCCGAGCGCAGCAGGCCGTCGACCGTCATGTCGGAGTACGCGAGGTTCGGCACGGCTCGTCCTCCAGCGGGTCTCGGGGGGTGCTCACCAGGTTCTGCCGGATCGCTTGAGGAAGGTTCGAAGAGCGCTCGATCCGGGCGGCGGACAGTGGGGCGCATCCGACGGAACGAAAGGCTGGTCCGCATGACCACCGAGACGCCCGACCGCATCGAGGACCTCGCCGGGCCGAGCGGGTTCGGCGACCTGTACGCACGGGTGCAGCGGTTCTACGCGCACCAGATGCAGCTCTTCGACTCGCACGACGCCGACGGCTGGGCCGCCACGTTCACCGAGGACGCCGTCTTCAGCGTGCCGACCCTCGACGAGCCGGTGCGCGGCCGGCCGGGCCTGGTCGCCAACGTGCTCCGCAACCGGCGCCGCCAGGAGGACGGCGGGGAGCAGCACCGGCACTGGATCGGCATGCTCGACGTGCGTACCGGCGCGGACGGAGTGCTGCACACGCGCTGCTACGCGCTGGTCCACGCCACTCCCCGGGGCGGCGATTCGAGGCTGCTGCGGGTGTGTGTGATGGAGGACGAGCTGGTCCGTGACGGCGGCGAGTGGCAGACCCGGCGACGCGTGGTCACCCGGGACGATCTGGCCTGAAGGAGGCTGACGACATGACGGTGCAGACCATCGGCGAAGGGCTTGCCGCCGACGAGGGCGCCCTGTACGCGCGCGTCCAGCAGTTCTACGCGGAACAGGTGGCGCTCCTCGACGACCTGCGGGCGGAGGAGTTCGCGGCGACGTTCACCGAGGACGGCGTCTTCGCGCCCTCGCCCTCGGTGCCGGCGGCGCACGGGCGGGCGGCCATCGCGGCGGCGCTGCTGGCCGCGCACGAGCGGCGGTTCCGCTCGGAGGAGGTGCGCAGGCGGCACTGGTACAACATGCTGCGGGTGTCGGTGCGTCCGGACGGGGCGCTGCACACCCGCTACTACACCCTGGTGGCGGTCACCCGGCCCTGGAATCCGGTGCCGGACATCGGGCCGAGCAGTGTGGTGGAGGACCTGCTGGTGCTGCGGGACGGGGCGCTGCTCACCCGGGAGCGCCGGGTGGTCCCGGACCACCTGTCCTTCTGAACCTGTCCTTCTGAACCTGTCCTTCTGGGGCCTTCTGAACCTGTCCTTGTGAAGGTCCGTGCCTCGGCGGCTCCCGGCGGGCGCGCTCAGGCGCGGCAGGCCGGGAGCCGTCCGTGGTAGCGGGTCATCTCGGCGAACAGCGCGGGGATGTCCAGCGGGTCGCCGGGCCGGCCGCCGAGGGCCTCGTGGAAGGCGCGGTGCAGGTTGGGCACCAGGCGTTCGGCGTCGAGCAGGTCGGCGTACGGGCCGGGCCCCGCCTCCCGGGCGGTCTCCAGCGGGTCGAGTCCTGCGGCCAGACCTTCGGCGGCCAGCCGCTGGAGGCGGCGCAGGTAGTCCTCGTTGACGTCGAGCAGTTCCGGACCGCCCACCGGGCCGTGCCCGGGGACCACGGTGCGCGGACCGAGGGCGCGCAGGGTGTGCAGCGCCTCGATCGACCCGGCGACGGACCCCATCGGGCAGAACGGTGTCACCCCGGACATGACGAGGTCGCCGGTGAACAGCACCCGCTGCTCGGGCAGCCAGACGACGGTGTCGCCGGTGGTGTGCGCGGGCCCGGGGTGCAGCAGTTCGGCGCGCACCGCGCCCGCGTGCACGGTCATGCCGTCGCGGTGGGTGAGCTGCGGCGCCACCACCCGCGGGTCGCCCCAGCACACGTCGGGCCACAGTCCGGTCAGGTGCAGCCCGGCCGCGGTGACGTCGTCCCGGGCCCGTTCGTGGGCGACGATCAGGGCCTCGGGGAAGAGGTGGTTGCCGAAGGTGTGGTCGCCGTGGAAGTGCGTGCTGACCAGCACGCGCGGCGGGCGCGGCACGGTCCGCAGCACCGCCTCGCGCAGCCGCAGGGTCCGGGCCCGGGTCGCGGCGGTGTCCACCAGGACGGATTCGCTCCCGTCGGTGACGAGCCCGGCGTTGCTGAGGCACCATCCGCCGTCCGGCTGGACGTGGGCGTGCACGCCGTCGGCGACCTCGACCAGCCGTCCGGTACCGTCCCGGGCGGTCACCGGCCGGTCCCTGGGCGGGCCGGGGCGGAGTTCGCGGCCGCCGGGGCGGGGGCCGCGAACAGGTCCGTGCGTACGGTGGCCGGGTCGGGACCGTAGGCGATGCGGTGGGTGACGCGCTCGCCGATGCGGGAGCGGGTGACCACGGAGGCGGCCCGGGAGCGCAGCCGGGTGGCGAGCGGACCGCTGCGGCCCAGCAGCGCCTTGGCCTGGATCCGCTGGACGCGGTGCACGCCGGCCGCGGCCGGCCTGCGCCGCCTTTCGTAGGGCAGCAGCCGGTCCCGGCCGGCGTCGCCGGCGCCGACCGCGTCGAGGAGCACGGGGTGGGCGGCGGCCGCGTCCTGGAGGGCGAGGTTGATGCCCTGCGCGCCGATCGGCCCGTGGGTGTGGGCGCTGTCGCCGACCAGCAGCAGTCCGTCGTCCACCCACCGGCCCGCCTGGGCGGCGAACACGTCGAGCAGGGTGAGGTCGGACAGCGAGCGCAGGTGGGTGTGGATCAGGTCGGCGAACCCGGGCAGGGCCTCGGCGAGTTCACGGCGGACGTCCTGGATGCCGCGGACCGCCACCCGGTTCCAGGTGCGGTGCGGCAGCGTCCAGCCGACGCGCAGCCGGTCCGGGTGGGTGTCGTGGACGAGCAGCGCGCCCGTCGCGGTGCGGTGCACCCGGACCACTCCGGTGGCGCGGCCCGGCGCGGGCAGCGTGAACCAGGCCACGTCCTGGTCGAACGCCTCGCGGCGGCCGGCGTCGATGCCCGCCAGCGTCCGGGTGCGGGAGTGGCGGCCGTCGGCACCGACCACGACGTGGGCCCGCACGGTGGCGGTCCCGCCGTCGCGCCGGTGCGCCACCACGCCCGCGATCCGCTCGCGCTCGCGCACCAGCCCGGAGACCCGGTGCCCTTCCAGGAAGGTGAAGCCGGGCAGTTCCCGGCAGGCGGCGAGGAGTTCGTCCAGCAGGTGGCGCTGGGGCAGCGCGAGCAGCCGGTCGTACGGGGCGGGCAGCCGGCGGTAGTCGACGTCGAGCAGCACGCGCTCGTCCTGGAGGACCTGGAAGCCCTCCAGTTCGCGGGCGCCCCGGGCGCGGGCGGCGGACAGCACGCCGAGTTCGTCGAGGACGCACTGTCCGCCGGGCTGGAGTATCTCTCCGTGGAAGTCGCGGTTGAGGCCGGTGGAGCGCTCCACCAGGGCCACCTCGACGCCGGAGCGCAGCAGCATCAGGGTGAGCGCCAGTCCGGCGGGCCCCGCGCCGACCACGCAGACGTCGACGCGGGGGGCGTTGGCGCGGCTCATCTCGGGGACGCGCAGCGAGGCCATGACGGTCCTCCCCTTCAGGCGGCGGCGCGGGCGGACAGCGCCCGGTTGACGAGGTCGAGGTACTGGCGCGGCGTCTCCGCCTCGTCCAGCGCCTCCTCGTCGAGCGTGATGTCGTGGTCGCGCTCGACGATGCCGGTGACCTGGAGCAGGGCGAGCGAGTCGTAGCCCAGGTCGACGAACGGCGTGTCGAGGACGTCGCCGTTCAGGTCGATGCCTTCTCCCTCGCCGGCGCAGGTGCGCAGCAGGGCGGTGAGTTCGGTGAGTTCCAGCCGGTCCACGAGGTGCCTCGCCTTCGTTGGGTCCGTGGGTCGTCCGGGCCGCGGGTGCGATGGCCGCGGCCCCGGGTGTGGTCGTCAGTCGGCGGTGCGCACGACCGTCGCGGCGTTGAAGCCGCCCCGGCCGCGGGCCAGGACGAGCGCGGTACGCAGCCGCGCCGGGCGGGCCCGGCCCGTCACCAGGTCCACCGGGCAGTCCTCGGCGACGTCCGTCGTGCCCGCGGTCGGCGGGATCACCTGGTCGCGCAGGGCGAGCAGGGCCGCCGCCAGGTCCACCGCCGAGCCGCCCGACAGCAGCCGCCCGGTCATCGCCTTGGGTGCGGTGACGGGCACGCCGAAGGGCCCGAACAAGGTGGTCAGCGCCTCTGCCTCGGCCCGGTCGGCGGCCCGGTCGCCGGCCGCGTCGGCGAACACGACGTCCACGTCCGCGGGGGTGATCTCCGCGTCGGCCAGGGCGAGTTCGGCGGCGGCGAGCAGCCGGGGGCGGCCGGCGCCCGGGGCGGGGTCGAAGGTGGCCGCGCAGCCCGCGACGAGACCGAGGACGCGGGCCCCGCGGGCGCGCGCGGCGTCGCCGTCCTCGACGACGAACAGCGCTCCGCCCTCGCCGACGACGTGGCCGTTCGCGTCGGCGTCGAAGGGCAGGTAGGCCCGGTCGGGGTCGTGGGCGGTGCTCATCCCGCCGGCGGCCAGGTGGGCGGTCCAGCCCCAGGGGCACAGGGTGGAGTCGACGCCGCCGGTCACCACGGCCTGGACGCCCCGGCGCAGGTGCCGGCGGGCCTGGGCGACGGCGTCGAGGCCGCCGGCCTGTTCGGAGACGACGACTCCGCTGGGTCCGCGCAGCCCGTGCCGGATGGAGATCTGGCCGGAGTTGGCCGCGTAGAACCAGGCGAACGACTGGTAGGCGCCGACGTGCCGGCTGCCCCGGCTCCACAGGGCCTGGAGCTCCCGCTGGCCGAACTCGAATCCGCCGGCCGCGTTCGCGGTGACCACGCCGACGGCGTAGTCGGGCAGGCGTTCGGGGTCCAGCTCCGCCGTGCCGAGGGCTTCGGCGGCGGCGGCGAGGGCGAGCCGGGTGACGCGGTCGGTCTGCGGCAGCAGCCGTCCGGACACGTGCTCCTCGTCGGCGAACCCGGCGACCTCGCCGGCCAGCCGGGCGGGCGAGCCGGACGCGTCGAAGCGGGTGACCGGGCCGATGGCGCTCCGGCCGCGCAGGGCGGACGCCCACCAGGCTTCGGTGCCGACGCCGCCGGGCGCCACGACGCCGATGCCGGTGACGGCGGCCGTCACGTCGCGGGCGCCGATCAGTCCGCGTTCCCGTCCGGCGAGGGCGGTCATGCGGCCACCTCCGCTCGCCCGGCGGTCAGGACCATCGCGCTCTGGAAGCCGCCGAAGCCGCTGCCGACGCTGAGCACGGTGTCGGTGCGCTGTTCCCGGGCCGTGAGCGGCGTGTAGTCGAGGTCGCAGTCGGGGTCCGGCTCGTGCAGGTTGGCGGTGGGCGGCACGGTGTCGTGCTTGATGGCCAGGGCGCAGGCGGCGATCTCCAGGGAGCCGATCGCGCCGAGCGAGTGCCCGATCATCGACTTGATGGAGCTGACCGGGATCCGCCGGGCGTGCTCGCCCAGGCCGCGTTTGAAGGCGGCCGTCTCGTGCTTGTCGTTCTGCTTGGTGCCGGAGCCGTGCGCGTTGACGTAGTCGACGTCCTCGGGGTTCACCCGTGCCTCCAGCAGCGCGACGCGGATGGCCTCCGCCATCTCGGTGCCGTCCAGGCGCAGTCCGGTCATGTGGTAGGCGTTGGAGCGGCCGGCGAACCCGGCGATCTCGGCGTACACGGGCGCGCCGCGCCGCCGGGCGTGGCCGTACTCCTCCAGCACGAGCATGGCGCAGCCCTCGCCGAGGACGAAGCCGTTGCGGGTGCGGTCGAAGGGGCGTGAGGCGGTCCCGGGTTCGTCGTTGCGGGCCGAGGTGGCGCGGATGGCGTCGAAGGAGGCCAGGGTGATGGGCGTGATCGGCGCCTCGGAGGCGCCCGCGACCATCACGTCGGCGCTGCCCTCGCGGATGAGTTCGGCGGCGTGGCCGAGCGCGTCGAGGCCGGAGGTGCAGCCGGTGGAGACGACGGCGACCGGTCCGAGCGCACCGGTGTCCCGGGCGACCTCGGCGGCCAGGGAGCTGGGCACCAGGTAGTCACCGAGCCGTGCCTCGGCCCGGGTGTGGTCCAGTTGCCAGCCGGCGCCGTGCTCGCTGACGTGCGCGTAGATCTCGTCGAGGCCGGTGCTGCACCCGACGGCGCTGCCCAGGACCACGCCGGTGCGTTCGGCGGCGGCGTTGTCCAGGCCGCTGTCGGCGACCGCTTCGCGGGCGGCGACCAGCCCGAACTGGGCGGCCCGGTCGAGGCGTCGGGCCTCTTCGGCGGTGAAGCCGTGCCGGGTCGGATCGAAGTCGGCCTCGGCCGCGATCCGGGAGCGGAACCCCGAGGCGTCGAAGAAGGTGATGGGGCGGGTGGCGGTGCGTCCCTCGGTCAGCAGGGACCAGAACGCGGTGGTGCCCACACCGCCGGGCGCGACCACTCCGATCCCGGTGATGGCGACTCGTCTCATCGGCTGTCCCTCACGCTCGTCCTCCGGTGGTCGACAGTGCGGGCCGCGCCGCCGTCCGGCGGACGACGCGGCAGGCCCGCCCGAGCAGCCGGGGCAGTGCGCGCCCCCGTACGAAGAAGTGGTCCCCGGGCAGGGTGCGGGTGACCGTGCGTCCCGCCGTCCAGCGGTGCCAGCCGGCCATCACCGGCAGTGGGGCCAGCGGATCGTCCACGCCCGCGACGGCCAGCACCGGCACCCGGAACGGGCCGCCGGCCACCGGGTGGCGGGCGGCGGCGCGCAGGGCGTCGGCGAGGACCAGGTCGTCGCGCAGCACCGGCAGCACCTTGCGCTCCCACAGGTCGCCGGGGACGGTGTCCGGCGGGCCGGCGCCCAGGGTGTCGAGCAGGTTCCGCAGCCGCCTTTCGGGCTCCCGGCAGGCGTCGGAGAGCACGGAAGCGGCGTCGGGGGGCGGGCAGGCGCCCACGGCGAGCAGCGCGGGGGTGGGCAGGCCGGCCTCGTGCAGCGCCCTGGCGAGGGTGTAGGCGACCAGCGCGCCGAGGCTGTGGCCGTAGAGCACGTACGGCACGGTGGGCGCGCGGAAGCCGTCGAGCAGGTCGGCGAGCAGCGTCTCGCGTGCGGTCACCCGGGGTTCGCGCCGCCGGCCTTCGCGGCCCGGCAGCAGATGGGGCACGGGCAGGGCGCCGGTGCCCAGGTCGGCACTCCAGCCGTGGAAGGCGGAGATGCCGGCCCCGGCGTGGGCGAAGCAGTGCAGGGGCACCGGCGGTGCGTCGGACACGGAGCGTCCCTCCCTCCCGCCGCGGCCTTCTCGGACCGCGTGCGGCTTCAGGCCGCGTACAGGTTGAAGGTGGAGGTGCGGCGCGGTCCGCACGCCACGTCGAGAGCCGGGTCGACGGTGAGCATCGCCTGGTGCAGCCGCTGGAGCTGCGGTGACGGCTCCACGCCCAGTTCCTCGATCAGCCGGCCGCGCAGCCGGCGGTAGACGTCCAGCGCGGTGGCCTGCCGGCCCGAGCGGTACAGCGCGACCATCGCCTGCGAGTGCAGCCCCTCGTGCTGCGGGTGACGGGCGATCAGGTCGGTGAGTTCGGCGATCAGCTCGGCGTGCCGGCCGAGTCGGAGGTCGACGTCGATGCGCCGCTCCACGGTGCCGAGCCGGCTCTCCTCCAGCCGCATGACCTCGATCTCCAGGATCGGTCCGACCCGGACGTCGACCAGGGCCGGGCCCTGCCACAGGGCGAGGGCGTCCCGGAAGAGGTCCGCGGCCTGTTCGTCGCGGGCCTCCTCGAAGGCGGCCTGGCCGGCCGTCACCAGCTGCTCGTAGCGGTGGACGTCGACGCTCTCCGGCGGGACCTGGAGCAGGTAGCCGCCGTGTCGGGTGGCGAGCACCTCCTTGGCCCGGCCCGGGGCGTCGGGCCCCATCGCCGTGCCGAGGCGGCGGCGCAGCTGGAGTATGTACGTCTGCATGGTCGTCATGGCGCTCTGCGGCATGTTGGTGCCCCAGATCTCCTCCATGAGCGTGGGCACGGGCATGACCCGGCCCGGATAGAACGCGAGCAGGGCGAGGATCTGCCTCGGCTTGCCCGCGGTCGGAACGATCGAGACCCCGTTGACGTCGGCGCGCAACGGACCCAGAACCTGAATCTCCATGGTTTCCTCCCCGTACCGGTCCAAGTGGTCGAGGCCCCTCGGTGGCTCAAAGCCGTCGGCCGTGAAGCAAGCTAGCCCCACCCGTGCCGTGTCTCCCGGGATCTCGACCGGCGTTCGAGCGACTCTCCACAGACCGGCTTTCGCCCTGTCGCCACACCGCTCGAGAACGCTTGTACGAGCGCTGGAAGGGGGCTCGCGGACCGGCCCGCCGGCGTCGTGCGGCGGCTACCGTCCGAAGGGACCGTACCTTCGCCCCCGACCGCCACCGGACCGGATGACGACCCTCCGATTCCCGGCCCGGTCACCGACGACGCCGTCCACCGACCCGCCGACCGACGAGGGAGCTCTCATGGAACACCCAACGGACGGTGCCCCGCACGGCGCGACGGGCGGGTCCGGCACCGCGGGCCCGCTGTCGCCCGAGGCCTTCGGGGAGACGGAGTTCCGGCTGCTGGGGCCGGTCGGGCTGCACGACGGCGCGACGGGAGCGGACGTCGTGCCCTCGGGCCCCAAGCAGCGTGCCCTCCTGTCGGCGCTCGTCCTGCACGCCGGCCGCCTGCTCTCCGCCGACCGGCTCACCGAGGAACTCTGGGGCGACCGGCCGCCGACGAACGCCTCGAACGCGTTGCAGGCCCATGTGGCCCGGCTGCGGCGGCTGCTTCCCGTGCCGGGCGGGGGTTCGCGGGGCCACGAGTGGATCAGCACGCTGCCGACCGGCTACCTGCTCAGCCTCGGCTCCGCCACCACCGACGTCGAGCGCTTCCAGCGGCTGTCCGCGCTGGGCCGGGCCGCGGTGTCGGCCGACCCCGCGTACGCGGTCCGGCTGCTGCGGCACGCCCTGTCCCTGTGGCGCGGTCCCGCCCTCCAGGACAGCCGGCTCGGTCCCCTGTGCGCGAGCGAGGCGGACCGGCTGGAGGAACACCGGCTGACGGCGCTGGAGTCGCTCTACGAGGCCAGCCTGGGCTGCGCCCAGCACGGCCAGATCACCGGGGAACTGGAGAAGCTGACGGTCGACCACCCGCTGCACGAGCGGTTCTACGACCTGCTGATGGTCGCCCTGTACCGCGGTGGCCGCCAGGCCGAGGCCCTCGGGGTCTACGAACGGGCCCGCCGGCGGCTGGTGGAGGCGCTCGGCATCGAGCCGGGGCCGGCGCTGCGCGCCCGCCTGGAGGCGGTCCTCAACCACGCCCCCGACCTGTCCGCCCCGCCCCACCCGCACCCCGGGGGCGGGCCCGCGACCCTGTCGGAGGCCCTTGAGCTGGGAGGCGAGGTCGCCCGCCTGCAACGGCGCATCGACGAACTGACGCGCTCCCAGGAGGCTCTCGTGCGCCGCTACGACACGATGGTGGCGCGGCTGGCCGGAGGGCCGTCGGTCCAGCGGGTCGCCCCCTGACCGTCCCGGGCGCGGCGGCTCAACGCCCCCAGCGCAGCAGCACGGTGCCCAGCGTCATCCCGCCGCCGAAACCCGCCAGCAGGACCAGTTCGCCGTCGCGCGGCGCCCCTTGGCGGCGCGCGTGGTCGAGGGCGAGCGGGATCGAGGCGGCGCCGGTGTTCCCGTGGCGGTCCACCGGGAGGTGCACGCGGGCCGCGGTCAGCCCGAGGCTGCCGACGATGCCGCGCAGCATCTCCCCGTTGGCCTGGTGCGGCACGAAGTGGTCGACGTCGGCGGCCGCCACGCCGAACTCCGCCAGGGTGCCGGACACCGCGCCCGGCAGTTCCCGCTCGACGAACTCCCGCACCTCGCGGCCCCGCATCCGGAAGTGATGGTCGCCGCCGGCCACGGTCTTCTCCGACGCCGGCTGCCTGCTGCCGCCCGCGTGGACGCCGATCAGCCCGTGCAGCGCACCGTCGGTGCGCATGCCCGTACCGAGGAAGCCCCGCCCCTCGCGCACCGGCCCGATCACCACCGCTCCCGCGCCGTCGCCGAACAGGGGCGCGGTCCTGCGGTCGGTGCGGTCGATGATCCGCGAGTACACCTCGGTGCCGACGACCAGGGCAAGCCGGCGCCCGCCCGCGTCCCCTTCGGCGGCGAGCAGCCGCGCTCCGGTGTGCAGGGCGGCCACGAAGCCGGCGCACACGGCGTTGACGTCGAAGGCTGCCGCGCGGTGGGCGCCCAGCCGGTGCTGGAGGAGGGACGCGGTGGCCGGCTGCGGGTGGTCCGGCGTCGATGTCGCCACGATGATCCAGGCGAGGTCCTCCGGCCGCGCCCCGGCGTCGGCGAGGGCCCGGGCGGCCGCCTCGGCCGCGAGGTCGGACGCCGCCTCGTCGTCGGCGGCGTAGCGGCGCTCGACGATGCCGGTGCGGCGCTCGATCCACTCGGCGCTCACCGAGGCCGCCGCGCCGACGGTCTCGTTGTCCACCACCCGCTCCGGCAGGTGGGAGCCGGTGCCCAGGATGCCGAGTCCGCCCAGGGCGGGCGCGTAGACGGTCACGGCGCCACCCGGTTCACGTGCGGGTCGCGCCGGCGGGGTGCTGCGGTCATGGGCTCTCCTCGGGCCGGACGGCGCGAACCAGCATGCGCGCCGGCGGGACCCCTGGGCCTCCCCAGTCCTCCCCCTGTACCGGACGGGGCGGAAACCGGGGGTGGACTGGGGTGCCCGGGGGGCCGCCGGGTGCTCCACGCTGCTGTCCGACGTGCCGTTGCGCAGCGTGGCGAGAGGACCGGGAACTCACGTGGACGAGATCATCAATGCCGTCTCATGCGGCGACGCCTCGTCGGAGGACTTCGGAGGGCTGCGGCTGCCCGACTCCTACCGGGGCGCCGTGGTGCGCCGGGAGGACGTGGCGATGTTCGAGGGCATCGCCTCCAGGGACAAGGACCCGCGCAAGTCGCTCCAGATCCAGGACGTGCCGGTGCCGCTGCCGGGGCCCGGCGAGGCGCTGGTGGCGGTGATGGCGTCGTCGGTGAACTACAACACCGTCTGGTCGTCGATCTTCGAGCCACTGCCGACCTTCGGGTTCCTGGAGCGCTACGCCCGGCTCTCGCCGCACGCCGCCCGCCACGACCAGCCGTACCACGTGCTCGGCTCCGACCTGGGCGGGGTCGTGCTGCGCACCGGTCCGGGCGTGAACCGGTGGCGGCCGGGCGACCGGGTCGTGGCGCACTGCCTGTCGGTGGAGCTGGAGTCGGCCGACGGTCACGACGACACGATGCTCGACCCCGAGCAGCGCATCTGGGGCTTCGAGACCAACTTCGGCGGTCTGGCCGAGCTGGCCCTGGTCAAGTCCAACCAGCTGATGCCCAAGCCCGCCCACCTGACCTGGGAGGAGGCGGCCGCCCCGGGCCTGGTCAACTCCACCGCGTACCGGCAGCTCGTCTCCCGCAACGGCGCCGGCATGAAGCAGGGCGACAACGTGCTGATCTGGGGCGCGAGCGGCGGACTCGGTTCCTACGCGACCCAGTTGGCCCTGGCCGGCGGCGCCAACCCGGTCTGCGTCGTCTCCAGCGAGCAGAAGGCGGAGATCTGCCGGGCGATGGGCGCCGAGGCGGTCATCGACCGCGACGCCGAGGGCTACCGGTTCTGGAAGGACGAGCAGACGCAGGACCCCGGGGAGTGGAAGCGCTTCGGCAAGCGCATCCGCGAACTCACCGGCGGCGAGGACGTGGACATCGTCTTCGAGCACCCGGGCCGCGAGACCTTCGGAGCCTCGGTGTACGTCACCCGCAAGGGCGGCACCGTCGTCACCTGCGCGTCGACCTCCGGCTTCCGGCACGAGTACGACAACCGCTACCTGTGGATGTCCCTCAAGCGCATCGTCGGCTCGCACTTCGCCAACTACCGGGAGGCCTGGGAGGCCAACCGGCTGGTCGTCAAGGGGAAGATCCACCCGACGCTGTCCAGGGTGTACCCGCTGGAGGAGACCGGGCAGGCGGCCTACGACGTCCACCGCAACCTCCACCAGGGCAAGGTCGGCGTGCTGTGCCTGGCGCCCGAGGAGGGCCTCGGTGTCACCGACCACGACCTGCGCGCCCGGCACCTCGGCGCCATCAACCGCTTCCGTGAAGGGCAGGCTCCGACCCCATGACCCAGCAGACCCCGGACACCTCCGCCGCACCGATCGGCGTCGTCGGCCTCGGCTCCGTGGGCGAGGCGCTGTTGCTCCTGCTGCACGCGGCGGGCCACGCCGTCGTCGGTGTGGACACCGACCCCGACGTCCTCGCCCGGGTCGGCACCCGCGCCAAGGGCTCGCCCGCACCCGACGGAACGCCCGAGCCGGTCCTCACGGACGACCCGGCGCGGCTGCGCGGTGTCCGGCTGGCCGTCGAGGCGGTCCCCGAGGACGGGGCCGTGAAGACCGGGGTGCTGCGCCGCGTCACGGAGGTCTGCCCGCCCGGCACCCCTCTGCTGACCACCACGGCGGCCCTGTCCGTCGCCCGGCTGGCCATCGCCTCCGGGCGTCCCGCCGACGTCGCCGGGCTGCGCCTGTTCACCCCGCCCGCGCCGGGCGGCCCCGCGGAAGCGGTGCCGACGAGTCTGACCTCCGAGGAGACCACCGCCGCGGCGCGCGAGCTGGTGGCGTCCGCGGGCCTCACCGAGGTCGAGGTCGGCGCGGGTCCCGCCGCCGACGCCAGGGCCCTGGTGCTCGGCCTGCTGAACCGCGCGGTCGCCCTGTGCGCCGAGGGCTACGCCTCCCACGAGGACGTCGACACCGCCATGCGCCTGGGCTGCGGGCTGCCGGCCGGTCCGCTCCAGACGCTGGACCGCATCGGACTCGACACCGCGCACGCCGCCCTGACGGAACTGTGGCGGCGCACCGGCGACACGGCCTTCGAACCGGCGCCGCTGCTCGGCCGGATGGTCGCCGACGGGCGCCTGGGCCGCAAGAGCGGCGGCGGGTTCTACGCGTACGACGAGACTTGCGCCCCCGTCCGTGAGCGGGGCGACGCGCCGGACGAGACCGGCGCCCGCACCGTGCGCCGGGTCGGGGTGCTGGGCTCCGGCGCCATGGCCCGGGGCATCGCCGAGGTCACGGTCCTCGCCGGCCACCCCACCGTCCTGGTCGCCCGCGGCGCGGCGCAGGCGGAGGCCGCCCTGGCGTCCGTCGCCGACTCGCTCACCCGGGGCGTACGCCGCGGCAGGGTCACGCCGGCCCAGCGGCAGGCCGCCCTGGACCGGCTCGACGCCACCACCGGCCTCGACGCGTTCGCCGGCTGCGACCTGGTGATCGAGGCGGTCGCCGAGGACCCGGACGTCAAGCGGGAGATGTTCGCGGCGCTGGGCGAGGCCTGCGATCCCGGCACGGTGCTGACGACCACGACGTCCAGTCTGTCGGTGGCCGCGTGCGCCGAGGCGTCCGGCCGGCCCGCCGACGTCGTCGGGCTGCACTTCTTCAACCCGGCGCCGGTGATGCGGCTGGTGGAGCTGGCGCACGCGCCCGGCACGGACCCCGGCGTGCTCGCCACCGCCCGCGCCTTCTGCGGCGGGCTCGGCAAGACGGTGGTGGAGTGTCCCGACCGCACCGGCTTCATCGTGAACAGCCTGCTCTTCCCCTACCTCGGGGCCGCCCTGGCGCTGCTCGACCGCCCGGGCGCGGACGACCGCGTCGTCGAACTCACCGACGCCGCCGTGGAGCGCGGCTTCGGCTACCCCATGGGCCCGTTCGCGCTGCTGGACACCATCGGCCTGGACGTCTCCCTGGCTATCCAGCACCGCCTGTTCGACCACTTCGAGACGCCGGACCACCAGCCCTCGGACGCCCTCGCGGAACTCGTGTCGGCCGGGCTGCTGGGCCGCAAGAACCGCCGGGGCCTGCGCACCACCGCCCGCTGACCGGGCCGGGGCCCCGCCGTCAGACGGGTTCCGGGCGGAGGTCTCCCGGTCCGGCGGGACGGGTGCCGACCAACCGCACTAGGTCGCCCCGCGAACTCACCCGCAGTTTCCGGTAGATGTGCGTGAGGTGCTGCTCGACGGTGCTGGTCGTGACGTACAGGCGGGCGGCGATGGCCCGGTTCGTGCAGCCGGCCGCGGCGAGCGTCGCCACGCGCCGCTCGGCCCGGGTGAGCACCGCGACGGGGTCTCCGTCCGGGATGTGGCCCAGGCGGCGCAGCGCCTCGTTCGCCGGGGTCCGCCAGTCGAGTCCGCCGCGGGCCGGCTCGCCCCATTCGGCGAGCAGGTCGCGGCAGGCGTGGAAGTCGGCGAGCGCGGACCGCGCCCGTCCCGCCGCCAGCAGGTGGCCGCCCCTGGCCAGCAGGTAGTGCACTCCGGCCCGGGTGCGGAACAGGGCGTCGGGCACCGGCACGCGCAGCAGCCGCGCCGCCTCGTCGTGCGCCCGCAGCGCGGTCGCCGCCCGCACGCCCGCCGCCAGCGGCATGCCCACGGCCACTCCCCAGGCGGCGGGCGTCATCAGGGCGAGTGCCCGTGAAGCGTGGGCCGCCCCGGTGCCGTAGGAGCCCGTGCGCACGTGCAGTACGGCCGCCACGGCCGCCGCCACCGCCTGCCGGGCCACCGTGGCCCCGGCCGGTTCCGCGCCGTCGGTCAGCTCGCGCCACCGCGCGGCCCGCTCCGTCTCTCCGGCGTACGACAGGGCGACGAGCAGCGCCGGCACGGAGGGCGGGGGCGCGAGTGCGTGGACCACCGACACCAGCACCCGTTCGACGGCGTCGGGTTCGGGTGCGGTGCCGTCCCGGCCGGCCCCGGGGTAGAGGTGGTCGAGCGCGGTCCGCACCTCCCGGGCCCGTGGGCCGTCCCCGGCGTCGGCCGCGTCCCGGGCCACCGTCTCGTACCGGCCGTGCCACAGCAGCAGGGCCGCACCCTCCGTCCACCACCCGTCGTGCGGGTCGCGGGAGGCGAGGTCGCGTTCGAGGGCGGTCAGATGGCGGATCACGGACGCCGGGTCGCTCTCCCACTCGGCGCGCGCCAGCGTGGTCAGCATGCCGTCGGGGCGCTGCCCGCCGTCGGGCAGCCGGTGGGCGGTGCGCAGGAACTCGGCGGCACGGCGCGCCTGTCCGGCGGGCATCGCGTGCCGGGCCGCCTCCGCGAGCACCGGGACGGCCCAGACGGGGGTGTCGCCGGCTGCGCCGTCGGTGGCCCGGGCGGCCTCGGCGGATACGAGGTGGGCGGCGACGGCGGACGGTTCGGCGCCGTGGTCGTGGAGTACGCCGGCCGCGCGGGCGTGCAGCCGGGCGCTCTCCTCGGCGGTGAGCGACTCCAGCACGGCCGCGGTCACCCCTCGGTGGCGCAGCCGGCCCGCGTCGAGCAGTCCGGTCGCCTCCAGCGCGGCCAGCCGCGGGACCACGGCCCGTTCGGGCAGGCCCAGGAACCGGGCGAGCAGTGTCAGGGTCACCTGGTCGGCGAGTACGGCCAGGGCCTGCGCGGTGCGTCTCACGGGGTCCTCGGCGCCGCGCAGGCAGTCGGCGACGGCTCGCCGGAAGGCGGTACCGGCGATGGGCCGGGCCGGGCGCACCGGTCCGCAGTCCCGGTGGTCGGCCAGCAGCGCGTGCAGCAGCCGCGGGTTGCCGCCGGTGAAGCGGTGCCAGTCGGGGGCCAGCCGCCGGGCCGTCGCCGCGTCCATGGCCGCCGGGGCCGCGCGCAGGAAGGCGGCTGCCTCGTCCTCGGAGAGGGTGCGCAACGGCAGGGGGACGCAGCGCGGGTGGCCGAGCACTTCGGCCAGCGGCAGCGAGGGTGCCGTCTGCGGCCGTCCGGCCAGCACCATCAGGACGCCGGTGGCGGCGAGCCGCCCGCACACGTAGAGCAGGCAGCGGGCGGACTGCTCGTCGGTGTGGTGGACGTCGTCCACGGTCACGACCAGGGGCCGTCGCCCGCCGAGCGCGCGCAGCGCCTCGTACAGCGCCTCGGGCCTGGCCTCGGTGCCGGTCTCGCCGGACGCGGTGCCCGGTCCGGCGGCGCCGCTGAGGAGCTGGCCCACCACGCCGAGCGGCAGGTCCGACTCGGCCTCGGTGGCACAGGCGCCGAGCACCGTGGCGCCGGCGTCGGCGGCCGACGTGGCGAGCGCCCGCAGCACGGCGCTCTTGCCGGTGCCGGGGCTGCCGGTGAGCGCCGCGACGCTCCCCCGCCCCTGCCGGGCGTCGGCCAGCAGGCCCTCCAGGAGCCGGAGCGGGTCCTGTCGTCCGATCAGTCCTTCCGCCGTACCCATGCGTTCACCTCGATGCCGGCACCGGCTCGGGCAGGGGCACCAGCCGCGGCGCGGAGCGACCCCAGGGGAAGCCGTGGTGGAGCTGGAGGACGGGCGGCGCGTCGGAATCGGCGAGGACGGCCACCGCGGCCAGTACGTCGGGCACCGGCTCCAGTTCGACGAACCGCCAGCGCCGCTCGGTGTCGTTGTCGGGCGGCTGGAAGCCGAGGACGCCCCGGTCCTCGGCGAGCGTGAAGGAGAACGCGTCGAAGGGCAGGCTCAGGCCCAGACCGCGGGCCTTGGAGTAGGCCTCCTTCAGTGTCCACAGGCGCAGCAGCCGCCGGTCGCGGGGGCGGCCGGGGGCAGCCCGGGTCACCCAGTCCCGCTCGGACGCCGCGAACGTCTCCAGAATCGTGTCGAAGCCCTGTTCACCGCGGTCGAGCCGTTCCACGTCCACGCCGACACGGTGCCGTCGCACGACGCCGAGCAGGTTGTGGCCGCCCGCGTGCGAGAGGTTGAAGTCCAGCTCCCGGCCGCCGCGCGGCAGCCCTTCGGCGGGCTTCTGGAGGAACGGCCGTCCGCGCGAGGACCGCCAGATGACGGCCTCGGCCTCCGGCAGTCCGCTCTCCAGGGCGAGCACGCGCCGTACCAGGGAGTGCGCCACCAGGTACTGGCGCCGGTCGCGTTCGAAGAGGAACCGGGCGGCGATCTCCTGTTCGTGCTCGTCCAGCCAGTGCCGGGCCAGCAGGGCCGCGATGCCCGGGACCAGTTCGTCGTTGGGGCAGAAGAACAGCTTCACCGGCTCGGGCCGGTCGCGCGGGACCGGAGGGCCGGCCGCGAGGGCCTCGGTCGTCATCCGTTCGGCTCCGGATCCGCTGGGGCACGGTCCGCGCCCAGCCACAGCGGGCGGCGCAGCCGGGCGGACGGTGGCGGCGGCTGGGGCGGTGCCGTCCACGGCGACGCGGCCTCCAGCGCGGCCCAGTCGACGCCGACGCCGTTCAGCCAGAGCCGGGTGAGCGTCTCGGTGCGTCCGGCCCGCCACAGGGCGATGAGGTAGTCGCGGGTCTCCGGCAGGCCGTCGAGGCCCAAGGGGTCGCCGCGCCCGTCGCGCAGGTCGGCCGTGGCGGCCTCGGGTCCGGCCTCACCGGTGTCCGCGAAGTGCGCCAGCCGGGCGACGAGTTCGGCCACGTCCCGCGGGGCGGGCAGGGCGATACGGCAGGGCATGGCGGCCCGTCCGACGCGCAGCGCACGTGCCAGGCCGGCGGGCGGCGGTCCGGGCGCCGGGTGGCCCGCGTCCGCGTCCGCTTGGGCGGTCGCGGTCAGCCAGTCGGCCAGGCGGTGCGCGGTGGCGGCCAGGTGGGCGGGGGTCGGAGCGGACAGCAGCAGCGGCCCTCCGTCCCCGCCGGTGTCCGTCCCGCCGGTGTCCGTCCCGCCGGGCTCCGCCGCGTACTCCTCGACCACGGCCCACGCCGTACCGCCGCCCTCGGCAGCGATCTCGACCGTGGCGGTGCGCGGCAGTTCCCGCCCCGCCTCGTCGCGCGTGCGCGGCCACGGGACCCCGGCGGTGTCCGCTGCGCCGGATATCCGGACGCCGTGCCGCACTTGGAGCACGGCGTCGGTCAGTGCCGCGATCCCGGTGACCGCGCCGGCCGATCCGATCCGCCGTGCGGTCGTCTCGCGGGACTCGTGCGCCTCCTCCGCCGCGCGGGATTCCGGCCGGCGGGGGCGGGCCCGGTGGCCGCTCGCGGTGTCGCGGACGACGGCGTGCACGCGGTCGCCGTCCGCGAGCGCGCGGTGCAGCGGCTTGAGCACCACGGCTCCGACGCCCTCGCCCGCGCCGTCCGCGAGGCGTGCGGGGTGCAGCAGCAGTTCGACGCCTCCGGCGACGGCGGCCGCGCACTCGCCGCGGCGCAGTGCGCCGACGGCGAGGTGGACCGCGGTGAGGCCGGAGCACTCCGCGGTGTCGACGGCCTGTGCGGGACCGGTCAGTTCCAGCGACGCGGCCAGCCGGCCGGGCAGGCCCCAGTGGCCCGCCCTGGGGGTCGCGCCCGCGCCGGGGGTCCAGGCGCCGGCGGCCAGGAGGGCGTAGTCGTGGCTGGCGGCTCCCACGAACACACCGAGGGCGCGTGACGTGCCGCTCGCGGTGGTCAGGGCGTCCAGCCGGGAGCCGGTGTATCCCGCGTCCTCCAGCGCGTCCCAGGCGACCTCCAGGAAGAGCCGTTCCTGCGGGTCCATCAGGGCGCCCTCGGCGGGCATGATGCCGTGGAACTCGGGGTCGAAGTCGGCGACGCCGTCCAGGAAGTGGCCGCGTCGGCCGGGTGCCGAGGAGGCGAGCCAGGGACGGGCGGCGGGCACGGCCGAGGACGTGTCACGGCCCGACAGCAGGTTGTCCCAGTGCGCGTGCAGGTCGGGGGCGAGCGGGTAGCGGCCGGCGATACCGACGACGGCGATGGGGTCGGTGGAGGTGGCACGGTCGGCGGCGGACCGGCCGTCGAAGGCGCGTTGGCCGCCGGACGCCCCGAGGCCGCCGGACGTGCCGCGGCCGACAGACGTGCCGTGGCCGTCGGGGGCGCCGTGGTCCGAGTCCGGCGCGGCGTCCGGCCGGGGCGGCGGGAGCGGTGTCCCGGTCCTGGACTGCCGCGCTCCGTTCAGCAGGCGGGCCGCGTCGTCCCGGCCGAGGGTTCCGGCCTTGAACCGGGTGAGGATCTCACGTTCGTCCATGGGGCACACCGGTTCGTTCAGGCCCGCCGGGGCAGCAGGGCGAGGGCTTCGTCCACGGAGATCCGGTCGTCGCGCACGGCGTCGAGGAGGTCCGCGAGGTCCGGGATCCCGCCCGGGGCAGGTCCGGGACCGGTGACGGAGGCGATGTGCGCGGCCAGGGCCGCGAGGTCGGGGTGGTCGTACAGCGTGACGGGGCGCTCGTGCATGCCGTAGATCTCGTTGACCGTCGCCACGAACTGGGCCGCCAGAATGGAGTCGATGCCGAGGACGTTGAAGGGCGCCGTGGTGCTCAGCTCCCAGGGGTCGCAGCACAGGATGCGGGCGAGTTCCTCGCGCAGCACCTCCAGCACCGTCTCCCGCGCGGCGGTGTGGGCCGGGGCGGGCTCGGCCGGCGCGTCGGCCCACCGCCGTCCGGCTTCCGGCGCCGCCGGCACCCGGGGACGGGTGAACTCGGCTCCGGTCAGCGGCGGTTGCCCGGCCGGTACGTCGTATCCCGCGCCCCGCTCCCGGATCACATGGCGGGCGAAGGCCAGCGGGGTGGGGTGGTCGAACAGCGCGTCCGGCTTGACGGCCGTGCCGTATCGGGCGTTGACGGTGGCCACGAACTCGACGGTGAGCAGCGAGTCGAGGCCCAGCGAACGGAACGTCCGGCCCGGGTCGACCTTGTCGGACTTCAGGTGCAGTACCGCGGCGAGTATGTCGACGAGTTCGGTCAGCAGGTCGTCGGGGACGGGCACGAGGGCCGTGGGCGGGCGTGTCCGGCTGTTGTCGAAGGACATGGTCTGACTCCTGGGATTCCGTTCCGGTGGGACGGCGACGGACGGGGCGAGGATGTGTCCGGCCCGCACGGAGGACGTGCGGCGCGGCGGCGGGGGCGGCGGAGGGCGGCAGGAACTCCCGCCATACCGGTGGCCGCCGTCCGAAGCACTCGTCGGCGATATGCGGCCCGGCCCGCGCGGCCGCCTCCCCGACTACCCGACCCGGCTGAGCCGTTCACTGCCGGCGCCCGCGCCGACCGGCACCGACTCGGGGCCGGACATGAGGATCGAGCGCTGCATCCGGCGCAGGCCCGCGGAGGGTTCGAGGCCGAGTTCCCTGACCAGCGCGTTGCGCAGTCGCTGGTAGACGTCCAGCGCCTCGCTGCGCCGGCCCGAGCGGTGCAGGGCGAGCATGAGCTGGCCGTGCAGGTTCTCGTGGGTGCGGTGGCGGCTGACGAGCACGGTCAGCTCGCCCAGCAGTTCGCGGTGGCGGCCCAGCCGCAGGTCGGCCTCGATGCGCTGGTCCAGGGCGCACAGCCGGGTCTCCTCCAGGCGCCTGGTCTCGATCTCCAGCTGGGCCCCGGTCTGCACGTCGGCCAGCGCACCCCCGGTCCACAGCCCCAGGGCGTCGCGCAGGTGGCGGGCCGCGCCGGCGAAGTCGTCGGCGTCCATGGCCCGGTAGCCGAGGCCGGCCAGCCGCTCGAACTCGCGGACGTCACTGGTGCCGTCCGACGTGTTGAGCAGGTATCCGCCGGGCAGGGTGACGAGCACGTCCTTGGCGGTGCGCCCCCCGGTGTTCTCCGGATCCTGCCGCAGCGCGGTGGAGATCAGCTCCCGGAGCTGGAGCACGTACGTCTGGAGCGTGGTGCGTGCGCTGCGGGGCGGTCGTTCACCCCACAGTTCGTCGATGAGCGTCCGGACCGGCACCACCTGGTCCGCTTGGAGGGCGAGCAGCGCGAGCACCTGACGCGGCTTCGGAGCCGTCGGCGTTACCGACAGGCCGTTCTCCCTGACGCTCAGCGCCCCCAGAACGTCGATGTCCATGCCGTCTCCCCTATCCCTGCATGAGTCGTCCTGACACAGCCGCTTCCTGGCATGACCCAACTAAAAAACAGGACGGATGGTTTGTCAATACCAAACCAACCGCGCTGTTTTATTTTCTGGGACGGGCTTGAGTGTCACTGGAGTCCACGAGCAATCCCCACAAAACCAGACATTTTTAGCGACTGCATGGTCTTTTTCAGGGAGGAGCGAAACAGCCGCCTACCGGCCGCTGACCGCGATGACCAGCGCATGACGGTCCGTCAGGCGGGGCAGCAGCAGCCGCCAGAAGCCCGTGACGCGGTCCTGCGACAGCCACGCCTCGTCCTCGCCGCCGAGTACCTCGAAACCCACCGTCGCGGCCACCACCGCGGTCACGGCGTCGGCGGCGAGGACGCCCCTGGCGAGCCAGCCGTCCCGCTCCGCGCGCCGCACCGAATCCTCGACCCAGTACCGCCACTCCCGCCTCAGCGAGGCGACCTCACCGCGTCCGGGATCGTCGCCCAGTCCGAAGCCGGCCCGGACGACGACGTCTTCGGCGATCCGGTTCACCAGTTCGTACGTCGCGTCCACCAGGGCCGGCAGGGCACGCCCGTCCCGCTTCAGCGACTCCGCGGTGATCCGGCGCAGCCTCACCAGCGCCTCGTCCTCGACAGCCCGCGCCAGCGCCCGCTTGTTCTCGAAGTGGAAGTGCAGGGCTCCGTTGCTCACCCCGGCCTCCCCGCTGATCGTGGACAGCGACGCGGCCACGAACCCCTCTCTGGCGAAGAGTTCCGCCCCGGCGCGGATCAGCGCCTGGCGGGTACGGAGCGCGCGCTCCTGCTTGACCATCAGTCGTCTCCTGGCTGGACCCTGGGCGCACGGCACGCGGGGTGCCCTGCGCCGTCCTTGCCGCCTGCGGTTTTCGTCAGCTCAGGCTAACAAACCGCGCGTGCGGTTTATAGAGGTGGGTGGGATCTACATGAAATGGCCGGGCGCGATCGCGCCCGGCCCGGCGGGGGGCCTATCGCCAGCTACGAGGGGAGCGATAGGCCGCCGCGGTCCATCGCGCGGACCGAGGGAACGGGGCGTCCCGCGACATCTCCCCGCCGGCCGCCGCGCCTCGTCCGGCCAGCACCGAACAGAGCACGAGGGCCACGGCGGCGAGTTCGACCTCGTCGGCCCGCCCGCGCTCGATGCGCAACGCGAGCCCCGGAGAACCAGGTTCGCCCATGTCCGCTCCTCCCGACCCCCGCCACGGTGGGCCACCGCACTACAGAAGGGCTCCAGTACCGCTTGAGAGCGCGTCTTCGGACGGCTGGACCCGGGGAGCGCTCCCGGCGCAGATGAACTGGAGAAATGGTGGAGGAACGGGCAGATATGAGAGATGCCGTTCCGGTTCAATCCGGCGGCGGATCTGATCGATCACTGACGGAGGCTTTGATTCCTCTAGAAATCAAACCGGTTGGTCTCTATCTTTTGAGCCCTCCGCAGCCCACCACTCCGATCTCGTCCAGGGGGAACGATGACCGCGAGCACGTTTCGGATCGAAGAGCCGTCGATCGACCAGACCACGGCACCGGCCGCCCCGTCGCCCTTCCGGGCGGCGGTCGCGCGCGACAGACAGCTGACGACGACGGTCCCCAGGGAGCTGGTGCACCGCGCGGCCGTCGCCGAGGTCATGCTGACCGACTGGAAGCGGCTGGACGACACCCACTTCGACCTTACCGCCCAGTGGCCCCGGGGCCACAGCTTCTTCACCCCCGTGAAGGGGGTCCACCACGACCCGCTGATCGCTGCCGAAACGATTCGACAGATCGGCTCCCTGCTCGCGCACGCCGAGTTCGGCGTCCCCTTCGGCCACCAGTTCCTGCTGGAGGAGCTCAGCCTCAGCGTGCAGCCCGAGCAGCTCGAGGTCGCCCAGACGCCCGCCGCGCTGGACCTGGAGGTCCAGTGCAAGGAGGTCAAGACGCGGGGCAGCCGGCTGATCGGCCTCTGCTACGAGACGACGGTGCTGCGCGAGGGACGGCTCGCCGCCTCGGGGCGCATCTCCTTCGGCTGCATCTCTCCCGCCGTGTACCGCCGACTGCGCCCGGAGCGCGTGTTCGGCGCCGAGTACGGTCCCATCCCGCTCACCGCTCCGGTGGCGCCGCAGAGCGTGGGGCGCACCTCACCGGCCGACGTGGTCCTCTCCCCCACCGGGGAGCCGAACCACTGGCAGCTCCGGCTGGACACCCGGCACCCGGTGCTCTTCGACCACCAGGTCGACCACATTCCGGGCATGGTGCTGCTGGAGGCGGCCCGTCAGGGGGCGACCGCGGTCCTGGGCGGCTCCCCCGTCCTGCCGCTGGGCCTCGAGTGCGAGTTCAAGAAGTACGCGGATCTGGACCGCCCCTGTCTGATCGACGCCCTGCGTCTGCCCAAGGGCTCGTGCGCCCCGGAGACGGTCCTGGTCACCGGGCACCAGGACGGCGGGATCGTGTTCACCGCGACGGTGACCGCCGAGCCCGCCGGCTGACGGCCCGGGGGCCGAGGGGACGGCCGTCCCCTCGGCCCGCCCTCACCCGGTACGGGGACTTCCGGCGAGGGCATGCCGCCCCGTCGGCGCGCCGAACGCCGCGAGGTGGTCCTCGGCCCAGGTCAGGAAGGAGCGCGGCGGCCGGCCGGTCAGCCGGGCGACCGTGTCCTCGACATGTGCCTTGGCTCCCGCCCGCTGCCGCTCGGCGCTCGCCAGCAAGGCCTCGGCGACGGCACTGGGGTGACGCTGCCTCAGCGCCGCGCGAGCCTGGTCGAGGGAGAGTTCCTCGAAGCGCAGGGGGGTGCCCAGCAGCCGGCCGAGCTGCGCCGTCTGCTGCACGGCGCTGACCGGTTCCGGGCCGGTCAGGGTGTGGACGCGCCCCTCGTGCCCGTCCTCGGTCAGCGCGCACACGGCCACCGCCGCGACGTCCCGCGGGTCCACACACACGTTGGCCGAGGATCCGTACAGGGCGCGCACGACCCGCTCGGACCTGACGGAGGCCGCCCAGGACAGCGTGTTGGACATGAAGGCGCGTGGACGCAGCACGGTCCACCGCATCCCCGAGCCGCGCAGCAGGTCCTCGTTGGCACGGTGCCAGCGGGTGATCAGGTCGTCGGCCCCCGGGTCGGCGACGGCGGCCGCCGACAGCCGCACCAGGTGCCGCACACCCGCGGACCGCGCGGCCCCGACGAAACGCGCGTCGTCGTCACCGCCGATCCGGCTGGTGAGGAGGAAGGCGCGGCTCACGCCCCGCAGGGCGCGCTCCAGCGACCCCTGGTCCGCGTAGTCCCCGGCCACCACCTCGGTCCCGGCGGGCGCCCTCACCTGCGACGGATCCCTGGCCATGACACGTACCGCGAGACCGGCGGGGAGCCGGCGCAGGACTTCCCCCCCGATGGTTCCAGTGGCCCCCGTCACGAGAATCACCCGTACTTCCCCCCTCCCGTGGGCAGCAGCCGAGTGCGTGCCGCACGAATTGCCGCAACCTTCCGGCTGCGCGAAGCTCAACCAGTTGTAAGATACGTACTGTGCGGTTTTTTTGGGAGTCGGTCAGAGGCTTCCAGGCCGCCGAGCGATCTTCGAGAAGGGGAGGGCGGCAGAGTGGTGAAGCAGGATCGTGCCATCCGGACCCGCAGGAACATCCTTGAGGCAGCGGCGAAGATCTTCGAGGAGCGCGGGTACCAGGCAGCGACCATCGCCGAGATCCTCGGCGCGGCCGGTGTGACCAAGGGAGCGCTGTACTTCCACTTCAGCTCGAAGGAGCAGCTCGCCCTCGGGGTGCTGGAGGAGCAGGACCAGCGCTTCGTCATCCCCGACCGCTCGTGCAAGTTGCAGGAGTTGGCGGACGTGGTCCTCCTGCACGCCTACCGCCTCCAGTCCGACCCCATGGTGCGCGCGGGCGTGCGGCTGAGCATGGACCAGCACGCGGAGGGGCTCGACCGCAGCGGCCCGTTCATGCGCTGGAGCGAGGTCTGCCAGGGCCTGCTGGAGCGGGGGCAGGCCCAGGGCGAGCTGCTGCCCCACGTGGTCCCGTCGGTCACCGCCGACGTCGTGGTGGGCACGTTCGCCGGCATCCAGTCGATGTCCCAGGCGGTGAGCGACTACCGGGACCTGCGGTACAAGTCCTCCGAACTGCTCCGTCATCTGTTCCCCAGCATCGCCGTGCCCTCGGTGCTGACCTCGCTGGACCTCTCCGAGAGCCGGGGCGCCGACGTCTTCGAGGAGATCCAGCGCGGCCTGCTGGAGCCGGCGGCCGTGGCTAGCTGACCGCGCCCGCCAGCACCGGCCTCTCGGCGACGAGAACCCGCCGGTTGCCGAAGTACCGTACGAGCGCGTCGCCCGGGCCCTCTCCGCCGCGGACCGACGCCCAGGCGACGTACCCGTCCGGCCGCACCAGCAGGGCGTCGCAGGGGATGTCGGGGGTCGGCTCGGCGCACACCAGCCGCAGGGCCCCCGACCACGCGCGCGCCCTCCGCGCGCACCGGCGCCCCTCCTCGCCGAAGACCAGCAGCAGGGGCCGGCCCGCCCGGAGCAGGTCGATCACGTCGGCCCGGCCCTCCCCCGTGCTCAGGGTGACGTTCTGCAGGAACCTTCCTTCCCATGCGGAGGACCGCTGGGAGCGTCCCGGCAGGACGGTGTCCTGACCGCTGATCATGTCGCTGAGGTACCGGCTCTCCCGGTCCGCGGTCACGAGGTCCGCGAACACTCCGCGCAGCGCGTCGGCATCGGGCCCCGGACGCATCAGGGCGAGTTGGGCCCGCGTGTTGTCGATGACCCGCTGGGCCTCCGGACGGCGTTCGGCGTCGTAGGTGTCCAGCAGGTCGTCCCCGGCCCGGCCGAGTACGGCGAGCGCGAGCTTCCAGCCGAGGTTGAGGGCGTCCTGCACGCCGGTGCTCAGCCCCTGGGCGCCGACCGGGAAGTGCATGTGCGCCGCGTCGCCCGCGAGGAAGATCCGCCCGAAGCGGTAGGAGCGCACGAGCCGGGCGAAGTCGCTGAACCGGCTGAGCCAGCGCGTCTCCCGGATGCCGATCTCCTTCCCCGCGATCCGGGAGACCTCGCCCCGCAGCTCCTCGGGGGTGGGCGCCAGTTGGCGCCGCGGGTGGGCACCGGCGCAGTCGAGGGTCTTGACGTGGGTTCCGGCGCCGGGGATCTCGTGCACGACGATCCAGCCGCGCGGGGTGCGGTGCCAGCCCGGCGGCAGGGCCTGCGGGTCCTCCAGCGTGACCAGCCCGGAGAGCCCCGAGGTCGTGGCCGGGTACGTCTGCGAAGGGATCCCCGCCAGTTCGCGGACCGTGCTGCGTCCCCCGTCCGCCCCCACCAGATAGCGGGCGGAGCAGACCACGGAGCCGTCCGGTCCCGTGGCCGTGACCCGGACGCAGGTCCGGTCCTGGGTCACCTCGGTCACGCGGTGCTCGCGCAGGATCCGGACGCCGACGGCCCGCGCCCGCCGCTCGAAGAGCCGCTCGAGGTCGGCCTGGGGCCGATTCAGCACGGGGCCGGGCTCCGAGGCGGGGGCGGTGATGGACAGACCGGGTATCCCGCCGTAGCGGAACGGGGCCCGGGCCTCCGGCCGGACGGCGTCCGCGCTCGGCACGAGTTCGGGGAAGTACCCCCGTCTGGCGAGCCCTTGCAGGGCCCTGGCGTGCAGCACTCGCGCCTTGGGCCGCTCCGACACGGCGGCCTGCGCCTCCAACACGAGCGTACGGACCCCACGGGCACCCAGCTCGGCCGCGACCAGCAGGCCGACCGGTCCGCCCCCCACGATCACCACTTGCGCGTGCTCACGACGCCTCACCCCAGGGCCTCCCCGTGACATCGAAAGGCGCCGCGGCACGGGTCTCGGACGGGATTCGCCATGTGTCAATCGCACGGTGCACGCCCCTTCCCCCTGCCGTGGCGTACGGAATGCCGACCTCCGGCCCTCTGTGGTGCCGGACGGCTTCGACAAGGGAAAAATATACCGGGTGGACGGTTCTTTTCAAGAGAGTAGCCTTCACCCCGCGGTCACAGATTGTCCCGGAAGAACTCCACGAGCGTGAGAGGTCCGTCCCTCCTGCCGGACGCCGTCGGCAAGTTGACCGGCAGCCCGGATTCCGCAGCACTTGAAAACAAAACCGGGTGGTACGTATCTTATTCCGGTCGGACTCCTGTGCGGGAGTCACACACGGCCTGAGTCGCTTGAGTCGCTCGGGTCACCGTCCGGGGGGATGCACATGGGTTCTGAGCTGCGGCAAGCCGACAGCTACTCACGGCACCTGACCATACCGGCGCCAGGACCGCTCCCCGAGAGTCTCACCGACCGCGGCCTGGCCGAGCTGTTCGCGAGAACGTACGCCGACCGGTACCGGCACGTCCCCGGCCTGGGCTGGTACCGCTGGGACACCACCCGCTGGCAGATGGACGAGGAGGACACGGTCCTCTGGGCGGCCGGCGACCTCGTGGAGTCCCTGGCCCTCTCCGATCCCCTCGGCCGGTACTCCGACGCCGTATTGCAGACCCACCGCCGTCGGGCTCTTTCCACGACGGGCATCCATGCCATGCTGGCGCAGGCCAGGTCGGCACCGGGGATGGTGCTGAACGCGGCTCGGCTCGATGCGGACCCGTACGCGTTGTGCACGCCGGACGGCATCGTCGACCTGCGCACCGGACTGATCGAGCCGCCCGACCCCGACAAGGACCTGCACTCCCGCCGCACCACGATCGCGCCACGGCGGACGGCGACTCCGCGCTGGGACAGGTTCCTCGCCGACACCTTCGGCGACGACGACACGGGCGCCGGGACGGTCGACTTCCTCCAGCTTCTGCTGGGGTATTCGGTCACCGGTGACGTCGGTGGCCAGGTCCTGCCGTTCCTCTTCGGTTCCGGCAGGAACGGCAAGTCCGTGCTGCTCGACGTCCTGCTCAAACTGCTCGGGGACTACGCCGACGCGGCCCCGCCCGGCTTCCTGATGGCCCGTCCCTACGAGGACCATCCCACCGACCTCGCGGAGTTGCACGGGCGCCGGATCGTCGTCTGCTCCGAGGTCAAGCCCGGGGACCGGTTCGACGAGACGCGGGTCAAGCTCCTGACCGGCGGGGACCGGATCAAGGCGCGGCGGATGCGGCAGGACTTCTTCAGCTTCGAGCCGACGCACAAGCTCTGGCTGCTGGGCAACCACCGGCCCGAGGTGGGCACCGGCGGGTTCGCCTTCTGGCGCCGCATGCGCCTGATCCCCTTCGAACGCGTCGTCCCCGACCACCGGAAGATCGACAACCTGGCCGACATCCTCGTCACCGAGGAGGGACCCGGGATACTCGCGTGGCTGATCACCGGCGCGCGGCGCTACCTGCGCGGTGACAGGGACCTCACCGGCCCGGAGCGGGTGCGGGTGGCCACCGCCGCCTACGCGGAGACCGAGGACCACACCGGGCGCTTCGTCGCGGAGGCGTGCGCGCTCGATCCCGCGCTGCGGGCCGAGCAGACGGGCCTCCACGAGGCGTACCGGGCCTGGTGCCGGAACGAGGGCGTTCAGCCGCTTTCGTCGCGTGCGCTGGCGGCGAGGATCCGCGAGACCGTCGGGCTGGCGTCGCCACGGGCGATGGTCCTGTCCCGGCAGCGCAAGTACTACCCGGGCATCGGGCTGCTCGCCGCCGGGGAGGCGGCGTGAGTCGCGGCGGTGCCCGCGCTCGTCCGGGGGCCGGGGGCCTGGGGTCGGAGCGGCTCCGGCGCGAGGTGCGTGAGCGCCCGGGCGGCCAGGCGGTAGCCGAAGGCCCCGAGGCCGACCACGACACCGCTGGCCAGCGGCGCGATCACCGACTCGTGCCGGAACTGCTCCCGGGCCCACACATTGCTCAGGTGCACCTCGATCCACGGGGGCGGATAACTGGCGAGCGCGTCCCGCAGGCTCCAGCCGGCGATCATCAGGGCGCCGGGATTGACGATGGCGCCCACGGTGCTGTCGCTGTGCCGGTGCACGGCGCCGACGAGGTCGCCCTCCGAGTCGTGCTGGACGGACACCACCTTCCAGCCCCGGTCGCTCAGTTCGTCGGCGACCGCCGCCTCGATGTCGGCGAGGGTGTCCGTGCCGTAGATCTCCGGTTCCCGGCGGCCCAGGATGCCCAGGTTGGGCCCGTTCAGGAGGAGCACGGTACTCAAGGAGGCCACCTCTGTTTCCCGATCGCCCGCTGGACGCGGCCGCGAAGTCCGAATTGCCTCCATGCTGTCGCCGCCCGGCGCGGGGCACCACTCCCAGAGCTGATAGTCCCTCGGCCGCTCCCTCTCGCACCGCCGCCGGGTCGGGCCGCTCGAGGACCGCTAGTGCGCGCGTCGAGGCCCTCTGCACACCGCGTCGGCTCGCGCCGTCGCCACCGCGCCACCGCCCTAACGTGGTCCGTGCACGGATCCCCCTCGCACGGCACGGATCCCATGACTGGAGATGTGATGCTCGATTCTCCGTTCCGCCTGCGCATGCCCCCCGTCCTCTCCGTCCCGCGCGTCTGCCGGAACGCCTCCTGTGCGGCCGCGGGCCTGCCCGAGTCCTCGTTCTCCGCCTGGTCCCGGGGGGAGCTGGAGGAAGGCGTCCGGCTGGCGGAGGCGGCCGGCCGGGCGGCCGCCGGCTGCACCGGGAACTGCGCGGCCCTGGTGAAGACATGGCACGCGGCGCTGCTGGTCAGGGTGCGCCAACTGCCCTCCGCGGCGCGGGTCCTGGCCGAGGTGGAGGGGCTGACGGCCGGCCGGGAGGAGGCCGACGGGGCTCTGGTCGCCGCCTCCCTGCTCTGCGCCGCGGACCTCGCGTTCGCGCGCGGTGACGTGGGGGCCGCCGTCGACCTCGCCGCCCGGGGAGCCGACCGGGCGCAGCGGGCGGGCCTGTACCGGTTCCTGCCCGACGCGCACACCGTGGCGGCTCTGGGCGCTCTGCGGCAGGGCGACATGAGCGTGAGCGCCGACTTCGCCAATCAGCTGCGGGACTGCGCGCTGCTCGGCCAGACCGCGCACGGCCCGAGCCAGTGCGCCTGGACGGCGGCGCAGCTGCTGGAGGTGCAGGGCGGCCCGGCGAGCGCGGCGCAGCTCATCGTGGGCATCGTCACGGACGACCAACTGCTGCTGGAGCTGCTGACGTCGCAGCCCACCGCCGCCGCCTGGCTCGTCAGGGCGACCCGCAAGCTGGGCGACGAGGTGCTCGCGCGCCGGGTCGTCTCGAACTCCCGCGATCTCGCGGTGCGCAACCCCGGGCTGCGTTCCGTGGGCGCCGCCGCCTCGCACGCCGCCGGGCTGCTGGAGGGCGACGCGTCCGCGGTGCTCGCCGCGGCCGCCGCGCATCCGGATCCGTGGGCGGCCGCGTCCGCCGCGGAGGACGCGGGGAAGCTCCTCGCCGCGCGTTCCGCCGAACGGCGGCCGGCGGTCCAGGCCTTCGAGTCGGCGGCGGACGGCTACGCGAACGCCGCGGCGCCGCGCGACGCCCGCAGGGTCGTGAGCCGGCTGCGGTCACTCGGTGTGCGGCGGGGCCGCTACCCGCAGTACGCCGGCCGCAACGGCGGAACGTCGGGCGCCCTCACCAACACCGAGGCCGCGGTGGCCGAGCTGGTCAGCCAGGGGTTCACCAACTCCCAGGTCGGGGAGCGCCTGTTCATCTCCGGTCACACGGTGGCCTTCCACCTGAAGAAGATATTCCGGAAGATGAACGTGGCCTCGCGCGTGGAGCTGACGCGGGCCTGGAGCCAGGTGGCGGGCGCGGCCGCGGAGGGCGCGAGGGCCTCGTGAGGGGGCCGGTGCGCGGGGCGACGACCGGGCGCGCGGCGGGTCACAGGATCCTGCGGAGCCGGGCCGGCGGGCCCTGCCGCCTGCGCCACTCGCGGGGGTAGCCCACGGACACCTCCTCGAAGCGGACGCCGTCGCGGTGGGTGGTGCGCGGGATGTGGAGGTGGCCGTAGACCACGGCGGCCGTGCGGAACCTGCGGTGCCAGTCGTCGGTCAGCTCGGTGCCGCACCACATGGCGAACTCCGGGTACCACAGCACCTCCGTGGGGTGCCGGTGCAGCGGGTAGTGGTTGACCAGGACGGCGGGTGTGCCGGCGGGCAGTTCGGTGAGCCGCCGCTCGGTCTCGGCGACCCGGGCCCGGCACCACGCCTCGCGGCTGGGGTACGGGTCGGGGTGCAGCAGGCTCTCGTCGTTGCACAGGACGCCGGTGCCGCGCGCGTAGGCGAGGCCTTCGTCCTTGGAGGCGCATCCTTCGGGCAGGAACGAGTAGTCGTAGAGCAGGAACAGCGGCGCGACCGCCACCGGGCCGTCGGGGCCGTGCCAGAGGGGGTAGGGGTCCTCGGGCGTCGTGACGCCCAGGTCGCGGCAGAGCCCGACCAGATGTTCGTAGCGTGCGACGCCGCGCAGGGTGAGGGTGTCGCTCGGGTGGGTCCACAGCTCGTGGTTGCCGGGCACCCAGACGACCCTGCGGAAGCGGCCTGCCAAGGTCTTCAGGCACCAGTGGATGTCCGTGACGGTCTCCGCCACGTCGCCGGCCACCAGCAGCCAGTCGTCGTCCGTCTCCGGTGTCATCGACTCGACCAGGGCGCGGTTGTCGGCGTGGCCGACGTGCAGGTCGCTGATGGCCAGCAGTCGTCCACCGCGGTACGCCGTCATGTGCCGCCCCCTTCCCTCTTGTTCCCGTTTCACCTTCGGCCCGGTGACATTCCGGTTCCGTGCCGCGGATGTCCGCAGAAGGCTAGGAACGTTTTTACCGGGCCCGGTATCCCTCAGTCTGATAGGCCTGCTCCCGTACGGTGTTCCGATGGCGAATTCCTCGGGCATCATGGCCGACGCTGCCGTTTCACGTTTCAGGAGGCGATCGCTGTGAAGATAGTCGCGGACACGGACAGGTGCGTCGGCGCGGGCCAGTGCGCCCGCATCGCGCCGGAACTCTTCGACCAGGGTGAGGACGACGGCCTGGTGGTCGTGTTGAACGCCGAGCCCGACGAGTCGCTGCTGGCGGCGGCCGACGAGGCCGTCGACCTGTGTCCGGCCGGGGCACTCGACACGGAGGCCTGAGCGGCGGGCACCGCGCCCCGGCGGGGCGGTCCGGAACGCGCTCCAGCGCGACTCCGGGAGGAATCCACGGGCCCGCTGCGACAATTGCCCACACCACGCCGGAGCGGCGGGGCGCACCCTGCGGAATCCACCTGGCCACGGAATTAACTGATCCTCGCCCGGCCGATTCCGCGCGCCTGCTTTTCCGCCAGTCGAATTCAACGCGCTGGTTCCGCGCCCTGCCATGCCCTCGCGCCTTCTTTCTCCGACCTTTGCGAGTAGGGATGACGATGCCCACCATGCGTCCGCACGACCGGTACGAATCCCCGACGGACGCGGACGTGGCCGTCGTCGGCAACGGGCCGGTCGGCGCCGCCCTGTCGGTGCTGCTCGCCCAGCGGGGACTGCGGGTGACCGTCCTCGAGCGCCGTCCGCGGCCGTACACGCTGCCGCGGGCGACCAGCTTCGACGGGGAGACCGCACGGCTGCTGGCGGGGACGGGCATCGGGGACCTCATCGGCCGCATCACGGAGCCGGCCACCGGCTACCAGTGGCACACCGCGGCGGGCGAGACCCTGCTGGACATCGCCTTCTCGCCCGGCGGGCGTTACGGCTGGCCGGACGCCAACACCATGCACCAGCCCGCCCTGGAGCGGCTGCTCGCGGACCGGGCGGCGGCGCTGCCCGGCGTCACGGTGCTGCGCGGGCACCGCGTCGTGGACATCAGCGAACGGGACGAGCGTGTCACGCTGACCGTCGAGACCGACGACGGCACGGACCGCGAGGTGACCGCGCGCTGGGTCGTGGGCTGCGACGGCGCCAACAGCTTCGTGCGCGAGTACCTCGGCGTCCCCGTGACCGACCTCGGCTTCTCCTACGAGTGGCTGCTGTGCGACGTCGAGCTGCGCGAGCCGCGCGAGTTCACGCCCACCAACGTCCAGGTCTGCGACCCGGCGCGGCCCACCACGCTGGTGGGCAGCGGGCCGGGGCACCGGCGCTGGGAGTTCATGCGGCTGCCGGGCGAGAGCAGCGCGGAGCTGAACCGGGAGGAGACGGCCTGGCGGCTGCTCAAGCCGTACGGCGTCACCCCGGAGACCGCGCGGCTGCTGCGCAGCACCACCTACATCTTCCGGGCCACCTGGGCCGACGAGTGGAGGTCGGGGCGGGTGCTGCTGGCCGGGGACGCGGCCCACCTGATGCCGCCCTTCGCCGGGCAGGGCATGTGCTCCGGTCTCCGGGACGCGGCCAATCTGGCGTGGAAACTGGACCTGACACTGCGCGGCCTCGCCGACGCGTCGCTCCTGGACACCTACGCCGAGGAGCGCGGTCAGCACGTGAAGGAGTCGATCCTGTCGTCCGTGCAGCTCGGCCGGGTGATCTGCGTGACGGACCCGGCGGCCGCCGCGGACCGGGACGCCACGGTCCTCGCGGGCCGGCGCGGCCGTACGGAGCCGGGCGCGCCGGAAGCCGCGAAGCCGCTGACGGCCGGGCTGCTGCGGGGACCGGCGGGCGGGGGGCCGGCCGGTGCGGTGGTGCCCCAGGCACGGGTGAGCGGGGAGGGCGGCACGGGCCTGTTCGACGAGGTCGTGGGCCGTGGCTTCGTCCTGCTCAGCACCGAGGACCCGCGGCCCGCGCTCGGGGAGGACCGGTGTGCCTTCCTCGCGGCCCTCGACACCCGCGTGGTCCGCCTGTCTCCTCCCGGAGCGGCCCGGCCGGCCGGGGCGAGCGGGGCCGAGGGCCTGACGGACGTCGTCGACACCGACGGCGTCTACGGCGGCTGGCTGGCCGAGCACGGCGCGACCGCGCTCCTGGTCCGCCCGGACTACCACGTCTTCGGCGCCGCGAACGGCGCGGAGGAGACCGCGGCTCTCGTCGACGACCTGCGCGAGCGGCTGGCGGCGCCGGTGCCGGCCGGGGCGGCGCCCCGAGCGGCCTGAGCGGCCCTCCGCCACGCAGACGGCCGCGGGCTCCCGGCCCGGCGGCCGCTCAGGGAGCGGTCAGCCGGGCCAGTTCCACCGCGCCGTGCAGGGACGACAGCCCGCCCAGTGCGGCGGGGCGGACCGGCAGCGGCGGTTGGCCCGGGCGGGCCAGGTCGGCGATCTGCTCGGCGAGGAGGGTGTGCAGGCCCGGCAGTCCGCTCGCGAAGCCGCCGCCGAGGAGCAGCAGCCGCGGGTGGACCAGTTCCTGGACGCCGACCGCGGCCGCGGCCAGCGCGCGGCAGGTACGGCGCAGGGTGGTGACCGCCCAGGGGAGTTCGTCGTGCCAGGCCTGCCGCAGCGCGTCGTAGCCGACGTCACCGCCTCGCAGCCGGGCCGCCCGACGCAGCGTGGCCGGGCCCGAGGCCGCCGCCTGGAGGCATCCCCGGCGCCCGCACACGCACCTGGGGCCGTCCAGCTCGACGACCGTGTGCCCGATCTCGAAGGACCCGCGGCCCAGCCCCGGGCACAGCGCGCCCCGCAGGACGAGGCCGCCGCCGACGCCCGTGCCGACCCCGATGTAGAGGAGGTCGGCACAGTCGGCGGCCCGGGACTCGGCGAGCGCGCCGAGGTCGCCGTCGTCGGCCCAGGCGACGGGGGCGCCGGGCACCAGCGTGCGCAGGGCCGCGCTCAGGTCCGTGCCGGTCCACTCGGGGCGGCTGGGCCAGGCGGTGACCCGCTCGTCGGGTCCGACGGTCGCCGGCATCGCGACGCCCACCGCGCTCGGGGGCGCGTCCAGCCGTGCGCAGATCTCCCCGACGTGCCGGGCGAGTTGTGCGAGGTCGCGCCCGGCGTCGTGCCGCGGCCGCCAGGCGAAGACGGTCTCGGCCACGCACCGCGCGCCGGCCTCCACCCGCAGCGCCACCTTGGTGCCCCCGATGTCGACGCCGAGGTGCGAGGAGCCCTCAGTCACCGGGCACGGACGGGCACAGGGCGAGCAGGTCGGCGGGGCGGGCCAGGACGATGTCCGGCCGCGCGTCCAGCAGTTCGTCGGTCTCGGACAGTGCCCACAGGGCGCCGGCCGAGGTCACACCGGCGCCGTGGGCGCTGGCGATGTCGGTGGGTGCGTCACCGACCATGACGGCCTCCTCGGGCGCGAAGCCCATCAGGTGCAGCGCGTGCTCCACGATGTCCGGGGCGGGCTTGGGGCGGGCGACCTCGTCCGAGCCGATCACGTGGTCGAAGAAGGGCAGCAGCCCCAGCTGCCCGAGCAGGGAACGCGCCCGCTCCCCGCTCTTGCCGGTGGCCACGGCGAGCCTGAACCCGCGCACCCGCAGGGTGGTGAGCAGTTCGACGACACCGTCGAAGACCGGCACCTGGGAGGCGAGCCGGTAGCTCTCGCGGACGAAGGGCTCCTCCATCTCCAGCGGCAGGCCCATGATCCGCATGATGTCCGGGAAGAAGCGCCCCAGATGGCGCCGGTACTCGTCGAACGGCGCGGGGCCGTCGCCGACGACCTCCTTGTACGCGACGGCGAACGCCTCGTACATGACGGCGAAGCTGTCGACGAGGACCCCGTCCAGGTCGAAGACCACGGCGCGTCTGACCGGCGGTTGCGTGAAGGGCGTCGTCTCCGGCCGGGCGGTGCCCGGGACGACGGGCCGTTCCGCGAGCCCGGCCGGGGCTGTCGAACTCGGTGATCTCATCGGCTTCCTAGCCTTCTAGTGGTGGGCGGGCACGGCGGTCTGCTCGTGCGCTCGGCGGGCCGAGGCGTAGAAGTCCTCGATGACGCCGACGGTCGTACGGGCCTCGGCGACGGCCCTGCCGCGCCGGCCCGGGTCGGTCAGGACGCCGGCGAGGACGTCCAGCTGCCGCAGGTACTCCGTGCCGATGGGTTCCTGCGGCACCGGCAGGGTGGTCGTGGCGCCTTCCCGCGTCAGGGTCAGTTCGGCGTGCGGGTGGCGGTTGGGGCTGAAGCCGAACGTGCAGCGCAGTTCGGCGGTGGCGGCGCTGCCCGTCACCCGGATGCGGGTGACGTCCCGCGCCTGGTGCGAGGCCCAGCCGGCGCGGAGGCCGACCGAGACGCCGTCCTCGCGGACGAGGAAGCCCCAGGCGGTGTCCTCCACGTCCCCGGCGGGAAGGGCGGGAGCCTCGTCCTGCCGCCAGGCGGCGCTCCAGGCGCCGGTGCCGAGGAAGTCGTTGGAGGTGACACCGAGGACCTGGGTGAAACCGGCCGGTCCGAGCAGCGCGGCGAGCGTGTCGAGCAGGTGCCAGCCGAGGTCGAAGAGGACGCCGCCGCCGGCCTTGCTGCGCTGGGTGAACCAGCCGCCGGCCTGTGGGATGCCACGCGCCCGGACCCAGGACAGGTCGACGTGGCGGACCCGGCCCAGTTCCGGCAGGAGGCGGGCGAGGGCGCCCACGTCGGCGCGGTGCGGGGCGGCGCTGCCGGCCAGCAGGGTGGCTCCGCCGTCCCGTTCGGCGGCGGCCAGGACGTCGGCCTCGCCGGAGGTCAGGCAGACGGGTTTCTCCAGGAAGACGGAGATGCCCCTGCCGAGCAGTCCGGCCGCGACCTCGGCGTGCAGGTGGTTGGGCACGGCGACCACGGCGAGGTCGACCTCGCGGGCCGTCAGCGCGCCCGGCGTCCGGTGCACGGGGACGCCCGGTGCCGCGTCGAGCGCGGTCGGCGCCGTCGGCGCCGGGTCCACGGCGCCGACCACATCGAAGCCCGGGTGCTCGGCCAGGCGGGGCAGCCACAGTTCCCGCCCCGCCCAGCCGAGCCCGACGACGGCCGTCCTGACGCTCATACGGCGGCCACGGCAGCCGCGACGATCTCCGCCGTACGGTGCATGTCCTGCTCGCCGGCGAGCAGGACGCGGTGGTGCAGCCAGACGCAGTCCCGGCTGATGGCCTCCGTGTTGGGGCAGCGCTCGGCGACCTGCTCGGGGGTCTCGTCCGGGGCGCCGATCTCCCAGAAGGCGTCGGTGCGGTAGATGGCGCGGAACGCGGCGAACGCGGGCACGCCGGCCGCCACGAGCCGGTCGACCAGGGCGTTGCGGTCGTCCTCGGAGATGCCGGGCACCCGGAACATCGCCATGTAGTGCGAAGGGTTGTCGGTGCGGTCGTCGCCGCGCTGCGGGACGACGCCGTCGATGGCGGCGAGCAGCGGGGAGAGCACGGCCCAGCGCTTACCGCGCGTGGCGATCTGCGCCTCCAGGCGGCTGAGCTGGGCGCGCAGCACCGCCGCGGAGAACTCGTTGAGCCGCAGGTTGGTGCCGGCGACCTGGTGCAGGTAGCGGCGGTCGGTACGGGGGCGTCCGCAGCTGTGCCGCAGGAACGCCGCCTCGTACCGCTCCGTGTCGGGGAAGATCACGGCGCCGCCCTCGCCCGCCGTCATGAGCTTGCCGTTCTGGAAGCTGAACGCGGCGACGGAGCCGAGTTCACCGACGCGCTTGCCGCGCCAGCGGGCGGCGTGGGCGTGCGCGGCGTCCTGGAGCAGCGGGACGCCGGTGTCGGCGGACAGCTCCGCGAGCGCGTCCATGTCGGCGAGGAAGCCCGCCATGTGCACGGGCATGATGGCCCGGGTGCGGGACGTCACGGCGGCCCGGGCGGCGGCCACGTCGATGTTGTAGGTGTGCGGGTCGACGTCGACGGGCACCGCGACGGCGCCGAGCCGCTGCGCCGCCTGCGACGAGGATATGAAGGTGAAGGCCGGGACGACGACCTCGCTGCCCGGGCCCACTCCCATGACCTGGAGGGCCAGTTCCAGGGCGTGGGTGCCGTTGGTGACGGCCAGGGCGTGGGGTGCGCCGTGGAGTTCGGCGAACTCCCGCTCGAAGGAGTCGACTTCGCTTCCGCCCATGCGCCACCACTGGCCCTGCTCCAGTGCGCGGACGAGACCTTCGCGCTCCTTTTCGTCGTACTGCGGCCACTCGGGGTAGTCCGGCGCCTGTCGCACGTTCATGATTCTCCAAGTCGGTCAATTCAGCGGAAGTCGAAGAACTCCCGGTAGGAATTCAGTTGTCCCTCGAGCATGTGAATGCCGTGGTGGATGCGGTGTCCGCGGGCCGCGGCCTCGCGCAGCAGCCGGGTCTCGCGGGGTTTCATGACGATGTCGGCCACGACGCAGTCCGGAGCCAGTGATTCGAGCGGGAAGGGCAGCGGGTCGTGGGCGCGCAGTCCGAGCGGGGTGGCGTTGACGGCGAGGTCGGGGTCGCACGGCAGCGGTCCGTCCAGCGCGCGCACCCGACCCGGCCAGTGGGCGTCGAGCCGGGCGGTCAGCGCGGCGAGCCTCGCGGGGTCCGTGTCGTACAGGTGGAGCCGCTCGGTGCCCGCGGTGAGGAGTGCGGCGGCGATGGCGCTGCCCGCGCCGCCCGTGCCGACGAGCGCCGCCGTGCCGCCCTTCGGGTCGTGGCCGGCTCCGACGAGGCCCGTCACGAAGCCCGAGCCGTCGAAGTTCTCCGCGAGCCAGCCTCCGTCGGCCTCGCGGCGCAGCACGTTGGCGGTGCCGACGATGTCGACGGTCGTACCGCACCGGTCGGCGAGGTGGCGGACGGCCGCCTTGTGGGGGACGGTGACGAACATGCCGTCGAGGTTCTCCACGCGTTGCAGACCGCGCACGACCGTTTCCAGGTGCGCGGGCCGGACGTGCACCGGGACGACGACCGCGTCGCGGTGCAGCGCGGCGAGGAGGGGGTTGACCAGCGAGGGTGCCTGGACCTGGGCGACGGGATCGCCCAGGACGGCGTACAGGCGGGTGGTGCCCTGGATGGGCGGGGCGGGGGGCGGCTGGGTCGGCTGCGTCATGAGCGTGCCGTCTCCGGGGTGTCCGTGGCGGGGGCGGCGCTGCCCACGAGGTCGGCCAGGGGCGCGCGGGGCATCCCGTCGAGGACGTGTGCGACCACCTCGGCCGGCACGTCGTCCACGAGTTCCACACCCCGGGGTCCGTCGAGGACGAAGGTGAGGCCGCTGACCGCCTTCTTGTCGTGCCGCATCAGCCGCACCAGGGTGTCGGGCCCGGTCCCGGCGGGCAGCGCGGCGGGCAGCCCGTAGGAGCGGACGACGTCCCGGTGCTCGGTCACCCGTGCCTGGCCGATCCGGCCGAGGGCACCGGCGAGGCGGCCGGCGAAGACCGTGCCGACGGCCACCGCCTCGCCGTGCCGCAGGGCGAAGCCGGTCGCCTTCTCCAGCGCGTGGCCCAGTGTGTGGCCGTAGTTGAGGATGTGCCGCAGGCCGGTGTCCCGCTCGTCGGCCTCCACGATCCGCGCCTTGAGGGCCACGCTCGCGGCGATCTGGTCGGCGGGCGGCAGGGCGCGCAGGTTCGGGGCGCCGATGAAGTGGCAGCGGGCGATCTCGCCGTAGCCGTTGAGCATCTCCCGCGGCGGCAGGGTGGACAGGTAGTCGGTGTCGCACAGGACCGCGCTGGGCTGCCAGTAGGCGCCGACGAGGTTCTTGCCCGCGGGGAGGTTCACCGCCGTCTTCCCGCCGATGCTCGCGTCGACCTGCGCCAGCAGTGAGGTGGGCAGGTGCACGACCGCGACGCCGCGGTGGTAGAGGGCGGCGGCGAGCCCGACCGTGTCGGTGGTCGTTCCGCCGCCGCAGGAGACGACGACGTCGGACCGGGTGAGTCCGAAGCGTGTGAACTCCCCGCACAGCCTCTCCACCGTGGCGAGGTTCTTGGCCCGCTCCCCGTCGCGGGCCGGCAGCAGCAGGGTCTCCACGCCGGTGTCGGGCACCCATTCCGGTGGGCGGGCCGAGACGACGACCGCCCGTGCGGCGCCGAGCCGCCCGACGACCTCGGGGAGCGAATGACGCACCCCGGGGCCGATGCGGACGTCGTACGCGTGGTCTCTCAGGCGCAGCGGAACGGTTGCCATGACGTCCTACCGGCCCGCCGTCACCCGGCGGACGCGGGCCTCGGACCGCTCCTTGCGGTCGACTTCGTCCAGGTGCGGGTAGGACGGGCAGCCGTAGACCCGCTGGAACGGCTCGAAGGTGTCCCACTCCTTGCGGCGGCGCATCTCCTGGGCCACCGAGTTGTGCTCGCTCCAGAAGTCGCCGCCGATCAGCCTGACGAGGTACTTCTCCAGGGTTTCGCGGTCGGTGGAGCGGGCGGCGTCGGCGGCCATGGCGACCAGTTCGCCGTCGTAGTAGGCGTGGATGAGCCGGATGTAGGTGTCGTAGCCGGTCTTGAAGTAGTTGGAGTACCGCTCCATCACGCGGTCCTCGGCCGACGGGTCGGCCAGCACCTCGCCGAGCGTCTCGGCGGCGCGCACGGCGGTGGCGGTGGCGACCAGGACGCCGCCGGAGAACATGGGGTCGCCGAAGCAGCCGGCGTCGCCCACCATCAGCCAGCCGGGGCCGGTGACGGTGTCGGTGTGGTAGCAGTAGTCGGTCTCGACCTTGAGGTCCATGGAGGGGCGGGTGCCGGTCAGGCGGGACACGATCCTCGGCACCCGGGCGAGGTGCTCCTCGAACCGCTCGTTCGCCGTCGAGCCGCGCAGCACGTCACGCGGCATGACCGTGCCGACGCTGATGGTGTCCTTGGTCAGCGGGATCGCCCAGACCCAGCCGTCGTCGTGGGCGCCGACCTGGATGTCGCCCTCGACACCGAGGTTGTGGCTCTCGTCGAGGCCGCTGTAGTGGCGGAAGACGGCCACCATGCGCAGCTTCTCCAGGGTCTTGCGCAGCCCGAAGCGGTTGGCGATGCGTCCGGAGCGGCCGCTGGCGTCGACGACGTATGCGGCGTGCACCTCGTGCGTCTCGCCGTCGCGCTGGTAGCGGGCGCCGACCATCCGGTCGCCCTCCATGAGCAGCTCGTCGACGTTGGCGCCGAACAGGACGCGGGCGCCGGCGGCCTCGGCCTGCTCGGCGAGCATCCGGTCGAACCTGGCGCGCTCGACCTGGAAGGCGTTGTCGTGCCGGCCGGCGCCCTGCTTGGTGAAGTCGGCCCGGAAGACGCCCTCGAAGAACTTCTTCTCGGTCGGGTCGATGAACTCGCCGCCGAACTTGGGCACGTAGCCCTGCGACGCGACCGTCTCCCGCAGTCCGATCCGCTCGAACAGGCCCATCATGTACGGCAGCAGTGACTCACCGATGTGGAACCGGGAGCTCAGCTCCTTCTCCAGGAGCACCACGGAGTGCCCCTGTTTGGCGAGCATGTAGGCACAGACCGAGCCGGCCGGCCCTCCGCCGATCACGACCACATCGGCTGTTTCCTTCGCCATCTTCTTCCCTTTCTGGTGCCAGTTCGTTTGACGGACGCGTTGGGTGACAGGAATGGGTCAGTGGAATTCGTCGGACAGCAGGTGCGAGACCAGCCGTTCGTGCTCGCCGTCCTCCGTGATCGTGCGCGCCTCTTCACGGCCGTCGCGGACCGTCAGGTAGCGGCGTCCCTTCAGGACGGCCTGACCGTTCCCGAAAGTCCGGCCGCACAGGATCTTCATGCCGTCCTGCGGTCCGGTGTCCGCGGCGATCTCCCGGGCGAGGAACTCCTCCATCTCCGTCCAGTCGCTCCACTGCCGGGCCTGTGGCGTGAAGGTGTAGACGACGCTCCACCGCGTGATCCTTCCCCGCCGCTGTAGAGCGGTCCTGGATCCCCGGTCGATCAGGCGGTACTGGCAGCCGTACTGGCTCTGCACCTGGTCGGAGACGCGCAGCGGCTCCACGTAGGAGGGACCGGGGTAGCCGACGTCCACGAGCCACTCGGCGCCGTCCAGGGCAACGCGGTTGAACATGTGCTCCACGTCGAGCCCGGACGCCTCCCACCCCTCCGCGGTGCTGGCTGCCAGCAGCGTGACGTCGTAGCCCAGTTCGGTCAGCAGCCGGCGGAACAGGCGGTTGAGCTGGAAGCAGGTGCCGCCGCGCCCCTGGACGACGCACGTCTCGAACGTGGCGTCCTCGTCGACGTCGACGAGCCGCACCCCGTCCCGGAAGTCCTGGGTGGCGCCGTTGTACGGGATCGCCATGAGGTGGTGCCTGTGCAGCTTCCGCAGCGTCGCGATGTCCACACCGGTGTCGCCGGCGCAGCCGATCCGCGCCAGGTACCTCTCCACGTCGAACACTCTCGTCACCTTTCTCATGGGAGATCGCCGCGTCACACGGAGACCGCTGCGGGCTGAGCCGCCTGTTCGCCGCACATCAGCCCGTGCAGGTGGGCGGCGAGCAGGCCCGCCGTCGGGCAGTCGAAGACCAGGTTGGGCGGCAGCCTGCGCTCGGTCAGGTCGCGCAGCCGGTTGCGCAGCTCGATGGAGGTGAGGGAGTCGAAACCGACCTCGAACAGCCCCTGGTCGGCGTCGATCCGGTACGTGGCGCCGTGGCCGAGCACCGCGGCCACCTGGTCCCGGACCAGGTCGAGCAGCATCCGCGCCTGCTCGGCGGAGGTGAGGCCGGCCAGCCGCTCGGACAGTGCCTTGCCCTGGACCGAGGCGCTCGCGGTGTGGGCCGCCTGGCGGCCGGGGCGGACCAGGCCGCGCAGCATGTGCGGGACTCCGCCGTCCCCGGTGCGGGCGCGCAGCGACGTCAGGTCCAGCTTCGCGGGCACGAGCTGTGCCTGCCCGGAGCCCAGCGCCGCGTCGAACAGTTCCATGCCCTCGGCCGGGGTGATCGCCCGCAGTCCGCCGCGCCGGTTCATCCGCGCCTTGGTGAGGTCGTCGGTGCCGGCCGCCATGCCGCCGCCGGTCTGCTCCCACAGGCCCCAGGCCAGCGAGAGCCCCGGCAGGCCGGCCGCGTGACGGTTGGCCATCAGTCCGTCCAGGTAGGCGTTGGCCGCCGCGTAACTGCCGCTGCCCGCACCCATGAAGACCGCCGAGACGGACGAGTAGACGACGAAGGCGTCGAGCGCCAGGCCACGGGTCAGCTCGTCCAGGTGCCGTACGGCGTCCACCTTCGGCGCGAACACCCGCGCCAGCCGCTCCGGCGTCAGCGCCCCGATCACACCGTCGTCGGTCACGCCCGCGGTGTGGACGATTCCGCGCAGCGGATACTCCTGCGGCACACCGGCGAGCAGCTCCTCGACCTGCGCCCGGTCGGACACATCACAGGCCACGACCTCCACGGCCGCACCCCGCCCCGCCAGCTCCGCCACCAGCTCCGCCGCACCCTCGGCCTCCGGACCACGACGACTGGCCAGCACCAGACGCCGCACCCCGTGCCGCGCGACCAGATGCCGGGCCACCACACCACCCAGCGAACCCGCACCCGAAACCAGAACCGTCCCCTCGTCCCCGAACACCGCGTCCGCATCCACGACACGCTCCGCGGCGCGGACGAGGCGCGGCACCGAAAGGGTGCCGCCACGTACGGCGACCTGCGGTTCTCCGGCGGCCAGCGCCAGACCCAGCGCGGGCAGCGCGGCCTCGACGGACTCCGTGTCGTCCGGATCGGCGTCGACGAGGACGATGCGGTCCGGGTTCTCGGCCTGCGCGGCCCGCACCAGACCCCACACCGCCGACGCGGCCGGGTCGGACACCGTCCCGGAGCCACCGGCGGGTACCGCGCCCCGGGTCACCACGGCCAGCCGCGTCTCGTCCAGTGCCGGCCCGTCCAGCCAGCACTGCACGGCCTCCAGCACCCGGGTGGCCAGATCCAGGGCCGCGGACTCGTCCTGGCCGCCGACGGCTTCCAGTACCGCGAGGGCCGGTGCGGCGGCGCCCGACTCGATGTCGTCGGCGAGCGTCGCCACCTCCTCGGCGGTGGCCACCGGCGACCAGGTCGGCGCGGTCTCCGTGCCCTGGAGCGGCAGCAGTTCGGTCCACTCCACTCGGAACAGGGAGTCGGCACGCGTGGTGTCCGCCGCCGTGTCGAGCTGTTCGGCGGAGACCACCCGGGACACCAGGGAGTCCATCGTCACGACCAGGGCACCGGCCTCGTCCGCCGCCGCCAGCGACAGCGCGTCCTGCTCGGTCAGCGCCAGGCGCACCCGCAGGACGGAGGCCCCGGCGGCGTGCAGCACCAGGCCGTTCCACGCGAACGGCAGCCGCAGCTCCGCTTCACCGGGCCCGCCGTCAGCGCCCTCGGCCGGTGCCGGCCCCGCGATCTGGAGCAGCGGCGAGTGCAGGGCGGCGTCGAGCAGCGCGGGGTGGATGCCGAACCGTCCGGCTCCCTCGCGGTGTCCCTCGGGCAGGGCGACCTCGGCGAAGATCTCGTCGTCACGGCGCCACAGGGCACGTACGCCCTGGAACGCCGGGCCGTAGCCGTATCCCACCTCGGTGAGGAGGTCGTAGCCGCCGTCGACGGCCACCGGCTGCGCGCCGGGAGGCGGCCAGGCGGCGAAGTCGAACCCACCTGCTACGGCGCCGGGTTGGGGAGCGAGGGCCAGCATGCCGGTGGCGTGCCGGGTCCACGCGTCCGCGCCGGTGCGCAGGGTGGCGTCGTCGCGCCGCGAGTACACGTCGACGGTGCGCGACCCGTTCTCGCCGGCCGCGCCGACGGCCACCTGGACCCGCACCCCGCCCTGCTCCGGCACCACCAACGGCGCCTCGATCACCAGCTCTTCGAGCACCCCGCAGCCGGCCTCGTCACCGGCACGCACGGCCAGTTCGACCAGCCCCGTGCCGGGCACCAGCACCACACCGCCGACCCGGTGGTCGGCGAGCCAGGGCTGCGCCTTCAGCGACAGGCGGGAGGTGAACACCAGCCCGTCGGAGTGCGGAAGCTCCACCATCGCGCCGAGCAGCGGGTGATCGGTACCGGCCAGCCCGAGCGAGGTGGCGTCGGTGGGGGCGTCGGTGGCCTGGAGCCAGTAGTGCTGGTGGTCGAAGGCGTACGTGGGCAGTTCCACGCGGGCCGATGTGGCCCCGTCGGGAAGGATGCCGTTCCAGTCGACGGGGACGCCGCGCACGAACAACTCGGCCATCGACGTGAGCAGACGACGCAGGCCGCCGTCCTCGCGACGCAGGGAACCGGTGACCGTGGTGCCGGTGTCGTCGAGGATCTCGGTGATCGGCTGGACGAGTACCGGGTGGGCGCTGACTTCCACGAAGATGCCGTGGCCCTGCTTCAGGAGGGCGGCCACCGCGGGGCCGAAGCCGACCTGACTGCGGAGGTTGCGGTACCAGTAGCCGCCGTCCAGGACGCCTTCGTTCTCGATCCATTCGCCCGTCACGGTCGAGTAGAACGGGATCGACGGGCCCTGGGCTGTGACTCCGGCGAGGGTCTCGGCGAGGGTGTCGCGGATGTCCTCCACGTGCCGGGTGTGGGAGGCGTAGTCCACCGCGACCCTGCGCACCCGGATTCCGTCGGCGGCCAGCGCCTCCAGTGCTTCGTCCAGCGCTTCGGCGTCACCGGCGATCACCACGGAGGACGGCCCGTTGACGGCGGCGACCTCCACGCGGTCCGCCCAGCGCTCCAAGCGCCCGGCCGCCTCGCTCTCGCTCAGCGCGACCGAGGCCATACCGCCCCGCCCGGCGAGCTGTCCGGCAATGGCCTGACTGCGCAGCGCCACCACCCGCGCCGCATCCTCCAACGACAAAGCACCACTGACCGCAGCCGCCGCGATCTCACCCTGCGAATGCCCCAGCACCACATCGGGCTCGACACCCACCGACTGCCAGACGGCCGCCAGACCCACCATCACCGCGAAACTCGCCGGCTGAAGGACATCGACCCGCTCCATCAGACCCGGGTCGGCATCCCCACGCAGTACGTCGATCAACGACCAGTCGATGAACGGCTCCAGGGCCGCCGCACACGCGGTGATCCGCTCGGCGAACACCGGCGACGCGTCGAGGAGTTCCCGGCCCATGCCCGCCCACTGCGAGCCCTGACCCGGGAACACCCACACCACCTTGCCCGGCGTGCCCGAACCGCTCACCTTCCCGGTGATCAGACCGGCCGGGTTCTCACCGCGTTCCAGGGAGCGCAGGCCCTCCAGGGCCTCCCCCTCGGAGTCGGCCACCACGACGGCGCGCTCGGTCAGCAGCGCCCTCCTGGTGATCAGTGACCTGGCGACGCCGGTCAGAGAGCCCTCGCCGGACTGTTCGACGAAGTTCGCGAGCCGCCCGGCCTGCCCGGCCAGCGACGCCGTGCTGCGCGCCGACAGGACCAGCGGCACCACACCACCGGAGGACGGAGCCGGGACCGTGTCCTCCTTGTCGGCAGGGGCCTCCTCGAGGATCAGGTGCGCGTTCGTGCCGCTGATGCCGAACGAGGACACTCCCGCGCGACGGGGACGGCCCTCACGCGGCCACTCCCGCGCCTCGGTCAGCAGCTCCACCGCACCCGCCGACCAGTCCACCTGCGTCGTGGGCGCGTCCACGTGGAGGGTGGGCGGCATGACGCCGTGCCGCAGCGCCTGCACCATCTTGATCACACTGCCCACACCGGCGGCCGCCTGCGTGTGACCGATGTTCGACTTCAGCGAACCGAGCCACAGCGGGCGGTCGGCGTCACGGCCCTTGCCGTAGGTCGCCAGCAGGGCCTGCGCCTCGATCGGGTCGCCCAGCGCCGTGCCCGTTCCGTGGCCCTCCACAACGTCGACGTCGGTGGCGGAGAGGCCGGCGCCGGCGAGCGCCTTGCGGATCACGCGCTGCTGCGAGGGACCGTTGGGAGCCGTAAGACCGTTGGACGCGCCGTCCTGGTTCACCGCACTGCCCCGCAGCACGGCCAGGACCTCGTGCCCGCGCTCCCGTGCCACCGACAGGCGTTCCAGGACGACCAGGCCGACGCCCTCGGCCCAGCCGGTGCCGTCCGCGCCGTCGGCGTAGGCCTTGCAGCGGCCGTCTCCGGCCAGGCCCCGCTGGCGGGAGAACTCCACGAAGCTGACCGGAGTCGCCATCACCGTCACGCCGCCGGCGAGCGCCATCGAGCACTCGCCCTGGCGCAGGGCCTGCGCGGCCAGGTGCATCGCCACCAGCGACGAGGAGCACGCCGTGTCGACGGTGACCGCCGGGCCCTCGAAGCCGAAGACGTACGACACCCGGCCCGACGCGACACTCGACGCCGTGCCCGTGCTCGCGAAGCCTTCCAGTTCCGGTGCGCTCACACCGGCCCCGTAGCCCTGGCTGGACACACCGGAGAACATGCCGACATCCGTGCCCTTCAGCGAGAGCGGGTCGATCCCGGCGCTCTCGAACGCCTCCCACGAGGTCTCCAGGAGCAGTCGCTGCTGCGGGTCCATGGCGAGCGCCTCACGGGGCGAGATCCCGAAGAAGCCCGCGTCGAACAGGCCCGCTTCGCGTACGAAGCCGCCCTGGGTGGTGTAGGAGGTGCCCGCGCTCTCCGGATCGGGGTCGAAGAGGCCCTCCAGGTCCCAGCCGCGGTCGTCGGGGAAGGCGGACATGCCCTCGCGGCCTTCGGAGACGAGCCGCCACAGGTCGTCGGGGCCGTTCACGCCGCCGGGCAGGCGGCAGGACATGCCCACGATCGCGATCGGCTCGTCGGGGTCCGCGGCGCGTACGGGGGAAGCGGCCGGGGTGCCGGGCGTCGCCGTGTCCCCGAACTCCTCGCGCAGGTAGCCGGCGAGGGCCTGCGGTGTCGGGTAGTCGAAGATCAGCGTGGCGGGCAGCTTGAGGCCGGTCGCCTCACGCAGCCGGTTGCGCAGCTCCACCGAGGTGAGCGAGTCGAATCCGGCCTCGTTGAAAGCGGTGTCGGCGCGGACGCTGTCCGGTCCGTCGTGGCCGAGGACGACCGCGGCCTGGGAGCGTACGAGGTCGAGGAGCAGGGCGTCCCGTTCCGCCTCGGTGAGCCCGGACAGGCGCCGGGGCAGGTCGTTCTCCTGGCCGGCCGCCGCCCGTGCCTGGCGGCGTCCCGTCGGTACGAGGCCGCGCAGCAGGTGCGGGACCGGCGCCCCGGCCACGGCTCCGGCCCGAGCACCGCCCAGGTCCATCCTGATCGGTACGAGCAGCGCCCGCTCGGACACGAGGGCGGCGTCGAGCAGTTCCATGCCCTGCGCGGCGGTGATCGCCAGGACGCCCCCGCGGTCGGCGCGTGCCTGGTCGGCGTCGCCGAGGTGGGCGGTCATTCCGGCGTCCTGCTCCCACAGGCCCCAGGCGAGCGAGAGGCCGGGCAGGCCGGCGGCCCGGCGGTCGGCCATCAGACCGTCCAGGAAGGCGTTGGCCGCCGCGTAGTTGCCCTGGCCGGCCGATCCGAACACGCCGGAGGCGGAGGAGAACACGACGAACGTGTCGAGGTCGGTGCCGCGGGTCAGCGCGTCGAGGTGGCGTACCGCGTCGACCTTGGGTGCGAACACCTTCGCCAGGCGCTGGGCATCGAGCGCCCCGATGACTCCGTCGTCGAGGACGCCCGCGGTGTGGACCACGCCGCGCAGGGGGTGTTCGTCGGGTATGCGGGCGAGGAGGGCCGCGGTCTGCTCCCGGTCGGACACGTCGCAGGCCGCGACCGTCACGGCCGCGCCCCGCTCGGTGAGTTCGGCGGCCAGTTCCCGTGCGCCCTCGGCGTCCGGGCCGCGCCGGCTGACCAGGAGGAGGTGCCGTACGCCGTGTCGCGCGACCAGGTGCCGGGCGACCAGGCCGCCCAGTGATCCGGTGCCGCCGGTGATGAGTACCGTCCCCTGCGGGGTGAGGGCACCGGCGGATTCCGGGGCGGGTCCGCCGGCGCGGGCGAGCCGGGGCACCTTCAGTGCCGTACCGCGCACGGCGACCTGGGGTTCTCCGGCGGCCCGCACGGCGCCCAGCACGGGCACGACCCCGCCGGCGGCGGCCGGATCGGCGTCGATCAGGATGATCCGGTCGGGGTTCTCGGCCTGGGCGGAGCGCACCAGCCCCCACACGGCCGCACCGGCGGGATCGGTCACCACGCCGTCCCCGGCGGGCACCGCGCCCCGGGTCGCCACCACGAGCCGGGACTCGTCGAGGCCGTCGGCGGCCAGCCAGGCCTGCACCACGCCCAGCACGTGTGCGGTGAGCGCCAGTACGGCGTCCGGGTGCTGGAGGGCGTCGGCGTCGACGGCGTCCAGCACCGCGAACTCCGGTGTCCCGGCGTTCCGGGCCAGTTCCGCCACGTCGTCCGCGGTGGCCACCGGCGCCCAGGTGGGGGTGTCGAGGGCCGGTTGGGCGGCGGGTGCCTCGGTCCAGTCCACCTGGAACAGCGAGTCGGCGACCGCCGAGTCCGTCGCCGACTCCAACTGGTCGGCGGAGACCGGCCGCGACACCAGGGAGTCGAGGCTCACGACCGGGCCGCCGGTCTCGTCGGCCGCTTCGAGTGTCACGGCGCCGGGTCCGGCGGTGCCGAGGCGGATACGCAGTGCGGAGGCGCCCGCGGCGTGCAGCTCCAGGCCGTTCCAGGCGAACGGCAGGACCGGCCGACCGGGTTCCTGGGCCGTCGTGTCCGACTCGGTGCCGAACATTCCGGCGTGCAGGGCGGCGTCGAGGAGCGCCGGGTGGATGCCGAACCGGTCCGCGCCGGCACGCTGCTCCTCGGGCAGGGCGGCCTCGGCGAAGACCTCGTCACCGCGCCGCCACACGGCGCGCAGGCCCTGGAACGCGGGGCCGTAGCCGTAGCCGAGCGCGGTCAGGTCGCCGTAGAAGTCGCCGGTGTCGACGGGCTCGGCGCCGGGCGGCGGCCAGGCGGTGAAGTCGAATCCCTTCCGCGGGGCCGTGGGTGCGGTGGTCAGCGTGGCGGCGGCGTGCCGTGTCCACGCGGCCCCGTCGCCGGGGGCGTCCTCACGCTGGGAGAACACCTCGACGGTGCGCGACCCGTTCGCGTCCGGGCCGCCCACCGCGACCTGGAGCCGCACCCCGCCCCGCTCCGGCACCACCAACGGCGCCTCGATCACCAGCTCTTCCAGCGAACCGCAGCCGGCCTCGTCACCGGCGCGCACGGCCAGCTCCACCAGGCCGGTGCCGGGCACCAGCACCACTCCACCGACCCGGTGATCACCGAGCCACGGCTGCGCCTTCAACGACAGACGGGAGGTGAACACCAGCCCGTCGGTCTGCGGCAACCGCACCACCGCGCCGAGCAGCGGATGGTCAGCAGCCGCCTGCCCGAGCGACGCCGCGTCCGTCACGGACCCCGCCGTCTCCAGCCAGTAGTGCTGACGGTCGAAGGCGTATGTCGGCAGTTCCACTCGTCCCGACGCGGCGCCCTCCGGCAGCACGCCGGACCAGTCCACCGGCACGCCGCGCACGAACAGCTCCGCCATCGAGGCCAGCAGGGTCCGCTCCTCCGGGCGGCCGTCGCGCAGCGCCGGTACGCAGGCCGGGGCGGCGCCCGCGGCGGTCGCCGTCTCCTCGACCAGACCGGTCAGGGCCGCGCCCGGGCCCAGTTCGACGAAGAGCCCGGCGCCGTACTCGACGGCGGCGGCGATGCCGTCGGCGAACCTGACCGGCCGCCGCACGTGGCCGGCCCAGTACTCCGGTCCGGTGAGTTCGTCGGGCGCGGCGAGACGCCCGGTCACGTTCGAGATCACGGGGATGGCCGGCGCCCGCCACTCCACCTCGGTCAGTTCCGCCGCGAAGTCGGCCAGCATCGGCTCCATGCGCAGGGAGTGGAACGCGTGGGAGACGGCGAGCCGCTTGGTCTTGCGGCCCTGCTCCCGCAGCCGCCCGGCCGCGGCGAGTACGGCGTCCTCGTCGCCGGAGAGCACCACGGAGGCGGGGCCGTTGACCGCGGCGACCTCCACCCCGTCGCCGAGCAGTCCGGCGACCTCCGTCTCGTCGGCGGCCACCGCGACCATCGCCCCGCCCGGGGGCAGGGCCTGCATGAGCCGGCCCCGTGCGGCGACCAGGCGTGCCGCGTCCCGCAGCGACAGCACTCCGGCCGCGTGCGCGGCGGCGACCTCGCCGATCGAGTGTCCGACGACCGCGTCCGGTCGTACGCCCCAGGATTCCAGGAGCCGGAACAGGGCGGTTTCGACGGCGAACAGGGCGGCCTGGGTGAACACCGTCTGGTTCAGCAGTTCGGTGCTGCCCGGTGCCGTGCCGAGGATCACGTCGCGTACCGGGTGGTCGATCCACCCGGCGAGGAACGCCTCCAGTTGCTCGCACGCCTCGTCCAGGGCGCGGGCGAACACCGGGTAGCGCTCGTACAGTTCACGTCCGGCGCCCGCGCGCTGCGAGCCCTGGCCCGGGAAGACCCACACGACCTTGCCCGGTCCGCCGGTGCCGGCCGCCCTGCCGGTGATCACACCGGCCGCGTGGTCGCCCCGGTCCAGGGCACCGAGGCCGTCCAGGGCCTCCTGCTGCGAGCCGGCCAGGACGACGGCGCGCTCGCGCAGCAGCGCCCGTTCGGACAGCAGCGCCTTCGCGACACGGGGAAGCCGCAGGGCCTCCGGGGTGTCCGACGGGTCCTGCGGTCCGGCGTCCAGGTATGCGGCGAGCCGTCCGGCCTGGCCCGCCAGGGAGCCCTCGTTGTACGCCGACACCACCAGGGGCGTGAGCCCACCCGGCGCGGGCAGCGGTGCCGTCTTCTCCTCGACCGGCGCCTCGTCGGCGGGCGCATCCTCTGCCGGCGCCTCCTCCGGCGCCTCTTCCAGGATCAGGTGCGCGTTCGTCCCGCTGATGCCGAACGAGGAGACTCCGGCACGCCGCGGGTGGCCGTTGCGGGGCCAGTCCCGGGCCTCGCTGAGCAGCTCGATCGCGCCCGCCGTCCAGTCGACCTCGGTCGTCGGCTCCTGGGCGTGCAGCGTCGGGGGCATGACACCGTGCCGCAGCGCCTCGACCATCTTGATGACGCTGGACACGCCCGCGGCGGCCTGCGTGTGTCCGATGTTCGACTTCAAGGACCCCAGCCACAGGGGATGTTCGGGATCACGGCCCTGCCCGTACGTGGCCAGCAGGGCCTGCGCCTCGATCGGGTCGCCCAGCGCCGTGCCCGTGCCGTGCCCCTCGACCACGTCCACGTCGGCGGAGACAAGGCCGGCCCCCGCCAGCGCCTTGCGGATCACGCGCTGCTGCGAGGGCCCGTTGGGCGCCGTGAGACCGTTGGACGCGCCGTCCTGGTTCACCGCGCTGCCCCGGATGACCGCGAGGACCCGGTGCCCGCGCTCCCGGGCCTCCGACAGCCGCTCCAGGACGACCACACCCGCGCCCTCGGCCAGGCCCATCCCGTCGGCGCCGTCCGCGTACGCCTTGCACCGGCCGTCGGCGGCCATGCCCTGCTGGCGGGAGAAGACCACGAAGGTGCCCGGTGTCGCCATCACCATCGCGCCACCGGCCAGGGCGAGTGAGCACTCACCCTGGCGCAGTGCCTGCGCGGCCAGGTGGATGGCGACGAGCGACGACGAACAGGCCGTGTCCACGGACACGGCGGGGCCCTCGAAGCCGAAGACGTACGACACCCGGCCGGACGCCACGCTCGACGCCACGCCGGTCCCGGTGAAGCTCTCCAGCTCGGGGGCGACGCCGCCCGCGCCGGACCCGTAACCCTGACTGGAGACACCGGAGAAGACGCCGACGTCCGTGCCCTTCAGGGCGACCGGGTCGATGCCCGCACGCTCCAGGGCCTCCCAGGAGGTCTCCAGGAGCAGCCGCTGCTGCGGGTCCATCGCCAGCGCCTCACGCGGCGAGATCCCGAAGAACCCGGCGTCGAACTCGCCCGCGCCCTGGAGGAAGCCGCCCTGGTCCGTGTAGGAGGTGCCGGGATTGTCGGGGTCCGGGTCGAACAGGCCGTCCAGCTCCCAGCCCCGGTCCTGGGGGAATCCCGAGACGCCGTCCCGCCCCTCGTGCACCAGACGCCACAGATCCTCGGGACCCGTCACGCCTCCCGGCAGCCGGCACGCCATGCCCACGATCGCTATCGGCTCACCCGCGTGCGAGGAGCCCTGCTTGCGCAGGGTGTGCAGTTCCGTCGTGACGCGCTTGAGGTACTTGAGGAGTTTTTCGTCCGTGGCCATGCGTCAGTCCTCACGAGTGATTTGGCGGTACCGGCTGCCCTGAACCGGCGTCACACGAGCCCGAGTTCTCCGTCGATGAAGTCGAGGACTTCGTCGGCCGATGCGGATTCCAGCTTCTCCGCCACCGTGGAACCGTCCGTCTGCTCGACGACCCCATTGCACCTGGCCACCAGGCCCTGGAGCCGCAGCGCGATACCGGTTCTCATGGATTCGTCGAGGCTCACTGAACCGAGGAGCGACTCGACGTCCGCGATTTTCGTGTTCACCCTCGAGAGCACGTCGTCGCCGATGCCCAGCTCCTCGCGCAGGAAGCGGGCGAGCACGAGCGGGGTCGGGTGGTCGAAGACCAGCGTGGCGGGCAGTTTCCGGCCCGTCACCTCGCGCATCCGGTTGCGCAGCTCCACCGACGTGAGGGAGTCGAACCCGACGTCCTTGAACGCGGTCTCCGCCTTGACGCTCTCCGGTCCGCTGTGGCCGAGCACGACCGCGGCCTGAGTGCGTACCAGGTCCAGCAGCACGGCCTCCTGCTCCGTTCCGGGGAGTCCGGACAGGCGCTCCAGGAGGTCGCCGCCGGCCGCGGTGGACGCCGTGGCGCGCACCTGCTGCCGGCCGGCGGGTACGAGGCCGCGCAGCAGGTGCGGCACCGCGCCGCCGGCCGCCGCACCGGCCCGCACGCCTCGCAGGTCCAGTTTGACCGGTACGAGCAGTGCGTCCGCGGTGCCGATCGCGGCGTCGAACAGCTCCATGCCCTCGGCGGGCTGGAGCGCGACGACCCCGTCACGGTTGGCGCGCCGGCTCATCCGGACCTGGTCGTCGGCGCTGAGGTGGGTGGTCATGTTGGTGGCGTGCGCCCAGGTGCCCCAGGACAGGGAGAGCCCGGGCAGGCCGGCCGCGCGGCGCTGGGCCATCAGCCCGTCCAGGAAGGCGTTGGCGGCCGCGTAGCCGCTGCTGCCGGCGCCCATGAAGACGGAGGAGGCGGAGGAGTAGACGACGAAGGCGTCCAGGGCCAGCGGCCGGGTCAGCTCGTCCAGATTCCGTACGGCGTCCACCTTGGGCGCGAAGACCTTCGCCAGCCGCTCCGGAGTCAGCGTCTCCACGAGTCCGGCCTCGAAGACACCGGCCGTGTGCACCACACCCCGCAGGGGGTGCTCCTCGGGTACCTGCGCGAGCAGGGCCTCGACCTGCGCCCGGTCGGACATGTCGCAGGCCACGACGGAGACCGCCGCCCCGTGTCCGGTCAGCTCGGCCGCGAGTTCCCGCACACCGTCGGCGTCCGGGCCCCGGCGGCTGGCCAGGACCAGGTGCCGTACGCCGTGCTCGACGACGAGGTGCCGGGTGACGAGTTCGCCCAGGGACCCGCCGCCCGACACGAGGACGGTTCCGTGCGGACCGAAGACCGGCTGCGCGTCGGACGCACCGGCGCGGGCGAGACGGGGCACCCTCAGTGCCGTTCCCCGCACGGCGACCTGGGGCTCGCCGCCGGCCAGCACCGCCGCGAGGACCGAGTCCGGCACCGGCTCCAGGCCGCCTTCGGCGTCGGGGTCGGTGTCCAGGAGTACGACGCGATCCGGGTTCTCGGACTGCACGGCCCGCACCAGGCCCCACACCGCCGACCCCGCCGGGTCGGTCACCTCCCCCGTCTCGCCGGCGGCGACCGCGCCCCGGGTGACGACCACGAGCCGTGACTCGTCCAGCCCTTCCGCGGCCAGCCAGGTCTGCACCGCCGTGAGGACGCGCGAGGTCAGCGCGAGCACGGCATCGTCGGTGGTACCGCCCACCGCCTCCAGGACGGCCACGTCCGGGACGACGGCGGCTTCGGCCAGCATGCCGATCTCGTCCGCGCCGCGCACCGCCGCCCGCGAGGGCAGGGCCCCGACCGCCGGGGCCGGGGGCAGCTCGCTCCACTCCACCCGGAACAAGGAGTCGGCGACCACGGTGCCCGCGGCCGAGTCCAACTGCTCCGCGGACACCGCCCGGGAGACCAGCGAGTCCATCGTCACGACCGGTGCGCCGGTCTCGTCCGCCGCCTCGACCGACAGGGCGTCCGGTCCGCTCGGGGCGACGCGCACCCGCAGCGCCGAGGCGCCCGCGGCGTGCAGCACCAGGCCGTTCCACGCGAAGGCCAGGACGGGCCGGCCGGTCTCGTCCTCCGGGGTGTCCGCCGTCGTCGCGCCCCGGAACGTGCCGGTCTGGAGGACCGCGTCCAGCAGGGCGGGATGGATGCCGAACCCGGCCGCCTCGTCGCGGTACTCCTCGGGCAGGGCGACTTCGGCGAAGACCTCGTCGCCGCGCCGCCACGCCGTCCGCACCCCCTGGAACGCCGGTCCGTAGTCCACGCCGCGCTCGCGCAGCTCCGCGTAGAAGTCGGCGGCGTCGACCTCGACCCGCTGGGCGCCGGGAGGCGGCCAGGCGGCGAAGTCGAAGCCGGTCGTGCGGGCCGCGGCCGACACCGCGAGGATTCCGGTGGCGTGCCGCGTCCACGCGTCCCCTTCACCGGGAACGTCGTCGCGCCGCGAATGCACCTCGACGGTGCGCGACCCGTTCTCGCCGGCCGCGCCGACGGCCACCTGGACCCGCACCCCGCCCTGCTCCGGCACCACCAACGGCGCCTCGATCACCAGCTCTTCGAGCACCCCGGACCCGGCCTCGTCACCGGCCCGCACGGCCAGCTCCACCAGTCCCGTGCCGGGAAGCAGCGCCAGTCCGCCGATCGCGTGGTCGGCGAGCCAGGGGTGGGTCTTGAGCGACAGGCGGGAGGTGAACACCAGTCCGTCGGAGTGCGGAAGCTCCACCATCGCGCCGAGCAGCGGGTGATCGGTACCGGCCAGCCCGAGAGAGGTGGCGTCGGTGGGGGCGTCGGTGGCCTGGAGCCAGTAGTGCTGGTGGTCGAAGGCGTACGTGGGCAGTTCGACGCGGGCCGAGGTGGCCCCGTCGGGAAGGATGCCGGACCAGTCGACCGGCACGCCGCGCACGAAGACTTCGGCCATCGACGTGAGCAGACGGCGCAGGCCGCCGTCCTCGCGACGCAGCGAACCGGTAACCGTGGTGCCGGTGACCGTCGTGTCGGTGTCGTCGAGGATCTCGGTGATCGGCTGGACCAGCACCGGGTGGGCGCTGACCTCGACGAAGACACCGTGGCCCTGACGGACCAGCTCACCCACCGCCGGGCCGAAGCCGACCTGGCCTCGGAGGTTGCGGTACCAGTAACCGCCGTCCAGGACGCCTTCGTTCTCGATCCACTCCCCGGTGACGGTCGAGTAGAACGGGATGGACGGGGCCTGGGCTGTGACTCCGGCGAGCGTCTCGGCGAGCGTGTCGCGGATGTCCTCCACGTGCCGGGTGTGGGAGGCGTAGTCCACCGCGACCCTGCGCACCCGGATTCCGTCGGCGGCCAGCGCCTCCAAGGCCTCGTCCAGCGCCTCGGCGTCACCCGCGATCACCACGGACGAGGGCCCGTTGACAGCGGCCACCTCCACGCGGCCCGCCCAACGCTTCAAGCGCCCGGCCGCCTCGCCCTCGCTCAGCGCGACCGAGGCCATACCGCCACGCCCGGCGAGCTGCCCGGCAATGGCCTGACTGCGCAGCGCCACCACCCGCGCCGCATCCTCCAACGACAGCGCACCCGACACACACGCAGCCGCGATCTCACCCTGCGAATGACCGAGCACCGCATCGGGCTCGACGCCAACCGAAGACCAGACGGCCGCCAGCCCCACCATCACCGCGAAGCTCGCCGGCTGGAGAACGTCGACCCGCTCCATCAGACCCGGGTCGGCATCCCCACGCAGTACGTCGATCAACGACCAGTCGATGAACGGCTCCAGGGCCGCCGCGCACGCGGAGATCCGCTCCGCGAACACCGGCGAGGCGTCGAGGAGTTCCCGGCCCATGCCCGCCCACTGCGAGCCCTGACCCGGGAACACCCACACCACCCGGCCGGGCGTCCCCGAGCTGCCGGACACCACACCAGGCGCACTCTCACCCGCGGCAAGCGCCCGCAGACCGGCCACAGCCTCCTCACCCGAGTCGGCCACCACCACCGCACGCTCACTCAGCACCGCACGCCCACCGGCCAACGCACCGGCGACGTCCGTCAGGTCGACCCCGTCGTTCTGCTCGACGAAGGACGCGAGCCGCCCCGCCTGCCCCGACAGCGACCCCGCACTCCGCGCCGACACCACCAGCGGCACCACACCGCCAGAGGTCGGAGCCGGGACCGCGTCCTCGTCCTCGGCAGGCGCCTCCTCCAGAATCAGGTGCGCGTTCGTCCCGCTCACGCCGAAGGACGAGACACCCGCGCGACGGGGGCGCCCCTCGCGCGGCCACTCCCGTCCCTCGGTCAGCAGCTCCACCGCGCCCGCCGACCAGTCCACCTCGCTCGTGGGCGCGTCGACGTGCAGGGTGGGCGGCATGACGCCGTGCCGCAGCGCCTGCACCATCTTGATCACACTGCCCACACCGGCGGCCGCCTGCGTGTGACCCACGTTCGACTTCAACGAACCGAGCCACAGCGGCCGTTCCGGATCGCGACCCTGCCCGTAGGTGGCCAGCAGCGCCTGCGCCTCGATCGGATCGCCCAGTGCCGTGCCCGTCCCGTGCGCCTCGACGACGTCCACGTCGGGCGCCGAGAGCCCTGCACTTGCCAGCGCCCGCCGGATCACCCGCTGCTGCGAGGGACCGTTGGGAGCCGTAAGACCGTTGGACGCACCGTCCTGGTTCACCGCACTGCCCTGCAGGACGGCGAGAACCTTGTGCCCGCGCTTCCGGGCGACGGACAGGCGCTCCAGGAGCACCACCCCGACGCCCTCGGCGAGGCCCATGCCGTCCGCGCCCTCCGCGAACGCCTTGCAGCGCCCGTCGGAGGCCAGGCCCCGCTGACGCGAGAACGCGACGAAGTTGCCGGGCGTGGCCATCACCATCGCGCCGCCCGCCAGCGCCATCGAGCACTCGCCCTGCCGCAGGGCCTGGGCCGCGAGGTGGATGGCCACCAACGAGGAGGAGCAGGCGGTGTCGAGGGACACCGCGGGGCCCTCGAAGCCGAAGACGTACGACACCCGGCCCGACGCCACGCTCGACGACGCCCCGGTGCCCGCGAAGCCCTCGGACTCCGGGGTCACCACCCCGGCGCTCGCGCCGTAGCCCTGTCCGGAGAGGCCGGAGAAGACTCCGACGTCGGCGCCCTTGAGCGAGAGGGGGTCAATGCCCGCGCGCTCGACCGCCTCCCACGAGGTCTCCAGGAGCAGGCGCTGGTGCGGGTCCATCGCGAGGGCCTCACGCGGCGAGATCCCGAAGAACCCCGCGTCGAACAGGCCCGCGCCCTCCAGGAAGCCGCCCTGGGTGACGTACGACGTACCCGCGTGGTCGGGGTCGGCGTCGAAGAGGCCCTCCAGGTCCCAGCCCCGGTCCTGGGGGAAGTCGGTGACCGCGTCCGTGCCTTCGGAGACCAGCGTCCACAGTGCCTCGGGCGAGGAGACACCACCGGGGTACCGGCAGGCCATGGAGACGATGGCGATCGGTTCGCGCGCCTCCTCCTGGACCTCGCGCAGCCGCTTGCGGGCAGTGCGGGCGTCGGCGATGGCCCGCTTGAGATAGTCGCGGAGTTCTGCCTCGTCAGCCACTGGATTCAACCCCCAGGAAAGGAATGTGTGCGGTGGCCTCGGACGGCCATGGATGCCTGTCTCGCATGTCTTGTGTGTCCCGTGCGTCGCGGTTCGCGTCAGTCGAGCTGGTCGACGAGCGCGAACAGCTCCTCGTCGCTGGCGGTGTCGAGGTCCTCGTCGGACGCGTCCGCGCCGCCCGCGCCGTCGCCGGGGCCGCCGGCCGTCTCGGCCGTCCGCAGCAGCTCCAGCAGGCGCACGGTGATCCGCTCTCGGGCGGCTTCGTCGCCTCCCGCGGACTCGATGGCCGCCTCCAGACCGGCGAGGCCGGCGAGGACCGCGTCGGCGGGGGACGCCTCGTCGACGGCGAGTTCGGTCCGCAGGTAGCGGGCGAGCGCCAGCGGGGTCGGGTGGTCGAAGACCAGCGTGGCGGGCAGCTTGAGGCCGGTCGCCTCACGCAGCCGGTTGCGCAGCTCCACCGATGTGAGCGAGTCGAACCCGGCTTCGTTGAACGCCATTTCCACGCGGACGTTCTCCGGTCCGCTGTGCCCGAGCACGACCGCGGCCTGCGCGCAGACCACCCCGAGCAGCAGAGACTCCTGCTTCGCGGCGGACAGTCCCACCAGCCGGTCGGCCAGCCGCCCGCGGTCGCCGCCGGCGGAGGCCGCCGCCCGCGCCGACTGCCGGCCCGTGCGGACCAGCCCGCGGAGCAGGTGCGGCACTCCGCCGCCCCCCGCCGCGTCGGCACGTACGGCCCGCAGGTCGATGCCGGCCGGTACGAGCAGTGCCTGCTCCGACCGGAGCGCGGCGTCGAACAGCTCCATGCCCTCGGCGGAGCGGAGCGCCATGACTCCGCCGCGCCCTTCGCGCCGGCTCATCCGGGTCCTGGTGAGGTCGTCGATGTTGCCGGCCATGCCGGTGACCTGCTCCCAGGGTCCCCAGGCGAGGGAGAGCCCGGGCAGGCCCGCCGCGCGGCGGTGGGACATCAGCCCGTCCAGGAAGGCGTTGGCCGCCGCGTATCCGCCGCTGCCGGCGCCCATGAAGACGGAGGAGGCGGAGGAGTAGGCGACGAAGGCGTCCAGGGCCAGCGGCCGGGTCAGCTCGTCCAGGTGCCGTACGGCGTCCACCTTGGGCGCGAACACCTTGGCCAGCCGTTCCGAGGTGAGTGCTCCGATGACCCCGGGATCGAAGACACCGGCCGTGTGCACCACACCCCGCAGGGGGTGCTCCTCGGGTACCTGCGCGAGCAGGGCCTCGACCTGTGCCCGGTCGGACATGTCGCAGGCCACGACGGAGACCGCCGCCCCGTGCTCGGCGAGTTCGGCCACCAGTTCCCCGGCGCCCTCGGCGTCCGGGCCCCGGCGGCTCGCCAGGACCAGGTGCCGCACGCCGTGCCGGGTGACCAGGTGCCGGGCCGCCAGCGCGCCCAGCGATCCGCCGCCCGAGACCAGGACGGTCCCCTGCGGCCGGAACACCACGGACCCGTCCGCGTCCGGAACGCCGGCGCGGGCGAGGCGCGGCACGGACAGGGCGGTACCGCGCACGGCGACCTGCGGTTCACCGCCGGCCGTGACCGCCGCGAGGACCGAGTCCAGCACCGGCTCCAGGCCGCCTTCGGCGTCGGGGTCGGTGTCGAGCAGGACGACGCGGTCCGGGTTCTCGGACTGGGCGGCACGCACCAGGCCCCACACGGCCGCTCCGGCCGGGTCGGTCACCGCGCCCGCCTCACCGGCGGCCACCGCGCCCCGGGTCGCCACCACGAGGCGCGACTCCTCGGCGCCGGACGCGCTCAGCCACGCCTGCACCACCTCCAGGACGCGGGAGGTCAGCGTCAGTACGGCATCGTCACCGTCGCCACCGACGGCTTCCAGGACCGCGAGCGCCGGGGTCCCGCCACCGGTGGTCAGGGCGGCGATGTCGTCGGCGGTCGCCACCGGCAGCCACGGCGGCGCGGGCTGCGTCTCCTGGGCCGGGGGCAGTTCGGTCCACCGCACCTCGAAGAGCGACTCGCGGCTCTCCTCCGTCGCCGTGGCGCCCAGCTGCTCGATGGCCACCGCCCGCATGACCAGCGAGTCCATCGTCAGCACCGGGCCACCCGCGTCGTCGGCGGCCTGCACGGACAGCGCGTCCGGCCCGTTCGGGGCGACCCGCACCCGCAGTGCCGAGGCACCCGCGGCGTGCAGCACGAGTCCGTTCCACGCGAACGGCATCACCGGTTGCCCGGCCTCCTCCTGCTCCGTGTCCGCCGCGACGGCGAAGGTCCCGGCCTGGAGGGCGGCGTCGAGCAGCGCGGGGTGGATGCCGAAGTCGCCCGACCTGTCACGCTCGTCGTCGGGCAGCGCCACCTCGGCGAAGAGTTCCTCGCCGCGCCGCCACACGGCACGCACCCCCTGGAAGACCGGGCCGTACGCGTAGCCGCGCTCCAGCAGGCCTTCGTACAGTTCACCGGTGTCCACCGCCACCTGCCGGGCGTCGGCCGGCGGCCACACCGCGAAGTCGAACCCGGGGGCACCGTCGCCCGGCTGGGGCCCGGCGGCCAGCATGCCGGTGGCGTGCCGTGTCCACGTGTCGCCTTCCCCGAGCGCGTCCTCGCTCTGGGAGAACACCTCGACGGTGCGGGACCCGTTCTCGTTCGGACCTCCCACGGCGACCTGCACGCGCACTCCGCCGTGCTTCGGCACCACCAACGGCGCCTCGGTCACCAGCTCTTCGAGCACCCCGCAGCCGGCCTCGTCACCGGCCCGGACCGCCAGTTCGACCAGTCCCGTGCCGGGCAGGAGCACCAGGCCGCCGACCACGTGATCGCCGAGCCAGGGGTGGGTCTTGAGCGACAGGCGGGAGGTGAACACCAGCCCGTCGGTCTGCGGCAACCGCACCACCGCACCGAGCAGCGGATGGTCAGCAGCCGCCTGCCCCAACGACGCCGCATCGGTCACCGGCTGCGACGTGTCGAGCCAGTAGTACTCGTGGTCGAAGGCGTACGTGGGCAGCTGGACGCGGGCCGACGTGGCCCCCTCGGGCAGGATGCCGGACCAGTCGACCGGCACGCCGCGCACGAAGAGTTCGGCCATCGAGGCCAGCAGACGGCGCAGGCCGCCGTCCTCGCGGCGCAGGGAACCGGTGACCGTGGTGCCGGTGCCCGTCGTGTCGGTGTCGTCGAGGATCTCGGTGATCGGCTGGACCAGCACCGGGTGCGCGCTGACCTCGACGAAGACACCGTGGCCCTGACGGACCAGCTCACCCACCGCGGGGCCGAAGCCGACCTGACCGCGGAGGTTGCGGTACCAGTAACCGCCGTCCAAGACACCCTCGGCCTCGACCCACTCCCCCGTCACGGTCGAGAAGAACGGAACCATCGGGGCCTTGGCCGTAACGCCGGCGAGCGTCTCTGCCAGCGTCTCGCGGATGTCCTCGACATGCCGGGTGTGGGAGGCGTAGTCCACCGCCACCCGCCGTACCCGGATCCCGTCGGCAGCCAGCACCTCCAGGGCCTCGTCCAGCGCCTCGGCGTCACCCGCGATCACCACGGAAGACGGCCCGTTGACGGCAGCCACCTCAACCCGGTCCGGCCAGCGCTTCAACCGCCCGGCCGCCTCGCTCTCACTCAGCGCGACCGAGGCCATGCCACCACGCCCGGCGAGCTGCCCGGCAATGGCCTGACTGCGCAGCGCCACGACCCGCGCCGCATCTTCCAACGACAGAGCACCCGACACACACGCCGCCGCGATCTCACCCTGCGAATGACCGAGCACCGCGTCCGGCAGCACACCCACCGACGACCAGACCGCCGCCAGCCCCACCATCACGGCGAAACTCGCCGGCTGAAGAACGTCGACCCGCTCCATCAGACCCGGGTCGGCATCACCACGCAGTACGTCGACAAGCGACCAGTCGATGAACGGCTCCAGGGCCGCCGCGCACTCGGTGATCCGCTCGGCGAACACCGGTGAGGCGTCGAGGAGTTCCCGGCCCATGCCCGCCCACTGCGAGCCCTGACCCGGGAACACCCACACCACCCGGCCCGGCGCTCCCGAGCTGCCGGACACCACACCAGGGGCACTCTCACCCGCGGCAAGCGCCCGCAGACCGGCCACTGCCTCCTCACCCGAGTCGGCCACGACCACCGCGCGCTCACCCAAGAGAGCCCGCCGCGTCACCAGTGACCCGGCCACGGACTCCAGCGGCACACCATCGGAACCGACCACGGCCGCAAGCCGCTCCGCCTGCTCCGACAGCGACCCCGCACTCCGCGCCGACAGAACCAGCGGCACCACACCACCGGAAGAGGGAGCCGAGGCCGCGCCCTCCTCCTCGGCAGGCGCCTCCTCCAGAATCAGGTGCGCGTTCGTACCGCTCACCCCGAAGGACGAGACACCCGCCCGACGCGGACGCTCCCCACGCGGCCACTCCCGCGCCTCCGTCAGCAACTCCACCGCACCCGCCGACCAGTCCACCTGGTCCGACGGCCGCTGGGCGTGCAGGGTGGGCGGCATGACGCCGTGCCGCAGCGACTGCACCATCTTGATGACGCTGGCGACACCGGCGGCCGCCTGTGCGTGGCCGATGTTCGACTTCAGCGAACCGAGCCACAGCGGGCGGTCGGCGTCGCGGTCCTTGCCGTAGGTCGCCAGCAGCGCCTGTGCCTCGATCGGGTCGCCGAGCGCCGTACCGGTGCCGTGCCCCTCCACCACGTCCACGTCGGCGGTGGAAAGCCCCGCGCCGGCCAGGGCCCGCCGGATCACCCGCTGCTGCGAGGGACCGTTCGGCGCCGTAAGACCGTTGGACGCGCCGTCCTGGTTCACCGCGCTGGCCCGCAGGACCGCGAGGACCTCGTGCCCGCGCTCGCGGGCCACCGACAGGCGCTCCAGGAGGACGACCCCGACGCCTTCCGACAGGCCCATGCCGTCGGCACCCTCGGCGAACGCCTTGCAGCGTCCGTCGTCGGCCAGGCCGCGCTGGCGGGAGAAGGCCATGAAGGTGGCGGGTGTCGCCATCACCATGGCGCCGCCGGCCAGCGCCATCGAGCACTCGCCCTGGCGCAGCGCCTGCGCGGCCAGGTGCATCGCCACCAGCGACGACGAGCACGCCGTGTCCACCGACACCGCGGGGCCCTCGAAGCCGAAGACGTACGACACCCGGCCCGACGCCACACTCGACGCGAGGCCGGTTCCGGCGAAGCCCTCCACCTCGGGTGCGAGCACACCGGTTCCGTAGCCCTGGCCGGAGACGCCGGAGAAGACGCCGACGTCCGTGCCCTTCAGCGAGGTCGGGTCGATGCCCGCTCCTTCCAGCGCCTCCCAGGAGGTTTCCAGGAGCAGCCGCTGCTGCGGGTCCATGGCCAGCGCCTCACGCGGCGAGATGCCGAAGAAGCCCGCGTCGAACAGGCCCGCCCCGGTCAGGAAGCCACCCTGGCTGGTGTAGCTCGTACCGGCGTGGTCCGGGTCCGGGTCGAACAGGCCCTCCAGGTCCCAGCCCCGGTCCTCGGGGAAATCGGAGATGGCGTCGACGCCGTCCGCCACCAGCCTCCAGAGCTGCTCCGGCGAGGACACCCCGCCGGGCAGCCGGCAGGCCATGCCGACGATGGCGACGGGATCGTTCGTGTCGGCCGCGACGACCGCGTGGATCTCCGGTTCCGGGGCCGCGACCTCGCCGAACTCCTCACTCAGGTAGCGGGCGAGGGCCTGCGGGGACGGGTAGTCGAAGACGAGGGTCGGGGGCAGCTTGAGACCGGTCGCCTCGCGCAGCCGGTTGCGCAGCTCGACCGATGTGAGCGAGTCGAATCCGGCGTCCTTGAACGCCGTGTCCGCCCGGACGCCGCCGGGCTCGGTGTGGCCGAGCACGACCGCGGCCTGGGCCCGTACGAGGTCGAGCAGCAGCGCTTCCTGCTCGGCGGCGGCGAGGCCGGCCAGCCGGTCGGACAGCCGGCCGCTCTCGGTGGCGGTGGCCGCCGCACGTGCCTGCTGCCGGCCCGCCCGTACGAGTCCGCGCAGCAGGTGCGGAACGGCCGCGCCCGCCGACGCGTCGGCACGTACGGTGCGAAGGTCCAGCTTGACCGGTACGAGAAGCGACCGCTCCGACACGAGGGCCGCGTCGAAGAGTTCCATGCCCTCGGCCGCCGATATCTCCAGTACACCGCTGCGGCTGGCGCGCGCCTGGTCCACGGCGCTGAGGTGGCCGGCCATGCCGAGGGACTGCTCCCACAGGCCCCAGGCCAGCGAGATACCGGGCAGGCCCGCTGCCCTGCGGCCACTCATGAGGCCGTCGAGGAAGGCGTTGGCCGCGGAGTAGTTGCCCTGCCCGGCACCGCCGGACAGGCCCGCAACGGACGAGAAGACGACGAACGCGTCGAGCGCCAGGCCGCGGGTCAGCTCGTCGAGGTGGCGTACGGCGTCCACCTTGGGCGCGAAGACACCCGCGAGGCGCTCCGGGGTGAGTGCCCCGATCAGTCCGTCGTCGAAGACACCGGCCGTGTGGACGACCCCGCGCAGCGGATACTCCGGCGGCAGACCGGCGAGCAGCGCCTCGACCTGACCGCGGTCGGACACATCACAGGCCACGACCTCCACGGCCGCCCCCTGCCCCGCCAGCTCCGCCACCAGCTCCGCCGCACCCTCGGCCTCCGGACCACGACGACTGGCCAGCACCAGACGCCGCACCCCGTGCCGCGCGACCAGATGCCGGGCCACCACACCACCCAGCGAACCCGCACCCGAAACCAGAACCGTCCCCTCGTCCGCGAACACCGCGGCCGCGTCCACGACGCGGTCCGCGGCGCGGGCGAGGCGCGGAACGGCCAGGACCGTGCCACGCGCCGCGACCTGCGGTTCACCGCAGGCCGTCACCGGGCCCAGCAGGGAGTCCAGGACCGAGTCCACACCGCCTTCGGCGTCGGGGTCGGTGTCGAGCAGGACGACCCGGTCGGGCGCCTCGGACTGCGCGGCACGCACCAGACCCCATACGGCCGCTCCGGCCGGATCGGTCACCACGCCCGCCTCACCGGCGGCCACCGCGCCCCGGGTCGCCACGACGAGCTGCGACTCGTCCAGGCCTTCCGCGGTCAGCCACGCCTGTAGCACCGCGAGGACGCGGGAGGTCAGCGTCAGTACCGCATCGTCTCCGCCGTCACCGACGGCCTCCAGGACGGCGACCGCCGGTACTCCGGCACTCGCGGACAGGGCCGCCACGTCGTCGGAAGTGGTCACCGGCACCCAGGACGGGGGGAACTCCGAGCCCGGGGGCACGGGGACCTCGCTCCATTCCAGGCGGAACAGCGCGTTGGCCACGGTCGTGTCGGCGGGTGTCTCCAGCTGTCCTGCCGACACCGCCCGGGACACCAGCGAGTCCAGTGTCACCACCGGTCCACCGGCTTCGTCGGCGGCCCGCACGGACAGCGCGTCCGGCCCGTTCGGCGCGATCCGCACGCGCAGCGCCGAGGCGCCCGCGGCGTGCAGCACCAGGCCGTTCCACGCGAAGGCCAGCACCGGCTCCCCGGGCTCCTCGGCGTCTCCCGCCGACCCGATGGTGCCGGCCTGGAGGGCGGCGTCCAGCAGCGCGGGATGGATGCCGAACCGGCCGGCCTCCGCGCGGTGTTCCTCGGGCAGGGCGACCTCGGCGAAGACCTCGTCGCCGCGGCGCCACACGGCCCGCACTCCCTGGAACGCGGGGCCGTAGCCGTAGCCGCGCTCGCTCAGGTCGCCGTAGAAGTCACCGATCTCGACGGGCTCGGCGCCGGCCGGCGGCCAGGCGGTGAGGTCGGCCTCCGTCTCCCCCGCCGACGTCGGCGCGACGGAGAGCGTGCCGGTGGCATGCCGTGTCCAAGCGTCCTCGTCGCCGGGACCGTCCTCGCGCTGCGAGTAGATCTCCACCGCGCGGGACCCGTTCGCATCCGGGGCGCCGACGGCCACCTGAACCCGCACCCCGCCCTGGTCCGGCACCACCAACGGCGCCTCGATCACCAGCTCTTCCAGCGCTCCGCACCCGGCCTCGTCACCGGCCCGCACGGCCAGCTCCACCAGCCCCGTGCCGGGGAGGATGACGACACCGCCCACGGCGTGATCGGCGAGCCAGGGCTGGGCCTTGAGCGACAGGCGGGAGGTGAACACCAGCCCGTCGGTCTGCGGCAACCGCACCACCGCGCCGAGCAGCGGATGGTCCGCCGCCGCCTGCCCGAGCGACGCCGCGTCCGTCGCCGACTCGACCTCGTGAAGCCAGTAGTGCTGGTGGTCGAAGGCGTACGTCGGGAGGTCGGGCCGCGCCGAGGCGGCGCCGGCCGGCAGGATGCCGGTCCAGTCGACCGGGACGCCGCGCACGAAGAGTTCGGCCACCGACGTGAGCAGACGACGCAGGCCGCCGTCCTCGCGACGCAGCGAGCCGGTGACCGTCGTGTCGGTGTCGTCGAGGATCTCGGTGATCGGCTGGACGAGTACCGGATGGGCGCTGACCTCGACGAAAACGCCGTGGCCCTGACGGACCAGCTCACCCACCGCCGGGCCGAAGCCGACCTGGCCTCGGAGGTTGCGGTACCAGTAACCGCCGTCCAGGACACCTTCGTTCTCGATCCACTCCCCGGTGACGGTCGAGTAGAACGGGATCGACGGAGCCTGGGCTGTGACTCCGGCGAGAGTGTCGGCCAGCGTCTCGCGGATGTCCTCCACGTGCCGGGTGTGGGAGGCGTAGTCCACCGCGACCCTGCGCACCCTGACGCCATCGGCGGCCAGTGCCTCCAGTGCTTCGTCCAGCGCTTCGGCGTCACCGGCGATCACCACAGACGAGGGCCCGTTGACGGCAGCCACCTCCACGCGGCCCGCCCAACGCTCCAGCCGCCCGACCGCCTCGCTCTCGCTCAGCGCGACGGAAGCCATGCCACCACGCCCGGCGAGCTGCCCGGCGATCGCCTGACTGCGCAGCGCCACCACCCGCGCCGCATCCTCCAACGACAAAGCACCACTGACCGCAGCCGCAGCGATCTCACCCTGAGAGTGACCGAGCACCGCGTCAGGCTCGACGCCCACCGACCGCCACACCGCGGCCAGCCCCACCATCACGGCGAAACTGGCCGGCTGGAGAACGTCGACCCGCTCCATCAGACCCGGGTCGGCATCCCCACGCAGCACATCAACGAGCGACCAGTCGATGAACGGCTCCAGGGCCGCCGCACACGCGGCGATCCTCTCCGCGAACACCGGCGAGGCATCCATCAACTCCCGGCCCATGCCCGCCCACTGCGAGCCCTGACCCGGGAACACCCACACCACCTTGCCCGGTGTCCCAGAACTGCCGGACACCACACCAGGGGCACTCTCACGCGCAGCAAGCGCCCGCAGACCGGCCAGCGCCTCCGCGTCGGACCCGGCCACGACCACGGCACGCTCGCTCAGCACCGCACGCCCACCGGCCAACGCACCGGCGACGTCCGCCAAGCCGACCTCGTCGTTCTGCTCGACGAAGGACGCGAGCCGCCCCGCCTGCCCCGCCAGTGACACCGCACTCCGCGCCGACACCACCAGCGGCACCACACCACCGGAGGACGGAGCCGGGACCGTGTCCTCCTTTTCGGCAGGCGCCTCCTCAAGGATCAGGTGGGCGTTCGTGCCACTGACACCGAACGCCGAGACGCCGGCCCGACGCGGGCGGTCCCCACGCGGCCACTCCCGTGCCTCGGTCAGCAGCTGCACCGCACCCGCCGACCAGTCCACCCGCGTCGTCGGCGCGTCCACGTGCAACGTCGCCGGCAGCACACCGTGCCGCAGCGCCTGGACCATCTTGATCACACCGGCGACACCCGCGGCCGCCTGCGTGTGACCCACGTTCGACTTCAACGAACCCAGCCACAGCGGCCGTTCGGCGTCACGGTTCTTGCCGTAGGTCGCCAGCAGGGCCTGCGCCTCGATCGGGTCACCGAGGACCGTGCCCGTGCCGTGGCCCTCCACCACGTCGACGTCCGCCGGACCGATCCCGGCGTTCGCCAGTGCTCCGCGGATCACCCGCTGCTGGGCGGGGCCGTTGGGCGCGGTCAGGCCGTTGGACGCGCCGTCCTGGTTGACGGCGCTGCCCCGCAGCACGGCCAGCACCTTGTGCCCGCGCTCACGGGCCACCGACAGACGTTCCAGGACGACGACACCGACGCCCTCGGCCCAGCCGGTGCCGTCCGCGCCGTCGGCGTACGCCTTGCAGCGCCCGTCGTCGGCCAGGCCCCGCTGGCGGGAGAACTCCACGAACGCCCCGGGGTTGGCCATGACGGTGGCGCCGCCGGCGAGGGCCATGGAGCACTCGCCCTGGCGCAGGGCCTGCGCGGCCAGGTGCATCGCCACCAGCGAGGACGAGCACGCCGAGTCGATGGTGACCGCCGGGCCCTCGAAGCCGAAGACGTAGGACACCCGGCCCGACGCCACGCTCGTGGAACCGCCCGTGCCCGCGAAGCCCTCCAGCTCCGGTGTGACCACGCTGGCGCCGGGAGCGACGTAGCCCTGGCCGAACACCCCGGAGAAGACCCCGACGTCGGCGCCCTTCAGCGAGAGCGGGTCGATCCCGGCGCTCTCGAACGCCTCCCAGGACGCCTCCAGCAGCAGCCGCTGCTGCGGGTCCATGGCGAGGGCCTCACGCGGCGAGATCCCGAAGAAGCCCGCGTCGAACAGGCCCGCTTCGTGGAGGAAGCCGCCCTGGTTCGTGTAAGAGGTTCCCGCACGGTCCGGGTCCGGGTCGAACAGCCCCTCCAGGTCCCAGCCCCGGTCCTCGGGAAAACCCGTCACGGCGTCGCGGCCGTCGCGCACGAGTCGCCACAGGTCGTCGGGGCCCGCCACACCGCCGGGCAGCCGGCACGCCATGCCCACCACGGCCACCGGCTCACGGGAGGCGTCGACGAGCAGGCGGTTCCGCTTCTTCAGCGAGCCGACCTCTTCGACCGACTTCCGTAGCGCCTCGACGACCTTCTCATACGACGCACTCACTTGATTTTCCCCAATCCTTCAACGAATTCGCAGGTCAGTTGTCGCCGAGTGCCAGTTGCACGAGGTCGTCGACGTCCAGCTCGGCGACCGCCCTCTCCTCGTCGGCGTCGTCGAGCACGCCGACCGCCGCTGCGCCGTCGTCGAGGGCGGCCAGCTTGACCAGGGCATCCATCAGTCCGGCGGCCCGGAACCGGTCCAGCGGGAGCGACGCGAGTGCGCGCCGCAGCCGGTCTTCGTCCACGTCCTGGGCGGCCGTGCCGCCGTCCGGGAACAGTTCGGTGTGCAGGTGACGGGCGAGGGCCTGCGGGTTCGGGTAGTCGAAGACCAAGGTGGCGGGAAGCTGAAGTCCCGTCGCCGCCCGCAGCCGGTTGCGCAGTTCCACGGATGTGAGCGAGTCGAACCCGGTCTCCCTGAACGCGGTGTCCGCCCGCACCCCGTCCGGCCCGTCGTGTCCGAGCACCGACGCGGCCTGGGCGCGTACCAGGTCGATCAGCGCCTTCTCCCGGTCGGCGGCCGAGAGTCCGGCCAGGCGGCGCAGCAGCTCGCCGTCCTGGGTGGAGGCGGTGCGGGCCGTCTGGCGGCCGGGGCGGACGAGGCCGCGCAGCATGTGCGGGATCTCCCCGCCGGCCGCGGCGTCGGCGCGAACTCCCCGCAGGTCCAGCTTGGCGGGCACCAGCAGCGACTGCGTGGCCCTCAGCGCCGAGTGGAACAGTTCCATGCCCTCGGTCAGCGGCATCGCCTGGAGGCCGCCGCGCCGGTTCATCCGGGAGCGGGTGAGGTCGTCAGTGTTGGCCGCCATGCCGTCGGTCTGCTCCCACAGGCCCCAGGCCAGCGAGAGCCCCGGCAGTCCCGCCGTGCGACGGTTGGCCATCAGGCCGTCCAGGTAGGCGTTGGCCGCCGCGTAACTGCCGCTGCCCGCACCCATGAAGACCGCCGAGACGGACGAGTAGACGACGAAGACGTCCAGAGCCAGCGACCGGGTCAGCTCGTCCAGGTGGCGTACGGCGTCCACCTTCGGCGCGAACACCCGCGCCAGCCGCTCCGGCGTCACCGTCCCGATCACACCGGCGTCCAGGACACCGGCCGTGTGGACGACTCCGCGCAGCGGGTGCTCCTCGGACACCTTGGCGAGCAGGGCCTCGGCCTGGCCGCGGTCGGACACGTCACAGGCCACGATCTCCACGGCCGCACCGAGCTGGGTCAGTTCGGCGGCCAGTTCCTCGGCGCCCTCGGCGTCCGGACCACGGCGGCTGGCCAGGATCAGGTGCCGTACGCCGTACCGCGTGACCAGGTGCCGGGCCGCGAGCGCGCCGAGGGAGCCGGTGCCTCCGGTGACCAGTACGGTCCCGTGAGCGCCGATCTCCGACGGGGTGTCCGGGAGCAGGTCGCCGGTGGCGCGGGCGAGGCGGGGCACGAACAGCGCGGTGCCGCGTACGGCGATCTGCGGTTCGTCCACCCGGGCCAGGGCCCCCACGACGGCAGTCGCCGCGTCGGCGGACGCGGGGTCGGCGTCGACGAGGACGATGCGGTCGGGGTTCTCGGCCTGCGCGGCGCGCACCAGCCCCCACACGGCCGATCCGGCCGGATCGGTCACCACGCCGTCCCCGGCGGGCACCGCGCCCCGGGTCGCCACCACGAGGCGCGACTCCTCCAGGCCGTCCGTGATCAGCCAGGTCTGCACCACGCCGAGGACCCGGGAGGCCAGCGCGAGCGCGGCGTCGTCACCGTCACCGCCGACGGCTTCCAGGACCGCGACCGGCGGCACGGCCTCCGTCCCGGCCAGGGCGGTCACGTCCTCGGCGGTGCCGACCGTCACCCACGTGGGCTCGGGCGCGCCGCCCTGCGCCTCGGGCGTCTCCGTCCAGTCCAGTACGTACAGCGACTGGGCGGCCGACGTGTCGGCGGACCGCGCCAACTGCTCGGCGGTCAGGGCGCGCATGGTCAGCGACCGCGCCGACAGCACCGGGCCACCGGTCTCGTCGGCCGCATCCAGCGCCACGGTGTCGGGGCCGGCGGACAGCAGCCGCACCCGCAGCGCCGAGGCGCCCACGGCGTTCAGGACCACACCGTTCCAGTCGAGCGGCTGGCGCACACCCTCGCTCTCCGCCGCCGCGGCACCGACCGACGGGACGCCGAGGACGGCTTCGAGCAGCGCGGGGTGGATCCCGAACCGGCCGGCCTCCTCGCGGTGCTCCTCGGGCAGGGCGACCTCGGCGAAGACCTCGTCGCCGCGCCGCCACACGGCCCGCACTGCCTGGAAGGCCGGGCCGTACTCGTAGCCCCGTTCCGCCAGTTCCGCCTGGAGGCCGGCCGGCTCGACCACGGCCGCGCCGGGCGGTGGCCAGGCGGTGAAGTCGAAGCCCTGCTGCGGGGCGGTTGATGCGGTGGTCAGGGTGGCGGTGGCGTGCCGCGTCCACGTGGCCCCGTCGCCCGGGGCGTCCTCACGCTGGGAGTAGATCTCCACGGTGCGCGACCCGGTGTCGTCCGGGCCGCCCACGGCGACCTGCACGCGCACCCCGCCGTGCTCGGGCACCACCAACGGCGCCTCGATCACCAGCTCTTCGAGCACCCCGCACCCGGCCTCGTCACCGGCCCGCACCGCCAGCTCCACCAGCCCCGTGCCGGGCACCAGCACGACACCGCCGACCCGGTGATCACCGAGCCAGGGCTGCGTCTTCAACGACAGACGGGAGGTGAACACCAGCCCGTCGGTCTGCGGCAACCGCACCACCGCGCCGAGCAGCGGGTGGCCCGCCGCCGCCTGTCCGAGCGACGCCGCGTCCGTCACCGACCCCGCCGTCTCCAGCCAGTAGTGCTGGTGGTCGAAGGCGTACGTGGGCAGTTCCACGCGGGCCGAGGTGGCTCCCTCGGGAAGCACACCGGACCAGTCGACGGGGACGCCGCGCACGAAGAGTTCGGCCATCGACGTGAGCAGACGACGCAGGCCGCCATCCTCACGACGCAGGGAACCGCTCACCACCGCATCGGCCGCCGACGTGTCGGTACCGTCGAGGATCTCGGTGATCGGCTGCACCAGCACCGGGTGGGCGCTGACCTCGACGAAGACGCCGTGGCCCTGACGGACCAGCTCCCCCACCGCGGGGCCGAAGCCGACCTGGCCGCGGAGGTTGCGGTACCAGTAACCGCCGTCCAGGACACCCTCGGCCTCGACCCACTCCCCCGTCACGGTCGAGTAGAACGGGACCATCGGGGCCTTGGCCGTGACTCCGGCGAGGGTCTCGGCGAGGGTGTCGCGGATGTCCTCGACGTGCCGGGTGTGGGAGGCGTAGTCCACCGCGACCCGCCGCACCCTGACACCGTCGGCGGCCAGTGCCTCCAGTGCTTCGTCCAGTGCTTCGGCGTCACCGGCGATCACCACGGACGAGGGCCCGTTGACGGCGGCCACCTCCACGCGGTCCGCCCAGCGCTCCAGCCGCCCGGCCGCCTCGCCCTCGCTCAGCGCGACCGAGGCCATGCCACCACGCCCGGCGAGCTGCCCGGCGATGGCCTGGCTGCGCAGCGCCACCACCCGAGCCGCATCCTCCAACGACAGGGCACCCGACACACACGCCGCCGCGATCTCACCCTGCGAGTGACCAAGCACCGCGTCCGGCAGTACACCCACCGACGACCAGACGGCCGCCAGACCCACCATCACCGCGAAGCTCGCCGGCTGGAGGACGTCGACCCGCTCCATCAGAGCCGGGTCGGCGTCACCGCGCAGCACATCGACGAGTGACCAGTCGATGAACGGTTCCAGGGCTGCCGCACATTCGGCGATCCGCTCGGCGAACACGGGCGAGGCGTCCATCAACTCCCGGCCCATGCCCGCCCACTGCGAGCCCTGACCCGGGAACACCCACACCACCCGGCCCGGCGCCCCGGAACCGGCCCTCCCAGCCACCGCGCCAGACGCGCTCTCACTCCGCGCAAGCGCCCGCAGACCGGCCACAGCCTCCGCGTCGGATCCGGCCACGACCACCGCGCGCTCACCCAAGAGAGCCCGCCGCGTCACCAGTGAACCGGCCACGGACTCCAACAGCACACCCTCGGAACCGACCACGGCAGCAAGCCGCTCCGCCTGCCCCGACAGCGACCCCGCACTCCGCGCCGACAGAACCAGCGGCACCACACCACCGGACGACGGAGCCCGGACCGGGCCCTCGTCCTCGGCAGGCGCCTCCTCAAGGATCAGGTGCGCGTTCGTCCCGCTGATGCCGAACGACGACACACCCGCCCGACGGGGCCGGCCGTCCCGCGGCCACTCCCGTGCCTCGGTCAGCAGCTCGATCGCACCGTCCGACCAGTCCACCCGGCTGCTGGGCTGTCCGGCGTGCAGGGTGGGCGGCATGACGCCGTGCCGCAGCGCCTGCACCATCTTGATCACACCGGCGACACCCGCGGCCGCCTGCGTGTGACCCACGTTCGACTTCAACGAACCAAGCCACAGCGGCCGTTCGGCGTCGCGGTTCTTGCCGTAGGTCGCCAGCAGGGCCTGCGCCTCGATCGGGTCACCGAGTACGGTGCCCGTGCCGTGGCCCTCCACCACGTCGACGTCGGTGGCGGAGAGCCCGGCGCCGGCGAGCGCCTTGCGGATCACCCGCTGCTGCGAGGGACCGTTGGGTGCGGTGAGCCCGTTGGACGCGCCGTCCTGGTTGACCGCGCTGCCGCGGATCACCGCGAGGACCTTGTGGCCGCGCTCCCGTGCCACCGACAGGCGTTCCAGGACGACCAGGCCGACGCCCTCGGACAGGACGGTGCCGTCGGCGTCGTCGGCGTAGGCCTTGCAGCGGCCGTCGGCGGCCAGGCCGCGCTGGCGTGACATGCCGAGGACGCCGATCGGCGAGCCCATCACGGCGACGCCGCCGGCGAGCGCCATGGAGCACTCGCCCTGGCGCAGGGCCTGCGCGGCCAGGTGCATCGCCACCAGGGACGACGAGCACGCCGTGTCGACGGTGACCGCCGGGCCCTCGAAGCCGAAGACGTACGACACCCGGCCCGAGGCCACGCTTCCCGCGGTGGCGGTCGTGACGAAGCCTTCGAGTTCGGCGGGCATGTTGCTCAGGGACTCGAGATAGTCGTGGATGGAGACCCCGGAGAAGACTCCGATGTTCTCTCCGCGCGCCGTGCTCGGGTCGATGCCCACCCGCTCCAGGGCCTCCCAGGAGGCTTCGAGGAGCAGTCGCTGCTGCGGGTCCATCGCGAGCGCCTCACGCGGTGAGATCCCGAAGAAGCCCGCGTCGAAGAGTCCCGCGCCCTCCAGGAAGCCGCCCTTGGTGGAGTAGGAGGTGCCGGCGTGGTCGGGGTCGGCGTCGAAGAGGCTGCCCAGGTCCCAGCCCCGGTCGTCGGGGAAGGCGGACATGCCCTCGCGGCCTTCGGAGACCAGGTGCCACAGGTCGTCGGGGCCCTTCACCCCGCCCGGCAGGCGGCAGGCCATGCCGACGATGGCGATCGGCTCGCCGGGGTCGGCGGCCGGGACCGGCGCGGTGACGGCGGGGCCGCCGGCCACCGCGGCGTCCGTCTCGCCGAGTTCCTCGCGCAGGTGGCGGGCCAGGGCGACCGGGGTCGGGTAGTCGAAGATCAGGGTGGCGGGGAGTTTCACGCCGGTGGCGGCGCTGAGCCGGTTGCGCAGTTCCACGGCGGTCAGGGAGTCGAAGCCGATCTCGCTGAATCCGCGGGTGCCCTGGGTCAGGTCCTGGCTGGTGAAGCCCAGTACGGCACCCGCCTCGGCCTGGACGACGGAGAGCAGGACGCTCTCCTGCTCCTCCTGGGCCAGACCGGCGAGGCGCTGGACCAGCGCGCTGCTGTCGCCGGCGGCGGCTCGGGCGGTGCGTCGGCCGGCGCGGACCAGACCGCGCAGCAGGTGGGGTACTCCCCCGCCGTCCGCGGCCTGGCCGCGCAGCGTCCGCAGGTCGAGCTTGATCGGTACGAGGAGTGCCTGGCCCATGTGCAGGCCGACGTCGAGGATGTGCAGCCCCTCGGCCGGTGTCAGGGCGAGGACGCCGCCGCGGCTCATGCGGGCCTGGTCGACGGCGCCGAGGTGGGCGGTCAGTCCGGTGTTCTGCTCCCACAGGCCCCAGGCCAGGGACAGGCCGGGCAGTCCCGCCTCGCGGCGCCTGGCCATCAGGCCGTCGAGGAAGGCGTTGGCGGCGGCGTAGTTGCCCTGGCCCGCCGAGCCCATCAGGGCCGCGGCCGAGGAGAAGACGACGAACGCGTCGAGGTTCAGGTCCCGCGTCAGTTCGTCGAGGTGGCGTACGGCGTCGACCTTGGGGGCGAAGACGGCGGCGAGGCGTTCCGGGTTGAGCGCACCGATCACTCCGTCGTCCAGGACACCGGCGAGGTGCACCACACCGTTGAGGGGGTGTTCGTCCGGCACGGACGCCAGGAGGGCCTCGACGTCGTCGCGGCGGGAGACGTCGGCGGCCACCACGGAGACGGCGGCGCCCTGTTCGGTCAGTTCGGCGACGAGCTGCGGTACGCCCTCGGTGTCCGGGCCGCGCCGGCCGGCCAGCACCAGGTGCCGTACGCCGTACCGGGTGACGAGGTGGCGGGCCACCAGGGCGCCCAGGGAGCCGGTGCCGCCGGTGACAAGGACCGTGCCCTGCGGGCCGAAGACCTCGGGCTCGTCGGGGACCTGGCCGGTGACCCGGGCGAGCCGGGGCACGGAGAGGGCGGTGCCGCGCACGGCGAGTTGCGGTTCGTCGCCGGACGCGGCGGCGAGGAATGCGGCCGCCGGTCCGCCGGCGGTGAGGAAGGCGGCCGGTCCGTCGGTGGCGGCCGGGTCGGTGTCGACGAGGGTGATCCGGTCGGGGTGCTCGGCCTGTGCGGCCCGGACCAGTCCCCACACGGCCGATCCGGCGGGGTCGGTCACGACGCCGTCTCCGGCGGGCACCGCTCCCCGGGTGGCCACCACGAGCCGGGAGTCGGCCGGCCCGTCGGCGGCCAGCCATGCCTGCACCACGCCGAGGACGTGCGAGGTCAGGGCCAGTACGGCACCCTCGCCGTCGTCCTCGGCGACGGCTTCCAGAACGGCGATCGCCGGGGCGTCGGTGCGCCGGGCCAGGTCCGCCACATCGTCGGCCGTGCCGACCCGCGTCCACGCGGGGACGGTCGTGGAGTCCTGCGCGGCGGGCAGTTCGGTCCACTCCACTCCGAACAGCGCGTCGCGGGTGTCGTGGGCCGCCGCGGCGTCGAGCTGGTCGGTGGAGACGGGCAGGGACACCAGCGAGTCCATGGTCAGCACCAGGCCGCCGGTCTCGTCGGCGGCCTTGAAGGACAGCGCGTCCGGGCCGCACGGCGCGACCCGCACCCTCAGGGCCGAGGCGCCCGTGGCGTGCAGCACCAGGCCGTTCCAGGCGAACGGCAGCACCTTGCGTCCGTCGTCGGGGGCGGCGAGGGCGTTCGTGTGCAGCGCGGCGTCGAGGAGCGCCGGGTGGATGCCGAACCTGCCCGCGTCCTCGCGCTGTTCCTCGGGCAGGGACGCCTCGGCGAAGACCTCGTCACCGCGCCGCCAGACGGCGCGCAGCCCCTGGAAGGCCGGCCCGTAGGCGTAGCCGCGTTCGGTGAGGTCGCCGTAGAAGTTCTCGACGTCGACCGGCTCGGCGCCGGGCGGCGGCCAGGCGGCGAAGTCGAAGTCGTCGTCCCGGGTGGTGGGAGCGGCGGAGAGGAGTCCGGTGGCGTGCCGTGTCCACCCGTCCGTGCCGCCGTCGCCGCCGTCCTCGCGCAGCGAGTACACGTCCACGGTGCGCAGGCCGCCCGCGTTCGGGCCGCTCACCGCGACCTGGACGCGTACTCCGCCGCGCTCGGGCAGCACCAGGGGCGCCTCGATCACGAGTTCTTCCAGGACGCCGTGGCCGAACTCGTCGCCTGCGCGCACCGCGAGGTCGACGTAGACCGTGCCGGGGACGATGACGACGCCGCCGATCGCGTGGCCGGCGAGCCAGGGGTGGGTCTGGAGCGACAGGCGCGAGGTGAAGACCAGGCCGTCGGACTGGGGCAGTTCCACGACCGCGCCGAGCAGCGGGTGGTCGGCTCCGGCGAGCCCGAGCGACGCCTGGTCCGTTGCCGAGCCGCCCATCCGCAGCCAGTAGTGCTGCTGGTCGAAGGCGTACGTCGGCAGGTCCACGCGGGCCGAGATGGCGCCGGCGGGCAGTACCGGCGTCCAGTCGACGGGCACGCCGCGCACGAACAGTTCGGCCATGGAGGCGTGGAGCCTGCGCAGTCCGCCCTCCCGCCGCCGCAGCGAACCGGTCACGACGACGTCCGCGCCGGTGGCGGTCTCGGTGTCGTAGACGGTCTCGGTGATCGGCTGGACGAGTACGGGGTGGGCGCTGACCTCGACGAAGACGCCGTGACCCTGTTCCAACAGGGCGGCGACCGCGGGGCCGAAGCCGACCTGGCCGCGGAGGTTGCGGTACCAGTAGCCGCCGTCCAGGACACCTTCGTTCTCGATCCACTCCCCCGTCACGGTCGAGTAGAACGGGATCGACGGCGCCTGCGCGCCGATGCCGGCCAGTGCGTCGGCGAGGGTGTCGCGGATGCGCTCGACGTGCCGGGTGTGCGAGGCGTAGTCGACGGCGATCCGCCGCACCCGCACGCCCTGGTCTTCCAGGGTGTCCAGCGCCTCGTCCAGCGCTTCGGCGTCACCCGCGATCACCACGGAGGACGGCCCGTTGACGGCAGCCACCTCGACCCGGTCCGCCCAGCGCTCCAGCCGCCCGGCCGCCTCGTCCTCGCTCAGCGCGACCGAGGCCATGCCGCCCCGCCCGGCGAGCTGCCCGGCGATGGCCTGGCTGCGCAGTGCCACCACCCGCGCCGCGTCCTCCAACGACAGCGCACCCGACACACACGCGGCCGCGATCTCACCCTGCGAGTGACCGACCACCGCGTCCGGCTCGACACCCACGGACGACCAGACGGCGGCCAGACCCACCATCACCGCGAAGCTCGCCGGCTGGAGGACGTCGACCCTCTCCATCAGAGCCGGGTCGGCGTCACCGCGCAGCACATCGACGAGCGACCAGTCCACCCAGCGCTCCAGGGCCGCCGCGCATTCGGCGATCCGCTCGGCGAACACGGGCGAGGCGTCCATCAACTCCCGGCCCATTCCCGCCCACTGCGAGCCCTGCCCCGGGAAGACCCACACCACCTTGCCCGGTGTCCCCGTACCGGTGAGGACCCCGGCCGCGCTCTCGCCCCGGGCGAGGGAACGCAGTCCGGCGAGCGCCTCGTCGTCCGAGCCGGCCACGACCACCGCGCGCTCGCCCAGCACCGCACGCCCGGTCGCCAGCGCCCCGGCCACATCGGTGAGCGAGGCGCCGCCGGCACCGTTCTCCAGGAACGACGCCAGCCGTTCCGCCTGCGCGGCCAGGGAGGCGGGGGTGCCGGCCGAGACCACGAGGGGTACGGAGTCGGGGGACGCGTCGACCCGCGCGTCCTCGTGGCCGGTCTCCGTCTCCTCCCCCGGTGCTTCCTCCAGGATGAGATGGGCGTTGGTCCCGCTGGCTCCGAACGAGGAGACTCCGGCGCGTCGCGGACGGCCCTCGTCCGGCCACTGGCGCGCTTCGGTCAGCAGCTTCACGGCGCCCGTCGACCAGTCCACCTGAGGCGTCGGCGCGTCCAGGTGCAGCGTCGCCGGCATCTCTCGGTGCCGCAGCGCCTGGACCGTCTTGATGACGCCGGCCACGCCGGAGGCCGCCTGCGTGTGCCCGATGACGGACTTGACCGAGCCGAGCCACAGCGGCTTCTCCGGGTCGCGGCCCTGTCCGTACGTGGCGAGCAGTGCCTGCGCCTCGATGGGGTCGCCGAGTACGGTGCCCGTGCCGTGGCCCTCCACCGTGTCCACGTCGGCCGGGGCGAGCCCGGCGCCGGCCAGGGCCTTGCGGATGACCCGCTGCTGCGCGGGACCGTTGGGCGCGGTCAGGCCGTTGGACGCGCCGTCCTGGTTGACGGCGCTGCCCCGCAACACGGCGAGGACTTGGTGGCCGCGTTCCCTGGCGACGGACAGCCGCTCCAGGAGCAGGACGCCCACTCCCTCGGCCCAGCCCGAGCCGTCGGCACCGGCCGCGTAGGACTTGCAGCGGCCGTCGAAGGCGAGGGCCCGCTGCCGGGCGAAGCCGACGAAGCCGCCGGGCGTGGCCATCACGGTGGAGCCGCCGACGAGGGCCATCGAGCACTCCCCGCGGCGCAGTGCCTGGGCGGCGAGGTGGGTCGCCACCAGCGAGGAGGAGCACATGGTGTCGACGGTGACGGCGGGCCCTTCGAGCCCGAGCGTGTAGGCGACGCGGCCGGACGCGACGCCGCCCGCGGTGCCGAGGGCGCGTTCCAGACTGAGGAAGTCCTCGTGGCCGCTCAGGTCGGGGGCGTAGTCCTGGTGCACCATGCCGGCGTAGACGCCGATGTCGCTGCCCCGCACCGAGTGGGGGTCGATGCCGGCCCGCTCCAGGGCCTCCCAGGAGACTTCGAGCAGTTGCCGCTGCTGCGGGTCCATCGCGAGCGCCTCGCGGGGCGATATGCCGAAGAACGCGGCGTCGAACCGGCCCGCCTCGTGGAGGAAGGCTCCCTCACGCACGTAGGTCGTTCCGGGGTTGTCCGGATCGGGGTGGTAGAGCCCTTCCAGGTCCCAGCCCCGGTCGTCGGGGAAGGGTGTGTAGACGTCGGCGCCCTCGGACACCACCCGCCACAGGTCCTCGGGGCTGCGGATACCACCGGCGTACCGGCAGGCCATCGAGACGATCGCGATGGGCTCCGTGGCCGCGGCCGCGAGGTCGCTGTTCTCCTGCTGGAGCCGGGCGTTCTCCTTCAGTGTGGCTCGCAGTGCCTCGACAACCTGCTCGTCCGGCGCGGACATAACCATCCTCCACGGTTCCTTGACCATCGATGGGTCAGCTCGTCTTGCCCAAGGCCCGTTGCACCAGACCGGCAACGTCCATTGCGTCGATCAGTTCCTCGGTGCCGGCCTGTGGCTCCCCGGCAGCCGACCCGTCAGCGCTCTCGTCCTGCTCATCGCCATCGGCGTTGTCGGCGAGTGACAGGAGTGCGTCGAGGACACCGGCCTCCTTGAAGCGGGCGAACGGTACGGAGGCCAGCACCTGCCTGAGGTCGTCCTCCCGCTCGTCCACCGCGTCCTCGGCGTCCTGGAGCAGTTCGGCCCGCAGGTAGCCGACCAGTGCCTCCGGCGTGGGGTAGTCGAAGACCAGCGTCGCGGGCAGCCGCAGGCCGGTGGCCGCGCCGAGGCTGTTGCGCAGGTTCACGGCGGCCAGCGAGTCGAAGCCGACCTCCTGGAACGCCTGCCGCGGTCCGATGCCTTCGGCGCCGCCGTGGCCGAGGACTACGGAGGCGTGGCTGCGCACCAGGCGGAGCAGGATGCGGTTCTGCTCCGTGTCCGTGACGGCCCGCAGCGAGTCGGCGAGCGACGCGGCGGCGTCCGTGTTCTCACTGTCGCGCTGCGCCGCCTGGAGCACCGCCTTCGCCTCGGGCAGGTCGGCGAAGAGCGGGCTGGGACGGACCGAGGTGAACGCCGGGACGAAGGCACCCCAGTCCATGTCGGCCACGGTCACGAACTTCTCGCCCGCCCGCACCGCCTGCACCATCGCGGTCACCGCCAGCTTCGGGTCGACGGGAAGGACACCCCGCCGCCGCAACTGGGCGAGGGCGGCCTCGTCCATGCCCACGCCGATCTCGTCGAGCGCACCGCAGGCGATCGCCGTCGCCCTCAGTCCGCGGGCGCGACGCCACTCGACCAGGGCGTCGAGGACGGCGTTGGCCGCACCGGACGGGCCCTGCCCGCCACCGCCCCACACGCCGGCGATGGAGGAGAACACCACGAACGCGTCGAGCGGGGTGTCCTCGAACTGCTCGTCCAGCCATACGGCGGTGTCCACCTTGGCCGCGAACACCTCGGCGAGTTCCGCGGCGCCGGTGTCGTCGATGGAGCTGGCCCGGGTGATGTCGGCGGCGTGCACGACGGCGGTGAGGGGCTGTTCGGTCCCGGCCAGCAGGCGGGTGATCGCCTCCCGGTCCGTGTCCGCGCAGGACGCCACCACCGTGGCGAGACCGAGCCCGGCCAGTTCGGCGGTCAGGTCCGGTACGGCCGTCGCGGGCGCCTGCGCGGTGGTGGTGACGACGATCCGGTCGGCGCCCTCTTGCGCCAGCCGCACGGAGACGTGCCGGCCGAGGCCCTCGGCGCCGCCGGTCACCAGGACGGTGCCCCTCGGCTGCCAGCGACCGTCACTGGCCGTCGCGTCCGGCGCGGGCTTGCGCACCAGGCGGCGGCTGTACACGCCCGAGCGCCGGACCGCCAGTTGGTCCTCGCCGCCGACGCCGTTCAGCACACCGAGCAGATACTGCGCGGTACGCGCGTCCGTCCTGGCGGGCAGGTCGACCAGACCGCCCCACCGGTCGAGGCGTTCCAGTGCGGCGGCACGTCCCAGACCCCACAGGGCCGCCTGGGCCGGCGAGGTGAGCGTGTCGTTGATGCCCATGTTGACCGCGCCCCTGGTCAGGCACCACAGGGGCGGGGTGACGAGGCTGTCGGCCAGGGCCTGGACCAGCGCGAGCGTCGAGGCCGTGACGGCGAGCGGGTCCTGCGGGCCCCCGGCGGTCCGCTCGTCCAGGGCGAGCAGGGAGAGCACTCCGGACACGTCACGTCCGGCCAGCACGCCGGTCAGCCGCTCGACGAGACGTTCCCGTGTCCGGTCCGCGTCGTCGACCTCCAGCAGGACCATGCCGAGTCCTTGGCCGGACAGCTCCTCCAGGAGCGCGTCGATGGCGGTGTCGTCCGGTCGCTCGGCCGGGACGACCACCAGCCACTGCCCGCCCGGCACACCGCCGGCGTCGCGTTCCAGCGGCTGCCAGGTGACGTGGTAGCGCAGCCTCTCGGCGCTGGACCGCTCCCGCCGCTTCCCACGCCACGACGCGAGGACGGGCACGACGCTGCCCAGCGCGTCGCGTTCCTCGGCCGTCGCAGTCTCCAGCAGTTCGGTGAGGGCGTTCAGGTCGGCCTGCTCCACCGCCTGCCAGAAGTCGGAGTCCACCCCTTCCGCGATGCCGGCGGCCTCGTCGGCCACCTCCGCTTCCTGGAGCCAGTAGTGCTGGTGGTCGAAGGCGTACGTGGGCAGTTCCACGCGGGCCGATGCGGCTCCCTCGGGAAGGATGCCGGTCCAGTCGACGGGGACGCCGCGCACGAAGAGTTCGGCCATCGAGGCCAGGAGACGACGCAGGCCGCCGTCCGCGCGGCGCAGGGAGCCGGTGACCGTGGCATCGGTGTCGCCGTCGGCGGCGTAGACGGTCTCGGTGATCGGCTGGACGAGTACGGGGTGGGCGCTGACCTCCACGAAGACGCCGTGGCCCTGCTTCAGGAGGGCGGCCACCGCGGGGCCGAAGCCGACCTGACTGCGGAGGTTGCGGTACCAGTAGCCGCCGTCCAGGACGCCAGCGGTCTCGATCCACTCCCCCGTCACGGTCGAGTAGAACGGGATGGACGGCGCCTGGGCTGTGACTCCGGCGAGGGTCTCGGCGAGCGTCTCGCGGATGTCCTCGACGTGCCGGGTGTGGGAGGCGTAGTCCACCGCCACCCGCCGCACCCTGACACCGTCGGCAGCCAGCGCCTCCAAGGCCTCGTCCAGCGCTTCGGCATCACCGGCGATCACCACGGAGGACGGCCCGTTGACAGCGGCGACCTCGACCCGGTCCGCCCAGCGCTCCAGCCGCCCGACCGCCTCGCTCTCACTCAGCGCGACGGAAGCCATGCCCCCGCGCCCAGCGAGCTGACCCGCGATGGCCTGGCTGCGCAGCGCCACCACCTGCGCCGCATCCTCCAACGACAGGGCACCCGACACACACGCCGCCGCTATCTCACCCTGCGAATGCCCCAGCACCGCATCGGGCTCGACACCCACCGACTGCCAGACGGCCGCCAGCCCCACCATCACCGCGAAGCTCGCCGGCTGAAGGACATCGACCCGCTCCATCAGACCCGGGTCGGCATCACCACGCAGCACATCAACGAGCGACCAGTCGATGAACGGCTCCAGGGCCGCCGCACACGCAGCGATCCGCTCGGCGAACACCGGCGAGGCATCGAGGAGTTCCCGCCCCATGCCCGCCCACTGCGAGCCCTGGCCCGGGAACACCCACACCACCCGGCCCAGCGCACCAGGGCTACCCGACACCACACCAGGCGCGGTCTCACCCCGCACCAGCGCCCGCAGACCGCTGAGCGCCCCGGCATCGGTACCGGCCACGACCACCGCACGCTCACCCAGCACCGCACGCCCGCCGACCAGCGCACCGGCGACGTCGACCAGGTCGACCCCGTCGTTCTGCTCGACGAAGGACGCGAGCCGCCCGGCCTGCCCCGACAGCGACCCCGCACTCCGCGCCGAAAGGACCAGCGGCACCACACCACCGGACGACGGAGCCCGAACCGGGCCCTCGTCCTCGGCAGGCGCCTCCTCCAGAATCACGTGGGCGTTCGTGCCACTGGCTCCGAACGAGGACACGCCCGCACGACGCGGACGCCCCTCACGCGGCCACTCCCGCGCCTCGGTCAGCAGCTGCACCGCACCCGCCGACCAGTCCACCTGCGTCGTGGGCGCATCCGCATGCAACGTCGCCGGCAGCACACCGTGCCGCAGCGCCTGCACCATCTTGATCACACCAGCCACACCGGCGGCCGCCTGAGCGTGACCGATGTTCGACTTCAACGAACCGAGCCACAGCGGCCGTTCGGCGTCACGCTCCTTGCCGTAGGTCGCCAGCAACGCCTGCGCCTCGATCGGATCGCCCAGCGCCGTGCCCGTCCCGTGCGCCTCGACGGCATCCACGTCGGACGCCGAAAGCCCGGCACTGGCCAGCGCCCGCCGGATCACCCGCTGCTGCGAGGGACCGTTCGGCGCCGTCAGACCGTTGGACGCACCGTCCTGGTTCACCGCGCTGCCCTTGAGGACCGCGAGAACCTTGTGCCCGCGCTCCCGGGCGACCGACAGGCGCTCCAGGACCACGACCCCGACACCCTCGGCCCAGCCCGTACCGTCCGCGCCCTCCGCGAACGCCTTGCAACGCCCGTCGGCGGACAGGCCCCGCTGCCGGGAGAACTCCATGAAGGCGTCCGGACTGGCCATGACGGTGGCACCCCCGGCGAGGGCCATCGAGCACTCGCCCTGGCGCAGCGCCTGCGCGGCCAGGTGCATCGCCACCAGCGACGACGAGCACGCCGTGTCCACGGTCACCGCCGGGCCCTCGAAGCCGAAGACGTACGACACCCGGCCCGACGCCACACTCGACGCCGTACCGGTCATGAGATAGCCCTGCACGTCCGCGGGCACCTCGCGGAGCCGGGTGACGTAGTCGTGGTGGACGATGCCGGTGAAGACTCCGATGTCGCTGCCCCGGGTGGAGAGCGGGTCGATGCCCGCGCGTTCCAGCGCCTCCCACGACGTCTCCAGGAGCAGCCGCTGCTGCGGATCCATGGCGAGCGCCTCCCGCGGCGAGATCCCGAAGAGCCCGGCGTCGAACTGCGCGGCCTCGTGGAGGAATCCGCCGGAGCGGGTGTAGCTCGTGCCGGGGTGGTCGGGGTCGGGGTGGTACAGGCCGTCGAGGTCCCAGTCGCGGTCGACGGGGAAGCCGGTGATGGCGTCCTGGCGTTCCGACACGAGTTCCCACAGGGCCTCGGGGCTGTCCACGCCGCCCGGCAGCCGAGTGCTCATGGCGACGATCGCGATCGGCTCGTCCATGGCCGGCGTCAGGCCGGCGGCAGCGGCCGTGTCGGGCGACTGCGCCTGCTCGCCGAGCAGTTCGGCCCGCAGGTGGTCGACCAGCGCCTCGGGGGTGGGGTAGTCGAAGACGAGCGTGGCGGGCAGTTCGACCCCGGTGAAGTCGCGGAGCCGGTTGCGGAGCTTGACCCCGCCGAGGGAGTCGAAGCCGAGGCTCCTGAAGGACTGCTGGGCGTTCCAGTCGAACGCGTCCGGGTCACCGTGGCCGAGGACGACGGCGACGCTCTCCTTCACCAGGTCCGTCACCGTGCGGTGCTGTTCCTGCGCGGAGAGGCCGGCCAGCCGTCCGGCGAACGCCCCGCCCACGCCCGCGTCCGGAGCCGCGGCACGCTGATCACTCTCGACGCGCGGGTCGGCGATGCCGGCACCGCCGGTGGCGTTGGCGGTGGCGGCGCCGTTGACCGTGTCGACCCAGTAACGGCGGTGCTGGAACGCGTAGGTGGGCAGCTCGACGCCGGTCTCGGTGGCAGGGGTCGTACGTCCGAGGACGGCCGCCCAGTCCAGGGGTACGCCGCGCACGTGCAGGTGGGCGAGGGCGGTCAGGACGTCGGCGGGTTCGGCGCCGTCCTTGCGCAGGGTGGCGAGGCACCCTTGCTCCGGGATGCCGGGCGCGGCGAGGGCCAGTGCGGTGAGAACGCCGCCGGGGCCCAGTTCGAGGAAGGTCGTGGCGCCCTGTTCGCCGAGCGTGGTGAGGGCGTCGCCGAACCGCACCGCGGCGCGCGCCTGGCCGACCCAGTAGCCGGGGTCGGTGAGCTGTTCGTCCGTGGCGAGTTCACCGGTGACGGTGGAGACGACGCGCAGGGTCCCCCGGCGGAAGGGCAGGCGCTCCGCGACCGTGCGGAACTCGTCGAGCATGGGCTCCATCAACGCGGAGTGGAAGGCGTGGCTGACGGTCAGCCGGTGCGTCTTGTGGCCGCGCCGCGCGAGTTCACCGGCGACGGCGAGCACGGCGTCCTCGGCACCGGAGAGCACCAGCGCGTCGGGGCCGTTCACCGCCGCGACGCAGACCTCGCCCGGGGCCTGGTCGAGCAGGGGTGCGAGGTCGGCCTCCGTGGCCTTGACGGCGACCATCGCGCCGCCTTCGGGCAGGGCCTGCATCAGCCGGCCACGTGCGGCCACGAGTTCGGCGGCGTCCTGAAGACCGAGGACGCCGGAGACATGGGCGGCGGTGATCTCGCCGACGGAGTGTCCGGCGACGAGGTCCGGGCGTACTCCCCAGGACTCGAAGAGCCGGTACAGCGCGGTCTCCAGGGCGAACAGGGCGCCCTGGGTGTACATGGTGCGGTCGAGCAGTTCGCTGCCGGGGGCGCCGGCCGCGCCGAGGACGACCTCGCGCAGCGGGCGGTCCGCGTGTCCGCGCAGGTGGGTGTCGACGGCGGCGCACGCGCTGTCGAAGGCGTCCTTGAAGACCGGGAAGGCCTCGACGAGTTCGCGGCCCATGCCGGCCCACTGGCTGCCCTGTCCGGTGAAGAGCACGGCCAGTCTGCCTGTGGCGGGGGTGCCGGTGACGGCCGTGGGCGTGGCCCTGTCCTCTGCGAGGGCGATGAGGTCCGCGCCGAGCTGCCGCGGGTCGGTGGCCAGGACGACGGCGCGGTGGTCGAGTTGGGCGCGCGTGGTGGCGAGCGCGTGCGCGGTCTCCGCGAGCGGTGTGCCGGGCCGCTCGGCGAGGAAGCGCGCGAGCCGGTCGGCCTGCCCGCGCAGTCCTGCCGAGGTCCGCCCGGACACGGGCACGGGAACGGGTACGGCAACGGGCGCGGGCCCAGAGGGCGACGACGCTTCCTCGGGTCCGGCCGGCTCGGGGGCCCCGGTGGTGGGCGCCGGGAGGCCGGGGGCCTCTTCGAGGATGACGTGCGCGTTGGTGCCGCCGATGCCGAAGGAGGACACACCGGTCCGGCGCGGGCGGCCCTCGCGCGGCCACTCCCGTGCCTCGGTCAGCAGTTCCACCGATCCCGCCGACCAGTCGACGTGGGTCGACGGACGGTCCACGTGCAGGGTGCGGGGCAGCACGCCGTGCCGCATCGCCATCACCATCTTGATCACGCCGGCGACGCCCGCGGCGGCCTGGGTGTGGCCGATGTTCGACTTCACCGAGCCCAGCCACAGCGGCCGGTCGGCGGGCCTGCCCTGGCCGTAGGTCGCCAGCAGCGCCTCTGCCTCGATCGGGTCGCCGAGCGTCGTGCCCGTACCGTGCGCCTCCACGGCGTCCACGTCGTCCGCCCGCAGTCCGGCGTGGGCCAGGGCCCTGCGGATGACGCGCTGCTGGGCGGGGCCGTTGGGCGCCGTCAGGCCGTTCGACGCGCCGTCCTGGTTCACGGCGGTCCCCCGGACGACGGCCAGGACCTGGTGGCCGTTGCGGCGCGCGTCCGACAGCCGCTCGACCAGGAGCAGCCCGGCGCCCTCCGACCAGCCGGTGCCGTCCGCACCGTCCGCGAACGCCTTGCACCGCCCGTCGGGGGCCAGGCCGCGCTGCCGGGAGAACTCGACGAAGGTCTCGACGGTGCCCATCACCATCACGCCACCGGCCAGCGCCATGGTGCACTCGCCCCGGTTGAGGGCCTGCGCGGCCAGGTGCAGCGCCACCAGTGAGGAAGAGCAGGCCGTGTCGACCGTGATGGCGGGACCCTCGGTGCCCAGGTGGTAGGCGACCCGGCCGGAGGTGACGCTGCCGGAGGAGCCGGTGAGACGGAAGCCCTCGACTCCGGTCGCCTGGTGCATGAGGACGCTGTAGTCGTGGCTGTTGACGCCGACGAACACGCCGACGTCCTGCCCGGCGAGGGTCGTCGGGTCGATCGCGGCCCGCTCGAAGGCCTCCCAGGACGTCTCGAGCAGCAGCCGCTGCTGCGGGTCCATCGCCAGCGCCTCGTTGGGCGAGATGCCGAAGAAGGCGGCGTCGAACCCGGGGGCGTCGTCGAGGAAGGCGCCGTGTCGCACGTACGTCGTGCCGGCGTGGTCGGGGTCCGGGTCGAAGAGCCGGTCGGTGTCCCAGCCGCGGTCGTCGGGGAACTCGGTGACGACGTCGACGCCGTCGGCCACCACGCGCCAGAGGTCCTCGGGGCTGTGGACGCCGGCCGGGAAACGGCAGGCCATGGCCACGATCGCGATCGGCTCGTCACCGGTGTCCGAACCGGACGGGCCGGCCGCCGCTCCGCGCGCGGCGGGTTCGTCCGCACCGGGTTCCGCGGTGCCGAGGAGCCTGCCGCGCAGATGGCCGGCGAGCACGGCGGGCTTCGGGTAGTCGAAGATCACCGCCGGAGAGAGGGTGAGGCCGGTCGCGGTGACGAGCCGGTTGCGCAGCTCCACCGCGGTCAGCGAGTCGAAGCCGGCGTCCTTGAACGGCCGGTCGGCGCGGATCGCGTCGGCGGAGGCGTGGCCGAGGACCTCGGCGGCGTGCCGTCGCACCAGGTCGGTCAGGAACTCGTGCTGTTCGGTGCCGCTCAGACCCGCGAGGCGCTCCGCGACGGCACCCTTGCCGGGGGCGGGGGCGGCGGACCGCGCCACCGGGCGGGGCGCCGGCGCCAGTGCGCGCAGCGGCGCGGGTACCGGACCGTCGGCCGCCGCGGCGCGCAGGGCGGTCAGGTCGAACTTCGCCGCCAGCAGCGTGCCGTCCGCGTCCGCGGCGGAGCCCAGGGCGGCGTCCAGAAGCGCCATGCCCTCGGCGGCGGTGAGACCGGCCATGCCGATGCGCCGGTTGCGCCGCAGGTCGGCGGCGTCCAGGTGCTCGGTCATGGCACTGACCGTCGACCAGTAGCCCCAGGCGATGGAGACGGCCGGCAGGCCGAGCCGGTGCCGCTGCCGCGCCAGCGCGTCCAGGCAGGCGTTGGCGGCGGCGTAGTTGGCCTGTCCCGGATTGCCGAGGACGCCCGCCGCCGAGGAGAAGAGCACGAACGCGGCCAGGTCCATGTCCCGGGTCAGCTCGTGCAGGTGGAGTGCCGCGTCGAGCTTGGGCCGCAGTACGGTGTCGACGCGGTCCGGGGTCTGCTCGGTGAGCACCCCGTCGTCGAGGACCCCGGCGGTGTGCACGACGGCCGTCAGCGGATGCGCGGCAGGTACAGTGCGCAGCAGTTCCTCGACCTGGCCCTGGTCCGACACGTCGCAGGCGGCGACGGTGACGGACGCGCCGAGCGCGGTCAGCTCCTCTCGCAGCCCCTCGGCACGGCCGCGCCGGCCGACCAGGAGCAGGTGGCGGACGCCGTACGCGGTGACCAGGTGCCGAGCCGTCAACGCGCCGAGCGTCCCGGCGCCGCCGGTGATCAGGACGGTGCCCTCGGGGTCGAGCTGCGGGACCGTTGTTCCCGCCTCGGGTGACGTGCCGCGTGCCCGGGTCAGGCGGGGGACGTGCGCGAGACGGCCGCGCATCCTCAGTTGCGGTTCGCCGCTCAGGATCGCGGCCGCCGGCACCGACGCGAAGTCGCCGCCGAGGTCCAGGAGGACGATGCGGTCCGGATGCTCCGACTGGGCGGACCGCACCAGACCCCACACCGCCGCCGCTTCGAGCGTGTCGCAGTCGCCCGTGACCACGGCCAGCCGGGTCTCCGCCAGGGCGGGCTCCGCAAGCCAGGCCCGCAGGACGGCGAGAGTGGCGCCGACCGCCGCCCGGGGGTCGCCCGAAGCGGACTCGGCGCGGGAGTCGTACACCAGGAAGTCGGGAGCGGCCCCGCCCGTCGCGCCCAGGTCGGCGACGTCACCACCGTCGCCGACCGCGACGACCCCAGGAACACGGTCCACGGCGGGCAACGACACCTGGACCCAGTCGACCCGGAACAGCGAGTCGTACGGCAACGCCGCGCCGATTCCCAGCCGTTCGGCGGAGAACGGCGTCGCGCGAACGCCCTCGACCGACATCACGGGTCGTCCCGTGGGGTCGGTCAGCAGAAGGGGTACGGCCCCGCCCGACGCCTCTCCCCCACGCACACGCAGTTCGGTGGCACCCGAAGCGAGCAGGGTGACACCGGACCACACGGAGGGGATCGTGCCGTCCGGGACGACCGTGCGGACGGCGGCGTCGAGCAGTGCGGGGTGCAGCCCGTAGCGGTCGGCGTCCCGCGCGACAACATCGCCCGGTCGGACCTCGGCGGCCTCGCCGCCCCGCTCCGGTACGGCGGGCGTCTCGTGACCGGCGGCCGGCGCCAGAACGCCGTGCGCGTGCCGGGTCCACTCCGCGTCCAGCGGGGCGTCGGCGGCCCGGGAGTAGACCTCCACCGGTCGCCGTTCCCCGTCGCGCTCGCCCACGACGACCTGGATGCTGCGGTCGCCGCCTTGCGGCAGGACGACGGGGGTGTCGACGGTCAGTACGTCGAGGAAGGGGACGGACGCCAGGTCACCGAGCCGGACGGCCAGTTCGACCAGAGCGGCGTTCGGCACGACGACCGTGTCGGACAGCATGTGCTCGGCCAGCCAGGGCTGCGTCCTGAGCGACCACCGGGAGGTGGCCACGAGCCCACCCGAGTTCGGCAGGCCGACGACCGCACCGACCAGCGGGTGATCGGCAGCGGCCAGCCCGAGCGAGGTGGCGTCGGTGGGGGCGTCGGTGGCCTGAAGCCAGTAGTGCTGGTGGTCGAAGGCGTACGTGGGCAGTTCCACGCGGGCCGATGCGGCTCCCTCGGGAAGGATGCCGGTCCAGTCGATGGGGATGCCGCGCACGAACAACTCGGCCATCGAGGCCAGGAGACGACGCAGGCCGCCGTCCGCGCGGCGCAGGGAGCCGGTGACCGTGGCATCGGTGTCGCCGTCGGCGGCGTAGACGGTCTCGGTGATCGGCTGGACGAGTACGGGGTGGGCGCTGACCTCCACGAAGACGCCGTGGCCCTGCTTCAGGAGGGCGGCCACCGCGGGGCCGAAGCCGACCTGACTGCGGAGGTTGCGGTACCAGTAACCGCCGTCCAGGACACCTTCGTTCTCGATCCACTCCCCCGTCACGGTCGAGTAGAACGGAACCGACGGGGCCTGGGCTTCGACTCCGGCGAGAGTGTCGGCCAGCGTCTCGCGGATGTCCTCCACGTGCCGGGTGTGGGAGGCGTAGTCCACCGCGACCCGCCGCACCCTGACCCCGTCGGCGGCCAGTGCCTCCAGTGCTTCGTCCAGCGCTTCGGCGTCACCGGCGATCACCACGGAGGACGGCCCGTTGACAGCGGCGACCTCGACCCGGTCCGCCCAGCGCTCCAGCCGCCCGACCGCCACGTCCTCGCTCAGCGCGACCGAGGCCATGCCCCCGCGCCCGGCGAGCTGCCCGGCGATGGCCTGACTGCGCAGCGCCACCACCCGCGCCGCATCTTCCAACGACAGGGCACCCGACACACACGCCGCCGCGATCTCACCCTGAGAGTGGCCCAGCACGGCGTCCGGCTCGACACCCACGGACGACCAGACGGCCGCGAGACCCACCATCACCGCGAAGCTCGCCGGCTGAAGGACGTCGACCCGCTCCATCAGACCCGGGTCGGCATCCCCACGCAACACATCAACGAGCGACCAGTCGATGAACGGCTCCAGGGCCGCCGCGCACGCGGAGATCCGCTCCGCGAACACCGGCGAGGCGTCGAGGAGTTCCCGGCCCATACCCGCCCACTGCGAGCCCTGACCCGGGAACACCCACACCACCCGGCCCAGCGCACCAGGGCTACCCGACACCACACCAGGCGCGGTCTCACCCCGCACCAGCGCCCGCAGACCGGCCACAGCCTCCTCACCCGAGTCGGCCACCACCACCGCGCGCTCACCCAAGACAGCCCGCCGCGTCACCAGGGAACCGGCCACCGACCCCAACGGCACACCCTCGGAACCGACCACAGCCGCAAGCCGCTCCGCCTGCCCGGCAAGGGAACCCGAACTACGCGCCGACAGAACCAACGGCACCACACCACCGGACGACGGAGCCCGAACCGGACCCTCGTCCTCGGCAGGCGCCTCCTCCAGAATCAGGTGGGCGTTCGTGCCGCTCACGCCGAAGGACGAGACACCCGCCCGACGCGGACGGTCCCCGCGCGGCCACTCCCGCGCCTCCGTCAGCACCTCCACCGCACCCGCCGACCAGTCCACCCGCGTCGTGGGCGCATCCACATGCAACGTCGCCGGCAGCACACCGTGCCGCAGCGCCTGCACCATCTTGATCACACCGGCGACACCCGCGGCCGCCTGCGTGTGACCCACGTTCGACTTCAACGAACCCAGCCACAGCGGCCGTTCCGGATCGCGACCCTGCCCGTACGTCGCCAGCAGCGCCTGCGCCTCGATCGGATCGCCCAGCGTCGTGCCCGTCCCGTGCGCCTCGACGGCATCCACGTCGGACGCCGAGAGCCCGGCACTGGCCAGCGCCCGCCGGATCACCCGCTGCTGCGAGGGACCGTTGGGCGCCGTCAGACCGTTGGACGCACCATCCTGGTTCACCGCACTGCCCCGCAGCACGGCCAGCACCTCGTGCCCGCGCTCCCGCGCCACCGACAGGCGCTCCAGGACCACGACCCCGACACCCTCGGCCCAGCCCGTACCGTCCGCACCCTCCGCGAACGCCTTGCAACGCCCGTCGGCGGACAGAGCGCCCTGCCGGGAGAACTCCACGAAGTTGTCGGGGGTCGCCATCACCGCCACGCCGCCGGCGAGGGCCGTGGTGCACTCGCCCTGGCGCAGGGCCTGCGCGGCCAGGTGCATCGCCACCAGCGACGACGAGCACGCCGTGTCCACCGACACCGCGGGGCCCTCGAAGCCGAAGACGTACGACACCCGGCCCGACGCCACACTCGACGCCGTACCGGTGCTCGCGAAGCCTTCCAGTTCCGGTGGGACGGATCCCGTTCCGTAGCCCTGGCCGAACAGCCCGGAGAAGACGCCGACGTCGGCGCCCTTGAGCGCGAGCGGGTCGATCCCGGCGCTCTCGAACGCCTCCCAGGAGGTTTCCAGCAGCAGCCGCTGCTGCGGGTCCATCGCCAGCGCCTCACGCGGCGAGATGCCGAAGAAGCCCGCGTCGAAGAGGCCCGCCCCAGTCAGGAAGCCACCCTGATTGGTGTGCGAGGTTCCCGGACGCTCGGGCTGGTCGGGCGCGTACAGGTGCTCCAGGTCCCAGCCCCGGTCCTCGGGGAAGTCGGAGATGGCGTCGGCGCCGTCCGCCACCAGCCTCCAGAGCTGCTCCGGCGAGGACACCCCGCCGGGCAGCCGGCAGGCCATGCCGACGATGACGACCGGGTCGGCGGGGTCGGCGGTCGGCGCCGGTCCGGTGACCGGCGCCGACTGGGGGACGCCGAGGATCTCGGACCGCAGGAAGACGGCGAGGTCCGCCGGGGTGGGGTGGTCGAAGGCGACCGTGGTGGGCAGGCGCAGCCCGGTGCGCTCGGCCAGCCGGTTGCGCAGGGCTACGACGGCCATCGAGGTGAAGCCCAGATCGCGGAAGGCGCGGTCGGCGGGAACGGAGGCGGGGCCCGCGAGGTGCATCGCCTCGGCTGCGAGGGAGCGGACGAGGTCTTCCAGGAACGTCAGTTGCGCTCGGTCGTCCATCCCGGACAGTTCGGCGCGCAGGGATGCCTTGAGGGCCGCGTCCGGCTCGCCCGGTCCGGCGGTCGTCGGGGCCGGGGCGAGGGCACGCAGGATGGCGGGTATCCGCTCATGTTCCGCGGCGACGCCCAGCGGCGGGACGGCCAGCGGAGCCGGGGAGCCGTCGGTCAGGGCGATGTCGAACGCGGCGAGCATGTCTTGCCGCAGCCGCCCCGTGTCGGTGTCGGTGTCGGTGTCGGCCGTATGTCCGCTCCAGGTGAGGAACGAGGCGGGCAGGCCCCGCAGTCGGCGCGCGCGCACCAGGGCTTCGCAGAGGGTGCCGTCGACGGCCTCGGCCGTGGCTCCGGTGGTGCCGGGCAGACCCGCTGCACCGGGCACGGCCGCGACCCAGGTGCGGAGGTCGTCCCCCGCGGTCATGAGGTCGAGGCACAGGGTCAGGTCGGGGTCTCCGGCCCCGTCGACGACCGCGGTGACCGGCTGCCCGAGTTCGGTCAGGTCGGCCAGGGCGGCGCGCAGCGGCTCGCGGTGTGCGGCGTCCGCGGTGATCCGCAGGACGCTGGTGCCGGCGAAGGCCAGGGCGTCGCCCGGGTTGACGTCCCGGCTGCCGGGGGCTCCGACGAGGAGCAGGGACGTCGCGCCGTGGACCGTGGCGAGGCGGTGTGCGAGCGCGGCGCCGTGCTCGGTGTCCGCACCGGTGACCAGCACCGTGCCGGAGCTGCCGGGGCCGCCTGAGTCGGCGGGGCCGTCGGAGCCCGGTCGCGGGGAGTCCTGCCGCGGCGGGTCGGTGACGGGCAGGGGGGTCAGCCGGGGCACGAGCAGATCCCCTGAACGCACCGCGACCTGCGGCTCTCCAGTGGCGAGCACGGCCGACAGCGTGCCGAGGGACGCCTCCGGGCCGGACCCGTCCGCTCCGTCGGGTACGTCCACCACCGTCAGCGACTCCGGCCGCGTCTCGTGCAGGGAACGGACGACGCCCCAGAGTGCCGCCTCGGCCAGGTTCTGGACCGGGTCGGTGCTGCGGGCCGCGACGGCGCCGTGGGTGAGGAGGACCAGTCGGCCGGCCGACGCCTCCGCCCGCGCCGTCCACGTCTCCAGGTCCCGGGCCAGTAGCCGAGCCCGCTCCCGCGCGGCGGCGAACGCGGCGGTGTGCCGCGCGGTGGGGGTCGCGGACGGCGGTACGAGGACCGTCACGTCCGGGACGGGGTCGCCGGCGGTGACCGCGTCGGCCAGCGCCGCCAGGTCCTCGTAGCGGCGGACTCCGACGCCGGACGCCTCCAGGGTGCCGACGAGTCCGGCCGCGGGACCGGCCACGGCCCAGCGGGCGCCGACCGGGCAGGTGTCAGCCGGGCGGGTGCCGGAGGATTCCGGCGCCGGGAGCCACTCGACCCGCGTCAGCGCGTCGTGGTGTCCGTCCGCCGCGTACCGCAGCCTGCCCGGCTGCTCGGCCAGCACGAGGCGCTTGGTCTTGCCCGACGCGGTGCGGGGGATGCCGGCGACCTCGCGGACGCGTTCCGGCACCTTGTAGGCGGACAGCCGCTCGCGGCAGCGGGTGATCAGCTGCGCGGCATCGAAGCCGGAGCCGTCCGGGACGACGTAGGCGACGGGTACTTCGCCGAGCGTGTCGTGGGGTGCGCCGGCGACGGCCGCGTCCGCGACGCCGTCGACGGTCCGCAGGACCGCCTCGACCTCCTCGGGGTGGATGTTCTCCCCGCCCCGGATGACGAGTTCCTTGATCCGGCCGCGGATGGCGAAGTAGCCGCGCTCGTCGCGCCGGGCCAGGTCTCCGGTACGGAACCAGCCGTCGCGGATCGCCTCGGCGGTCGCTTCGGGGGCGTTGTGGTAGCCGACCATGACGTTGGGCCCGCTGACCCAGACCTCGCCCTCCACGTCGGTGGGGGCGTCGGTGCCGGTGGCGGGGTCGACGATGCGGACGTCGACGCCGGGCACGGGCAGGCCGCAGGAGCCGTCGACGCGGGGGCCGTCGGGCGGGTTCATGGTGATCGCACCGCAGGTCTCGGTGCTGCCGTAGGCGTCGACCAGCGGCACCCCGAAGGTCTCCTCGAAGTCCCGGCGCAGGCCGGGGCCGGTGACGGCGCCCCCGACCAGGCCGATGCGCAGGTCCGGCGCGTCGAAGTCGCCGGCCCGGGCGGCGGATACGAGGTGGTGGTAGGTGGTGGGGACGCCGGCGAGGAAGGTCGAGCGGTCCTCCTTCAGGATCCGCATGATGTCGTCGGCGGAGCCGCCGTCCACGAGCCGGGCGGTGGCGCCGGTGACGGTGACGGACAGCACGCACGCGATGTGCGAGAGGCTGTGGAAGAGCGGCAGCGGCCACAGCACCCGGTCCCGGTCCGAGAGGCCGGGTATCGGTACGTAGGAGGAGGCCACGGACCACAGGCAGTTGCGCTGCGTCGACAGCACGCCCTTGGGCCGGCCCGTCGTTCCGGACGTGTAGAACATCCACGCCACGTCGTCCAGGGCGAGGTCGTCCCTGGCGGGCTGGGGCGGCTCGGCGCACGCCAGCGTCTCGTAGGCGTGGACGTCGTCTTGCTCAGCCCGGTCCCGCGCCGGGAGACCGGTGACGAGGAGGACGGGCGCCGTGTCCTTGCCCGGCCCGCCCCGGAAGTGCCGTGCCCGGGCGGCATCGGTGATGACCACGAGGGCACCGCTGTCGGCGAGCAGGTCCTCCAGCTCGGCCGGTGCGGAGACGGGGTTGAGCGGTACGCCGATGCCCCCCGCGCGCACGACGGCCAGGTAACTCTCCACGGTGGCGACGGTGTTGCCGAGGCAGATGGCCACCCGGTCGCCGTGTCCGACGCCCAGGTGGGCCAGGTGTCCGGCCAGCCGGCGCGTCCGTGCCTCCAGGTCCCCGTAGGTGACCGCTCGCTTGTCGTCCGCGAAGGCGACCTTGTCGGGGAGACGGGCCGCGTTCTCCAGGAGTGCGACGGGCAGGGGCTTGATGAGGTCGGTGCGCACGGTGTCGCGGGTCCTTTCGGCGAAAAAGGGGGTTCACCAGGAGACGGGCAGGCTCTTCACCGCGAAGACGGATCCCTTGAGCCGCAGCGGCACCTCTTCGAAGGCCGCGGCGAGGCCGAGGTCGGGGAACTCGCGCAGGAGGGCGGAGAAGCCGGCGCGCAGCTCGACGCGGGCCAGGTTCTGGCCCAGGCACTGGTGAATGCCGAAGCCGAACGCCATGTGACCGGACGTCTCCCGGTCGATGTCCAGCTCGGCCGGGCACGTGAACTTGGCCGGGTCCCGGTTGGCGGCGGGCAGCGACACCGTGACGCTGTCGCCTTTCCTCACCGTCTCTCCGCCCAGCTCGACGTCCTCAAGGGCGGTGCGGTACGTGTCGTACTGGTTGACGGTGAGGTAGCGCAGGAGTTCCTCGATGGCGGCGTCGAGCTTGGCCGGGTCGGCGCGCAGGTCGGCCAGCTGGTCGGCGTGGTGGAGGAGGGCGAACACGCCGACGGCGAGGGCGCTCTCGGTGGTCTCGTAGCCCGCGAAGAGGAGCAGCGTCACCATGTTGCACAGCTCTTCGTCGCTGAGCCGGTCGTCGGCGGTCAGGCGGCTGATGAGGTCGTCCTGGGGTTCCTTGCGCCTGCGCTCGATGACTTCGGCGAAGAAGGCGACGGCCTGGCCCATGGCGGCCCCGGCCTCCTGCGGGTCGGCGTCGGGGTCGTGCAGGAGCGTCGGTGCGTGACCGTAGCGGCCGACTTCCTCGTAGGGCAGGCCGACGAATTCCGACAGGACGCGCAGGGACAGCGGCTTGGCGAAGTGCTTCACGAGGTCTGCGGGCGATCCGTGCTGCCGCATGACGTCGATCTGCTCGGCGGCCACGGCCTCCGCCCGCGCGGTGAGACGGCTCGCCCTGCGCGCGGTGAACTCGCCGGTGAGCATGCGCCGGTAGTGGGTGTGGTGCGGCGGATCCATGTGGATGAACATGCCGGGGATCCGCGGATGGTTGGGCATGACCTGTCCGCGGTGCGTCACCGGGAAGTGCCCGATCTCCGTGCTGTGGCTGAACCTGGGGTCGCTGAGGACCGTGCGTGCCAGGTCGTAGCTGGAGGTGATCCAGCCGACGTGCCCGTCGGGGTAGACCATTCTCGCGAGCGGCCGTTCCTCGCGCAGCGCATCGAATATCGCGGGGGGATCGAACTGGTGGGTGCGCGCCCACGGCTCCTCGAAGGATATTGCGTTGCTCATGGAATCCTTCCCGATCTGGGAAACGCCCGCTTGGCCTTCGGGAAAAGCAACGGGCGCGATTCCGACGGCTTTTCACCGTCCGGCCGACGCCGTTTTCCCCGTATCTACGGGGTGAGACATTAGACGAGCGGTCCGGGCCTGCCATCCCCAGCACTGGTAGGGGGCATCGAACCTTGAGGGGAGTCCTAGCGCGTCTTGAAGCGCTGTTCCGGCCCCATGAATTCCACACTTCGATCGCTTGAAGTCTGGTGCAGAAAAAGGCGTGGAAACCGAAACGGCGGCGGGCGGTTCACTTCGGAAGTGAACCGCCCGCCGCCGTGGTCGAATCCGTTCGGAGCAACCTTGCCCGAGTCAGCCTTACTCGAATCAGTCCTACTCGAATCAGCCTTGCCGCAGCGGAGCGAGGGCGTTGGTCCAGGTGACCACCTCGGTGAGCAGCTGCTGGAGGGCGGCCTCGTGGCGCTCCGTCGGCGCGAAGGTCCGGAACTGCTCGAAGTCCGTCTGCAGCGACAGGTGCAACTGCGTGTGCACAGCGGCCAGCTGCACGGCCCCGGCGATGTGCCGCAGGTGGTCGACGGCGCGGGCGCCGCTGACGTTGCTGCCGTACCCGACGAAGCCGGCGGCCTTGTTGTTCCACTCGTTGTAGACGAAGTCGATGGCGTTCTTCAGCGCGGCCGGGATCGACCGGTTGTACTCGGGCGTGACGAACACGAAACCGTCGAGCTGTCCGATCTTGGCAGCCCAGGCGCGGGTGTGGTCGTGTGCGTAGTCGCCGAGGCGCGGCGAACGGGGCTCGTCGAACAGCGGGAGCGCGTAGTCGGCGATGTCGACGACCTCGAAGTCCGCGTCGTCGCGGCCGTGGGCCGTCTTCTCGATCCACTCCGCGATCTGCGGGCCCACACGGCCCGGGCGGGTGGTGCCGAGGATGATGCCGATGGTGGTCATGCGTGTCTCCCTGGTGCGAGGTCGGAAGGCGAGTTTTGAAAGCAAAGGCCAACAGCGTGCCCGAGCCCACCGCGCCCCACGGCGGTAACCGGCCACGCGCCGGCCGTCGTAGGCGGGATGAACGGCACCGCGGCGCGAGGCCTGTGGCACTGGGGGCGCCAGGCGGTCACGGCAGCACCGGTTGTGCTCCCGCCAGATCGACGGGCTGCCCGGTGCGCGCCGACTCACGGGCCGCCCGGATGACTCGCAGCGTGCGCAGCGCCGCCGCGCCGTCCGGGCCGGCGCCGCTCCCCAGCCTGACCCCGGCGACGAACTCGGCGAGCATGACCGCGTGCGGATCCTCTCCGCGTGTCTCCCGGCGCTCCCGGCGCTCGCGGGCCTCGAATCCACCGAGCAGCCGGGGGGAAGCGGTGTAGTCCACGCTCGCCCGGTCGCCGATGAAGGACATGACGGGTCCGTACGCGGACGGCCCCGCGTCGGGCGCCCCCCAGCTACAGTCCAGCGAGGCCACGGTCCCGTCCGCGTACCGCACGGTCATCAGCGCCGCGCTCGTCACTCCCGGCTCGGCGCCGACACCGTTCGTCTGCGCGTAGACCTGCTCCGCGGGGACTCCCCCGAGGACCGCGTCCACCATGTCGAGGAGTTGGGGTGCGTTGGTGCCCAGCGCTCCGCTGCCGGCCGCCCGAGTCCCGCTCGGACGGGGCCCGTTGTACGCGCCGTGGATCGTCTTGACGTCCCCGACGACCTCGCCTTCTGCGATCTTGTCCCGTACGACGGCGAACGCCGGGCCGAAACAGGCGGTCGAGGCGACGGTCAGCCGCACGCCCGCCTCCTCGCACATCCTCAGCAGCCGGTCGAGTTCCTCGGCCTCGGCGCCGGTTTCGTCGGCGGCGTACGGGTACTCGCACAGCACGTGCGCCCCGGCCTCGGCGGCCCGTTCCACGAGCGCGGGCCACGAGTCGTTCTCAGTCGTGAGCACCACCGCGTCGGGCCGGAGCGCGAACAGCTCCTCCCAGCCCTCGGCGTACGTCGCCCCGAGCCGGTCGGCCGCGCCCCTCCCCCGCGCCGGGTCGTCAGGCGCACCGTCCGGGTCCGCCACGAGGAGTTCCACGTCCGGCATGCCGTGCAGCAACTCCGCGTACGCGACGGCTTGCTGATCGGCGAACGACAACACGGCGACCTTCATGCGGCAGCCCCCTTCGCGGGCAGTTCGACGGCGCGTCCCGTCCAGGCGGATCGTGCCGCGGCCTGAGTGATCCGGACGGCGGCCAGTGCGTCGTGAGCGACCAGCCGCGGCTGGGGACCGCCCCTCAACGCCCGGGCGAATTCGCTGATCTCGGAGGTGAACGGTGATTCCCCGTAGTAGCCGAAGGCCCCGGCCGGGCCACCCGAGACCTGGATCTCCTGGGGCCACTCGGAATCGTGGACGATGGTCCCGTCCGTGCCCGTGACGTGGAACGTGACGCGGATGGGCGGCTGCGGTGTCGGCGTCCACCGGCACACCACCTGGCTGAGCGCGCCGCCGGCGTGAGTGAGAACGACCGTGCCGACCGCCGCAGTCCCCTCAGGAGCCGGCGCGGCGATGTCCCCCTGGTAGAGGGCGTGCACACGCACGACATCTCCGAAGAGCCAGTAGGCGATGTCCACGCCGTGCAGCAACTGGTCCGTCAGGATGCCGCCGCTCTCCGCCGAGGCGTGACCGGTCCACGCACGCGGGTGGTACCCCGCCACGGTGAACCGCGCCACCGTGCCCGTGCCCAGACGCCCTTCGGCCACCAGCTCGTGGAGCCGGGCGTAGGCGGGTGCGAAGCGGATGTCGTGTGCCGGATAGACGGGTACACCGGCCTTCTCGGCCGCATCGACGATCTCCTCGGCCTCGGCGACGTCGGCGGCCAGCGGCTTCTCGCACACCACGGCCACTCCCCTGGCGATCGCCGCGAGGGCGATGTCCCGGTGGGTCTCGGTGGGCGAGCAGATGTCCACGACATCCGCGCCGTCCAGAGCCTCCTCCAGGGAGTCCACCGCCTTCACCCCGAACTCGGCGGCCAGTTCCGCGGCCCGCCCGTCCAGGGAGTGCACACGCACCGACGCCCCGGCACCGATCCACGCTTCAAGATGCATCCGCGCGATCAGTCCCGCGCCGATCAGCGCCGTCTCCAGCTCTCGCACGGTGTCCCCCGCTCCTCTTCCCAGGTGGTCGCCGCCGACGCTCACAGGTCCGCAGCCTCCTCAGTCTTGCCTTCCGACCGGGAGGCGGCCATCACCAACGTGAGTAGTCCCAGCGGGTCCCGGTCGGCCGGGGTACTCCAAAAGCGATGAAGCGTGGCTGGGACCGGCAGCGGTTGCGGGAAGCACACGCGCGCCACACCGTCGAAGTGCGGGCGTCGTCGTGGCTGACTTTCGGTGGCGCGGGTTCAGGAGGGGCGGAGAAGGGCTCGAGTTCGAGTTGATTGCCGACGGGGACTGCGAAGGGCGGAGCAGGGGGTACGTGGGCCACCTCAGCCAAGGGAAGAGAGCGCTCCGGCGAAACACGGCCTGACCTGCATGTATGCCCTAAAGGACCCAGTCCGAGGGAACTGGCAGGCAGTTCCCTCGACAGTAGAGGCCGATCAGGCGATCTGGGTGCCCGGTCCAGGGGATCTGGGCACCCAGATCCTGTGATCTGGCACCCGGCTCACAGGAACCGCCACCACGACCACAGGATCTGGGTACCACGATCCTGTGGCCGCCCTAGATTGACGTGACGTACATGTCTCCCCGTCCGTCAGCCCGTCAGCGGACCGGTCCGGAGAGCGGCAGGCGGTACTGTCGCCCGGCAAGGAACACGGCCCACGAGCGCGGTTGATTGACTTCCTGATCATGTACGTTATGTTCATCAGTCGGCCCCTGGGCCGTCTGCCGCGAACACCGTCAAAGCCCACGCGTGGAGGGCCCTTTGGGAGCAGTACGCAGGCTGGTCGATGCCGACACCGGCGAACCGGTCCCTTACGCGCCGTACGCCTTCTCCGGCAGGCACACCCAGGTCGACAAGGCCCGAGTCGAGGCGATCACCGAGTCCAAGGCGTTCACACCGAGCCAGAAGTTCCTCGTCCTGTGGTGGATCGGCGTCTCCCCCGAGGGGATGGAGCCGCTCAGGGCCACCGGAGCGGACATCGGCAAACGGGTGGGCATGTCCACGGACGCGGTGGGGAAAATCAACAGGAAGCTGGTCAAGCACCGGATCCTGGTCGTGCGAGGACGCATTGGCAATTACAAGCTCTACCGCATCAGCCCTTACATTGCCTTCCACGGGACAGGGCTGGAGCAGCGTGACGCGGTGAAGGCGTGCAACCCGCCGGACATCCCCGGTTTCGACAAGAAGACCCCCTCGCGGTGGGAGGCCCAGTGACCAGCGACGACAAGCAGAAGAACCTCAACCTGCTGAAGGCAACGGTCGGCATGACCGCCAACCAACGACTCGTCGTGATGCTGTACGCCCTGCACCCCACCGACCGGTCCGGTGCCATCCTGGAGACCGCCGCCAACCTGGCGAAACTGGTCGGCATGGCACCCCCTGTCTTCTCCCGCACCCGCAAGCAGGTCATCGAGGCCGGCTGGCTGGAGGAGACGGAGAAGATCGGCCACATCAGGTACTACCGGCTCGACCCCAAGCACCTCGGCGAGAACGTCGTCGTCCCCCTGCGCCGCGCGACCTGACGCACACCGCAAACCGACACGTCCTGAGCGCCGAGCCTCATTAACGTGACGTTAATGAGGCTCGGCGCTCAGGACGTGTTCGATGACCCCTGGGGCAACACCGCTCGTCGCCACGGCGGCCCCTCCCCCGCCGCCCGCTCGCCGCCCGCTACGGATGGGCCGGACGACAACCGCTCAAGGGCGGGTCGAGGACCATCGCCCGCGACGCCGGCCTCCGGTTCACTGGGCCGATGACGCAGATCCGGACGACCGGAAGGCCCACCACACCGGCACAATCCTTCCTGTTCGCCGGTGAGGAGACACCCTGCTGGTACGCCGCGCGCCCCGCGGTCGGCTCCTGCGACCCGGGCGAGGCGGAACGACTTCTGCGGTCCAGCCAGTCCGCCGCCGGCCCGGAGCACTTCCGTGCCGCCCGCGTCCTGCTGCACGACGGACGTCCACACCAAGTGGCCCTCTGGTGCCTTGAGTTGCGCAACCGCGCCAGAACCGCTGCGTGGGCAACGGCATTTGGTGCCCTGCGCTCGGAGTCCCTGGTCCACCTCGGCGACCTCCCCGCCGCCGAGTACGAGGCGGCCGAAGCAGGGGGCGACGGTGCCGACCTGCCGGCCGCGCTCGGCTCCTGGACCACCGCACTGCTGACGGAATCACTCATCGAACAGGGACGGCACGAGGAGGCGGCCGCACGTCTGGGAGAACCGGCCGCCAACCCCGACCTGCAAGGCCTCCCCCCGCTACGGGCCCACGGACGGCTGCTCCTGGCCCTGGATCGTCCCGGCGAAGCCCTCACCGCCTTCACCCGCGTCGCCCTCCTGGTGCGGCGGCACACCACGGAGCTACTCCCCCACCTGCCGTGGCGCAGTGACCTGGCGCAAGCCCTTCTCCGACTCGGCCAAAGGGATCAGGCGCACGCACTGCTCATGGAGGAACTCGCCTCCCCCGCACCGGGCCCGCGCGAACGCGGCATCGCACTGCGGGTCCTGTCCGCCACCGAGGCGCCCGAGCGGCGACTGCCGACCCTCTCCCGAGCCGCGACCGAACTGCGCCGCTCCGACGAACGCATCGAACTCGCCCGCGTCCTGGACGACTTCGCCCACACCCTCGACACCCTCGGTGAACCCAGCACCGCGGAGGTCTTCCGCCGCCGCGCTGCCGGCCTGCTGGCGGCCTAGGCCGGGGCGCGCGGACGTCGGTCTTCTCTGCTACTCCGGTCGACCAGCCGACTGCTCAGCGAAGGAACGCAAGAGTTCCTCCAGTCGAGCGCGATCCCGGTTCAGCGCCTTCATGTTCAGGAAGCGCAGTAGAGCGAAGAAGGTGTCATCCTTCTCGATCTTGACGTCCAGGAGCATGGCGAGGGCGCCCGGTTCGTCATACGGCACCTTGCGGGCCTGCTGCGGCTCGCCGTTGACGCTCGTACCGGACCCGGATGCGGACCTGCCCGTCCGCGGTTCCGGAACCGCCTGCGGGCCAGGGCCAGGGTCGGTGTCGGTGTCGGTGTCGGTGTCGGTGTCGGCAGCCTGAGTGGGCGCCGCGGGAGGCTGGACGGCAGGCGCCTTGCCATCGGAGGTCTTGGTGCCACGGACGTCGGCTGCGGGGGCGGCTTCTATTACGCCGTAATAGCCGTCGGGCTTGTCCGCCCCGTCTCCTCGGTCTGCTTCCTCGTTTACGCCACCGCTCTCGCCGCTCTCCCCGGTGGGGGTGCCACTCAGGGGGGCTTCCGGTGCCGAGGGCTTCCGGTTGCGTTCCCTTCGCTCCGCGTCCTTGCGGGCGCGCTCCTCCTTGAGCGCCTCGAGTGCCGCCTCCTGCTGCTCGGCCGGCTTGTTGCCCACGGCCCGCAGCAGATCGATGGGCTCCTCGCTGATCCGTTCCTGGAGTGCGGGGGTGAGATTGAGCAGAGCGAGCCGCTGGGAGACCCAGCCCTGGGAGCGGTGGAGCCGCTTGGCCAGCGCGGTCTGGCTGCCATGGATGCCCAGAAGCCGTTGAAGGGCGCGGGCCTCGTCCAGCTCTTCGAGGTCCTGGCGGTGAATGTTGGCGACGAGGGCGGACTCGAGAAGCTCCTCGGAGGTATTGCCCTGGTCGTCGCTGACCATGACCTTGAGGGTGGCCAGGCCCGCTTCGCGCGCGGCCGCCAGCCGGCTGCTGCCGTCGATCACGACGTACGTGGTGTCGTGTTCGAGGTGGGCCTCGCGCTCCGGGTTGGCCTTGACGTAGGCATCACGGTTCATGATCGTGATCGCCTGCTTCTGGCCGTGGGTCTTGAGGCTGCCCGCCAGGTCGGTGAGGTCACCGAGGCTGGATCGGGGGTTGTCGGGGTTGAGGCTGATGCGGTCCGGAGAGAGTGCGGTCGGCGGGGCGACGCCCTCGGTGGGAACCCCGGTGGCCGCGGCGACGGCCTGCCGGCGGGCGCTGACCGGGCGCGCTGCCCCGCCGAAGCGCCCGGCACCCAGTCGGTCGGCCTTGCTCATGCGATCTCCCTGGCCAGTGCGCGCATGCCGATCGCCTGCTGGGACTTGGGGGCGTACGACAGCAGTGGCTGCTTCATACGAACGGCTTCCTTCTGTTCCTTGAGGTCTCCGATGAGTCCGACGACGCGGGGATCCTTTATGTCGACCCACCCCTGGAGTGAGGAGGTGGCGATGTATCCGCGCCGGGAGTCATAGAGGTTGATGACGATGCCGAGGTAGTCGACGTCGATCTGGAGGTCGCCACGCAAGTCGTCGATCTGGGTGGTGAGCAGGTCGTAGGCGTCGGCGGAGCTGTCCTCGGCCTGGACGACGATGAGAGCGCCGGACTGTCCGGGCTTCTCCCCTTCGCGGCGCCGGCCGTAGTAGGAAGCGGCGTCCATGCTGAGGCCGAGGCTGGGCGGGCAGTCGACGACGATTACGTCGTAATCGGCCTCCAGAGGAGCGAGGGCCCGTTCCAGCGCCGCCTCGCGAGCACGTACGGCGGACAGGCGCACGTCGAGGAGGAAGGCGTCGTTGCAGGCGGGCAGGAGATGGAGCCGCCCGTTGAAGCTGTCGTCGTCGATGGAGACGACGAGATCCCGCAGATCACCCTTGGGATCGCCTGCCATGTGGTTGGTGAGGCTGTCACCGTTCATGGGCAGGGGGCTGCCACCCAGCTGGTTGGTGAGGTGGCACTGCGGGTCGAAGTCGACGAGGAGGACGCGCAGTCCGAGACCGGGGAGGTTCTCGATGTCGAGCGGGTCGGTGCTCGGCGACTCGCCTCCTTCGGTGTCGCTGGCACGCAGGGCCTTGGCGAGTGCCTTGGCGATCTGGACGGCGTGGAGCGCGTTGGGGTCCTCGGCGAGAGCCTCACCCAGGCCGGCGGTGATGGCGGTCTTGCCGACGCCGCCCTTCTGGTTGCACACGATGATGCGCCGGGTGATCTCGGGGCGGTCGACGTCCGGGGCCGGGTTGGAGTCGAGCCACAGTCGCACGGACTGGGCGAGTCCCTGGATCAGCGAGATGCGGCGATCGGCGACGACTTGTCGGAACTCCTCCCACTGACCCGGCGGCAGGAAGGTGGAGAAGGAGTCGGCACCCGCGGTGTCGACAGTCGCCGTGGTGGAGGCCAGACCGCACCAGTCACGGATGCCCTGCTCAACGGCGGCCTGAATCTCGATGCCGTGCTGGGCGGCTCTGATCTTGAGGTCCTGCCGGAGCCATCCCGGCAGCTTGGAGACGACCTTCTCGCGGTCGCTGGCGGTGGATGGAGAACTCATGGGGGTCACCTTACTAACGTCCATGATCCTTTGCGGTACCGACACGTTACCAAGCAGGCGGCGTTGGAGGCCGGTGGGGCTATTACGCCGTAATAGTTCGCCTCACAGACCAGACGAGCGAGCAAGCTATTACGGCGTAATAGTGCGCACGGTGACCGACGCCGTCTCACCCTCCCTGCGGAATGGCCGGGTTGCACAGGCGGGGGAGGGGACTACTCAGCCAGGGCGGCGGCGACCGCTTCACAGGCGGCGTGGGCTTCGCGGGTGCGGGCCATCGGCTTGCCGGAGTGCTGCTCCTGCCTGCGAAGGGCGCGCAACGCGGCGCTCAGGTACCGGCTGAGACCGAGCATCTGCGTGGGCGTGTCGCAGTGGGGGAGTACCTCAGCCACCTCACCGAGCCAGTACTCGGCGTCCTCGTCCAGGACCAGCGCGTCCTGTTGGTCCAGGAGACGTTGTGCGCTTCGAGCGAGGAGATGATGCCGTTGCCGGGCGGCGGTCTGCGCCCGCTGCTCGGCGGCCCGCTGTTCGGCGATGCAGCGTTCGGCCCGGCGGACCGCCTCGGGGGTGCGACGGACCGGTTCGCCTTCGGCCCCGGCCTCGGCCAGCGAGACGGCCCTCAGACGCAGGGCCTTGTTGTACGCGGCGTTCGACGCCCCGACGGCCAGGGCCGGAGCCAGCTCCCTCCATTCGGCACCGGCCGCTCGGGCGGCCTCGACGGCCGTGCTTTGGTGCACATGCAGACGTTCGCCGAGGAACTCCCAGAGCAGTACGCGGGTCAGGGCGGCTGCCTTCTGCTTCTCGGGAGGCAGGCTTCGCAGCGAGCCCGCGTGCTTCTCCACGTAGAGGAGTGCGCCGTAGATCTCATCGTCCGCCGGCATGCGTTCAACGGCGGGGTCCTCGGCCTCCTCGTGCAGTGAGCGCAGTTGACCGACGAGGGCGCGGGCGTCCAGCGGGCCAACGCTTCTGGCCGGCCTGACCAGGGGCTTCGTCGGGTCGGTGGACCGTTTGCTGCGGGATGCCATGAGGAACAGCCTGCCCCGCTCCGAGGCGATTCACAGACTGTGAAACGCAAGGCGGCGCCTCACCTCTTGAGTCTCCAGTCCTGACGGCTACTTCGCTCCCGTTGAGTCGCTTCGGTAGCTATGGTCGCTGCCCCCTCAGAACCCCGACACGGCTCTGAGACTGAAGAACAGCTACTCAGCGACTCTTCAGTCGCTGCCTTGAGTTACTACAAAAGCGCAGGTCAGAGGGGGTGTCTCGGCGTAGTAGCGACTGAAGCGACTCAAGGTACGGGTATATGAGGACATTCGTGTGCGCGTGTGTGCGTTATATATAGAAGCCTTCAGTCGCTTCAGTCGCTAATTGATCTGTTGCATGCACTGTGACCTGCGGTTTCGTGAAGCGACTCAGACAGCGACCCAAAGCCCCTCGGTCGCTGCGCTTCAGTCTGGGTCGCTGGTGCCTCTCCGACAGGCCTCACCGACACGGCGGCACAGGAGTTTTCCCCAGGCTCCATGACCTCACCGGACACGTTCGCTAGTCTGTGTCCATCGTTGAGTCGCTTCAGTCGCTGATGGGGGAGAGAGATGCCTGCTGAGCTGCACCTTTCCCGCAGCGACTCACGTAGGTCCGCCCCTGAGGCTTCAGTCGCTGACCTCCCTCTGGCGACCGCACGGTGGTGTGCCCGCCGAGGCTGGCCCGTTCACCCCCTGGCCGTCGGTCGCAAGATCCCCGTCGCCAACTGCAGCGACTGTCGGGACAATCCGCATCCCCACACCGACTGCCCCTGCATCCCCGCGGGTCGCTGGTGCCACGGATTCCACTCCGCGACCCTCGACCAGGAGCGCATCCAGCAGTGGTGGGGGAGTAACCCCAAGTTCGGCATCGGGGTCTCCTGCGGCCGAGCCGGCCTGGTCGTCATCGACATCGACGCCCACCCCGTGCAGCCGCCCACGCGGGACCGGATCCTGCCCGGCATCCCGATCGCCGACCACATCGACCTCACCGGACTGGCCAATGGATTCCACACCCTGGCCGTCCTGGCCGCCCTGCGGGGCAGGCCCAGCCCCGCGGAGGACGAGTCCACGCTGCGCGTGCGCACCCCTTCCGGAGGGCTCCACGTCTGGTACCGGGTCGGTGACGGACGCCGCTGGCAGTCCTCGGTGGGCTCCGGCGCCGGGCGGGCCCTGGCCTGGCAGGTCGACATCCGCGCCCACGGTAGCTACATCATCGCCCCGGGCACCGCCACCCGGCAGGGCGTCTACACCCCTCTCGGCAGCGTGCGCGAACCAGCGGCGCTGCCGCTGTGGCTCGCCCAGGAACTGGAACGCACCGGCCACCTGCCCGCGTCCAACATCCCCGCCCCCAGACCGGTCCCGCCCCGGGCCCGGCAGGCCGTGCTCGCCGCGGGCGGCGGACGGGAGCAGCACATCCTCGCGGCGGTCCTGGCCCCGGTGGAGGCCTGCGGACAGGTCCCCGAGGGCGCGGGCTTCTCCGACACGCTCAACCGCGCCTCGTACACGCTGGGCGGTCTCGTCGCCGCAGGCCGGCTGCTCCGGGAGGAAGCCGAGCAGGCGCTGACGCAGACCGCGGCCGCGGCCCGCCCCGGACAGGAGCGCCGCATCGAGCAGATCATCCGCAGCGGCCTCACCGCGGGCCTCAACCGGCCACTTCACGACAACGGGAGGCGCCAGTGACGTCCCCCCGGCCCGAAACCCTCTTCGAGTTCAACCCGGAAGCCGTCGCCGCGCAGATCCGCGCCCAGGGCGCCACCGCCGTGCCCCGCCCCACGCAGTCCGGCCACCACCACACACCGGTGGGGGACGCCACGGCCGACGGACTGCTGCCCGACACGCTGTCCGACCGGGGCAACGCGAAGCTCTTCGTGAGGCTCTACGCCAACGACTACCGGCACGTCCCCGGCATTGGCTGGTACCGCTGGGACACCACCCGCTGGCAGATGGACGAGGACGACACCGTCCTGTGGGCCGCAGGCGACCTCGCCGAGAGCATCGCCACCCACGACCCGCGGGGCGCCTTCACGACCACCGCGCTCCAGACCCACCGCCGTCGGGCTCTTTCCACGACGGGCATCAACGCCATGCTGGCGCAGGCCAGGTCGGCACCGGGGATGGTGTTGAACGCGGCTCGGCTGGATGCGGACCCGTACGCGTTGTGCACGCCGGACGGCATCGTCGACCTGCGCACCGGACTGATCAAGGCGCCCGACCCCAACAAGGACTTCCACTCCCGCTCCACCGCCGTGGGCCCCCTGCACCAGACCACCCCGCGCTGGGAGAGGTTCCTGACCGACACCTTCGGAGACGACGCCGAGGGCCGGGAGATGATCGACTACCTCCAGCTTCTGCTGGGGTATTCGGTCACCGGTGACGTCGGTGGCCAGGTCCTGCCGTTCCTCTTCGGTTCCGGCAAGAACGGCAAGTCCGTCCTCCTGGACGTACTCATGAAGCTGCTCGGGGACTACGCGGACGCGGCTCCGCCCGGCTTCCTGATGGCCCGTCCCTACGAGGGGCATCCCACCGATCTGGCGGAGTTGCACGGGCGCCGGGTGATCGTGTGCTCCGAGGTGAAGCCGGGGGACCGGTTCGACGAGGCGCGGGTCAAGCTGTTGACGGGTGGGGACCGGATCAAGGCGCGGCGGATGCGGCAGGACTTCTTCAGTTTCGAGCCGACGCACAAGCTCTGGCTGCTGGGCAACCACCGGCCCGAGGTGGGCACCGGCGGGTTCGCCTTCTGGCGCCGCATGCGCCTGATCCCCTTCGAACGCGTCGTCCCCGACCACCGGAAGATCGACAACCTGGCCGACATCCTTGTCACCGAGGAGGGACCCGGCATCCTGGGCTGGCTCATCGACGGCGCGCGGCACTACCTCGCGGGTGACCGCGACCTCACCGGCCCGGAGCGCGTACGCATCGCCACCACTGCGTACGCGGAGACCGAGGATCACACCGGCCGTTTCTACGAGGAGAGTTGTGTGCTCGGCCATGACCTCCGAGCGGAGCAGACGGCGCTCTACGCCGCCTACAAGACCTGGTGCCAGAATGAAGGGGCACCGGTCATGTCCTCAAGGGCGTTCGCGGCCCGGACCCGGGAACTCGTGGGACTGGCCTCGCCCAAGGAGATGATCCTTTCCAATCAGCGCAAGCACTATCCAGGCATCGGCCTGCTCACGGACCAGGAAAGGGCTGCAGGCGCATGAGCTCCCTGATCACCGAGGACGAGATCAGTCACGAAGGCCAGTTGGTCTGGCTGGAGGACATCGACGACCTCGACTACGTTCGCCAAAGCCTGGACCGACTGCCGACCCGGAAAGGCAAACCCGCCTACCACCGCGACGGGCGCATGGTCGGCTACGCGATCCTGGGCCCCACGGCCAAGGCTTCCCGGGCCTCAGGCACCTTCCGCCGACGAGTGTTCTGGCTGCTGCCGCACGACCGTGACAGCCAGCCCGGTGGTCTCTACGCCAAGAGCGCTCCCGCCGAGGCCGTCGACCCGCGCACCTTGGAGGCCCGCGTCAAGGGTTACAAGACCGAGCGGTCGGAAGGCGGGCCGCCCTCCAGTGCCATGCAGCAGCTGGGCATAACGCTGCCGCTGTGAAACGTAAGGAGGGCCCTCGGCCGTGGCCGGGGCCCTCCTGGGTGCTGCGACTCCTCGGGTGGTGGACGGTCGCGGGTGGTGCGGGCACGCATCCGCTTACTTGGGGTCGCGGTTGAACTGCGCCTGGGACCAGCGGTAGCCGAGGACGGTGAGCGCCAGGCACCAGGCGACGGCCAGCCAGCCGTTGTGCCCGATCTCGGTGCCGAGGAGCAGGCCGCGCAGGGTCTCGATGGCCGGGGTGAAGGGCTGGTACTCGGCGATCGGCTGGAACCAGCCCGGCATCGCGTCGATCGGCACGAAGGCACTGGAGATGAGCGGCAGCAGGATCAGCGGCATGGCACTGTTGCTCGCGGCCTCGGCGTTGGGGCTGCCCATGCCCATGCCCACGGCGATCCAGGTGAGGGCCAGGGTGAAGAACGCGAGCACTCCGAAGGCCGCCAGCCACTCCAGGGCCGTGGCATCGGTGGAGCGGAAGCCCATGGCCAGCGCGATGAGTCCGACGAGGACCACGCTGATGACGGCCTGGAGGACACTGCCGATGACGTGACCGATGAGCACCGAGCCGCGGTGGATGGCCATGGTGCGGAAGCGGGCGATGATGCCCTCGGTCATGTCGTTGGAGACGGAGACGGCGGTGCCGATGGTGGTGCTGCCGATGGTCATCAGCAGGACGCCGGGGACGAGGTAGGCGATGTAGTCGGAGCGGTCTCCGCCGCCGATACCCGCGCTCATGGTGTCGCCGAAGATGTAGACGAAGAGCAGGAGCAGCATGACCGGGGTGAGCAGCAGGTTCAGGGTGAGGGAGGGGTAGCGGCGGGCGTGCAGCAGGTTTCGGCGGAGCATGGTGGTCGAGTCGCGCACGGCGAGGGAGAGGGTGCTCATCGGACGGTCTCCTTGGGCTGCTCGGTCTGGGCGGGAACGCTGGTGTCGGGGCCGGTGAGGGCGAAGAAGACGTCGTCGAGGTCGGGGGTGTGGACGGTCAGTTCGTCGGCTTCGATGCCGGCGGTGTCGAGCCGGTCGAGGACGGTGCGCAGTTCGCGCTGGCTGCCGTCGTTGGGGATCTGGAGGGTGAGGGCCTCGTCGTCGCGGGCGGCGCCGGTGAGGGCGGTGGTGGCGGCGCGGTAGGCGGTGGGGTCGGTGAAGCGGAGGCGGACGTGGCCGCCGGGGATGAGGCGTTTGAGTTCGTCGGCGCTGCCCTCGGCGGCGATGCGGCCGTCGTTGAGGACGGCGATGCGGTCGGCGAGTTCGTCGGCTTCCTCCAGGTACTGGGTGGTGAGGAAGACGGTGGTGCCGCCGGTGACGAGTTCCCGGATGATCTTCCACATGTTGTGGCGGGAGCGCGGGTCGAGGCCGGTGGTGGGCTCGTCGAGGAAGATGATCCGCGGGCTGCCCACCAGGGTCATGGCGATGTCCAGGCGGCGCTTCATGCCGCCGGAATAGGTGGAGGCGGGCTTCTTCGCGGCCTCCACCAGGTCGAAGCGCTCCAGCAGTTCGGCGGCGACCCGCCGCCCCTCGGCCTTGGACAGGTGGTTCAGGTCAGCCATGAGGAGCATGTTCTCCTCGCCGGTGATCAGCCCGTCCACCGCGGAGAACTGACCGGTCACGCCGATCGCGGCACGCACGGCCTGCGGGTCGGTGCCGAGGTCGTGACCGCCGACCTGGGCCTGGCCGCCGTCGGCGGTGATCAGGGTCGAGAGGATCTTGACCACGGTGGTCTTGCCGGCGCCGTTCGGGCCGAGCAGCGCGAAGACGGTTCCCTCGGGGATGGTGAGGTCGATGCCGTCCAGGACGACCTTGTCACCGTAGGACTTGCGGAGTCCCTGGGCCGTGATGGCGGGGTTGGTCATGGGGATGCTCCTCAGAGGCTGCGGGCGACGATGTCGCCGTAGGCGGTGGTCGCGTGGATGGTCAGACCGGCGGCAGCACCGTCGGCGTTCTTGAGCGAGTTGCTGACACGGCCGTAGGTGGTGCCGGCGTCGAGCGTCGCGGAGACCCCACGGGCGGCGCCGACGGAGATCTCGCCCTGCTCGGTGCGCAGGGTGAGGGTGCCGCGCGAGGCCTCGGCGATCCGGATGTCGCCCTTGCTGGTGGTGATCTCGGCAGGGCCGCTCAGCCGCCCCAGCGAGACGTCCCCGGCGAGGACGGTCAGCCGGACGCTGGCGGCCTCGTCGACCTTGACCGAGCCCTGGGCGTTGTCGAAGGTGACGTCGCCGAGCCGTCCGACGCCCCGGAGTTCGACGGCGGCCGTCTTCCCCTCCACGTTGGAGCCGGAGGGCAGTTGGACGGTCACCTCGACGGCGCCGGAGGAGGTGCCGAGGACCCGGTTCTTGGCCGGAGCGGACTGGATCCGCAGGACGCCCTTGTCGTAGGTGACGCCGACCTGCTCGGCGGCCTTCACGTCGCGGCTCTTGGACGGGTCGGCGGGGAGGACCTCCACGGTGGTGTCGGTCCGGTCGGCGGCGATGAACCGGACGTGCCCGGCGGGGACGTCGATCACGGCCGAGACCTGGTTCGGGGTGTCGTACTGCGGCATGGCGGTCTCCCTCTGCTCTTCACTCGCTGTTTCCGACACCAGAAACGCTACGTTGCATTCACAGATTTGGTAAGTCGTAAGTTGCACTGGATCTGTATAAGTGCAGCTCACAAGCCTAAAATCATTGCAACGGTGTCCGAGGTAATGCAACGTAGCGCATGGCGCTCATTGCAATGAGATGGGAGTGAATGCTACAGCGGGGGAGGCGGAGGCACTGTGTCAGTCCCACACCACGGGGATCAGTCCCACACCATGGAGTCGCTGCCGGACGCCACGGCGGTGCCGGCGGCGGGAGAGGGCGCGCCGGTCGAGGCGGCGTGGACGCCGAGAGCCCCGAGGACGACGAGCGCGGCGACGGCGAGGTGGCTGCGGAAGGCGGCTCGGACACGACGGGACATGGTGAACTCCTCGAAACTCGCTTGGTGATGGGTCCAAGTCTTGTCGAGGCGTCACCGGCTTCGGAAGGCGTTCCGGGCGGACGGAAGCGGCAGTTGCCGCTTCCGTCCTCGCAGGCCGGAACCGGTCGTCAGGCCGCGTCGGTGGCCTTCTGCACGACGTATCCCTCGATGTAGAGCCGGTCGAGGGACGTGCGCAGGAAGGTGTCGATCGCGGTACGGGGGTCCATGATCAGGGGTTGCCCCTTGACGTTGAACGAGGTGTTGACGACACAGCCCGTTCCCGTCTCCCGCTTGACGGCCTTCAGCAGCGCCCAGAACTTCGGGTTGTAGTCCTCGCGCACGTCCTGGATGCGGGCGGTTCCGTCGGCGTGGACGATTCCGGCCACGGCGGCGCGCCGCTCCTCACGCACCCGCGCGGTGCACAGCATGTAGCGGGTGGGCGCGAGGGCGCGGGTCTCGAAGAGGCTGTCGCGATCCTCGTCCAGGACCGCCGGCGCGAAGGGCCGGAACGGTTCGCGGAACTTGACCAGGCTGTTGATGCGTTCCTTGATCCGGTCGCCCTTCGGCAACCCCAGGATGGACCGGTTCCCGAGCGCCCGCGGGCCGAACTCCATCCGGCCGTGGAACCAGGAGATGATCCGGTCCTCGGCGAGGTCCCGGGCCGCCGCGGTGAAGTAGTCGTCGGTGAATCCGACGTACTCCCAGGCGATGTCGCCGTGTTCGGCGCGTTCCTCCAGGGCGCGGCGTACCTCGTCGGTGGTGTACGAGGGGCCCGTGTACGGCTGGAACCCCTCGGGCTGCCGGACGTAGGGGGCCGCGAGCTGCTGCGTCAGGTGCAGGGCGGCGCCCAGCGCCGTCCCGTCGTCGCCCGAGGCGGGCTGGACGAAGACGCGCTCGACGTCCGGCAGGTCGCAGATGGCCTGGTTGGCCCTGCAGTTGAGGAACGTGCCGCCAGCCAGGCACAGAGATGTTTCCCCGGTGCGCCGCAGCCAGTGACTCGTCAGGGACGTGAGCACGACGGTCAGCCGGGCCTGGAGGGCGGCGGCGAAGTCGGCCTGCTCCTGGACGACCTCACCGTTCTGGACGGGGGAGGGGAACGCGACGCTCTCCAGGTACCGCATCGCGTTCGGGTACCCGAGTTCCGGGTCGCGGAGGGAGCCGGTGGGCCAGCCGACCAGGATCGACCCGGTGTCGGCGTCGAAGGTGACGAGATCCTCGAACAACTCCCGGTAGGGCTCCGGGTTTCCGTAGGCGGCCAGGCCCATGACCTTGTACTCGTCGGAGTTGGAGGCGAACCCCAGGAAGCGGGTGCAGATCGAGTACAGCAGCCCCAGGGACTGGGAGACCGGCTGGGAGTGCAGCCTCTCCAGGTGCCCGTCCCGTGCCCGGAAGACCGACAGGGACTCCGTTTCCCCCATGCCGTCGGAGACGACGCACAACGCGGAGGCGAAGCCACTGGGGTAGAAGGCGGACGCGGCGTGGGCGAGGTGGTGGTCCACGGCGTGGAAGCGCTCCTGGACGTCGCTCCAGCCGGTGTTCTGAAGCGACTCGACCATCGTGGCGCCGCTCAGGACGGCGTCGAAGTAGTCCTGGCTGCCGGCGAAGAGGCGGCGGCGGCGGTCGTAGTCGAAGCCGTGCGCGATCGCGTCGACCTCCGCCCTGTCGATGCCGGCCTCGCGCAGGACGTAGTTGACGGCGTTGGCGGGGAAACGGCCCGTTCCCTTGTCGCCGTTGAAGCGTTCCTCGGCCGCGGCGGCGACCACCCGGCCGTCGACGATCAGGCAGGCCGCGCTGTCCAGGCCCTGCACGTTGCGCTCGTCGAGCGGGTGCGGGTCGGTGGTGTTCTTCAGCAGGTGATCCTGCGCGTAGGGGAGACCGCTCAGGCCCAGTACGATCATCGGTTCGCATCCTTTGTGTGTGGCGAAGTGCGGCAGTGCGGCGGGCCCCGTGGCGGGGCAGAGGTCAGGGACTCTCGGTGGCGGCCCAGTTGTGGGCGATGACCCGATAGGGACGGTGGTGCGCGAGGGCGACGGCGCCGATGCCGTAGGGCGGGGAGAGGGTCCGGATGTGCCAGGTGCCCCGCAACCGGGGCTGCGCCGCCGTCACCACGGCCGCGTCGGCGGTGCCCCCGACCTGCTGGCCCACGCCCAGGGAGATCCCCGATCCGGCCGCCTTGACCAGTGCTTCCTTGCGGGTCCACAAGGTGAGGAAGACCCGCATCCGGTCCTCGCGCGGCGCGCCGAGCACCAAGTCGGCCTCGGCCGGGGGGAAGTAGCGGCGGGCGAACGACTCCAGGGGAAACCCGTCCCGGGGCCGGTCGAGGTCGACCCCGACCTCTCGGCCGACCGACACGGCGGCGACGCCGTGCGCCCCCGAGTGGGAGAGGCTGAAGTGCACAGGCGGCGCCCCGGGCGGCAGCGTCGGCTTGCCCAGCGGACCGCACCGCATGCGCACCTGGGCGGCGGGCATGTCGAGGAAGCGGCCCAGCAGCAGCCGCAGGACACCGTGTGCCGCCGTGAACCGCGCCCGGCTGCGGGCCTCGGGATAGCCGGCGCGGCGAGCGCGCTCCTCGGGACCGAGCGCGCTCTCCAGATGCCGGTGCGGGCGGGAGGACAACTCGTCGAGATCCATGTACCAGACGTGCACCGCGTCCGAACGGCCCTCGGTCTCCGGGTCCATGGCCGCTTCCTCCTTTCCGGGGCCCTCGTCGGTCGGCCGGATCACCGCGGTGCGGTGCCGGTGCGGGCGAGGGCGTTGAACACGCTCTGCGCCTGGACGTGGGAGGTGCCCTCCATGTACTCGATGCCGAAGGCGTCGCGCGCCCACTTGTCGAGCAGGGGGTGCTCCAGCCGTGCGCCCGGACCCAGGAGCCGGAGCGCGGTGGACGTGGCCTCGACGGCCAGGTGTGCGGCGGCGTTCTTGGCCGCCGCCGGCAGATGGGCGTTCGCGGGATCCGCGTCGACCGCCGCCGCGGCGTGCCTGGTCAGCCCCTGCACACCTCGGATGCGGGCACCGAGGGTGTCCAGGCTGAGGGCGACCGTTCCGCCCTGCGGGGAAGCGTGGTGCCGGGCGTAGTCGTACGCGGCACGGGCGATGCCCACGCCCAGGGCGGCCGCCACGCAGCGCAGGGGATTGAAGGAGTGCAGCCAGCCCCACATGCCGCGCCGGGTGGGGGAGAGGTGGCGGCCCAGCAGCCCCGACTCCGGTACCCGGACGTCCTGGAAGTCGAGCGTGCCCAGAACGCCGCGCATGCCGAGCGTTGCGATCGGCCCGGTGCCGCAACCGGGGTCCGAGGTGTCCACGAGGGCGCACCGGATGCCCAGGGGCCCGGGGCCCGTGCGGGCGGTGACGACTCCGACGGGGGAGCGGTGGGCGTTGCCGACGAAGCGCTTGGTGCCGTTGAGCCGGTAGCCGCCGTCGCAGGGGGTCAGCGTCGTGCGCAGGTTGGCCGCGTCGGATCCGCCCTGCGGTTCGGTCATGGCGAGGAACGTCCAGGTGGGGCGCGCCTGCACCCGGTCGAAGAACACGCGCTGCTGCTCGTCGTCGCCCAGGGCGGTGACGAGCATGCCCGCGGTCAGCGAGCCGGGCGCCGACAGGAGCAGCGCCGCGTCGCCGTGGGCCGCGGCCTCCTCGTGGAAGACCACCCGCTCGACGGCGGAGGTGAGGTAGTACGCGTGCCCCTCGATCACCAAAGGGTTCCGGGCGTACCGGGACGGGATCTGGAGCGTCGCGAGGCGATCCAGTAGCGGAACCTGCGGGTACAGAGTCGAACCATCGGGGTGCGCATCCAGTTCCTGTGCGGCGGTCCGCAGCGCGGGCGCCCCGTCACGGACGTACTGGCGCAGAACGCGAAGACGGTGGTCGAGGCCGCTCACGCCGCCTCCCGAAGGATGAGGCAAGGGGCGTAGAGGTCGGCCAGGAGCCTTGAGACATGGGCGGTGACGCCCGGACCGGAGGAGGTCAGGCCGTTGGCGCCGAGCAGGCGGAGCAGCGTGTCGTCCACCGTGGTCACCTGCTGGTGCAGCAGCAGGAGCGTGGCGTCGTCCGGGCCGTCGGCCGGCGCGCCGCGCAGGTTGCTCTCCGTCTCCAGGAGCGTGACGGCCACCTCGGCCAGGGCGCTCTTGGTCGCGGGCAGCCGTACGAGCGGTGTGTCGCCGAAGGAGCGCTCCCCGAGATGGTCCAGTACCGCCGCCATCAGATGCTGGGCCAGGCCGAGCCGCAGCCACAGGACCGCGTCGCCGGCCCACCGGCCGGACCGGTCCAGCCCGTTGGACCGCTCCAGCCCGTCGGACCGGTCCGGCCCGTCAGGCCGGTCAGGGCGCTCCAGCCGGATCGGCCGGATGGGCAGCTCGGGCCGAACCGGGGCGGGGCAGCGCAGGGCGACCAGATCGAGCCGGGCCGGGAGCGCGTGGGCGAGGTGGCGCTCACGCGCCGGAACACGGGCGGCCGTCCGCCCGGACAGAACGACCCGGGTGGCGTCCGCGACCAGCTCCCGGGGAGCGAGGACGTGCCCCGCCGGTCCGCACACGAGGGTGCGGGGACCGGCCGCCTGGTGAAAGGCGGTGAGCGCGGAGCGCGGACCGTCGCGTCGGGCGGTGTCGCGCAGGGGGAGCCGTGGATGCGGCTCGCCCGGGAGCGGGAGCATACCTTCGCCTTCCTGTGTCGCGGCCGCGGTCAGCCGCCGAGGACCTGGCGCACGTGGGCGCTCAGGCTGCCGACCGTCTCGAAGGCGCCGGCGCCGAAGGTGTCGGGGTCGAACTCGATGTCGAGGTCGGCTTCGAGACGCATCAGCAGTTCCAGGACGTTGGTGGAGTCGAAATCCAGGTCCTGGTGGAAGCGTGTCTCCGCGGTGACGCTCTCCGGCTGTCGCCTCGTCATGGCGGCCACCGACCTGATCACCTCACCGGTGACGTCCCGCCCGGCGGTCCCGTTCGCTGTCTCTTGCGCGAGCACCTTGGCCCCGTCCATCCCAACCGCGTCCCTTCCTCTTCACGCCGGCGCCGAAATGCCGTCGCGTGCTGGGAGAACAGGCTCGCCGCCGGCCCTCGGGCGGCCAAGACGCCAATGGGCGCCCGTTGGGCCCTGGCGCGGCAGGCATACCCGAAGGAGGGGCTGCCGCTGAGGGTCCCGCACGGCGAAGGATGGGACGGAACCAGCGCACCTGGCGGCCCACCACCGGCGCCGAGGGCCCGACCGACCGGCCGCAGCGGCCCGGTGGGGGGCCGGGATCCGGCCGGCGCGCGGTGCCTGAAGGGGCCCGCAGGTGTGGCGAGGCGACTCACCCGCGAGGCCTCGTCCCGTATCTCTCGGCTTAGAAGGGCGAACTCCGGCTATGGTGCGCAACGCGACCGAACCAGAAGACCCGCACTACCACTGCGTCGGCATCGGCGTCGGTCCGGCCAACCTGAGCCTCGCCTCCCTGCTCCACGGAGACCGCGGGACGCGCAACGTCTTCTTCGAGAAGGAGGCGGAGTTCGGCTGGCACGAGGGGCAGCAGATCCCCGGGGCGTCCCTCCAGGTGTCCCTCTTCAAGGACCTCGTCACACTGGCCGAGCCGACGAACCCGTTCTCCTTCCTGGCCTACCTGCACGACCAGGGGAAGATCTACCACTTCCTGAACGCCCAGTTCGACGCGTTGCCCCGCCAGGAGTTCCGCAACTACCTCCGGTGGGCGAGCGAGCGCAACCCCGACATCGCCTTCGGCGAGGAGGTCCGGTCGGTCGGCTTCGACACCGAGTTCGTGGTGCGCACCAACCGCCGTACGGTGCGCGCCGAGAACCTCGCCGTCGGTGTCGGCACCCGGCCCTGGCTGCCTCCCCAGGCCACCGCCTCGGCACGCACGCAGTTCCACGTCAGCGACTTCGTCCACCGCGACGGTGCCCTCGGCGGCAAGCGCGTCTGCGTCGTGGGCGGCGGTCAGTCGGGCGCGGAGGCCGTACTCGACCTGCTCTCCCGCACCGGCTCCCGGGCGCCCCGCCGGGTGACCTGGGTGTCGCGCCGCGCCAACTTCTTCCCCATCGACGACTCGCCGTTCACCAACGACTTCTACATGCCGTGCCACTCCGATCACTTCTTCCGGCAGGACCGGCGGGTCCGCGAGGCCTTCAACCGTGACATGGTCCTCTCCAGCGACGGCATCTCCGAGAGCACCCTGCGGGAGATCTACCAGCAGCTCTACGTCCTGCGCTTCGTGCAGGGCGCCACGGACCGCTTCGCCCTGTACCCCAACCGGTCGGTGGAGACCGTGACCGGCGGGGACGCCCGGGGATGGGAGCTGTCCCTCACCCACCCCGACCGGCCGTCCAGCCGCGAACCGGCCGACGCCGACGTCGTCGTGTGGGCCACCGGATTCAGGCCGGCCGACATGTCGTTCCTGGCGCCGATCGCCGACCGGCTGGAGTACGAGGGGGAGGAGCCGCGCGTCGACGAGAGCTACGCGGTGCGCTGGGACGGGCCGTCGGACCGGCAGATCTTCGTACAGAACGCCACCCGGGGACAGCGCGGACTGGCCGACCCCAACCTGAGCCTCAACGCCTACCGCAGCCAGCGCATCGCCGACCGGCTGCGCGGGACCCGCTCCGACCAGCAGCAGCCCTCCTTCATCGAATGGTCCGCCAAGACAGCCCTGGAGTCGTCATGGGCGGCCTGACGGGGGCCGCCGCGCCGACGGAGCACAGCGACGCCCGGGTGGACGTCGCCATCGTCGGAGCGGGCATCGTCGGCTGTCTGACGGCACGCGCGGTCCTCGACCGCCTCCCGGGAGGCTCCATCGCCGTCGTCGAGCGCGACGCCGTCGCCGGCGGTGCCAGCCGGCGGTCGGCGGGCCTGCACTTCCCGCGCGGTGCGTCGGCGCCCGTCCGCCGCATGGCCTCCTTCAGCGAGAGCTACTACCGCACACTCAAGCGGGAGGACCCCCAACTGCCCATCCACGGGCTGGACACCACCGTGATCGCCGCCGACGCCCGGGCGGACCGGCTGGCGGAGCACTACCTGCCCGGCAGGCTGCGCCGCACGGCCCTGCCCCCGCCCGGTCCGGCCGGCCCGGTCCGGCTGCCCGGGGGCACCGGTGCCTGGCAGGTGACCGGTGGACAGTACGCGGACGTCGCCGCCCTGACCCAGCGACTGGCGGCCCGACTGCGCCCCGTCGTGCGGTTCCTGGAAGGCACCCGGGTCCGCACGGTCGCCTCCCGCCCCGGCCACGTCGGCCTGGGCCTGAGTTCGGGGGCCACGCTGACGGCGTCGAAAGTCCTTCTCGCACCCGGCCCCTGGCTGGCCGACCCGGCCTGGCGGCCCTGGACGGCCGGTCTGGGACTGCGCGTGAAGAAGGTCGTGGCGCTCCACGTCGAGCGGCGGCCGAGCCCCACGGAAGGAGCGATCGTCTTCGAGGACGAGGACGCCTTCCTGCTGCCCGTCCACCACAGGGGCCACTGGCTCTTCAGCTACACCTCCGCGCAGTGGGACGTCGCACCCGACGCGGCCGACCACTGCGTGACACCGGCGGAACTGGCCGAAGCACGGTCCGTACTGGACCGTCTCGCGCCCGAACTGGTGCCGCTGTGCACGACGGGCCGCGTCTTCTGCGACGCCTACAGCCCCGACCGGATCCCCGTGGTCGGGCCCGTCGACGAGTTCCAGAACGTGATCTTCGCCGGGGCGGCCAACGGCTCCGGATACCGGCTCGCACCGGCCATCGCCGCCGACGCGGCCCGGCTGCTGTGCCCTACGACAGTCCCAAGGAGTCACCCGTGATCATCAGCACGTACGACACGGCTGCCCTGCGTGCCGCACTGGGCATCGAGATGGCAGGCATCGACGGCGCCGGAGTCGGCGCCGGATGGGGCCGCGTCGCCCCCGGCCGGGTCTCCGACCCCGACCGGCACGACGAGACGGAGGTGTTCGTCATCACCGCCGGCCGCGGCGTCGTCGTGGCCGACGGCCGGCGGCAGGAGGTGAGCGCCGGCTCGATGGTCGTCTTCGATCCCTTCGAGCGGCACGTCATCGAGAACCCGGGCGAGGACGACCTGGTGTTCCTCACCCTCTACTGGCGCGACGCCGAACGCGCGGCCCGGGCCTCGGCCCGCACGGACCGGCTCACCGACCGCCCCCAGTTCGTCTTCTCCACCCCGCCCACCCCCAACGGCGACCTGCACCTCGGCCACCTGTCCGGGCCCTACCTGGGCGCGGACGCCTACGTCAGGTTCCAGCGGATGACCGGCGCCCAGGCCTGGCACCTGACCGGCAGCGACGACTTCCAGAGCTACGTCCAGGCAGCCGCCCGCCGGGACGGCCGCGAGCCGGCCGACACCGCCGCCCACTACAGCGCGGAGATCGCCGCCACGCTGAAGCTGCTGGACATCGAACCGGACCAGTACACGGTGACCAACGCCGACACCGACTACCCCGACGGTCTGCGGGAGTTCTTCTCCGAGTTGGTGGCCTCGGGAGGGGTCACGCCCCGTGAGGCACCGGCGCTCTTCGACGCCTCCGGGCGCTACCTGTACGAGGTCGACGTCAGCGGCGTCTGCCCGTCCTGCTCCCACGGCACCAGCGGCAACATCTGCGAGGAGTGCGGCGAGCCCAACTCCGTGGTCGACCTGGCGGATCCGGTGGCCACCACCGACGGCGGCGCACCGACCGAGGGAACCGTCACGCGGTACACGCTGCCCCTGCACGAGCACCGGGCGGACATCGAAGCCCACCACGGGCTGGGGCGCGTACCGGCCCGGCTGAGGGAACTCGCCGACCGCGTCCTGCGGCGCCCCGGCCACGACGTGCCCCTCACGCACCCCTCCGACTGGGGCGTGCGGCCGGGCCGTAGTGACGTGCCCGGACAGGTCATCTGGGTCTGGCCGGAGATGGCCTACGGGTTCCTGCACGGCATCCAGGCCCTGGGGCGGCGCCTGAACCGCCCCTGGCAGGCGCGGACTCCGCAGGACGAGTGGAAGATCGTCCACTTCTTCGGCTACGACAACAGCTTCTACCACTCGGTCCTGTACCCCGCGCTGTACAAGCTCGCCCACCCCGGCTGGAAGGCGGACATCGACTACCACGTCAACGAGTTCTACCTGCTGGAAGGCAGCAAGTTCTCCACCAGCCGCCGCCACGCGATCTGGGGCAAGGACATCCTCACGCCGGAGTCCGTCGACGCCGTGCGGTACTTCCTCGCCCGCACCCGCCCGGAGGGCCGCCGCACCGACTTCCGGTCGGCCGCCTTCACCGCACTGGTCGAGACGGACCTGATCGGCACCTGGCAGCAGTGGCTGAACCGGGTGGGCGAGCGGCTGGACAAGGAGTTCGACGGCATCGCGCCCGACGCCGGGACGTGGCGGCCCGAGCACTCGGCGTTCCTCAACCGCCTCGAAGCCCGCCGCCGCGCGCTCGCCGCCGCCTACGGCCCGGACGGCTTCTCGCTCAACGACGCCGCGGAGGAACTGCACGGACTCGTCCGTGACGCCGTGCGCTTCAGCCGGCAGGAAGGCGCCACCTCCGGCATCGAGCGCTGGAGCGGCGAGGCGCGCACCACCATGGCACTGGAGCTGGCCGCGGCGCGGCTGCTCGCCCAGTGCGCCGCCCCGGTCATGCCCCGGTTCGCCCGGAGGCTGTCCACCGCACTCGGCGACCCGGCCCCGGCCCATTGGCCCGACACGGTGCGGCTGCTCGACCCCGGCACGCGCGTCGAACTGCGCGAGAAGGTGTTCTTCACGCCGGTCGACCCGCGAGGAGCCGACGCGGCATGACACGGTCGGCGCTCAACCGCATCACCGCCGGGCCGCCCGAGCCCGGACACCGCATCTCCTTCCGGGGCGCCGGCCCCACGGAGACCTACCCCCTGGAGGAGCTGTACGACCTGGCGGGCCGTCTCGCCCTGCACCTGCGGCGGCTGGGGCTCCGCCGCGGGGACCGGATCGGCGTCCTGGCCCGCAACTCGCTCGAGTGGGTGCTGCTCGACCTGGCCGCCCTGCGACTCGGCGTGATGACGGCCGGCTTCGAGTCCGGGAAGTTCACCGCCGGCCGCCCCCTCCTCGACCGCTACGGCCTGGCCCTGCTCTTCAGCGACGAGGAGAGCCCCGACACCGGGGTGCTGCCCCTGGCGGAAGCCCGCCGGATGGCCTTCGACGACATCCGGGGCGACCTGCCCGCTCTTACGTACGGGCCGGACGACGAGACGACACTGAAGTTCACCTCGGGCAGCACCGGCAGCCCCAAGGGACTCGCCGCCACGGCGGGCAGCATCGACAGCTCGCTGCGCGCGGTCCAGGACATGTTCGCGCACGGACCCGGCGACGACCTGTTCGTGTTCCTGCCCCTGTCACTCCTGCAACAGCGCTACTGGGTGTACTCGGCACTGGCCTTCGGACACGACGTCACCATCAGCACCTACGGTGCGGCCCTGCCGGCGCTGCGGCGCACCCGGCCCACCGTGGTCATGGGCGTACCGGCCTTCTACGAGCTGGCCAGACGCCACATCGAGGCACGGGTGACGGACGTGGCCGAAGAGGAGCGGCCGCGGGCACTGGGCGAGACGGCACGCCGCCTGTTCGGCGGGCGCGTCCGCTACCTGTGGACCGGATCGGCCCCGGCGGACCCCGCCACGCTGCGCTTCTTCCACTCCTGCGGGCTGCCCGTCTACGAGGGCTACGGGATGAACGAGACCTGCATCGTCACCAAAAACCACCCCGGCGCCACCCGCGAAGGCAGCGTCGGCCGGGTCGTGGCCGGCAAGACCGTCCTGCTGGACGAGCACGGCAACATCAGCGTGCGCGCCGACTTCCCCGTCAACCGCCGCTACAGCTACGCCGACCCCGGGGTGTCCGAGCGGGTCTTCGCGCCCGACGCGACGGTCAGGACCGGGGACGTCGGCCACCTGGACGCCGACGGCTTCCTGTTCATCACCGGCCGCGCCGACGACGTCATCGCGCTGGGCAACGGACGCAACGTCGCCGTACGGCCCATCGAGGACCGGCTGCGGCAGAGCCCGGAGATAGCCGAGTGCCTGGTCTTCAGCCCGGGCGGCGGCGAACTGGTCGCCGTCGTCTCGCCCGTCTCCGGCGACACGGACGAGAGCGCCGTCACGGCACACCTCAGGCGGACCAACGCTCTCGCCGCCCGCCACGAGCGCGTCAGCCGGGCCGTGCTCGCCACGGAACCCTTCTCCGTGTCCAACGGCCTGCTGTCCTCCCAGTACAAACCGCTGCGGCAGAAGATCCGCGCCGCCTTCGCCGACGAACTCGCGGACCCCGCCCGGGGCCTCGCCGTCTGACCACGCCCGCGCCCGCCCACCCACACCCGCGAGGAAGACCCACCATGAGCTGGACCGAATCCGCGACCGCGACACTGGAGGACGAGCACGTCCTGCTGCGCCCCGTCACCGAGCAGGACCGCGAGGCGCTGCACGCGGTGGCGCTGGACCCCGACATCTGGCGGTACTTCGTCAGCCGGGTCGACACCAGCGAGGACTACCACGCCTTCTTCGACGCGGCACTCGCCGACCAGCTCGCGGGCCGGCGCGCGGTGTTCGTCGTCGTCGACAAGAGCACCGGCCGCGCCGCCGGCAGCATGAGCTTCGGAAACCTGGCCGAAGCCGACCGGCGCCTGGAGATCGGCTGGTCCTGGCTCGGCCGCGACTTCCGGGGCAGGGGAATCAACCGGAGGGCGAAGTTCCTTCTGCTGCGGCACGCCATGGAGGTGCTCGGCGCCGAGCGCGTCGAATTCAAGACCGACGTCCTCAACCAGCAGGCGCGCCGCGCACTCCGCAACATCGGCGCCGTCGAGGAGGGCACGCTGCGCAGCTTCAACTACATGCCCGGCGGCCGTCGCCGCGACGCCGTCTTCTACAGCGTCCTGCGCGCCGAGTGGCCCGGCGTGAAGGAACGGCTCCTGACCGGCGCCGAGCCGGCCCCGGCCCCGGTGGCGTGAGCCGTGCCCACCCAGCCGCTGCCCCGGGTCCGGGCCGCCGGTGACCCGGCCGTCCTCGGCCGCGCCCACGGCCGCGAGCGCGCGCCGGCCCTGAAGGCCTTCCTCGACGACGCGGTGGGCCGGCTCGGACACCTCCTGCCGGGACCCGTCACCCTGACCGGGCTGGCTCCCACGATCGCCGCGTACCGCACGGCCATCGAGGACGCCCTGCCCGACCTCGCGGCGGAGACCGAGGGGCTCGCCGAGGGGGCCGGCCTGAGCCCCACCGAGGCGTACCTGCTGCAACTGCGCCGCGAGATCCTCGGCTACCGCAAGGTGCCGACCCTCGGCGACTGCACCACCTACGCCCGCTCCGGCAGCGCCGCCCGCGGGCTGCCCGTGCTCGCCCAGACCGTCGACCTCAACGGGAACCTCGACGACCAGATCACCGTCCTGGACCTCGCCCCCTCGGGAACGGGCCGCCGGTCCCTGCTGCTCAGTTTCGGCGGACTGCTCGGCTACCTCGGCCTCAACAGCTCCGGGCTGGCCGTCGGGATCAACCTCGTCCTCGGCGGGACCTGGCAGCCCGGAGTCCCGCCCTACCTGGCCGTCCGCCACCTGCTCGACCGCGCCGACACCGTGGACGAGGCCCTCGCACTGCTGCGGGCCCTGCCGCTGGCCAGCTCCCGCTGCCTCACCCTGTGCGATCCCGAACGAGCCGTCTGGGCCGAACACCTCCAGGGCGACTGGCGGTTCCACGACGCCCCCGAAACCACCCACACCAACCACTTCCTGCACCCGGACCTCGCCGCCCGCGACGAGATCAACGTCTTCGCACGCCGCTCCTCGGAGAAACGGCTGCGGGCGTGCCGGACGCGGCTGGCCACGCTGCCGGCCGACGCGTCCGCCGAAGACCACTTCGAGGTCCTGTCGCAGGCTCCGCTGTGCGTCGCCGACAACGGTGACATCAGACGGGAACGCACGGTCGCCGCGGCCGTGATGTTCCCCTCGCGCGGCGAACTGCACCTGCGTCCGGGCGACCCCTCCCGCCACCCCACCCAGGTGTTCGCACTGCGCTGACCGCCGCGCGATCCGTGACCGCTTCCCTTCCCGCCGACGTGGAGTACACCCGTGACCGATGCCAGCAGCTCTCGCACCCCGTCGCAGGACCTGGTGGAACTCGCCCGTGCCCACGGTGTCGACACGTCGTACACCACGTGGGACGGCCGGCGCGTCCGCGTGCCCGCCACCACCCTGACCGACGTGCTCGCCGCACTCGACGTGAACGCCGCCACCCCCGAGCTCGTGCGCTCCGCTCTCGAGCGGGCCCGGCGGGAGAGGGAGCTGCGGCTGCTCCCGCCGTGCGTGGTGACGCGGCCCGGCAGGCCCGCCACGCTCGACGCCGCCGGCAGCGCGCAGGTGTGGATCGAGCTGGAGGACGGCGGCCGGTGCGAGGTCCCCGCCGCGGGCACCGCCCCGGGCAGGCGCACCCTGCCCGCCACGCTTCCCCCCGGCTACCACACCGTGCACCTGCGGACCGGCGGGCGAGCCGCCACGGCGCCGCTCATATCGGCCCCAGACCGGACCGGGCCGCTGCCCGAACGCGCCTGGGGCTTCACCACGCAGCTCTACTCGGTCCTCTCCCGGCGTTCCTGGGGCATGGGGGACCTCGCCGACCTCGCGGAACTCGCCGGCTGGTCCGGCCGCAGCCTGGGCGCGGGCTTCGTGCTGGTCAACCCCCTGCACACGATGCTGCCGGCCGCGACCGCCGGACACTCGCCCTACTGGCCCTCCTCCCGCCGCTATCCCGACCCGGTCCACCTGCGGGTGGCGGCGGTCCCGGAGTTCACCCGGCTCCAGGGCGCCGACCGCCTGCGCGCCCGCGAACTGGTCCAGGCGGGCGAGGAGTTGCGGGAGCGGGTGCTCACCGGCAGTGCCCTGATCGACCGCGACGCCGTGTGGGACGCGAAACGGCAGGTCCTGGCCCTGGTTCACCGCGTGCGGCGCGGCCCCCGGCGGCAGGCGGCCTACGAGCGGTTCATCCGCGAGGAGGGGCGGCGGCTCACCGACTTCGCGACGTACCGCGCGCTGGCCGACGAGCACGGAGCGGACTGGCGGCAGTGGCCCGCCCCGCTGCGCGACCCCGGCGGCGCGGCCGTCGAACGGGCGCGCCGGGAGCTGACCGCCGAGGTGGAGTTCCACCGCTGGCTGGCCTGGGTGACCGACGAGCAGCTGCGGGCGGCGCAGAGCGTGGCCAGGAACGCCGGGATGAGCGTGGGCATCGTGCACGACCTGGCGGTCGGCGCGCACCCCGGCGGCGCCGACACCTGGATGTACCGGGACTTCTTCGCCGCCGACGTCACGGTCGGCGCGCCCCCGGACGCCTTCACGGCACAGGGGCAGGACTGGCAGCAGCCGCCCTGGCGGCCCGACCGGCTCGCCGAGGCCGGCTACGCGCCCCTCGCCGAGATGCTGCGCGGGGTGATGCGGCACGCCGGGGCCGTGCGGATGGACCACGTGCTCGGCCTGTTCCGCCTGTGGTGGGTCCCCAAGGGCCGGCCGCTCGGTGAGGGCGCCTACGTCCGCTACGACCACGAGGCGATGCTGGCCGTGCTGGCCCTGGAGGCTCAGCGAGCCGGCGTGCACGTGATCGGTGAGGACCTGGGCACCGTCGAGGACGGTGTCCGCGAGCAGCTCGTCGACCGGGGCGTGCTGGGTACGTCGGTGCTCTGGCTCGAGAAGGACGGGCAGGGCGGTCCCCTCGCCGCGGAGCAGTGGCGCACCGCGTGCCTGGCCACCCTCACCACCCACGACCTGCCCAGTACGGCCGCCCGGCTCAGCGGCGACGACCTGGCGCTGCGTCACCGCCTGGGCATGCTGACGGGGCCGCTGGACCAGGAGCGTCGTGCCGCGGCCGACGAGGTCGAGAGGTGGCGGGGGGAACTGCGCCGGGCCGGCCTGAGCCGTACCGGCCCGCAGGGCGCGGAGCCGCCCGCGCCGCTGGACGCCGAGGCCCTGCACGCCTATCTGGCGCGTACCCCGGCACGCCTGCTCGGCGTGTGGCTGCCGGACACGGTGGGCGATCTGCGGGCGCAGAACCTGCCCGGCACCCTGGACGAACACCCCAACTGGCAGCACGTCATCGCGGACGGCGACGGCAGACCGGTCTCACTGGAGCAGATCGCGACGGCATCCGGCGTCCGACGGCTGACCGGCGCGCTGCGTGAGACGCGGCCCGGACGCCCGGCACCGGCCGTCCGCGGTCACCGCCGGGAACGGCCGGCCGCTCACGCCGTCGCGGTGCCGGCCGGTGCCGCGACCTCCCAGTGAGAGCGACCGCCCGTCAAGGTGACCAGCAGGGCGACACCCGCGGCCGGAGCCTCGCCGGGAAAGGTCCCGGTGAAGCCGTCGCGGGCGGGCCGCAGGGCATGGGCGCGCAGGGCGCCGTCCGCCGACCGCTCGGGGACGTACGCCGTCACCCGCAGGGCGTCGGCGCACTCCAGCCGTACGCTCCACCCGCCGGCCCGCACATCGAGACCCGCCCGGACGACCGGACCGGCCTGCGGCGGGTGGCGCCGACCGGTCGCCTGCCGCGGCGGATCGGCGGACCCGGCGGCGAAGAGGGCGCCGAAGTGGGCACTGCGCCGAGCGGCACTGCGCTCCCACGTCAACCGGCGTGCGGTGCGGCGCGCGTTGCCGGACAGCCGTGCGTACTCCCCGGGCTCGTCGGTGAAGAGGCGGATGGCCTGCCGGAAGCGGTCCGTGAGCGCCCGGGCGAGCAGCGGATCGTCCTCCTCGAAGGAGCGGTCGACGGCGAAGCCGGTCGCGTCCGGCGCGCGGAAGTCGTGGGCGTGCCCGAAGTGGCGGGTGCCGTACTGGGCCGTGGCGATCGGCACCGCGCCGCAGGCCATCGCCTCGCCCTGGGCGATCAGGAACGTGTCCAGCTCGTACTTGGAGGGGAAGACGCAGTAGTCGGCGACCGACGCCTCGGCGAACAGCGTGTCCTCGTCCGCCATGTCCCAGGCCAGGCGCACCGACCCGGGGTACGCGTCGGCGACCTTCTGGAAGTACGGGTCGGTGTCCGAGGCGGTGGCGCAGCGCAGCAGGAAGTTCGCCCGGCGCCCCTCGCCCAGGACGCTCTCGATGGCGCGGACCATCTCCAACTGGCCCTTGTGGTGCGGGTCGTAGCGGGCCGCGTGGTAGAAGACCGGCAGCGCGGGGTCCAGCCCGAGCCCGTTGAGCACGCCGTCCCTGTCGATGGCCCCCGGGTCCCGGGCGAGCCAGGTGTCGGAGACCGCGCAGCCTCCCACGAACGCCTTGTGCGCGTTGCGCTCCGTGACCCGGGCGACGGTCAGGCGGCGGTACCGCGGAGCGAAGGGCGTGGCCTCGAACCCGGTGTAGAAGGTCCGCTGGCCCTCGCAGAGGAAGTCGATGCCGTCCGCGTGGTCGCCGACCAGGGAGAAGAAGCTGATCTGCCGTTCGTGGCGCGGCGGGTGGTCGAGTCCGGTGGCGGTCAGGTGTGCCCGCATCGCGCACTCCAGGACCCCGTCCCGCTCCGGCGGGTCGGCATACTCGTCCAGGTCCACGCGCGCTCCGAGGGACGCCAGCGCCGCGCTCACCTGGGGACCGTACACGCCGGTGTTCACCGGATGGTTGGTCGCGACCGCGCTGACCACCCGCTTGAGCCGATCACCGGTGAACGCGGCCGGCACCAGGTAGTGGAGCAACGGCTCGTGGGCGTGGACCACCGCGGGCCGGTCCGCGAAACGGGATCTGACGAACCTGATGCCGGCCAGCTGGAAGGCCAGTGGTTTGCAGAACTCCAGGCGCCGGCCCTCGTCCGCGGCGACGGGATAGAACGTCTCCGGGTAGGCGTCGAGGAACGCGTCGGAGAGGAAGTACAGGTCGACGCCGTCCTTGCGGACGTGCAGGGCCCGTGTCGTGAGCCGGGGCGCCGGGGAGCCCCAGGACGGGGACCACGCCGCCGGGTCGAGGCGCAGCGGCAGGGTATGGGTGTCCGCATGGCCGGTGTCCCGCGCGCCGTACCGCCGCCGCAGGTGGCTGGCCTGCCCGTGGGCCGGGGTGACGATGCTGACGCGGTGTCCCGCACGGGCCAGGGACAGCGCGGAGTTCCACACCAGGGACGCCGTGCCGCTGCGCATCAGCCTGCGGTCGAAGGAACAGGCCTCGTAGGCGAAGGCGATGACGTCCACGGGCGCGTCGGCCGGCCCGGCGCCGTGCGGCGGGCCGTTCACGCGACCGCCTCGTAGACGCGCCGGACCTGCTCGGCCACGGACGGCCAGGAGAAGGCGGTGACGACCCTTTCCCGGCCGGCCCTCCCGAACCGGCGCGCGGCGCCGGGGTCGTCGACGAGGTGGTTCACCCGGGCGGCGATCTCCTTGGCGAAGACCTCGGGCACCTCCGGCTCCCCGTGCCGTCCGGCGTCCGGCTCCAGGGGGACCAGCAGGCCGGTCTCCCCCTCGACGACGACTTCGGGGATGCCGCCCGTCGCCGTGGCCACGACGGCGGTGCCGCACGCCATCGCCTCCAGGTTCACGATGCCCATCGGCTCGTATATGGAGGGGCAGACGAACACCTGCGCCCTCGTCATCAGTTGCCGCAGGGCGGGGCGCGGGAAGTCACCGCCGATCCACGTGACATGTCTGCCGGATGCCCGCAGCCGGTCCACGCCCAGCCCGAACCGGTGCCGCTGCTCGGGTGTGTCCGAGGCCTGGGCGACGATGACGAGCTGGGCGTCGCGGCTGAAGTACTCGGCCGCCCGCAGCAGATGGCCCAGCCCCTTCTGCCGGGTGATACGGGCGACGCAGGCGATGACGGGCCGGTCCGGGCGGATGCCGAGGCCGTCGAGGAGGGAGGTGTCGTGGTCGGGCGCGAACTCCTCGGTGTCGATGCCGTTGTAGACGACCGAGACACGGGCGGGGTCCACCCGCGGGTAGGTCCGCACGATGTCTTCGGCCATCGCCCGCGAGACCGCGATGACCCGGTCGGCGCCCGCGAACGCCGTCTCCTCCATGAAGGACGACAGCCGGTAGCCGCCCGAGAGCTGCTCCGCCTTCCACGGGCGCATCGGCTCCAGGCTGTGCGCGGTGGCCACGTGCGGGACGCCGTGCAGGACCTGCGCGAGGTGGCCCGCGAAGTTCGCGTACCAGGTGTGGCTGTGCACGAGGGACGTGCCCCGCACCGCGTCCGACATGGACAGGTTCACGGCCATCGCCTGGAGCGCGGAGTTGGCGTCCACCAGGCCCTCGGCGGCCCGGTGGGCGACGACCCCCGACTCGGCGCGGGAGTCGTCGCCGTAGCAGTGCACCCGCACGTCCACCAGGTGCCGCAGGTGCCGCGTGAGCTGGTCCACGTGCACTCCGGCACCGCCGTACACGAAGGGCGGGTACTCGCGGGTGAGCAGGTCGACGCGCATCAGTGACGGGCTCCTTGGTCGAGTATCCGCTCGAGGACCTCCGCCACGCCGTCGTCGTCGTTGGCGGGCGCGATCTCGTCCGCCACGGCCTTCAGGTCGGGATGGGCGTTGGCCATCGCCACCGCGTGGCCCGACCAGCGCAGCAGCGGGATGTCGTTGGGCATGTCTCCGAAGGCGATCACGTCCTCCGCGGTGAGGCCGAGGGACCGGGCCACCCGGGCGAGCCCGGTCGACTTGTCGAAACCGGCGGGCAGCAGCTCCACGATGCCCGGCCCGGCGTGGACGACGTTGAGGCCCGGCCCGGCACATCGCAGCGCGGCCTCGGTCAGGGCGCCGTCGTCCAGGGTGCGGTGGCGCAGCAGCACCTTGTCCACGGGACGGTCCCACAGCCCGGCGGCGCCGACCGTGCGGTAGGGGGCGAGTTCGCGCTCGTCGCCCCGGCAGAACCCGTCGGAGACGACGAACTCCGCGTCCTCTCCCGAGGTGACCACGGCGAGATCGAGCGGCCCGACCCGCGCGGTCAGCCGGCGCAGCGCCGCCCGCGCCGCCGCGCTGTCGAGGACGGTGGCGGACAGCAGCGCCCTGCGGCCCGCGTCGTAGACCTGCGCGCCCTGGCCGCACACGGCGAGGCCCCGGTAGCCCAGGGCGGCGAAGAGCGGCAGGCATCCGCGGGCCGGGCGGCCGGTGACGATGACGTGCTCGGCACCCGCGCCGCGGACCCGGCGCAGGGCGGCGCGGGTCCTGGAGGAGACGGTGGCGTCGCCCCGCAGGAGGGTGCCGTCGAGATCCGTGGCCACGAGGCGGTAGCGCGGGTGGGGCCGGTCGTGCGGGCCGCCGGGGCGGGCCGGCGCCAGAGCGGTGCCGGCCCCCTGGACGGTGTCGTGCATGGCTGGGCCTTCCTGTTTCGGGTGGTCGGGCTCAGGCGGCCCGGGGGAGCCGGGCGTACAGCTCGGCGTACTCCCGTGCCGTGACGGCCCACGACCAGTCCTGCGCCATGACGCGGCGGCGCACGACGCTCAGCTCCTGCGGCCGCTCCCGCATCCACCGCAGGGCGTCCAGGAGTGTCGTGCGCACGGACTGCGCCGTGTGCTCGGGGATCACGAGCCCGCCGCCGTCCGGGTGCGTGCGCAGATCGCTGACGGTGTCGCACAGACCGCCCACCGGGCTGACCACCGGCAGGGTGCCGTACCGGTAGGCGATGAGCTGGTTGAGGCCGCACGGCTCGGTGCGCGAGGGCATGACCGTCAGATCGGCGCCGGCGTACACCAGCCACGCCGTGTCCTGGTCGAACTGGGGGACGTAGCCCACCATGCCGGGCGCCTCGGCGCGCAGCCGCTCCAGTTGTGCGCGCAGTCCGTCCGTGCTCGGGCCGACCAGGACGAGCTGGACGCGACGCTCGCGCAGCAGCGGGGCGAGCGCGTCCAGGAGCAGGTCGCTGCCCTTCTCGGGAACGACGCGGGAGCAGACGCCGACGACGGGCAGTCCGTCGTCCTCGGCGAGTTCCATGTGCTTCTGGAGGGCCTGCTTGTTGAGGCGCTTGCCCTCGTCGACGGTGGTGCCGTCATAGGGGACGGTGCAGCGGCCCAGCGCGGCCGGGTCCCACAGGGTGCCGTCGACGCCGAAGACGATGCCCGTCGTGTTCCGCCGCACCAGGGCGTCTCCCACGGGGGTCCCCGCGAACTCCTCCATGAGTTCGTAGGCGTAGGTGGGGCTGCACGTCACCGCCGTGTCGGCGGCCAGCAGGCCGAGGAGGAAGAGGCTGGGGTCGTCCCCGGCGCACTCCTCCAGTCGGGCGACCTGCGTCTCGGGCAGGCCCAGACCGCCCGGTTCGAGGCGCTGGAGGCGGCCCTGGTAGAGGGCGTTGTGGATGGTCAGCACCTGGCTGAGGTCCGGGAAGCGCTCCCGCAGGTGGGCCATGGCGGCGCCGGACTGCCAGTCGTTGCCGTGGACGACGTCGTAGGAGTGGCCGGTGCGCTCCAGCCATTCGGCGACGCACCAGCCGAAGAACGCCGCCCGGCGGGTCTCGTCGGTGAACGCGGTGTAGTTGGCGTCCCGGTAGATGCTGTGCCGGTCGTACCAGGCGTCGGCGCGGACCAGGTAGATCTCGCAGGTTCCGCCGTGTCCGAGGAGCCGGTGCACCTGGGCGCCGGAGCGGATCCCGCCGATCTCCCGCTCGGGCAGCTCCAGGACGACCTCGGTGGCCAGGCCGCGGGGCTCGACGAGCCAGGGGTAGTACGGCAGGACCAGGTCGTGCTGGATGCCGCGCCGTGTCTGGAGCGTGGCGGGCAGCGCGTTGCTCGTCAGGGCCAGACCGCCTTCGGCGAACAGCGGCGCGTACTCCTGGGTGATGTAGAGGCACTTCAAGGTCAGAACTCCGAGACGCCCGAAGGCAGAGGTGGTGGCGCCGGTGTGGCCCGGCGATGACCGAAGGCGGCGCGGGCCGGTCAGCTCGCGAGGGTGATCCGGGTGTGGTCGCCGAGGACCAGGTGGTGGTTGCCGCCGGCGCGCGCGGACCGGACCGAGGTGTGGCGGCCGATCAGCGACGCGGTGATCGCGGGCACGTCGCGGACGGTGGAGCCCAGCAGCACGATGGAGGACTCGATGTCGCTGCCGGTGATCTCGCAGTCCTCCGCGATGGAGGTGTGCGGGCCGATCCGGGAGCCGACGACCACGGAGCCGGACCCGATGACGACGGGCCCCACGATGCGCGAGCGGACGACGCGGGCGCCGGGCGCCACCCGGACCTGACCGGTGAGCACGCTGTCGTCGTCGACCTCGCCGACGGCCGCGTGGTCGGCGACGAGCGAGTCGAGGACGTGCCGGTTGACGTCCAGCATGTCGGCGACGTTGCCGGTGTCGCGCCAGTAGCCGGTGCTGACGGTGGAGCGCACGTCGCGCCCCTCCTCGATGAGCCACTGGATCGCGTGGGTGATCTCCAGCTCCCCGCGAGCCGACGGCTTGATCTCGCGGATGCCGTCGTGGATCGCGGAGGTGAACAGGTAGACGCCCATGACCGCCAGGTCGCTCCTGGGCGTTCGCGGCTTCTCCTCCAGGGAGACGACACGTCCTTCGGCGTCGAGCTCGGCGACACCGAAGGACGTGGGGTCGGCCACCGGGGTCAGGAGGATCTGCGCGGCCGGGCGCTGCCTGCGGAATTCGTCCGCGAAATGAGCGACCCCTCCGCCGACGAAGTTGTCGCCGAGATACATCAGGAAATCGTCGTCGCCCAGGAATTCCTGCGAGACGAGTACCGCGTGGGCCAGCCCGAGAGGTTCTTCCTGGCATATGTAGGTCACGTCGAGGCCGAAATCCGAGCCGTCGCCGACCGATTCCTTGATGTCGTCGGCGCGCGGACCGATCACCACGCCGACTTCGGTGATCCGGGCTGCCGCGAGGGCCTCCAACGCGTAGAAGAGGACGGGTCTGTTGGCGACCGGGACAAGCTGCTTGGCTCCCGTGTGCGTGACCGGGCGCAGTCGGCTCCCGGTTCCCGCAGCAAGCACCAGCGCCTTCATTTCTCCCCCAGCGATGAATTCTGGTCAATTTACCGGTGCACAGTTCTAGATTAGTTCCAGGGAGTGTGCAAGCGGCTCCAAGGGCGGAGGATTCGGGCAATCCGTATTCATTGCACTGTTTCCCGTTGGCCCTTTGTCCTCGATTTCAAGCCGGTCTGTAGTCGAATTCAAGCACTATAGTGTGGCTCTATTGCATCTCGTCCTGTTAACGTCTGGACATGTCAATACGCCTTGCCGATGTGGCCGACCGAACGGGTGTGAGTGCGGCCACCGTCAGCCGTGTTCTGAACGGCCGTCCAGGTGTCGCGCAGGCGACCCGCACGCTGGTTCTGGGAACCGTGGAGAACCTGGGCGGCGGGCCCGCGCCGGTCCGGGCGGCGCGGGGTGCGATGGTGGGTGTCGTCGCCGAGGACGGCGGCTCGGCGGGCGGTTCCTCGATGGCCGACCACGTGCTGACGGCCCTTCACCGGCGCGGTCTGCTGCCTGTGTTGTCGGCCCAGGCCCATGGAGCGCCGAGGGCGGAGCCGGCCTCCCGCACCCTGCTGTCGCACGGTGCCTCGGGGCTCGTCTTCATCGGCGGCGACCACGCGGACACCGCTGCGGGCCGCGTTTTCTTCCGGGCCCTGCGGGAGGACGACGTGCCTCATGTCCTGGTGGGCGGCGCCGCCTTTCCGGACCGGTCCGCACGTATTTCCCAGGATGAGGAATGGGGGATGGGAAAAGCGGTCAGCCAGCTCTCCGAGCTGGGTCACGCGCGCATCGGCATGATCTGCGGAGCGTCACGGTCCGCCATGTCGCGGCGCAGGCGCGAGGCTTTCCTCTCGGCACTGCGCTCGCTCGGCGTCCCCGCGTCGGAGGCGGGCACCCGGATCGAGCACGTCCACGACTCCGACGGCGCCGGTGCCCACGCCGCGCACCTCCTGATCGGGGGCGGCTGCACGGCCCTCGTCTGCGACGGCGACTCCCTGGCGCTGGGCGCCCTGAGGGCGGCGCGGTCGCGGTCGCTCACCGTCCCGGACGACCTCTCCCTGGTGGTCGTCGGCGACTCCGCGACCGCGCGTCACGTGGTCCCGTCACTGACGGCCGTCAGTCCCCCGGAGGAGAAGATGGCGGAGGCCGCCGCCGACGCCCTGATGCTGGCCGTCGGCGGAACCCCGCTCACCTCGCTGGAGCTGTTCTTCCAGCCGGACCTCATCATCCGCGAATCCACCGGCCCGGCACCGTCGTTCTGATCCGGTCCCACCGTGCGCCCGCCCGCCTCGTGAGGGCGCCCGCCCAGTGAGAGCGCCGGCCTCACTCCGCGTCGGCGCTCACCGTCGGCGTCCTGGACGCGGCGCCCCGCGACGCTTCGGCCCCGCTCCGTCGAATCGGGGGCCGGCCGGGGACGCCGCCCCGGGCAGCCACACCGCCGTCGCCACGAGCGCCAGCAGCACCGGCACCACGGCGGCGAGGATCGCCGTGCGGTAGCCCTCCAGGAGGGCGTCGCCCGAGGTGCCGGTGGCCGAACCGGCGAGCGTGGTCAGGATGGCGAGGCCGAAGGCCGCCCCGATCTTCTGCGCGGTGGTGAGCACCCCGGACGCGGAGCCGGCGTCGCGCTCGTCCAGGTCACTGGTGCCGCTGACGGTGAAGGTCACGAAGACCAGTCCGCCGCCCAGCCCCACCAGGCACTCCGGGCCGAGCAGTTCGGTCCAGTAGGCGCCGCCGGAGATCCCGTACATCCAGAGCAGACCGGCCGCGAACAGCAGGAGGCCGGTCGTCATCACGGCCCGCTGGCTCATGCGCCGCAGCAGCCAACCGGCCATGGTGGACGAGATGGTGACGGTCAGGATGATGGGAACGATCGCCAGACCGGCGGCGAGCGCCGAGTAGCCGAGGACCTGCTGGGTGTAGAGGCTCAGGAAGAAGATCACCGGCCCGATGGCCATGTTGATCAGAGCGGCGACCACGTTGGCGCCGCGCAGCGCCCGGTGCCGGAAGATGCGCAGCGGCAGCAGGGGATCGGCGCTCGTGCGCTGGCGCAGTACGAACAGCACGAGCAGCAGGCCGGCCGCGGCGCCCAGCCCCAGGGTGCGGGCCGAGAGCCAGCCGGCCCCCTGCGCGCCCACGAGCACGTAGACCATCAGCGTCATACCGCCGGACACCAGCGCGCCGCTGACGACGTCGAAGCGCCCCCGACGGCCGGGACGCGCACCGGCGGGCAGCAGGCGCGGCGCGGCCAGCGCGGCGAGTCCGGCCAGCGGGACGTTGACGAGGAAGGTCGACTGCCAGCCGAAGACGTCGGTCAGCAGCCCGCCGGCGAAGTACCCGGCGGAGCCTCCGGTGGCGGCGACGGCCCCGAGAACGGCCAGGGCCTTGTTGCGCCGGGCCCTCTCCTCGGTCGTCCGGTCGGGGAAGACCACCATGAGCAGGGCCAGCGCGGTGGGCGATATGACGGCCGCGGCCAGGCCCTGCACGGCGCGGGCCGCCACCAGCACCGGGGCGGAGGTGGCCAGGCCGCCGGCCAGGGAGGCCGCGGCGAAGACGACCAGCGCGGCCGTGAAGACCGAGCGGCGGCCCAGCATGTCGCCGAGCCGGCCGCCCAGCAGGAGGAATCCGCCGAAGGCGAGGATGTAGGCGTTCGCGATCCACGACAACTCGGCGAGCGTCGTGCCGAGTTCGCGTTTGACCGACGGAAGCGCGACCTCCACGATCGCCGAATCCAGGTTGAGCAGGAAGTGGGCGGCGACGAGGAGGGCCAGCGCGGCGGCCGGGCGGACGGCCGGGGCCGCCGGCCGCGGTCGGGTCTCGGAGGGCAGGTCTGTCAGAGTCACGCTTGTTCCCAGGCCGGGGCGCGTGGCGGCCGTGTCGGGGGACCGGTCAGTGCGGCCACGCGCCGTGGGCCGCGACCCTGGACGCGTAGTGGGGCACGTAGCGGTCGAGCAGCGCCCGGTAGTCCTCGTACTGGAGTTCGCTTCCGATGTCGGGAAGCAGGTCGTGCAGTTTCCGGACCGAGACCTGGTGATCGCTGCCGAACTCCACGTACTCACGGTCGGGACGGCGTCCGAGAAGATCCGCGATGTGGGTGGTGATGTCGTCCATCGGCACGGCGGTGCCGGACGCGACGTTGATCGTGTCACCGGCCACGCCCGAAGCCAACAGCGCGTCGATGATGTGCATGAAGTGGCGGATATCCAGCAGATCCCGGCGAGTGTGCACGAAAATCCGGGCCGTGCCGCTCTCGACCTGGCGCACCATGGCCGGAACCAGTTGGTGACTGGCCTGATGCCGCCCCACCAGGTGGCTGAGGCGGAGGATGAGCCACGAGCACCCCGACTCCCTCACGAGCCGCTCCATAGCGAGTTTGTGGTGACCGTAGGGCGAGGTCGGATGCGGGCAGTCCTCCCTGCCGGAACAGCCCGGGCCGCTGTAGACGCCCGCCGACGCCGTGGAGAAGAAGACGAGGGTCCGGCCCGTCTCCCTGCACCGCCGCGCGACATCCACGACGAGCCGCGCCTCCCGTGCGAAGACCTCCTCGTCGCTCAGCCCGACCCGCGACACACCGGCGGCCAACGCCACGGCGTGCGGGTGCCGGTGGGCCAGGGCGCGCAGATGACGCGAGAGGAAACCGCTCCCGATGATCTCCATCGGCTCAGCCCGCCACGGGCGCGAAGGGGCCGCGCGGCGTCGGCGGACTCCACCGGAAGAGCCCCGAGGCACACCGTGCGAACACCGGTATCCGGCCGGGGTCATGAGATCGAGGCATGGCAACACCCTTGTCGTGGTGGTCGGTCGTCCGCGGCGGCGAGCGCCCCCGCCCGCGCCGACGTCCGGTCGGCACCGTGCCCCACAGGACAGCCGGCACCCGCGCGGCCGTCGGCGCAGCGACGGTCATCGTCCTGCGGTGGCGGCGGTGCCGTCGGCCCCAAACGCCCTGCTCGAACGGGCAGTCGACGCCCGGCCATGGACATGTGGTCATGGCCGAACGAGGCGATTGTCCGCGGGGCCCGGCCGCTCCTAGGGTCCTGAGCCGTCAGACACCACCACCCCGGGAACCTCGCCCCGGGGCGGCCTCATCTCGCGTTCGGCCCGCGCATTCGCGTCCGACGACACGGCCTACCTCTGGGGGTACGGGTGACCCAGGCACCCCTGTTCACCGATTCGAGTTGCTACCACGCCGCGTTCGCGGCCCTGCTGCACGCGGCCGAGCCGCACGCCGACCCCTTCCTCGTGCTGGGCAACAACGCCGCGACCGCGGCCCGCCTCGCGGACGACGGCCTCCTCCGGTTCAGCGACCCCTTGGAGCCCTTGACGTCGACGTTCACCCGCCACGGTTACGAACTCCGTCAGCACCCCGTCACCAGCGAGCGGGAGTGGCAGGCCGCCCTGGACGCGCTGAGCACCACGCCGGCCATCGCCATCGCCGCGGACGCCTTCCACCTGCCGCACTACTGGGTCGGCCACCGCACCAGCCACGCCCTGCACGTCGTCGTCCTGCGCGACTACGACGAGGCCACCGGCACGGTGCGGCTGCTCGACCCCGGCGAGGTCGTCTTCCACGACGAGCGGGTGCCGGTCGACCAGCTCACCCCCGCCATGTGCGAGGGCCGGGCCGGCCAGGCCTGGATGCGGCTCGTCCCCCTGCCGGACCGCCGACCCGCCCGCCCGGACGCCGGCTCCCTGCTGGACCTCTCCCGGGCGCTGTCGGGCACCGGCAGCGCGTGGATGAGCGGCACGAGCCTGGTCCAGGCCCTCCACAGCGACCTGGACGTGTACCTGGACGCGGTGGGCAACCGGCCACGGGCCGCGGACGGCACCCAGCAGGACTGGGGCCTGGGCCCCTGGCTGCTGCTGGGCCTGTGGTGGTACCACCACACCCTGCGCTGGCTCGCCGGCCACCTCGGCACCCTGGCCGCGGACGGCACCCTCGCCGGACGCGGCGACCTCATCGAAGCCGTCGACCGCGCCTCACGCGACCTGCTCGTCGTACGCAACCTGATGATGCGCCTCGGAGTCATGGCCGCCGACGACAAGCGCACCGCCACCTTCCGCGGACAACTGCGCCCCCGGCTGGAACTCGCCCGGGACAACCTGGCCGCGGCCGGTACGGCCCTGGCGACCCTCGCGGAGGAGAAGCGGTGAGCACCCCGACCATCCCGGCGGGCGCCCTGCGCGTCGACCTGGCCCCGCACCGCAACAACGCCGCCTTCCTGGCGCCCGGAGTCGAACCGGCCGACGGCTTCGACGGATTCGGCCGCGCCTACCCGGCAGCCGAACTCGGCGACTCCGCCGCCCTGCTGGGCCTGCCCGACGACCTCGGTCACGGCGCCGCCGACAACGTCGCCTGCGAGGGCCAGATCCTCGACCTCGGCGAAACCCTCGTGCTCCGCGGCATCGACGTCGTGGGGGCCGGATCCGGCGGCACGGTCAGCGAGACCCTGCTCCTGCACCCCGGACCGCACGACGGCGACCCGGTCACCGAGGCCCGCGTCGAACTGAGCGACTTCCTCTCCCGGCGCCCCGTCTTCGACGACACCTGCTTCGCCCGCAGCTCCTACCTGTACGACGTCGGCGGGCGCCCCGAAACCGGCGCCGAGCCGCGGCTGTGGCGCTCCGCGGTCCGCTTCACCGAAGCGGTGCCCTGCACCCGTCTCACCCTGCCCGTCAACCCGGACCTGCACATCGTGGGCGTCTGGCTGCTCCCCGCGGTGAGCGGCCCGGAAGCGGTGACGATCCGGTGAGATGCCTCTACCTGACCCAGGAACTCGCCCCCTACTTCATGGAAGGCGGGCTCGGCCAGACCGCCCGCGCCCTGCCGGCCGCGCTGGAACGCGAACACGGCATCGTCCACGACCTGGTCGTCCCCTACTACCCCTGGCTCGTCGAGCGGCACTCCCTGCGCACCGAACGCGTCTGGCAGGGCCCCGCCGTCACCGTCGGCGGAGTGTCCGCGCCGGTCCGCGTCGAGCGGCTCCTCGACAGCCCCGGCGCGGGTGAGGTCTACCTCGTCCGCGCGGACCACTGGTACGACCGCGACGGCATCTACCGCGACGCGCGTTACGTGGAGTTCGCCGACGCGGTCGCCCGCGCCGCGTACTTCGGTGCCTGCGTCGCCCAGTGGGTGGCCGCCACGGGCAGCCGGTACGACATCGTGCACGGGAACGACTGGCAGTCCGGTCCCGCCCTGGCCCACCTGCGGGAACTGCGCGCCACCGGCTCCGGACCGGCCCTGCTGGTCAACGTGCACAACGCCGAGTACCCCGGACGCGTCGGCCCGGGACAACTCCGCGGCCTGGGCCTGCCCCCCGTCTGGCAGGAGACGCTGGCCGGATACGGCGGCCAGGCCGGCCTGCTGCTCCTGGGCGTCCTCGCCGCCGACGCCGCCACCACCGGCAGCCCGACGTACGCCGAGGAACTGCGCGCGCGCACCGGCACCGCGCTCGGCTCGGCGCTGGGCACCCTGCCCCTGACCGGAATCGTCGCCGGCATCGACACCCGGCTCTGGCAGCCCGCGGCTCCCGGCCGGCCCACCGAGCCCTACGACGCGGCGACCGTGGAAGAGGGCAAGGCGGCCAACAAGGCACTCCTGCAACGGCGTCTCGGCCTCGCCGAGGACCCCGGGGTCCCCCTCTTCGGCGTCTGCTCGCGCCTGGTGCCGGAAAAGGGCGTCGACCTGCTTCTAGAGGCGGCAGCCCCCCTGGTCCGCGACGGCTCGGCGCAGCTCGTGGTGGTCGGCCAGGGCGACACCGCCCTGGTGCGCGCCCTGACCTCGCTCACCGAACGGGCGTCCACCGCCGTGAGCCACGTCCCCGCCTTCGACCAGGACCTCGCCTGGCTCACGTACGCGGGCGCCGACTTCACGCTCATGCCCTCCCGGGTGGAACCCTGCGGCCTCAACCAGCTCATCGCCATGACCTACGGCTGCGTGCCCGTCGTCAGCGACGTGGGCGGACTGCGGGACACCGTCACCGACCTGGCGGCCGACCCGGCCGCCGGCACCGGCTTCGTCCTGCCGGAGCCGACCGCCGACGCCGTGCGCCGCACCATGCTCCGCGCCGCCCGATGGCTGGCCGGCCCGGCCCACCAGGTCCGGGACGTGCGGCGCCGCGCCATGACCCAGGACTGGTCCTGGGCCCGGTCCGCCCGCGACACCGCCACCCTCTACGCGCGAACGGCGGCCACCCCGCGCCCGGCCGTACGGACCGTCACCACGCTCGCCGCCACGACGGCGGCACACTACTGAACGGGGTACCGACCATGTCCGAGCCCATGGACCGCCAGCACGAGATCCGCGCCTACCTCACCCGGCTCAGCAGAGCCGTCGAGCAGGTCTCCACCACCGACCTGGTGTGGGTGGCGGAAACCCTCGAACGGGCCTACACCCAGAGCCGCACCCTCTACCTCTGCGGCAACGGCGGCAGCGCCGCCACCGCCTCGCACCTGGCCGTCGACCTGTCCAAGAACACCCGCGTGCCGGGCCGGCCCCCCGTGCGGACCATGTCCCTGGTCGACCACGTGCCCTCGCTGACCGCCTGGGCCAACGACGTCAGCTACGACGAGGTCTTCACCGGCCAGCTCGCCGGCCTCGCCGAACCCGGCGACGTCGTCATCGCCATCACCACCAGCGGCAACTCGCCCAACGTGCTGCACGCCCTGCGCTACGCACGGGCCCACGGCATCACCACCGTCGGGCTCCTCGGCCCCGACGGGGGACGGGCACGCGACCTCTGCGACGCCTACGTCCTCGCTCCCGCCGACTCGATCGAGGAACAGGAAGACGTCCACATGGCGCTGGCGCACATACTGACCCGGCACATGAAGGCGTACGTCCGTACCGACCGGGAGGAGCTGGCCGCGGCGGGCGCGGCCGCCGGGGTATGACCGGGCGGGCGGCCGTCTTCCTCGACCGGGACGGCACGGTGACCGAGCCGCGGCACTATCCGGCCCGCCCCGCCGACCTGGTGCTGGCACCCGGAGTGGGCCCCGCCCTGCGCCGGCTCCAGAAGCAGGGCCGGCTGCTGGTGCTCGTCACCAACCAGTCCGGCCTGGCCCGCGGCCTGTTCTCGCTGCGCACCCTCGACGCCATGCACCGCCACCTGCGGACCCTGCTCACCGCCCACGACGTGCACCTCGACGGCATTTACGTCTGCCCGCACCACCCGGACGGAGCCGTCGAGGGGCTGTCGTTCCGCTGCGCGTGCCGCAAGCCGAACGCCGGGCTCCTCGTGGACTCGGCCGGGGAACTGGACATCGACCTCGCCTCCTCGTGGATGGTCGGCGACTTCGCCTCGGACGTCGAGGCCGGCCGCCGCGCCGGATGCCGCACCGCCTGGATCGGCCCGGCCGCCACCACGCAGACCGAACCGCCCGGCCCCGAGCCGACGCTGCGCACCGCGACCGCCGCCGAAGCGCTCCACCACATAGCCCGGCTGCGCAGTTGAGCACGCGTCCCCCGAGGCGCCAGACCGATCGGACACCCATGTCACTGCCTCACCGAACCAGCGCCACACTCGCCGACGGACGCGAGATCCACTTCTACGACGACGAAGCCGGCCGGGAACACAAGGTCGTCGACAACCGGGTGCTGCCACCCGTGGAGTCCGGCGCCGAGATGCGGTGGGACCCGACCACGGAGGAGTGGGTGGTCATGGCCGCCCACCGCAGGGCCCGGTCGGCCCACACCACCGCGGCCTGCCCCCTGTGCCCCACCTCGGACGGCACCGCGACGGAGATACCCGCGGGCGACTACGACGTCGCCGTCTTCGAGAACCGCTACCCGGCCCTGGGCACCACCGGCGGCGCCGGCGACCCGCCGCACACCGGCGGCTCCCTCACCCTGCCCGCCTCCGGCCGCTGCGAGGTCATGGTCTTCGGGAGCGAACACGACACCTCCCTGGCCCGGTTGCCCGAGCGGCGGATCCGCACCGTCATCGACGCCTGGGCCGACCGGACGACCGCCCTCAACGCCCTCCCGGACGTCGAACAAGTGGTGTGCTTCGAGAACCACGGCAGCGCGATCGGCGCGACCCTCGCCCACCCGCACGGACAGATCTACGCCTACCCGTTCGTCCCCAGCCGCTTCGAGCGGATGCAGCGCGCCTCCCGCCACGCCCACGCACGCGGCGCGGGCTGCGTCTTCTGCTCCGTGCTCGACGCGGAACTCACGGCGGGCCGCCGCGTCGTAGCCCGCTCCCGCCACTGGACCGCGTTCGTCCCGCACGCGGCGCGCTGGCCCTACGAGGTCCACCTCTACGCCAACCGGCACGTCCCCGACCTCGCGGCCCTCACCGCGGACGAACGCGCCGACCTGGCCGCCTCCTACCGGTCGCTGCTGCGCCGCTTCGAGACCGTCACCGAGTCGCCGCTGCCGTACATGGCGCTGTGGATCCAGGCCCCCGCCCGCGGCGAGAGAGGCCACAGCCACCTGCACGCCCAGGTGTTCTCCGACCGCGCCACACCACTCAAGCCCAAGCGGCTGGCCGCCGGAGAACTCGGCGCGGGCACCTTCATCAGCGAAGTGGAGCCGGAACAGGCCGCCGCCGCCCTGCGCGCCACCGACACCTGGCCCCTCAGCGACCCCCTGCCCACCCAGCCCACCGCGGCTGCCTGAGCCCCGACCGAGGAACCCAACGTGTGGATCAGCAGCGCCCCCCTGCGCATCTCCCTGGCCGGCGGCGGCACCGACGTCCCCGGCTACGCCAGCCGGTTCGGCGGCCTCGTCCTGGGCGCCACCACCGACCTCAGGGTGACCGTCGTAGGCCGCCCGGCCGGCACCCACCGCCACATACGCGCCTGCCTCGACGAGTGCAGCAGCAGCGCCGGCGCCGGGATCACCAACCCCTTCGCCCGGGAGGCACTGAGCCGCCACTGGGACGGCAGCCCGCTGGACCTCGCCTCGTTCGCCGACGTGCCCGGCGGCAGCGGACTCGGCAGCTCCTCCGCCTTCAGCGTGGCCCTCGTCGCCGGCCTGGAGGGCGGCGCGCTCACCCAGGACCAGGCCGCCGAGGCGGCCAGCTCGATCGAGATGCACGGCCTGGGCCGCCCGGTGGGCAGGCAGGACCAGTACCTGTCCGCACACGGCGGATTCCGGACCATCGACTTCCACCGCGACGGCACCGTGGCCGTCGAAGAGGTCCCCGTCGACGAGGAGTTCGTCCGCCGCCTCGACGAGGAACTCCTCCTCTTCTTCACCGGCCGCACCCGCGACGCCGGCGAGGTGCTCGGTGAGCAGAACGCACGGGTCGCCCACAGCGACCGCGACGCGGAACGCCGCCTGCACGCCATCAAGGCACTGACCCCGCTCGCCCTCGACGCACTCAAGAACAACGACGCGACCGCCCTCGGCCAAGTCCTGGGAGCCCACTGGGAACTGAAGCGGCACCTCGGCTCCAGGGTCTCTCTACCGAGCGTCGAGCGCGCCTACGCCGACGCGCTCGACGCCGGAGCCAGCGGTGGCAAACTGCTGGGGGCCGGCGGGGGAGGCTACTTCCTCGTGCACAGCCGGGCCGCCTGCCGGGACCAGGTCCGCACCGCCATGGCCACCCACGGCTTCACAGAACAGCCGTTCCGCTTCGACACCCGCGGGGTCCGGGTCACCTCCGTAGACCCCGCCGGCCAGCCCACACGCCTTCCCACCCGCCCCCCGCTCTGACTGGAGTCCCTATGTTCGCCCCGTACCGTCGACTGTTCTCCGCGAAGGGGGTCGTCGGCTTCAGCAGTATGGGCTTCCTGGCACGGCTGGCCCTGTCCATGTCCGGCGTCGGCACCGTCGTGATGATCGCCTCGCTGCGTGACTCCTACGCCCTGGCCGGAGCCGTCACCGGAGCCTCACTGGCCACCACCCTGCTGACCATCCCGCTGCTGGGCCGGCTCGTCGACCGCTACGGGCAGGCACGCGTCGCCGTCCCCGCCGCGGTCTGGTCGGCAGCCATGTCCGCCGCCCTGCTGCTATGCCTGTCGCTGGACGCGCCGACCTGGACGCTGTTCGCCACGAACATCCTGTCGGCCACCGCACCCAACGTGGGCGGCATGGCCCGCGCCCGATGGGCCGAGATCTACGACAACGACGCCGACTCCATGCACGTGGCCAACTCCTTCGAACAGGTCCTGGACGAGGTCTGCTTCATCCTCGGCCCCATCCTCGCCGTCGCCCTCGCCACCGGCGTCTCCCCGGAGGCCGGCCGCCTCGCCGCCCTCGTATTGACCCTGGTCGGCACCGTGCTGTTCGCCGTGCAGCGCGGCACCGAACCGCCGGTGCAGCCGGCCGACCCGTCCGGCCGCAAGGCCCCGCTGCGCAACCGCGGACTCCAGGTCATGATGCTGGTCTTCCTGTTCACCGGCTCCATCTTCGGCTCGCTGGAGATGGTGACGGTCGCCTTCACCGACTCCATCGGCCACAAGCCCGTGGCCGGAACCGTCCTGGCACTGCAAGCGATCGGATCCGCCGTCGCCGGCATGCTGTTCGGCATGGTCACCCTGCGCGGCACGGGAGTCTCCCGGTTCCTGACCGGGGTCACCGCCATGGCGGTACTGATGCTGCCGCTGAACCTCGCCGGCGGCCTGTGGTCCCTCGCACCGCTGATGTTCATCGCCGGCATGGCCACCTCGCCCACCATGATCACCGGCATGGGCCTGGTGCAGGAACTGATCCCCCGCTCGCAGATCAACGAGGGCATGACCCTCGCCGTCACCAGCCTCCTGGGCGGCATCTCCCTGGGCGGTATGGCGGCAGGCTGGACGGTCGAGCGGTTCGGCGCGGACTCCGGCTACGCCCTGCCCGCCGCCGCGGCCGCACTCGCCGTGCTGGTCGCCGTCGCCGGCTCGGCATGGCTGCGCCGAGAGGTCGCCGCCAACACCCCGGCCGAGGACAGTACGCCCCGCGCTCCGGAGCGCGTCACGGTCGGCCAGGAGGCCTGACCTCGACGAGAACGCCGGGCGGCCCGCCCCCGCGGGGGCCGCCCGGACCTACAGCGAGGCGTCCGACGGCAGCCAGCCGTTCTGCACCGCGAGCGCACCGGCCTGGAAACGGCTGCGCGCACCCAGACGCTCCATCATGTCGTTGGCCACCCGACGAGCCGTACGCGGTGAGACACCCAGCCGCTTGGCGATCGACTCGTCCGTCATCCCCCGGTACAGCGAGGTGAGCACCTCCCGCTCCTGCGCACTCAACCCCGACTCGTCCCGCCGCCCCGCCTCACCCAGGTCGACCGCGGACGCCCACACCCCGTCGAAGAGGGCGCACAGGGCCGTCAGCGTGCCCTGGCCGGTCAGCAGCACGGCGGCCTCGCACGAAGCCTCGGCACGCACGGGAATCACCGCGCTCTCCCGGTCCACGATGACCATGCGCACCGGCAGCGACGGGGCGGTGCGGACCTGCCCGCCGCGCTCCGCCAGCCACTCCGCGTACTCCACGGTGTGCGGGCTGTTGCGCACGCTGTCCAGATAGACGGTCCGCATCCGGACCCCGCGGCCCAGCAACTCACCGTCCAGCGGCTTGGCGGCCCGCAGACTCTCCGGAGTGTGCGCGCCGTTGGGAGCGAGCGTCATGACCTCCGCACGCACCCGGTGCGTCAGCACCGCCAGCTTCTCCCTGATCTGGTCGATCCCGGTGAGATGCTCCACGTTCGGCTGCCCCGCCGACGAACCCTGCTCCGCGAACTGCGCGATCAACTGCGCCGCGGCCGCACGGGAGGCCTCCACCCGCTGCTGCTGCGCGGCCAACTCCGCCTGCTGCCGGGCCAGGAGGATCTCCATCCCCAGCTCCGGGCCGACCGCACGCAACCCCTGCGCGTGCGGGGAACGCACCAGCGACAGCTCGTGCAGCCGGTCCAGCGACGACCTGATGTCCCGCTCCGGCATCCCGAGGGCCTCGGCCAGCTCGGCCACCCCCTTGCCCGGGTGCGCGAGCATCGCCCGGTACACCTCCTCGGCCGATGCGTCCAACCCCAGCAAACCGAGCATCAGAGCCTCCGCGATTCAGACTTGAAGGATCACGGCGGACGGCTGCGACTGCCGAGGGACTCTTGCGGTCGTTGCCGGATCCGTCCATGAGGAGCTACTTGCCGGCCGTGACCAGCTCAAGGATCGTCGCCTGCATGCATCTAGTACATGTACAGCTGCGCTCGAACGATGATCGGGCGCCCCTGGACCACGCGCCCGCGCACCTCATGGCCTACGCGGAACCGGGCGACGGACTGGAGCACGTCAGCGTGGCCCGGCACGAATCAGGGCGCCACACGCTCGGCCTGTTCTTCTCCTCGACCGCCCTCGCCGACGCGGAGCACACGGCCCTGCGGCTGATGCTGCGCGCCCTGCGCTCCGACGCGTTCGCGGGCTGCGCCGTCGAACGCTGCGAAGCCGCCCTGGTCACCAGCCCTCTCGCCTACTAGGGCCTGTCTGACACTTCCCGTCGTCGCCCGCGAGGCAGACGGGAAGTGTCAGACAGGCCCTAGAGCGGCCTCAACCGGCCAGTGCCGGATCCGGCCCGCCCGACGGACTTCCGCCGCCGTCCCGCCCGCCGAAAACTGGACGTCAACCCTGCCGGTCGAGAAGAGCCGCGAAGCCGACGTGAGCCATGCTCCGCCGGTTCCCCCTCTCCGTTGATGAGAAAGCCGCCTGGATGCTGGAGACACTGCCCTCACTGTCCGCCCTCCCCGCCGACTCTCTCCGGGAAGCGGACCAAGCCGCCCTGGACGCCGGACACCGGGACGGCCGAAGGAACGTAGCCCTGCTCGTCGCCGGCCCCGTGATCGTCGCCGGACTCGAAGCACTCCTGAGCAGGACACCCGGCATCGGCACCGTGCTGCAACTCGACCCCGACACGCTGCACACGCCCTACGGACCCGGAAGCCTCGACGTCGTGATCGTCACGTCCGACCAGTGGCACCTCCTGGGGGACGCCCAGGACGACAAGGCCCACCCGCTGCCCCCCGTCCTGGTGGTCGGCGACCCCGTGCAGGACCGCCGCGCGGACTTCGGTGACCTGCCCGGCGACGGATTCCTGTCCCTGACCGACCTCTCGCAGGACGGGCTGGCCAACGCGATCGAACGCACCCTCGCCGGCGAGGTGCCCATGCCCCCCAAGCTGGCCAGGGAACTGCTGAGCATGCACCGCATCCAGATCCCCCAGGCCCACGCACGCGTCACCACCCTCACCCCCCGGGAGAACGAGACCCTCCAGCTCATGGCCAGCGGCATGAGCAACAAGCAGATAGCCCGCGCCCTGACCATCTCCACTCACGGGGCGAAGCGCCTGGTCGGCTCCGTGCTGGCCAAGTTCGACGCCCCCAACCGCACGGCGGCCGTGGTCAGCGCCGTCAACGCCGGCCTGGTGTGACGGGCGGTCGCCGCGTGCGGGCGCGTGACGAAGGGCCGACCGGCGACGGTCCGGTCGAAGCCCGGCAAGGCACAGCCATGTGCGCACCCATCCACCGACACGCACCCGAGAGGGCGACAGGAGACACCCCATGCCCCCGCTCCAGTACCTGATGCTCGACCTGGTGGTCATCCTGGCCGCCGCCCACCTGTGCGGAACGGCGGCCAAGCGCCTGGGACAGCCCCGGGTGATCGGAGAGATCGCCGCCGGCCTCCTGCTCGGTCCGACCGCCCTCGGCCACCTGGCCGGCGACGCGGTGTTCCCCGCGGAGTCGATCCCCGCACTGAAGATCCTCGCCGCCGTCGGCCTGACCCTGTTCATGTTCATCGTCGGCATGGAGCTGGACCACCGCGTCATGCGCGGCCGCGCCCGGGTCGTCACCGGCCTCGCCCTCGGCTCCACCCTGCTGCCCCTGGCACTGGGCTGCGCCCTGGCACTGCGCATCGCCCCCGGCTACGCAGACGGTGCCACCCTGCCGTTCGTGCTCTTCGTCGGAGTGGCCGTCTCGGCCACCGCGTTCCCGGTGCTCGCCCGCATCCTCGCCGACCGCGGGATGCAGCGAACCCTGATCGGAGGCATCGCCCTCTCCGCCGCCGCGGTGATCGACATCATCGCCTACACCCTGCTCAGCCTGGCCGTCGCCCTCAACTCCGCGGCCGGCAACGAGGCCTGGCGGCTGCTGCTCGTCCCGGTGTACGTCGCGGTGCTCTTCACCGCGGTACGACCGCTGCTGCGCCGGGCGATCACCGCCGCCGAACCCCTGCCCTGGCTGTTCGTCGGACTCTTCGCCTCCGCTCTCGCCGCGGAGTGGCTCCAGATCCACTACATCTTCGGAGCCTTCGCGTTCGGCGTCGCCATGCCCCGCGACGAGGCCTTCCTGCACCGGCTCAGACAACGGCTGGAGCCCGCCGTCATCCTCCTGCTGCCGGTGTTCTTCGCGGTCACCGGCCTCACGGTCGACCTGACCGATCTGCGTCTGGGGGAGTTCGGCCTGCTCGGCGTCATCCTCGCGATCTCCGTACTCGGCAAGGTCGTCGGCGGATACGGCTCGGCACGCCTGTTCGGCATCCCCCACCGCGACTCCGCCACGCTCGGCGCCCTGGTCAACACGCGCGGACTGACCGAACTGGTCATCCTGTCCGTCGGCCTCGAACAGGGCCTGATCGACGTGGAGCTCTACGCGATGCTCGTCGTGATGGCCCTGGTCACCACGGCGATGACCGGCCCCCTCCTCAGCGCGTTCAACCCCACCGGGAAATCACCGAACCGCCCGCCCACGCCCGGTCCCCGGCGCGAAGCCGCCCGAACGGCCGTCGCGGAACACCGCGTCGAACACGTCCCGGCACCCCGCCAGGCAGCCCCGGCCCCGGAGCCCTCCGGCCCGGAGTGACGGCACCGAGGGCGCGGCTCAGGTCGCCTGTGGCCAGGCACGCAGCAGGGCGGCGACCCGCTTGGCCGTGCAGTTGGGATCACGCAGCAGCTCGCGCAGGGCGACGGCGTCCTCGCGACTGGGCTTGACGGGGACACCGGAGGCTTCCAGGTACATCACACCGGTCGCGGCGGCGACGGCCATGTTGGACCGCTCCAGCCAGCGACAGCGACCGAGAACGTGCACGAGGGCCGCAGCACGCGCGTAGGGCCCGTCGTAGACAGGTGTCTCCAGCAGTTCGGCCCGGTGGCAGGCCACCGCCGCCACCGGAACCCCGTAGTCCTCGGGTGCGGGATCTCCCGCGCCGGCGAGCTCGGCGACCTGGAGAATCCAGGGAACATCGATGAACAGGTCCATTACGCGGCGTGCGCCCCCGGCACGTGCCGCTCGCCGTCCTCGAGGTCGTCGAAGACGGACTGGTGCTCGTCCAGAAAGCGCCGGGCGGCGTCCAGCCCCCGCTGCCTCAGCCCTTCGGTGTCCTCCCGAACGAGTCCGGCGATGTAGTCCCCGAGACTCAGCCCACGATCAGCGGCCCGTGCCTCGGCCAGCCTCTTGATCTCACTGTCGACGCGCGCACCCAGCTGTGTCTTCGCCATACAGTCATGGTAACACCTGTTACCAAGCAGTGCCCGGCTTGTCTGCCTACTCCGGGAACGGGCCGCGGACGGAGACCCCTCCGTCCAGGACGATCTGCTGACCGGTGATATACCGTGCCTCGTCCGAGGCCAGGTAGACGGCCGCGGCGGCCATCTCCTCCGACGAGCCGTAGCGGCCTGCCGGAATCTCCGGTACCCAGTCGTGGCCAGGGCCGGCGTTGTTGACTCCTGTGCTGATCGCCCCGCCTGCGACGAGGTTCATGCGGATGCCGTCGGCCGCGTACTCGGCCGCCACGGTGCGCGCCAGGCTGTAGAGGCCGGCCTTCGCCGCACCGTATCCGGCCTGCTTCGGCGCCGCCATGAAACCGGTGACCGAGCCGATGCTGACGATGTTCCCGCCCGTTCCCTGCTTCAAGAACAGGCGAAGTACGCTTCGTACGGCGCGAGCCACGTAGCGCAGGTTCAGGTCGTAGACGGTGTCCCAGTCCTCGTCTTCCATCTCATGGAGCTTGACCGCGGGTACGAACGCCACCTGCCCGCCGACCACCGTGACCAGGGTGTCCAGACCGCCGAGTCGTTCAGCCGCGCCTGAGATCATGCCGTCGAGCTGTTCAAGAGAGCGGACATCGCCGCTTATCGCGTGAGCGGGGCAGCCGGCCGACCGCAACTCGTCCGCCGCCTCCGTCGCCCGTGTGGCGTCCACGTCAGCCACTACGACGCTCGCGCCGGCGGCGGCATAGGCGCGAACAACGGCTCGACCGATTCCCGTCCCGCCACCACCGATCACCAGAGCTCTCTTGCCGTCGAGTCTGCTCGTCCCGGTCATGAACCCTCCATCGTCGTCGAGTTGACCAAGGCTACGGCGCGGGCATGATCGTCGGCGGCCCCAATTTCCGGCCGGGGTCGGCGGCCTGCCCGCCGGAGATCCTCTCTCAGAGGACGGCTCCTCAGGCGTAGTACATGTACGTGACGTCAATGAGGGGCGTTCCGTGGGACGCCATGACTGACGTCCGGGCAATGGCACAGGTCGCCCGGGCGAGGCCCTTGTGCTTCTCGGGGCCGGGTCGAATTCCGTCCGCCGGCGCCCTCTCCGCGTCCACGGAGGCGCGTCCGGCGTCGTCGTCTTTCCTGCGGCACTCCGTATACGTTCATGAGCATACGTGCTCGATGCGAACATGTCGAGATACGTGTTCCCGATACCGCTGCTCAGGTATCTTCGGCATGTGTCTATGCCACCTTACCGATGGCGAGAAACATGGCAGCACGACGACGAAAGGCCCGGACATGGCAAGCAGCCGACTCGCCGACCAGGTGGCTGAACTCATCGACAAGCCGGGGCCGCTGGGCGTGGTGCAGGCCGGTGACCCCGTGCTCCGGCAGCAGACAGCTTCGTACGACGGGCAGTTCAGCGAGGACCTGCTCGGTCGGCTGATCGTCCGGATGCGCGAGACGATGGAGGGCATCGACGGAGCGGTCGGACTCGCGGCGCCCCAGATCGGGCTTTCGGTCGGGCTCGCGGTGCTGGCCACTCCCAAGGCGTTCGCCGACGCGCTGATCAGGCGCGGACAGCAGCCCGTCCCGTTCACCGTACTGATCAACCCGTCGTACCGGGCCGTGGGCCGACGGCGGGTGGGCGGATACGAGGGCTGCCTGAGCGTGCCCGGCTGGCAGGCCGTGGTGGCGCGTCCAGACCGGATCAGGCTGCACCGTCAGGACGAGACCGGGCGGCGCCTGGTGGAGGAGTACACGGGGATCGGGGCGCGGATCGTGCAGCACGAGACCGACCACCTGGGGGGAACGCTCTACCTCGACGGCGCCGAACTGCGTTCCTTCTCGACCACTGAGCAGGTGGTGCAGCGGTGGGGTGCCACCGGGCTCGGGGCGGCCGCCGAACAGCTCGGCTTCGCACTGCCGTAGGGGTGCCAGGTGTGTCCGGGTCCGGTCCTGAATCCATCACACCCAGAACATCACCGCCTTGACGGGTGACGAACAGGGGTGCCATGATTACGTCACCACCTCAACCGGTGACGGCGCGAAAGTGCCGGTCGGGAGGTGTCGTCAAACCTTTCGTGAACCGGAATCAGGGAGCACCCAGCCATGGCAGTCACCTACACCGCCGTTGTCGACGTCGACGGAGAAGGCCGCAACGGCGGTCGCGTCACCTCCTCCGACGGTCTGCTGGCAACCAGCCTCGCGATCCCCAAGGAGCTGGGCGGCGCGGGCGACGCGACCAACCCCGAGCAGCTCCTCGCGGCCGGGTGGGCGGCCTGTTTCCTCGGCGCTCTGCGCCGCGCCGCGGCCGAGCGCAAGGTCCGGCTGACCAGCACCAACATCACGGCGGAGATCACTCTCACGCACGGTGACGACGGGGAGTTCTCCCTCTCCGCGGTCCTCAACCCCGTGCTCGGCGGTGTCGACCAGGCCACCGCTCAGCAGCTCGCCGAGGCCGCGCACCAGATCTGCCCGTACTCCAAGGCCACCCGCGGCAACGTGCCCGTCAGCATCAATGCTGCCGCCGCCGCCTGATCCCCCTGAACGCGGGTCCCGCATCTCTCCACGCCCCCCGGATGCGGGACCCGCATCCTCCTCCGGTCGGCCCACGCCGCCCACGGAGAGCAAGGACAGCGCATGATCCTCAGGAGACGTTCACGTCGCGCCGGCGACGACTCGACCTCCGGCCGTGCAGCCGCCGGCGTAGCAGAGCGGTCCGCCCGGAAAGCCCCGCAGACCACCGAGGACGCCGAGGGCCCGGCCCGGCCCACCGACGTCCAGGTGTGGAACTGGGCGGAGAGCGCGGTGCTCGGGGGATACGGCCCGTCCGCGTCGAGCTTTCTCTGACGGATGGGCCGCATCGGACCGGGCGGCCCGGAAGAACCGCGGGCACCCCGCTGAAGCGTCAGCGGCGGCCGTGTCGTCCGAGGGCCGCCTCGACCGCACCCGCCATCGCGCTCTCACCCGTGGCGTTGGGGTGCACCGGCGCCGCCGGTGTCTCCGGCGCGAAGGTCTCGATCCAACGCTCGCCGGTCGGCGCGCACAGGTCGTGGCCGACGGTCGGCGCGTACGTGTTCACGTACTGCGCTCCACCGTGCCGCGCCTGACGGGCCAGCATCGCGTTCAGCTCCTTCTCCTTGTCGTGGAGCCAGGCGAAGTCGCCCATGGCCAGCGGCACGGTCTTGCTGGTGCAGCCGACGCCGTCGTCCGGGAAGAGGTCGGGGTAGCCGACCACCATGACCCGGGCGTGCGGTGCACGGCGGTGTATGCCCCGCAGCACATCGGCGACCTTCGGACCGGTGTCCGCGATGGCCTGCGTGATCCGGTCGTCGCCGGAGCCCGCGAAGTGGGTCCTGCACGGGCTGCCGGTCGGATCGGCCGAGGTGAGCTGGGCGCAGGTGCCCAGCACGGTGGAGAAGCCGATGTCGTTGCCGCCGACGGTGACGGTGACAAGGTCGGTACCCCGGTTCAGGGCGTCGAGCTGGGCCGGCACACCGCCGGTCTGCGAGGCCGTCATATCGGCGGTGGTGGCCCCGGAACAGGTGACGTCCGTCAGCGATGCGGACCGCGAACGCGCCACGAGCGAGGCGTAGTTGCGGTCGGAGCGCAGACAGGTCGGGTCCACCTGGGTGGGAACGAGCGGCGCGGAGGCGTACGAGTCGCCGAGGGCGACGTAGTCCACCGCGTGCCGGCTCGCCGAGGCCGTGCCCGCCGCCGCCGCAGGTCCGGCCGGGGCGAGGGCCGCTCCGGTGGAGAGCAGTGCGGCACCCACCGTGAGCGCGCGTCCGGCGCGGGAGGTGGGGAGGAGTCTTCTCAAGATCTGTCCTTCCGTGATCGAGGTCATGGCTCCCTCCGCATCGAACGTGAACGTCGATGTACGGAAGGCACCACCCTTCACACGTATTCAAGGCCGGACATGTACCGACGGACGCGCTAACGAATCGATCACAGGACCACCATCCGAAATGAGGCACGGTCGGCCCCCTCCACCGCGCCGGGACCGCCCGTCCCTGCGGGGCCCTTCGCCCCCGCGGGCCCGTCCCACCCCCACCCCACCTACAGGAGGCCACGTATGGCGACCGAGGACATACGTACGTACGACGTCATCGTGATCGGCGCGGGACCGGTCGGGGAGAACGTCGCCGACCGCACCGCCGCAGCGGGCCTGACCACTGTCGTCGTGGAGAACGAACTGGTCGGGGGCGAATGCTCGTACTGGGCGTGCGAGCCCAGCAAGGCCCTGCTGCGTCCCGTCCTGCTGCGCGCCGACGCCGCGCACGTCCCCGGCATCGACCCCGCCGTCCGCAACCCGCTGGACACCGAAGCCGTCCTCGCCCACCGCGACCGCATGTCCGCCGACTGGAAGGACGACGGCCAGGTCGAGTGGCTGAAGTCCGCCGGCATCGAACTCCTGCGCGGCCATGGGCGCCTGGCGGGGGAGCGGGAGGTGTCCGTCGAGACACCGGACGGCGAGACCGTACTGCTGCGCGCCCGGCACGCCGTCGCCGTGTGCACCGGCAGCAGCGCCGTGCTGCCTCCGCTGCCCGGCGTCGACGAGGTGAGGCCCTGGACCAGCCGGGAGGCGACCGCTGCCCGTACGGCGCCGCGCCGCCTCGCGATCGTCGGGGCGGGAGTGGTCGGCGTTGAGATGGCCACCGCCTGGCAAGGACTGGGCAGCCGCGTGACCCTGCTCGCCCGGGAAGACGGGCTGCTGCCCCGCATGGAGCCGTTCGCGGGCGAACTGGTCACCGAACGACTGCGGGAGGCGGGAGCGGACGTCCGCTTCGGCGTCTCGGTCACCTCCGTGCGCCGGGAGCGGGGAGACCGGGCCGAAGAGGTACGGATCACCCTGTCCGACGGAGGTGAGGTCGTCGCCGACGAACTCCTCTTCGCCACCGGCCGCGCTCCGCGCTCCGCGGACATAGGAGTCGAGGCCGTGGGACTCGAGCCGGGCGAGTGGCTCGCCACCGACGACAGCCTGACCGTCACCGCCGTCCCCGGGAACTGGCTGTACGCCGTCGGTGACGTCAACCGGCGGGCGCTCTTCACCCACCAGGGGAAGTACCAGGCCCGGATCGCCGGTGCCGTGATCGTCGCGCGGTCGCGCGGGGAGCGGCCGTCGACCGGGCGCTGGGCATCGCACAGCGCCACGGCCGACGGCGAGGCCGTCCCGGGCGTCGTCTTCACCGACCCCGAGATCGCCACAGTGGGGCTGACGGCCGCCGAGGCCGAACGCGATGGCCGCGATGTCGAGGTCGTCGACTACGAGCTGGGTCACCTGGCCGGCTCCCTGCAGTACCGCCCCGACTACCGGGGGAGGGCCCGCATCCTCGTCGACCGGGAGCGTGAGGTCGTCGTCGGCGCCACGTTCGCCGGGCCGGGCGTCGGCGAACTGCTGTACTCGGCCACCGTGGCGATCACCGCGGAGGTTCCCGTGGAGCGCCTATGGCACGCCGTACCAGCCTTCCCCACGATCAGCGAGGTGTGGCTGCGCCTGCTGGAGACCAGGAGGGACGTATGAGCACCGCGCGCGAACTCACGCTCATCACCCTGGCGTTGCCGCTCGACCGGGCCGTGGAACACGGCGATCTCTCCCTCGCGCTCGCGGGTGCCGAAGCGGCCGATCTGCTCGCGGACGGGCGGCTGTCCCTCGCCGGCGACCGCATGGTGCCGGGCGAGGGGGCGGCTTCGGACGAACCGCTGCTGGAGGAGGCGTTCGCCGCGATCGTCCGGCAGCAGCCCCGCGAAACGGTCGAGCAATGGCTGTGGCGCCGCGGCGCGGGACTCGCCGAGGCCTACGTGACGGACCTGCGCCGAGCCGGTCTCCTCCTCCGCCCGCACCGTCATGGACTGCGGCCGCGGTCCGCGGCCGTCGAGCCGGCCGACTCGCCCGAGTACCGGCGCGCGCGGGAACGCCAGGCCTCTGGTGATCCGATACTCGCCGGTCTGATGGTCCTCCTCACGGCCGGCGAGGCCGCCCCGGAGACCGCCGGCGAGTCCCCGGACCCGGACGACGCGATGAGCACGGTACTGGCCGCCGTCGGGGACGCGGTGACGGACCTCGAGGCCACACGGCTGCGCCGGGACGTCGAGGAAGCCGCGTTCGACAACATCTGGCGGGGCTGACCACCAGCCCCTGACGAGCGGCGGCCCGCCCAGCGGCGGGCCGCGTCGCACCGTGGCACATACCGCGGCCGGCCCACCTCGCCGTGGGCGGGACGAGCCGGCGTATCAGGCGCCCGCCTCCGACGGACTGAGGGTGTACATCACGGAACGCTGCTGCTTGTGGCGCTGGATCTGCCCCTTGGCCACCAGGGACTCCAACGTGTTCCGCACCACTTGCGGCGTCGGGTTGCGGTCCGGGTGCTTCTCCAGAAGCTCGTCGCGAAGTTCCTTCGCCAGGCACGGCCCGTCGTGTTTGCCGAGCAGTTCCAGCAGCAGGTCACCGAGCAGGGGTCGGCGCGGCTTCCCCTTCGCGCCACCCTTCGCCCGGTTTCCGGCGGCAGAGGTCCCTGCCGCACCCGTCCGCCGTGTGGCTGCCGCACCCGTCCGCTTCGCCCTCGCAACGACGGGCTCGTCCTGCAACTGCTCGGGCAGCCGGGACGGGTCCGCAAACCCTTCATAGCGCTGGGCGAGGCCCATGATGTCCGTCAGCAGGGCTTCCTCCTGCTGCAACATGGTCATCTGGTCCGTCAGTTCTCGCTGGCGGCGGCGGTTCTCCTCCAGGTCCGACGCGGCTTGGTCCACCAAGCGCGATCGGAGGGGGGCGGTTGACTGGCTGGTCACAACCGTTTCACTCCCTCGATATGGATGTTGCTGCGCATAGTACCCACGGGTCGGGCCCTGTGCAGATAAGTGTCTACGCCTGACGGTACGCCGGGCATGTTCACCATTCACGATAAGCGCAGATGCGACGGTGTATGCGGGGAGTGACGGTATTTGTCGCCGTTCAGGTCTGCGCGGGCACCCCGCACGCGGGTTCCCTTCACACAGAATGCCCGGCAAGTGTGCCGCCGAACCATGGGCGACGGCCGAACTGCGAGTATCAGGTGCGGTTGAGAGCGTGCTCCCGGGCGGTTCGGGCGGCCTTTTCGGCCGGGCCGTGGTGCACCGGTCCGTGTCCGGGGAGCAGCACGTCGGCGTCCAGGCACTCGATCACCGACAGGGAGGCGAGGGCCCCGGCGCGGTCGCCGTGGAACATGCCGGGCAGCAGCTGCGGTCCGTCGATCCGCGACGTGGGGTGCCCGGTCACCAGGGCGTCTCCCGTGACCAGGATCCCCTGGTCGGGCAGCAGGTAGGCGCAGTGGCCGCGCGTGTGTCCGGGGGTGTGGACGGGGACGGGGCGGCCGGGCAGGTCGAGCGCGCCCGGGGAGGGGAAGGCCCCCGGGCGAGAGACCGGAACGTGTGCGGTTCCGCCGTTGCGCAGCGCGTGCACGGCCCACGGGACGACACCGGGCCGCCAGGCTTGCGTCAGGATCTGCCCCACGGACACCTGGTCGAGGAAGTCGCGGCGGGCGTGCGGCACCTCCTCCTGGTGCATCAGGACCGGGACGCCGTACTCGGAACGCAGGTGCTCGGCCGCGCCGATGTGATCGTTGTGCGCGTGCGTGACCACGACGGCCGCCACCGACCGCGGCTCCATCCCCACCACCTCAAGCGAGGCCAGGACCGCGTCGCGGTCGCCGGGATAGCCGGTGTCGACGAGGGTGCAGACGTCGCCCTCTTTGACGATCACCCAGTTGGTGTTGCTGCCGGTCACCGAGTAGACGTCGTTGCCGACGCGGACGACGGCGTCCTCACCCAGAACGTTGGGCATGGTCGTGCGGCTCCTCCCGTGGCGTCCGGGACCGGGCGGGCACGACCCCGCCGACGGACTCCCGGAACACATTCCCATACTGCCACGTGTGCGAGAAACGTGAATACGTGTGGACGTGGGATTCTGTGTGAAGGCGATCGCCCGGCCCCGCTACGTGGTCTCGCACCCGCACGCTGGGGACGACCGGTGCTCGACCGCCGCGCGGCACACCGCCGCCCGCAGGGCCATGACCGCTTCCCGCAGTTCGAACGGCGGCGGGTGGCCGGCGGCGGACCGCGCACGGGGACGGCTCGGGCCCCACAGCGGCTCCTGCGGCCGCGGCCCCGCCGACTCCGTGAGTTCCGCCCGGGCCTCCCGCACGAGACCGCGCCGGCACGAGGCCGGGGCGTCGCGGGGCGGTCCGGGGGACACCGGCGCTCTCGGCGCGGGTGCCTCCGCGGCCTCCGGCACCCGGCGGGAGACGGTCGTCACCACTGAGGTGGTGCGAGCGGCGATCTCCGAGCGCGCCGTCGCCAGGGCCACCATGACGCTCTCGCCCAGTTGTCCGGCCGTCATCTCACGGAACCCCCGGCCGACGAACCGTATCCCCGCCATGCGTCCCTCGGCATTCACCGTGACCTCCACGACGCCGTCCCCGGACCGTGCGGTCACCGACAGGGCCCGGATCTGCTCACGGGCCCGGCTCAGCACCCCGTGCCGTTCGGCGAAGTCGTCGAGGGCCGCCTCCAGACGTCTTCCTCCTGGCCCGTCCATCGTCCTCCTGTGCCCGGCCGCCCGGGGCGGCGTGCCTTCGGGGCGGCCCGGGCGGACATGTACGTCGGCGGACACACGTCCTGGCACCGGCTCCCCCGTGCTCCTCACGACGAGGCCTCTGCGGCGTCCGTCGTGCACAAGGGACACGAGAGGCCCGCACGGTTGGTTCACACACCGGCGGGCACGTACACGCGGTGCGAGCGAACACGGGAGCCCGCGCCCACCCCGAGGTGGACGCGGGCTCAGCACCCGGTCGGCGCGTGTCGCTCAGCCGCGCACCGTCACTGGGGGAGTGTTGTATCCCTCCACCCGCAGACTCGTCCGGCCCGACGGCAGGGCGGAGGCGGGCCAGGACAGGGCCACCGTGCGGCTCTCACCGGGCAGCAGCCACAGGTAGTTGTCGTCGTAGAGCGTCGGCAGGACCCTGGCGCCGTCCTGGTCCAGCAGGGAGAGCCGGACCATCGCGGCGACCGCCGTCCCGCGGTTGCGGACCGTGGCCGTCGCCCGGCGTCGCTCGCCCTCGCGCGACACGCGGGACAGCGAGGCCGACAGCCTGGCCCGGACCCGGTCCAGGGCACGCAGCGACTCGGGGGCGCGGGAACGCCAGTAGGTGTTGCGGGACAGCACCTCGCCCCGGGCTCCGGTGAGGGTCAGCCGCAGCAGATGCAGGTCCGGCAGGTCGTCCCCGAACGGCACGGTGAAGGCCTCGGCCGAGGCCGCCGGGACGACGTCGAGCCGGGCCTGCCGGGCCGACGCGATCCGGCGCCCCGACAGGTCGTACGTCTCGGCGCTGACCCGTGCGTCCTCCAGCGTCTGGCGGGTGTGGTTGACCGCGATGACCTGCCAGTTCACCGGATCGGCCTGCACGTGCAGCGGCTCGCAGGCGGTGCGGCAGCCGAAGTATGCGCCATTGACGTCGAAGTCGTAGTCGTACGTCTGCCAGACCGTGCTGTGCCACGCCGGATGGGACATCCACAGCATCAGACCGCTGGCGTTGTCCCAGAGATGAGCGTTCCACGCCTCGAACATGGCACGGAAGTTCTCGTAGTTGACGAACTGCGCCTTGCGTGAGAAGTCGTCCAGGTCACGGGCCGTGCCGAGCCGCTTTTCGACGGCGGCCCGGTAGTTCTGCGGCGCCTGGTTGCCGCGCTCGCTCCAGTCGTGGTGGTACCAGGCTCCGCCGATCGGCCACTCGGGCCCGTCCTCGCCCACCATGGCGCGCAGGCTGTCGGCGGTGGAGACGACCGGCATGCCGATCTCGGTGTGGAAGCCGAAGTCCTTGGTCCCGTACGTCGACGGGTCGAAGTACCGCTCCGGCTCGACGTAACCGTAGGGGCCGCCGCCGTTGACGATCCCCCCGGCGGAGTTGTTCTGGTAGAGGATGCCGGGCGCCTGGTCCTCCACCGCCCCGCGCATGCCCTGGTCGATCGCGGCCGGCGGGTTTCCCTCGTTGGCGCCGCACCACACCGCCACGCTCGGGTGGAGGCGGTAGCGCAGCACGGTGTCGCGGGCGGCGGACACGAACGCCCCGTGGTCCGGCGGGTCCATGCTCCAGGCGTTGGGGAAGTCGTTCCACACCAGGATGCCGTGCCGGTCGCAGGCGGCGTAGAACTCCTCCCGGTTGCTGCTGGCGACCCAGTTGCGGATCATCGTGAAGTTCATCGCGCGGTGCATCCGCACAGCCGCGTCCATCCGCTCGGCGGGCATCCGGCGCAGCAGCTCGTCCCAGCCCCAGTTGCCGCCCCGCACCAGCACCCGCACGCCGTTCACGCTGATCTTCAGCGGGTCCGGGGCGTTCGAGACGGTCGTGACGTCACTCCAGCTCTCGCCGTCGTCGGAGGTCTGGACGGTGTACGTCTTCGGGTACGCCTGCTCCCACACGACCGCGACCCGGTCGAAGCGCCGCGGGGCGCCGAGATCGACCTGGATCCACTGGTGGTCCTCGTAGGCGGAGGACCAGCGGGTGCCCGGGTTGCCGTCGGTGGCGTGCCCGGCGGCGTGGTCCTCCTCCGCGCTGGAGGCGGTGGCCTTCCGGCGCAGGGCGAGGTCGGTGCCCGGCGTGGCGCTGTCCACGACCGCGAGGGACCACAGCGAGTTGCCCCAGCTGGTGTTCCGTATCCCGCAGGACAGCCGTACGTAACGGGCGGTGCGCGCCTCGAAGTCGGTCATCCGCAGGCTGGCGTCGGCCGTGTTGAAGGGCAGCGGGACGGCCGTGTTGTCCACGGAGGCGGCGTCGCTCCACTGCTCGCCGTCCTCGGAGACCTGGACGCCGAAGGTCAGCGCGTACGCCTGCTCCCAGGTCAGGTCGACCCGGTCGAAGGACTGCGCCGAGCCGAGGTCGACGCGGATCCAGTGGTCGTCGGCGAAGGCGGAGGACCACCGGGTGCCCGCCTCGCCGTCGGTGGCGTTGGCCGGGCCGTGGCCGTCCTCGTCCTGGCTGGAGGCGGTGGCTGGGGCGTGCAGCGCGAGGTCGGTGCCGGGCCGGGCGGAGTCGAACACGGACAGCGTCCACAGCGAGCTGCCCCAGTCCGTGGCCCGGGTCAGGCAGCGCACCCGCACGTACCGGGCGCGCCGGGAGCCGAGGGGGACGGTCTGCGTGTAGGCGTCGGAGGACGGCGTGAACTTCAGCGGGGTGTCGTAGGCGTAGCCGAACTGCCGGATGCCGAACCGGGTGGTGCGCCGGTCGCTCTCGGCGCCGCCGCCGCGGACGGTCAGGGTGAGGTCGTGCAGGGTGGGATCGCCCAGGCCGTTGGGCCACCACAGGTCGGGGTTCCGCACCCGCAGCGCGGCGAACGCGCCGGGGGTGAAGACGACGTCGACCGACTTGCCGGCCGGGACGGTGACCGTGCGTGAGACGCGGACGTCGCCGAAGGAGGCGAGGACGGTGGCCTCGTGATCGCGGGCGTCGGCGTTGCGGACCGGGACGGTCACGGTCAGCTCGGCCACCGACAGGTCCGGCAGCGCGGGCAGCACGGTATCCACGCGCGGGTCGCCGAGGACGAGATGGCCGGTCGATCTCAGCCGTACGTGGTTCCAGATGCCGGCCGCCCGGTCGCGGACGGCCGGCATCCAGTCCCAGCCCGAGGAGGCGAGGTAGGTGGGGGAGTTGCGGTTCATGGTGTTGGCGCCGGCGTCCACCCACGCCTCGCCCGCGGGGCCCTTGTCGCCCGGGCTGCCGGGCACGGGCTGGGGGGCGATGCGCACCGCGAGGGCATTGTCCCCCTCGGCCGCCAGGAAGTCGCTCACGTCGTGGGCGGACCGGGCGAAGGGGGAGACCACCTCGCCGACCGTGTGGCCGTTGAGCCAGATCTCCGCCTTGTGGTTGACGCCGTCGAACTCCAGCCAGACGTGCCGCCCGGCGCCGGTCCGCAGGCCCTTGGGCAGAGCGAAGGCCCGGCGGTACCACCAGGAGTGCCGGGACAGCGCCTCGGGGACACGCAGGTTGTTCAGGCCGGCGACGGGGTCGGGCAGCTTGCCCTGGTCGACCAGGGAGGCCAGGACGGTGCCCGGGACGATCGCGGGCAGCCAGCGGCTGATGTCCACGCCGGATTTCGACAGGGCGGGGCCCTCGCCGTCCGCCCAGTCGTCCAGAGTGAGTGCCCAGCCGGACTCCAGCGGCACAGTGCCGTCGTCGGCGACGCTCAGGCGGGGAGCGACGCCGTGGTGGGTGCCCCAGTCGGTCCAGCCGGTGGCCTCCGGGCGCCGGTGCGGGGCGGTGCCGTACACCTCGAAGCCGTTGAGGCCGAGGGGCAGGGGGCTGGAGCGGCGGCGGGACGTCATCCGCACCCAGCGAGCCGTGACGGGCTTCGGCAGAGGGATGTCGACGGTGCCGCCGGTGCCCGCAGTGGTGCGGTAGACACCGCTCCAGGTGTCGCGGTCGCGGGAGGTCTCGACCGTGAACTCCGTGGCGTAACTGGAGAGGATCTCCTCACCAGTGGTGCCCGACCGCGGGTTGCCGCTGCCCGGCGGGGTGAACACCGGGTCGCTCGCGTCGGCCTCGAAGGTCAGCCGTACCCGGTCGACCCGGCAGTGCGCCTCCAGGTCGACCTCGATCCACTGGGGGTCGCCCGCCTCGGCCCGCCATCCGGTGCCGCGCACGCCCCGTTCGGGCAGCGCGTCCGTCACGAAGTCCGCGGGCGTGGGCGCGTATTCCTGCGAGGAGGCCCGCACGGGCCGGTGGCCCGCCAGTTCGGCCGGTCCCGGGCCGGCCGAACTGGCACCGGGCGGGGTGGCGGTGCGTACGGCGGCGCCGGCGGACGCGGGGAGCACCGCCCCGAGGCCGAACCCGGCCAACAGGGCCGAGCCGCGGGTGACGACGGCACGCCGGGACGGGCGCGGGGGTGGGCTCGGCTGATCGGCCATGGGCGGGCGTCCAATCACAGGCGGTGGAGTCGGAGAGGTAGAACGCGCGCTGCCGAACCGGACGTTCGTTGCTCTGACAACGTTGCCATAGGTTGTTGTGACGAACGCTCGCCTGTCAAGGTCCGGGGCAGAATCACTCCAGGTGCCGATGGCCGCACGAGATACGCGACAGCGAACGCGCCCCCGCATGCGAAAAACACACGTGTGAGACGCAACGGCTCACACCTCGAATGCGGTCAAGGCGGCCCGACGGCCCGTGACATAGAACTCATGCGTCGCGCATGTTTGAATACCGTAAAGAATGGGAAAATCGCGGTGGAGCGGTAAATCACCTGGTCAGAAGGGTTCTTCCGCATCCTGTCCGGCAGCGTCGATTCACATGTGTCCGCTGGCCGGGCAAGTAGCACACCAGCGGCACAAAGACGGCAGTTTTCTGGCACTCGCCAACACCTACAGTGCGAGCGCGGGGGTTACATCCGGCCCCCGGTCGCCGCATGACTGAGAACCAGGATGGTTCAGAACACTATGGCTACGCCCCTCACGGCTATGTCCCCATCCGAACTGCTCGGCACGATCATGAGGGAACACCGGGACGGCCTTGTCTCGTACGCCGAGAAGATGCTGGGTGACCACGGGCTCGCCGAGGACATCGTGCAGGAGACCTGCATCCGGGCCTGGCGGAACATCGACCGCCTGATCGGCATGGAGGGCTCCGTCCGAGGCTGGCTCTTCACCGTCACCCGGCACCTGGTCATCGACTGGGTACGCAAACCCCATGCCCGACGGGAGTTCATCGGGGTCACCTACAACGACCCCGTCTCGGGCACCGACGGCACCGAGGCGGTGCACGACGCACTGGTGGCCAAACCGCTGCTGCGGCGTCTCTCGCCCGAACACCGCGCGGTCCTGGTCCACATCTATCTGTGCGACCGCAGCATCAAGGAGACCGCCGGCATCCTCGGAGTACCGGCGGGCACCGTCAAGAGCCGCCAGCACAACGCCCTGCGCAAACTGCGTACGGTCACCCGGCCCGAGGCCGCTTGAGGGGTGCCGGGGCGACGGCTCGGCGCACGGCACCGACTGCCACACGTGTGCCGATCCGGCACGTGCCAGCCGGTGGGCAGGGTGGTCGATTTGTGTGGTTATGGCCATAAAGTGACTTACGTGTCTACCCTGTAGGCATGACTCGTCAACTTCCCCTCCACACCGGCTTCGGCGCCTCCACCACGGCGGCCGAGGTACTCGAAGGTATCGATCTCTCGGGCAGGCTCGCCGTGGTCACCGGCGGCTACTCCGGCATCGGGCTGGAGACCACGCGGGCCCTGACCAAGGCGGGCGCGCACGTCGTGGTGCCCGCGCGGCGTCCGGGCCGGGCCGAGCAGGCGCTGGCCGGTTTCGGCGACGTGGAGATCGACTCGCTCGATCTGGCGGACCTGGACAGTGTCCGGGACTTCGCGGACCGGATGGTGGCCTCCGGCCGCGACATCCACATCGTGATCGACGGCGCTGCCGTGATGGCGCCGCCCGAGGCGCGGGTCGGCCCCGGCTGGGAGCCGCAGTTCGCCACCAACCACCTCGGCCACTTCGCCCTGGTGAACCGGCTGTGGCCGGCGATCGAGCGGGGTGGCGGACGGGTGATCTCGGTGTCCTCCATCGGCCACCACAACGGCGGCATGAACTGGGACGACGTGCAGTTCACCCGGGGCTACGACCGCTGGCTCGCCTACGGGCAGGCCAAGACCGCCAACGCGCTGTTCGCCGTGCACCTCGACAAGCTCGCCGTCGACCGCGGCGTACGGGCCTTCTCCCTCCACCCCGGGGCGGTGAACAGCCCCCTGCTTCGCCACCTGTCCCGGCAGGAGCGCATCGCCAACGGCCTGGTCGACGAGAACGGCAACGAACTCGACCCCGCCGGTTTCAAGACCCCGGAGCAGGGCGCCGCCACCCAGCTCTGGGGCGCTGTCTCCCCGCAGCTCGACGGCGAGGGCGGGGTGTACCTGGAGGACTGCGACATCGCGCCGCCCGCCCCCGAGGACGGAGGCCGTTACGGCGTCAAGCCCTGGGCCAGTGACCCCGAGCAGGCGGCCCGGCTGTGGGCGCTCTCCGCGGAGTTGACGGGTATCGACGCCTTCGCGGGCCGACGGTAGGCCCGGCCGCAGCACCGGGACGGGCGGACGGTCGCCTCAGCGCGGCGTCACGCACATCTCCAGGGTCGAGATGAGCTGTCGCCGCAACGCCTCGCCCGTCGGGCAGTTACCGAGCGAACGGGCCAGCTCAGGCAGCAGGTACCGCTCCGCGACGATCCACTCGGCGGCGTCCGCGTGCCCGTCGAACCGCTGGGGCGTGACGCCGGGCCGGACCGACGGCAGACGCACGGCACCGCCATGCGGCGCCAGCAGGGCGGTGGCGGCCTCGGCGCTGTGCAGATAGTGCTCGAGCATCCGGGCGAGCGCCTCGGACCGCGCGTTCGCTCCGTCCAGCAGCTCGCTCAGTTCCGTCGCGTAGGCGCGCAGCAGGTCGTGACAGGTGTACCGCCCGGCGACCAGCTCGACGAGCAGGTGGTGGTCCATCAGCTCGGCCACGTCCTGCCGGGTCCGTCGGAGGTCGGCCCCGGCCAGGCTGGCGGCGGCCGGCACGGTGATGTCGCGCGAGGGATGCAGCCCGAGCAGCCGGAACAGCCGGGCGGCGCTGTCGCCCAGAGCGGCGTAGGAGCGGTGGAAGGCGTCGCGCGGGTCGGTGCGGGCGTCGTGGCCGGACAGCGCGTCGAGACCGTCGACGGGGTCCTGGAGAGTCGCCGCGAGCGAGTCCAGGGTGAGTGACGGCCGGGTCAGAGCCCGGGCGGCGGCGACGGCCAGGGCCAGCGGCAGCCCGCCGCACAGTTCCACGATCTCCTCGGCCGCGGCGGCCTCGGCACGCGTGCGGTCGGCTCCCAGGCGTCGGTCGAGCAGTTCGAGTCCTTCCTCCCGGGTCATGGGGTCGAGGGTGACGATCCGGGCGTTGTCGGTGACAGCCAGGCCCTCCAGCCGTCGCCGGCTGGTGACGATCGCGAGGCAGCCCGGTGCCGCGGGCAGCAGCGGCCGTACCTGCTCGCAGTCGGCCGCGTCGTCGAGGACCAGCAGCACCCGGCGCCCGGCCAGCGCGCTGCGGTACGAGGAGCCGAGGTCCGCGCCGCCCAGCCGGTGGGCGCCGTTATCCACGGCGAGCGCGTCCAGCACCACGGCGACGGCAGCGCTGGGTTCGAGCGGCGGCCGGGACGGGTGGTGGCCCCGCAGGTCCACGTAGATGCGGCCGTCGGGGAAGTGGTCGGCCACCATGTGGCCCCAGTGCACGGCCAGGGTGGTCTTGCCGACACCCGCCATGCCGCAGATGGCCGCGGTCGTGGTGAGCGGGCGGCTCTCGCCCGACAGAGGCAGCAGCTCCAGGCACTCGCTCAGGCCCCGCAGCCGGCCGGCGAAGGACGTGCAGTCCGCGGGCAGTTGTGAGGGCCCGCCGGCCACGGTGGGCTGCCGGGCGGGCCGGTGAGGCACCCCCGAGGCCCTGCGCTGGAGCAGATGCTGCTGGGCGGCGCGCAACTCGGGTCCGGGCTCGACCCCGAGTTCGTCGGCCAGCCCCCGGCGGATCGCCTCGAACTGCTCCAGTGCCTCGCCCTTGCGGCCGGTGGCGGCGAGGGCGGCGATGACGCGGCAGTGCAGGGCCTCGTCGAAGGGGTGGCACTCTACCGCGCGCCGCAACGCGGCCAGCACCTCCTCGGTCAGCCCGGGCTCCGCCGTGATGACCGCGTCGGCCGCCTCCTTCAGCGTCGCGACGTACTCGTGTCCGACCGAGGTGAAGACCGGATGCCGAGCGACTTGAGTGCCGGCGGCGACCACGGGCCCCCGCCACAGCCGCAGCGCCGCCATGAAGTCCTGCGCGGCCCGCGCGGGTGCGCTGCCCTTGAGGGCGAGCTGCGCCCGTGCCCGCAGGTCGCGGAAGCACAGCAGATCGGAGGTGGTGCTGTCGGTCAGGAGCCGGTACCCGTCCGCCGCGCGCACCAGGTGCACCGCCTGCGACCGACTGCGCAGCTCCGGTTCCAGCGTCCTGCGCAGCGCGCCGATGTGCCGGTGCACCACGTTGGCGGCACTGGGCGGCGGTTCGTCGTCCCACAGGATGTCCACCGCCTCGCTCAGGGCGAGTGGACCGGGGGCGCGCAGGAGCAGCAGGGCGAGCAGGGACATCCGTTTTGGCGGCCCCAGATCCAGCTCCGTGTCACCGCGCAGCGCGCGCACGGTGCCGAGGAGCGAATAGCGTACCGTAGCGTCCATCTCGTGGTCGGTCTCACCACTTCTCACGTCGTGACCCGTCGGTTGCTCCGTCGGCCGGGATCCATTAGCACATGTATGCCGATGCTGGTCTGGTCCGTTCCGGCACGAGGGCGATGCATGTTTGCACAGAGCGATTGTCGGACATGCAGCGGCTGTGCGGTAATCGGCCGGTGGGAGCGTGACGCGGTCTGCCCAAAGTGTGCACATGACGGGTATCGTCGAGGTGTCGACTGAGCCGCCCCCGAGCCCGGGCAGGCTCAAGGGGTGTCTCTTCGGTGCGCGACACGTGTGTCGAGATGCCTGTCGGCACCGCCACGGAGAGTCCCGCTGGTGGGAGGAGGAGTCCCTTGTACATGCTGGTCCCGGACGACCCCGTGTTCTTCGCGAAGTTCCAGAGCCTCGAAGAACCGTTGCTCCGCCGCCTCTACCAACTCCACCGTGCCGGTCTCGACAGCGACGACGGACGGATCATCTCGGACGCCTACGACAGTTGGGTCCAAGTCCTGTTGAAGCTGCCGCTGTGGTCCGACTGGCACGCGGGCGCGGGGCCCGCCGGCCCGGCGCTCGATGACGGGGCCGGACACGTTCTGCTCGGCGCGGGCGGCGACCGGTTGACCAGTCTGTACCCGATCCAGGTGACCGCGGCCGATCTGGGGCACCTGACGGCCTGCCTCGACCTGTTCTCCGGGCACGACCGGGCGCACCTCGCGCTGCCCGGCCGGCCGCGGGCCGAGTCGCTGGCCGGCGGGTGGAGCGAGGCGTGGGCCGGGCCGCAGCCCGGTCCCCCGGAGCGGGAGGGACCGCTCACCGACGTCTTCCGCCGGGTCCTGGAGGTGCTACTGCTGCCTCCACCGCGGCGGTTGCTGGCTGCCCTGACAGAACACTCCCTGCTCAGGGACACGACCGCGCCCCTCACCCTGCGGCACGAGCAGGAGAGGGAGTACCGGCGCTACTGCGAGGACATCGTGACCATTCTCAGCGCGGGCGACAACTTCGCCTACCGCAGCCACCGGGCCCTGTACTTCTGAGCGGCGGCCACGGTCCTGGGCGGACTCCTGGCCCGACACCGTGAACCTTTCGTCCCCGGCGACACGTTCACCAGGAGGAGGCCTCGCTGTTTTCACGCGGGCGGCGGGGCCGGGACGGCTCCCGGAGTCCAGCCACACCCCCCGTGGCCGGAGCCCTTCCCCCGCCGGCGGTCCGAGTCCCAGTTCATGGACCGCCGGCGGTTCTCCGTCACGTTCTCGCGCGCTGTGGTCCCCGCGGGGCCGTCGTCAGCTCGCGGTGCCCGCCGCCACGGTCTTCTTGCGGGCCCGGTAGGCGGCGGCCTTGTACTTGTTGCCGCAGGACTCCATGCCGCACCACTGGCGCCGCATGCCCCGGGACCGGTCGATGTATACCCGCGTGCACTCGGGGTTGCCGCACTCCTTCAGCAGGGGCACGTCCGGGCCGCTGAGCAACTCGACGGCCTGCCGGGCGACGGTGGCCAGGGCCTGGGCGGGCGTCGCCTCGGTGTGCCTCCCCGCCGGGGTGAGCTGGGGCGTCACGGGAAGCTCGCGCGCGGCGGCGTTGAGCACGGCGAGGGCCTCGCGGTCGAACTCCTCGCCGAGGCGGCGGTCGGTGATCAGACGGTAGGCGGCCTCGCGTACGGTGACCGCTGCCCGGACGTCGCCCTCGTCGCCGGGAGTGATCGTGTCCACGAGCCCGGACTCCAGGTACCAGGCGTTGAGCCGGTCCGGAGTCACGAACATCTCGAAGCGCGTCGAGCGCCGGGCCCGCAGGGTGGCCGCGAAGTCGAGCGCCGGGTGTCCGCAGACGAAGACATGGTTAAGATTCACGTCACCATCCTGACAGGTGACCGTGTGGGGATGCAAGGACTCGTCACCGTTCGGCCCGGTGCCCCTGGCCGGAGGGCCCGCCCGGTCCCCCGCGCACTGCCGCCGCTGACGCGTCGACGCACGGTGTCCCGGGCGGGGTGCGGGGGTCAGGGCCGGGCTGGTGCCGCCTCCCGCTCCCGGTCGTGGCCCGGGGCCAGCCGGATCTCGCGGCCGGACCACCGGCGGCGCAGCCAGCGGTCGTGGCTGGCGACCACGATCGCGCCCGGTCCGGTGGCCAGCGCGTCCTCCAGTTCGTCGCACAGCCGGGGGGAGAGGTGGTTGGTCGGCTCGTCGAGCAACAGCAGCTGCGGCGGGCGGGCGACCAGCAGTGCCAGCGCCAGACGGCGGCGCTGACCCACCGAGAGCCGCCCGACCAACCGGTCCAGGTCCGCCTCGCGCAGCAGGCCCAGTGAGAGCAGCGGCACCTTCTCGGCCCGGGCCGCGCCCAGCGCCGCCTCGTAGGTGTCGCGGACCGTGCGCCCGGGCTGCTCGAAGACGGTGTCCTGGGTGAGCAGCCCCACCGACAGCCGGCGACGCCGGCGCACCTCGCCCCCGGTGACCGGCAGCCGCCCCGCGAGCACGGCCAGCAGCGTCGACTTGCCCGCCCCGTTGCCGCCCGTGACCAGCAGCCGGTCGGTGGCGGCCACCTCCAGCCCGTCCAGCGCGAGCCGCCCCGGCACTCGTACGCCGCTCAGAGCGATCAGCGGCTGCGGGCCCTCCTCCGCCCGGGCCGCCAGGTCGCCGGCTGCGAACCGCAGAGGGCGCGGCGGTTCGGCGACCTGGACGCGCTCCAGTTCCTCCAGCCGCCGGGTGGCGTCGCGCACCCGGCGGGAGATCGAGTTCTGGACGCGGCCCGCCCGGTGGCCGTAGCCCATCTTCTCGTTGTCGGTGCGGCCCCGGTCGGGGGCCACCCGGTGCGCGGTCACCCCCGCCGACGTGCGCAGTTCCTCCAGCTGCTGCTGTTCCTCGGCGTACCGCCGTTCCCAGCGCTCCCGCTCCGCGTGCTTCTCGGACAGGTAGGCGCTGTAATTGCCGCCGTAGCGGACGGGGCCGTCCACGGCCGGGTCGAGGTCGATCAGGTCGGTGCAGACGGCGTCGAGGAACGCCCGGTCGTGGCTGGCGAGGACGACGGTCCCGGGCAGCGAGCGGACCTGTTCCTCCAGGAAAGCGGCGGCACCGTCGTCGAGGTGGTTGGTCGGCTCGTCCAGGAGCAGCGCCGAGGGCCGCCGGACGAGCAGCGCGGCCAGGGCGAGCCGGCCGCGCTGCCCGCCGGAGAGTGAGCCGAGCGTGCGGGCGTGGTCCACGGCGCCGAGGCCCAGACCGTCCAGGACCAGGGCGGCGCGGCGGTCGGCGTCCCAGGACTCGCGGTCCTGGGCCTGTTCCAGACGCCTGCCGTAGGCGTCGAGGACGTCCTGGTGGCCGGGGTCGCCCTCGGGGACCCGGGCGAGTTCCTCGCCGAGCCGGTCCAGTTCGGCGAGGTCCTCCCGGGCCTCGCGCAGCGCCTCGTCCAGGACGGCCGCGATGCTCGTGCCGGCCTCGAAGGCCATCTCCTGGTGGAGGAAGCCGAGGTCGGCGGGGCGGGTGACGCCGCCCGCGTCGGGTTCGTCCTCGCCGGCGAGAACCCGCAGCAGGGTGGACTTGCCGACGCCGTTCTCCCCGATCAGGCCGACGCGGTGACCGGGGGAGGCGGTCAGGCTGACGCCGTCGAGGACGCGGCGCCCGCCCAGGTTGCGGACGAGGTCGTGGGCGAGAAGTGCGGGCTGGGGCACGGTCGGTCCGTCCTTCGTGATCGGTGGTCGGCCCGCCGGGCGCAGCGCCTCGGACGCGGGCCACGTCACACGTCGGCGGCTCACACCACCGGGGCCGCCGCTTCCGTCAGCGTCCCGTCGGCCAGCCGCAGCCAGCGGCTGATCCCGATCTCGGCGAGGAACCGCTCGTCGTGGCTGACCACCATGAACGCGCCCTGGTAGGAGTTGAGCGCGCTCTCCAGCTGGCCCGCGCTGACCAGGTCGAGGTTGTTGGTCGGCTCGTCGAGCAGCAGCAGGTGCGGCGCCGGCTCGGCGCACAGTACGCAGGCCAGGGTGGCGCGCAGCCGTTCGCCGCCGGAGAGCACACCGACCGGCAGATGGGCGCGCGGCCCCCGGAAGAGGAACCGGGCGAGCAGGTTCATCCGCTCCGCCTCGGGCCGCTCCGGGGCGAACTCGGCGAAGTTCTCCGCGACCGTCCGGTCCAGGTTCAGCAGGTCCAGCCGCTGCGAGAGGTAGGCGATCCGTCCGTCGTTGCGCTTGATCTCGCCGCTGTCCGGCACGAGGTCGCCGGTGATCAGCCGCATCAGGGTGGTCTTCCCGGCGCCGTTGGGACCGGTCAGCGCGATGCGCTCGGGACCCCGGACGGACAGGTCGACGCCGTTCGCGGCGAACACGTCCGCGTCGCCGAGCCGCACCTGCATGCCCTCGCCGAGGAACAGGTTGCGTCCGGCGGGCACCTGGGTGTCGGGCAGCTCCAGGCTGAGCCTGACCTCCTCGCGCAGCGCGCGGCCGGCCTCGTCGAGGCGGGCCTTGGCCTCGCTGACCCGGGCGGCGTGCATCGTGCCGGACTTGCCCGCGGCCTCCTGCGCGCCCCGCTTCATGTTCCCCGCGAAGATCCGCGGCAGACCGGCGTTCTTCAGGTTCTTCTGGGCGTTGCTGGCGCGGCGCTCGGCGCGTTCGCGGGCCTGCTGCATCTCCCGCTTCTCGCGCTTGAGTTCCTGCTCGGCGCTGCGGATGTTCTTCTCGGCGACCTCCTGCTCGGCGCGGACCGCCTCCTCGTACTCGGTGAAGTTGCCGCCGTACAGGCGCAGTTCGTCGCTGCCGAGTTCGGCGATGCGTTCCATGCGGTCAAGCAGCGCGCGGTCGTGGCTGACCAGGAGCAGGCAGCCGGTGAAGTCCGACAGGACGTCGTACAGCTTGTGCCGGGCCTGCGCGTCGAGGTTGTTGGTGGGCTCGTCGAGCAGGAGGACGTCGGGTCGCTTGAGCAGTTGGGCGGCGAGGCCCAGGGAGACGACCTGGCCGCCGCTGAGCGTGGCGAGGCTGCGGTCCAGCGTGAGGTCGGCCAGGCCGAGACGGTCGAGCTGGGCGCGGGTGCGCTCCTCGATGTCCCAGTCGTCGCCGATGGTGGTGAAGTGCTTCTCGTCGACGTCACCGGACTCCACGGCGTCCAGCGCACGGATCACCTCGGCGACGCCGAGCACCTCGCCGACCGTGAGGTCCACGGACAGCGGCAGGCTCTGCGGGAGGTATCCGAGGGTACCGCTGACCGACACCGAGCCGGTGAGCGGCTTGAGTTCACCGGCGATCAGCTTGAGCAGGGTGGACTTGCCGGAGCCGTTGGGGGCGACGAGGCCGGTGCGGCCGGGCGTCACGGAGAAGGACAGGTCGTGGAAGACCGGGGTGTCGTCGGGCCAGGCGAAGGAGAGGTTCGAACAGACGAGGGCGGCGTCGGACATGAGAGGGGTCCTCGGAGGAACTGGGGGCAGAGCGATGGTCCTCTGCCCTGGGCAGGCATGGGGAAAGGGGTACGACGAGACGGACCACCTCGGCAGCGCTCCGCGGCGCCGGCCGGTGGCCGTCAAATCCGGATCTCACCCGGAGATGTCGTCTTCACCCACCACGTCTGTGACTCCTCATCGGACGGTCTACACGAATGTCCAGGGTAACAGGCGCGGTCCAACCTCCGTGCCGTTGACAGCCGGGGAGTCACGTGTCAGGATCGTCACCAGTTGAAACGGTGACGCAGGGTGGGTCGGTGACACACATGTGCCGACCCTGCCGCCCGGTCCGCACACCCGCCGGGCGACACCTTCCGGTAAGGAGCACACTGACCATGGCAGGACAGTCGAAGCCGGACGCCGAGGGCGGCGCACCGGTCGGGCGGCGGGCGCTGCTGGGCATGCTCGGCGCGGGCGCCGCGGGCCTCGCCGCCGCGCCCTACCTCCAGCGCGGCTGGGAGAACTTCCTCGGCGCCGCCTCCCAGGTCGACGCGACCGGCCTCACCGGCCTGCTGCCCAACCCGGGCGGCTTCCGGTACTACAGCGTCGTCGGCTCGGTGCCGCACAAGGACGAGACGAACTACGCGCTCAAGATCCGCGGGCTGGTCCACAAGCCGAAGACCTACACCCTCGCCGACCTGCGCGCGATGCCCCAGACCAGGGTCGTCGCCGACGTGCTGTGCACGGACGGCTGGCGGGTGGACGACACACCTTTCGAAGGGGTGAAGCTGGCGGACATCCTGGACGACGCCGGGGTGCGCTCTCCCGGTGCGGCGATCCGCTTCACGTGTTTCGACGGCGCCTACAGCGAGAGCCTCACCCTGGAACAGGCCCGCCGCTCCGACGTCCTGGTGGCGCTGAAGATGCAGGACAAACCCATCACCCACGAGCACGGCGGCCCGGTCCGCCTCTTCGTGGCACCCATGTACTTCTACAAGTCGGCCAAGTGGCTGTCCGGCATCTCGGTCACCGACAAGGTCGTCCCCGGTTTCTGGGAGGAACGCGGATATGCGATCGACGGCTGGCTCGACGGGGCCGACCGGCACAGCGACGCGGCCTGAACCGACCGTCCGCCGCTTCAGCACCGCCGAACGCTGGGTCCACCGGGCCACCGGCTGTCTGATGCTGGTGTGCCTGGTCACCGCCGCGTGCCTCTACTTCGGCCCGCTCGCCCAACTCGTCGGACGGCGCCATGTGATGGTCTTCCTGCACGAGTGGTCGGGCATCCTGCTTCCGCTGCCGGTCCTGCTGGGGCTGTTCTCCGCCGCCTTCCGCGCGGACCTGCGCCGGCTGAACCGGTTCGCGGTGTACGACCGCCAGTGGCTGCGGGCCGTCCGCAGGCGCCGCCGGTCGCCCGAGGCACGCCCGGCCGGGAAGTTCAACGCCGGTCAGAAGATCTACGCGGGCTGGATCGCCGGAGCCGTGCTGGTGATGATGTTCACCGGCCTGCTGATGTGGTTCATGGGTCTGCTGCCCTTCATCTCCCGCACCAGCGCCATCTTCGTCCACGACCTGCTGGCCTGGGCGATCACCTTCGTCGTCCTCGGCCACATGCGCAAGGCCTTCGAGGACCCGGAGGCGCGGCTCGGCATGCGCACCGGATACGTCAGCCGGTCCTGGGCCGAGCGGGAGCACTCCCGGTGGCTGCCCGAGGACCCCGACGGTAGCGTGACGAAGAGAACGCACGAGGTGTGAGGTGTCCCCGGCGACGGCACCGGGGCGGCCGGAAGGGCTCATGGACGACAGCGGCGTCGGGGACCCCCGGACGCGGGACCAGGAACCGGTCGGAGAGCTGGGCGACGAGACCGCGGTCGTACTGCACCGTGCCGTGGATCAGGCCACCCGCCATCTGTGCGCCGTCGCGGCGGCCGTCTACCTGCTGGCTCCCGACGGGCGGGAACTGCGCGCCGCCTTGATCGGCGGCAGCCCGCCGTCCGTCCTCACCCTGCCCGGCCGCATGGCCCTGGACTCCCCCTACGCCTCCGCCCGCGCCCTGGCCGACGGGGGCGTCGCGCTGCTGGCCGAACCGGACCCGCTCGCCGACCCAGCGCACGGGGCGCTGGCCTATCCGTACACCGTCGCCTCGGTCCCGCTGGAGGCGGACGGCCGCCGTTTCGGCGCGCTGACCGTCCTGCGCACCGAGGACGTCGGCGGCTACGGCGACGAGGACGCCCGGCGGCTCACCCGGATCGGCGACCGGCTGGCCGTCCTGCTGGCCGAACTGCGTGACCGGGGTGCGGTGATCGCACCCGGGAACCTGCCCGTGCTGGTCCCGGTCCTCGACACCGAGCGGCGGCCCGAGCCGCGGGAGCGCACGGTGTGGGGCGTCCCCGGGGTGCCCGGCTCCGCCGGGATGAGCCTGCTCTACGCCCTCCAGCGGCTGACCGAGATGCTGAACCGGGCGACCACCATGGAGCATGTGGTGGGCGTGGCCGAGTACTGTGCCGCATCGCCGCTGAAGGCGCGGGCGCTGGTGCTGGCGTCGGCCGCCGAGGGCCGGCTGTGGGTCCTGGGGCACGGCGGCGACTCCGCCTCCCTGGTGCGCGACCTGCACGGCGCCGCCCAGTACGGCGACGCCCCCGCCGCGCGCGCGGCGCGGGGCCGGGGACTGTTCCTCACCGGGGGCGGTGGCGGTGACGACGGCGGTACGGACGCCGCCGCCTTCCTGCCGCTCGTCGGCAGCCGGCACGTGCTCGACCTGCCGCTGGCGCACGCCGAGCCGGTCGTCGGCGTCTGGTGCCTGGCGTTCGACGGACCACGGACCTTCCCGCCCGAGGAGCGGGCGGTGCTGACCATGATGGCCGGGCGGCTGGGCTCGGCCGTGCAGCGCATCGAGCTGAGCACCGGCCGCCAGTCGCTAGTGGAGAGCACACAGAGACGGCTGCTGCCCGCGGCCCTCGCGGAGGCGCCCCGGCTGACCACCACGGCCCGCTACCGGCCCGCCCGCGACCCGGGCGAGGCGGGCGGCGACTGGTACGACGTGATCACGATGCCGGACGACCGCGTGGTCCTCGTCATCGGGGACGTCGAGGGCCACACGCTGCAGAGCGCGGCCGTCATGGGCCAGTTGCGCACCGCGGTGGCCGCCTACGCCACCGAGGGTCACGGACCGGCCGCGCTGCTGGACCGCACCGATCGCCTGCTGGCCCGCCTCGGCAGCGAGCGCCTCGCCACCTGCTGCGTGGTGGCCGTGGACACCCGCACCGGCGTGGCGGAGGTCGCGCTGGCCGGACACCCGGCGCCGCTCGCCCGGCGGCCCGACGGGGGCGTGGTCCCCCTGTCGGCACCGGCCAACATGCCGCTCGGCGTGAACGCGGGCACGCCCTACCTGGCCCGGGAGCACGCCCTCGCGCCCGGTACGGTACTGGCCCTCTACTCGGACGGTCTGCACGAACTCGGACACGACGACGTCCCCTCCCGGCTGGCCGCCCGGGACCGGGCGGACGGGACCAACCTGGAACAACTGGCGGACTTCCTCCTGGACGGCACACAGGTCCGGGGCGACGACGCCGCGCTGCTGCTGGCCCGCTACGAGGGGGCCGCCGACGGCACGGAACCCCGGACCGCGCGGTTCCACGTCCAGCAGCGCGACCTGGGCGGGGTCGGGGAGGCCCGGGACTTCGTGCACGACCGGCTGTGCGACTGGGGGTTGGCACAGATGTCGGACGACGCCGTCCTGATCACCTCGGAACTGGTGACCAACGCGCTCATCCACGCCGGCAGCGACGTGGACCTGCGGCTCAGGGTCTCCGGCGACCGCCTTCGCATGGAGGTGCGGGACTCCGAGAGCGATCCGCCCGTGCCGGCCGCCTACTCGCTCACCGACGAGGGCAGGGCGCGGGCCGAGCACGGCCGCGGCCTGTTCCTGGTCGACGCACTGGCGGACACCTGGCACACCTCGCCCAACGGCCGGGGCAAGACCGTGTGGCTGGAGATGGACACCTCCCGGTGTGCCGCTGAACCTGCCGAATGACCTAACACGTCCTTCACATGTGTGGTCGGACCCCTCCGGCGCATCACCGTCAAGTGACTGTTCCCGGCCGCCCGGTCCGCGGCCAGAGTGGTGCACACCGGATCGGTGAATCCGGAACCCGCACCCTCTTCCGTCACCGCTCTAACCGGTGATATGGTCCTGATCAGTCTTCGGCGAGCAGTGAGTCCGCAGCTCCGGCCGCCGGTTCTTTTCCTCTGCCGTACACATGTGTCGCCGCGCGGCCTGGTACACCCCTACTTCCTGGATGGACACCCATGAGACGACGACTTCTGATTGCGATCGCGGCCGGTGTGCCCCTGGCCGCGGCGGTCTACCTGCCGACCGCCTCCGCCGAGACCCGGACACCCGCGTCGGCCACCCCGCTCAACTGCGCCGAGGTGCCCGTCAAGGCTCCGTCTGGCACCGAGGTGGAGTCGGTGACGGCGGTCCGCGATGCGGGCGGCACCATCAAGGGCACCGGCATCCTCGGCGGCGAGGCCACCGGCGTCCCCGCCTTCTGCAAGGTGACCGTCACCCTCACCCACCCGGGCGAGGACGACCACGCCAAGATCTCGACCTGGCTGCCCGAGAACGGCTGGAACGGCCGCTTCCAGGCACTGGGTGGCAGCGCCTACCTCGCCGGGGACAACGGCGTCGGCATGGGCAACGCCGTCAAGAGCGGCTACGCGGCGACCACCACGGACGCCGGCGTCGGCGACGCCCTCGACGTGAGCTGGGCGCTGAAGAGCGACGGCACGGTCAACACCACGCCGCTGAAGAACTTCTCCTACCGCTCCCAGCACGAGGCGGCCGTGGTCGGCAAGCAGGTCGTCGCCTCGGTCTACGCCAAGCGCGCCGCGTACTCCTACTTCACCGGCTGCTCCACCGGCGGCCGCGAGGGCTACGCGGAGGCACAGCGCTACCCCGACGACTACGACGGCATCCTCGCCGACGCGCCGGCGGTCAACTGGGACGAGTTCGAGGTCGCCACCCTGTGGCCGCAGGTCGTCATGAACAACGAGAAGACCTACCCCACCGGTTGTGAGCTGGACGCCTTCACCAACGCCGCCGTCAAGGCCTGCGACACGCTGGACGGCGCCAAGGACGGCCTGGTCAACGACCCGTCCCGCTGCGACTTCGACCCGCGCCGTCTGATCGGCACCAAGGTCGTGTGCGACGGCAAGGAACTGACCATCACCGCCGCCGACGCGTCCGTCGTCCGCAAGATCTGGGACGGCCCGCGCACCACCTCCGGCAAGAAGCTGTGGTCCGGCGTTCCGGTCACCGCTGACCTCAAGGGCCTCGCGGGCAGCACGACCACCCAGGACGGCACCGTCGTGGGCGCTCCCTTCCCGGTGCCCCAGTTCTGGGTCACCAACTGGCTGAAGAAGGACCCGTCCTACGACGTCTCCAAGATCACCTACAGCGAGTTCACCCGGTTGTTCAAGCAGTCCCAGGCCGAGTACGACAAGGTCATCGGCACGGACAACCCCGATCTGTCCGGCTTCCGCAAGTCCGGTGGCAAGCTGCTGACCTGGCACGGCCAGGACGACCAGTTCATCCCCACCCAGGGCACCGTCGAGTACCGCAAGCAGGTCGAGCGGGAGATGGGCGGCTCCAAGCGGGTCGACGACTTCTACCGTCTCTTCCTCGCCCCGGGCACCAGTCACTGCGGCCTCAACGGCCAGGACGGCTCGGCCGACGGCCTCGCCGCGCTGACCTCCTGGGTCGAGCACGGCAAGGCCCCCAAGACCCTGCCCGCCACCCTGATCGACGCCGACGGCAAGCCGGTCCAGCGCAACCTGTGCCGCTACCCCGAGGTGCCCCGCTACAAGGGCCACGGTGCCCTGGACGCCGCCTCCAGCTTCCGGTGCGCCGTCCCGTCCCGGCACTGACCGGGCCGACGAACCACTGACCCGAGAAAGGCCGGACCATCATGAGCACGCAGACACAGGGACGTTCCGCCCTGCTGAGGCTGTACCTGGGCCGCGGTGTACTCGCCGTGGCATGGGCCCTGGCGTTCGCCGGAGCCCATGACGACGTCGACGCGGTGGCCATCACCCTGCTCGTCGTCTACCCCCTGATCGACGCGGTGTCCTCGCTGATCGACTACCGCTCCACACCGGGCGGCTCCGAGCGCGGGGTGACCGCGTTCAACGGGGTGCTCAGCACGCTCGCCGCCGTCGCGGTGGGCATCGCCGGGGCCGGCGGGGTGCAGCCGGTGCTCCATGTGTTCGGCGCCTGGGCCGTGATCTCCGGAGCGGCTCAGGTGATCGTCGGAGTGCGGCGGCGCGGCCCCGAGCTGGGCAAGCAGTGGCCGACCCTGATCTCGGGCGGACTCTCGTTCGTCGTCGGCATCTTCTACAACATCCAGGCCGCGGGCGACAACCCCTCGCTGGACGTGCTGTCGGTGTACGCCACCGGCGGCGGAGTGTGGTTCATCCTCCAGGCCCTGCTGCTGGGCTGGAGGTCCCGGCAGGTGCGTACCCGCACCGCCTGACGGGTCCCGCACCCCGATGTGCCGTCCCGGCCCGCGCCCCGTGGCGCGGGCCGGGACCTTTCGCGTCTCAGGCCCGCGGCGGGCCGACCCGGTAGCGCACCGGGAGGGACCGCACACCGCGGATGATGCCCGAGCCGATCCACTCCAGACTGCTCTCGGGGACGGCGAGTTCCAGTCCGTCGACGCGCTCCAGCAGCACCCGCAGGGCGATCGCCGTCTCCAGCCGGGCCAGCGGGGCACCCAGGCAGTAGTGGATGCCGTGCCCGAAGGCCAGGTGGCGGGTGTGCGGCCGGCCGATGTCGAGAACCGACGGATCGGTCCCTTCGGCCTGCGGGGCGTCGTGCCCGGCCGAGCCGAGGGCGACGACCACCAGGCCGCCCCGGGGGATGCGCACCCCGCCCAGTTCCAGGTCCTCGGCGGCGTAGCGGTTGGTGGAGCGCTCCACGGAGGTGTCGTGGCGCAGGAACTCCTCCACCGCGCCCGGCATCAGTTCCGGCCGCGCGCGCAGCAGCGCGAGCTGCCCGGGGTGGCGCAGCAGCGCGAGTACGGCATTGCCCAGCAGGTTCACGGTGCTCTCGTGCCCCGCGACGATCAGCATCAGGGCGGTGCCGGTCAGCTCCTCCTCGGAGAGCCGGTCGTCGCTCTCGTCCCGGACCGCGACGAGGGCGGACAGCAGATCGTCGCCCGGGTCGCGCCGCTTGTCCGCGACCAGACCGGCCAGCATCCGGTGGAGTTCCGCCAGGGCCGTGCGGTGCCCCGGGGAGGCGACCTGGAGGGCCTCGCCCGACCAGCGGCGGAAGTCCGTGTGGAACTCCTCCGGAATGCCGAGGAGTTCGGCGATCACGGTGGCGGGCAGCGGGGCGTTGAACGCCTCGACGAGGTCCGTCTCGCCGGTCGGCGGCAGGGCGTCGAGGAGCCCGTGCGCGATCCGCTCGATGCGGGGCGCGAGGGCGGCGGTGCGGCGCGGGGTGAACGCCGCGGCGGCCAGGCGGCGCAGCCTGCCGTGCTCGGGCGGGTCGGCCTCCAGCATCTGGCCGCCGAGCCCCACCGACGGCTTGTTCAGGACGTAGCCGGCGGCTGCCAGTTCCTCGGCGGCGGGTGTGGAGTCCTTCAGCAGCGCGGGATGCGTCAGCGCCTCGCGGGCCAGGTCGTGGCCGACGACCACCCAGCCCTCCAGGCCGAGGTGGAAGCGGGCGGGGTGGATCGGGCCCAGCGCGCGCAGCCGGGCGTACCGGGCGGGGGCGTCCGCTTTGAAGTCCGGGCCCAGGTCCACCCTGCCGTTCGGGTGGGGGCACTGCTCGTGCGGGCTCATGGGGTCTCTCCCGTCGTGGCGGCGGTCGTGTCGTGGCGGGCCGGGCCCGCCACCGGGTCAACGAGCCCGGGCGGGGGAGAAGTTCGGACCGGGACATGCCGAAGGGCACGTGCGGTCGCACGTGCCCTTCGGCGCCGGGGGAGCCGGGCGGGTCAGTTGTCGCTGTTGAAGATCGTCAGCACCTGCAGCACCTCCAGGTAGATCCACACCAGCGTCAGGGTGAGACCGAAGGCGGCCAGCCAGGCCTCCTCGCGCGGAGCGCCGTAGGCGACGGCGTCCTCGACCTGCCGGAAGTCCAGGGCGAGGAAGGCCGCGCCGAGCACGATGCCGACCAGGCCGAACACGATGCCGAGGCCGCCGCTGTGGAAGCCCAGGCCGTGGCCCGCCCCGAAGGCGGAGAAGAGGGCGTCGGCGACCAGCAGCAGCAGGAAGCCGGTGGCGGCGGCGCCGACGAATCCGGCGAAGCGCTGGTTGACGCGGATCCAGCGCATCCGGTAGGCGATGAGCGTCCCCGCGGCCACCGCGAAGGTGCCGAGCACGGCTTGCACGACCACGCCCGGGGAGATGTACGTCGACACGGTGCTGGACAGCACCCCGAGGAAGACGCCCTCGAACGCCGCGTAGCCGAGGATCAGCGCCGGGGACGGCGACCGCTTGAACGACTGCACGAGCGACAGCACGAAGCCGACGAGCGCGGCGCCCACCGCGATGCCGTAGGACCGGCCGAGGTTCGCCTCGTCGACGGGCAGCAGCAGCCAGGACAACACCGCCGTCAGGACCACGGTGCCCAGGGTTGTGGCGGTGCGGACGACGACGTCGTCCATGGTGACCGCGCTCGAGCCGGTCCGGACGCCGGTGCCGGGGCCCGCGGGGGAGGCGTAGGGGTTGGTCCGGTAGTCGGCGGCCGGCTGCCCGCCGAGCGCGGCGCCCACCGGTTCGCGGTGGTACGCGCCCGCCGGGTCCGTGGCCGTGTCCCGGCTCCTGTCCCAGCGGGAAAAGATCGGGTTGCTGCTCCTCATGTCGTCCTCCTCGTCCGCCGCGTTCGCGGCCTTTCCGCAAAGCGTTCGTCGTCGGGTGCCCGGGTGACACACATGTGCCGATGACCCTCCACCGGACCGGCGACGGCAACCCTTCGCGTCACCACTCTGACAGGTGACGCGTGAGGTGGCAAGTCCCCCTCACACCCCCACGCCGGACACGCTCACGCGGTGGGGGCGTCCGGCCCGTCCAGCACGTTCCGCAGGAAGCCGTCCCAGTCCATCGCGTCCATCTCCCTCTCCACCGGGACGGCCCGGTAGGTGGTGTCGAGCCACTCCGCCAGCCGCTCGGTCGGCAGCTCGAACAGGGCTTCCACCTCCTCGGACTCCAGCAGCAGCCACGACGAGGGCTGCTCCCCCGGCAGCGTCGGCCACATCCGCACGTCGCCCGTCCCGCTCATCGCGGTGACACCCAGGTGCAACAGGTCCCGGCCGATGTTCCAGATCAGGCTCGGTCCGCGCTCGGCCAGGAACTCGACCGTGATCACCGCGGCCAGCTGCGGGTCGAAACGGAACTTCGCCCGCATGGGAAGCCGGGTGAACTCGTCCATCATCTGGTCGAGGTCCAGGAAGAGCGGCGGGACGACATCGGGCGCCGAACGTGCCCGCAGTGGTGACTGGTCACGATGCATGACAGGAGTTCCCTCCGTGGGACGAGGTCTGCGTGTCCCACTCTTCGCCCAGGGCCCGCCGCGCACATCGGTCAGTTGACGGTCAACGGGCCGGGCCCTCCCCGGCGGGCGACGGAGGCGGAAGGTGCCCTGCGGACCGCGGGCGAGGGGGCGTAAGTCAATTGGCTGCCGGTCCCGGTCCCCGGGGCGGGACGCGGGACGGCCCCGCCCGTCCGGCCGCACCCATGTACATGTAGGTTCAAAGAAAAACGCCGATGTCGTGGAACGTGTGCACCGACCCCTCCCCGGCCCCGACCGGCACACACCCACGGCGCAGCGAAGTGGGGGGAACCACATATGACCTCGTCCGACCGGCGGCCCGGCGCGGGCCGTCACCGCTCGCCCTCGGCCGGGCACCGTGCCCGCGCCGCGCTCCCGAGGCTGTCACTGCCCGCGGTCGTCCTGGCCACCGTGCTCTCCACGGGCGGGTGCGGCACCCTCCACGGGACCGGGGACGCCGGCGGCCGGACCACCACCGCGGCCGACCGCCCGGCCGGCTCGACCGCCGCCCCGGCCCCCGCCGCCACCCACGACGCCCCGGACCCCACGCCCGCGGGCCTGCCTGGTCTCGGCCCCCGGACCTCGGCCCGCGTCCCCGCCGACGCCCGGCAGGCCGTCGTGGTCACCGGGCAGGGCAGGAACTCCTCGCGTTCCCACGTCGTGCTCTACCGGCGGACCGGGTCCGGCTGGCAGGGCGGCGCCGTCTGGCCCGCCCACAACGCCCTCAAGGGCTGGACGGACGACCACCATCTGAACGATCTCCGCTCGCCCGTCGGCGTCTTCACCCTCAGCGACGCGGGCGGCCTGCTGCCGGACCCCGGCTCCAAGCTGCCGTACACCCACTCCGGCGGGTTCTCCGTCGGGGGCGCCGGATTCGAGGGCGAGCCCTTGGCCGGCTCCTTCGACTACGTCATCGCCATCGACTACAACCACGTCAAGGGCACCTCCCCGCTCGACTGGGGACGGCCGCTGGGCGCCGACAAGGGCGGCGGGATCTGGCTGCACGTCGACCACGGCGGCCCCACGCACGCCTGCGTGAGCCTGCCGGAGCCACACCTGAGGGAACTGCTGCGCACCCTCGACCCCGCGCAGCACCCCGTGGTCGTCATGGGGGACGCTGCCTCCCTGGCCGGGTGACGCGCGGCCCACGGAGACGAAGACCCCCGCCCGTGGACCCGGGGGACGGACCACGGACGGGGGAGCGCGGGGGGAGGGCGGATCAGGAGACGGGCGCCAGGTTCGGGCCGGTCGTGCTCAGCTGTTCGGTGGCCACCACGGGCGCCACCGGCCAGGTCACGCCCTCCGGCGGCCAGCTCTGCCCGGTCGCCCTCAGGAAATCGGCGGGCGGCTCGTACAGCGGCGGCTGCTGACCGTCGGGGATCATCGAGGTCCAGGTGAGGCCCTCGGTACGGTCCTTGAACTCCTGCTTCATCGCGTCCAGCAGGTCGGGCTGCTCGATCAGGTCGACCGCGCCGGCCGCCAGGTAACGGGCGGCGGACAGCGTCGCCTGGTGGCCGATGCTGGTGCCCGCCGTCGCGGTGGCGCCCCAGTTGTGGTTGGGGATGCCGGGCGGGTAGGCAGCGGCCAGCAGGACGGCGGTGGGCGCCTGCCAGCTGATGTCAGCGGTGTCGGTGGCCAGACCGCCGGTGTACGCCGCCGCCGGGGGTGCCAGCGGGGTGAGGTCGGTCGGCATGCCCACCACGGGCTTGCCCAGCGACTTCTGCACCGCCTTGGCCAGGGCGTGGTCGGCGTCGGTGAACCGCGGCGCGCCGATCTGCCGCATGTTGTCGTTGAGCAGCTCGGCGCCCGCCTTGTTGGCCAGCAGGTTCCACGTTCCGGAGTGGAACTTGTGCACCAGGCGGGTCTGACTGGCCTGCGCGGCGGCCCTGGCGCACTCCACGATCTTGTCGTAGAGCACCTTCGCGCGCGCCGGGCTGCCCTCGCGGACGAAGAACCAGATGGAGCACATGTCCGGGGTCACGTTCGGCGCGCCACCGCCGTTGATGACCGCGTAGTGGAACCGGCCCGACGGGGCGACGTTCTTCTCCCGCAGGTACTCCGACATGGTCGCCATCAGCAGCGCGCCGTCCAGGCCGCTCTTGTTGCCGAGCGGGGTGCCGCCGTGCCCGGAGGCGCCGAGGAAGGTGAACGTGGCCGAGATCAGCGCGCTGGTGGTGTTCCAGAACGGCACGGTGATGTTGAAGGGGTGCCAGTCCAGGAACGCGTCGAGACCGTCGTACACCCCCTCCTTGACCGCGTAGGCCTTGCCGACGAGCTGCTCCTCGCCCGCGCTGCCGAACAGTCTGACCCGGGCCTTCAGACCGCCCGTCCGGATCGCCCGCGCGACGGCGATGGCGGCGGCGGTGCCGCCCGCGCCGAGGCAGTTGTGGGCGTCGCCGTGCCCGGCGCCGTAGGTCGGGCCGTAGGCGTCGTAGTGGTAGACCAGCGGGTCGTGGGAGCCCACGCCCTTCTTCTGGGACAGGCCCGGCAGCGCGTCGTACTCCGCGTTGAAGCCGATGACCGGGCCCTCGGTGCCGTACGAGGCGACGAAGGCGGTCGGGAAGCCGGCCGCGCCCCACTGGACGGTGAAGCCGTTGTCCTTCAGCAGCCTGGCGTGTGCGAGGGACGACTTCCACTCGCGCAACGACAGCTCCGCGTGGCCCCACACCTCGTCGCTCAGCCCGGTGATCGCCCCCGCGTTGGCGGTGATCCAGTCGAGCGCCCGCTGCTTGGCGGCGGTGTTCTTCGCCAGCCCCTTCGGGGCCTGGTACCCGATGGGGGAGACACCGGTCCTCTCGTCGTACCCCAGGGTCGCGGCGAGGACCGGGTCGGCCTGGAGGATCGCCGCGGTGGTCGCGGTGGCGCCCAGTCCGAACATCTTCAGCAGACGCCTGCGGCCGGGGTGGAAGTCGTTCACGTCGGTTCCGTTCTCGGAGTGCCCTGACATGTCGTCAGCGAATCATACGTGTGCGCGGCGAGCGCGGCGTCACATGTTTTCGCCAAACCGGGAATGTGACCGGCATATCCGGATGTTCGGGACGAGCGAGCGGGGTGATGCGACATGTCCCGCCGCACACTCGTCCCTTCGGAAAGGTACCCCGCTCATGAGCGCCACGATCAGCACCCCGGTGGATGTCCCCACCCCCGACGGAACCGCCGACGCCTACTTCGTCCGCCCCGACGACGACCGCGCCCACCCGGGCGTGGTGCTGTACCAGGACGCGTTCGGGCTGCGCCCGCACCTGACGGCCATGGCGGACCGGCTGGCGGCGGCGGGGTACGCGGTGCTCGTCCCCAACGTCTTCTACCGGCACGGGCGTGCCCCGGTCGTGGACCTGCCGGAGTTCATCGACATGGAGGCCCGTCCGGACATCGTGACCGCGGTGGTGCCGCTGATGCAGTCGCTCACGCCCGCGACCACGGAGCGCGACGCCGGCGCCTATCTGGCGTGGCTCGCCGGGAACCCGCTGGTCGGCGAAGGACCGGTCGGCATCACCGGCTACTGCATGGGCGCGCGGCTCGCGCTGCACACGGCCGGCACCCACCCCGGGCGGGTGGCGGCGGCCGCGGGCTTCCACGGTGGCGACCTGGCGAGCGAGTCCCCCGACAGCCCCCACCTGCGGGCCGGCCGGATCGGCGCCGTGCTGTACTTCGCGCACGCCGACGAGGACCCGTCGATGCCCGAGGAGCAGATCCGCCGACTGGAGCGAACCCTCACCGAGGCGGGTGTCCGGCACCGCTGCGAGGTCTACGCGGGTGCCCACCACGGCTACACCCAGTCCGACACCGCCGCCTACGACCCGGAGGCGGCGGAACGGCACTGGACCGAACTGCTCGCCCTGTTCGCCCGCACGCTGTGAACCATCGGCCGGGGGCGGGGAGGCCCTGCCGCCGCCCCGCTGGAACCGGCGCCGAACCGGGCCGGCCACCGATGGGGCCGGAACCGGTTCCCTGCGCCCCGGCCCCCCGGCTCGTCACGCGTGAGCCGTCCGGTCCGTCCCAGCCCGAGCCGTCCGGCACACGTTCCTGAACCGCGGCGTCACGGACTCCGGATCGTCATCCGGCGGACCCCGTACGGACACCCGCGGTCCGCCCCGCCGGTGTCCGGTGGTCGATGCGTGTAGGAGCCATCCACGCGCATGACCGCAAGGACGAAAACACACATGACACCTCGTGTTAGGAAACCCATGGGTGCCGGGGCGCGGCACGCCGCGGTGGCGACCGCCGTGGCACTCGCACTGGCGGGCGGCGCCGTGGCCGGGGCGGGCACCGCCTTCGGCGACGGCGACAGCGCCGCCACCGGCGGCCCGGCCCATCCGCACGGCGGGGACTGGCTCCCGGCCACCCCGCAGAACTGGCCGCTGGTGGTGGACCGCACCTCCACCCCGGCCGAGACCGTCACCCGAGGCCTCACCCACTACAGCGAGACCTACGACACCGTCGGCGGACGCCAGCACATCCAGGTGCTCAGCGCCGACCTCACCGACCCCAACCTGCGCGTCGGTACCGTCGAGGCCGGCGACACCCTCACCAACCCGGCGGACGAGACCCCCTCGTCCATGGCACGGCGCACCCACGCGGTCGCCGGTGTCAACGGCGACTACTTCGAGATCCACGGCAGCGGACGCCCCCTCGGCGGCATCATGACCGGCGGACACCTGCTGAAGAGCCCCAGGCCGGGTTTCGCCGCCCAACTCGGTGTCAAGCCCGACGGCAGGCTGGTCATGGGCCCGGAGACCTTCTCCGGCACGATCGCGGCAGGCTCCGCGACGCACGCGCTCACCTCGGTGAACACCGTGGACGACGTCGCGGCCGGCGGCATCACCGAGGTCACCTCCGGCCTCGGGGAGACCCCGGGTCTGGCCAAGGAGGCCACGCTGGTGACCGGGCGCACGACCGCCGGCGGCTTCGTCGTCGAGAGCGTGCGCACCGGTGTGACCACCGTGCCCCGCCTCGACGCGGACCGGACCGGGCTCCTCGGCTCCGGCGACGGCGGCCGGTGGCTCACCGACACCCTGCACCCCGGCGACACCGTCGGCATCACCGCCCGCCTGTCTCCTGACAACGATGTCACCGAACTGATCAGCGGTGTGGACACCCTGGTGAAGGACGGGAAGGTCTACCAGGACCCGACCGGCACGCCGCCCGGCGGCGCCAACCCGGAGACCGCCGTCGGCATCACCAAGGACGGCAGGCACGCGATCGTCGTCGCCATCGACGGCCACGGCGGCGCCGACACCGCCTTCGGCGTCACCCGCGAGCAGGCGGCCGGGTACATGGCCGCGCACGGTGCCTGGACCGCGCTGCTCTTCGACGGCGGCGGCTCGACCGGCATGGTCGGCCGCGCCCCGGGCGCCGACCGGGCCGAGGTCGTCAACACCCCGTCCGACCTGCCCGGGAACACCGAACGCCCGGTCGCCAACGGCATCTTCTTCTACTCCACCGCCAAGGCGCCCGGCGCCGCCACCAAGGTCGTCGTCAACGGCGGCGAGACGGTCACCACCGTCCTGGGCGGCTCCGTGCCGGTGCCGGTGCACGCCGTCGACCGGTTCGCCAACCCGGCGGCCGGCCGGATCCACGTGCGCGTCGAGCCTTCGAGCCTGGCCACGTACGCGGACGGCAAGGTCACACCGCGCCGCTCGGGCACCGGCCGGATCATCGCCTACGACGGTGACGCCGTCACCTCGCAGAAGCTCCGGGTCGCCAGCGGACTCCAGACCCTCACGGTCTCGCCCGACAAGGCCGACCTCGACAGCGGTGCCACGCGGCAACTGACCCTGTCCGGCACGGTCAAGGGCGGCGGCAGCGCGCAGATACCCGCCGAGGCGGCCACGTGGAAGGTCACCCCCGACGACCTGGGCACCGTCGACGCGCACGGCCTGTTCACCGCGAGCAGCGCCAAGGGCGGCCTCGCCGAGGTCAGCGCGCGCGTCGCCGGTGCGACCACGACCACGTCGATCGCCGTCGGCCGGGTCAGCAAGGTCATCGACCCGATCAGCAGCACGGACCACTGGCGGCTCAGCAACAACACCACCGGCAGTCCCGCCACGCTGTCCTTCGACGCGGGTGTCGTCCCGCCGTCGTCCAGCGAGTCCGGTTCGCTGCGTCTCGACTACACGATGCCGGCCGCGTCCGGGGTCAAGCAGCTGGTGCTGGCGCCCAGCGTCAAGCTGTCCACCGACACCGACGACGGCCGGGTTCCGACCGGTATCGGCGTATGGATCAAGGGGGGCGGCCCCGACAGCCTCCAGCTCGCCGAGAAGTACATCAACATCGACGGTACGGCCAACACGCCGCTGTACCTGACCGGTGTCACGTCCGACGGCTGGCACCTCGCGGTCGCCCAGTTGCCGGCCGGCTACAAGTTCCCGTTGACCGTCAGCTACCTCGACTTCCTGGCCATCAGTCCCAGCACCGCGTACAGCGGTTCACTGAACGTCGCCGGGCTGCAGGCGCTGTACTCGCCACGACCGGTCACGGCGCCCGAGTACCACGCGGTCCCGGACAACCCCAAGTGGCTGTCCTTCGAGGAGGACTCCGCGGACTTCGCCAAACACGGCACCACACTCCTCACGGGTGACGACGCCCACCTGCTCGCGAGCGACCCGGGTTCGGTCAGCAGCAACGTGATGGACTCCATCGCCCAGCGGCTGCCCACGCTCAGCCCGCAGGCCAGGCCGGACGCCGCGCAGTTCCTCGGCGACATGCCCGACGACGGCAAGGCCGCCGACCTGCGGTTCGCCAAGTCCAAGATGGACGCCCTGGGTGTCCCCGCCCGGGACATCGTCGGCAACCACGAGATCACCCAGGGCGCCGACGCCGAGAACGGCAACTACAGCGACACCTTCGGTGACACCCACTACGCCTACAGCCAGGGCGCGGCGCGGATGATCGTGACCGACAACTCGCACGGCAGCCTCCAGTCCTCGGACCCGTTCCAGAACCCCGCGGGTGTGCAGTACCCGTGGCTGGTCCAGCAGCTGACCGAGGCCACCGCCAAGGACGTGCTGGTCATCACCCACATGCCGGCCTACGACCCGCACCCGTCCGCGAACAGCCAGTTCACGGACCGCTGGGAGGCCCGGATGTACCTGCGGCTGGTGCAGCGCTACCAGCAGACGCACCCGAAGCAGCACGTGATCATGATGTACGGCCACGCGCGCGGGTTCGCGGAGCAGATCCTCGATCCCGAGGGCACCAGCACGACCGTCGAGAAGGGCGGCATCCCGCAGTTCACGTTCGCGGACCTCGGCATGCCGGCCTACGCGCCGGCGGACCAGGGCGGCATCTACCACTTCGGTCTCGTCCGGATCGGTGACGACGGCAACCTGCAGTACTCGGTCGAGCCCGCGCTCGCCTCGGTGAGGGTCCAGGGCCCCAAGGACCCGGTCGCGCTCGGTGACCGCCTCACCCTGACCGCCACCGGCGACCAGATCGCCGGTGACAACATCGCACCGCTCACGATCCCGGTCGCGGATCCCGCGTCCCACGTCTGGACCTCGAGCAACCCCCGGGTCGCCTCGGTGGATCCGTCCACCGGCGTCCTCACCGCCCGCTGTCCGGGAACCGTCACCGTCTCGGTGACCTCCGGCGGCGTCAGCGGCAGCGCCCGGGTCGTCGTCCGGTGACCTGAGCCGCTTCCGGCCGCCTGACCGGTCCGGTGTGCCGGCGTACGGCACACCGGACCGGTCAGGCCAGGCTCCGGTACCTGCCGTGGTGGAAGACGAGCGGGTCGCCCGTACCCGCCCGGAAGTCGCGCACCCGGGCCACCGCGATGGTGTGGTCGCCGCCGTCGTACTCGGTGAGCAGCTCGCACACGAACCAGGCACAGGCACCGCCGAGGACCGGCACCCCCGCGTGCCCCGGCGACCAGTCGACCGAGGCGAACCTGTCGGCCGCCGACCCGGCGAAGACGTCGCTGACGGCCCGCTGGTCCGCGGCGAGGACGTTCACGCAGAAGGTGCCCGCGCCGCGGATCAGCGGCCAGGTGCGGGAGGCGCGCGCGGGCGCAAGCGACACCAGCAGCGGGTCCAGGGAAAGAGAGGTGAAGGACTGGCAGGTGAAGCCCGCCGGTCCGGCGGGGGAGGCGGCCGTGACGACGGTCACGCCGGTCGCGAAACGTCCGAGGACGTCGCGTGCGCCGGCGCTCGGCGGCCTGAGGGTGGAAGAAGTGCTCATCGGTTCCGGTCCTTCGGGCCAGACCGCCGCCCGGAGCGCGAGCCGCGGCGCAGCGGCCCGGTCCGGCGGCGAAAATCGGATACGGAGTGCGGATCGGTACGGGGACACGCGCCGACAGGGACGCGCATTGATGGGGGGCGCACCGATGGGGGAGGCGGATCGACGGAAGGGCGCATCGATGCGGGCGCAGATCACACCATCGGCGACACCGGCCGCGTGTCACCGGCCAGCGCCCGCCCGTACATCTCGCGGGCCAGGCCCGGGTTGAGCGTGGGGTGGCGCGCGGCGGTCTCCAGGTCGCGCCAGTAGCGCTGGATCGCCTTGGAGCGGGAGAAGCTGCCCGCGCCGTTGACGGTGAGCAGCCGCTGTACCGCGTCCCGCAGGCAGGCGGAGGCGTGTCCCACGTCCATGCGCACCCGGGCGCGGTCGACGAGGTCGAGCACCTGGCCGGCGTCGGCCGCCTCGTCGACGAGAGCGGCGGAGCGGGCCAGGTGCAGGTGGGCGGAGTCGATCATCGTCGCGGCGTCGGCCAGCTGGGCCTGCACGCTCGGCGAGTCCGCCAGCCGCGGGTACAGCGACATCGCCATCGGCTTGCCGCCCTCCACGGAATCCGTCGTCAGGGCCAGGACCGCCCGCCCGATGCCGAGCAGCGGACCCATCGACGCCATCGTCATCGACCCCGGCGCGACGCGGTGGAGAGCCTCTTTCGCGCCCTGGTCGCCGTCCAGGACGTCCGCGAAGTCCTTCAGCCGGTGGGCCGGCACGAAGACGCCGTCGGCGACGAGCGTGTCACTGCCGGTACCCCGCATGCCCGCCATGTCCCAGGTGTCCTCGACGGTGAGGTCCGCGGCGGGCACGAGTGCGAGACCGCGCCCGCTCACGTTCCCGTCGTCCCCGAGCAGCGGCACGCCGATGATCGCCCACTCGGCGTGCCGGCAGCCGGAGGCCCAGCCCCAGCGTCCGGTGACACGTATGCCGCCCTCGGCCGGCACCGCGCTCACTCCCACACTGCCGAAGACACCGCTCATGGGGACGTCGGGACCCTTGGCCCACAGCTCCTCCAAGGCCTCCTCGCCGAACGAGGCGGCGATCTGCTGCGCCACGTACGTCACCATGACGACCCAGCCGCTCGCCGGGCAGGCCAGCGCGATCTCGGAGCTGACGTCGAGGCTCGCGCCCACCGGCGCCGCCTCACCGCCGAAGCGCCGCGGGGTGCCGAGGCGGAACATGCCGGCCTCGCGCAGGGCGTTGACGGACTCCCGCGCCAGTCGGCTGCGGGCGTCCGCGTCGGCGGCGTGGCGGGCGAGTACCGGGCTGACCGTGTGAGCCGCACCGACCAGGGCGCGGGTCTGTCCGCCGGGACGGATCCGGGGGTGGTTGCCGGACAGGGGCATGACTGCCTGCTTTCGACCAGAGAACCGGACCTAAGGGTCCGCTTACTCCCACTATAACCGAACCCATGGGTCCGGATGGTGTGGGTGACGGAAAAGCCCCCGGGGCACCGCGAACGCGGTGCCCCGGGGGCGAGGTCGGACGGTAACCGGCGGTATCGGTCAGGCGGCCGGGCCCGTTCCCTTGATCAGCGGCGTGGTGTCGATGCGTCCCTTCTGCAGGACCTCACCCAGCTTCCAGGTGGTGTTCAGGTGGCGGTACGAGTCGGGCGGCGTGACCTCCAGGCGCGTGGGGTTCTTCTCCGCCTTGGTCGGCTCACCGGCGGCGGGCACGTCTCCCCAGTGCAGTCGGGCGTACGCGCTCTGGCCCGGCTCCAGCGTGAGGGGCCGGGCCGGACCGCGGTCGCGCACGACGTGCGTGGTGACGGCCTTGCCGTGGGAGTCGAGCAGTTGCAGCCCGACGTACCCCTGGGTCCGCACCGCCCGGTGGGTCTTGTTGGTGAGGATCACCGTCGCGTAGCGCTGCCCCGCTCCCGAGTCCAGCCCGTGGACGCGTACGGAAAGCGAGGTGGTGCCGGCCCACGCCGGCCGGGTCGCGGCCTGCGAGGGGCCCGCGGTGATGCCGATCAGCGCGACGGCGGACAGCGCCGAGAGTGTCACGGGTGCGACGAGTGAGCGGCGGGTGTGCTTGCGGAACAACATGGTCGGTTTCCCTTCCGGATGCCCCGATTGGGTATCTCTGGGGGATATGAGGCCGCCTGAAGGAGAACGGTTCGCCGTCATACGCGAACTTTGCCTGGCGAGAGGGGCTGTTGACCCGCCGTTGGCACACCCGTGACGGATGCGCCCGGCACACCCGTTCCGGAGGCGCTGGACACACCCGCTCTCACTCGTTCACCGGGACACGTCGCCGACCCGGGAGCCCAGCACGACGTCGACGGTGTGGGTCCTGCCGTCGCGCCGGTAGGTGACGGTGACCCGGTCGCCGGGCCGGTGGGTCCAGATCTCGCCGATCAGCGTGGGACCACTGTCGATGACGTGGTCGTCGAGACGGGTGATGACGTCCTCGGCCCGCAGGCCCGCCTTGGCCGCGGGGCCGCCCGGCTCGACGGCCGCGGCCCCGCCGGCGTCGTCCTGAACGATCTCCGCGCCCTCGGTCGTCTCCGCCGTCGACACGGAGGCGCCGATCTTGGCGTACACGGGCTTGCCGGTTCTGATCAACTGCTCGGCGACATAACGGGCCTGGTTGATCGGGATGGCGAAACCGAGGCCGACGGAGCCGGCCTGGCCGGTGCCGCCCGAGCCGCTGCCCGTGGACTGGATCGCGGAGTTGATGCCGATGACGTCGCCCTGTGCGTCGAGCAGCGGGCCGCCGGAGTTGCCCGGGTTGATGGAGGCGTCGGTCTGCAGGGCGTTCAGGTAGGACGCCCTGCTGCCCGCGGTGCCGTCGCTGGAGGCCACGGGGCGGTTCTTGGCGCTGATGATGCCGGTGGTGACCGTGTTGGACAGGCCGAAGGGCGCGCCGATGGCGATCGCGGACTCGCCGACGGACACCCGCTCGGAGTCGCCCAGGGGGAGCGGCCGGAGGCCCGGGGGAGCCTTCTCCAGCTTGAGCACGGCCACGTCGTACCCCTGGGCGTGGCCGACCACCTCGGCGTCGTACTTCCTGCCGTCGGGGAAGGCCGCGCTGAGTCTGCCGCCGTCGACCGCTGCCGCCACCACATGATTGTTGGTCAGGATGTGGCCCTGTGTGTCGAAGACGAACCCGGTGCCGGTGTCGCCCGCCCCGCCGCTGCTTTTCGCCTCGATGGTGACCGTGCCGGGCAACGCCCGCTGTGCCACGCCCGCGACCGTGCCCACCGGCTGGGCGCCCGCACCCCCGGTGCCCGCGCCCGACAGCGGCGCCGACCCCGGGGCGCCGTCGTGCGGCGCCAGCACGTGGCCGATCACTCCGCCCAGCGCGCCCGCCACCAGGGCGATGGCCAGCGCGGCCGCAGCCGGCCCGCCCCGCCCCCTCGCGGGCGGTGCCGCGAGGACGGGCGGTGGGTACGGCGCGCCCCCGCCGATGTACGGCTCGACGGCGGGGGGCGGAGGCATGACCCACGAGGGATCGGGGGTCGGCCCTCCTTCCCCGGACGGCTCGGGGGGAACCGGGGCACCCTCGCTCTCGGTGTTCACAGCCTCACTCCTCACTCCACGGCCACGGACGTGCCCGCGCCCGCCGACGTGGCACACCTGTACATGGCATCTCCGTGGCGACGGCCCTCTCCGCGGGCCCACCTGTCACTGTAGGACGTTGTCATGTGTCTCACTCAACAGGAACACGTATGTGTGTATAACATGTCCCGAGTGACATATGTGCAGTCATGCGTACCTCGCGAGTGCACATCCGCGACAGGCTGCAGGAGGCACCGTGATCACCGCGCTGACCCAGGCGTTCCGAACTCCTGACCTGCGCAAGAAGCTGCTTTTCACCCTGGGCGTCATCGTCGTGTACCGCGCCGGTACACATGTGCCCATTCCCGGGGTCGACTACAGCGCCGTCCAGCAGTGTGTCAGCCAGGCCTCCGGCAGCCAGGGGCTGTTCGGCCTGGTCAACCTCTTCAGCGGGGGAGCGCTGCTGCAGATCACGATCTTCGCGCTCGGCATCCTGCCCTACATCACGGCCAGCATCATCCTGCAACTGCTGACCGTGGTCGTGCCCCGGCTGGAGGCACTGAAGAAGGAGGGGCAGGCCGGCACCGCGAAGATCACGCAGTACACCCGCTACCTGACCATCGCGCTGGCCGTCCTCCAGGGCACCGGCCTGGTGGCCACCGCCCGCAGCGGCGCCCTCTTCGCCGGCTGCACGGAGGCCTCCGGCATCGTCCCGGACCGGGCGATCCTCACCACCGTCACCATGGTTCTGTGCATCACCGCCGGCACGGCCCTCGTCATGTGGTTCGGCGAGTTGATCACAGACCGCGGCGTCGGCAACGGCATGTCCATCCTGATGTTCATCTCGGTCGCCGCGACGGCTCCCTCCGCCCTGTGGGCGATCAAGAAGCAGGGAACGCTGGCGGACGGCTGGATCGCGTTCGGCACCGTCATCCTCGTCGCCCTCGGCATGGTCGGCCTGGTCGTCTTCGTCGAGCAGGCCCAGCGCCGGATCCCGGTCCAGTACGCCAAGCGCATGGTCGGACGCCGTTCCTACGGCGGCACCTCGACCTACATCCCGGTGAAGGTCAACCAGGCGGGCGTGGTCCCGGTCATCTTCGCCTCCTCGCTGCTCTACGTGCCCTCCCTCGTCGCGCAGTTCTCGAGCGGCGAATCGGGCTGGAAGACCTGGGTCACCCAGAACCTGACCAAGGGCGACCACCCGATCTACATCACCGCGTACTTCCTGCTCACCGTGTTCTTCGCGTTCTTCTACGTCGCCATCTCCTTCAACCCGGAGGAGGTCGCGGACAACATGAAGCGGTACGGCGGCTTCATCCCCGGCATCCGCGCCGGCCGCCCGACCGCCGAGTACCTGTCGTACGTGCTCAATCGGATCACCTGGCCGGGCTCCCTGTACCTCGGGGTGATCGCCCTCGTCCCCACCGTCGCGCTGGTCGCCTTCGGGGCGAGTCAGAGCTTCCCCTTCGGCGGTACCAGCATTCTGATCATCGTGGGTGTCGGCCTGGAGACCGTGAAACAGATCGAGAGCCAGCTCCAGCAGCGCCACTACGAGGGCTTCCTGCGTTGAGACAGCCCGGTGAGCGGTGCGCGATCCAGGAGCGATCCACTGCGTGCCGGGCGACCGGTCCGGGCCGGGGCAGTCCGGCACACCAGCCACTTGACCCTGATCGGTGCCATATCCACCCGTAGCTGATGAAACAGGGTACTGCGCAGAGTCATTCAGGTACGGGTTCACGCAGTCACCTGACCGATGCGCATCGTTACCCGCGCACCGATCGTGGACCGGGGACGCGGCACGCGCCCTTACCTTCCCGACCTCCGAAGAGAGCCGCCGTGAACGCCTCCGACGCCGCCTCCGCCACCGTCCCTCTGGCCGCGCGCATCGCCCGCTGGGTCACCGCCCTGCGCTACGAAGACCTGCCCCGAGAGGTTGTCGACCGCACGAAACTACTCGTCCTTGACCAGATCGGCTGTGAACTGGCCGGTGCCGTCCTGCCGAACGTCCAGCCCGTCCTGCGGCTGGCCGACCGCCAGCCGGGAGCGGTCGCGGCGACCCTGGCCCACTCCGGGCAGGCCACCACCGTCTCGCAGGCCGCGTGGGTCAACGGCACCCTGGGACACAGCGGCGAGTGCGACGACGCCCACCCGCTGGCCTCGCACACCACATCCGCCGTCGTACCCGCCGCGCTGGCCCTGGCCGAACGCGAGGGAGCCTCCGGGCGCGACCTCATCACCGCGGTCGTGGCCGGTGTCCAGACGATGGCCCTGATCGGGTCCGCGAGCACGCCGCAGATGCTGGCCGCGGGCTGGCACGGCGCGAAGGTGCTCGGCGTGCACGGTGCCGCAGCGGCGGCCGGAGTGATCCTCGGCCTCACGCCGGAACAGCAGACCAACGCCTTTGGCATCGCGGGCAGCGACTCGGGCGGCACGGTGGAATACGCCCAGCGCGGGGGCGAGGTCAAGCGGATGCACCCCGGATCGGCCGCCCGCTCCGGCGTGGAGGCGGCACAGCTGGCGCAACTCGGCCTCACCGGCCCGGCGACCATCTACGACGGCCCGAAGGGGCTGCTGAACCTTTTCGCCGGGGGCGGTGACATCGCCGCCGTGGACGCGCAGTGGAACCGCTGGCTCATCCTCGACACGATGATTCGGTTCTTCCCCGGCGTGGCCACCAACCACGCCCCGCTGGACGTCATCCGGCGACTGCGCGGGCAGCACGACCTCGCGCCGTCCGACGTCACCCGCATCCGGATCGGGCTGGTCGACTTCGCCATCGGGCACGGGGGCAGCATCACGCGGCCCACCGACGCCATCTCCGCCCAGTTCAGCCTCGCCTTCAGCGTCGGTCTGCAGTTCGTCACCGGCCGTAACGCGCCCGGCGACTACTTCGACGCCTCCCGCTGGGCCGACCCGGCCGTCCTCGCCGTCGCGGACCTCGTCGAGCCGTATGCGATGCCGATCCCCGAGGGCGACCCCGTCTTCAGTACCCAGGTGGACATCGAACTGCGGGACGGCACCGTTCTGAGCGCCTACCAGGCCGGCTTCCCCGGGCACGCCAGCCGCCCCGCCACGCGCCAGGACATCGAGGGCAAGTTCCTGAACGCCGTGGACGGACTGGTCCCCGCCGAGCGTGCGGCCGCACTGCTGACCGCCGTGACCGCCCTGGACGAGCAGCAGAGCGTCCGCGAGGTGACGAGGCACTACGGGGTACCGGGCCGCCCCGCGGCCTGACCGAAGCGGCCTGCCGGCGCGGCGCCACCCGGCCCACCGCCACGGTGCCCGCCTCGCCCGACCCCCACCGCGTCCCGGGCGCGCACATACCGACAGCGTGTCCCCACGGGACGACACATGCCTCGCCGCGCGAGCGCGGTCACGAACAAGGAGTGCTCCCTGTGTCCACGAACGATGCCGCCCGCGCCGCGTGGGCCTCCCAGGAGGCCATCGAGGATCTCGCCGCCGCGCTTCCCGCCGGATTCCACGAACGCGGGCCCAACGGTGCCCTGCTGGCCACGACCGGTTCCCAGTTCCCCGTCTTCAACGGAGTCATGAGCGTGTCCCCGCGTCCGGACGCGTCGGAGATCGCCGGCCTCTGCGAACAGGCCGGCCCCCACGTCGACGACGTTCCCTGGAGCATCCGGCTGCGCGGCGAACCGGGGCAGGACCTCGCCCCCCTCGCCGCCCGCCACGGCCTCACCACGGCCACCCGACGGCCCTTCATGCTGCTGGCGCCGGGGGACGGCCTGACGGGACGGAAGCCCGCCGCGCGCGCCGAGACCGTACGCCCGCTCGGCACCGACGAGCACGAGGTCCTGGCGGCCGTCATGGGAGCCGCGTTCGGCGCGCCCCCGGCGGTCATCGTCAGCCTCTTCACGCCGCTCGTCCTCGCTCTGCCCTTCGTCCGGGGCTACGTGGCCGAGGTCGGCGGAGTCCCGGCCGCGGCAGGGGTCGCGCTCCGCACCGGCGAGCACGTCGGCCTCGTCAACATCGGCACCGTGCCCGGGCACCGCGGGCGGGGCCTGGGCCGCGCCGTCACCGAACGCATCCTGTGGGACGGGCACGCCGACGGGGCGCACATGGCGTACCTGCACTCCACGAAGGAGGGACTGCCCCTTTTCGAGCGGGTGGGTTTCCGCACCGCGGAGTACTGGACCTTCTACACGCGCTGAGATCGCGCTCGCGGCGCCGCACGCCTTGGTGGCGACACGGCGCCAGGTGACGCCCCGTCGAAATCGCTCTCCGCCTTCGGGGAGGCCACCTCGGGGGTCTGGGAGGGACGTGCGGCCGTTTCGCGGGAGAGCGAACGGCCGCAACGTCGTCGTGCCGGCTCGGCGTGCAGGTCGTCAGGCGCGAGGCAGGCGGGTGGTGAGCGAGTACAGACGGGTGGTCTGCGTGGCACGCTGGTTGTCGTCACTGACCAGCAGCAGCCGAAGCCGACCGTCCGGGGTGCGGCCCGTGACGGTGACGCCCTCGATGTTGTCCAGCAGGGGGTTGGGCTGAGGCTGTTCGGTCGGTGCGCCGAGAGCAGGGCACGCCGCCACGTCGGTCAGCAGAGTCCGCTTCACCGGCCGCACTCCCTCCAGGGCCGCGGTCAGCGCGGTCACATCCGTGACGTCGGTGGCGTGCCGCGGATCCGTCAGGTAGAGGCGGACGGAGTTGCCGACGCCGGGGGTGAACCCGCGCTCCAGAACCAGCAGTCGGCCGTCTTCCGTGGAGGTGATGTCCGAGACGTCCAGTCCGGTGGCGCTCCGGTAGGCGAACTGTGGGCCGAGGCGGAACTCACCGGAGTGGCCGGCACGCCGCCAGGTCTGAAACCTGCGGATGCTCGCGTCGTCGCCGGAGAGGGCCCCTTCCACGGACGCCACGAGGGTGCGCCCGTCGGACAGCAGCGCCAGGCCCTCGAACGTGAGGTTGTGAGTCGCCCGTCCGGCTGGGGCGACCTTCAGCGCGTCCGGAACCGGCAGACCGCCGAGGAACCTCCCCGAGCGGTCGAAGCGGTCTACCGATGGCCGCTCCTCGTCGGTGATCAGCCGGGTGCCGTCGCGGTCCACGGCGATCGCCTCGGAGTCCAGCGGGGTGCCCTCCGGTGTCGTCAGCGGCTGAACCGACACGGGCTGCCTGGTGCGGCTGTCGAGGCTGAACAGGTACGACGTGTCGGCCACGGCGAGGAGATCGCCGTTCGTGTCGTGGGTCAGCCCTGACAACTCGGCGACCGGAACCCCCGCGAACGTCGTCTTGTCCAGAGCGTCGGAGAAGCCGTTGATCTCGACGCGGGGCGAGCAGACGTGCCGCGCCGAAGTGGACGCGGCGTCCGTCGAGGCGGTGGCCTGGGCCGACGGAACGGTGACGGACGTACAGGCGAGGGCCGTCAGAACCGGAGCTGCGACTGAGAGAAGTACGCGCATACGCATACGCAACCCTTCTGATGTCGTGGGGCGTTGACCCCGCTTCAGCTTCGCTGCGCGCTGTCCTGCGCGGCCCGCCGGGGCACCTGGAGATATCAGTGCGCCACTGTGCCGGAAACGCGGTACGAGGAGGCGGCGGCCCAGCTGTGCGAGGTGTCGACTGAAGTAAAGCAGATACACACGTATCTCATCGACTCACACACCCGCGCACGTCGCCTCCCGAGAGGCGTCCTCCGGTCGGGAACTGCCGGACGTCCCCGCTCCCCCGTTCGAGCCCGTGACCTCGGTCAGGGCAGTGTCCAACTCTGGTTGGCGGAGCCCGCGCACGTCCAGATCTGCAGGCGGGTACCGTCGGCGGAGCTGGGGCCCGTGGCGTCGAGGCACTTGCCGGACCGCGGGTTGACCAGGGAGCCGTTCGCGCCGGGGCGCCAGACCTGTGATCCGGTGCCGTTGCAGTCATAGAGCTGGACCTGGGTGCCGTTGGCGCTTCCGGCACCGGTGACGTCCATGCACTTGCCGAGGGCGGTGAGCGTCCCGGTGCCGGTGACCGTCCACTTCTGGGCGTCGGTGCCGTTGCAGTCGTAGAGCTGGACGGCCGTGCCGTTGGCGGGGGACGCGCCGGCCACGTCCACGCACTTGCCGCCGTATCCGCGGATCGGGCCGGTGGTGGTCGTGGGCGGGGTGACCGGGCCGGACCGGCCGGCGGCCCACTTGATCTCCTGGAGGAGAAGTTGGTTCTGCTGGGGGCTGGCGAACGTGGACGACAGCGCGGTGTCGGTCGCGTAGTTCATCGCGTTGTGGCCGAAGTTGTTGTACACCATCCGGTAGTCACGGTTGGACCACACGATCGGGTAGTAGCCGCTGTACCAGGTCTGCGAGGGGTCGGTGCCGATCGGGAAGGTGGACGGCGCCATGGACGCGAGGATGTCGATCGCCGGGTTCTTCCGCAGGTCGTTCTGCCAGGAGTACCACTCGCTGACCGATGAGGTGATGGTCTCCGGCAGGCCGGCCGTCGCCGGGTGGGCGCGGTCGTCGATCCGGAGGGTCTCCGCGGTCGGCCCCCAGGTGTTGCTGCGGAAGGTGCCGGTACCGAGGAAGGTGTTGTGGAACCAGGGCCAGGACGTCGTCGCGTCGTTGTACGCCGTGACGTGGAATCCGATGAATCCGCCCCCGTTCGCCACGTACGTCTGGAAGGCGGACCGCTGGGAGGCGTCGTCGGGATAGTCGTCGAGGAACATGACGACCTGGTAGTCCGCCAGGGCGGTGGAATCGAGGCGGCTCCAGTCCGTGGTCGAGGTGTAGGTGAACCCGTTCTGGGGGCCGGCCTGCGCGAACCAGGCGTTGGCCTCGCGGACGAAGCTGATGTGGGCCTGGTCGTACGTCCCGTTGTAGAGGGCGAGCACGTTGACGGTTGCGGCCGGGTTCGCCCGAGCACTGTACGAGGGGCCCGCTTGGACACCGAGGACCAAGGCGAGCAGAAGGAGCAGTCTTGACAGGGAGAGGAACCGGGGAGCGCTCGTGCGGGAGGTGACCATGCGGGCCCTTCCTCGTGAATGACCGGTTGTGGGGGACGATCTGAGACACGGGACCTCGGAGCCGGTGCCTGCATTGAAAGTGACCGGACGTGCACATGTCAACATTGGTTCGGACCTGTTCTGTGACGCCATGCGGGGCCGGCAAAGCGGAGGCCGGACTGATCCCGCTGCCGCTCGCCCTCATGACGTTCGTCCTCGGGACGGTTGCGGGGAAGCTCGCCCGCCGTACCGGCACGTTCCGTCGGCGTCAGGCGCGCCGGGAAGGGGCCCGGCTCCCGGCTCGGTGATGAGGACGCGGCGGGACCGATCCGTCCCGGATCACCCGCGGACCTGAGCGGGCACCCCGGCGTCCGGGCGGACCGGGGCGTCCGGGCGGACACCGGCGCCGGGCAGTCCCGCGATCTGCCCCAGCAACTGCGCCGTACCGAGCAGTGCGCGGACCGCGTCGCGGGCCGGACCGGGCGGCTCGGGCGGGGGCAGGGTCCGCAACCGGTCCCGTGCCTCCTCCAGCAGCCGGTCCGCCTCCTCCGGCAGCCGGCCCGGACGCGGCGGCGCGGTGCCCAGCGCCTCGGCCGCATCGGCGAGGACCCCGGCCGACCGGACCAGCCCGGCACGCGGACCGTCCGCCGGTACGTGTGCCGTGGTGGCCGCCACCGTGCGGAGCTGGAGGCTCAGGTCCGTGTACAGAGCCATGCGGTGGCGTCCGCGGCGCGGATCGTTCCCCCGGATGACCGGGTGACCGAGCAGGCTGGTCAACGGGGTGGCCACCAGCGCCAGTTGCTGGATGCGCAGGTCGAGCAGGCGCAGTTGGGCGTCGAGGCCGGGAGCGGAGCCGCCGGCCGCTGTGGCAGGGGCGCCCTGCGCGACGGCGCGCAGCGAGCCGGCCACCGCCTCGAAATACCGGCCGCGAGCGGCCCGGACGGTGTCACGCGTGTTGGTGGGCAGGACCAGCAGGGCCACGAAGACGCCGATCCCCGCGCCCAGCGCCGTCTCCGCCAGGCGCAGGAGCAGGAGGTCCGCGGACAGCTCGTGGAGCAGACTGTAGAGCTGGACCACCGCCGTCGTGGTGAACAAGGCCGTGAAGGCGTACGAGACCTGGGCCAGGTACAGGCCGAACGTCAGGCTCAGCACGATCACGGTGAGGACCGCGCCCGTGTGCCCGCCGGTCAGCACGGCCAACCCGATACCGGAGGCCAGACCGAGGAGGGTGCCCACCACGGCGTTGCCCGCCTTGGTGACGGACTCGGCGCTCGTCGCCGTCCCCGCGAAGGCCAGCAGCGCGGCGGCCACCGCCCAGTAGTAGTGGTCCGGGGAGACCAGCCGGCCGAGGACGACGGCCAGCGTTCCGGCGACGGCCACCTGCACCGCCTGGCGGCTCGTCTGCGACAGGTCCCGCAGGCGGGACCAGCGGCTGCCCCGGGCGGGGACGCCCCGCGCCACGGCGGACGACCCGGGCAGGGCGCCGAACACGAGCGGGGCGGTGGGGGAGAACTCCGCGGCGTCCTCGACCCGTGGCGGGGTGCGGTCCCAGGCCGCGAAGGCGGCGAACTCACGGGCGGCTTCGGCGAAGTGCCGCAGACGGTCCGAACGGTCACCCGTGCCGGACAGGTCCGGTCCGCCCGCCTGTGCGGCCAGGTCGTGTGCCGCCGCGTACTCGTTCCGGGCCAAGTGACGGGCGATGCGTGCCGCGACTCCCGCCTCCGGGCCCCCGGCCGCACGTAGCGGCACGGCGGCCGCGGCCAGCGCGTCGACGACGAGATGCGCCTCCAGTGTCCGCCGGCGCAGAGCGGCCGCCGTCCATCCCCGGGGCAGCGCGTCCGTGGTCGCGGACCAGCCGTCGATCACCAGGGCCGTCTCCGCCAGCCGCAACTGCCGTGACCGCAGCCTGATCAGGTCCCTCTCCTCGCCCGGCGCCGACTCCAGCAGGTCGGCACAGGCACGTGCCACGGCACGCGCACGGGCACCGAAAGACCGCTGCAGGCGCCGGAGAACACGAGCGGGCTCGATGCGCAGCAGGGTGAGCGACAGCAGCAGCGCCCACGACGAGCTGATCGCGACGGCGAAGATCAGGGACGGGATCTCCGACACCGTCAGCTTGAGGAACGCCGCGAACACGAAGCCGATCCACATGAGGTTGCCGTAGAAGAAGAACGGTGCTCCGAAGCGCCGTATGAAGACGGTCAGAAACAACAGGGCGACCAGGACGACGAGGGTGGCGTCGGTGTGTCCGCCGACGGCGGCACTCGGCAGCATTCCGGCCAGGATCGCGAGGGGGAAGAAGGCCGCCGTGCGCACCTTGATCCACGCGCGGGGTTCCCCGAGAGCCGTCCACCCGGTGAAAGCCACGACGGTGCCGAGCAGCAGGGCGATCAGCGTTGCGTGTGACCCGGCCCCGACGATCCGGCTGTAGACGTACTCGACACCTATGGTCGTGGAGATCACCACGGCTGCGGACAGAGCTTGGCGGGCGCGGTGCAGCCCGGGATCGGACGCCACGATCCGGTCCCATGTCTCCGACACCAGCCGGCGCATAGATGACATGTTCACGTCCTCCATCGTCATCGGACAGCCCACGGGCCGTGGCGAGCGGACCGCCGCGAACACGTCGTCCGCATTCCGTCCCGCACCGGTCCGTCCCGTACGACGGCGACTGCGACCCGTGGGTCCCGGTCGGTCCTCGCTCGGCGCCGAGACCGGACCCGGCCTGTCTCACCCTTCCGCACCGCGGTGCACCACACATCAGCAATTTGACGCAAAGATCCGCTGTGCCCGTGAATGCGGAGGTGGGATGCCGATGCGTGGCCCGGCCGCCGATCACGGGTCCGGGGACAGGCGCCAGAGGGACGTGGTCTCGGCACTCCGCGCTCTGTGAAGCGGGTCGGCGGTGTCCCTGGAACGGGGGTGCCGCGGCTTGGTGTCGATCTTGCCCACCACGCGGAGTCCTGCTGTCCGGATGGCGTCGAGCAGCTGCTGACGCGTACGCAGGCCGAGATGCTCTGCCAGGTCGGACAGGACGAGCCAGCCCTCGCCGCCCGGTAGGAGGTGGGCGGACAGCCCGGTGAGGAAGCCGTGGAGCATGGTGCTGTCCGGGTCGTAGACGCCTTGCTCGGCGGGGCCGGCCGGGCGGGCGGGGAGCCAGGGCGGGTTGCAGACGACGAGGTGGGCGCGGCCTTCGGGGAACAGGCAGGGGCCCGGCACCTCGATGCGGTCGGTCAGCGCGAGCCGGTCGGCGTTCTCCCTGGCGCAGGCCAGGGCCCGCGGGCTGATGTCCGTGGCCACGACGTGCCCGATCCCGCGGTGCGCCAGGACCGCGGCGAGGACGCCGGTTCCCGTGCCGAGGTCGAACGCCGTGCCGGCGGTGCGAGCGTGCCGTGCCGCCGGCGGCAGTGGTGTGTGGGCCACCAGGTCGACGTACTCCCCTCTGACGGGCGCGAACACACCGTAGTGAGGGTGGATCCGGGCCCCGAGGGACGGCACGTCCACCCCCCTCAGGCGCCACTGGTGGGCGCCGATCACTCCCAGCAGTTCGCGCAGGGAGACCACGATGGGTCCGGCCGGGGGGCCGTAGGCCTCCCGGCACGCCTGCCGGACGTCGGGGGCGCGGCGCAGTGCCAGCGTGTAGTCGTCGTCCAGCGGCACCAGGAGCTTCCCGAGGACGCGCGCGCGGTGACCGCTCTCGCGCCGGTGCAGGTGAAAGCTCTCGCCCGGGGACGCGCCCGCCCCTGGACGCCTGCGGTCGATCCGGCGGCCCATGGCCCGGAGCAATTGCCGGGCGTTGTGGAAGTCGCCCCGCCAGAGCAGGGCTGTTCCCTCGCACGCCTGACGGTAGGCGTCGTCGGCCCTGGTCCGGTCGTCGGCGACGACGGTTCGCCGGGGAAGCGGTGCGGCGTTCTCGGAATGCCACCGGGCGGACCGGTGGGTGTGGACGTCGGTCCAGCGAATGGTGGACATCGGGTACTCCTCGTGGTTGAGCGTGCGGTGACACGAAGAGCACTTCGACGAGGAGAGCAGACCGAACCCACGTCTGTCCGCTCGGACACACGTGTGTAGGGGTGGCAGGTTGCGGTTACCGCTCTCGCGTCGAAGCGCGAGAGCGGAGGTCCCAGACGATCATGCCGAGCATCGGACCGAATCCTTTCCGAGGAGTGGCAGAAGGCTCGCACAGGTGTCGCCCGGCCGCCAAGCACACCCTATATATAGAGTTTGACCGTTTTGGGTAGATATATTTCTCGCGGTGGCCTAGCGTCCTTGTCTGCAACTGAGAGAGGCGGATCGTCATGACAAGAACGCGGGTCGAACCGATATCCGACGAGCGGCTGGAGGTGGTGACCATCCCGGTGGCCGACATGGAGCGCGCGAAGGCGTTCTACGGGCGGCTCGGCTGGCGGCTCGACCACACGCCACCCACCAAGGTCCAGTTCACCCCGCCCGGCTCGGCCTGCTCCGTCCAGTTCGGCTCCGCCCTCACCACGGCGGAGCCGGGTTCGGCCCAGCGCATGTACCTGTGCGTCCCCGATATCGTGGCCACCCGGGCGCGCCTGACCGGGCTCGGCGTCGAGGTCGGGGAGTACTTCCACACCGGCGGACCCGTTCCGCTGCCAGGACTGCACCCCGAGCGCGAGAGCTACCGTTCGCACTTCCCCTTCCGGGACCCGGACGGCAACTCCTGGCTCGTGCAGGAGGTCACCACTCGTCTGCCCGGCCGTATCGACCCGGGCCCGACCGCCTTCACCTCCACGGACGCCCTGGCGCGCGCCCTACGCCGAGCGGCCGCCGCCCACACCGAACACGGCAAGCACACCGACGACGCCGACCGGGACTGGGCCGCGTGGTACGCCGAGTACCTCGTGACCGAGCAGTCGGGCGGCGAGTTTCCACCCGCCGAACCCCGCCAAGACGACTGAGGTCGCGTGCGGCGCCCCCTCGCCGGTGCTCACGCCGCCGTCGACGGGAATCGCGGGCTCACCGCGGCGCCCGCCACGAGCGCGGCAGCCAGGACGAAGCGCTGCGGAGGCCCGCCCGGACTCTCGAACACCCCTTATCCCGTTGAGGAATTGGCGGCGAAAGCACCGCCGGAGCACAACCATTCCCCCCGGAGCGCGGTCACACCAGACAGGAGCAAACAGCTCCTACGACCGCAAGGGGGAAATATGCGCATCACGCGCTCCGTCCTGTCCGCCACCGCTGTGGCAGCACTGACCCTGGGCACCGCGACGGCACTCGCCGCACCCGCCTCCGCCGCCCCCAACACCACGCCCGGAAAGGTCTGCGGCAGCGGCTACAAGACCGTCAACTCGGCCGCCGTCGGCTCGCGCGGCACCGTCTACCTCACCTACAACGCCGCCACCGGCAAGAACTGCGTCGCGACCATCCGCAGCACCCCGGGCACCGCGACGGACATGTCCGCGTGGATCTACGTACCGGACACCGAGGCGTACGACGAGGACTACGGGAAGTACACCTCGTACGCCGGCCCCACCTACGTCTACGGCAAGGCCCACTGCGTGGACTGGGGCGGCAGCATCGGCAACGTCAGCGTCCAGATCACCGGCTCCAACTGCGCCGCCCGCGCCGAGCACCGGGTCACCACGACCCGGTGATCCACCGCTCGTGACGGCCGCACTCCGGCGGTGACCGGAGCGGGACGGCCTGCCGCGTCACCGGGCGCGGCAGGCCGCCCACAGGGCCAAGCGCCGGATGACACGCGCCCGCGGACCCGGCCGCCGGGACACACACGGAAACACCTGTGCGGCGCCTCGCACAGGTCTGCGATCATCCCCGCATGGCGAAAGGTCTCGAAGCAATGGTCATCCGGCACACCCACCGCGTTCCCTGCCCGCGGGGCACCGCGGGGGAGGGCGGCGGCGTCGCCCGACAGCTCGACGTGGCACTGACGTCCGCCGGTTTCAAACTCTCGGCACGACTGCTGGAGCGGCTGTCCGGGCTGTCCGGGGCCGCGGTCGCGTACACCGCCGCGCGGACCCTGCGGGCCGTGCGCGAGATGGCGGGTGACCACGTCCGGCACAACACGTACTTCATCGACTTCCCGGCGAACGTACCCGACACCGAGGAGTTCTGGACGCGGTGCGTGGCACAGGCGCTCGCGGACGAGACGTCGCGCGAGACGGTGCGGTCGCAGATGGCGACCGGGGAACCGGACCTGCTCAGCCTTCCCGCCTACGGCCGCTACCAGCACACCTACGAGGAGATGCTCGCGGCGCAGGACGAACTCATCGCCTCGGCGGGCGACCGGGTGACCGTCCTGCACCTCGGGCGCGACCTGGACGACGAACTGACGGACCTGTACCTGGCCCTGGCGGGTAGCGCGACGCCGCTGGGCGACACGCACCTGGACGACCTGGAGGTCCTCGCCGGGCGGTGCGCGCTCGGCCCACAGCCGGAGTCGATCCCGGTCAGGGAGAACCGGGCCGTCGTCAACGCCGCCCGCCTCACCGCCGGCGCGGACCTCCTGCTGGACAGCGTCGTCGACGTACTGCGGCTGGCCTGCGCGCTCGTCGGCGGCGACGTGACCCTGCGGGAGCCGACCCGGTTCCGGGCACTGTCGCGACCGGTCCGCCGTGCGCTGCTGGCGGGCCTCGACGCCGTGGTCGCCGCGAACCCCGCCAAGCTGGCCGACGTACCCGCCCACCGCGAGCCCTTCAAGCGGCTCGGGGAGCGACTCCACCCGCACGAGTACCCGCGCTGGCCCCACGCGGCCGACGTGTTCGCCGTCGCACGGGGCGAGAAGAGAGCCCGGTCCTTCGACAGCCGGGTCGCGGAACTGCTCGACGCCTCCGACGTCCCCGGCGCCGTACGGCTGCTGACGGCCGCGCCCGGCAAGCTGCTGCGGTCCCTGGACCACCTGCTGCGCACCGCCGCCGGACAGGAAGAACGGGACACGGTGGTGGACGCCGTGGCGCGGGTCGCTCCCGGGGTCTCCGGCCGGGTCGTGCTCTCGGTCCGCGAACACCTGCACAACCGGGAGCGGGAGAGCGGCAGGCCCCGGGTCTTCGTCAACCGCGGCGGCAGCGGCTGGGTCGCCCCCGACGTCCGGCCCCCTGTTCCCGCCGCCGACCTCGACCGCCTGGCCGCCGTCCTCGACGCCGAAGTGCGCCGCAGGCTGCCTGCGCCGGGCCGGCTGCTGCTCGACGCGGACGTCCTCGACGTGGCCCTCCCGCTCAGCGGCAAGGCCGCCGGAGCCGGGCTCGGCGTACTGCCGCGCGGCTCGGTCTGTGCGGTCGACGGCGAACGGCTGCGCTTCTTCGTGTACTGGAAGCAGGCCGAGAAACACACCGACTACGACCTCTCGACCCTCCTCCTCGACGCCGACTACACCACCGACTCCTGGCTCTCCTACACCTCGCTCAGCACCGTCGGGGGCCGGCACTCGGGCGATGTCACCGAGGCACCCGACGGGGCCTCGGAGTTCATCGAACTGACCCTGGACCAGCTACGCGCCGCGTTCATCGTTCCGCAGGTCAACATCTACGCCGGCGAAGGCTTCGAGGAGACCGAGGAGTCGTTCTTCGGATTCATGCTGCGTGACCGTGAGCAGAAGGGCCGACCGTTCGAGCCGCGCACGGTGCGGATGCGATCGGAACTGCGCGGCGCGGGCCGGGTGGCGCTGCCGCTCGTGTTCCGACGCGGAAGCGGTGGCCGGTGGCATGCGAAGTGGCTGCACCTGTACCTGCGGGGCATCTCGTCCGGCAACCGGGTCGAGGAGAACCGGATCTCGGTGTCCAAGGTGGTGCGCGCCGTGGTGGAGCGCGAGTACCTGACGGTCGGCCACCTGGTCGGCCTGATGTCCGACCGCGCGACGGCCGTGGACCTGTGGGACGGGGCATCGGTCCCCGACGAGCCCGTGACGTACATCGGCCTGGAACGCCCCGAGGGCCTGCACCCCCGCTCGCGCGTCCTCACCCTCGAGAACCTGCGCGACCTGATCCCTGCCTGAGTGCTAGCGTTGCCGGTGGCGAGGCCATGAACGGGCTTCCTTCTCAACTCATCGGTGAACAGTCCTTTCGCTTCCCTCGTCTCCACGTCGCTCCGGGCGCCGCCCGGAGCGACGTAATGGCGAGGAAACCGGGCGAGCCCCGCCGCGCGGGGTGCGGCCCGGCTTCGGCGCCCGGCCTCAGCGCCCGGCTTCCGCCATCGGGCCGGGGGCCCGGCGGCGGGACAGGACGACCAGCGAGACGGCCAGCAGCAATGCCCCGACGGCCACCATCACGACGGGGGCCAGACCCGGGAATGCCAGCAACCGCGTCTCCAGATGCGCCCACAGCCGTCCCACGAGCCCCACGGCGGCGAAGACCACGAGCGCGAGACCCAGCAGGCCACACGCCCCGGACACCACGGTGAAGGCGGAGACGTTCTTCTTCGTTTGCGTCGAGTTCATGCCGACAACGCTAGAAACCCCGACCGGCCCGGTGCTTCGGCAAAGAGAACGTTCTTCCCCCTGCCCAAAGAACGACCACGTCCGGGCCGACCCATACTTTGGTATAGGACATCGCCGTGCGCCGGGACCGAGCTTGGCCGGACAGACGTTCCCGCTTACCGTGGCGTGCGTGATCGACGTACGGCAGACATGGCGACGTCACCCGGGGTCGGCGGATGCGGCCGTGGCGGCCGGGGCAGTGGTACTGACCGCGCTGGTGGCGAGGGCCGGTGTCGAGGACGTGTACCTGTACCCCCAGCTGTCCCACGGCACGACACTGCAGGCGGTCCTGCCGGCAGGCTGGGCGCCCGGCCCGCGGACCGCCCTCCTGCCCACGGTCGCCTGCGCCGCCCTGTACTGGCGTCGGCGCTTCCCGGTCGTCCTCACCCTCGCCCTGGTGGCCCTGTCCGTCTCCCTGCCCGTCGTTGTGCCGCTGTTGGTGACACTGTTCACCGTCGCGCGTCACCGGGGCGCGCGAGCCGCCACCTGGTCCGCTGCCGCAGCGCTGCTGCCGGTGGCGGCTCAGCCGCTGGTACCGCCCGGCGGCACCGCCGACCTGACGACCACGGTGTCAGCCGTGGCTCTGGTGGCCGGCGCGGTCGGCTGGGGTCTGTACGTCGCAGGCGCCGAGGAGCGTGCCGCGCACGCCGAACGGGAGGCCCGCCTGCTGGCGGACCGGGCCCGCCAGCAGGCCCGGCAGGAGATCGCCCGCGAGATGCACGACGTGCTCGCTCACCGCCTCACCCTGGTGAGCATGCATGCCGGCGCGCTGGAGTTCCATCCCACGGCCTCCCCGGAGCGCATCGCCGAGGCGGCAGGGGTCGTCCGGCAGAGCGCGGGGGAGGCCCTGGAAGACCTTCAGGGCGTCCTGCGCGTCCTGCGCACACCGCTCGTCGGCGACCACGCGCCGCCGCCCCAGCCCACCCTGTGCGACACGGACCGACTGATCGAGGAAGCCCAAGCGGCCGGAACGGAGATCGAGGTGCATCAGCGGCTCGGCGAACCGTCCACCATGGACACCGGAACCGGACGCACCGCTTACCGCGTCCTGCAAGAGGCCCTCACCAACCACCGCAAGCACGCCCCGGACACCGCGATGTCCGTGACGTTGACCGGAGGCCCCGAACAGGGGCTGACCATCACCGCCGCCAACCCCCTCCCGCCCCTCCCCGCGGGCCGCTCCCACCCACCGTCCGGCCATGGCCTCACCGGCATGCGGGAACGGGTGCGACTGGCCGGCGGACACATGAGCCACCGGCAGACCCCGACCGCTTTCCACCTCGAGGTCTGGCTGCCGTGGACCCCCTGACACGTGTCCTCGTCGTGGACGACGATCCCCTCGTGCGTTCCGGCCTCGGGCTGATGCTGTCCGGGGCTCCGGACATCGAAGTGGTGGGGGAGGCCGAGGACGGTGCCGATGTGCTGCCCCTGGTCGACCGGCTCCGACCCGATCTGGTGCTCATGGACATCCGGATGCCGCGCGTCGACGGCCTGGCCGCCACCGAGGCACTGCGCCGTCGGCCCGACCCACCGCACGTGCTCGTCCTCACCACCTTCACCACCGACGGTTACATCCTGCGCGCGCTGCGGGCCGGGGCGTCCGGCTACCTGCTCAAGCACACCTCGCCGGAACAGATCGTCACCGCCGTGCGCAACACCATGGCGGGCGAGCCGATACTCTCGCCCGGCGCCGTCAAACAGCTCATCGCCACCGTCACCGGCCCCGACATGACCGGCTCCGGCCAGGAACGGGACGCGGCACGGACGCGCCTGCGGCTGCTGGGGGAACGGGAACGAGAGGTCGCCCTGGCGGTGGCCCGGGGCAGCACCAACGCGGAGGTCGCCACCGAGTGCCACATGAGCCTGCCCACGGTGAAGGCACATGTCAGCCACATCCTCACCAAGCTCGACCTCAACAACCGCGTGCAGATCGCCCTGCTGGTGTACCGCGCCGGATGGGTGTGAAGGAGGCCCGCAGGACGACGGTGCAGCCGTGACCGGACCACGCCGGCCACGCCGCGGGCCCTCCTCGCACGGCCGCCACCCCCATGGGGCAACGGGCAGCCTGCGACGCGCAAGGTCCATCGGTTTCGAGCGCACCTGGTAGCAGCCGCGGCCCGGCCACTGGACCCACCGGACGTCGGGAAAGCACAGCGGCATGCGCTCAGGCACAGGCAGGCCGGAGACGCCCGTACGCGTCGAGAGCGTGAGTCAGCTCGGTCCGCATCTCATCGGTGGCGGCGGGATGGCCTGGGCTGAGGGATGACGTCCAGAGCCTCACCGAGGGCGGCGACTCCTTAATATGACGGGCCATCAATCACCGTGCTCTGCAAGGTTGTTGGCGAATCAGGGACAGTTTCGTGGAACCGACCGGTGGTTACAGGACCTGGACATGTGCAGGATCGTTTGAAGATCGAACCGGGCCTAGTGTGAGCGGTGTCAGCAGGAAACACACTGTCTCAACCACTGGAGATCATGATGCGTCCGCGTCTCGCAGTCCGTTCCGCTCGTCTCGTCCTGGCAGCGGCGGCTGTGACGGCCCTCGCGGCCACCACGACCGCGTGTGAGCCCGGTGACTCGGCGGATGCGTCCGGCCCCTCGTCCCCCGTCGTCTCCTCCGCCGGGGCCGGGAACGCCTCTGCCGCCTCCGACGACGGATCGTCGACGAGCGACACCACCTCTGCCGGCGGCTCCAGCGACAGCTCCGCCGGCTCCGGCGGTGGCGCCGATGACAAGGATGCTGAGGGCAGTGGTGGGAAGACGGGCTACGGGCAGTCCTGCGGCACGAACGATCTGGACTTCACGGTCGACTGGAAGTCCGCGCCCGATGTCGACGGCTACTACCTCGTGACTGCGAAGGCAAAGTCCGGCATCACCTGCTCCCTGGACGTCAACACCCCCACCGTGTCCTTCGGCTCCGACGCGGAGGGGCTTGCCTCGCCGGTAGGGCAGGGCGGCGAGGACCCGATCGAGCTCTCCGGCTCGGCCGTCGCCTACACCGGTATCAACGCCCAGACCACGAGTGGTGACACCGGTCCGCAGTTCGGGACGGTCGTCATCGCGCTCACCGAGGACGACCCCGAGCCGGCCGAGCTCGAGCTTCCCGACATGGCCACCGTGGACAAGCCCATCGTCACCAACTGGTCCACCCAGAGCAGCGAAGTGGTCCCCCGCCTCGTCTGAGGGGGACCGGACAACGGTCTTCCCGGTAGTGCAAGCCCCGCAAGAGCGCCTAGTCGAGCAGGGCCAGTGCGCTCTCGGGCCGGCCGGTGCCGCAGGGATTCACGGATCGATTCAGAATGCCGTCCTGCGGAGACGCCGGCGGCGCATGGAAGAATCCCTTCAGCCACGGGCTCTGGGGGTGACGTCGTATGGAACGGGTTGAGGCTGCGCGAGACCTGGTGCTCGGGTATGTCCGTGCTCTGAACGCGATTGATGGGGCCGTGAGGGTGTCGATCCCCTCGCTTGAGCGACTGGCAGATTTTCTTGGCCTGGCCCGTTCGCGCCGGATCAGCCGAAGTGGGGTCATCGGTACCTACTCCTACACGGATCATGGGGCAGGATGCCGGTTCGTCAGTGGCAACGGCACTGAGGTCGATGTGGACTTCGAAGCCAAGGGGAGCGAAGTCTTCGACCTCTGGCGGCTGCGCTGGTACGGGCTGAGCCTGCCGGATCCTCAGCAGGCGGCGGTACTTGTCGAAGAACCGACGCGGCCCCCACATCGCCGGCAGTCCCCGCGCTCACGCACAGGCCCCCGGCCGTCCGCCTCGTCGGCCGATGGTGCCAACCGTGCGCCTCACCGGGCACAACCCGACCTGCGTCCACGGCCTGTGCTGGCGTTCGGCGCGTGAGGCGTCGGGTGGTGAGGTGCCCTCAATTTTGGGCGGATCCCCCCCCGCGGCGACTGGGGCGGCGTGTCCCGGCGTGCGAGGGCAGGGGAATACCGTCTGGAATCTGTTGTACGCCTGGTGGCATGAAGCTCGGCGATCTCAGCCCGCTGATGGCACGCCGCCAGGACGGTGGTCTCAGCTTTGCCCGTTTCTGCGTCGACCCTGCCCTTGTGCCGCTGCAGTGGCCGGACGACGTCCTCAGGCAGTGGCTCTTCGACCACGGCGACAACGGCGCCTTCCCGCACGCAGCCGTTGCCCACGCCCCTGCGCTACTGCCCGCAACTCCCGAACTCTGAAGTCCATCGCATCCCTGAGCTGAGTGTTGCGACGACCAGAGCGGAGGCACCGGGTGGGTGGGGCCTGTGCAGCGGGGTCGGGGACGGAGAGGCACGGCGCGGGCGGGTCGGCCGGAGCATCTCGCAAATGTGATCGTTTAGCCACTGGACACAACCCATGTGTTCAACTGGCACCGCCAACGTTCACACACGTGAATCCATCTCCACTTCTTGCCCCCGCTGTGAGCGCGACAACGCGCCGGCGTTTCCTGACCGTGACGGCCGCGGCCGCCGGCCTAGCCATCTCCGGCGCGCTGCCCGGGGTCAGCCCCGCCACTGCCGCGACCGCCTCCGCCACGAAGCAGGACCCGTTCACGCTCGGGGTCGCCTCCGGTGACCCGTTGCCGGACAGTGTGGTCCTGTGGACCCGCCTCGCTCCCGACCCGCTGGCGCCGTTCGGCGGCATGGACCAGCGGACCTACTCGGTCCGCTGGGAGATTGCCGCCGATGAGCGCTTCAGACGAGTGGTCCGGCACGGAAAGGCGAAGGCCGCCCCCGAGTACGGCCACTCCGTGCACGTGGATGTGCAGGGCCTCGAGCCGGCCCGTGAGTACTACTACCGTTTCCGCACAGGCAAGTTCATCAGTCCGGTCGGCCGGACGAAGACGGCTCCGGCCCCCGATCAGCTGCTGTCGAGCATGACCCTGGCTTTCGCTTCCTGTCAGGCCATCTGGGAGGGCTGGTTCACCGCACACCGTGATCTGGCCGCCCGTCGCCACGACGTCGTGCTGTTCCTCGGCGACTACATCTACGAGTTCGGCAACGACCGGGGCGTTCGGCCGGGCGACGACGACATATTGCGGACCCGTCAGACGGTGACCCTGGACGAGTACCGCCAGCGCTACGCGTACTACAAGACCGACCCCGACCTGCAGGCGGCGCACCACTCCGCTCCGTGGATCGTCGTGTGGGACGATCACGAGGTCGTCGACAACTGGGCCGACCGGTACGCCGGAAGCACCCCCGTCGATGAGTTCCTGGTCCGGCGGGCCAACGCGTTCCGCGCCTACTGGGAAAACATGCCGCTGCGGGCGCCCCAGCGTCCGACCGGTACCGACATGCAGCTCTACCGCCGCCTGCGGTACGGGCGGCTGGCGGACTTCTCCATGCTCGACACCCGCCAGTACCGCGACGACCAGGCGAACGGAGACGGCACCAAGGCGCCCAACGAGGCCACGGCCGACCCCACCCGCTCGATCCTCGGCTTCCCTCAGGAGAGGTGGCTGTTCGACGGCCTCACCGCCTCGCAGGCCACCTGGAAGGTCCTCGGCCACCAGACCGCCATCACGCTCCTCGACACGGTCTCCGGCCCGAACGTGGCCACTCCGATGGACACCTGGGACGGCTACAGCGCCTCGCGCGACCGCCTCCTGGGCACCATCGACGAGCGGGGCATCCAGAACGTCGTGAGCCTCGCCGGTGACCTGCACCGCACCGCCGTCAGCGACCTCGCGCTCGACTTCACCGACCCGGACTCGAAGGTCGTGGCGACCGAGTTCGTCGGTACCTCCCTCACCTCGGCGCAGGACGGCGAGGACCTCGACGCCGGCGGGCGGGTGCTGCTCGAGGAGAACCCGCACATGAAGTTCGGCAACTTCCAGCGCGGCTACGTCAGCTGCGAGATCACACCGGAGGTGTGGCTCTCCGAGTTCCGGGTGTGCGACCGGGTCACGGTGCCCGACGGCACCGTGAGCACCCGTACCAAGCTCGCCGTCGAGAGCGGCTTCGCCGCCGTCCAGCAGGCCTGAGAGGAACGACCATGAAGAAGACTCTGACCGCGGCCGCTGTCGCGGGTGCGGTAACCGCCGGCATCTGCCTCGCGGCGCCGGCGGACAGCGCGGTCGCCGCCCCGGGCGGCAAGGCACGCTCGACGGTCGCACTGTCGGCCTCGCCCGCCGCACTGGCGGCCAGCGAGCTGCCGTGTCTGCCCACATCGATGACGGTGACGATGACCAACACCGGTGCCCAGCCCGTCTTCGAGGACGCCACACTCAGGGCCGAGGCTCCGCTCGTCCTGTCCGACACGCTGTTCTCCACGTACCTTCCGGCCAACGACCCGGACCAGCCGGTGTCCAAGTCGTTCAACGTGCGGGTACCGCGCGGGACGGCGCCGGGGACGTACGACATCACCGTGACCAGCGGCAAGCAGCGGGAGAGGGTGCCCGTCACGGTTCAGCCGGTCCCCGAGCGAGGCCCCGGGACCAACCTCGCCTACGGCGAGCAGGCCATCGCCTCCTCGACGCACGGCAACTTCACGCTGTGCGGAGCCGTCGACGGCGACAAGGACCAGAGCCACTGGGACACCCTGACCGGCTGGAACGACGCCACCCGGGCGGTCTTCCCCGACTGGTACGGCGTGGAGTGGCCGACAGCTCAAACGATCGACCGGGTCGAGCTCTGGACCAAGGTCCCCGCCGCGGCGGACGGCATCCGCGACTTCGACATCCAGGTGCGCGACGCAGGCACCTGGCGCACCGTCGCCCAGGTCGTCGGCAACACCCAGGAGCACGTAGTGACCACGTTCCCCGCCGAACAGACCGACGCAGTACGCGTCTTCGTCCACCTCGGTGGCAACAACTACTCGCGTCTGATGGAACTCGAGGCCTACGGCCCCCAGTAGAAGGTCCAGGCACCGCGCCGGGGCACCCCACCACGCGCGCGGGTGCCTCCCGAACTGCTGTCGAAACGCTGCTCTCCGACGTGCACAGAGCCAGCAGGAAACCCAGATCACTGGCAACGGCGCGGGTTCGAAAACCTGCCGCAGGACAGCCTCATCCTCCCACTGGCGTCGAACGACCCGGGCGAGCGCCTGCGCCGTTTCCGCGATCTGCCTCGTGTCGGAGCATTCGTGACGACGCTGACCACGCCACACCCAAACCGCCAAGACCCTGAGCAGGCCGGCCACGTGGTCAGGACTCCACAGGGCCCACACCAACATCAACCCGCCAGCAACCACGGCGCACAGCGTCCATGCCAGCATCCAGCGCTTTCGCATACCAACCAACGGCCGGGTGCCCCACCCGGTCACCCGGGAACCGCGTTGTGCACAGCGGGTGGTCTCGTATCCGCGCACCGTCGCCGAGATCGCCGAGCAGGTCGGCCTGCGCCCCTCGTCCGTGCACTCCCCACTGCGCGAGCTGGAGACGAAGGGTGCCATCCTCCGGGAGCCGCACCGCACCCGCGGATACTCGCATGACCGCCGGCCGCTACCACCTCACCCTGACCGCCGGCGGCCGCGAGATGCTCCACGGCTGGTGGTCCAGCGAGACCGTCGCCCGCAGCAAGTTCACGGCCTGGGTGGGCCGGCACGGCGACCCGCCGGAAGCCCACGTCACCCTCACCCACCGACGAGGAGACCGGCAGGACGTTGACGCAGTGGCCTGATCCCCGGTGATCGTCTGCGATCCTGTCCACCATGGCCCACCGTCCCCACCCGGTTGCCTTCGTCCTAGCCTGGAAGCGCTCGGGGCTGCTGCGGAGGTAGGCCATGCCCCGAACCGTGTGGTCAGGCGCCATCAGTTTCGGCCTGGTCAGCGTGCCGATCAATGTCACCGGCGTGACCGAGGACCACTCGATCCGCTTTCACCGGCTCCACCTGGAAGATATGGGCGGGGTGCGGACGCGCAAAGTCTGTGAACTGGAAGACCGCGAGGTGACGGCCGCGGAGATCGGCAAGGGCGCGAAGGCGAGCTGGGAGATGGTGCCGGCGAGCATGCCGGTGGCGGCGTGGCCGGCGAAGGTGGTGCCGTGGTCGGTGGCGAGGAAGAACGCGACGGGCCCGGAGGTCAGGGGCAGGGCGACGACCGAGCCGCCGATCTGGTGGCCGAAGCGGCGCCCGGCGAGGCCGGCACCGCTGATCAGCAAGGGTGTCACCACGACCTTGACCGCGATGTTCTGCACGGGAAATCGCTCCTCGTTCCGGGTGGAGTCGCGGTTGTTGTGTTCCGCCGGAAGGGCTCGGCCATCGTGACGAGCGGGTCCGGCGGCCGGTCAGGGGACGAAGAGGGTGCTGGAGAGGGCGACGCAGACCGCGGTGCCGGCGAAGACGCTGAGCAGGGCGTTGCGGCGCCACAGGTGCAGGGCGACGGTGACCGCGAGGCCCGCCAGGGGTGCGACGGCCCGGACCTCGGTGAGGGGCAGGGTGCGCAGGGTGTAGAGGCTGAGGATGACCATGACGCCGGCGGGCATGCGGGTGCTGAGGTACTGCACGGCCTTGTTGGAGCGCAGCGGGGTCAGGGCGGTGAAGGGCAGGGCCCGCAGTCCCCAGGTGATCGCGCAGCAGACGGCGGCGACGGCGAGCAGGTACCGGGTGTCAGGCATGGCTGGTCCTGGTGCGGGTGGTGAAGTGGCGCAGGAGAAGGCCGCCGGTGAACAGGCAGAAGGCGCACAGCAGCATCTGCTGGGGTGCGAGCAGGCGGGCGACGAGGGCGGCGAGCAGGGCGAGGGCCGGGGTGGGCAGGTCGTGGCGGCGGTCGCGGATGGCGTCCAGGGCCAAGACGACCAGCAGGGCGGTCATGGCGAAGTCCAGGCCGGTGATGTGCGGCGGGATCAGCGAGCCGAGCAGGCAGCCGGCGAGGGCGCCGATGACGCAGTAGAGGTGGTTGAACGCCTGGAAGGACACCATGCGCCTGCTGGACCAGGTGCCGGCCTGCCCGCCGGTGGTCATGGCGTACGCCTCGTCGCTCAGCGCGAAGGTGCTGTAGAGCCTGGCCAGGCGGCCGTTGACACGGTGCAGGGGGAAGGACAGCGCGTAGAACGCGTGCCGGCCGTTGACCAGCAGCGTCGTCAGGGCGACCGTGAGCAGCGGGGCGCTCGCGATGACCATGGGGATGAGCAGGAACTCCAGCGTGCCGGTGTACATGACGGCGGAGAAGAGGGGGGCGGTCCACCAGGGCAGCCCGGAGTGGGTGGCCAGCATGCCGAAGGCCAGTCCCATCGGGAACAGGCCCAGGCCGACCGAGGCGGAGTCCTTCAAGGCGGCCAGTACCTCGGACCGCGGCCGGTGCGGTACGCGGGCAGGCCGAGGAGGGTCGGCGACCCCGACCGGTTGTGTTCCCATGCCGCAATGCTAGGAAGAAATGCGCCTCATATGGTTGCCGATCAGGCCCGTAGAATGCCCGTGTGAGCAATGAAGTATCTCTGGATGCGATCGACAGAGACATTATGTTTCACCTGCGTCAGGACGGTCGGCTGACCAACGTCGAACTCGCCCGGAGGGTGGGCCTGACGCCGCCGCCGTGCCTGCGGCGGGTCAAGCGGCTGGAGGAGGCCGGCGTCATCACCGGCTACGGGGCCGTCATCGACCCGGAGGCCACGGGCCGGGGGATGGAGGTCCTCGTCAACGTCGAGATCTACGCCCAGGACCGCAAGACGATCGAGGAGTTCGAGGCCACGATCGCGGCCCACGACGAGGTGGTCGAGCTGCGCCGCATGTACGGCAGCCCGCACTACTTCATCCGCGTCGCGGTCGCCGACAACGCTGCCTATGAGTCCTTCGTCATGGACAAGCTCACCGGTCACCCCGCCGTCCTGCGCCTGGAGTCCCACCTCACCATGAAGAAGATCAAGGCCGAGAACTGACCAGGACGGTGCCCGTCCCGTGCGACCGCAGAGGACGGGACTCTCAGCAATCACTTCCGGCCTTGAATAGTGCAGGGGCGGAACACTGCCTCTTCACCAGTAAAACGTGATTAATTGCATCAGATTGACGCAACTTGCGGCAAAAACTTACTTTTCCTACGCGCTGGGTGCGACGAGACATCACCGCTCTGTGGCGGCGGATCTCGCTGTACGCCTCAGTTGGAGGCGGCAAGGGAAAGTAGTACCAGCGTCGGCGTGCCTGCCCGGGCCGCTGTCATGACGCGAGGGCAATCCCAGTCGAGTAATCCTGGGTTCCCGGTGCTATCTGATCTTGTAGACGGTCCGTTCCGGGAATCCCCGAAATGAACGGATGGCATCATGTCCGACCTTGAGCGCAACAAGCAGGTCGTCGTCGACTACTACCAGACCGCCTTCGGGGGGAACCCGGAGCAGGCGGTCGCCGACCATTTCGGCCCCCGCTACGTCCAGCACAACCCCGACGCCCAGGATGGGTCCGAGGCCTTCATCGGCTTCGTGCGCTGGCTGCGGGGTGGCTACCCGGATCTGAAGCTGCACATCAAGCGTGTAGTCGCCGAGGGGGACATGGTCGTCACCCACTCCCACCTCGACCTGGAGCCGGGCAACCCCGACAACCCCGGCCGGGACGTCATCCAGGAGGTACCCAAGCAGGCTGCCAACTCCAACGGCATGTTCTGATGCCAGATCTCGACCCGCGGCGGACACCCGCCGAGACCGTTCGCCTTCAGTACCGCGCCTCCGCGACCGGAGACATGGAGCTGTGGCGATCGGTCGTGGCCGAGGATGTCGAGTGGAGTGAATCGGCCGGCTTCCCGCTGGCCGGCACCTACCGCACCCCCAGCGCCGCCATAGACGGCGTCTTCACCCGACTCGCCGAAGAACGGGACGACTGGACCACCCACGACGACACCTACGTCACCGAAGGTGAACGCGTCGTCGTCCTCGCCCGCTACAGCGCACGCAACAAGGCAACCGGCAAGACGATGGAGGCACGGGCAGCCTACTCCTTCATCGTGCGGTCAGGCGGCGGACGGGATGGATACCGCAGTTCTCGAATAACGCCTCTTCACCAGTAGGTCCGCGCCACCGAGGACGCCGTCGTCGGCGCGGTCACCGGCCCGCCCGCCGCTCCCCGCTCTCTGCTGCTGGGCCGCTACGACGGCGCGGGCGCGCTCCGCTACACCGGCCGCACCACACCCCTCGCCCGCGCGGTGATGCGCTCCCTGGAGGGAGTGCTGCTGCCGGCGGCGGGTGGGCATCCGTGGGCGGGGCGCACGTTCACGGGCGGGTGGGGCAGCCGCGACGTCCTGGACGTCGCGCTCGTCGACCCGCAGCTGGTGGTGGAGGTCGGCGTGGACGTCGCCCGCGATGCGGCCGGTCGGTGGCGCCACCCTGGCCGCAGAATCCGTGCCGCTCGAGCCTTCCTCGAAGCCGCCGGGGTGAGCGACCCGGACCGGGTGCTGGACGACCCGGGCTGGGTGGAGTGGCGCGGAGGTCCTCCCCGTCAGTGGAACACCGCCTGAGCATCCCCGCAGGGGGCACCGGCCGGGCGGGTCTCTGTATCGGTCGGGGCGTGTCCGCACGCAATTCGAACACACGTGCAGACGCAAGCCGCCTGGAACGCCACCTACAACGCGCTCGCCGCACCCCGCCCCACCCTGGACGAACCCCCCTGCTGATGGCCATGCCGTGAGGGCACCAAGCTGGGTGCCGCTGCGGCGAAGCCCTGGTTGCCACGTGATCTTCCGTGGCAGGCTCGTGACTTTCCAGGCAGAGGGAGCGAAAAGATGAAGGACGGTTTCACTCTTGCGTGTGTCAGGCCCACTTCTGGTGGCGTGTGCCGGCGCACGGCAGAGTGCGCAGACCCTCGCTGCTGTCGTCGAGGCAGTGTCCGGTCGCGGCGTTCTTGAGCGTGATGGCGTCGTCGCCGCCGGCGTTGATGGTCCAGTGCTGGGCGGAGGAGTCGGTGCAGTCCTGGATGCGCAGGCCGGTGCGGGTGTCGGCGATGCACCTTCCGGTGGCCTGGTTGCGGATCTGGCGGGTGTCGTCGGAGAGCGTGTGGAGGGTCCACCACTGGTAGGGCAAGTGGTTGCACTTGTAGGAGCGCAGCCCGTAGTCGAGGCTGTCGTCGAGGCAGCTTCCGGTACTTCTGTTGATGAAGATCTGGGTGGTGGGCGGGGGCTTTCGGGGGTTGGACGGGGGGCCTTCCTCGCGCTGTTCGGTGCTCGAACCGTGTGCCGGGGGTGCGGTGGGGGTGCTGTTCACGACGAGCAGGGCAGCGAGCATGCCTGCTGCGGCTCCGGCGGCTGCGAAGGTCCACCGGCTGGTGAGGAGCGCACGCATTCGGCCCCGCTGTGTGGAGGGTGCGGGTTGCGGTGTGGTTGCCGGCGCAGGGTCGGGGACGACCGTGCCGGGGGGATCGTTCGGGCGGGTCTGGTCGGCGGCTTCCCACAGGGCTCGGTACTGGGCCGGGTCGGCGCCCAGCGCCTGGCACAGGTCACGGACGACGGGCCAGGGCGGGACGGTGTCGCCCCGGAAGTAGCGGGAGAGCGATGAGTCACTGATGGCAACCTGCTGTTCGAGGGCGCGCAGGGTGCAACCGGAGCGTTGCTGCAGTTCCCGAAGAGCCTGTCCCAGCCGGCGTGAGGGAGAAGGACGGGCGGGTGGCCGATCGGTCGTCACGGTGGTCTCCGAACGCGTGGGAATGGTGTCCTGCCGACTGCTTCAAGTCCCGGGACACAGACGTCCCAGCAGGCCAGAAATGTATGGATCCCGAAATAGCTGAAGCAAGCGGGACTGCATGGTCATAGGTGACCAACCGCGGCAAACTCGGCGTACCGGCTGCGGAGATCACCTCCAGGGGTGAGCGCACCGGTTCTCCCTGGCTGTGCCGGCGTGCGCCGGTTGACGGCCGTCTCACTCGTCAGTGGAAGGAAACGCCGACATGTTTGTACACACGCTGCTGCCCGCTCTGGCCGCGCTCGCCGTAACCGGAGGTGGGCTCGGTGCGGCGGCGTCCGCTTCCGCCGCACCGGCGCCGGTCGCGGCGGCGGTGTCCGTCGTCCAGCCGGCGGCCGGACACGAGGTCCACCGCGTGGCGCCGGCCGGTGCCACGCAGGCCGCACCCGTGCAGGACAGCCCGCGCGCCGCCTGCCTGGTGATCACCGCCCAGGGGGGCGGCCATCCCACGATCTTCAACCGGTGGGCGGACGTCCGCAACGACTGCGGGCGTCACATCGGCCGGGTCACCGTCCAGCTCGACTACCACGTCGACCCCACGTGCCAGGCCCTCGCGCCCGGCCAGTCCGCCCGGTACCACTGGATTTCGACGCTCCAGGAGAACATCGAGGCGAACTACGCGTACGAGTGCCCCGGCCCCTGACCCGCCGACCGACACACTCGAGGGAGCAACTCGTGCGCAATCTGAGCAAGCGATTCGCCCGGCTCGGCGCAGCTGCCATGCTGGCCTTCGGCGCCTTCGCGACGCCGGGGCAGGTTGCCTTCGCCGCGCCGGCCGGGCCCTCCGCGGCCCCGGCCGCCAAGCCGTCTTGGCCATGCGGCTTCTCGCACCACAAGGGCGTCCCGCAGTACGGGGACTGGTACTACAACTGCACCTGGGCCCCGGCACACATCACCATCAAGTGGGCCGACGGCCACGTCAGCTGGTCATGTGTCGAGGCTGACATGGCCAAGCGGCTCGGTGATCTGTACACCGTCGAGGACGCCTGGATCAGCGCGAGGTGCTGATCGACCGGCCGGTCGCGAGTCGTCAGAGCCACCCCATCTTGCGGTGAGGCCCGGCAAGATCTGTACGGCATGAGAGAACCGGCCGTTGAACAACCCGCCGAGCCCCGGGACTTTCCGGGGCTCGGCGGCCTGAGAATGGGTAGACACGCGCCCGGAGCCGACGGCGTCTGGGGTGTCAGGTGGTCGTGCCGATCAGGGCGATACCGGACCGGAGTCGACGGTCAGCCGACCGTCACTGAAGGACAGACCCGCCGCATACATCATGCGTTGTGATCGGTCAGCGTTCCAGCCATGGAAGACGATCCTGTCCCGGCCGTCCGCACCGACCACCACGTCCTGACCACCCGGGCCCCGCACCTTGCCTGCCAGGGTGCCCGTCGTCATCAGCGGCGCGTCCGCCTTGACGTAGGGGCCGGTGAGACGGTCCGCCACCGCGTATCCGACGCCATAGTCGTCCGTGCGGTACGGCCCTCCCGAATACAGCAGCACGTACTGCTGGCCCCGCTTGATCAGCGTGGGCGCCTCCACGACCTCGCTTTCCCACTGCTGATCCCATGTCAGCAGCATGACCGGATCGCCCTGAAGCCGGGTTCCGTCCCCCGAAACAGGCTGCAGGTGCAACGAGGCCCGCATGCCGCAACAGTTCCCGTCGTTCTTCCACACCACATACCGCTGCCCGCCCTCGCTGTAGTGGGCCGCGTCGATGGCGCCTCCCTGCTCCACGGGACAAATCAGCGGCTCCTCGCCCACTGGGCGGAAGGGCCCCTGCGGCGCGGCGGACAGGGCGGCACCGATGCACTGACGTCCGCTGGCCCGGTGGTGCGCGGTGTAGTACAGCGTGAAACCACGGCCATTGTCGAACACCTCAGGCGCCCACACCCGCGGCTCATGCGGATCGACCCACGTCCCCAGCACGGGCAGCACGTCACGCGCGGCAGCTGACCAGCGCCCGAGATCCAGCGATGTGGCCCGCTGCACGTTCTTGCCGTTTCCGCTCGTGGCATAGGCGTGGAACACGCCTTGCGCCCTGACCACGTCCGGATCGGGAAAGTTGATGTCAAGGACGGGCCCGTCGCCGACCGCGCCGGCGTGGGCCGGTGAGAGGCAGACCGCGACCGCCGCAGCGAATACCACTACGCGGCGCAACCAGCACCGCAAGACCTCACGCAACATTGCTCCATCTCTTGAAGAGTTCCACCGAGAGCACGCTCGGGGCACTCAACGTCTGCTAAGGACAAACGACACGGCCGACGCCCGCCAGGTTGATGCACCGCGCGACGGTGCGGCACTTCCTGTAGTTGCCGCGGCCGAAAGCCGTGGCCTGCCACCCCCACAGGTCATCGCAGACAAGGCCTACAACTCCTACGGCTTCCGCTCCTACCTGCGAAAACGCGGCATCGCACACACCACCCCCGAGAAGGCGGACCAACAACGGCATCGCTACAACCGCGGCCGCCCTGGTCCGCAGCCTCGCCGCCGCACCCGCCCCCGCGCCCCGAGCAGCCCGCCGCGCCCTGCACGCAGCCGAACACGACCTCGACCGCGCCGGCAGCGACCGGCCCGCCTGGTGCACGTGGATGTCCGAGGCCGACCTTGCCGTTGACACCGGCCAGACCCTCCTCGACCTCGACGACACCCGGCGCGCCCACCAGCTCCTCACCCACGGTGAACACCTGCTGCCCGCCAGCCGGGACAAGACCCGCGGCATCTTCCTCGCCTACCAGGCCGCCAATCACCTCGCCCATCACGACATCGAACCCGCCGCCGAAGCCGCCGCCCACGCCCTCGAACTCGCCCGCCGCACCCACGCACCCCGCTGCGAGCAACTCGTCCAGCGCCTCACTCCCGCCTTCCACCCGCACACCCGCCACGACGCCGTGGCGCGCTTCCTGTATCTGGCGAGCGACTGAGCACGTCGCTCCGCTTGATGTAGGGCGACCGGCCACCGAGAGGGCTGCGAGCTGCGCCAGTTGGCCCGTGCCCGTGGAGCCGTCCGGGCCGCGTGACCCGGTGCCTCGGTCGACCAGGAGCAGGGGCGCGACAAGGGTTGCGCCTGGCTGTTGCGCCTACTGTTGCGCGACCCGACGGTCCATCCTGTCATCCGTGCAGGTCACCAAGCTGTATGGCCGTGGTCGGCCTGCTGACCTCCCCGTTGCGGCCGCTTGGCCCATTTCCCTGGCTGGAGTGAAGGAGGAAGGGACGGGCGGGATGGGCGACGGCGGCCGGGGATCGTAGCGCGCTTACCGGTGTTGCGCATCGGCGGGCCGCCGCGCCCAGCCGCCGTCAGTGCGGCGGCGACGTCAGGCGGGGGACGTCGGTGGGGGAGAGGTCGGGGCGGGCACGGTGCCAGCGCGCGGAATGGCGCCACCGGCCGGAGGCATCACGAGCGACATCGACGCCGACTTCCACCACCAGGCCGGGCTCGACCAACGTGACGTCCAGCTGCTCCCGGCTGCTCCATCCGGCGGAGAACGACCAGCCCGTCCACGGATGCCCGCGCCGTCCCGCCTCGAGCAGGCCGGCGACTGCGGTGCCTGCCACTCGGGCGAGGGTCGTGGTGCGGCCGACGTACTGGAGGCGGCCTTCGACGTCGTACCTGCCGAGCAGCAGCGTTTGCGGGTCGGTCAGGGAGCCGGTGACCGCACCGACGACCGCCTCGCTCGTCTCACGGACCTTGTACTTCTCCCAGCCTCTCACCGACGGCTTGTAGATATCGGTGAGCCGCTTGAAGACCACCCCTTCCATCCCGACCGATACCCACGACAGTCACTCACGCGCGGTGTCCGGGTCGGTGGTGGACGGGCACAGTGCCCACGGGGCGAAGAGCCGGGGGCGGCGAACACCGACTCCAGCGCCGTCCGACGGCTGCGGTACGACCATCCGGTCGTCACGGTCCCGATGAGCCTGAGCAGGTCGAACGCCACGAAGTGGGCCGGCCACTCCTGAGCTGCCCGGACTGCCCCGGACCCGCGTCGGGCAAGCCAGTTCTGCGAGCGCTCAAAGGCGAGGCGCCGCGCGGCGTCCCATACGACCAGCTCGCCGTCCATCGCGGTCGCATCCGGCAGCTGCACGGACCCGGCCACAATCTCTGGAAACGCCGGCCCCATCTCCGTGCCACGCCGGGAGCGCAGGATCACTCGGCCCGCGTCGACCGAAACGGCCGCCCGAAGGCCGGCGCGGCGGGCGACGGCGACTGGCTGGTGTCGGTCGACTCCACGGTCGTCCGGGCCCAGCAGCATGCTGCCGGGGCTCGAAAAGGGAGCTCTGCGAACCGGCCTGCGGCCAGTCCAGGGGCGGTCTGACCAGCAAGATTCACCTGACCTGCGACGCCGGGGCCGTCCGCTCGGCTTCGTCGTGACGGGCGGCAACACCAACGACTGCACCCAGTTCACCGCCGTGATGGAACAGATCCGGGTGCCCCGGATCGGACCCGGCCGTCCTCGCGTCCGGCCCGATCACGTTCTGGGCGCGGCCCTCCTCGTCGTCGGTCAGCTCCCCGTGCGCCGGCTCCAGGTCAGAGCCCGCCGCACCCACGCGCTCGCGCTGGGCGGCGCGGTCTTCGCCGTCTCCTGCGCCGCCTTCGCGGCGACGGCGTACCTGCCGCATGGCGGCTGGCAGCTCACCGGACTGGTCGCCATGACACTCGTCTACACGGCCGGTGAACTGATGCATACGGCACCGTCCTCGGCGCTCGCCGCGGCTGTCGCACCCGCCGCGCTGCGCGGGCGCTGCCTCACCGTCTACCAGCTCACCTGGGGCGTGGCCGCGATCATCGCCCCGGCCGGCTTCTCGGCGCTGCTCGACGTGGCCGCTCCCGTGTTGTGGGCCGTGCTGGGGCTGTCGCTCGTGTTCGCGTGCACGTGGGTGGTGAGGGTCTCGGGCTGCCTGTCCGACGCGGCCCTGTACCCGCTGCCCCCAACGACGGCGACGCCATCCGTCTCCGCGTCCCAGCCTCGGGCACGACAGCCGGACCTGCGGGGAGAGCCCGGCTCGCGACAGGACACGGACGCTTGACCAGCCGCTTGTGGGGCGGTTCTGGTGGTGCCCGGAAAACCATGGAGCCAGAGTCGCAGGCAGGCGAGGGCACCGTCGCGTCATGGCGGAGACGTTACTTTTGTGCCGTTGAGCGCTGCCTTCTTCTTGGACCGCGACTTTTTTGGCCCCTTCGGACTTGCTTTGTCCTGCGAGGGTTCAGGTGCGGTTCGCACCACCCTGGAGCCGCCAACGGCTGTGCTGGTCTGCAGTACCTGGTCAATGATCTGCTGCCGTACCTTCTGCGCGTGTTCCACATCGAGGCCGGCAGTTAGCCGCTCGGCCGTCAAGTAGTAGCTGTTAAGCACGGGCTGGTCGAAGTATCGGTTCAGCTGGCCGATGGACTCCCGGTACAGCAACAAATACGTGCGTGACAGGTACGCGGAGAACACGGTGCTGAACAAGGCAAGGGCGCCGATAAACCAGCGGATCTCCTCGATCGGCACATACACCCCACCGATGGCGGCAGCGACGAGAAGAACCAGTCCCACATTCATGGCAGTCCGCGATGACTTGAACGACTTATCAGCTTGTTCAGTAACGATGTCATGGTACGTCTTGATCTGCCCCTGGTTCAGATCCATCAACGTGGCCAGTTCAGTCGTCTTCTTCAGCTGCTCCAGCACCTGTTGATGACGTTCTCGCTCAGCTTTTATCCGTTCGGCGAAGTGCTTGTTCTGATTCTTCATGTACGTGCGTCGGGTGATGAACCACGGAATAGAGGCAATCAAGGCGGCGGCGAGTATACCGCCGAAGATTACCCCGATAATTGCGAAACTGTCGGAACTGAATCCTGGGGAATTTTCGCTCCCCTTTGAGCTTGAGTCAGACAACTGCCCGAAGGCGACTATTCCTGCTGCGGCAATGGCGAACGCCGCAGAGGTTGCAGCGGACCGGTAAGTACTCCTGGTGTGACGGCTGTATCCCGAAGTCGAAAAACCTGAAGATGAACTGATGTGAACGGTACTGTTTTCTCCAACAGCCTTGATTCTGGCATCATCGTCCATTGCCGCCATGTTCCCCCTTTGACAGGGTCGGCAGCGTAGCGGGGGACTAGTCTTGTTGGCAGGCTTTCTTTACTTTTGCGCCAGGATCGTGACGACGTCGCCGGCCGCAGTCACGAGGCCCGGCGGGCGGCGGCCGGCACCCTCAGTCCGCCGGTGGAGGGTGGCACGGTTCCGGCCGACCCAAGTCACTGCCCGAGGGGCGCATGCGTCGTTCACAGGGCGGCGCTTGGCAGGGGCACAGGGGTCAGCGTTTGACGCGGTTGCGGACGGCGAGCACGGCCAAGGCGAGAAGGACGGGTTCGGTGAGACGTGAGGTCATTTCGATGTAGGTGCCGGCGGTGGTCAGGTCCTGGCCGGAGGAGCGGAAGACCACCGAGTTGAGGGTGACGTTCAGGGCCTTCTCGAAGCGCTTGCCGGTGAACCGGTCGCCGGTGGGATTCTGGGGGTCGTCCTTGTCGATCTCGAAGGTGACCTTGCCCCCGCCGGCCGGGACGGTGCCGGTCGCGGTCTGCTTCGGGCTGTCCTGGGCGAGGCCGCAGGTCATCAGCAGGACGATGGTGAGGCGCATGGCGGCGCCGAGCCAGGCCAGGGCGCGGGAGGCGCGCAGGCCGTAGCCGGACAGGGCCCAGTACGCGGTCAGCAGCCCTCGCTCGCTGCGGGGGATGTCGCCGGCGTGGCGGCGCATCTCCATCTCCCCGTAGTAGAAGTCCGCTGCTCCCGGCTCGTGCTTTTGGTCCTCGAAGGCCTTCCGTAGCGCCCGGTACACCGGCGCCAGCTGCAGTGGCCCCGCCCGTCCGGGACCGTGGACCCAGCCCTGCACTGCCCCGGCCGGCTGGCGCGCCAGTGGTGCTCCTCTGCCAGGACGCGCCGTTCGGTGAACCGCACGGGCGGCCAGTGCCTCCAGTGCGTGGCTGACGGTGCGGTGTTGAAGGTGCAGGCCCCCTCCAGGCGGAGTTGGTCCAGGTGGACCGTGCCGGAGAACAGGCAGTCCCACAGATCCAGGTCGGACAGGACCAGATGGGCCGCATCCACCCCACGCAGCGACGCCACCCTCACTCCGGGGTCGTACGCGCTCGGTAAGGCATCCTCGATCAGATGCCGGCCGTCGTTGAGCACGAACAGATCTGGCTCCGCCGCGATCGTGAGGGGGTACTCGAACACCGCATGAGCGAAGTCCACCGTGGTGTACCGCAGACGTATCTCCGCTGTCGATGACCAGTGAGTGCGATGGCATTCAACACGGCGCGCAGCGAGTGAGATGGTCACCGGGTTGCCAAACACCGCACCCGACAGCACGACCCGCTCAGCACACACCAAGGGCCCGAGCTGATGGGCCTTCTTGAAGCTCGCCATCTCGAACCTCGCGTCGTCCGTGACTCGCTGCCTCGACCATTGAGTCACCGACGACCTTCAGCACAAACAGCCCACCGTAACTGACGAGCTGGCGGGCTCGTGGCAGGTGAAGCGGAATGCCGCCTCGAACAGCGCGAGTTCGAGAGAGTTGTCGTAGGGCCGGACGTCTGCCATCCCCTCATACTGCGTGCCCAGGCGAGCGGCGTCCGCCGGGGTGTGACCTACTGGCCCCCGGCCGCGCGGTCTTACGGACGATCAGCACCACGACCGCGCATTCAGTCCAGCAAGGCGAGGTCGATGGCGTCAGCCATGGCCCGGTATCCGGCCGGGTTGGGGTGGAGGTGGTCGCCGATGTGCAGGTCGTCGCGGATCGATCCGATGCCGTCGGGGTCCAGGGCGCCGGCGAAGTCGATGACTGCGTCGTAGGCGCCGCTGGTGCTGATCCAGTGGTTGACCTGGCTGCGGATGTCTTCTCCTTCGGGGGTCCAGCCCGCCGCGCCCTGGTAGGGGGTGAGCGTGGCGCCTACGATCCTGGCGCCGTGGGTGTGGGTGGCGCGGATCAGTGCGCGGTGCCCGTCGATCAGCTGGCGCGCTGTGACCGCCGGAGGATCGTCTCCGGTGCGGTTTGCCGGGTCGTCGGTCTGCTGGATGTCGTTGATGCCGATGAGGACGATGATCGTGCCGACGCGGGGCTGGTGGAGGACGTCTCGGGTGAACCGCGCGATGCCGGCGTCGCCGCCGAGGGGCGAGTCGGTGAGCAGTCTGTTGGAGCCGATGCCTGCGTTGAGGACGGGGCGGGGGTGGCCGGTGGTGAGCAGGCGGTGGGCGAGGAGATCGGGGTAGCGGTCGTTGCCGTCGATGGTGGCGCCGAATCCGTCGGTGATCGAGTCGCCGAAGGTGACGACCGCGTGAGGCAGGGCGTGTGGTCCGGATGTCTCGACGCCTTCGAGGTAGTACCAGGATCCGTAGGCGGGTTGGACCGTGTCGGTGTAGGAGGTGGCTTGGGGGTCGCGGTGGTGGTCGCCTTCGGCGCGGTAGGCGGTGGCCATGGACAGCTGGTGGTAGGTGGCGGGGCCGCTCGGTTCCTTGAAGTACAGGGTGATGGTCAGGTCGTCGAGGGGGTCGGTGGGCAGGGCGACCGGATCGCTCACGGTGCGCCCGCGCGCGGGGACGGTGTGGGAGGGGGAGCCGGCGAAGCGCAGCGTGCGCATGGTGTCCGGGTCCACGGCCGCGCCGCCGGTGGCGCGGCCGATGCTTGCGCCGGTGAGTCGCAGCGGTGAGTCGCCGTAGGCGTTGGACAGCCGGATCCTGAGGTGGGTGCCGCCGGTGTGTATGCGGACGACCTGGCGGAGCGACTGGTTGATGAAACCCTGCTCGGCCCACGTCTCGAACCACGGCGCGGCGGAGGGCCGCATGACCGGCGTTGTCCACGCGCCGTGCCAGACGGCGGGGCCGGCCGCGGGAGAGGGGGCCTGGGCGGTGGAGGCGGGCGTGGCGTCTGAGTGCAGGGATGGTCGAGCCTTGGGGCCGATCATGACGGGACGCTCCTTCTTCGCGGTGTGCAGCGTGGTGTGGACGGGCAGGGGCGGGTAGGCCCGGCGGCCGGCGTGAGCCGCTCGCCGGGCCCGTGCGGGCGGGTGCAGGGGGTCAGTCGGTCTTGGTCGTGCGCCACTGCTCGGCCATGGAGACGCCGGGCAGGGGTTTGCCGATCAAGGCGAGCGGGACGAAGAAGCTGACCTGCCCGATGGCCATGGCGAGGGTGGCCAGGGCCCTGTCGTTGTAGTGCTCGGCCGCCCACGAGTACAGGTCGTCGGGTACGCGCTCGCCCTGTCGTGCGGGCGTGAGGACGGCTTCCACCAGCGCCAGCGCGGCCCGCTCGGCTTCGGTGAAGTAGGGCGCGTCCTTCCACGAGGCGACGGCGGCGATCTTCTCCTCCGGGACGGCGGCACGGCGGGCGTTGGCGGTGTGCATCACCGTCAGGTAGGTGTTCTCGACGAGCTGCCCGGCGCGCAGGTGGATCAGGGTGATTGTGCTCCGGGGCACCGCCCCGTTGCCGATGATCTTGAACAGGGCGGCGCTGACATTTCCGAGCTCGGGGACCAGCTGTTGCGGGTCGGAGAACCGGGAGGTGAGGGTGTCGAGTCGGTTGGTCGTCGTGTCCATGAGTGGTGTTCCTTCTCTCTGTCGCGGGCTGTTCGCCGGCTCGCCTGATCGGCTCGCCTCACTGCACTGACGTCACCCGCCAAGCGAAGGTGACCGCCCGGCGCGACGTTCTTCGACCAATCGCAGTCCCGTAGAGCGGTGGCGCCCCATGACGTCGGCTGCCCCCGCGGGCCTTCCCTGCCCTAGGGCAGGGAAGGCCCGCGGGGGCAGCGCACTGGCAGGAAGGCGATCAGACCTGGTCGGGAGCCAGGTCGAGCTGGGCCAGTCGTGCGGGATCACTGAGGATGTCGATGGCGGCGATCCGGCCGCCGGTGACGGTGAAGCTCATGACGGACAGCGGCTTCCCGCCGAAGGTGTTGACCAGCCCGGCGGAGCCGTTGACCAGTGTCGCGTGTGTAGTGGCGGCGGTGGCCATCCGCTGGAAGGTCTCCAGCTGCCCGGCCACCGTGGTGGCGCCGCGGATCGTGCGCAGGCCACCGGTGAGCGCGCCGCCGTCCGCGCGCAACACCACGTCCGGGTCGAGGAGTGCCAGCAGCGCATCGAAGTCGCCGCCGCGGGCAGCGCTCAGGAAAGCATCCACCACGCGGCGCTGGCCGGCCCGGTCCGGGTCCGGGGGCGGCGTGGTGCCGCGGACCCGCAGCCGCGCGCGGCTGGCGAGCTTCTTGGCCGTTGCGGGCGTGCGGTCGACGATCGGCGCGATCTCTTCGAAGGGCAGGCCGAAAAGGTCGTGCAGCACGAACGCCAGCCGCTCCGCCGGGCTGAGGGATTCCAGCACTACCAGGAGGGCCAGGCCCAGCGAGTCCGCCAGCAAGGCCTGCTGTTCGGGGTCGGCACCGTCCTCCCGGCTGATCACCGGATCGGGCAGCCGCCGCTCCCAGGGCTCCTCGCCGCGACGCTTGCGGGCACGGAGCATGTCGAGGCAGACCCGGCCGACCACAGTGGTCAGCCACCCCCCGAGGTTCTCGATCCTGCGGTCGTCGGAGCCTGACAGCCGCAGCCAGGTCTCCTGGATCGCGTCGTCCGCCTCGGCCAGGGAACCGAGCATGCGGTACGCCACCGCGCGCAGATGAGGCCGGTACTCCTCGAACCGCGCGGCCAGAAATTCAGGGGGAGTCACGATCACGAACCTTTCGCCGACGGCATCGCCTTTCTGACGTCCCGCCCCACTGAAAGGTGACCGGCTCCTGTTCGCCGGCCTTTCGGCAGAGCCGGGGCGGTTGTGTGGAGGTCATCCGCACGGGCAGGCGTGTACTCGGAGATGAAGCGCTTCGTCGAGTACGACACCGTCCCGCTGAGGCTGCTGACCGCCGCCAAGCGTGCCGCGCTGAGCGGACGGCAGCGGGCGGCGGCCGACAACCGGCGGCGGCGCCACACCGATGGCTGGAAGACATGACCTCGGCCCAATGAGCGACTTCCATCCTGAATTCGCAGGTGGGGCAACTGGTGTGGGTGGAGATTGACGTGCTCGTGCTGCTCTCGGTTGTGATCGCTAGCAGGTGATCGTCTGCCTCGGGCCGGTTCGCGGGTTCTGGGGTGGTCCGCCCGATGCGTCTCGTAGGTTCCGCAACGGGAGGGAGTCGCATGGTGGACGTGCTGACGTGGACGATCGAGCGGCGGATGCGACTGACTGAGCGGGCCGAGCTGCTGCGCAAGGAGCTGGCGGAGATTGACGCCGAGCTGGGCCGATTGGAGGCGGCCGAGGTGGTGTGCGGGCAGTGGGCCGAAGCGACGGACGGAGGACGGCGGCCCTCGGGCATCGTGGAGCCGGAGCCGGAGCCGGAGCCGGAGCCGGAGCCGGAGCCGGAGCCGGAGCCGGAGCCGGAGCCGGAGCCGGAGCCGGAGCCGGAGCCGGTGGTGGTGACGCCCGGGGCGGGTGGGATGCGGCTGATCCCGGACCGCGTGGAGGGCATGGGGGTGGAGGCGCTCACGCCGGAGTACCGGCGGATTATGGAGATCGTCGCGAAGGCGTCGGGGCCGGTGATGGCCAGGGACGTCGTGCTCGCGCTGGGTCGGGGAGAACACCCCGGGCAAGGTCGAGCCGGTCCGCGGCCAGTTGCGCAAGCTGTCGGACCGGGGCTGGCTGTCGCGCACGGGCTCCGGACGCTATTTGCCGCGCTGACCACCGGCTGCGGTCCGGCGTCGGCGTACAGATCTCTGTGTCCAGCCGCGTACACCTCAACGTGCCCATGGAATCGCGTGGCGCAGACATGGCGGAAGCCGGGCGCCTGTTGACTCTCCCTTCGTGGGAGACCCAAAGGTGGAGCGCATGCACGTCGGTGACAACACGTTCTGGAGTATCGGGGAGGTTGCCCGGAAGACCGGGCTGTCGGTAAAGCTGATCCGGCACTGGTCCGACACCGGGGTCATTCACCCGGCAGGCCGGACTCCGGCCGGCTACCGGCTGTACGGCACCGAAGCCCTGGCCCGTCTGCAGCTGGCGCGGACACTGCGAGGGCTGGGCCTGGGGCTGGCGACGATCCGCGACGTACTGGAACGCGAGAACACCCTGTCGGAGGTGGCCGCAACGCACATCGACGCGCTGGAGAGGCAGATCCGTACGCTGCGAACGCAGCAGGCGGTGCTGCGCTCCGTCACCCGCCGCAACACCACTGCCGAGGGGCTCACCATCATGACCGAGCTGGCGCGCATGTCCGCCGCTGAACGCCGTGCCGTCATCCAGGACTTCGTCACCGACACCTTGGGGGAACTGGACGTACCCACCTACCGAGGGGGCCTTCTGGCAGCGACCCCGGACCTGCCCGCCGATCCCACCAACCAGCAGGTCGACGCCTGGCTCGAACTGGGCGAACTCGTCAGAAACCCAGCTCTGCGCACCGGTCTGCGCCGTATGGCCCACTACGCCGCCGAACACCATCCAGGCGAGCACGACGACAGCGCGTTGCGGGACGCCGAGCGGGTGACAGATGACTGGCTGCGGCGAGTGGAAACCGCGATGGTGCAGGGAATCGCCGCGGACTCGCCGGCGGCCGACCCCATCGTCACCGCCATCGTCGAGACGTGGATCCCCACGCAGGCCGCTCTGGACGACGAGACGCTCGTTGACGACGCGCAGACGCGGGGTCTGCTCCTTGAGCAGCTCGAAGTCGCCTCCGACACGCACGTGGAGCGGTACTGGCAGCTGCTGTGCATCATCAACGGCTGGCCCGTGCGGCCCAGCATGGCGGAAGCCGGTCGATGGCTGACGACGGCATTGAGAACGCATCCTGAACCCGGTGCGCGAGCCGCACAACTCGCTGAGATGTACGACGCCGGTAAGGACGCGTGGGGACCGACCGGCGTACTCCATGCCTGTGAGGAAGTCCTGGACGCCGTCGGCAGGCTCGTCTCTGCGGTGGAGCCGGGCCAGTTCGCCCAGCCGACGACCTGCGCCGACTGGGACGTTCAGGCCCTCCTCAACCATCTCGTCTGGGAGAACCTGCTGTGGGCCGGCCTGGCCAACGGAACCCCCCGCTCTGACTTCACCGCCGACCACCTTGGGGACGACCATGTCGCGGCTTTCCGTACCGCGTCCCAGGCCGCACGGTCGGCCTTCGCAGGCCCGGGCATGCTCGAACGGCGCTACGGGCCCGCTCCCGGGCGACGGCTCGTCGAGCAGTTGGTGATCGAGATGCTGGTTCACGGCTGGGATCTGGCCCAGGCCATCGGGCGCCCCTACGACAGCGTTCAGCACATCGCTGAGACGGCCCTCCCTGTCGTATGCGAGATCTACGGCGATCTGCCCCGTACTGCCGGGGGTTCCTTTGCCGAGGCGCAGCCGGTACCCGCTGAAGCCAGCCCGCTCGACCGTCTGGCCGCCTACCTGGGCCGCACCGTCACCTGACGAACACGAGCACGCTCCCGTGTACCTGGCTGAGCGCGTTCGCGCGTACGCCGACATCGCCGGTTGCGGCCGTAACACGATGTCCCTCGGCGGGAGTTGGCGCCTGTGTGAAGAAGCAGCCGCCCGCCGAGGTCCCTCCCGGTGTTGTCTACCAGGTCCGGCTTCCCGTGTCGAAGCGGACCGTCGATCTCGTCGCCGGCCTGATACGCCGCAGGCGCAAGCAGCTGGACATCCGCTGGCGCGAGGCCGCTCCGGGCATGCAGGCGATCGTCGTGCTGGCCGTCCTGCGCCACGACCAGCGCCTGGCCGACGTGGCCGGCGGCAACGCCGTCTCGGCCGCCACCGTCCGCCGCTGGGTCCTGGAAGTGATCGACCTGCTCGCCGCCCGGGCCCCGCGTCTGGACCGGGCCCTGAAGAAGATCGCCCGTCGGGGCGGTGTGGTGGTCCTGCTGGACGGCACCCTCGCACGCACCCGCCGCCGCACCGGGGCGGCCAACCGCAAGAACTACAGCGCGAAACACAAGGCCCATGGCCTGCTCTTCCTCGCGCTGACCGACGAGAAGGGCAACCTGATCCGGATCTCCTCCGCCCGCCCTGGCCGGGCCAGCGAGATCACCGCCACCCGCCACGACCACGCCGCCGTCGAGCACGGCTTCGCGCACCTGAAGACCTGGCGCATCCTGACCAAGGTCCGCATGAACGCCCATCACGCCACTACGTTGCTGCGGGCCCTGCTCGTTCTGGCGACCTGCAAAGTCCAGCGGTGACAGAGAATCACCCGACAGTGATCACTCCGCCTGCCAGCACGAGGACCGCATCACGGGCCCACACCAGTACCGCGACCTGCGAGTTCAAGATGAAATGATTTCAATGGGGCGAGCCCATCGTTGCGTGTCAGCGGGCGGTACCGCTATGGTCCGTATATGGGATCTCTGTGATTGATGAGGATGCCCGGCGTTGAGCTGACTCCGCTGCCGCATCCAGCAGTGCGCTCGTGACACACCCTTGAGGTCATGTTCGCAGTGGTGTTGTCCCTGCTGCTTCCCGTTGCTTCTGCGAGCGCGCTCACGCATCCACTCATCCTCATCGTGAAACGGGAGACCTACGCGTGTCGATTGCGCAATACGTCCTGCACGACATCACGAAGCGTTACCACGACTGTGTCGTGCTTGACCGGGTCGGTTTCAGCGTCAGTCCAGGCGAGAAGGTCGGCGTGATCGGCGACAACGGCTCCGGCAAGTCCACGCTGCTCAAGGTCCTCGCCGGCCGCGTCGAGGCCGACAACGGCACGCGCACCGTGGTCGCTCCCGGCGGCGTCGGCTACCTGGCACAGACGCTGGAACTGCCCCTGGACGCCACCGTTCAGGACGCCGTCGACCTGGCCTTGTCCGACCTGCGCGAGCTCGAAGCGGCGATGCGCGAGGCCGAGGCGTACCTGGGCGAGAGCGACGTGAAGGGCTCGGAGCGCGAGCTGTCCGCCGGCCTGCGCCGCTACTCCACTCTGGTCGAGCAGTACCAGGCGCGCGGCGGCTACGAGGCCGACGTGCGGGTGGAGGTCGCCCTGCACGGCCTCGGGCTGCCGAGCCTGGACCGCGACCGGAAGCTCGGCACCCTCTCCGGCGGTGAGCGCTCCCGGCTCGCGCTGGCCTCGACCCTCGCCTCGTCGCCGGAGCTGCTGCTGCTGGACGAACCGACCAACGACCTCGACGACCGGGCGATGGAATGGCTGGAGAATCATCTGTCCAGCCACCGCGGCACGGTGATCGCGGTCACCCACGACCGGGTCTTCCTCGACCGGCTCACCACCACGATTCTGGAGGTCGACTCCGGCAGCGTCACGCGGTACGGCAACGGCTACGAGGGCTACCTGACGGCCAAGGCCGTGGAACGCGAGCGGCGGCTGCGCGAGTACGAGGAGTGGCGGGCCGAACTCGATCGCAACCGGGGGTTGATCACGTCCAACGTCGCGCGGATGGACGGCATCCCGCGCAAGATACCCCTCTCCGTATTCGGTCACGGCGCCTACCGCAGGCGAGGTCGCGACCACGGCGCGATGGTGCGGATCCGCAACGCGAAACAACGCGTGGCGCAGCTCACCGAGAATCCGGTGCATGCTCCCGCTGACCCGTTGTCCTTCGCCGCCCGCATCGACACCGCGGGGCCGCAGTCGGGGGAGGCGGTGGCTGAACTCACCGACGTGCGTGTCACGGGCCGTCTCACCGTCGATTCCCTGACGATCCGGGCCGGTGAGCGGCTGCTGATCACCGGCCCCAACGGCGCGGGCAAGACCACCTTGCTGCGGGTGTTGTCCGGGGAGCTGGAGTCGGAAGGCGGGTCGGTGCGAGCCGGCGGCCGGGTCGGCCACCTGCGGCAGGACGAGACACCCTGGGCACCCGACCTGACCGTGTTGCGAGCCTTCGCCCAGGGCCGGGAGGGCTATCTGGAGGACCATGCGGAGAAGCTGCTGTCGCTCGGCCTGTTCAGTCCGACCGACCTGCAGCGACGGTTGAAGGACTTGTCGTATGGGCAGCGCCGCCGGGTTGAGATTGCCCGGCTGGTGAGCGATCCGACGGACCTGTTGCTGCTGGACGAGCCCACCAACCACCTCACTCCGGTCCTGGTCGAGGAGTTGGAGCAGGCACTCGCCGAGTACCGCGGCGCCGTCGTGGTCGTCACCCACGACCGGCGGATGCGGTCCCGGTTCACCGGCGCCCGGCTGAGCATGAGCGACGGCTACATCGCCGAATTCAGCGCGGGCTGACCGGGCCTCGACGAGGGGCGGGCTTGGCGCCGCCCGCCCGAAGGCGCCACACCGACGGACTGGGGCGGTGCTGAGCGGCCCTCACCGAAACGGGGGCCCACCGACACGAAGCCGTGGTAACCCGCGGTCACTCGCGCAGCGGCACATTTCGCGGGCTGCGGGGCTGGGCGTCGGATCCAGCCGAAGAATCCCGCACACGTGCCGCCGCAGTCGACGAGGAGGAGGACTGCGTTGCCAGCCGGTATCAGCTGACGCTGAAGTCATGGGCGGGGCCGTCGCGCCCCTCCACCGGCTGCAGATCGTCGAGCGAGGCTGGAGCCGGTGCTGCGAGTAGCGCCGTGGGAAGTGGTCTGCACGTCTTGTCACAGCCGAGGGAACTCGATCTCTGGTCGATCGGCCGACGGGCTGTCGAGCAGGGGGCGTGCCCTGCCGCGCAGATGCGTGTCCAGGAAGGCGGCCGTGTAGTCGCGGGTGAGCTGCCATGAGCGCTTACCCGAGAGCGTCGCCGCGGGGTCGGAGAGACCCAGCCGGTCGGCCAGGACCGGCAGATCCGTAAAAGTGAAGTGTTCGGCCCCGGTGACGGTCAGCCAGCGTTTCCAGCCGTCCAGGCGGGTCCAGGCATCCTGCCAGTCGCTGTCCGGGCTCTCGGGGCTGTGGGTGGCGGAGGCGCCCATCATCATGAAGGGGCGGCCGTCCAGACCTGCCCGCGGCAGCGGCATGAAGAAGTTGCCGTCCAGATTCACGCCCGCCCGCACACGCTTGTCGCGCAGCATGACCGCGGCGGCCGCAGCGCCACCGATGGAGTGCCCTGCCACCGCGATCCGCTCGGCGTCGACCATCCGCGCGTACGGAAGCCTTCTGTGCCCGCGGGGTGTGCTCGACGGTGCTTGCGGCGCCGTCACCTGGTCGATCACGAAGGAGAGGTCACGTGCCCGGTTCATGACCACCTGAGCCCGCTCTTGGTCCGTGGCGACTTGCTCGCACGCAAGGCAAGTGAGCATCCGTCCGCCGGGGAAGGCAGTGCCGACGGACTCATAGGCGTGGTCCACGGCAGCGACCACATACCCGCGGCTTGCCAAGTCGTCTGCCAGAGCGGTGAGCGTGCTGCGCGGCATCGAGAACCCCGGTGACAATAGCACCAGCGGGAAACGTCCGTGCGCGGGAGCGGCGTCGACACGAGTGTGCGTACGCACACCGCTGATGACCGCGGCCGGCACGACACCGTCCAAGCCGCGCGCCTCCAGCAGCAGACGGGCCTCCGCCCTTGTCATGTAGGCGGCTGCAGCGCCCCTGCCAGGGCGGGCTGGGTAGTGCATCGACACCATCAGCTCCCTGTGAGCCGAGGGCACCCACGGGTCGCGACGCCGATGATCGGACAGATGCAGCGTCTGCCTGCCCACTGCGTACCGCCCCTCAGGTCGCGGCAGCGATATCTCCGACGCTGCCGTCTGCCAAGCGGAGGCGCCCGGAGAGGGCTCTTCAGCGGCGACGACCGGGGTATGGGACGCGAGGGCCAGTGAAAGACCCAGCACGGTGACGGCAGTAGCAGCACGGGCGAGATTCATGACACCGGACAGTAAGCGGACTGCAACCCGAACTCATCCCACGACGGCGGTAGTTGGGCCTCATCCCGTAGGAGGGGGGGCTCACCCTCAGGTCGCATGGCTTGGACGTCGTGCGCACACCGATCGACGGAGCTGTCGTTTCGGACAGGGGCCGGCTGGGCATCGGGCAGCCGGATAACCGGAGCCGGCAGGCCGCGTACGAAACGCTCGTCAATGACCGCATCAGCGTATCCCGCAGTCCTGCGATGACTCCGGGTGCGCTTCTAGATCTTGGGGTTCAGCGGCTGCTGGCCGACGCCCGTCAGCAGTGTGTCCACGACCAGCGTTGCCAGTTCATCCAGGTCTTGGGCCTCAGTGGGCTGGGTCTGCGCAGCTTCGTGGATCAGCGCGTAGTACGTGCGCCGGGCCCACACCAGGTTGATGTCGGGTCGTAGAGCACCCGCGTGATGCAGCCGCCGGAACAGGCTGTCGCATTGCTCGTGGACATCCGCATGTACGCGTGCAGCCTCGGAATCCTCCGGCTTGACCGCGTTCATGGCGAATCCCCAGCCGATCTTGACGCGGAGCACATTCGCGGTCACCTGATACAGCGCGACCAGCGGGGGAGCGGTCTGAGGGCGGGCGCTGGTGACGGCGTCGTGGAACTGCTGAGTGGCCCAGGCTGTCATGGCATCGATGAGGGCCTCGCGGCTGCTGAACCGGCGATGCACTGTCGTCCGGGCGACGCCCGCGGCCGCCGCGATCTGTTCCATGGTGGCTGCGGGATTGGCGCTCAGCACGCCTTCCGCGGCCTCGAGGATCGCCTTCGCTGTCCGTTCGGCGTCTGCACGCATAGGCCGTACTTGCCTCTCCTGTTCCATGTGACCTCCTCTGGGCCCTCAACAGGTTACGCGACAGTCGCCACTCAGCGCATACTTGCAACATCAGTGTTGCAAGTCATAGGTTAGATGCATCAACGATGACGTCGATCGCGTATGGAGGTTCTCATGGATCTGCAGCTGGATGGCAAGGCCGCTGTCGTGACCGGCGCAAGCCGAGGCATAGGACTAGCCACGGTCTCAGCCTTGATCGGCGAGGGAATGCGGGTCCTCGTCGCAGCACGGACGATCACGACCGAGCTCCAGGCCACGGGGGCGCTCACCATGTCCATCGACCTGTCCACCCCCGACGGCCCTGCTCGGCTCATCGAACGGGCAGAGACAGAGCTCGGGCGGCTCGACGTACTGGTCAACAACGTCGGAGGTGGTGACAGCGGTGGCCAGACCGGCGGGTTCCTCGCCTTCACCGACCAGCAGTGGAACAGCGCGTTCGACTTGAACTTTCTCGCGGCAGTCCGCACCACACGAGCCGCAATGCCCCATCTTCTGGCAAGCCACGGCGCGATCGTCAACCTCTCATCCAACAGCGCCCGAATCCCGCATGCCGGCCCGATCACCTACACCACCGCCAAGGCTGCGCTCACTGCCTTCGGGAAGGCAGTAGCGGAAGAGTTCGGCCCGCAAGGAGTGCGCATCAACACCGTCTCACCTGGCCCCGTCCTGACGCACATGTGGGAGTCCTCGGACGGTTATGGGGCAGAACTCGCCGAGTCCCTGGGGCTGAGCCGGGAGGAACTGGTGCACAACCTCCCCGCGGCCATGGGGATGGTCACGGGCCGACTCGTGAAGCCGGCGGAGGTCGCTGACCTTGTTGCGTACCTCGCTTCACCGCTCGCAGGCAGCACCACCGGCGCAGACCACATCATCGACGGGGGCGCGGTCAAGTCTGTCTGACGCAGCAACGCCAGCACCGAGCAGCAGCTCGCCCACAAACGGTCCCCCGTTCCTGCACGGCGAGGGCAAGAACGGCAAGTCCGTGCTGCTCGACATCATGATTCAGATCCTTGGTGACTACGCGGATGCCGCTCCACCGGGTTTCCTGATGGACCGGGGGGCCTTCTCGGAGCACTCCACCGAACTCACCGAGCTGCACGGGCGACGCCTGATCGTGTGCAGCGAGCTGAAGCCGAACGACAAGTTCGACGAGGCCCGGGTACGGCTGCTGACGGGTGGCGACAAGATCAAGGCCCGGCGCATGAGGCAGGACTACTTCTCGTTCACCCCGACCCACCACCTGTGGCTGCTCGGCAACCACCGTCCGGAGGTCTCCACGGGCGGCTTCGCCTTCTGGCGCCGCATCCGGCTGCTGCCCTTCACGCGCACGGTCCCCGCCCACCGTCGGATCGACAACCTCGCCTTCGAACTGGTCCGTGACGAGGGCCCGGGCATCCTCCACTGGCTGATCGAGGGCGCGCGGCGCCATCTGCGTACCAGGGACCCGCTGGAGGGCCCCGACCGGGTCCGGATCGCGACCAGCGCGTACGCCACGACGGAGGACCACATCGGACGGTTCTTGGCCGAGTGCTGCACGCGGGGCGGCGAGGGCGGCAAGGACCTGAAAGTGGAGCAGGGGCTGCTGTACTCGGAGTACAGCTCCTGGTGCCATGCGGGCGAGGGCATCCGGCCGGCGACTCCCCGGGCCTTCGCCAACCGCGTCCGCCAGGAGGTCGGAGTGGCCTCGCCGACCGACATGATCAAGTCGAACGGCCGGAAGTACTATCCGGGCATCGCGTTGCTGGAGCGCCCGTGACGGCCGTCCTGCTCCCGCTCCGTCCACCACGTCGCCCCCTCGGCCGTCGGCGGGCGTTCTACGATGATGGAGGGCAGCCGCTCGCGGTGGTCCACGCAGAATGGCCCGCGACCCGGCGATGAGTGGACCGGAACGACACGGACAGACGTCGCGCACGGTGTCATCGCCGGCGAGTACGCCGCCGAAGGAGGGGCTGCATCCATGAGTTCGCTGTTGACCGAGAGCGACCTCATCCACGAGGCCGAGATGGTGTGGCTGGAGAACCTCGAAGGACTCCACTACGTACGCCAGGCGCTGGACAAAACCAGGCGGCGCAACACGAAGCCGCCCTACGCACGGGACGGCCGGATGGTCGGGTACGCCCTGCTGGACGAGAACGCCTCTCCCGACCCGGACAGCGGTCTGAACAAGCGCCGGGTCTTCTTCCTGCTGCCCCATGACCGGGACAGCCTGCCCAACGGTCTGTACCGGGAGGGTGCGCCGGGCGAGGCGGTCGATCCGCGCACCATCGCTCCGAAGAAGCCCGGGGTGAAGACGCCCCGGTCACAGAGCGGTTCCGCGGCCGGGTCGGCGTCCGCGTCCTGCGCGCGGCTCCGACAGGCCTCCGCTACCACGACGAGCGCTTCTTCGCGCTGAGTTCATGGCCGCGTGCCCTCGGTCCGGCAGGCGGCCATGACGGGGACCCCCCTACGAGGGACCGTCCGCGGGGGCGGTCTCGAGAACGAAACGGCGGACCCCGTCCGCGAACAACTCGGGCTCTTCCACATGCCCCATGTGACCGCTGTTCTCCAGAAGCAGCAGGCGCGCGTCGGGGATCAGATCGTGCAGTTCCAGCCCCCAGCGCGGGCCGCAGATCACGTCGTGCCGTCCCACGACCACCAGCGCGGGCACGACCAGTTCCTTGAGTGCGGCCCGGTCGTCGATCACGTCGGGGGTGCCGTCCTCGCCCAGGCCCGAGATGTACACGGCCCGCACCGCGTCCCTGAAGGGGGCAAAGCGTTCCCCGTCGCCCCAGAAGTCGGCGAAGTAGGAGGGAAGCACTCCCTTGGCGACCGCCTCGGTCTGCTCGTCGTCGGACATCGTGGACATCGCGTCGAACGCGGCGAGCACACCTGGCAGTCCCGGATGACCGGCGTGCTTCGCGGCGAATGCCTGCACCAGGCGGCCCGCCTCCGCGCCGTGCTCCGGGCCGGAGACGGGGGCGCCCTCGTACAGCACCACGCCCGTGAGCCGATCGGGGCGGTGCAGGGCGTGGTAGGCGGCGACGAACGCGCCGTGTGAGTGTCCGAGCAGGTGCACCTTCGGTACACGGAGCCGTTCGATGAGGATCTCCAGGAAGCTGCTGTAGCGCTCGCGCGTGTATCCGTGCGGGTGCGAGGGCAGGCGACTGTCCAGCGCGGTGCCGACGGGCTCGACGTACACCATCGTGAGGTGCTCCTCGAGCGCCGGTATCCGCAGGTACTCCCAGAGGATGCCGGGGCCACCGGAGTGGACGACGCACACCGGGCCGGTGCCGTGGACGTGGTAGCGCTGTACCAGCCCGGCCAGTTGGTAGCTGTGGGTGCCGGGTGAGAGGGGGTCGGTGTCGGTGATTCGTGTGCTCATCGGTGCCTCCTGGGGCAAGCGGTGGTCTGACACCGACACGATGTCCGGCGCGGCCGAAAGTTCGGTCGCGGCGCTGTGACATGGATCACTCGGCAGGCGCGGGTGGGCGGGGCGCGTGCTGGAGGCGGACGCTGTCGACCCGGCCGGCGTCCAGGGTCATGATCCAGGCGACACCGGGAGGGCAGTGCCCGGGATCGTCCGCCGGATTGATCAGCTCCATCTCCCACACGATCAGGGACCGTCCGGCGACGACGTGCACCGGGCGCTGCCGGACCCCCGCCGAGAGATCACTGTCCATGCCGGTGAGGAGCAGCTCGGGACCGCCGAGGTGTTTCCCGCCGACCGCCAGGGAGAGGGTGGGGGAGTAGCGGTCCTTGACGACCTTGCCGAACTCCCCGCGCTCGGCGGCTGCCAGGGTCGCGTGCGCCTCCTGCCAGCTTTCCCGCGTGCGCAGTCCGGTGTCCTCGTGCGCGGTGGCCGCGGTGGCGGTCAGGGCCTCGGCCAGCGAGGTCCGGGCCTGGCTCAGGCGGCTGCGAACGGTGCCGAGGGGGACCGCGCAGGCTTCGGAGATCTGCCGATACGAGGTGACACCGGTGGAAAAGTACCGCAGGACGACCGGCAGCCGCAGCGCGGGGGAGAGAGTCTCGACCGCCTCCCAGATCCAGTCCCGCATCGCGTGACTATCCAGCACCTGCTCGGGCGTAACGGAGTACGGCGGCAGGGGGACCTCCTCGACGTGCTCCAGGCGGTATGAAGCGCGCAGCAGGGCCCGGGAGCCGTTGCGCACCACCATGCGCAGCCACGGACCCACGGCGTGCGGATCGCGGACGTCCACGATCCGCCGCAGCGCCACCAGTGCCGCCTCCTGCATGACGTCGTCGACGTCCGGGCCCGGCCCCAGCACACTGAGCGCCACCGCTCGCATCCCGGGCCGGTGCCGCTCCAGCAGCAGGGCCAGAGCCGACACGTCGCCCGCCTGGGCCGCCCGGGTCAGTGCGGCGTCCTCCACCGGGCCGGGGTCACTCACGGGCCTGACCATGCACGTTCATCCTTCGTACGCGGGTAGGGCCGCGGGCGGCGGCGAGTGCCCGTGCCGTGGTGTCGTTGAGTTGTGCTGCCGCCCCGGGGGCAACACCGACGACGCTTCCGGTGGCGATGGCCACGGCCGCCGGGGCCACCCCGGCCCCCAAAACGAGGTCGGACTCACATGTGTTACCCCACTCTGCCGTGTCCGCCGGAGACCACGCAATGATGGGAAAAGTGTGAATGCTCATACCTCATACGACACGCACATATCTGGCTCGTCCCGGACTGAACCATTCACCCACCCCGACTCGTTCAGGGAGAGAGCGCCGGTGGCCGGGAGCCGTGGCACGGAAAGGCTGGATCCCCGGCATGACTTCGAAGGACTTCGTCAGGTCCTCGGGCCCGCCCCGCGTTCTGGGGCCGGGCCGGGGCTGAGAGCTGCCAGACCCGGCGCCCGCCCACGATCGGCGGGGGAGTGGGACGGTCGTCCTCGCATCGGGGAAGAGTGCGAGGACGACCGCCGTTCCTGCGGCCGGCCAGCCATAAGAACCTGGCCGCAGGGGCTCCACTAAGGGCAACGGGTCGGGGACCGCGCCGGGTTCACGGGAAACACGGGCAACACCAGAAAAGGGAGGGACGGTTGAGCATGGACGGGCAGCCTCTGCGCGCGGACGCCGCACGCCTGCGCCGGCACGTGGAGTTCCTCGCCGCCGGGCCCCGCAGCCGGCGCCGCGCACCCCGGGCGATGGGGCGGGCCGAGACCTACGTCCGGGACGAACTGGAGGCCGCGGGCTGGCTGGTGGAGCGGCGGCCGTTTGACGCGCGCTGGCAGCTGGGCGCCACGGACCGGCACGGTCACCGGGCGCTCGCCCTCAAACCGCGCCTGCACCGGCGTCTGTCCGGGGCGAACCTGCTCGCCCGGCTGCCGGGCCCGGACGACGGGCCCGTCGTCGTGGTCGGCGCCCACCTCGACAGCGTAGAAGGCAGTCCGGGGGCCGACGACAACGCCTCGGGCGTGGCCGTGGTGCTGGAGACGGCACGGCTGCTGGCCGCCTCACCTGCCGCGCCCCGCGTCGTCCTCGCCGTGTTCGACATGGAGGAACTCGGGCTGATCGGCGCCCGCCAGGCGGCTCGTGAGCTGAGCCGGGGCGGCAGGGTGCGCGGCATGATCTGTCTGGAGTCGGTGGGCTACTTCGACGACACCCCGGGAGCCCAGCGGCTGCCCGCCGGTTTCGGACGGCTCTTCCCCGAAGCGTCCGCCACCACCGCCGCCACCGGCTACCGGGGCGACTTCACCCTGGTCGTGCACCGGCGTTCCTCCGCCGCCGCGGCCGAGATGTGGAAGCGGGCCGCCGTCGCGGCGTCCCCTGCGCTGACCGGCCTGCCCCTGCGCGATCCGCGGCCCGACGGCCTGGCGGGCCTGCTCATCGGTCTGGCCGTACCGCCCGCCAACCACCTGGGCCGCAGCGACCACGCGCCGTTCTGGAACCGGGGTGTGCCCGCGCTCATGCTCACGGACACCGCCAACTTCCGTAACCCGCACTACCACCGGTCGACGGACACGCCGGGAACCCTGGACTACGAGCGACTGGCCGCCGTGACCGAGGCCACCGCGGTGACCGCCGGTTCCTGGCCCGACGCCCCACGTCACGGGTGATGCTCAGTCGTGCTGGGCCTCGCGGGCCGGAAGCAGGCCGGCGCTGGCGGCGTCCCAGTCGACCCCGGCCAGCTCCTGGCCGGCGGGCACGGCCTCGTAGGTGTGCTCCAGCCACTCGGCGAGCGGCTCCACCGGCAGCTCGAAGAGCGCGGCCATGTCGCCCGAGCACAGCTGGAGCCACGCGGTGGCCCGTTCTCCCAGGTGCGACGGCCACATCCGGATGTCGCCGAGGCCGCTGACCGAGTAGAGCCCCTGCTGGAGGAGATCTCGTCCGATCCGCCACTGGACCTTCGGGCCGCCCTGGACCAGCAGGTCCACGGCGACGACCAGGGGGGAGCGGGGGCTGAAGCGGAACTCTGCCCTGACCGTCTGCCGGACGGAGACGTCCAGCACGCGTTCGACGTCCAGGCTCAGCGTGAGGCGGCTCATGTCGGGTCGGTCCTTCCCTCGGCGAATGCTGACAGGCTCCACTCTGGTCACCGCGGCGTCGACGTACATAGGTAAGTTGACCGTCCGCCTTGGCCGGTGATGACGGTGATCGGCATCACGGTGGGCCGTTAGATGAGCCTTTGTCCGCCTTGGTCCGGTGGAGGGGTGCGTCCGCGAGGGGTCGGACATTCAGTCATTCGACTGTCGCCCGGGGCGGGCCCGCTCGACGATCCTGGAGCAGTCGCCCGAGCGTATCGGTGCCGGGTGATCGTCTTGCTCGGAGGATCCAGCCGTGAAACGTACTCCCGTCGTCTTCATCCATGGCGCGTGGCTGCACGCGCTGTCCTGGGAGGCATGGGCGGAGCGTTTCGCCAGCAGGGGGTTCCTCGCCTTCGCTCCCGGTTGGCCCGGGGAGGCGACCAGACCGCTGGACGTGCGCGCGTCGCCCGAGTCGATCGCCGGTCTCGATCTGGCCGCCCTGACGGACCACTACGCCAATATCGTAGGTTCGTTCGATGTCCCGCCTGTGATCATCGGCCATTCCGTGGGTGGGCTCATTGCCCAGCACCTCATCGGCGCCGACGTCGGCCGGGCCGCCGTGGCCATCGCCGCCGCCCCGATCAACGAGGTCCCCCTGCCCACGGCGGTCGTCCCGCTGGGAGAGCGTGGCCGCGCGGTCGGCGAGGCCCCACCGGTGTCGCTGTCGCCGGAGACCTTCCACCGGGTGGTCGCCAACACCGCGACCCGTGAGGAGTCCGACCGGCTCTTCGAGCGCTACGCGATGCCCGCGCCGAGCCGGCTGCTCGCCGACCTCGGCTGCGCCTACGCGGCCCGCAGCCCCTTCACCGGGGCGGACATCGTCAACGCGACCCGCGGGCCGCTGCTGCTGGTGTCGGGGCAGGAGGACCGGCTGGTTCCGGACTCCGTCACCCGCACCGTCTACAAGGAGTACGGCGACTCCACGGCGGTGACCGACCTGAAGCAGTTCGCGGACCGTGCCCATTCCCTCGTCATCGACGCAGGATGGCGTTTCGTCGCCGACTACGTGCTCGGCTGGCTCGAGGAGCGGGGCGTGCGCGGCCTGGTCGAGGAGGACTGAGCGGGCCGTCCGCCGTGTTCAGGCGTGCTGGTCGTCGGAGAGCCTGCCCAGGGCGTCGCGCAGGGCGGCGCGGGAGGTGATGCCGAGTTTGGGGAAGACCCGGTAGAGGTGGGAGCTGACCGTGCGCGGTGACAGGTGCATCCGCTCGCCGATCTCCTTGTTGGTCAGGCCGCCTGCCGCGAGGTCCGCGATCCTGCGCTCCTGCCAGGTCAGCGCCGCGAGGTGCGCCGAGGACGTCATGGTGGACGCGCCGGCGGTCCGCAGCTCCGCGCGTGCCCGCTCCGCCCAGGTCGGTGCGCCGAGCCGCTCGAAGGTGTCGGCGGCCAGGGTCAGGGAGTGCCGGGCGGCCTTGCGGCCCTGGGTGTGGCGCAGGCGGACGCCGTGGGCCAGGCGGATGCGGGCCAGCTCGTAGGGGAAACGGGTGGCGGCGGGGTGGGTCTCGGCCAAGTGGTAGTGGTGGTCCGCCTCGGCGGGGTCGGCGGCGGTCATGGCGAGCGCGCCGTGGGTGGTGACGGCGAGGCGGGGGGAAACGTCCGGCAGGCCGGCCTCCAGTGCGGCGAGGGCGTGGGCACGGGCCTGCTCGGTGCGGCCGGTGTGCAGGGCCGCTTCCACGAGGTCGAGCAGGGTGCGGGGGGCCTGGTGCGCGTAGGGGGTGAAGGTGCCGGGCGGGGTGATGCCGATGGCGTGCAGGTAGGCCGCCTCGTAGTCGCCGTCGGCGAGCGCGGCGGTGGTGCCGATGGCGTCGGCGATCTGGGTGAGGAAGCCGACGCCGCGGGGGCGGGCCCAGGCGTCGACGGCGGCCTGGAGTTCGCGGGCCCGGTCGGTGTCGCCGCGCAGCGCGGCCAGCAGCCCCAGGTAGGCGTGGGTGTGGTGGGTGAACAGGGCGTGCCGGTGTGCCGTCGTCAGCTCCAGGCAGCGCTGTCCGGTGCGCTCGGCCTCCTCCCACTCGCCGACGGCGATCTGGTCGAGCACGATCAGGTGCAGCATCGTCATGGCGTCGGCCAGCGCCCCCGTCTCCACCTCCCGCTCCACGGTCCGCTGGAGGTGCGGGCGGTACTGGCTGAGGGTGTCCACGTGGTAGGCGGCCACACCGAGCCGGGTGACGTCCCAGGGCTCCAGGTCCGCCAGCCCGGCGAAGGCGCGCTCCACCCGCTCGTGCACCCCGGCCCCGCGGAGCACCACGTCGCCCCAGGCGTCCTGGTAGACACGGGAGTACGCGGGCACCAGGTCGCCCAGGGAGTCCAGGAGCTCGTGCACCCGCTCCCAGGTGCCCGCGTCGCTCGCGTACTGGCTGATGGCCAGCAACAGGTCCACCAGGCGGACGAGAACCTCGTCCGGCTCCTGGACGCCGCGGTCGCGCAGCGTCTTGACGGCCGCGAAGACCTGGGCGTGCGAAGAGCGCACGTCCCCGTCCTCGAAGAGGGCGACGTACCCGGTGGCGACCACCGAGTCCGGGGAGTCGGCGATGCCGGACGCGGTGTCGGAGCGGACCAGCCGCTGCGCCTGGTCCAGCCGGCCGGAGTGACCGGCGATGTAGGCCGCGCTGCCCAGCCGCCGGGACCGTTCCGCAGGCGACTCGCTCAGCTCCGCGGCGCGGGTCAGCCAGGTCATGGCCGCGACCGCGCCGCCCCGCCGGATGGCGGAGTCCGCGGCTGCCTCCAGCGCCGCCGCGATCTCCTCGTCCGGGTCGACCGCGGAGGCCGCCAGGTGCGTGGCGCGGCGCTCCACGTCGTCATAGTGCACCCGGGCGAGCGCGGCGTGGGCCGCGCGCCGCTCGTTGGGAGTGGCCGTCTGGACCACGGTGGAGCGCACCAGAGGGTGCCGGAAGACGAAGTCGCCGGACAGCGGATCGATGTCCAGCAGTCCGCGGTCCGCGGCCTCGTCGGCCTCCAGCATCCGGTAGCGCTGGGCGGTGCCCGCCGTACCGGACGCGGTGCCGGCCCCGACGCCGTCCAGGGCGCCGCGCAGCAGCTCCGCGCGGATGGCGGTGCCCAGCGACTCGATGCGGGCGCCGTACACCTGCTGCAGGCGCTGGGGAAGCGGGACGCCGGTGTAGCCGAACACCTCGCCGGCGGTGCGAGCGCTCCGGTGGGCGCGCACGTACGGCGGCAGTTCCAGCAGGGCCAGCGGGTTGCCCCGTGCCTCGTCCAGGACCAGCCGGCGGATCTCGGGGTCCAGCTCCGGGTGGTGTGCGTCGAGCAGTCGCTCACTGGCCTTCTCCGACAGCGTCGTCACCGGCAGTTCCGGCAGCGCGGCGGTGTCGAAGCCCGAGGGGACCTCGGAACGCAGGACGACGACGAGCTTGACCGAACTGCCGGTCAGGCGTCGGCCCACGAAGCCGCACACCTCGGTGCTGGAGGCGTCCAGCCACTGTCCGTCGTCGAGTACCAGCAGCAACGGCTTCTGCGAGGCCGCGAGGGAGAGCAGGTCCAGTACGGCGATGCCCAGGGTCATGACCGACGGGGCAGCCCCCGCGCTGCGGCCGAAGACGACGTCGAAGACCTGCCGGTGCACCTCGTCCAGCCGGTCGATGTAGGGCAACAGCGGGTACAGGAACTGGTGCAGGCCCGCGAAGGGCAGCTCCGACTCCGCCTCGACGCCGGCGGCCCGGATCACCCGCTGCTTCTCCTGCGCCGCCAGGCCTGCGACGTGTTCCAGCAGGGCGCTCTTGCCCACGCCCGTGTCGCCACGCAGAACGAGGGCCCGCCCACCGGGGGCCGTGACGAACTCCGACAGCGTCCTCAGCTCGTCGTCGCGGCCGACCATGGCCCCGAAGTCCGACTCCACCGTGCCCCGCTCCCTTCATCACCCTGCCCGGTACGGACGTGTACACGCCCGTGCACACGGATCGCGCCGGGCACAGGGGGGAGAGGCTACGTGGTCATCGGCAGGCCATCACGGTCCTTCCCGCGCCCGCCGACGGGACCCGTGACAGGTATGCCACCGTCCCACTCCCACCCAAGCAAGAGATTAGATCCCGACAAGGGGTCACGTCATCAAGTATGGCCGAAAAGTTTCTTGTGCGGCTTTCCGGGGCTCCCGGACACGTGCACCGGGGGCCTCGGTCACCGCACGCACTGGGTGACGATTCGTCCCTGGTCGGTGACGGGACCAGGGCTGCCGTCACCGCGCCCGGGACCTGCGCGTCCGGGTTCTGGACCCGACAGGCGCCGGCCGCCCGGTGTGCTGCGCGCCGGAACACACGACACACACATGTGAGCTAGTGTCATGTCTGTCGGCTGGCGCAAGGTATGTCTGGCGGTCGATGCACCGCTGTGGAGGCGAGGCGCGGATGGACTGGGTCACACAGGGGCGGTGCCGGGCACAGCCCGACCAGATGTTCGTCGAAGGGGCGGAACAGAACCGGGCCAAGACCGTGTGCGCCGGCTGTCCGGTGCGGCTCGAATGCCTGGCATACGCGCTCGACCACCGCGTGGAGCACGGTGTGTGGGGAGCCATGACCGAACGCGAGCGCCGTGCGCTGCTGCGCCGGCGTCCGGGGGTGACGTCCTGGGCCCGCTACTTCGCGACGCTGCGTGCGCAAGAGGGGCGTGGCCCGGCGGCGGCAACACTGACCGCTCGCCGGCAGTGAACCCGCCGGCGCCTGTTCAGGGGCGCAGCGCCCGGAGGGTCAGTTCGCCGTAGCGACGCCACAGGTCCGGATCCCGCTCGTCGAGGTTGACCAGTTGCAGGGCCATGCCGCACAGCACCACACGCAGGTCCTGCCGGTCCGCGTCGCGGCGGATCGTCCCGGCGGCCTTGGCTTCTTCCATCAGCGTCTCCAGCCGGTCGAGCAGCGGCCGGGTGTACGGCGCGGACCGCACGTCCGCGAGAGCCTCCGAGAGCAGCCGGTCCTGGGCGAGGTACGTGAAGAGCGCGAGGACGAAGGAGTCGAAGGCGCGCGTCGGGGCGGCCTGCGCCACGGCGGGCCCCGTGACGCGGTCCAGCTCCTCCATCCGGTGCCGGACGACGGCGCCCACCAGATCTTCCTTGGTCGGGTAGCTGCGGTACACCGTGGCCTTTCCCACGTCGGCCCGCTCGGCCACCTGCGGCACGGTCCCCTGCAGGCCCGCCTGCGCAAAGACCTCCAGGGCCGCCGCGAAGACCCGGTCGTGATTGCGGCGGGCGTCGGCCCGTCTGCGGGGCGCGTCGCCCCGGAGGGGCTCCTGGGAGGTCGTCTGTGCCGAATCCATGCCCTCATTGTGCCCCGCCGTGCCGGACATCCGGAGCATGAGGTCCGGATCGGATCTCATCCGGGCAGCACGTTGTGGTTGAGCCGGAAGACGTTGCCGGGATCGAGCCTGCGCTTGACGGTGGCGAGCCGCGCGTACCGCTCCTCGCCGAAGACGCGGCGCATCTCCGCCTCGTCGAAGGCCAGCTTCGGGGAGAGGAAGTTCACGATGTCGCGGCGGTCCGCCCACGGGGACATCCCCTCGGCGTAGGTGGCCAGGTACTCCCGTACGGGCGTGGCCCGTTCGTCCTCGGCGACGCCGAAGGCGAAGGAGACGAACGGCAGGCCCCGGGAGGGCACCGCGTTGGGCACCGGCGGCTGCCGGTCCAGCGCGCCGCCGAGGGCCCGGATCTCGACGCTGCTCAGCGGGCAGCCGGAGCCGGCGCCGGTGAGTGCGGTGAACGCATCGGCCGTGGCGGCGGAGAACTCCCGCAGACCCACGCTCGTCCCGGACACGGGAGCGGGCCGCACCGGGTCCACGTGGATCTCGCCCAGCTCGGTGATCGGGCGTTCCGCGAGGGTGTCCAGCAGGCAGACGGCGGCGCGGCGCAGGGGCTCGACGAGGTGCCCGCCGCGGGAGGCGGACCCCAGGTGGCCCACCCGGACGTGCAGGACGAACGAACCGCGCAGCACTTCGGGCAGGTCCGGCAGGTCCGGCAGCCGTTGTACGGCCACCGACGTCGTGGTGTCCTCGTCCAGCGTCGGCAGCCACTCACGCCACACGGCGAGCACTTGTGTGGTGTCCTCACCGCGGAAGTAGAGGCCACCGCCGTAGAAGCGGGTCACCGGGAAGAGCGCGAACTCCACGGCGACGACCACACCGAAGTTGCCCTTGCAGCCGAGCAGGGCCCAGAACAGCTCCGGGTCGCTGTCCGGTGTCACCCGCAGCACCTCGCCGTCGGCGGTAACCATGGCCATGCGGTGGACGTGGTCGGCGGCGTAGCCGTGGGAGCGGCTCAGCAGCGGCCCGATGCCGCCGCCGAGGGTGTAGCCGAGCACACCGACATCGGGTGCCGAGCCTGCGAGCGGTGTCAGGCCGTGCTTGGCCGACGCGTCGACGACCTCGCGCCAGCGGGCGCCCGCGCCGACGGTGGCCGTCCGCGCACGGGGGTCGACACGTATGTCGTCCATGCGGCCGGTGGTGATCAGCAGCCATTCACCGGTGTCCTCCGGCAGGACCGTCTGGTGGCCGGCGCCGCGCACGGCCACCGGCATGTCTCGGGACCTGGCGAAGCGTACGGCGGCCACGACGTCGTCGACGTCGACGACCCCGACGACGACCGTCGGCCGGGCCATGCGGAGCAGGTTGTGCCCGGTGCACTCCGCCTCGTACGCCGGGTCGTCGGGGGTGAGAACCACGCCGGTGACGGCCTGGCGCAGCGCGGAGAGTGCCTGCGACCGGTCCGGGTGGCCGGTCGGGATGTCCGAGGGGTTCATGCACCCTACACGTGACATCATGCACAACGGGTTCACACGTGTGAGTGTGTAGACTTGAGTAACTCACATGGACCTACGGCCGCGACACCTGTGTTCATTCCGGTTGGCGAACGATTCACATGTCGTCTTGGGTGATGTCGACACCTGCGTCCCGTGGCGGGTGATGGAGTGGGAAGAAGCTGAGACACGATGAAGGACCACAAGACCGTTTGGCTGCCCTACCGGCCGAGCCAGGTCCCAGGGCTGCCCGACGGGCTGTCGTACGCCACCTGGGACGGTGCGGGCCCGCTGCCCGGCGACCCCGGTGACGTCGACTTCCTCGTGGCACCGCCCGTGCCGGGGGCCGAACGCCTGCTCGCCCCCGTGCTGCCCCGGATGCGCGGTCTCGAGGTGCTCCAGCTCCTCAGCTCCGGCTACGACCACATGCTGCCGCTGGTGGACGCGATACCTGCCGGGACCCGGCTGAGCACCGGCCGCGGCGTCCACCGCGACGCGACCGCGGAGCTGGCGGTCACGCTGTTGCTGTCCCTGTGCCGGGGCCTCGACCGGTTCGCGGTCCAGCAGGCCGCGGGCAAGTGGCGGCCCGAGTTCCGCGGCACCCTGGTCGGTAAGCGTGTCCTGGTCATCGGCTACGGCGCCGTCGGAGCGGCCGTCGCGGACCGGCTCGGCGCGTTCCGGTGTGAGACGGTCCTGGTGGCGCGCACGGCCCGCACCACGCCCGCGGGGCGGGTGCACGGCACGGCGGAGCTGCCCGCGCTGCTGCCCACGGCCGACGCGGTGGTCGTGTGCGCGCCGCTGACCGACCACACCCGCGGCATGTTCGACGCGACGGCCTTGGCCCTGCTGAAGGACGGGGCGATGCTCGTCAACGTCGCCCGCGGCGAAATCGTCGACACCCCCGCGCTGGTCCGCCGGGTCCGCGTGGGGAAGCTGCGCGTCGCGCTCGACGTCACCGACCCCGAACCGCTGCCTTCCGGACATCCCCTGTGGCACCTGCCGGGCGCGCTGGTCACTCCGCACGTGGCGGCGTTCACCGACGCGTTCGGCCCGATGAGCGCGGCCTTCCTGCGACGGCAGCTGAACCGTTATCGCCGCGGCGAGGAACTGGAGAACGTCGTTCTGACGACGGCCCCCGGTTCCCCGGACGAGCGGGCCGCCTAGCCATGCCGGACTTCGCACAGGGCGATCCCGTGAGGGAGCCGGGACCGGCCTGCGGACTAACCCGGGTCCTCACGGTCATGGAAGCGCGCGCTCACGCCGGCCCCGCCGAGGCCTGGCGGGCCTTCACCGGCGCCTGGAACTGGGCCGCCCCGCTGAGCGCCGCGGCCCCGGTGGCCGCCGTGCTGGGGCCGGCGGTGCAACCCGCGTCCGGCGGGTTCGACCTGTCCGGCGTGTGGCGCCCGCCGCCGCCCGGCGAGGGGATGGGCTCCTGGCTGGCGCTGCCGCTCGCCGCCGGGAACGGGCGCGGGAGGGGGACCGGAGGAGGCCACGGCGAACCCGGCGCCGACGCCCTTCCCGATCTCTTCGTGGTCCCCGCCAGGAGCCTTGCGTGCCGGGTCCCCGGGGCGGAGGGCGGCCCCGGTGGCTCGTGCGGCGCCTCGTTCCGCGTGGAGGGCCTGCGGGTGCCGGCGGGACTGGCCACGTACACGACGGGCACGCCGCTGCGGGCCCAGGACGCCGCGTTCCTGTGGACGGCGGTCGCCGCGCTGGCCCTGGGCGCGGCCCGGCGCACGACCGACGTGCTGGCCGGCCCCGGCGCGCGGGTGACGGCGGCGTGCCCGGGGCCGCGCTCCGCACCGGGCTCCGGCCCCGTCGTCGCGGCCGAGCTGGCCGCCGTCCTGCACGACGAGCGGCTGGCCCTGGCGGCGGCCCTGCACGGTGCGCCGACCGCACGGGAGGGGCTTCCCCGGGCTCTGCGGGAGCGGCTCGCCGTGCGGGTACGGCGGCTCGCCGACACCGTTCATCACGTGCTCGCGGCGGCCTACGATCACGTCCTCGCGGACGACCGCGGCGGCGGACAACCCCTGGTGCGCGTGATGGAGGCGAGTTCACCGATACTGCAGCAGGTGCGGTACGCAACGGAGCTTCTGCCGCCCCACTACAGGATTTCCCTCAGGAAGGCTGAACGCGGTGACGACCGTCGCATATCAGGGTGAGCCCGGTTCCAACTCGGCGACCGTCGCACGCACCCTGTACTCGGACACCCGAGAACTGTCCTGCACCGGCTTCGAGCAGGCCCTGGACGCCGTGGCCCTCGGCGATGCCGACCTGGCCGTGATCCCGGTGGACAACTCCGCGGCCGGACGCGTCGCCGACGTGCACCACCTGCTGCCGGAGTCCGGGCTGCACATCATCGGCGAGTACTTCCACGCCATCCGTTTCGACCTGATGGGTGTCGCCGGGGCCACCCTGGACCAGGTGGAGTGCGTCCGCAGTCATGTGCACGCGCTCGGCCAGTGCCGCAAGTTGCTGCGCGAGGGCGGCTGGCGCACCCTGGTCTGCGACGACACCGCCGGGGCGGCGCGTGAGGTGGCCGAGCTGGGGGACGCGCGGCACGCGGCCCTCGCGCCGCCCGCGGCGGCCGGGCTGCACGGTCTCGACGTGCTGCGCGCCGGCGTGGAGGACGACCCGGAGAACACCACGCGGTTCGTCGTCCTGTCCCGGCGGGCCGCCCCCGCCCCGGACCCCGGGCAGCCGACCATGACGAGCCTCTTCTTCAGCGTGCGCAACATCCCGAGCGCGCTCTACAAGGCACTGGGCGGCTTCGCCACCGGCGGGGTGAACCTCACCAAGATCGAGAGCTATCACATCGGCGCGGGGCTCAACGCCAGCCGCTTCTACGTCGAGGCTGAGGGCCACCCCGACGAGCGGCGGGTCGCCCTCGCTCTGGAGGAACTGCGGTTCTTCTCCTCGGAGGTGCGCGTCCTGGGCGTCTACCCCGCCCATCCGCACCGGTCGAGGGGCTGACGCGGGAGTACGGAGCGGACCGGGGGGAGGCGGTGGGGTCCGGGCGGCGGCAGGGCGGGGGCGAGCGGGTTCCCGCCGCCGTCGCCGGGGCGGCGGAAACCCCTCACCCGGACAACGTGCCTGCCCTGCCGACAGGTTCACACCTCGTCGTGATGATCCTCGAACATGTGCCTTCGTGACACTTGTGGTGCGCGCTTTGAAACACATGACCTGGTGTGGGGCGAGTGTGTCCGGTCTACTAAAGTGTGCATATGACCCAGCACCGCAAGGGCCTCGTGCTCGACTTCGGCGGTGTGCTGACGACCCCCCTGCCGCCCGCCGCGCTGGCCTTCGAGAAGCGTGCGGGACTCGCTGAGGGGACGCTGCTCACCGGTCTCTACCTGGACCCGGAGGGGATCCGGCTCACCGAGGAACTGGAGCGCGGTGCGCTCACCCAGATCCAGTGGAACGAGGCGGCCGGCCGGCTCCTCGGCATCGAGCCGGAGAACCTGATGGGCCGGATCTTCGCCGATCTGCGCCCCGAGCCCCTGGTGATCGCCGCTGCCGCCGCCGCGCGCCGGGCGGGGGTGAAGGTCGCCCTGCTGTCCAACTCCGTCGGCCTGGCCCCGTGGAACCTCTACGACGGCTACGAGGTGGAGGAACGCTACGACGCCGTGGTGCTGTCGGAGGTCCACGGGACACGCAAGCCCGAACCGGAGATCTTCCGGCTCGCGCTGGACCGGCTCGGACTGACGGCCGGGGAGTGCGTGTTCGTCGACGACACCGAGCAGCACCTGCCGCCCGCCGCGGACCTGGGTTTCGCCACCGTCCACGCCGTGGACCCCGCCCGGACGGTCGCCGCCCTGGAAGACCTGCTCGGTACTTCGCTGACGGGCAGGGACCGGGACACCGTATGAGGAGACACCCATGAAACTCGGCCTGGCCCTGCCGACCTTCGGTCCCGACGCCCATCCGGAAGGCATCCTGCGGGTGTGCCGCACCGCGGAGGAGATGGGGTACGACTCCCTGTGGACGGGCGACCGGGTCCTCGCCCCGCTCGTTCCGGGAGCGCACTATCCGAGCGGTGACGGGCAGATGCCGCGGGTCTACGAGAACCACATGGACCCGCTGGTCGCCCTGACGTTCGCCGCGTCCCACACGACCCGCGTCCAGCTGGGCACCAGCACCCTCAACGGGCTGTGGCAGCCGCCGATCATGCTGGCCCGTTCGCTGACCACCCTCGATCTGCTCAGTCAGGGCCGCCTGGTCGTGGGCCTCGGCCTTGGCTGGATGCCCGACGAGTACACCGCGGTCTCCGTGCCCTGGAAGGGCCGGGGTGCCCGGCTCGACGAGACGCTGCAGATCCTGCGGGACTACTGGGCCAACGACGTCTTCTCCCACGAGGGCGCCCTGTTCACGATCCCGGAGACGGTGGTGGGGCTCAAGCCGTCCCGGCGGCCCGCACCGCCCGTGCTGCTCGCGGCGTTCACGCCCAGCGGGTTGCGGCGGATCGGACGACGGCTCGACGGCTGGCTCCCCGTGGCGCTGCCGCTGCCGCAGCTCCTCGGCATGTGGGACATGATCGTGAAGGAGGCGGTCGAGGCGGACCGTGACCCGTCCGCCCTGCGGATGGCGCTGCGTGTCAATCCGGAGCTGACGGACACGAGGACCGACGTCGAGCGCATGCCGTGGGCGGGCACGCTCGCCCAGTACGTCGACTACGCCCGGACCGCCGCGGAAGCGGGCGTCCACGAACTGTTCGTGGACTTCGGCCAGACCCACGCCTCCCTGGCCGAACGTGTCGACCTGGCCGGCCGCTTCATCGAGGGCGTCCGCCAGGGCTGACCACCGGGACGAGCCGGCCGCTCCGCCGGGTCATCGCGACCCGGCGGTGATGCGGCCGAACGACCAGAAGTAGCCGGCCACGTGCAGCACGTCGACCAGTTCCCGTTCGGTGAGGTGGGCGCGGGCCTGCCGGTAGACCTCCTCGGAGACCCGCGGCTGCCTCACCAGTTCGGCGGTGAGCCGGACGAGCGCCCGGTCGTGGGACGACAGCTCGGGGTGGTCGGGCTCGCGGGCGGCGACGATCCGCAGAGTCTGTTCGTCCACGCCCTCCGCCCGCGCGAGCGGGGTGTGCTGGGCCGCGACCGACGGGCTGTCGGTGTAGGCCGCCACGGTAAGTATCACGAGTTCGCGCGAACGCGCCGGCAGGTCCAGCGAGGTGGCCAGCGCACGGGCCAGGCCCTCGAACGCCTTCACGGTGCCCGACGCGTGGCACAGCTCCCCGATCAGGGGAGCGGGCGGCAGGATCGAGGAAAAGGCGCTGACCTCCTTCGGGAAGGAGGTCGGGTTCGGGGCGGTGCGCAGGGACATGGCGTACTCCGATCGAGGGGTGCGGCGGTGCGCGGGACTCGGCGGGTCCCGTCCGGGGCGGCGGTGAAGCCGGGGCTCGCTCGCACGACGGAAGCGGCCCGGAACACGGGCGCGAGAAACGGACTCAAGAGTCCGTCCTGGACGATATCGGACCTTGGAGTCCGTTTCAAGGGCCCTCTGCTCTTCCGGCCTCAGGGTGCGCCGACGCCGCGCAGCAGGGTGTCGACGACGACGTCCGCCGCCCGCGCGGGGCTGAGGTCGGGCAGCTGCCGGGACACCAGGTGCATGAGCTGGGGCAGCAGGCCGCCCACCCACCCCGCGGGGAGCCCGGGACGGAGGATTCCTTCGGCGACGGCACGGTCGAGGAAGGCCTCGACCTCCTGCGCGGAGGCGTCGCGGCGGGCGCGCACCTCCTCGTCGGCGAGCATGCGGGTGAGGTCGACGGGCCAGGTGCGGTTGACCGCGATGATGTTCTCGACGTAGCGGTGCAGGGCGACGGCGACGGGTGCCTCGCGCAGCCGGGCGTCCTCGATGGCCCGCTCGATGGCCGCCAGGCGGGATGCGTAGATCGCGGCGAGCAGGTCCTCGCGGGAGGCGAAGCGCCGGTAGACGGTGCGCCGGTCCACGCCCGCCTCGGCGGCGATGCGCGCGATGCTCGCACCGGGATCGGTGGTGAGCATGCGCGCGCCGGTGGTCAGAACGGCTTCCAGATTGCGTGCTGCGTCGGCTCTCACGTCGTCGAGTCTATGCGTGCTGTGACCCCTGAGACCTTCTAATGCCTCTCCATGGTGAATCACTCGACTGAAAGTGCTACATTAACGTGACAGATAGCTCGGGTAGTGACAGTAGAGTGAGACGAAAAGGCCGTGTGACGGCCGACGCGAAGCTCCTGCCGCACCTCGGACGACCCTGAGAAAACCCTTGGATGAGAAGGAAGGCACGTCGATGTCGTTGTCGAAGTCACAGTCCGCACCGCCAAGGGCGGGCGGTGTCGCCGCCGCGATGAGCGCGCTGATCCTCGCGGTGCTGCTCGCGGCCCTGGACCAGACGATCGTCTCCACCGCGCTGCCCCGGATAGCGCAGGACCTCAACGGGTTCGACGACATCGCATGGGTCAGCGCCGGGTACCTGCTCGCCTCGACGGCCGTGACGCCGCTGTGGGGCAAGCTCGGCGACATGTTCGGCCGCAAGCGGCTCTACCTCGCCGCCACCTCGGTGTTCCTGATCGCCTCCGTCGCCTGCGGCCTGGCGCAGAACCTCCCCGAACTGATCGGCGCCCGGGTGCTTCAGGGCGTCGGCGGCGGCGGCATGATCGTGCTGACCTTCGGTCTCGTCGGTGACATCGTCGCGCCGAGCGAGCGCGGCCGGTACCAGGGCATGTTCGGCTCGGTCTACGGCGTCGCCAGCATCGTCGGCCCGCTGCTCGGCGGTGTCTTCACCGACCAGCTCTCCTGGCGGTGGGCCTTCCTGATCAATCTCCCGGTCGGCATCGTGGCCCTCTTCATCGCGGCCCGCGCCCTGCCTGCCGCTGCCCGCGGCGCCAAGGCGCGCATCGACTACGCCGGCGCCACCCTGCTGGCCGCCATCGCCACCGGCCTGGTCCTCGTCACGTCCTTCGGCGAGCGCTGGGGCTGGGGCTCGCCGTCCATCGTCGGCCTGATCGTCGCCACCGTCGCACTCGCTGCGGTACTGGTTCCCGTCGAGCGCCGCGTCGCCGCGCCGGTGCTGCCCCCGGCCATGCTCGGCTCCCGCACCGTGGTGTTCTCCTCGCTGATCGCGTTCTTCGCCAACGCCGCGATGTTCTCGGTCCTGGTCTACCTGCCGACCTACCTGCAGATCGTGCACGGAGTCTCGGCCACGCTGTCGGGCATCTACATGCTGCCGCTCGTCGCCGGGCTGGTCGTCAGCCAGTCCCTGGCCGGACGCTGGGCCGCCCACATCGATCGGCTGCGGACCATCCTGCTGAGCGGCCTGGCCGTCAACCTCGCCGGTCTGCTCCTGCTCGCCACCATCGGCAACGGCCCGAACACCCTGGTCCTCAGCGTCTACTTCCTGATCACCGGGATCGGTATCGGCATGGTGCCGATGGTCGTCATGACCACCGTCCAGAACAGCGTCCCGGCCGCCGACATCGGCGCCGCGAGCGCCGTCGTCACCTTCTCCCGCTCCATCGGTGCCGCGTTCGGAGTCGCCGTCTTCGGTACCCTCCTCAACACCGGCTTCGCCGACCGGGTCAGCGGCCTGCCGACCGCCGGCGGTTTCGACGCCACGCGGCCCGACACCGTCGGACACCTGCCCGGCGCGCTGCGCGAGACCGCCCTGGACGCCTTCGCCCACGCCACTGCCGCCGGATACCTGTGGATCGCCCCGGCCCTCGCCGCCGGCATCGTCCTCGCCCTCTTCCTCAGGCCGTCCGCGAGGAGCGCGCACACCGTCGCGGCGACCCCAGACGACACGGCCGGTGCGCCCGCGGCCGAGGAGAACGCCGCGGCCGTATGAGCCACGGCGGCACCACCCCGACCGGCCGGCCCCGCAGGCGGGGCCGGTCGTCGGCGTGTGTGCCGGGCCGTGCGACAAGGCCAAGGCGCCTGTCCGGCCATTCCCGCCCGCTCTGCGACGCCGTGCACGCGCTCTCGCCGCAGTGCCGCCCCTCGGGCGACGACGGTCCTCGTCAGACCGGCCCCTGGCCCACGGCGCTCTCCGACAGCCCCTTGAGCTGCGCCAGCCACAGGGCGTGCAGGCGGCGTGCCCACAGGGGTGACTGCGCGTCCAGAGCCCGGGCGGCCGGTCCGCGGACGACGTTCTCGCTCACCACGTGGGTGCCGCCCTCCACCTCGGTGAGCAGCCATGCCTGGTAGAGCTGGACTCCCGCCCCCACCACCGACCAGCCGAGCCGGTGCGGCTCCACCCGCTCCCCGAAGAACACCTCGAACCCGTGCTCGTGGAAGCGCACGCGGAAGGTCCCCTCCAGCGCACCCGGCCGGGACTCGGTCACCCCGGCCGCCCACTCCGGCCACCGGGCCACGTCGGTCAGCACACCGAACGCCGTGGTGGGCGGGGCGTGCACGACGACCTGCGCCTGACAGAAGCTGTGGGCACGGTCGGGCGAGAAGCCGGACGGCCAGTGGATGTCCGGATGACTGTCCGAGGCGCCGTGCATCCGGCTCCCCTCTCGTGGTGCTGAACCGCGGTGCTGAACCCTGGTGCGGAGCGGGGCGGGACAGCCCCGTGTCCACTGTGCGCGCGACCGCGGAGCGGGGACATACGTCAAATGACTGGCCGCTGTCAGCCGTTCCCGGGGCCCTCGAGAGCGGAGAGCGCGTCCCGCAGCGCGGCCCGCGAGGTGATGCCCAGCTTGGGGTAGATCTGGTACAGGTGCGTGCCGATGGTGCGGTGGGAGAGGAACAGCCGCTCGGCGATCTGCTTGTTGGTCAGTCCGGTCGCCGCGAGGGTGGCGATCTGCAGTTCCTGCGCGGTCAGCGCGGCGGACCTCGGCCGCGCGGCGGCCGGCGCGGACTGCCCGCTCGCCCGCAGTTCGGCCGCCGTGCGCGTCACCCAGGGCTGCGCCCCGAGTTGCTGGAAGCTCTTCAGCGCCTGCGCCAGTTGGTCCCGTGCCTCCGATGTCGCCCGCAGCCGCCGCAGACGCTCACCGTGGAAGAGGCGGACCCGCGCCGCGTCGAACGGCCAGCGTTCCGGCCCGGGCAGGGCCAGCGCCCGCTCGAAGAGGGCGACGGACTCCTCACCGGGCGTCGTCAGTGCCTCGGCGGTCAGGACGGACAGCTCCAGCCGGGGGGACAGCGCGGCCATCGCGGAGGCGCGCATCGCGGCCGCGTGGGCGGCCGCCTCCTTCTCGCGACCGGTCCGCACCGCCGCCTCGACCAGGTCCAGCGCACCCCACATGGCGATCGGGACGTACGGTGCCACGGTGCCCGGCTCGTTGAGCGTGCAGGAGTGCCGGTAGGCGGTCTGATAGTCGCCCCGGCCCAGGGCCGTGAGCGCCCTGGCGTGACCGGCGAAGAACCGTGCGCCGAGGGCCCCGCGGGGGGTTGCCCACCGCACGATCTCCTCGGTCAGCGCGTCACTGGTCTCCGCGTCGCCGCGGACCGCGGCCACGGCCGCCCGGATGTAGTGGAAGTACCAGGCGAAGAACCGGTAGTCGTGGTTCTCGCACAGGGCCAGACCCTCGTCGGCCAGATCCGCGGCGTCCTCCCACCGGCCCAGGTGGAAGTAGTCCAGCCCGAGGTGCATCAGCGCGCCCAGATGGCGGCGGACGGGCGCCGTGCCGGCCCGGCCCTGCTCGACGAGGCGGCGGGTGGCCCACCGGAAGTCGCCGAGCCGGTCCGCGAAGACGGACGCGGTGCCCACCCGGATCACCCGGGTCGGATCGTCGCCCACGGTGGCGGTCAGCTCCGCGAGCCGGGGCAGCGCCTCGGGACCGGTGCGTGCCGGGTCCGCGAAGGTGCGGATGATCACCCACAGCAGGTCGGGTGTCTCGGGGGTCAGCCGGTCCAGGAATGTCAGCAGGGGCCGCCACAGGTGGGGCTCGCCGCCGTACCAGCACAGCAGGACCAGCAGGTGCAGCGCCTCCACGAGCGCGGCGTCCGCGGCGTCCCAGTCGTGCTCGCCCGACTCGATCGCACCGACCAGCAGCCGGTACGCGGTGTCGATGTCCCCGTCCTGGTTGATCAGCAGGAACGCCGACGCGGCCGCCGCGTGCAGCGACTTCTCACCGGTCTGGGGGTGGGCCAGCCGGGCGAGCAGCCGGGAGGCGTCCTCCAGCTCCCCGCCGGAGTCCACGCCGACGTAGGCCGCCTCGGCCAGCCGTCTGCTCTCGTCGGCGGGCGCGGGGCTGAGTCCCGCGGCCCGGGTCAGTGCCGTCACCGCGCCGAGCGCGTCCCCGCGCCGCAGCCTGCGACGTCCGGCCTCCTCCAGCAGGGCCGCGACCGTCTCGTCCGGACCCACGGCGGCCTCGCCCAAGTGCCAGGCACGGCGTTCCGGCTGGTCCTCAAGGACCCCGGCGAGCGCCTCGTGGGCCCGTCTGCGTTCCGCGGCCGTCGCATGCTCCACCACCGCGGAACCGATCAGCGGATGCCGGAAGGACAGCCGGCGGTTGTCGGCGGAGATCGTGACCAGCCGGTCCTGCTCGGCGGGTGCCAGGTCGTCGACGACGGCCAGGCCGGCCCCGGCGGCCTCGATCGACGCCAGGTCACCGGTGCCGTCCAGGGCGGCGATCAAGAGCAGCGTACGGCAGGGATCGGAGAGCCCGGCCACCCGTGAGGCGAACAGGGCCTGCAGCCGCTCGCTCAGGGGCAGCACGGAGGGGATCGCCGCGAGCGTCGTGCGCTGCTCCGGGGAGAGCGCCCGCGGCAGCTCCACCAGGGCCAGCGGATTGCCTCGCGCCTCGGAGGCGATCCGGCGCCGTACGGCGGGGGAGAAACCGGGGTGGGTCAACGCCAGCAGCTCCGCGGAGGACGTGTCGCTCAGCGGTTCGAGCCGGTGCTCGGTCAGACCGCTGGACTCGAAGAAGCTGTCGGCGCCCTCGCGGGAGGCGGCGAGGAAGCCGATCCGGCTGCCGACCAGCCGCCGGGCGACGAAGCCGAGCACGGCGTTGGTCGCCCGGTCCAGCCACGGCAGGTCGTCGACGACGATCAGCAGCGGCGTCCGGGCGGAGATCGTCCGCAGCAGCAGCAGGACCGCGGTCGAGGTCAGCAGGCGGTCCGGCACCGGACCGCCGCCGATACCGACGGCGACGCGCAGGGCATCGCGGTGGACGGTGTCCAGGGCGTCGAACTCGTCGAAGAGGGGCACGAGGAGCTGATTGAGGCCGGCGTAGCCGATGTCCGCCTCGAACTGCACCCCGTTCGCGCGCAGCACCCGGATGTCCTGGCGCACGGCGCCGTTGGCCACCGCGTCCAGGACCGCGGTCTTGCCCACCCCGGCCTCGCCCCGGAGCAGCAGCGCCGCTCCGTGGACCTGGGAATCGGTGAGGAAGGACCGGATGAACGCGAGATCCTCGTCCCGCCCGACCAGGCGGGGCGCGGTCGGGCAGCCCGTCGCGTCCAGGTCACTCATCGCACTGCCTCCAACGGCCCACGTACCGGGGTCCGGTCCACCGCCCCGACCTGGCCGTGTACGCCCGCACCCGGCTCCGTACGGCCCATGCAACCATCGCGCGGCGAAGGACGTCCAGATTCCGCCCTTGCCGGTCCGGCCGGGATCGTTTTCACCGGTTCGTACGGTACCGCGAGCGGACGCGCCCGGCGGAGTACCCGTCACGGCGTAACAGGGAGACCGAGCGGGCGAGCCGGGTCCGGCCGGCCCGCGAGGCGGCGGCCCGTGACGCGGCGGCGGGGGCCGAACCGCGGCACCTCACACATGCGCACGAGTGCGCAGTGAACGACGGAGCAGCTTCCACTCGTGTCAGAAGCGTCAGATGACGTCGCACACGTTTTACGAGACGGGCGGCGAGACACATGTGCAAGTGAGGTCGTGACAACGTGAATGTGGACAGCCTTGATCAGACGAACGGGAAGCTCACCCCGGAGGACGTGGCCGCCCTGCGGCGCGTCGTCGCCGGGCCGGTGCTGGAGCCGGGGGCCGAGGGATACGGACCGGAGTGCGCCACCTACAACCTGACCTGCGGTCTGCGGCCTGCCGTGGTGGTCGGGGCGACGAGTGAGCAGGACGTCCTGGAGGCGGTCCGGTTCGCCGGGCGGCACGACATGGGCGTCGCGGTGAAGTCCGCGGCCCACCAGGTGGCGTCGGCCGCCGAGGGCGCGCTGCTGATCACGGTCGAGCGGATGCGGGACCTCGTCGTCGACGCGGGCGAGTGCACCGTACGGGTCGGGCCGGGCGTGCGGTGGACCGACGTGCTGCCGCGTGCCGCGGAGCACGGGCTCGCCCCGATCGTGGGTTCGGCGCCGAACGTCGGGGTCGTCGGCTACACCCTCGGCGGCGGTCAGAGTCCGCTGCTGGGACGCAGCCTGGGTTACGCCGCCGACCACGTGCGCCGCGTGAACCTGGTCACCGCGGACGGAGAGCTGCGACGCGTGACGGCCGAGAGCGACCCTGACCTGTTCTGGGCGGTGCGCGGCGGCAAGGGGAACTTCGGAGTCGTCACCGAGATCGAGTTCGACGTCTTCCCGGTCACCCGTTTCTACGGGGGCAGTGTCTACTTCCCGGGCGAGCACCTGGCCGACGTGCTCCGGGCCTGGCGTGCCTGGCTCCCCGGCGTGGGGGAGGACATGACGTCCTCCATCGGCGTCCAGCGCCTGCCCGACCTGCCGGTGCTGCCGGAGCCGCTGCGCGGCGCCTTCGTGGTCCACCTGCGGGTCGGCTACCTGGGGTCGGCCGAGGACGGCGCGGACCTGCTGGCGTCGCTGCGGGCGGCCGCCCCGGTGCTGATCGACCTGGTGGGGGAGAAGCCGTTCACCGCCATCGGGGAGATCCACCAGGACCCGGTGGACCCGATGCCGTACTTCGACCGCAGCGTCTGTCTGGAGGACTTCGACGAGAAGGCGGCCGAGGCGTTCGCCGACCTGACGGGGCCCGAGTCGGGCTGCACCCTCGCCAACGTCGAGATCCGCGCGCTCGGCGGTGCCCTCGACCGCGAACCGGCGGTGCCCAACGCGGTGTCGAGCCGTGGTCTGCCGTACGTGGTCTTCGGGTTCGCGGTGGGTGCCCCGGACGAGGCGGCCCGCCTCAGGGGCGAGCTGGAGCGGGTCATGGACGGGCTCGCGCCCTGGGCCGCGCGGCGCAACATGGTGAACTTCCTCTCCCCGGACGAGGCGACCGACGCCGAGGGCGTGCGCCACGTGTACGGGCCGCAGCGGTACGACCGGCTCGCCGCGGTGAAGACGGCCTACGACCCCGGCAACGTCTTCCGGTTCAACCACAACATCGTCCCCGCCTGAGCCCCGGGCGGCACGGCCTTCCCCGGTGTCCGGGTGAACCGCGGGACACCGCGCGCACGTGTCGATGACAGCAGGGTCCCCGCGGCGTTCCGGACGCGGCGGGGCGCCGGCGGTGGTCCGAGCGCTGTGCGACGGACTGCCGCCTCCCGGGCTCCCGGGCCGGATCCGCTGTGGGGGCGGATCCGCGCCGGAGGGAGCCCGGGGCTGCGCTCTGCGCGCTCCCGGCAACGGACACACCCTGCTTCACATGTGACGTGACATGCTGGCAAGCTGATCACATGAGCAAGAAACCTATCTCGCTGTCCGCGCGGGTCGAGGAACTGCTGGCGGTGGACGGGCCCCTGCCGATCGTCGCCGCGGGCGACCCCGTACTGCGGGCCGTCGCCGAGCCGTACGAAGGACAGCTCGGCGACGCGCTGTTCGGCCGGTTCGTGACCAGGCTGCGCGAGACGATGCTGGCGGCCCCGGGTGTCGGGCTGGCCGCTCCCCAGGTCGGCGTGCCCCTGAGTGTCGCGGTCGTGGAGGACGCGGCCCGCGGCCCGCAGGAGGTGCTCGCGGCGCGCGGGCGCGTACCGCTGCCGTTCCGGGTGCTGGTCAACCCCGCCTACGAGCCGGTGGACGGGGAGCGGGCCGCGTTCTTCGAGGGCTGCCTGAGCGTGCCGGGGTGGCAGGCGGTGGTGGCCCGGCACGCCCGGGTCCGGCTGCGCGGGCAGGATGAGCACGGCGACGCGGTCGACGAGGTGGTGACCGGCTGGCCGGCGCGGATCGTGCAGCACGAGACCGACCATCTGCGCGGCACGCTCTACCTGGACGTGGCCGAACCGCGGTCGCTGTCGTCCAACGCGTCCGTCGCCGAGCGCTGGTCGCAGCCCGGCCCCGAGACGGCCGCCGCCGCACTCGGGTTCCCCCTGGGATGACTGCTCCGACGCCCCCGAGGCACCGCCCGCATCCCACCGTCAAGTGACTGATGCCCGGGGCTCGTCCGGCCGGGCAGTCTGAGACGAGCCGAGACCTCCGGCGACACGGCCCGCATCGGGGCACCCGCGAACGCCGGTACGTCCGGCACGGAGAAGAGGAACTGGCGTGGCACTGGTCGAGCAGCAGACGCTGAAGAGCAGCAACCCGATACTTTCCCGGCCGCAGTTCACCCGGATCGGCGGGCAGAAGACGGCGGCCAGGGACCCCCGGACGGGCCTCGCCGTCATCCTCGACCGCATCAGGGCGGGCACCGAACGGGAGCAGGGCGGCGGCGCCCGCCCCGCGCCGCCGCCGCTGCACGTCGGTTACCTGCTGACCATGGACGAGGTACTGCCCCGGGCGGCGGCCGGGCTGGGCACCACCGCCCTCGCGGCGGTCCTGTCCTGGACGGTGCTGCCGCTCGCCCGGATCGGCACCGCGTGGTCCTGGAGCGTCGTCGCCGCGGCCGCGGCCCTGACGGCGGTGCTGGTGATCACGCAGTACCGCAGGAACCAGCCGTCCGCGACTCTGACCCTCGCCTTCGCCGCCGCTCAGGGACTGTTCCTCGGCACGCTCTCGGCGACCGCCTTCAGCCATCTGTCGCCCGGGCTCTTCGTCCAGACCGTCCTCGGTACGATCGCGGCCGGTGCCGGGGTGCTCCTCGCCCAGGCCCTGCACTGGGTCCGGGCCAACCGCCGCTTCCGTGCCTTCACCGGCGCCGCGTTGCTGGGCCTGGGTCTGCTCGCGCTGGCCGACTGGATGCTGTACCCCGTCATGGGGCTGGACGGCCTGGGCCTGCGCCCCTTCGGCCTCGGCCTCTTCATGGCCCTGGTGGGCGTCGTCCTGGGCGCCTGCTTCATGCCCCTGCACCTCAAGCAGGTGGAGAACGGCCTCACCTACGGCGCGTCCCGGGACCAGGCCTGGCCCGCCGCGTTCGGTCTCACCCTGACCATGGTGTGGCTGTACGTGGAGACCGTGCGGCTGCTCACCCTCTACCAGGGCGACGACGTCTACTGAGCCGGACCGCGGGGCCCGCCCGGCCGCCCGGGGATCACCGTGCCGCGCCCGCCGGCAGGTCCCGTACGGAAGCGGACGGGCACAGTCCCCGCAGCACCGTCTCGAACAGCCGGTCCGGCCTGGCCGAATCCTCGGCCCCGGCACCGGCCTGCCACAGCGGACCGAGCAGCAGGAGCACGTCCTCGGCCGTCGTCCCCGGGGTCATGGTCCCGGCCGCCTCGTTGGCGCCCACCAGCCTCGACAAGGCGTCGAGGAGCGGACGGTAGGCATCGGCGCAGGGCTTCGCGGGGGCGCCGGTGGCCAGTTTCATGACGTTCGCGAACTCGGGAAGGCACCGGCCGACATCCAGCAGGCGCCGCAGCCAGACGCGCAGCGCGAACTGCGGGGGCAGACTGCCCAGGAGGACGGGTACGGCGGCCACCAGCGCGTCCACCTCGTCCCCGTACACCTCCAGGACCAGGGACTCCCGGCTCGGGAAGTGCCGGTAGAGCGTGCCCTGGCCGACGCCGGCCCGGCGCGCGATGCACTTCAGGGAGACGTCACCAGGCGCGCCGAGCATCTCGGCCGCCGTTTCGAGGATGCGCAGCCGGTTGCTGTGTGCGTCCGCTCTCATCGATGCTCCGGTTCCTCTCCGGCGTGACACCGGCCGGGCCACGTGTCACACGCTCTCCCCGGCCCGGCGAGACGGACGCCGAACACACCTGGAGACACGTATTCTTATCGAACCTACACCGTTCGTCGCCCGACGGGCATATTTCCCCACACCTCTCCGAAGGAATTCTCACACCCATGTCGATGGACTTGTTCGTCACTCACACCTCGGCCGAGCGGCACCCTGCGGCCGTGCGGGAACTCGCCGCGTCGACCGCGGCCCTCACCCGGGACCTGGACGCGGGCAGGTGGGTTCCGGGACAGCTGGAGCGGTCGCTGGTGTCCCGGCTGTTGGTGGCCTGCGCGGGGGACGGACAGCTGACCCCGGTCCGGCTGCGGGAGGTCCAGTGGGAGGGCAGTGTCGCCCTGACCTACGCGGGGGAGGGCCGGCTCTCGCGGCTGCTGGCGCAGACGTGCGAGGTGGCCGAGGGGGCGGCGCCGGACGCCGCGTCCGTGCTGTCCGGGGCCGTGCGGCTGCTGGAGCGCACGGCACGGGCCGGGGTGGTGGACGGCGACCGGCCCTGACCGCGGCGTGTCGGTGCGTCGGTGCCCCGACGCGTCCGCCGTGCCAGTCAGATGACGGATGTGGGCGCCTGCCGCCCGCGCGAGACTCGGTGGCACGAGGCGCGCACCGTACGCAAGGACAGGGGGACAGCATGACGAGACATCCCGGCTGCGGCCGGCCGGACTGCGACCGCTCGCCGGCCGGACCGACGACGACCGGGCCGGCACCGGCCGGGCGGCGGACCGGGGCCGGTGACGGGCACCGGCCCGTCCTGACCCTGGTCCGAGGCTCGGGCGGTGGCCGCCGCACGCCCGTCGACCTGTCCCTGCTGACCCGTGAGCCCATGCCGGCCGGCGTCCGCGGCGCGCTCGTCGCGGTGACGTCCGGCAGACTCCTGGCCACCTGGGTGCCGGCCGGACCGTTCCGCGTCCCGCCGGGCCGGGTCCTGCTGTCCTGGACCCGCACCGCCGACGGCCGGACGGACGTCACGGCCCGTCTGGGGCTGGCCGGTGCGCAGGTCCTGCTGGCTGTCTGGCCCGGTCTGCGCGGTGAGTGGTCCGGTGTCGTCCGGCCGACCGTCGCGGAGGTGACGGAACTGCACGCCGCGCTGCACCTGGCGACCGCGGTCCTGGACCGGCTGGCCGACTGACCGGCCTCCCTCACGGCACGGCGGTGGTGGGGGGTCCGTCCCGACGGCCTCGTCCCGCACGTGTTTCACTCGCATACCTCGTCCGCGTGCCTCCCCCCGGGGGGAGGCACGCGGACGAGGTATGCGAGTGAGGTGTCAGCGGACGGTGGCGCGGGCGGCGCGCTCGATGACGTCGGCGACGAGGCGGGGGTGGGAGACGGCGACCGAGTGGGAGGCGGCGACCTCGGTGGTGTGGGCGTGGGCGCGCTCGGCCATGAAGCGCTGCACGGCCGGGGGGATGTTCAGGTCGCGGGTGGTGATGACGTCCCAGGTGGGCTTGTTCTTCCAGGCGGCCGTCGTGGCCTTCTCCTCCAGCGCCGACTGGGCGATGGGACGCTGCTCGGCGGCCATCAGGGCGGCCTGCTTCGCGGGGACGTCGGCGGCGAACTGGTGGCGGAACTTGTCCCGCTGGATGTACAGGTCGGTGGTGGTGGAGCCGTCGGCCTGCTGGTAGGTCACCGGGTCGAGGGCGTCGGGGAGGGTGGAACCCGGGAACTTGTTGGTGAGTTCCAGGGCGGTCTCGCCGGGGGCGGGGAGAAACGCGGCGACGTAGACGAGGGCCTTGACGTCGGGCTCGTCGGTGGCGGCCTCGCTGATGACGTTGCCGCCGTAGGAGTGGCCGACCAGGATCTTCGGGCCCTCGATGTGCTCGAGGAGCGCGCGCAGCGAGGCGGCGTCGGAGGCGGGGCCGCGCAGCGGGTTGGCGGCTGCCACGACCGGGTAGCCGTCGGCGCGCAGGTGGTCGACGACGCCGTTCCAGCTGGAGCCGTCGGCGAAGGCGCCGTGCTCCAGGACGATCGTCGGCTTGGTGCGTCCGTCGTGCTTGGCGGCTCCGGCGCTCTCGGCGCTGGCATTCCCGCTGAGGGCGAAGGCGCCCAGCGCGATGCCCGCCGTCAGCGTGGAGACCACACCCGTCACCAGCCGCTTGCGTCCGCCCTTTTTGCTCACCACGGTTGTTCCTTCCACATGTTCCGGTAGCGATGTCCGGACCGGTTTCACCGGGCCAACGTCACCGCTTCAACTGGTGATGAATCTGTCAGATGTTTCGTCACCTGTCAAGCAGGTGACGACATGGGGAGTGCACACGTGCTCCGGAGGAGCGGCGCTCCCCGTAACGCCCGGGGCGAAGGCCTCAGGGCCGGGGCTGGGGCCCGTCGCCCTTGGCCCACGGGTCCCGGGTGATGATGTCGGCGAGCGCTTGGGCGCAGCCGTCCAGCATCCGCTCGCCCTTCTCCCGGCTCGCCGGCCGTGCGTCCCCCGCCACGCCGGACGCGGTGATCCGGTCGAAGGTCACCGCCATGTACAGGGGGTCGTCGGACTCGGCGGGCAGGGTGATCCGCGGTCCGTGTGCCTCGGGCAGGTGCTCGGCGCGGAGCAAGTCGGGATGGGCGGCCATCATCATGGACGTCTCCCCCTCGCAGGCGTGCATGAGTCCGTCCTGCGTCTCCAGGGTGTCGCGGACGACTTCCCGTCCCGCGCCGAAGTAGCTGGCGAAGGCGATCGGCGTCGAGAGTTCCAGGGTCAGCTCGGTCGTGAGGGCGTTCAGGGCGGTCATATTGCCGCCGTGTCCGTTGACGATGAGGATGCGGGAGAAGCCGACCCGGATCACGGATCGGCAGATGTCCCGCAGCAAGGCGTGCAAGGTGGCCAGACTGAGGGTGAGGGTGCCCCCGAACGGCATGTGATGCTCCGACAGGCCGGTCGCCACCGACGGCGTCACCACCACACCGGTGTGCTCCGACGCCAGCAGCGCCGTCCGCCGGCACACCTCCGCGGCCAGGAAGTCGTCCACCCCGGTGGGCAGGTGGGGGCCGTGTTGTTCGGTGGCCCCCACCGGCAGCAGCACCACCGCGTCGCGGGCCGCGAGTGCGCGCAGTTCGGCGGCGGTCAGACGGTTCCACTGGACTTCGTTCATCGGGGGCTCCTCCTGGGAGTGAACGGCCCGACGGACGAGGGCCCCCGGGCCGGTGGCGGGTGCGGGTGAGGGCTCAGAGGTGGGCGGCGTCGACCACGGCCTGGGCGAAGGCGGTGGGTGCCTCCTGCGGCAGGTTGTGGCCGATGTTCGCGATCGTGCGGTGCGCGTAGGGGCCGGTGAAGTGGTTGCGGTAGGCCGAACCGTCGCCGGGCGGCGCGGTGAAGGGATCGAGGGCGGCGTCGAGGGTGACGGTGGGGACGTGGATGGCGGGCTGGGCGGCGAGCAGCTTCTCGTAGCGCGCGTACCGGTGGTCCGTGTCGACCAGGCCGATGCGCCAGCGGTAGTTGAAGAGCACGATGGCCGCGTAGTCCGGGTTCTTGAACGCTTCGGCGGTGCGGTCGTAAGTGGCGTCGCTGAAGTCCCAGTTGGGGGAGACCAGGGTCCACACGTAGCGGCACAGCGCGAGGCGGCTGTCCTCGGCCTCCATGGCCGCCTTGCCCCGGGGGGTGGCGAAGTACCACTGGTACCACCATGTGTGCTCGACGGCCGGGACGGCGGGTGCGACCTGGGCCTTGCGGTTGGTGATGAGGTAACCGCTGGTGGAGACCATGGACGTGACCCGCTCCGGCCACAGGGCGGCGATGATGTCGGCGGTGCGCGAGCCCCAGTCGAACCCGGCCAGGGCGGCCTTCTCGATCTTCAGGGCGTCCATCAGGGCGATGATGTCCAGCGCGATGGCCGACTGTTCGGCCGTGCGCGGGGTGCGGTGGGACAGGAAGGTGGTGCTGCCGTGTCCGCGCAGGTAGGGGACGATGACGCGGTAGCCCAGGTCGGCGAGGAGCGGGGCGACGTCGACGTAGCTGTGGATGTCGTACGGCCAGCCGTGCAGCAGGAGCACGACCGGGCCGTGGGCCGGGCCGGCCTCGGCGTAACCGACGTTCAGGACACCCGCCTTGACGTGCTTGATCTTTCTGAACGAGGTGTGGGTGCCCGGAGTGACGGCCGGGACGGTGGGAGCCTGCGAGCCGCCGCCGCCCGGCCGCCCGTGCGAGGCGGTGGAGGCGAACGCGTCGGTTCCCAGGCTGGAGAGCGATACCGCGGCCGCGCCGGTGCCGAGGCCGACGGCCTTGCTGAAAGTGCGCCTGTTGATCATGTCAAACCTTCCGTCATGCGTTGTCCACTGACCGGTCGTTGACCGCGCCGCTGCTCACACCTGCCGCACGGGAGCACCGGGCCGCTGGGGCACGGTGACCCTGCCACAGAAGAGTGTCACCTGTCCAACAGGTGACGGAAGTGGGTGGGGTGGGGCGGGGTCGACGCCCCATACTCTGGCCCCGGGGGTCTGGGGACACATCAGTCAAATGACGGTACGAAACGGGTACAAGAGGTGAAATCGCCTGTCGGCGGTGGCCTCGGTCATTCGACTGAGGCCCGTCGCTGCGCGTGCGGGTCACCTGCCTCCGCGCTCCTCCAACCGGGTCAGTGCGTCGTGCAGGGCGGCGCGGGAGGTGATGCCGAGTTTGGGGAAGACCCGGTAGAGGTGGGAGCTGACCGTGCGCGGCGACAGCCGCATGCGCTCACCGATCTCCTTGTTGGTCAGTCCGATCGCGGCGAGGCCGGCGATCCGGCGTTCCTGCCAGGACAGTTCGCCGGTCTGCGCGGACGGGGTGCGGGCGGCCAGTCCGGACGCCCGCAGCTCTCCCTGGGCCCGTTCCGTCCAGGGGACCGCACCGAGCCGCTCGAACGCCTCGGCTGCCCGCAGGAGCAGCGGCCGCGCCTCCTTGGGCCCCCGGGTGTGGCGCAGGCGGATGCCGTGGGCGAGGCGGATGCGGGCGAGTTCGAAGGGGAAACGGGCGGCGGAGGGCTGGCTCTCGGCCCGCTCGTGGAGGCGGTCGGCCTCCTCGGGGTCCGTCGCCGTCATGGAGAGGGCGCCATAGGTCAGGAGCGCGAGACGCGGCGAGACACCGGGCAGGCCGGCCCGTTGTGCCGCGAGGGCGTGGGCGCGGGCCGGTTCGGCACGGCCGGTGTGCAGGGCCGCCTCGACCAGGTCGAGCAGGGTGCGGGACGCCTGGTGCGCGTACGGTTCGAAGGTGCCGGGCGGGGTGATGCCGATGGCGTGCAGGTAGGCCGCCTCGTGGTCGCCGTCGGCGAGCGCGGCGGTGGTGCCGATGGCGTCGGCGATCTGGGTGAGGAAGCCGACGCCGCGGGGGCGGGCCCAGGCGTCGACGGCGGCCTGGAGTTCGCGGGCCCGGTCGGTGTCGCCGCGCAGCGCGGCCAGCAGCCCCAGGTACGCCCGGGTGTGGTGGGCCAGCAGCGCGTATCCGTGAGAGGTCGTCAGTTCGAGGTCGCGCCGGCCGGTGCGCTCGGCCTCCTCCCACTCGCCGACCGCGAGCTGGTCCAGCATCACCAGGTGCAGCGTCGTCATGCTGTTGCGCACGAAGCCCGTCTCGGACTGGCGGTCCACCATGTGCTGGAGGTGCGGGCGGTACTGGCTGAGGGTGTCCACGTGGTAGGCGGCCACCCCCAGCCGGCTGAGGTCCCAGGGCTCCAGGTCCGCCAGGCCCGCGAACTCGGCTTCGATCCGCTCGCGCACCCCCGCGCCGTGCCGGACCACGTCGCCCCAGGCGTCGCCGTAGACCAGGGAGCGCGAGGGCACGTCCCCGCCCAGGGAGCCGAGCAGCGCGCGGGTCTCCTCCCACTGGGCGGCGTCGCCCGCGTACTGGGCGATCGCGAGCAACAGGTTCACCAGCCGGGTGAGCACGTCGGAGGTTCCGTGCGGATCGCGGGCGCGCACGCACGCGATGGCCGCCGACACCCGGCGGTGGGTGTGCCGCACGTCGCCGTCCTCGAAGAGGGCGCGGTACGCCGAGGTGAGCACCGAGACCGGCGGGTCGTCCGTGTCCGGGGCCCGGTCCGCGCGCACCAGTTGCCGTGCCTGGTCGAACAGGCCGGCGTGGCCCGCGACGAAGGCCGCGTCGCCGAGCCGGCGGGACCGCTCCGCGGGGCTCTCGCTCAGCTCCGCCGCCCGGGTCAGCCAGGCCATCGCGGCCACCGCGCCGCCCCGCCTGGTCGCGGACTCGGCGGCCGTCTCCAGTGCCCGCGCGACCTCGTCGTCGGGGTCGACCGTCGCCGCGGCCAGGTGGGTGGCCCGGCGTTCGACGTCGTCGTGGTGCACCCGGGCGAGCACGGCGTGCGCGGCCCGGCGCTGGTTGGGCGTCGCCGACTGCACCACGGTGGAGCGGATGAGCGGATGCCGGAAGACGAGGTTTCCGTCGGCCGGTTCGACCTCCAGCAGACCGGCGGCCACCGCCTCCTCGGCGTCCCGCATCCGGTACTGCCGCGCACCCGGTGCGGGAGGTGCGCCCCGTGAGGTGCCGACGCCGTCGAGGGCGCCGCGCAGCAGCTCCTCGCGGACCCGGTGACCGAGTCCGGCCAGGCGGGCGCCGTACACCTGGTGGAGCCGCCGGGGCAGCGGCAGCGAGGCGTCGCGCAGTCCGAGGCAGTCCGCCGTCGCCAGGTCCGCGGGGCCGCCGCGGGACCGGGTCGCGTCCCCGTGGGCGTGGGCGGGCAGTTCGAGCAGGGCCAGCGGATTGCCCCGCGCACGGTCCAGCACCAGCTCCCGCACCTGCGGGGCGAGGACCGGGTGGTGGTGGTCCAGCAACGCGCGCGCCGCCCCGTCCGGCAGGGCGTGGACCGGCAGTTCCGGCAGAGCGGCGGTGTCGAAGCCCGAGGGGGCGTCGGAGCGCAGGCCCACCAGGAGCTTCACCGAGCCGCCCGTGAGCCGGCGTCCCGCGAACCCGAGCACCGCGACGCTGGACGCGTCGAGCCACTGGCCGTCGTCGAGGACGAGCAGCAGCGGTCCGGTCGAGGCGGCCAGGGACAGCAGGTCCAGGACGGCGATGCCGAGCGACATGGCCGACGGCGGTTTCCCGTGGCCCCGGCCGAAGGCGGCGTCGAACACCGTGCGGTGGACCTCGTCCAGGCTGTCCACGGCCGGCAGCAGAGGGTGCAGGAGCTGGTGCAGCCCGGCGAGCGGCAGCCCGGACTCGGCCTCCACCCCGGCCGCCCGGACCACCGTCTGGCCGGCCCGTGCCGCCAGGTGTGCGGCGTGGTCGAGCAGGGCGCTCTTGCCCACGCCCGTCTCGCCCCGCAGGAGGAGCGCCTGCCCCTCCCCGGCCGCCACGAACCCGGCCAGCCGCTCTCTCTCGGCGTCCCGGCCGATCATCGCAACGAGTGACTCCACGGTGCACCAATCCCCTCACCACCGGAACAGACATGTGTGCGCCCTTGGAGCCTATGTGTGCTGTAGCCCTGCCCCGTGCACACCTCACGAGCAGAGTACGGCTACATGTGCCTTTTCGTCACTATATGGAGGTAAAGGCCTGTCTCGGTTCCCGGCTGCTTTCCCGGTCGGTCTCGTGTTCCGGGCCCTCTTCTTCCACGTCCGCAGAAGCGGCATCACCACCCGCAAGGGACGTATGGACGGGTGCTGAACGAAGTCGTGATCTTCCACGAGTAGAAACATGCTTCTGGTTCGAAGCACGTGTGCCATGGTGCTCGGTGGTGATCCACGACCGTCCTTCCGAGGGACGGCACTTCCTTCCCACCCCCTGGAGTGATCATGCACGGCCCGAGACGCCGACGCGGCGGCGGAAAGGCGACCACAGTCGCCGTCGCCGTCGCGGTCGGCCTCACCCTGGCGTCCCCGTATGCCGCCGCGTCGCCCCCGGCGGTCTCCCACGGCACGACGTCCACGGCCACCCCGATGTACAAGGACACCGGCTACTCGTTCGAGGAGCGGGCGGCCGACCTGGTCTCCCGGATGACGCTGGAGCAGAAGGTCCGTCAGCTCATCACCAACGACGCCCCGGCCATCCCCGAACTGGGCGTCCAGGGCTACACGTACTGGAGCGAGGCCCTGCACGGCGTCCAGTCGCTGGGCAACTCCAAGAACGCCGGGGACGACACCGCGTGGCCGATGAAGGCCACCGGCTTCCCCACCAGCCTCGCCACCTCGATGGCCTGGGACCCCGCTCTCCTCCACCAGGAGGGCTCGGCGATCTCCGACGAGGCCCGCGGCTTCCTCGACAAGTCGCTGTTCGGGGTCAGCCGCAACAACCTCGGCACCTCCGCCGACAACTACGGCGCGCTGACCTACTTCGCCCCGACCGTCAACAACGACCGCGACCCCCTGTGGGGCCGGCACGACGAGTCCTTCGGCGAGGACCCGTACCTCCAGACGCAGCTGGGCGTCCAGTTCGTCAACGGCTTCCAGGGACAGAAGCCCGACGGCACGTCGGTCAACGGCTATCTGAAGGCCGCAGCGACGGCGAAGCACTACGCCCTCAACAACGTCGAGGACGCCCGCACCGCCATCAGCTCCGACGTCAACGACGCGCAACTGCGCGACTACTACACCAGGCAGTTCGCCGGCATCATCGGCCAGGCGCACGTCGCGGGCCTGATGACGTCGTACAACGCCATCAACGGAACCCCCGCGGTCACCAACACCTACACCAACAACACCCTCGCCAAGCGCACCTACGGCTTCCAGGGCCTGACCACCTCGGACTGCGGCGGCGTCGGCACCACCTACAAGCTGCCCGACGACGGCCACAACTGGGCCCCGGCGCCCTGGTCCACCAACGGGTCCAAGACCAACCCGCAGTGGATCGACGACGAGACCGGCGAGACCGTCGACGCCCGCGCCGCCGGCCAGGCCTTCGCCCTGCGTTCGGGCAACGACCTGAACTGCAGCGGCGAGGAGATGACCACCGCCAACGTGATGGAGGCCGTGCGCGCGGGCCTGCTCAGCGAGGACGTCCTCGACACCTCCCTGGTCCGGGTGTTCACCGTCCGGATGCGCACCGGCGAGTTCGACCCGGCCGGCAGCGTGCCGTACACCTCCATCGACAAGTCGGTCATCCAGAGCGCCGACCACGTGGACCTGGCGACCAAGGCCGCCGACGCCTCCATGGTGCTGCTGAAGAACAGCAACCTCGCCGCGACCGGCAAGCCGCTGCTGCCGCTGAAGGCGTCCGCCGTGAACAAGGTCGTCGTCCTCGGCAACCTCGGCGACACCGTCAGCCTCGGCAGCTATGGCAACGGCCCTGACAAGCAGATCTCGGTCCGCAAGGGCATCACCGACGCCCTGAAGGCCGCCAACCCCACCGCGACCGTCACCTACGACGCGGCCGGCACCAGCACCACCAACACCGCCGCCGTCACCCTCAGTTCCGCCACCCAGGCCGCCGTCAAGGCCGCCGACGTGGTGGTCGTCGCGGTCGGCACCGACCAGAACACCGCGAGCGAGGGCAGGGACCGCGCGAACCTCGCGCTGCCCGGCAACTACAACTCGCTGATCGACCAGGTCGCCGCCCTCGGCAACCCGAACGTCGTGCTGGACATCCAGGCGATCGGCGCGGTGGACATCTCCGCCCGCCAGTCCAAGGCCGCCTCCGTCCTGTTCAGCGCCTACAACGGCCAGAGCCAGGGCACCGCCGTCGCCGACGTGCTGTTCGGCAAGCAGAACCCGCAGGGGCACCTGACCTTCACCTGGTACAAGGACGACTCCCAGCTCGCCGGCAAGAACAACTACGGCCTGACCCCCGCCCAGTCCGACGGCAAGGGCCAGACGTACCAGTACTTCACCGGCACGCCGTCCTACCCCTTCGGCTACGGCCAGAGCTACACGACGTTCTCCTACTCGGCGGCGACGCTCGACAAGAGCAGCATCACCGCCGACGGCACGGTCAACGTCTCCTTCGACGTGACCAACACCGGCAGCGTGGCCGGCGCCACCGTCGCCCAGCTCTACGCCGCGAACTCCTTCACCGTCTCCGGCGTGACCATGCCCAAGCAGCGCCTGGTCGGCTTCAAGAACACCGGCGTCCTCCAGCCCGGCGCGAAGCTGCACATCACGCTGCCGGTCAAGGCGTCCGACCTGAGCGTGTGGAACGCGTCGACCTCCAAGCAGACGGTCTACCCGGGCGCCTGGGCGCTGAAGGTGGCCTCCGACTCCGCCACCGTGCAGAGCACCGCCACCGTCACCGTCACCGGCACCCTGACCCCGAAGGTCTCCACGGTCACCGTGCAGCCCGGCCGGCTGGTCTACCACGCCGGTGAGACGCTGGACCTGAAGAGGAAGAACCTCTGGATCAAGGACGACACCGACCCGGACCGGGAGCAGCGCGACACCTCGATCACGGCCGACGGCATCGTCGAGGCGGTCAACAACGACCAGTCCTTCGCCGACCTGTCGAAGACGACCGTGACGTACTCCAGCAGCGACCCGGCCGTGGCCACCGTCGATTCCGCCGGCATCGTCACCGCCGGCGCGGACGGCGTGGCGACCATCAAGGTCACCGTCGGCGGCGTCACCGGCTCCATGGTGATGGTCGTCAAGGACTCCCTCGCGCTGCACACCCCGCAGCTCGTGACGGCGGGCCAGGCGGCCACCGTGACCACCACCGTGACCAACGGCACCGGTTCCGCGCTGTCCGGCGTGAACGTCACGCTGCCCGCGCCGTCCGGCTGGACCGTCAAGGCCACCACGGCGACGTCCTTCGCGTCCGTCGCGGCCGGTGCCTCGGCCACCACCACCTGGCTGGTCACCCCGCCCGCCGGGGTGAGCGCCGGAACGTACCCGCTGACCGCCACCGCCACCCACAGCGGCGGCTCCTACACCGCCGGCGCCACCCTCCTGGTGCCCTTCGCGTCGGTGAAGGCGGCCTACACCAACGTCGGCATCACCGACGACGCCAACCCCGCCCCGGGCAAGTACGACGGCGGCGGGTTCAGCTTCTCCAAGCAGGCGCTCGCCGCCCAGGGCGTGTCCGCCGGGACCCTCGGCACCGGCGGCCTGACCTACCAGTGGCCCGACGCCACGGGAACGGCCAACGCCATCGACACCAGGGGACAGGCGGTCCTGATGTCCGGGACCGGCGGCTGGCTCGGTTTCATCGGAAGCGGCACCAGCGGCCCCCACCAGGGCATCGGCACCATCGTCTACACCGACGGCTCCACCCAGAGCTACGGCCTGGGCTTCTCCGACTGGTGGGACAACACCAACGTCTCCCAGGGCAGCAGCCGCCTGGGCACCTACGACTACATCAACAGCAACGACGGCAGGGTGAACCAGAAGGTCAGCCTCTTCACCACCAAGGTGCAGCTCGCCGCCGGCAAGACGGTCAAGGCCGTCGTCCTGCCCACCTCGGGCCCGGCCGGCACCCCGCAGGGCCACGTCTTCGCCATGGCGATCGGCGGCACCACGCAGACCCCGGCACCGCAGCCGCAGGGCGTCACCGGTCACATCACCGGCCAGGGCGGCAAGTGCGTCGGCCTCGCGGCCGGACCGGCGGCGGGCGTCCAGGCGGTCCTGGCCACCTGCGACGACGACGCCTCCCAGCAGTGGACCCTCGGCACCGACAAGACGCTGTGGAACCAGGGCAAGTGCCTGACCACCGCCCAGGGCGGCGCCGACAACGGCACCGACGTGGTCCTCGACTACTGCGACGGTTCCAAGGGGCAGCAGTGGACGGTGGACTCCGAGCACGGTTTCCTGGTCAACGCCGGGTCGGGGATGTGCCTGGAGAACTCCAACGGCTCCACCGCCGACGGCAACCCGCTGATCATCTGGACCTGTGGCGTCGGCGACGCGGGCATGGTGTGGAAGGCCCCGGCCGACACGCCGTCCGGTCCCTCGGGCCGGATCGCCGGGTACAACGGCAAGTGCGCCGAGGTGACCGGCGGCGCGACCGCCGACGGCACGGCGATCCAGCTCAACACCTGCGGCACGGGTACGCAGCAGGTGTGGACCGCGGCCTCGGACGGCACGCTGCGTGCGCTGGGCAAGTGCCTGACGGCGGCGGGCGGTGCGACGGCGGACGGTACGGCGGCGCAGCTCGCCACCTGCACGGGCGCCGGCTCGCAGAAGTGGTCGTCTGACGCGAAGGGCCAGCTGGTCGGTTCGGGTTCGGGCAAGTGCCTGGACGCGACCGGGCCGAGTTCGGCCAACGGTACGAAGCTGCAGATCTGGGCGTGCGCGGCGTCGGACAACCAGCTGTGGAACGTGCCGACCTCGCGTCCGTCGGGTGTGATCAGCGGCTATGGCGGCAAGTGCGCCGAGGTGGCCGGGTCGCTGTCGGCGAACGGCACGGCGGTCCAGCTGAACACCTGCGGGACGGGCAGCGGCCAGTCCTGGACGGTGGCCTCGGACGGCACGCTGCGGGCGCTCGGCAAGTGCCTGACGGCGGCGGGCGGTGCGACGGCGGACGGTACGGCGGCGCAGCTCGCCACCTGCACGGGCGCCGGCTCGCAGAAGTGGTCGTCGGACGCCAAGGGCCAGCTGGTCGGTTCGGGTTCGGGCAAGTGCCTGGACGCGACCGGTCCCAGCTCGGCCAACGGCACCAAGCTCCAGCTCTGGACCTGCGCGGCCAGCGCCAACCAGCTCTGGAAGCTCCCCACCGCGGCCTGACCCGCACGGGGTGGACCCGGCCGGGTCCACCCCGTTCTCCTTCACCTACAAGGAAACCAGGAAGAGCACACACGTGTTTTCCAGACTCAGACGCGCCCCGCGCACCGGACCCGGCCGGACCCTCGCCGGCACGTCCGCCCTCACCCTGGCCCTGACGGCACTGACCGCCGTGGGCACCGCCACCACGGTCCCCGCCGCCTCGGCCGCGACCGCCGCCGACACCCCGATCGTGGTCGACGGCGGCACCGTCCTGCCCGGCCGCATCACCGGCAAGAACGGCGCGGTCGGCGTCACCTTCGGGTTCTCCACCGAGACCCTGGCCGGCGGCCCCTACGACCAGCCGGTCAACAAGAACTACAACCAGCCGATGTACCGGCCGAAGGCCGACGACCCGGCCTCCTTCTGGGACAACTACGTCGAGCAGCTCGTCACCGCCGGAGTGGACTTCGTCGCCGTCGACCTGCGCGGCTTCGACCCCGCCAGGGCGGTGCCGGACGGCGCCGGCGACCCCCGCGCGCTCACCCCGCTGCTCGACGCCATCAACCGCCGGGGCGTCGCCGGCCAGCTCAAGATCGCCGCGCTGGACGACACCCCGGCCACCCTGACCGACAAGAAGAACCGCGCGGTCCACAACACCGGCGGCTACGAACCCCCCTTCGACTTCGGCGACGCCGACGGCACCGGGGAGGGCGGCTACAAGTACTTCTGGGACCAGAACCAGCGCGAGTTCTTCCAGCGCATCCCCTCCGAGATGCTCTACAAGGTCGACGGCCGCCCGCTGATCTACGAGTGGTCCGCCAACGCGCCCGCCTTCACCAACCAGGGCAACGGCAACCTCTCCAAGCTGCTCCAGTACGCCCGCTCCCGGGCGAAAGCCGAGTTCGGCATCGACCCGTACTACGTGGTCGACAGCAGCTGGCCCGACCGGGACCCCTCCGTCATCTCACAGATCGACGGCGTCAACAACTGGTTCCAGCTGCCGACCGGCTGGTCCAACGCCACCTACCAGCCGATCATCGACAACGGGCAGCTCACCTTCGGCGACGGCTGGGCCTACCGGACCTCCGACGGCGCCGGTGACTACAAGAACACGTACCAGACCACCTCGCAGTCGGGTGCCTCGGTCACGTACTCCTTCATCGGCACCGGCGTGCAGTACCTGGCCCGGACCGCGAGCGGCCAGGGCAGCGTCGACGTGTCGATCGACGGCGGCACGCCCGTATCCGTGCGGCTCGACACCAGCAGCGCCCTCAAGACCCAGCAGAACGTCTTCGAGAGGTCCGGCCTGACCGACGGCACGCACACCATCAAGGTGACCAGCAGGACCGCCACCGAGGTCAATGTCGACGGCTTCAAGGTGCTCACCGGCCGCGCGGCCTCGCTGAACGGCCGTACCTTCGGCGTCGCGACGCCGAGCTTCCGGGTCGTCAACGACGACGTCAACATGGTCATGGACGCCGACCACGGCAACCACCTCAACCGCACGCTGGACGCCACGGTCAACGGCGGCGCGGACATCACGCTGCTCGAAGGCTTCACGGACTGGGAAGAGAACGCGCTGGTCGCGCGTACGGCCGAGGGCACGTACGCGGAGCGGCTGACCGACTACCCCAACCAGATGCTCGACATCACCCGGCGGTACTCCAGGGACCCGTTCCCGGCAAGCCTCAAGATCGAGGCGGAGACGGCCGACGCGCACACCGGTGCCACCCCCGGCAACAACGGTGTGTACCGCAGCGGCGACCTCGACGTCGAGCCCACCGGCGACACCGGCGGCGGCTGGGACGTCGGTGACGTCGCCGCAGGTCAGACCCTGACCTGGAAGAGCCAGCCGATGCAGGGCACGGTGAAGCTCTCCGCGCGCCTCGCCACGCCCAACGACGGGGCCAAGGTCCGCTTCGTCGTGGACGGCGTCGCCGGTCCGACCATGGACGTGCCGAACACCGGCGACTGGCAGAAGTACACGACCGTCGACGCGGGCACCTTCCAGTTCCGGGCGGGCACCCACCACGAGGTCCGGCTGGAGTTCCCGACCGGTTCGCTCAACGCCAACAACTGGACGGCGACCACTCTCAGCGCGCCGGTCACGCCCGCTCCGACCGGACCCACCGGCCAGATCACCGGCCAGGGCGGCAAGTGCGCCGACCTCGCCGGGGGCAGTGTGGCGAACGGTACCCAGGTGGTGCTGAACACCTGCTCCACCGCCACGACCCAGCAGTGGACGGCCGCCTCCGACAAGTCGCTGCGCGTCCTCGGCAAGTGCCTGACCACCGAGAACGCGGGCACGGCCAACGGTACGAAGGTCCAGATCGCCGCCTGTGACGGTTCCAGGGGTCAGCAGTGGACGGCGGACTCGGAGCACGGGTTCATGATCAACGCCGGGTCCGGGATGTGTCTGGAGAACTCCAACGGTTCCACCGCCGACGGCAATCCGCTGATCATCTGGACCTGTGGCGTGGGTGACGCGGGCATGGTGTGGAAGGCTCCCACCGACGCCCCGACCGGTCCTTCGGGGCGTGTCGCCGGTTACAACGGCAAGTGTGCCGAGGTGGCGGGTGGTGCGACCGCCGACGGTACGGCGATCCAGCTGAACGGGTGTGGTTCGGGTTCGCGGCAGGTGTGGACGGCTGCGTCGGACGGGACGCTGCGTGCGCTGGGCAAGTGCATGACGGTGGCGGGTGGTGGTACGGCGGACGGTACGCCGGTGCAGCTTGCCTCGTGCACGGGTGCCGCGTCGCAGAAGTGGGCGTCGGACGCCAAGGGCCAGCTGGTGGGTTCGCAGTCGGGCAGGTGCCTGGACGTGACCGGTCCCAGCTCGGCCAACGGTACGAAGCTGCAGATCTGGGCGTGCGCGGCGTCGGACAACCAGCTGTGGAACGTGCCGTCGTCGCGTCCGTCGGGTGTGATCAGCGGCTATGGCGGCAAGTGCGCCGAGGTGGCCGGGTCGTTGACGGCGAACGGCACGGCGGTCCAGCTGAACGCGTGCGGGACGGGCAGCGGCCAGTCCTGGACGGTGGCGGCCGACGGGACGCTGCGTGCGCTGGGCAAGTGCATGACGGTGTCGGGTGGTGCGGCGGCCAGTGGTACGCCGGTGCAGCTCGCCTCGTGCACGGGTGCCGCGTCGCAGAAGTGGGCGTCGGACGCCAAGGGCCAGCTGGTGGGTTCGCAGTCGGGTAAGTGCCTGGACGCGACCGGTCCCAGCTCGGCCAACGGCACCAAGCTCCAGATCTGGACCTGCGCGGCCAGTGACAACCAGCTCTGGAAACTCCCCGCCGCCTGATCCACGGCGGCGGTGAAACGGCCGGGCCCGGTGGGACGTGTTCCCACCGGGCCCGTGCCGTGTCACCGACCGGATCTCCTCCTCAGGACACCTCCTCAGGACACTCCGACGCCGTGCAGAAATGTGTCGACCACGACGTCCGCGGCCTGTCCGGGAGACAGATGCTCGTGCCGGTGTGCCACCAGGCTCACCATCTCGGGCAGCAGCGGACCCGCCCACCCCTCCGGCTGGTCCCGGCGGAGCAGGCCCTCCTCGGTGGCCCGCCGCAGGAACACGTCCACCTCGGCCATGCAGGCGTCCCGGCGCCGGCGGATGGCTTCGTCCGCGAGCATGCGGGTGAGGTCGACCGGCCAGGTGCGGTTCACGGTGATGATGTTCTCGACGTAGCGGTGCAGGGCGACGGCGACGGGTGCCTCGCGCAGCCGGGCGTCCTCGATGGCCCGCTCGATGGCCGTGACGCGTGATTCGTAGATCGCGGAGAGCAGGTCCTCCCGGCAGGCGAAGCGCCGGTAGACGGTGCGCCGGTCCACGCCCGCCTCGGCGGCGATACTCGCGATGCTCGCACCGGGGTCGGCGGCGAGCATGCGCGCCCCCGTGGTCAGAACGGCTTCGAGGTTACGTGCGGCGTCGGCTCTCATGCTCCCAAGAGTATCGCTCTTGGGGAAAATTCTTGCTTTCCTGCGCCTCTTATGTGTAGCTAACGAGAGTAAGTGCTACATTGAAGTGGCAGTTGAGTAAGGGTCCTGGTCCGAACAGGCCGAGAGCGTGGAAGACGGAAGAGAGAAAGCGCATGATCACCTACGACCGGCTTTTCATCGGTGGTTCCTGGGTCGAGCCCAGTGACCCGGAGCTGCTGGACATCGTTTCCCCGCACGACCGGTCGGTGGTCGCCCGTGCCGCCCAGGCGCAGCCCGCCGACATCGACCGCGCGGTCGCCGCGGCCCGGAGTTCCTTCGACGAGGGCGTGTGGCGGCTGACCCCGCCCGCCGAGCGGATCGCCCTGCTGCGCCGGTTCAACGCGCTGCGCGAGGAGAACGCCGAGAAGATCGCCGCCCTGATCACCCTGGAGAACGGCTCGGCCGGCTGGTTCACCCGCGCCGGACAGCCCGGTCTCACCCGGCAGGCCAACGCCTACCTGAAGGCGGCCGAGGAGTTCGGCTGGGAGGAGACGTTCACCCCGTCGGACCCGGCCTCCCCCGTGCGCAGCGTGGTGCGCCGTGAGGCGGTCGGCGTGGTGGCCGCGGTCATCCCGTGGAACTCGCCCTTCTCCTCCGCCACCTCGAAGATCATCCCGGCTCTGGTGGCCGGCAACTCCGTGGTCCTGAAGGTCTCCCCGGAGAACTCCCCGAGCATGGGCTTCCTCGCCGAGCTGCTGGAGCAGGTAGGCCTGCCCGAGGGCGTCCTCAGCGTCCTGCCGGCCGACCGGGAGACCAGCGAGTACCTGGTCAGGCACCCGGACGTCGACAAGATCGCCTTCACCGGCTCCACCCGTGCCGGGCGCCGCATCGCCTCCCTCGCGGGCGAGCAGCTCAAGCGGGTCAGCCTGGAGCTGGGCGGCAAGTCCGCCGCGATCATCCTGCCCGACGCCGACATCGAGAAGGCCGTCGCGGGCGTCAAGTTCGGCTCCCTGCTCAACAACGCCGAGTCCTGCATCGCCCAGACCCGCATCCTTGCCCCGCGCAGCCGGTACGAGGAGGTCGTCGCCGGTCTGAAGGAGCTGATCGAGTCGCTGAAGGTCGGCGACCCCGACGACCCCGACACCTTCATCGGCCCGATGATCCGCCCCGACCAGCAGCAGCGGGTGATCAACTACATCCAGCTCGGCATCGAGGAGGGCGCCCGCCTGGTCACCGGCGGCCCGCAGATCCCCGAGGGCATGGAGAAGGGCAACTACGTCACGCCCACCCTCTTCGCCGACGTCGACAACTCCATGCGGATCGCCCAGGAGGAGATCTTCGGCCCGGTCCTGGTCGTCATCGCCTACGACGACGAGGACGACGCCGTCCGCATCGCCAACGACTCCGAGTACGGCCTGTCCGGCGGCGTCTGGTCCGCGGACGAGGAGCACGCCCTCGCCGTCGCCCGCCGCGTGCGTACCGGCACCATCACCGTCAACGGTGCCTCGGTCGCCTTCGACGGCCCGTTCGGCGGGTTCAAGGCCAGCGGCATCGGCCGCGAGTACGGCAGCGTCGGCCTCGGCACCTACACCGAGTACAAGACGATCACCGTCTGACCCCGCGCGGGACGCGGCCCGTACCAGAACCGCCGACGGCGGCAGGTGGACCCGGCCACCTGCCGCCGTCGCGGCGTTTCGGGCTGTCCGCGGACAGCCCCGTGTCACGCGTTCACCCAGCGAGGGCCGTCCCCGTCGCGCTCGATGCGCTTGAAGTCGAGACCGGGCTGGTGGCTCATGCCGAGGGCCACGTCGCGCCCGGTGAACCGCTCGAAGAGCGCTTCGCGGGTCGCCCTCGACTCCTCGCCGTCGAGGTCGGCGTGGAAGCCGATGCCGCGGTCCGTCAGCATCAGCGGGTGCTGGACGGCGTCGCCGAGCAGGTCGGCCTCCTGGCCGTCGTCGAAGACCTGGACCGTGTAGTGGCCGGGGGTGTGCCCCGGGGTGTGGTGGGCGACGACGCCGGGAGCCACCTCCACGGTGTCCCCCTCGACAGGCTCCAGGACACCGGCCGCGCGGGCCGCCTCCATGACGGTGCGCGAGAGGTCGCCCTCCGGGGCCGGTGCGATCAGCGCGTCCCAGTCCGCCGCCCCGTAGAGGACGCGGGCGCGGGGGAAGAACAGGTCACCGCCGTTCGGAGCGACCCAGCCGATGTGGTCCATGTGCAGGTGGGTGAGGAAGACGATGTCGACGTCCTCGGGCGCCACACCGACCCTGGCCAGCTCGTCGGGCAGCGCACCGCCGACCGCGATGAACTCGGGTGCGTGCTCAAACCCGGCCGCCTCCGCCATCTGCGGCGGGTACGGCAGCCGCACCGGCCCGGTGCCGGCGTCCACCAGCACGGTACGGTCGTCGGTCTGCACCAGGTAGCAGGCGGTGGGCATGTGGTAGGTGCCGTCGCCGTCCAGCAGGCCGGGGTGGGCGTCGAAGTCGAGGCCCGCGTAGGCGATCCTCGGCAGGTAGTTGAATCCGTCGTTGAGCGCGGTGACGGTGATGCCCCCGACCTTCAGTGTCGTCGTCACGGGTGTGCGTTCCTTCCGAAGAGATGCGCCGCGGGGTCGCACCGGACGGCGCGGACGCGTGGACGGGCAGAACCCCGGGTACGCCAAGAGGCGCACTCGAGGTCGTGACGACCTCTCGACTGCGCCTCTCGCCGTCACCGGGATGGAGCTGAGGGTTCAGAGCACCGCGTTGTCGGCGGCCCCCGGGAAGTCCGTGCTGAACGCCCGGTCCTTGCCGGCGTCGAACTCGGCACGCAGCTGGTCGAGCTTGGCGCCGATGCGGCGCTGGGCGTCGCTGCCGAGGACGACCCAGTGGGGCGGCTCGGGGGAGGTCACGGCCTGCTGGATCACCTCGGCGGCCCGCTCGGGGTCGCCGGGGAACATCTCCGGGGTCAGGCTGCCCATCATGGCGCGGAAGGCCCCGGCCGTGGCGGCGTAGTCGGCGATCGCCTCGCCGGAGACCTTCGTCCGGTTCTCTATGCCTGTGCGGAACGAACCGGGCTGGATGATCATCGCGCGCAGGCCGATGGGCTCGATCTCCTGCCAGAGCGCCTCGGTGAAGCCCTCCAGTGCGAACTTGGTGGTCGAGTAGTAGCCGTTGGCGGGGAGACTGGCCAGGCCGTCCATCGAGGACACGTTGACGATGGTGCCGCTGCGCCGGGCACGCATACCGGGCAGCACCGCGCGGGTGAGTTCGACGGCGCCGAAGAAGTTGACCTCGAACATGCGGCGGTAGTCGCTCTCCTCCTGCTCCTCGAGCGCGCCGACGAAGTCGATCGCGGCGTTGTTGACCAGGATGTCGATGCCGCCGAAGCGCTCCTCGGCGGCCCGCACCGCCCTCTCGCGGTCCGCGGGCAGGGTGACGTCGAGCTTCACCGCCAGCGCGGTCTGCGGGTACCGGGAGGCCAGCTCGGTGGTGGCGGCGGTCGAACTGGCGGTCGCCACCACCTGGTCGCCGCCCGCCAGGACGTGTTCGGCGAGAGCCTTGCCGAGCCCGCTGGAGGCGCCGGTGATGAGCCAGGTCTTGGGGGACATGGTGTGTTTCCCTTCGGGATGACGTGTGGGTGGGGCAGAGGACGGAAAGGAACGGGACGGGCCCGGTGAGCGGGCACCGGAAAGCGCCCGGGGGCGGCTGTGCCGGGGAGGCGGGAGCCGGCCGGGACGGTGCTGCCGGGCAGGTGCCTAGGCCGGGAAGTCCGCGGCGCCGCTGGCCGCGGCCCACTTGCGGGTCTCGACGGCGCGGGCCTCGCCCGCTTCCAGCGCGGCGGTCACGGCAGCGGCGCCGAGCAGGAGCCGACGCGGCGGATCGTCGTCGTTCACGACGTCGATGAGGACCTTGGCGGCGCGGACCGGGTCACCGGGCTGTGTGCCGTTGTTCTCCGCCCGGTACGTGTTCATGGCGCCGACGGTTCCCTCGTAGTCGGGGCCCACGGCGTGCAGCTCCATCGAGGAACCCTGCCAGTCGGTGCGGAAGGCGCCCGGCTCGACGATGACGACCCTGACGCCGAACGGGGCGGTCTCGTTGGCCAGGACCTCCGAGAAGCCCTCCACGGCGAACTTCGCGCTCTGGTAGGCGCCCATGCCGGGGGTGCCGCCGACTCGTCCGCCGAGGGAGGAGAACTGTACGAACGTTCCCGACCGCTGCCCGCGCAGCACCGGCAGGGCGGCCCGGGTGACGTTGACGACGCCGAAGAAGTTCGCCTCGAACTGGGCGCGGAAGTCGTCCTCCGCCATCTCCTCGATGGGAGCGCTGTTGGCGTACCCGGCGTTGTTCACGACCACGTCCAGCGTGCCGAAGACGTCCACGGCCGACTGGACGGCGTGCTGGGCGGCGGTGATGTCGGTGACGTCCAGGGCCACCGGCAGCACCCGGTCGCCGTACCGGGAGACCAGGTCCTCCAGCTGCTCCGGTCGGCGGGCCGTCGCCACCAGCCGGTCACCCGCCTCCAGGACCGCTTCCGCGAGGGCGCGGCCGAAACCTCGGGACGCGCCGGTGATCAACCATGTGCGAGCCATGTTGTTTCCTTCGTGAATGTCGTTGTTTCTCCTTTATGCCTCCCAATATGACTTGAAGTCTGGTGTGGGGCGTCCGTCGTTTGACTGTGCCGTCGTTCGCGAAAGCGGTGGACGGGACGTGCGGGTAAGTCATCGAACGGAGGACGGGGCCGTCGCGGCCGCCGCCGGGGCGGGCCCCGAGGGCTACCGCGCGGCCCGCAGCAGCCCGTCGACCCGCGCGGCCACGTTCAGCAGCTCCCGGTCGGTTCCGAGAGCCCCGACGAGTTGGAGGCCCACGGGGGCGGAGGCCGTCACGGGGAGGGGAACCGTCACCGAGGGCAGGCCCGCGGTGGCCGCGGGGGAGGTGTTGCGGATCAGGGTGGGGAACGTGGGCGCCTCCCGGCCGTTGAGCGGGAGCGTCCGCTCGTACCGGAGCAGCGGTCGGGCGCAGACGGGGACCGTGGGGCTGAGGAGCGCGTCCAGGCCGTGGTCGCCAAAGACGCCGGCGTAGGCGTCCCGCATCAGCAGGCGCTCGGCGAGCGCGGCACGCAGCGCGGCGGGACCGGCGTACGCCGCACCCGTGGGCGGCGCGCCGGCGCGGAGCATCTCCGCGACGGCCGGGTCGCCCACGTCCGCCAGGACCTCGGCGAGGGTACGGCCCGTGCGGTGGAGGCCGAGATAGCGGTCGAAGGCGGCGGCGAACTCTCCGAGGACCAGGGGTACGCCGACGCGGGCGTCGAACGCGGCCAGGTGTGCCGTGTCCACCGGGACCCATTCGGTCCGGTCCGTGCCGAGACGCGCGACCGCCTCCTCCCACGCCGACGCGACCGGCCCCTCCAGGTCCTCGGCGAACACCTGCCGCGGCAGGCCCAGCCGCAGACGGCGGTCGGGGTCGTCGTGGGGCCCGGTCTCGCCGGTGATCAGGGTGTCCAGGGCCGACAGGCGGCTCAGGGTGCGGGCCATCGGGCCGACGGTGTCCCGCGTGGGCGACAGCGGAGTGACGCCCGCGGAGGGGTACCGCCCGGCGGTGGGCCGCAGGCCATAGACACCGTTCAGAGCCGCCGGGACGGTGACGGAACCGCCCGTGTCGGTGCCGAGCCCGGCGTCGGTGACCCCGGCGGCCACCGCGGCCGCCGTACCGCCGCTGCTGCCTCCGGCGAACAGGCCGGGGTCGGTCGCGTTGCCCACGGCACCGAAGGTCGGGTTGCACGAGGTCGCCCCCAGTGCCAGCTCGTGCATGTTGGTCTTGCCCAGCACGATCGCTCCCGCCGCGCGCAGCCTCGCCACGACGGGCGCGTCGGCGTCCGGAACGAAACCGGCCAGCGCGGGGGTGCCCGCCGTGTTGGGCAGGCCCGCGACATGGATGTTGTCCTTGACGACGAGGCACCAGTGGCCGCGGCCGCCCCGGGCGTCCAGGCGGGCGGCCTCGTCGAGTCCCGCCCCGGAGGCGAGCGTGACGAACGCGTGCAGCCCCTCGATCCCGGCGGCGCGGGCGAGGGCCGCCGATACCGCCTCGTGTGCCGGGCCGCGGTGGCTCGACGCTGCCGACTCGGTCACCGGGCGTCTCCTTTGCGCTCACACCCGACGACCACATCTCGCCGGGCTCGTCCGTGCCCACGTCCGCGTCCGGCCGCGTCTGTGCCATGGTGCCATGACCGCTGAGTGTGACCGCGACATGTTCGAGCACCGGGGCCGGGTCCGCACCGCAGGTGTGCGCGGACCCGGCCCGCAGGAGTCGGCGCGGGTCAGGACGGGGGCAGTACCTGACGGCCCTTGTACATCCCGCAGTGGGCACAGGCGGCGTGCGGCGGGGTCGGCTGCCCGCAGGCCGCGTTGGGGCACTTCACCAGCAGAGGTGCGGTTGCCTTCCAGTGGGCCCGGCGGTGGCGTACCCGAGAACGGGACTTTCTGTTCATCATGGCGATGGTTCCGTTTCCGTATGACATGGGGCATCGCTCCGGCCGGTGTGAGGGCACGGCACGGTCCGGCGGACGTGCGCACACGCGCGGGACACACCCGTGTCCCGGGCGGACAAGGGCGCGCTGACGCGGTGGGGATGTGTGCTCGGCACGGGAACGGGCCGTTGAGGTCGGAGCCGTTGGGCGAGGGCGAGGTGAGCGCGCTTCCGCCGTGCCGGAGTGGAGAACTGCGGCGAGTACGTCCCAGGTGCCTGGGCCGGACCGAGGGGCGGTGGGCTCAGGCTAGGCTCTGTCGACTTCGATCAGCACGCCGAGGAGGCTAGCAATCGCCGGGCCCGTGGTGCAACGCCGCGTCCCGCCCGCGCGGACGGCCGCGCACCGGCGCCACCGCGGCCGACGACTGCCGGCCGCCGTGACGGGATTCGGCCAAAGTCGCTCTCGTACCGGAGATTTCAGCCACGTAAAAGGGCTTGTGGACCGACCGGACATCTCCACCCGGACGTGACCTGTCCATGGCCGGAATGCGAACACATGTCACCGGGATGCTGACACCTGGGCCGGGACCTGCGACGATCCCGTCGCTTGTGTCACACCTCCCTCCACCCCCCCACCGGGTGCTCCGATGCCGCAGCGTCCGCCCCTGTTCGGTTCCGAGTCAGGAGAGTCATGTCCCGCTTCACCGCGTCACCCCGGCGCGCCCCGCGCGCGGAGCGGCCGACACCGTCGGCAGGCCGGAGCAGACCCGTCGGCTCCCGCGCCGTACCCGCCCTCACCGCCACCGTCCTGGTGGCGATCCTGGGCGCGCTCACCCTCTCCGTCACGCCCGCCCTCGCCTCGCCGGCCCCCGTCCCCGCCGCGGGCCACGCAGCCGGCACCCCCGCGCCCGCGCTCGTCGAGGCCCGCGCCCGGTCCGGGACCGAGGCGGTCGCCCTCACCCCCGGCGGACGCGAGCGGCTGCTCGCCCGCGCCGCCGACGAACGCGCCGGCGTCCGGCGTGAGCTGCGTGCCCCGGCTCCGGAGGACCTGGTCGCCGCGGACGTCCTGAAGGACACCGACGGCACCGTCCACACCCGCTACCGGCGCACCTGGGACGGCATGCCCGTCGAGGGCGGCGACCTGATCGTGCACCAGGGGGCGGCGGGCGGCCGGAGCATCGACGACTCCCTCGACGCCCCGCTGTCCGTGCCCGCCGTCCACGACGGTTTCAGCGCGGTCCGCGCCCGCGGCCGTGCCCTGGCCCAGGCCGAGGACCTGCACGTCGCCCACGCGGCGGCCGGCGCCGCGCGACGCGTCGTCTGGGCCGCGTCCGGCACCCCGCGACTCGCCTGGGACAACGTTGTCTCCGGTGCACGGGCCGACGGCACGCCCAGCCGCCTGCACGTCGTCCTCGACGCCGCGACCGGCACCCGCCTCGCCGCCTACGACGAGGTGGACTCCGGCACCGGCGACAGCCAGTACAGCGGGACCGTCCGGCTCGGCACCCGGAGCGTCGACGGCACCTACCAGTTGGTCGACCCGCAGCACGGCGGCAACAGCGTCCGGGACGTCACCAACGGCGGCTCCGGCGTGCTCTTCACCGACGCCGACGACCAGTGGGGCGACGGCACCGCCGACAACCCGCAGACCGCGGCCGTCGACGCCGCCTACGGCGCGGCCACGACCTGGGACTTCTACCACGACCGGTTCGGCCGCAACGGCATAGCGGACGACGGGGTGGGAGCCGTCTCCCGCGTGCACGTCCCGGGTCTGGCCAACGCCTACTGGCTGGACAGCTGCTTCTGCATGACCTACGGCGACGGCCTGGACAACCGGCACCCGCTCACCGAACTGGACATCGCCGCCCACGAGATGACCCACGGCGTCACCGCCGCCACCGCCGGTCTGCTGGAGACCGGCGAGTCCGGCGCCCTCAACGAGGCGACCAGCGACATCATGGCCACCGCCGTGGAGTTCTCCGCCCACGACCACGACGACCTCCCCGACTACACCATCGGCGAACTCGCCGACGTCCGCGGCACCGGCAAACCGCTGCGCTACATGGACCGGCCCTCCAAGGACGCCTCCGAGAAGGGCACCTCGCAGGACTACTGGACCCCCCAGACCCACCAGGTCGACCCCCACTTCGGCGCCGGGGTCGCCAACCACTTCTTCTACCTGCTCGCCGAGGGCAGCGGGCACAAGACGATCCGCGGCGTGGACTACGACAGCCCCACCTACGACGGCCTCCCCGTCCCCGGCATCGGCCTGCACCAGGCCACCAACGTCTGGTACCGGGCCCTGACCCACTACATGACCAGCACCACCGACTACGCCGGTGCCCGCACCGCCACCCTCCAGGCTGCCACCGACCTGTTCGGCTCCGGCAGTGACGCCTACGAGTCCGTGGCCAACGCGTGGGCCGCCGTCAACGTCGGCCCACGTTTCGTGAACCACATCGCCATCACCTCGCTGTCCACCCGTGACTCGGCCGTCGGCCAGCCGGTCTCCCGGACCGTCTCGGCCATCTCCACCCGGCCCGGTCCCGTCACCTACGCCGCGAGCGGACTGCCGGCCGGCCTCGCCATCGACCCGACCACCGGCCTGATCTCCGGCACCCCCACCACCGCGGGCACCTTCCCGGCGACGATCACCTTCACGAACTCGGCCGCCGAGAAGCGCCGGCACTCCTTCGACTGGACCGTGGTCCAGTCCGGCGGCGACTTCTTCGTCGACCCCGACCGCCACGACTACGCGCCCTGGAAGAGCGTCGAGACCCCGCTGACGGTCACCGGCCGCACCGGAGACGCCCCGGCCGCGCTGAAGGTCTCCGTGGACCTCGTGCACACCTTCATCGGCGCCCAGGTGATCCAGCTCGTCGCCCCGGACGGGACGGTCCTGCTGGTCAAGGACTTCCGCTGGGACACCGGAACGGAACTGCACGACACGTTCACGGTGGACGCCTCCGCCCTCGCGGCGAACGGCGTCTGGAAGCTGAGGATCACCGACTACACGCCGGCCGCGCCCGGCATCGCGCCCAGTGAGGGCGGCTACCTGGACCGCTGGAGCCTGACCTTCTGACCCACCCCGTGCGACGGGCCCGGGAAGTGAGGCATGTCGAACGACCGCCGGCCGAGATGCACACGTATCTCGATCGGAACAGGGGGTGGAACGATATGTATGAACACTGTGTATGGTTGTTCCACGGCGTCCAGGTGGTCCGGATTCTGTGGTGTCTCCCGGCCAGGACGTGACCATCCCTCATCGATCGAGGCAGGCACACCATGACGTTGACAACCACCCCCTTCGGGCCGCGCGCGACCGCCTCGGAGACACTCGCCGGTGTCGACCTGAGCGGACGCCGGATCATCGTGACCGGGGGCTCCTCGGGCCTGGGCGTCGAGACGGTGCGCGCGCTCGCCGGCGCCGGGGCCCAGGTGACCGTGGCCACCCGCAACCCGGCCGACGCCGATCCGCTCGTCGCGGAGTTCCCCGGGACCCGGGCGGTCGCCCTCGACCTCGCCGACCTCGCTTCCGTCCGCGCCTTCTGCGCGTCCTGGGACGGTCCGGTCGACGCCCTCGTGGCCAACGCCGGCGTGATGATGCTGCCGACTCGACAGGTCACCGCCGAGGGCTGGGAGATGCAGCTCGCCATCAACTACCTGGGCCACTTCGCCCTGGCCCTGGGTCTGCACTCCGCGCTGCGGCGGGCCGAGGAGCCGCGCGTCGTCCTGGTTAGCTCCGGCGCGCAGCTGAGGGCGGGATTCGACTTCGACGACCCCCAGTTCGAGCGGCGTCCCTACGACCCGTTCCTCGCCTACGCGCAGTCCAAGACCGCCGACGTACTGCTCGCGACCGGCATCAGCCGCCGCTGGGCCGAGCACGGCATCACCGCGAACGCCTGCGCGCCGGGATGGATCCACACCAATCTGACCCGTCACCTCGACGACGCGACCATGAAGGCCCTGGGTGCCATGGACGCCGACGGCAACCTGCTCACCCCGGACTTCTACAAGACCCCCGCGCAGGGCGCGGCCACCACGGCCCTGCTGGCCGCCTCACCCCTGGTGAAGGGGGTGACGGGGCGGTACTTCGAGGACAACCAGGAGTCGCCGGTCGTCGACGGCGGCCCGGACCCGATGGCAGGTGTCGCCAAGTGGTCGGTCGACCCGGCCGCCGCGGACCGCCTGTGGGAGCACGCCCTTCCCGTCGCGCGCTGAGCCCGCCCCCTTCTCATCCTCCCTGCTTCTCTCCTGATCCCCTCCCGATCCCGACAAGGACGAAGATGAACGACATCGAGCGGCGCCCCGAGTTCCTCCTGGTGCACGGGGCATGGCACGGCTCCTGGTGCTGGCGCGAGTTCCAGGACGCTCTCACCGCGCGGGGCTGGACCAGCCACACGGTGGACCTGCCCAGCGTCGTCGCCGAGGGCTCGGAGGGCAGGCTCCCCGGTCTCCTCGACGACGCCGGGGTGATCCGCGAGAAGATCGACTCCCTCCAGGGCCCCCTGATCGTCGTCGGGCACTCCTACGGCGGCGCTCCGGTCACTCAGGCCACGCCGGGTGCCGCGAACGTGGCCCACATCGTCTACGTGTCCGCCTTCGTCCTGGACGAGGGGGAGAGCCTGATGACGTGCTTCGGCGGCGAGCAGCCGGACCTGGCGACGGTGGAGGGCACCATCCCGGTCCGGGAGAACCCGCTGGAAACGCTGTACAACGACGTTCCGCAGGACAAGCGCGAGGCCGCCCTGCCCCGGCTTAGGCCGCAGACCGCGCTGTCCTTCGCTGAACCGGTGAGCGAGACCGGGTGGAAGACCGTGCCCACCACCTACGTCCTGTGCGACGACGACCAGAGCCTCCCGGTGTCCTACCAGGAGCCGTTCGCCGCCCGGACCGGCACCACGTACCACCTGCCCAGTGGTCACACCCCGCTGCTCTCCATGCCCGACAAGCTCGCGGACATCCTGGAGGAGACCGCGCGGAAGCTCTGAGACCCGCCGACGGTTCCCGTGCCGCAGGACGCGCCGCGTCCGGGCCCGCGGCCACGGACCGCCGGACCCGCCCCAGACCGGAAAGTGCCTGATGAGACCTGTGCCCCGACGCCTGTCCGCCCATCACGCGGCGCGTACGGCCGCGACCCGGGACCTGGTGTCGTCGGCCGTGGAGCGGCTGCTGGCCGCGGGTGAGCCGTTCGCCGACATCAGCGTCCAGCGGATCATCGAGGAGGCCGGCGTCTCCCGGGCGACGTTCTACGCGCACTTCCGCGGCAAGGCGGACGTCCTCGTCCGCCTCGCCGACGCGTTGCGGGAGTCGCTGCTGGAGCTGGCCCGGCGGTGGGACCCGGGCCCCGGTGACGACGGGGCCGAACGGCTCACCCGGTTCTTCGCCGAAGTGATCACCGTGCACCGGGCCCACCGGAGTGTCCTCGGCGCGGTGCGCGAGGCGGCGGCCTACGACTCCGCCGTGAGCGACTTCTACACCGCCAACCTCGAGGGATTCGACGAGGTGGTGCGCAGGACCCTGCGCTCCCGGCGGGCCCGCGGCTCGACGGAGGCCCGTCTCGACGTCACCGCCGCGAGCCGGGTCATCGTCTGGGGAGGAAGCCAGGCCATCGCCCATCACCTTGTGGTCGACGACGGCAGCGGCGACGCGGCCCTCGCCCGGGAACTCGCCGCGATCTGGTGGTACGGCGCCTACCGGCGTCCCGGCGGGCCGGAGGCGCCCCCGCCGTCCTGATGAGCTGGGCCGGTGGCGGACGCCCCCGCACACCGGTTCGTCACGCCTGCGCGCAAGACGGCGGACACTTGACCGGACCCAGGAGTCCGCTTATTCTGGAGTAAGCGGACTTGGAGGTCCGGTTACATCGTCCGAAAGCGGGAAGCGGCTCATGGAGAAGACGGCGACGCCCATCGGTCTCGGGACGGACAACGGCGCCCCGGTGCCCCTTTCGGTGCTCGACCTGTCGGTGGTGGGGGAGGGAGTCGACGCCGCCGAGGCGCTGGCGCAGACCTCCGCCCTCGCGGTCGAGGCCGAGCGCCGGGGGTTCCGGCGGTTCTGGGTCGCGGAGCACCACAGCTTCCCGGCGTCGGCGAGCCCCGCCCCCGCGGTGCTGCTCGCTCACCTCGCCGGGCTGACCGGCCGGATCCGGCTCGGTTCGGGCGGGGTCATGCTGTCCAATCACGCGCCCCTCGTGGTCGCCGAGCAGTTCGGCGTTCTGGAGGCACTGCACCCCGGGCGCTTCGACCTCGGCATGGGCCGCAAGCCCGGCGGCCTGGACTCGGTCTCCCAAGCGCTGGGCCGGCCCGCCGAGGACCCCGGGCCGGAGGCGTTCGAGCGGCAGGTGGAGGAAGTCCTGGGTTTCCTGGGAGCGGGATTCCCCGACGACCACCCCTACCACCGCGACCAGGTCCACGTGGTGCCCGCCGCGCCCGGCCTGCCCGTGTGGATGCTCGGATCCGGGACGACGGGAGCCAGGGTGGCCGCCCGCCTCGGGCTGCCGTTCGCGGCGGCCTACCACATCAACGCGGCGCAGGTCCCCGAGGCGCTCGAGATCTACCGCGCCGAGTTCCGCCCCTCGAAGACGCTGCCCGAGCCGTACGTGATGGTCTCGGCCAACGTCGTCTGTGCCGGCACCGAGGAGGAGGCCCGCTTCCTGGCCCGGTCCGGTGCCCTGATGCTGACCCTCGGCCGGAGCGGCCGGCAGACCGCGCTGCCCACCCCCGAGACGGCGGCGTCCCACCCCTACACCGAGGAGGAGCGCCGGTTCGCCGACTTCCTGCTGGCGACCGTCGTCCTCGGCACCCCGGACCAGGTGCGCGCCGGCCTCACGGACCTGCGGGCGCGGACCGGAGCCGACGAGCTGATGCTCACCTCGATGATCCACGACTTCCCGGCCCGCCTGCGCTCGCTGGCGCTGGTGGCGGACGAGTTCGCCCTGGACGGCACGCCGGGTTCCGCCCGATGACGGCCCGCGGCCACCGGCGCCGGCGGTCGCGCCGGCGCGTCGCGCCCCTCAACCACACACAGTCAGCCCACTGAACGACGTCGGGAGGACGCCATGGCCACATCAGCACCCGTCTCGGATCCCACCCGGGACACCGCCCCCTCCGCGGACGCTCCCCGGCGGCCCGGCCGTCACCGGAGCCCGTCGGCGGAGACCGGTCACCGTCTGCTGCTCCTCGTGCTGACCGCGCAGTTCATGGCGACGATGGACGTCTCCATCGTGAACGTGGCCGCGCCCACCATCCAGGGCGATCTGCACACCTCCGGAGCAGCACTCCAGATCATCATCGCCGGGTACACCGTCGTCTACGCGATCCTGCTGATCACCAGCGCCCGGCTGGGCGCCCGGCACGGCTACAGCCGCCTGTTCACCCTCGGCCTGGTCCTGTTCACCGCGGCCTCGCTGGCCTGCGGCCTGGCCCCCGGCACCGACGCGCTGATCGCCTTCAGGCTCCTCCAGGGGGCGGGCGCGGCCCTGCTGGTGCCGCAGGTCATGTCGCTGATCCAGCACACGCTCACCGGTGCGGCCCGGACGAAGGCCCTCAGCGTCTACACCGCCGTTCTCGCGGCCGGAGCCGTCGTCGGGCAGATCCTCGGCGGTGTCCTGGTCGGCGCCGACCTCTTCGGCAGCGGTTGGCGGGCGGTCTTCCTGGTCAACGTGCCCATCGGCGCGATCGCCCTCGTCGCCTCGCGGCGGGTGCTGCCCCACGTGCCCGGGATGCGGGGCCGGCGCACGGACCTGCCCGGCCTGCTGCTGCTGGCCGCGGCGCTCGGCCTGCTCGTCGTGCCGCTGGTGCTGGGACACGAGGCGGGCTGGCGTCCCTGGACCTGGATCATGCTGGCCGCGTCCGTGGTCGTCTTCGCCGTCTTCGTGGCCGTCGAACGCCGGGTCACCGGCGCGGGCGGCGACCCGCTGATCGAGACGCGCGTCCTGCGCTCCGCGGGCCTCGCCCCGGGCGCCTCGGCCATCCTGCTGACGCTGGTCGTCTTCTCCGGCTTCCTGTTCGCCTGTGCCCTGCATCTCCAGGGCGCGCTGCGCTACAGCCCGCAGCACGCGGGACTGCTCTTCGTGCCTCTGGTCACCGGGTTCGGACTGGGAGGCCTGTACTGGCGGCGGCTGCCGGGGCGGCTGCACGCGGCGCTGCCGGTGGTGGCGCTGCTGGTCTCCGCCGCCGCGTTCGCCGTGCTGGCCCTGCTGGAACGGGGCGGCGGGCAGGCGGGTGCGGCCGTGGAGAGCGCCCTCGGCGTCACCGGCCTCGCGCTGGGTGCCGCGTACGGTCCGCTCTTCGGCCTGGCCCTCAGCCGGGTCGCCCCCGCCGACGCGGCGGACGCCAGCGGGCTGATGAACACGGTGATCCAGATCGGACAGGTGCTGGGCATCGCCGTCATCGGCACCCTCTACCTGAGCCGGGTCACCGAGCCCGTCTCGGCCGCCGTCTCCGGGCGCGCGCTGGCGGACGTCGGATTCGTCGTGGCCGTGATATGTGCCGCGGCGGCTGTCTTCGCCCACCTGGCGCGGCGCTCCGCGGCACGGTGACACCGCTTCCCCCTCCACCTGGCCGGCCGGTTCGAGCGAACCGGCCGGCCAGGTGCTGTCGCGACGCCGCCTCCTGCCGGGGATCCGGCCGGGAGACGCCGGTGCAGGTCAGCCGGTGAGGGGCGTCACCCGGTAGCTCAGCTGCGGCGGGTTGACATCGGTCTGGCGCAGTCCGCCGTACGCGAAGGAGTAACCCGTGCAGTCGGCCCCGGAGTACGTGTGGAGGTTCGCCGTCTCGCTGACGATCATCACCGAGTTGATCGGCTCCGACAGGGTGTGGCACGTGCCGAAGTCGGTGAGGTCGACGACGACCTCGTCGCCCGTGTTGTGGTAGCCGGTGTAGAGGTAACCGCCCCACTTCACGGGCGGCCAGCCGTCGGCGGCGCCCGCCGTCCCGGCGCCGACGCCGATCAGGGCCGCGGCGGCGGTCGCGACGACGGCTGCGGTGCGGAGCTTCGCCTTGGGGGAGAACATACGACCCACCCTTTCTCGTGTGTGTCGGCGCCGAGGGGAGGCACCGGCACGACTGGTTCGATCGTGTGTGGCCGGCCGGACAAGATTCTTGCGCCTTCAACCATGTGGGGGAAGAGCGGAAACCGGCCACCGGAACACGTGTCAGCCGGACGCGGGCAGGCTCCACTTCTGCTGTGCGGAGCCGCCGCAGGTCCAGATCTGGAGCCTGGTGCCGTTGGCCGAGCCGGCGTCGGTGGCGTCCAGGCACCGGCCGGACAGGGTGTTGACGAGGCTGCCGTCGGCGCCCGCCGTCCACTTCTGCCCGTTGCCCCCGCCGCACACCTGGAGCGTGACCGCCGTACCACTGGCCTTGACGTTGTTCGCCACGCCCATGCAGTCGCCGAGGACCTGCACGGAGCCGTCGGCGGCGACGGACCAGTCCTGGGAGACACCCGTACCGCAGGTGTTCAACTGGACGGCCGTGCCTGCGGCGTTGGTCGAGCCGGAGCCGCCCAGGTCGGCGCACTTGCCGCCGAGGCCGCCGATGTGACCGGTCGGCACCCCGGCGGGCAGCTGCCAGCGCTGGTTGTCGGAGTAGGCGCAGGCCCAGATCTGCAACGGGGTGCCGCCCGCGGAGCTGGGGCCGGTGGCGTCGAGACAGCTGCCCGACTTCTTGGAGACCAGGCCGCGGTTGGCGGCCCACGTCCACTGCTGGGCCGTGGAGGAGGCGTCGCAGTCGGCGAGGACGGCCCGGGTGCCGTCGGCGGTGGCGCCGGACTTCAGCGCCATGCACTTGCCGAGCACGCGCACCGTGCCGTCGGGGGCGGCCGTCCACTTCTGGGAGGCTCCGGTGCCGCAGGTGTTGAGCTGCACCTGGGTGCCCGCGGCGCTGGTCGAGCCCGCCCCGGCGAGGTCGGCGCACTTGCCGCCGTAGCCGGAGATCCGGCCGGTGGGGTCCCGCCGCTGCTGGACGGGAAGCTGCCACACCTTGCCGTCGGTCACCGGGCCGCAGCTCCACAGCCACAGGACCGCGCCCACCTCGGCGACGGTGTCCTTGACGTCCAGGCACCGACCGGACAGGTCGTTGACGACCCCGCCGTCGGCGCCCGCGTGCCACTGCTGCGCGGCGGAGCCGTCACAGATCTCCAGCACCAGCGGGGTGCCGTTGTCGCCGGTGCCGCCGCCCTCGGGCGTCACGCACCGCGAGTCGAACACCCGCAGCGTGCCGTCGGAGCCGACCTTCCACTGCTGAGAGTCGGCCGCCGAGCAGTTGTCCAGCACGAGCGCGGTGCCCGGCGCCTGACTGTCCCCGTCGCTGTCGGCGCACATACCGCCGATGCCGGTGAGGTGGCCCTGCGGGCCGGCGGGGGTGGTGGGCGGCGTGAACCTCTGCCCGGTGGTGGCCGTGGCGCAGGTGGCGGTCACCAGGGCGGTGCCGGCGGCGGTCGACGAGCCCTTGACCTCCGCGCACAGGCCGGACGCCTGGTTGACCAGGGAGCCGTTGGTGCCGGTCTTCCACTGCTGGGCGGTGGAGCCGTCGCAGGCCGCCAGCACCAGGGCGGTGCCCAAGGCGCCGCTCTTCCCGGCGGGCATCGCGCACTTGCCCTGCACCCACAGCGAACCGTCCCGGCCCGTGATCCACACCTGGGAGGCGCTGCCGTCACACGTGGCGGTCTGCACCGCGGTGCCGCTCGCGAGACCCGGGGCGTGGGAGACACACGTCGAGCCCACCGCGCCGAACGTCCCGACCGGCCCCGCCGGGGCGGGAGAGGCGGGGAAGTCGAGCCCGATCCGCGTCTTGAACAGGTGCTTGGGCAGCTCGGCCGCCTTGCCGCCGATCTTCTCGAACGGCAGCGAGCCGACGGGCGCGGACTGCCGCTGGATGAGGTAGTCGTGCCCAGCCTGGGCGTGGATGGTGAACTGCGCGGCGGTGGAGTACGCCACGACCGTCGAGCCGTCCGACGCGTCCACGACACCGGCCGACTGGCCGGGCCAGGGGTTGCGGGTGGTGAAGTCGGCCGTCGAGCCGGCCTCCAGCACGGCGCCAACCGGGACGCCGCCCCGGGTCTGCACGTCCACCTTGGCGTTGTCGTGCACGGTCACCGTGGCGTCCACGTCCCAGTCGGAGGGGACCGCCGGGGCGATGCGCAGCACGTCGTCGTAGTCCTGCGCCAGCGCCTCGTTGACGGCGGCGGCGATCACGCCGGTCGTCTCGCTGTACGGCTCGCGGCCGGTGAGCACGTTGTTGTTGCTGGTCAGTCCGGAGGGGTAGAGCTGGTTGGTGACGTTGAAGAGCAGTCCCGCCTTCACCGCGTCGGCCTTGCCCAGGCGGGCCGCCTGGAGCGCGTCGAAGCTCCAGTTGGCGTCGTTGGGCCAGCGCCGGTTGTCGAAGGTGCGTACCGCGAGGTCGTGCTGCGCGCCGGTGTCACCGATCAGGCCGTAGGGCCAGACCGGCTCCAGGTCCAGGTTCTCGGAGTTGTGGGTCTCGGCGGCCGGTTCCCCGGAGAGGGCGATGACGTCCTCTCCGGCTCCGTCCGCCGAGGAGGTGAGCACCTTGGTGTGGGTGGCGGCGTCCGTGCGCGGCAGCGGGGGCACCTTGGCCAGCGCGGCGGTGAGCCGCGCCTGGAGGTCGGTGTCCGTGCCGAGCTTCTTGGCCGCGGAGGTGACCACCGGGAACAGCGCCCGCATGGCGGCGTTGTCCGTGACCGGGTCCGCGACGCCCCACTGCGTCTCGTGCGCGTTGCCCCGGGTGTGCAGCAGACCGTCGGAGCCGGTCGTGGCGTACGACAGCAGGAACTCGGCGGCGGACCTCATCAGCGGGTAGCTGTCGCGCAGGAACGCCGTGTCACCGGTGGTCCGGTACTGCTGCCACAGCGCGAGGGAGACCTCCGCGCCGGTGGAGACGGTCTGCGCGTTGTACGAGGTGATGCCGTCCTGGCAGGAGGCGTTGCCGAGGCCGCCGTCGAAGTAGCCGTTGCCGTTGAAGCGCATGGTCTCGGGGACGCAGGCGCCGGTGCGGCCCGGCATGTGGTCCTTCGTCCACGCCTCGATGTTGGCGAGGTTGGACGTGTACAGCTTGTAGAACGGGGTGTTGAGGTCCCCGACGCCGGAGGTGAGGTGGGCGGCGGCCTGCATGCGCAGGTTCCACCACCAGTAGCTCTCCGGCGACCAGTCGTGCTCGTCCCGGGTGAAGGAGAACAGGTCCGCCACACCGGCCTGGGTGCCGGGCAGCGAGCCCCGGTTGCTGGCGGCCGACTGGTACAGGAAGACCGTACGCAGGTTCTCGACGTACGGGCCGCTGCCGTCGGCCGACTCGATCTTCATCGTGCCGGCCCGGTCCCAGAAGTCGTGCCACCAGTTCAGGTGCGGTGTCTTCAGGGCGGAGACCGACGCGCTCGCGTCGCCGCCCAGGTACGACGTGGCCGTCGCGCCCGCGTCCCCGCCGGCCCAGTGGGGGGCGGCGACGACGACCCGGAAGGAGCCGTCGGCGGCCGGGTGGAAGGCGACCCGCACGCTGTCGCCGTCCGTCACGGAGGAGGTGACGTCGCGTCCGCCGGCGGTGATGCCGAGCAGGGTGCCGAAGGTGTCGCCGGAGCCGCCGCCCCCGTCGTCCGTCCAGGTCTCGGCGAGGGTGGCGACCGCGCCGGAGGCGGCGGCGGAGGGGGAGCGGCCGTCCCAGAGGTCGCCGTCGACCGTCTGGGTGCTGTCCGGGTCGGCGCCGGTGACGTCGACGACGAGTTCGTCGCGGTCGGCGCGGGTGTAGACCGTCGCCGTCATGCCGCCGCCGGACTCGGTGAGTACGCCGTTGTAGACGTCGAGGCGGGCGGTGAAGTCGTCGGCCTCGGTGATCTTCTTCAGGCCCGGGACGGTGATCCGGCCCGGGGACTTGCGGTCCGGGAAGGTGTCGCCGCGGTTGAGCTGGGCGGTGAGGCCGTCGGCGGCCCACACGGCGGCGCCCAGGGTGCCGTTGCCGAGCGGCATGGATTCCGTGGGTTCGGTGTTCGGGCGGCCGAGGACGACGTCGGAGCGGTGGATCACGGCGGGCCGGTCCACCTGGAAGGCGCCGTCCCGCCAGGCCGTCGTCGCGGTGGTGGCCGCCGCGGTGCCGCCGGGTGCCGCCGGGGCGGCCAACGCGGGCGCGGTGACGAAGCCGAGGGCCAGGGCGGTCACGGCACCGGTCATGAGCGCGCCCCGGACGGGGGGTCTGTGTCTGCGCATGGGGTACTTCCTGTCGGAGTGTCTCCTGTTGGTCACACGGCGATGACGTGGGCGGGGCGACCCGGGGTTCATCGCGGGGCCGTCCGATGGTCGATACGTGTGCGGTCTTGACAGATGTCTCCCGCACGGCAACTATCGTCACCTGTCAGACAGGTGACGATGAGTCAGTGAGGCGTGGCATGATCAGCAGGCGAAGTGTGACCGGAGCGATGGCCGTGGCGGCGGGAGCCGCCGGGCTCCTCGGGGCGGGGACCGCGTCCGCGAGCGCGGGCGACGGCGGGCGCGGCGCGCCCGGCCTGGGCCCGCTGTACCGGGTGCGCACGGGCGAGCTGGAGATCGCCTACCACGTCACCGGGCCCGCCGGCGGCACGCCGGTGATCCTGCTGCACGGCTGGCCCTTCAGCCCCGTCGGTTCCTACCGGGAGGTCGCCGCGGCACTCGCCCCGCGCGGCTACCGCTGCTACGTCCCCTACCTGCGCGGCCACGGGCAGACCCGGTTCCTGCGGGCGACGACCTTCCGGTCGGGGCAGCAGGCGGCGCTCGGTGCCGACCTGATCGCCTTCATGGACGCGCTGCGCCTGCCCCGGGCCCTGTTCGCCGGGTACGACTGGGGCGGCAGGGCCGGTGACGTCGCCGCCGCCCTGTGGCCGGAGCGCTGCACCGGCCTGGTCTCCGTGAACGGCTACCTGATCCAGAACCTCGCCGCGGCCGACAAGCCGCTGGTCCCCGCGGTGGAGGAGGGCCTGTGGTACTTCTTCTACTTCCTCACCGAGCGCGGACGCGAGGGGCTGCGGCGTGACCGGGAGGGTCTCGCCCGGGTGGTCTGGCACCGGAACTCGCCCGCCTGGGACTTCACCGAGGCCGAGTTCGCCGAGACCGCCCCGCTGTGGCAGAACCCGGACTACGTCGACGTGGTGATCCACAGCTACCGGCACCGCATGGCCGCCGCCCCCGGCGCCCCGCGGTACGCGGGCCTGGAGCGCAGGCTGCTGGACCAGCCCGCGATCACCGTGCCCGCGGTCACGCTGGACGGCGGGGCCGACGGAGTCACGCCGCCGACCGACGGCAGCGGCTACGCCCCGCACTTCTCCGGCCCCTGGACGCACCACGTGGTCCCGGGCGCCGGTCACAACCTCCCCCAGGAGCGGCCGGACGCCTTCGCCGCCGCGGTCCTGGAAGTGGACGGGATGGTGTGACCGGCCGGGGGCATGTGTGGCGAGGAGGCATGTGTGTACAGGCACGTATGCCTCGCGAGATCCGTCACCGGTTTGACAGGTGACGCAAGGTGGTGCACGCTGACAGTAGTCGCCCCCGGCGACAGGCAAGACGCGATCCACGACCGAAGAAGTGGAGCAGGGTCATGAACAAGGAACTCGCCATGGACGCCGACGCGGTGGCACGGCAGGCACGCTTCGGCACGCTCCCCGAGCGAATCCGCTACGAGGACATGACGACGGAGGTGGAAGCCGCTCCGGGCGGCCGGGCGGACACCTACAACCCCGAGCATTCGTGGAAGTTCTACTCCTGCGTCGCCCTCGACCTCGGCCTGTAGCGGCACGCCGCGCCACGACCTGCTCCGGCGCCTTCTGGAAGACAACACCCCCCATGAACCACCTGCCCCACCCGCGCGATCCGTCCCGGCTGATCGGACGGTCCAAGGACATGGCAGCCCTGCGGTCCCGCCTGACCGGGACCGCCGACGCGGCCGTCCTGCTGTCCGGAGAGGCCGGGGCGGGCAAGACCGCCCTCCTCGCCGCGCTCGCCGCCGAACTGGGACGGGACGGGGTCCGCGTGCTGCGGGCGAGCGGCGCGCAGTTCGAGACGGACATCGGCTACTCCGGCCTCAACCAGCTGCTCCTGCCGCTGCTGGACTCCCTCGGCCTGCTGGACCCCGGCCACCGCGACGCGCTGCGCGTCGCCGTCGGGATCGGCGGCGGTCCGCCGCCCAGCCGGCTCCTCACCTCCACGGCGGTGTTGCTGCTGCTGCGCCGCATGGCCGAGGACGGCCCGCTGTGCCTCGTCGTCGACGACCTGCCGTGGCTCGACCGGGCCACCCTCTCGGTCCTCGGCTTCGTGGTCCGGCGGCTGACGGGCTCGCGCGTCGGCTTCCTCGCCGCCGCCCGCACCGGCACCGACAGCTACTTCGAGACCGGTCTGCTCACCGAGCACCGGCTGCGGCCCCTGGACGACGCCTCCTCGGCGGCGCTCCTCGACCGGGCCCACCCCGCCATGGCCCCGACGGTGCGGCGGCGCATCGTCGCCGAGGCCCGCGGCAATCCGCTGGCCCTGGTGGAGCTGCCCGCCGCGCTCGACCGCGACCAGCGCGAGGCGCGCCTGCCCATCCCCGCCGTACTGCCCCTCGGCGAACGGCTCCAGGCGCTGTTCGCCGTCCGGGTGACCGCCCTGCCCACGCCGACCCGGGAACTGCTGCTGCTCGCCGCCCTCGACGGCACCGGCGACCTCGCCACCGTTCAGGCGGCGGCCGGACGGCCCGTGCTCGACGACCTCGCACCCGCCGAACGCGACCGGCTGGTCGAGGTCACGGCGTTCCCCCAGCGCCTGTCCTTCACCCATCCGCTGATCGGTGCCGCGGTGGTCACCCGGGCCACCGCGGCCGACCGGCGCCGGGCGCACCACGCCCTCGCCGGTGTCCTCACCGAACGGCCGGAACGCCGCGCGCACCACCTCGGCGAGGCCACGGCGCAGCCCGACGAGACGGTCGCGGCCCGGCTGGAGGGCGCCGCGCGGCTGCGCCTGGGACGCGGTGACGCCTTCGGCGCGGTCGCCGCGCTCACCCGGGCCGCCGAACTCAGCCCCGCCCCGTCCGACGTGGCCCGGCGGCTGGCCGAGGCGGCCTACATCGGCGCGGACTCCGGGGACCTGTCCGCCGCCTCACGGCTGCTGGCGGGAGCCCGGCAGGCCGACCCCGGCGGACGGCGGTCGCTGCACGCGGCAGCCGCTTCCGCCTTCCTCCTGATCAACGGCGAGGGCGACATCGGCACCGCGCACCGGCTGCTGGTCGGCGCGATCGAGACGGGCGACCACCACTACGACGCCTCCGACGGAGCCCTCGTCGACGCCCTGTTCACGCTGACCATGCTGTGCTGGTACGGCGGTGACCCGCTCCTGTGGAAGCCCCTGCTGCGGGCCCTGGACCGGCTGCGGCCCGCGCCGCCCGACCTGCTGTGGGTGTGCGTCCAGACCTTCGGCGACCCCGCGCGCACCGAACCCCGCGCGCTGCCGCGCCTCGACGCGATGCTGGACGACATCGGCTCGGACGCGGCCCGGACCGTCCGCATCGGCACCTGCTCGCTCTACCCCGACCGGCTGGCCGACTCCCGGCAGGCGTCGTACCGCCTGGTCGAACGGGGCCGCGCGGGCGCCACGCCGGCTCGCCGCCACATCGCGGCCCTCATCCACCTCGCCCAGGACCACTACGACGCGGGCCACTGGGACGAGGCCACGGACTTGGCCGACGAGGGGCTGCGCCTGTGCGAGGAACACAGCCACCGCTACTTCACCGGCAAGTTCCAGTACGTGCGGGCGCTCGTCGCCGCCGCCAGGGGCGAGACGGAGACCACCGCCCGGCTGGCCGAGGACATCGCCCGCTGGGCGGCCCCCCGCGGGGCCCACGGCCTGCGCGCCCTCGCCGACCACGCCCGGGGCCTGGCCGCCCTCGGCCGCGGCGACGCCGAGAACGCCTGGCACCACGGCCGCGCACTGACCCCGCCCGGCACGGTCGCCCCCTACCTGCCGCAGGCCATGGCGGGCACCCTGGACCTGGTGGAGGCGGCCGTGCGGACCGGGCGGCACACCGAGGCCGCCGCACACGCCCGGGCCGTCCGGGACAGCGCGATGGCCGCACTCTCACCCCGGCTGCGCCTCCTGGTCCTTGCCTGTGAGGCCCTGACCACACCCGGCGACGACGCCCTCCCGCTGTTCGACCGCGCCCTCGCCGCCGTCGAACCCGGGCGCTGGCCCTTCGACACGGCCCGGGTCCACCTCCTCCACGGCGAACGCCTGCGCCGCCGCCGTGCGGCGAAGGAGGCCCGGGACCATCTGCTCACGGCCCTGGACACCTTCGAGGCACTGGGCGCCCGCCCCTGGGCCGACCGCGCCCGCACCGAACTGCGCGCCGGTGGCAGCGGCCCGGCCGCCCCGGGACGGACGGCGTTGACACCTCAGGAACGGCAGATCGCCACCCTCGCGGCGTCCGGACTGACCAACAAGCAGATCGCCGAGCGGCTGTTCCTGTCGCACCGCACCATCGGCACGCACCTGTACCAGCTCTACCGCAAGCTGGGCATCAGCTCGCGCACCGCCCTCCGCGACGCCCTCGACCCGGAGAACGCCCGCTGACCGGAGGGAACCGGGACCGGGTCGGTCCCGGTAGCGGGCGCCCGGTGTCAAGCCGCGCAGCCGCACCGGTGCCTCGGCGGCGGAACCGGGCTCCCCGGCACCCCGCCGCCAGGCCAGGACCAGCGTCTCGCCGCCGAACCCGGCGGGGTGTTCCTCTTCGAGGGCGTGAACGACCTCAAGGCCCACACCGAGGTCACCGCCGACGACCTCGTCGCCGGGTACCGGCAGATCGCCGCGCGGGCGCACGCGGCCGGGAAGTGCGTAGTCGGTGCCACGGTCGCCCCGTTCGAGGGATGGGGGAGTGGGACGCCGCCGCGGAGGCCGTGCGCCAGAAGGTCAACGCGTTCGTGCGCACCAGCGGCGCGTTCGACGCGTTCACCGGCCCCGACCGCGTCCTGCGCAGCCCCTACGACAAGGAGCGCATCCCGCCTGTCCTCGACGGCGGCGACCACCTGCACCCCAACGACAAGGGGATGCAGGCGATGGCGGACGCCGTGGACCTCACGGCACTGGAGTGCGCCGATGGGCCCGCCCGGCCGGGCGCCCGGGGAGCGGCCGCCGGTGTGCCGTCCTGTGTGACCGCAAACACACCTATGTTCACACATGCCACGTATATGACATCCTGGCACGTGTGAACACCCATCGTGCGCGAAGGCGTCGGCCACTGCGCCTGTTGGGACTGGTGCTGGCGCTGGTGGTATTCGGTGCCTGCGGCGCCGGATGGTGGTTCTACCAGCGGCTGGACCACAACCTCCGTAGCGTCTCCATCGGCGACCGCGGCGGCGCGGAGCGGCCCGACGCCTCCGGGCGCACACCAGTCGACATCCTCGTCATCGGCTCCGACGGCCGGACCAGCGCCGCGGACTGCAGGCTCGGCGGGGGCTGTGCGCACACGGGCGTGCAGCAGGGCGGGGGGAACGCGGACGTGGAACTGCTGGTGCACATAGCGGCCGACCGTTCCAACGCGACCGTGCTGAGCATCCCCCGCGACACCGTCACCGAGATACCCGCCTGCCGCGACAGCGCGACCGGCGCCTCGGAGTCCGGCTACCGGGGGCAGATCAACAGCGCCCTGCGGTACGGGCCGGCCTGCCAGGTGGCCGCCGTCCACCGGCTCACCGGCATCCCCGTCGAGCACTACGCGCAGGTCGACTTCTCCGGGGTGGTGACGATGTCCGACGCGGTGGGCGGTGTCTCCGTCTGCGTCAGCGACGACGTCTACGACACCTACTCACACCTGAAGTTGTCCAAAGGCACCCACACCCTCAAGGGGGTGGCGGCCCTGGAGTTCCTCCGGTCCCGGCACGGCTTCGGCGACGGCAGTGACCTCGGCCGCACGGTGGCGCAGCACCTCTTCCTGGGCGCCGTGCTCCGCAAGGTCGAGAGCGGGGGCACGCTCACCGACCCGGCCGCCGTCTACCGCCTCGCCGACGCCGCGACCAAGGCGCTGACCGTGGACGACGGCCTCGGCAGCGTCCGCAGGCTGGTCGGCCTGGCGGCCGACCTGAACAAGGTGCCCACCGGGCGCGTCACGTTCGTCACCATGCAGACCGACCCGGACCCGGACGACCACGACCGCGTGGTCGTGGCGCCCGAGGCCCGGGCGTTGTTCGCCGGCATCGCGGGCGACCGGTCGCTGTCCGCGGGTTCCGGCACCGGTGAGTCCGCCGGTCCCTCGCCGGCCCCCTCCGTTCCGGTGTCCCGGATCTCCGTGCGGGTGGAGAACGGCACCGGCGTCACCGGCCGGGCCGCCGCGATCGCCGGCGCGCTGCGCGCGAAGGGCTTCGGCTCCGGCACCGTCGCGGGCAACGCCCCGCGCCCCGCGGCCACCACCACCCTCGCCTACGGCACCGGCCTGCGTGAAGAGGCCCTGCGGACGGCCGCCGCGCTCGGTCTGCCGGCCTCCCGTCCGACGCCGGGCGGTGCGCAGGGCCTGACTTTGGTGATCGGCGCGGACTGGCCGAGCGGGACCGTCTACCCCGGGGCCGTGACCCCGTCCGCTCCGGCGGCGGGCGCCGTCGCCGGTGCCCATGCTGCCACCGCCGCCGGGTCGGACAAGTGCGCCGAGGTCAGCCACTACCGGACGGTCAGCCTCGACGGCGTCGCGATGACACCGTCCCAGGCCTATGCGCTGGCGAAGGACGTACCCGACTCGGACTCCTGAGGCGCGGCGCGCGGGGCCGGGCGGTCACTTGGCCTTGAAGGGCACCGCGAAGGACTTCTTCAGGGACGAGGTGGCCACCAGCGGCAGCAGCGAGGCCAGGGCCTTGCGCTTGAACCCTTCCGGTTCCCGGGTCAGTTCGACGTCGACGCGGGTGCCGCCGTCCTCGGGGGTCATCGTGAAGACCCAGCCGCCGCCGGGGCCGAAGACCTTGGAGTCCAGGGTGGTGATGGTGACCGTGTCCCCGTCCGGCTCCCACTCGTAGCGGGCGCGCTCCCATGCGGCACCGGTGCCCTCGGTGACCTCCGCCCAGGTGTCACCGAGGCCGTGGACCTCGAAGTGCTCGGTGTCGATCGTGGGCCAGGCCTCGGCGCGCGAGGGCCCGAAATCGGTCAGTACTCCCAGCACGTCCTTCGGGCTGAGCGTGGACACGAGGTGGAACTGGATGACCGCCATGGGATTGCCTCACCGAGAAGTAACTGTTCTGACTGGTGACGTGAGAGTCCCACGGGCGTGCGTCACCTGTCAAGGTGGTTATTCTGGGTGTGGGGGCAGTCAGCCATCTGTCAGGAGGATCAGGTGAGACACGTGTTTCCGTGCGGAACGCGCGCCCTCGACTTCGTCGGCACCCTTCAGGCCCGCCGGGGCCCCGCGCCCCTCGAACGGCTCGGTACGCCCGGGCTGCTGGACGCCTGGTTCGTGCAGGCCGGGCTCCTCGACGAGGAACCCGGCTGCGGAGCGGCGGACCTGCGGGCCGCGCTGGCCCTGCGGGAAGCGGTGCACGCACTGGCCCGGGCCCGGCTTGAAGCCCGTCCGTTGCCCGCCGGGGCGGTCGCCGTGGTCAACCGGCGGGCCGCCACGGTGCCGGTATGGACCGTCCTGCGCTCCGGCGGCGCGAGCCGGCACGGCACGGCCGCACAGGGCCTGGCCGAACTCGCCCGCGAGAGCGTCGACATCGTCGCGGGCGAACGCGCCGCCCTGCTGCGCGAGTGCGGACACCCCGACTGTACGCAGATCTACCTCGACTGCTCCCGGGGCCGCCGACGGCAGTGGTGCTCCATGCTGACCTGCGGCAACCGCGTCAAGGCTGCCGCCTTGCGGGCGCGGCGCCGGTGAGGAGGAACCGTCCCGCGCCGCTCAGTCGCGGTTCTCCGCCTGGAACATCCAGCTCAGCTTCTCCAGTTCGGCCGTCAGACCGATCAGCAGGTCCTGGGTCACCGCGTCCACCGAGCCCGTCCGCTCGATCCGCTGCCGCGCCCGCGCGATGACCGCCGAGAACGCCCGGACCATCGCCTCGACGGCGTCGCCGTCCTTCGTCCACCCCGCGGGGAAGGCGGGCAGGCCACTGGTCCCCGCGACGGTGGCGGCCCGCCCGTCGGGGCTGACCCCCAGGGCGGCGGCCCGTTCGGCCACCGTGTCAGAGTAGGCGCGGGCCATGGTGACGATGTCGTCGAGCTGGACGTGGATGGAGCTGAAGCGTGGACCGTACAGGTTCCAGTGCGCCTGCTTGGCCACCAGGGAGAGGTCGAGCAGGTCGACGAGGGTCTCCTGCAGGGCGACCCCCGCGACCGCGCGGTCCTGCTCCGGCAGCGGGTTGTCGATCACGTTCATGGGTGTGCGGTTCCTCTCGGTATGGCCAGTGGTGTCCTCACACCTCATGATGGTGGCCGAACGCGCACGGCGGATCAGTCGTTTGACTGTGACACGTGTGCTTCGATACGAGCCGGGGCACCCGCACACGGCGTGCGGAGGGCCTCGACCACAGTGACGGCAACGGCCCGAGGACCCGCATGCAGACGCACCAGATCCCCCCACCGGAACCGGGTGACGTGCCCCGGCTGGCCGCCGCCATCGTCGAAGCCGCGGCCGACATCAGCGGTGCGGCGCTGGACTACAGTCCCGGCAGCCTCGCGGCCGTGGAGGAGATCATCGACGGTTTCCGGGCCGAAGGGGTCAACGGCGGCGAGATGGCGGAGTCCCTCATCGCCTTCGGGTGCTACGTCGGCGAAGTCCTGACCCGCCACTTCGGCGGTGTCTGGATGCCCGCACCGGCCGACGGCGGGACGGCGGCCCCGCCCGTCGTGGAACTGCCCGACGGACGGGAGTACGACCCGATCGCCTGGGTCTTCCGGCGTCTGGAGCCCGCGGACCCGGAAACCGGGGACACGGGCGGCGGGGAGCCGTGGCAGGGAAATTTCCCGGCCGTCGACTGAACCCGCATACGGGTCTGTTCCGTTGCCCAGGTGACGGACGCCCGACCCCGCCCCTACGGCGTCGGGCGCGGGAGGGCCCTGTCCACGTAGTGCGGGGTTGGGCGCTCCCCGGCCGTCGCCCCGGTGATCCCCCGTGCCGGGTCGGCGGCCGTCCGCCACGAAGGCCGGTCCGTACGGGGTGAGCCCGGCCCCGGCTCCGCTCCCGGGCCGGCGAAAGACCGCGTCCGCCGCCGTCCGGTCGGCCCCGGGCCCGTGGAGTCGCCCCCGCCGGAAGTCCGCCGTCCTCGGGTGCCCGGCCCGGAGGCGCACCTGCGCGGCGCGTGAGGCGCCGGCGCGCCACCGGACCGTGCCCGTGCCGGACCGTACGGGGACTTCCGCGGCCCCTTGCCCGTGAGGAACCCCGGCGTGCCGCTCGGCAGGCCGGACACCTCCGGGCGTACATCAGCCGCGGTGCCCGCCCCACCCTGAGGGCGTCGGCGGTCCCGGCCGAGGCGCCCTCGCCCAACGCGTGGCCGCCGGCTCCCGCGTCCCGCGGCGCCGCACGGCGCATCGCAGGTCACCGGCGTGCCGCGGGCGGCCGTGCGCACCCGGCGCCCCAACGGCCCGCGGTCACCCACCCGCGAGGCAGGCCCTCACACGTGTCGACGGACGCCGCACCGCCCCCGGCCGGAGCCGCGACGACGTGCGTCCGGCGCACGTGACACCTGCCACTCGCCGGTCCCCGGGTTCGACAAGAGGCCAGTGGACCTTTATGGTCGAAGACGTAAGGTTCCAGTGGCCTCTTAAACGGGGGCTCTCATGAGACGAGGCGGACCAGGCCATGCCCGACACCACCGCACCCGCACCTTTGGCCCGCACCCCGCTCGGCGGCTCCGGCATCTCGGTCCGCCCCGTGGGGCTCGGCCTGATGGGCATGTCGCAGTTCTACGGTGCCGTCGACCCGGACACCTCGGTCGCCGTCATCCGCGACGCGCTCGAGTCGGGCGTGGAACTGCTGGACACCTCCGACTACTACGGCGCCGGAAGCGCGGTCCCCGGGCAACCGGTGGCGGGCTTCGGACACAACGAGGAGCTTCTGGGACGCGCCCTGCGCGGTCGCCGGGACCGGGCCGTCGTCGCCACCAAGTTCTCCGCGCGCCCCGCCGACGGGGGCGGCAGCTTCTTCGACGGCCGCCCCGAGTACGTCAGGGCCGCCTGCGAGGCCAGCCTGAGGCGGCTGGGCACCGACCGGATCGACCTGTACTACTACCACCGGCTCGACCCCTCCGTGCCCGTCGAGGACACCGTCGGCGCCATGGCGGGCCTCGTCGAGGAGGGCAAGGTCCGGGCCATCGGCCTGAGCGAGGTCGGCCCCGACATCCTGCGGCGCGCCCACGCGGTCCACCCCGTCGCCGCCCTTCAGAGCGAGTACTCGCTGTGGGAGCGGGGCGTCGAGGCCGAGGTGCTGCCGGAGTGCCGCCGCCTGGGCATCACCCTCGTGCCCTACAGCCCGCTCGGCCGCGGCATGCTCACCGGAGCCATCGGCCGGGACGCCTCCTTCGGCTCCGACGACTTCCGCTCCACACTGCCGAAGTTCCAGGGCGAGAACCTCGACCACAACCGGCGGCTCGTGGACGCACTGGAGCGGTTCGCCGCGAGCACCGGCGACACCCCCGGCCAGATCGCCCTGGCCTGGCTGCTGGCCCGGCACCACGACATCGTCCCGATCCCCGGCACGCGCAACCCGGCCAACGTCCGCGCCAACCTCGCCGCGACCTCCGTCCGGCTCAGCGCCGACGACATCGCCCGTCTGGACGCCCTCTTCGACCCCGCGCGGGTCAGGGGCGGCCGTTACGGGAACCTCCACACGACACCCCGCGCCACCGGCGCCTGAGACCCCCGCATCGCACCACCCTGGAAAGAGGCACACCGTCATGAGCAAGACCTGGCTGATCACCGGCAGTTCCCGCGGCCTGGGGCACACCCTCGCAGAGACCGTCCTGGCAGAAGGCCACAACGTCGTCGCCACCGCCCGCCGCACCGAGTCCCTGAGCGACCTCACCGAGCAGTACGGCGACCGGGTCCGCCTCGTCACCCTGGACGTGACCGACCCCGCCGCCGCCGAGCGCGCCGTACGGGCCGCCGTACAGGCGTTCGCAGGACTGGACGTGGTGGTCAACAACGCCGGCTACGCCGACATGGCCGCCGTCGAGGACATGAGCGAGCAGATGTTCCGCGACCAGATCGAGGCCAACCTCTTCGGAGTCGTCAACGTCACCCGCGCCGCCCTGCCCGTCCTGCGGGAACAGGGCCGCGGGCACATCATCCAGGTCTCCTCCGTCGGCGGCCGCGTCGGCGTCCCCGGCCTCGCCGCCTACCAGGCCGCCAAGTGGGCCGTCGGCGGCTTCTCCGAGGTCCTGGCCCAGGAGGTCGCCCCCCTCGGCATCAAGGTCACCGTCGTCGAGCCCGGCGGCATGCGCACCGACTGGGCCGGCTCCTCCATGGAGACCCCGCCGGTCAGCGAGCCCTACCGGGAGGTCGTCGGCGGGACCGTCGCCGCCATCCGCGGCGCCGACGGCAAGCAGTCGGGTGACCCCGCTCGCATCTCCCGCATCCTCCTGGACGTCGTGGAGTCCGAGGAGCCCCCGCTGCGACTCCTGCTCGGCAAGGACGCCGTCGCCGTGGCCCGGCAGATGGCCGACCGCCTCGCGGCCGAGGACGCCCGGTGGCGCGACGTCAGCGAATCCGCGTCGGTGTGACCCGGCGCGTAGGGTGTCCGCAGGCGGCGCCGGGGAGGGCTGTCCGCACCGAACCGGGAAAGCGACGATGACCAACGAGCCGCCGCAGCAGTTCCAGCGCGCGCGCAGTGCCGAACAGCGCGAGATCCGCAGGCAGAGCATCCTCGACGCCGCCGCCGAACTCCTGATCCGGATGCCGGTCGCCGAGATCAGCCTGCGGGAGCTGAGCCGGCGGGTGGGGCTGTCGAAGACCAACGTGGTCCGGTACTTCGAGACCAGGGAAGCGGTCTTCTTCGAACTGCTCAACCGCTCCCTGGCCCGGTGGATCGAGGACCTGCCCGCCGAACTGCCGCCCGCCGGTACGGCCTCGCCCCGGGCCGTGACGGACGCCCTGGCCCGGTCGCTGGCCGCCCGCCCACTGCTGTGCGACCTGTTCGCCGCGCTCGGCTCCGAACTCGAACGGAACCTCTCCGCCGAGTCGGCGCGCGACTTCAAACTCGCGCACGTGCGGCTGCTCGGCGCGCTGGCGGACCTCCTGAGCGGACACCTGGCCGGGCTGAGCCCGGCCGCCGCCGGGGAACTGGTCGCCCTGTGCGTGGTCTGCACGGCCGGGCTCTGGCCCTTCGCGCACCCCTCGGAGGCGGTCGCGCAGGCCCAGCTCCACCCCGAACTCGCCGACACCAGGGTGGACTTCGCCGAGCGGCTCGGCCGCACCCTGCACGTCGTCGTCAGCGGGCTGCTGAACCCGGCCTGATCCTCAGGCGGAACAGGGCTGGATCAGTACCACAGACCCATGACTTCGGCCCTGTTGTCGGCGCTCCCAAGGCTCGACAGGTGGTGGAACGGCGCCACGTGCAGGAACGCCTGACCCGCTTCGTCGGACAGTCCCCACGTGTAGTTGGTGTTGTTCACCACGGACGAGACCTGGTGCCACAGGGCCGTGTTGCGCAGGCTGATCCAGTCGTCGGACTGCCCCCAGCGAACCTTGACGGACGAGCCGGTGTAGCCGGTACCCGTGTACGCGCAGAACTCATAGGTGGCGGAGTCGCACCCGCCGTCGCTCGCCGGTGCCGCGGAGGCGGTGGCGGCGGGGCCCGCCACCGCGGCCGCGATCGCCGCCGCGCCGAGGAACAGTCCTGCAAGAGACTTCCTGATCATCTTGTGCAACCTCACACTCGACTGGCCTGCTTCCGAAACAGGCTTCGTGAAGGGAACGGACCCGGCCGCTCCGGTGGTTCACCGACGCCGAGCCGTACGTGGCCGTCAGGAGACCTTCCGCAGCAGGTCGGCGGCACGCTCCGCGATGGCGTACACCGTCGCGTTGGTGTTGTTGGACGGGATCGAGGGGATGACGGAGCCGTCGGCGACCCGCAGGCCCGCCAGCCCCCGCACCCGCAGCTCGGAGTCGACGACGGAGGCCTCGTCCTCGCCCAGCGCGCACGTGCCGATGGGGTGGCAGTAGGACTGGTAGACCGTGCGCGCGTACCGGGCGAGAGCCTCCCGGTCGGTGACGTCCGGGCCGGGGGCGACCTCCTCGGCCCCCCAGGCCTTCAGTGCCGAGGAGCGGGCGATCTCGCGGGCCGTCGCGATGCCGGAGAGCACGGCCCTCACGTCCCGCTCGTCCGTGAAGTAGCCCGGGTCGAGCACCGGAGCCGCGTACGGGTCCGCCGAGGTGATCCGCAGCGAGCCGCGGCTGAAGGGAAGCATGGGGGAGACACCGATGGTGAACCCGTTCTCCACCGGGGCGACCGGGTTCGGGAACGGTACGTCGATGAAGAGGATCTGCAGGTCCGGGCCGAGCAGCTCGGGCGCGCTGCGTACCAGGCCGATGACCTCGCCGTGGCTGCCGGCGGCCGGCGGCACGGTGCGGCGGGTGCGGTGGACCAGGTTGACCAGCGGGTGGTCGTGCAGGTTCCGGCCGACTCCGGGCAGCGAGTGGAAGAGGTCCACACCGGCCTCGCGCAGCTCGCGCTCGGGGCCGATGCCGGAGTGCAGCAGGATCTGCGCGCTGCCGATGGAGCCGGCCGTCAGGACCACCTCGCGGGCGGCCCGTACCGTGTGCACCTGCCCCCGGACGCCGTACTCCACGCCGACGCAGCGCTCGCCCTCGAAGAGCAGCCGGTGCGCGGTGGCGCCGGTGACGACGTCGAGATCGGGGCGGTTCAGCACGGATGGTGTGAGGTAGGCGTCGGCGGCGCTCTGCCGCCGGCCGCCGACGATGTTGAGGTCGACCGGGGCGAAGCCCTCCTCCAGGCCGCCGCTGATGTCGTAGGCCCGGCGCTGTCCGGTCTCGACCGCGCCGGCGAGGCAGGCGAGCAGCACCTCGTTGGGCTCGGCGGCCGGACCGACGACGAGCGGACCGGCCGTGCCCCGGCCCGGTCCGCCGCCCAGGGCGGTCTCACTGCGCTGGAAGTACGGGAGCAGGTCGTCGAAGGACCAGCCCTTGGCGCCGTGCTCGCCCCAGGCGTCGTAGCCGGTGCGGTGGCCCCGGGCGAAGACCATGGCGTTGATCGCGGAGGAGCCGCCGACGCCGCGGCCGCGCGGCAGCGCGATGCTGGGGCCGGGCTCGCCGAGAGAGGAACCGCTGGCCTGGGGGACCGTCGTGTCGCCCCAGTTCGCCTCCGTCCCGGCCAGGATGGGCCAGGCGGGTGGGTACGACACGGTCTGGGGCAGGTCCGCGGCGGCCGTGCCCGCCTCCAGGAGCAGGACCCGCAGTCCGGTGTCCTCGGTGAGCCGGGCGGCCAGGACACAGCCGGCCGAGCCGCCCCCGACGAGGACGATGTCGTAGACCTCGTTCCCGACCCGCTCCGGGTCCGCGGAAGGTTTCGTCTGGGTGGTGTGTCGACGGTCCATGACTCAGGACTCCTTAGATACGTATGCGAGATACGTATGAAAGGTAACACCTCCTGAATCAATGGTTCGTAAGATTGATACCGTCGGTTCCATGATGACGGAGACGACGGCGGAGCAGACGGGGCACACCCTGCGGCAGAGGATCGTGGCGGCCGCCGCCGCCCTGCTGGAGGAGAAGGGCCTGGAGGCGCTGTCGACCCGTGCCGTCGCGGCCCGGGCGGGAGTGCCGACCCCGACGATCTTCCGTGTCTTCGGGGACAAGGACGGCCTGCTCGAAGAGGTCGCCGAGCACGGCTTTCAGCGCTACCTCGCGGCCAAGGCCGCCCTGCTCACCGGCGACGACCCGGTACAGGTGCTCCGCGACGCCTGGGACCTGCACATCGCCTTCGGCATGGAACACCCCGCGTACTACGCGCTCGTCTACGGGCGGGTCCGGCCCGGCCGGCTGCCCCGGGCCGGACAGCGGGCCGCGGCCGACCTGAGAGGGATGATCACCGAGGTCGCCGCCGCCGGCCGGCTGCGCATCAGCGTGGAGCGCGCGACCGAGGTCATGCACTCCGTCGGCGTGGGTACCCTCCTCACCCTGATCGGCCTGCCGCCCGGCGCACGCGACCCGCGCACCGCCGAGACGGCCCGCGAGATGCTGATCGACACCCTCACCCTCCCTCCCGACGGGTCCGCCTCCCCGCGCGGCTCGGCCCTGCCCAGCAGCGCGATGGCCCTGCTGGCCGCCCTCGGTGAGGACGACACGGCCGTCCTCACCACCGGTGAACGGCAGTTGCTGCTGGAGTGGCTCGACCGACTGGCGGACGTGCGGGCCGGGGGCCGCTGAAACGCCGGTCCCAGCTCTGCTCTGTACAGCCGCCGCCCCTCGTGCCCGAAAGGCCCCATAGACCTTGCGTCGGCGTCACGGAACCGCGCAGGTTCAGGGGCCCTGCACCGAGGTGTCGCCGTCGGCGCGGTCGAGGTCCGAGCGCGGAGACCCGGGCAGTGGCTCACCCCCCGTCACGTCGTGCCAGTGCTCCTCGGCCTCGGAGAGTGCGTTGCCGGCCCACACGTACTCGTCGTAGACCCGGGCCAGTCGCTCGGCGTCCCCCTCACCCCGACCGCCTTCCACCGACTCCGTCTCCGCCTGAGCCGCACGCAGCGCGGACTCGGCCTGCTCCAGCGCGCGCCGGGCTCGGGCCAGCCGGGAGCCGGCGTCGGCCACCGCCTCGGCGTTCCGGACGGCACCGGGCACGTCGCCCGGAGCTGCCGCCCGGAGGGGCGCCTGAAGACCGGCCGGGCCGGCCGCCCCGGAGCTGCCGCCGCCGTCTTCCACGGCCCCTGGCGGCGGGCCGCCGGCCGGACCGCCCGAAGCCGGCAGGGGCCGGCCGCCGGTCACCGCGGACCAGGGCTCCTCGGCGTCCTTCAGGGCCTGATCGGCCTCGCGGTACGCCCCCTCGGCCCGGGTCGGTCGGTCGCTGTCGCTGTCGGCCAAGTCGCCGACGGCGCTCTCCTCGTCCTTCAACGCCTGCGTCAGCACGGCCTGCGCCTCGGCCACGAGCCGCCGGGCCGCGGTCACGGCGGCGCCGGCCTGGACCACCGCGCCCTCGTCTCCTCCGTCGTGGGCGGTGGATCGCGGGCCCTGCGCCGCCGGCCGCTCGGGCGGCCCGTCCTCGTGGCCGCCGGACCGCACGGGGCCGGTGGACACCGGGGCGGCCGGTGCCGGGCGTGGCCCGGCAGGGCGGGTGGCGGATGCCGACGAGGGGTTCGCCCTCGGGTCGTGCACCTCGACACTCAGCTCGAGCCCGTTCTCCTTCGCGAACTGCTCCAGCCGGTGCCGGTGCGCCCGCGCCGACGGTCCGGGCATCAGCACGACGCGCGCCACGTCGCTCCAGTGGACGCCGCCGTGGATCTGCGCCTCGAAGTACCCCACGGGGTCGGCGGCGAGCCGGCCGCCGGCCAGCATCTTCCGCACCTGGGGGTCGTGACGGAAGCCGGTCGCCTCCGCGAACGCCAGTCGCACGGTGCTGTCGACCCCGTGATTGAGCAGGGGCAGCAGGTTCGAGGCGCCGGTGAGGTGCAGCGCCCCTTCCTCTCCCTCGTAGCTGTCCTGCGGGGTGAAAGTGGCCCGCTGCTTCACCTCGGGCCGGAGATGGAGGACCGTGTCCCCGTACGCCCACGCGGCGCGCGGCAGATATCTGGACGTGAGGGCGGCGTAGTTGGGCAGTTCGGCCCGGTCCGCGGCGGTCGGGGCGAACCGCCGGGGACCGGCGGGACCGGACGGGTAGATCCCGGAGTTCTCCGCCGTCCGCTTCACCGTCGAGGGGTATCCCAGCGACTCCTCGACCGGGCCGCGGGCAGCGAGATCGGAAGCGCCCGGATAGGTCTCCCACACGTTGCGAAGCAGCCGGTCGCCGTCGGTGAAGGCGTCCAGCACGGTCCTGCCGTCCGCCGTCGAGGCGTCGAGGCGTCGAGGCGCACGTTGACCGTCAGCGACATGCCGTGCCTGAGGAGGTCGTGCGTGCCGGCGACGAGATCCGCCCAGCCGTCTCCTCCGGCAGCGCCGTCCCAGTCGCCCCGATAAGCCCGCGCCCAACTCCACTCGCCCTGGGCCCGACGCAGGTTCCCGATCAGTTCCCGCAGGTCGTCCTCCCCGGTGCGCAGAGCCCGGCGCTCGCCCATGACGACCACGGCGAGTTGGGACGGCTGGAGCCGGACCAGTTCCGGCCGCCGCGCCAGTTCGCGGAACAGTTCCGAGTCCTCCGCGAGCGTCTGCCGCTGCCGCGTCAGCGCGAGGCGCAGCGCGGGTTCCTCCGAAGCGGCTGCCACGGCCTGGTCGAGAGCGGTCCGCTCCGTCTCCATGTCGCGGACGACGCCGCTCCTCGTCCCGTCACCGTCCACGGGCCCGTCCTGGGCGGACAGATGACGGCTGACCCAGTGGGCCACGGACAGGTCGTGCCCGTCCGGAATCAGGGCCCACTGCCTCTCTCCCTCCGCTTCGAAGACCAGGTGACTGGCCGGCGGCACCCGCTGGACCGAGGTGACGACGCCCTGGGCACCGGTGGGAACCGTCCCGGAACCCATGTCCTCCTCCGCAGCCTCGGTCATCAGACGTGCGAGGTCCGGCAGGTAGCCGCCGCCGAGTCCGGGACCGTCGTAGGGCCGCACCCGCGGAAGCGGTTCCCCGCCGGTCACCTCGAACCAGTGCCGCTCGGCCTCCTGGAGGTCCGCACGAGCGCGTACGGCCTCGGCCCGGGCCCGCTCGTACGTGCCGCCGGCCAGGTCGGTGGAGGTGCCCACCCCCTGCCGGGCCCGCCGGACCACATCGGCCAGGACGGATTCGGCCCGGTCCCATGCCCGCCGGGATTCGGTGAGCGCGGCGCCCGCGTCGACCGCTGCCTCGTCGTCGCGGTCGCCCTCCCGGACGTGGACGCGGCCCTTGCCCTTGTCCACGGGGCCGGGGGCGCCGGGTGTCCCGGTGGTGGAAGGGCCCGGTACGGCCGGTGCTCTCTCCTCGGCCGGGGCGGGTACGGCCGCTCCGCTGTCCCCGGCCGGGCCGGGGACGTACTCGGTGATCTGCGAGGCGGGCACCGACAGGCTGACCGGCACCACACCGGCCACCTGCTCGTCCCTGCCGCCGCGGTGGAAGGTGAAGGTGAACCGCGCGTGACCGTCGAAGTGTTCCAGCGGCGTCTGGATCTTGGCGTTGACGAAGCTGCGTCCGCCGCGGGCGCGGTCGGCCCTGATCCGATGGCGGAACCCGCCGCCGAAGGTCAGTCCGGCCCCCATCTTGCTCACCGTGTCTCCGGCGAGCGCACCGAGCTGGTTGACCAGCACGTACTGGTGCGACCGGAGCCTGCGCCGGCCGTACTGGGCGGACTTCTCATCGGCCCGGACCACCTCGGCCTTCGGCTCGGGACGCGTGTGCGTGAGGTCGAGCAGCTCCGCCCTGACGGACACCCATGCCTGCCGGCCGTTCACCCGGAACGACTCGCTCCGCAGCTCACCGCCGCGCGTCAGGTGCGGCAGCGCGGCCATCAGGCGGCCCTTGTCGAAGGCCGCCATCACCGACTCACCGCGCGGCCGGCCCAAGGGGGTGAGTCGGGACCAGGCGCCCCCGAACAGCCTGCGGCCCTCGGTGCTCAGCAGGTTGCGCAGCGACCCGACGTCCGGCAGGTCCCGTACGAGCTGGCCGTCCGCCATGCCCCGGCTCCACAGCGACCGCGGCGGCCGGGGCACCGCACGGCCGCCGCGGTCGGTGTCCGGCGCGGGAGGCGGAGGCGTGGTCCCGGACCGCCGGGCGTCGAACCGGGTCTGCCCGGCCTCGGGGACCGGCACGGCGTCCGCGGTCGGCACCAGCGCCTGGAAGCCGACGTCGGCCGTGCCGACGGTGCGAACCCGCACTCCGAAGGCGCGCCTGGTCATGGAGGGGGAGCCGCCCTCCCCGGCCGCGGCCGACTTCGCCGCGGCCGACGCGCGTACGCGATCGGTCTGGGCGCCGAGTGCCTCGTCGAACGCGGCGACGGCCTGCCTCTCCCTCTCCGCCAGCCGCTCGGCCCGGAGACGGGTGCGGTGCAACTCCGTCTCCAGTCGCTGTCTGCCGGCCTGGTCCGGGGCGTTCGCGTCGTGCACGGGTGCGGCGTCCGCGGCGCGGATGCGTTCCCGCAGTTCCTGGGCGTGCGCCTCCTCGGAGTGCCTTCGGTCCCGGACGGCGGCGACCTGGTCGCGCAGGCGGCTGATGAGCCGTTGTTCCTCGCGGGTGCCGTCCGGGACACGGGTGTCCACGCTCCGTCCCCACGGCCGCCAGCGGTCGCGGAACTCGAGACGCAGCCGGGCCACGCCGTCGAAGACGCTGCCCGGCACCTTGGTCTTGGTCCCGGTGGCGGAGCGGACGGCGGTGGAGGTCTCCACGAAGTCCTCGACCTGCGTGGTGTGGGCGAACGTGCCGCCCGCGAAGATCTGGGCGGGCGCGGAGCCGATCGGATCGGAGGTGCCGACAACGGTGAGACTGTTTCCCTGGGACGTGATCTGCGGGCCGTGCGGACGGGAGTCGGCATGCCCGGTCCCGGCGATGTCGACGGTGGCCGAATGGAACTCGGTGGCTTTGGTGTTGGCCGCGTGGGTCATCTCCAGCACACTCGCCGAGATGGCCAGCTCACGGCCGCTCACCCGGACCACCCAGGGCTGACCCGCCATCATGGACCGCATCCGGCGATGGAGTTCCGATCCGGGCAGGCGCTCCATGAGCTTCGCCCGCGCCGTCCGCCACTCCCGCTCGGAGCCGAACACCTTCGGACCGGTGGCGTCCAGCTGACGCAGTACGTCTTCCACCAGATGGGTGCCGGAGGTGTTCCCGGCGGTCAGCGGGTCCGGGCGGTTCCCCAGCGGACGCACGTCGAGGACGACGTCCTCGGCGCCCAGGCGCTGGGTCATCGAGATCCGGTCGGGGACGCGGAAGTGTGTTGCCGGCGCGGGCGCCTCGCCGGTCGCGGGATCGACCGGCAGGTCCCGGACCGGGAAGGCGAACTGCCCGTCGCCGTCGACGGAGAACCTGATCGCCTCGGTGCCCCTTCCCGGCAGGGTGTGTGAAAGCCGTACCGTGACGGTGTACGTGAGCCTGCCGTCGAAGAGGGCGGCCGGTTCGACCGTCTTGTTCTTGGTCACGACGCCGCCGCGGGCGTCGGTGTCACGGCCGTCCTGGGCCTCCCGGTGTGCCGTGTGACCCAGGACGACCGACACGTGCGGTGCCTTGACCGTGAACCGCTGCCACAGGGAGCGGCGTACGGCGGTCTCCTTGTTGTTGCTCACCGATGACAGGGATTCGGAGCCCTGCTCGAACTCGAACTCGTTCTCCACGCCCCGGTACCGGCTCATCTCCGCCCGGGCCGCGGTGACGCGGATGTCGGCGGTCCACGGGCCGCCTCTGAAGACACCTCCCCAGCTCTCGCCGGCCGTCAGCGCCGCGGTCCGGGGCTGCAGCGCGTCCCGGTCGAAGAACTGGCCGGCCTGGGACTCGATCGTCCCCCAGTGCTCACCGAGCACCCCGGAGAACCGCCTGCCCAGTTCCGTCATGACCGGATCACCGGCAAGATCCAGTACGACGTCTCCATTGCCGATCCGGCCGCCCTCGGTGACGCGGGCGGGCGGCTGGAAGACGAGCGGGGCGGGGCGCACGGGCGTACCGGCTTCCGACGCCTGCCGCACGGGCACGGCGCCGGCTCCGGGAGCCGGGGGGCCGACGGGCGGGTCGGCGATCAGAGGCCTCGGGTCCGTCCCGGGCGCTTCCCGCGGCGTGGCGTGGTGGTCGGTGGTCGTGGCCGGTTCGTGCGTGCGGGACGACTCATCCGCGGTGACCGACTCATCCGCGCTGGTTGACTCACCCGCGGCGGCCGACTCCCGCGCGGGCGCCGGTGACGGCGCCGCGAAGACGTGACTGCCGGCGTCTTCCGGCCCGACCTCGAAGCTCTCGGCGTGGCTCTTGGGGATCGTGACGACGAAACGCACCTGGGTCCGCCCGCGCTCCGCTCTCAACTCCCCGGTCCGCCCGACGACGGCCTCGACGCTCGCGGTGGCGATGTAGGCCACCATCGGCTCGGGATACTTGGCACTGGCCACGCCGCTGTGGCCGCCGGACGTCCCGTCGGTGGTGCGGTGGCGGTGGGCGACACCTCCGCCGGGAGCGTGCAGGCCCACGGAGACGTCGGGCGTGACGTCCGGCTGCGCGCCGCCCTGCAGCCACAGGCCCTCCGTGACGGCCGAGCCCAGCCGGGTGCCGGACTCGTCCGTGAGGTCACGGAGCAGGTTCAGCTCCGCCGCGTCCAGGACCCGCAGGTACTCCAGCGACTCCAGCCGGCCGTTCAGCGCGAGCCGGGCGTCGGGGCGGTGCGACGTCGGGAGCGGCGTGCTCCGCACGGTGGTGCCCCGTGTCATCCGGGGCAGGTGTGTCGCGAGTTGCTCCCGGGTCACCATGTCGCGGGCGGTCGGACGGGCGGCACCCCACTCGGAACCGAAGTACGCGCGGCCGAGTCCGTCCACGAGCGCGCCCGGCCTGGGCAGGTTGCCTGCACCGGGTTCGGCGTCCTCACCGGCCAGGACGTCGAGGACGACCGCGCGGCCGGGCAGGCCGTCCCACACGGCGGACATGGGCCGCCATGCCGTGTCGCCCGCCTCCAGCGAGGGGCCCGTCATCCGGCGGGGTCCCTCCGGGCGCTCGGCCGCGGAGAAGCCGGCCGGTTGTGCGACCGGACGGGCGTCCGCCGCGTCCACCAGGACCTCGAACCCGATCCGGGTCCGCGCCCCGCGCGCCGGCGCGGTCGACGGAACCCCCCGGGAGGCGCTGCTTCCGTCCCCGTCCGGAGCGGCACGGTGAACGAAGGAGAGGGTGGCGACACCGTCGAAAACGGCGCCCGGCACCTTCATCTTCACTGCCGCGCCGGTCCGCACCGACTGCTGCCCGATCAGCATGCCCTCGCGGTCGTACTCGGCGTGCACCAGGCCGCTGAGGGTGGTCGGACCGGCGTGCAGGTCGCCGCTCTGCGCATGCAGCGCCGCGCGGACGTTGCGGTCGGAGCCGTCCGCGTCGGAGTAGACACGGGTGACGTCCGAACCGGTGTTGAACTCCGTCCTGGAGGTGTTCCGCACGTGCTCCAACGACGTGATCTCGGCGGACACCAGCAGCGCCCCCCGGTCCTTGCCGAGGTCGATCTCCAGGGGCTCGCCCGCCGTCAGACCCTTCAGCTCGTACTGCAGGACGTCCAGCCGGCCGAGCCGGTCGACCACCAGCGTCCGGACGGTGCCCCAGTCGTCGCCGAAGAGCCGCCTGCCGTAGTGCTCCAGCGAGGAGGGATCCGCCGGTGAGCCGAGCAGGACCCGGTGCAGCGCGCCCGTGGTGCGCCCGCCGTCGGCGTCGACCAGGAACACGTCGCGCACGGTGTCCATGCCGCCCAGCGCGAGGGCCTGCACGATACGGGCCGGCGGCAGGTAGTGGCCGGCACCGGGCACCTCCGACAGCGGCCGGACCTCACCGACCCCGGTGGCCACGGGGACCGTGGCGGACAGCTTCACCGGAGGCACCCGCCCGCCGAACTCGAACTCCAACTCCACCTCGGTCCTGACGGCCAGGGCCGGTTCCGGGGTCTTCGTGCGGCTGAACAGCCGGCCACTGGAGACCATGCGGTGGGACTCCGCGCGGGTCCAGTTGGAGGACAGGTATCCGGTCAGATCCGTCTGCTCGGCCGCCTTGCCCTTCACCAGCAGGCCGACGGTGAAGGCCCGGCGCACGTCGCGCTGGAACCCGTCCCGTATGAAGGACTCGCTCCCGTCCTCGAACTCGACGTTCCCGAAGGAGCCCACCGTCTCCGCCCCGGTCACCCTGGCCCGCACCGAGATCTGGTCGGGGAAGCCGGGCGCGTCCATGGTGAGGGTGCGCACCTCACCGCGGGTCATCGCCGACAACGACGGCCAGATCTCCCTGCGCAGTTGGGGCTCCCAGTGCGACCGCAGCGCCTCGCGTTCGGTCCGGCTCAGTACGCCCTCCAGGTGTGCCACGAGCCCGTCCGCGAGCGCGCCGACAGCGCTCTCGGCCGGCAGGACGCGGTCGGCGCCCCCGATCTGACCGTTGACCGTCATACGCGCCGGTGGGCGGGGCGGAGCCTCGGCCACCGGCGGCAGCGGGCCGTCCGCCGCGGCACTCGCTGCCTCCTCGGCGACGGGGAGGTCGGGAAGAGGCTTGTCGGGAAGGGGTTTGTCGGGGAGGGCGGGGAGCGGTTTGTCGACCTCGGCGCGGTGCGCGGGGGAGGCGACCGGCTCGAGGCCGAGGAAGCCGTCGCCGGGGAGGGAGCCCGCCTCGGGTGATGAGGACGCGGGCGTCGCCGGGCCGGGCAGGAGGCCGCCCAGCCTTCCGTAGAGGTCGAGTAAGACGCGCGCGGTCTCCTCCGACTCGTACCGCTTTCCCAGGGCAAGGCCCAGCCCGAACTCCGCCACGAAGTCCAGAGGGCTGCCCTGCGCCAGAGGGCTGACCAGTCCCGCGAGTTCACGCACAAGCGGGTCGGCGAACCGGGTGCCGTGCAGATCGGAGTGGAGCGAGGGGTCGTTCGTGTGGTGCATCAGACGTACGAGATCCCGGACCACGCCTGCCAGCGCCGGTGAGCCGGTGCCGGCACCGAGACCGTCCGGGCTGATCTCCTCCTGCACGAGAGGGGTCGGAAGAGTCGCCAGCGGGGTCAGGAACAGGGTGTCCGGAGCCACGAAACCACTGACGGGTTCCTTGTCGAAGTGCCAGTGAACGGGTGTGGCGGTCACACCTGCCCCGTTCGGCCCAACCACCGTCACTCTTCTGGTGTACAGTGGCAGATGAACAGTGAGGGGCGGCAGGGTAAACCCTGCGGATCTCATCACTGTCGCGGCGGCTTCGAGGATGTTCATCCGAGGCGCGAGCGATGCGTCTACGGTACGTCTTCCGACGAGATGGAATCGTGTCCCGTCATACACCGCGGTTCGCGAGTTGCCCGTGGATGCCCAGTCGGTGCCGCGGACGTACGACGCGACTTCCGGGTACTTCTGCGCGTGAGCCAGGAGACGCGCGACGTCGGGAGGATCGCCCCCGAGGGGATCACGCACACGCACGCCGCCTCTGTCGGCGACTGCACGTCGTGCTGCTTCGAAATCCGAGTTCACCCTGATGAATTGGGCCACCGCGCCGGGTTCGAGCGTTCCGTCCGGCTGACGCCGCGTCAGGACATCCTCCGGTCTCAGCCGGACTTCCTCCGGCAGCGGTGTTCGCCGTACCAGCCCCTCGACGGCGGGTGGCACCCGGTGGTACGTCTGTCTCAGTCGGCTCTGTTCGGACAGGCCCAGGTGGACATGGCGGCCGACGGGCCCGGCCTCGTCCGTACGAGGCGGTCCGTACTCGCCGATCAGGGCACCCAGCAACCGCAGATGCCGCTCCCGCAGACCACCCTGGACCAGCTCGTCGACGGCCGGGGCGGGGACATCGCCCGTCAGGCTGCCCGCCACGCCCGGGCGGTGCCCGGACGCGGTGTCCCGGTACTCGTCGCGCAGGCCGAGCTGACGGCCGATCTCGTGCGCCAGCTCCGTCCGCGAGGCGTCCACCGGCCAGCGCCGCCGGAGCAGACCGCTCTGCCCGTCCGAGACCACGACCGTCAGATGCGCGCCGTCGGAATCGTCCCGCTCCAAGGTGATACGGAGCAGGTCACCGTTGGGCAGCCGGTGTCCGGGCGCGTTGAACACCTCCCGCACACCGTCGCCAGCGCGCTCCCACAGGGCGACGAGGTCCCCGGCCGACACGGTGTCGTCGGGGGAGAGACGGACCCGGACGGTCTGATCGGTGACGGTGTCGCCGCCCGCGGCGGTCCGCCTCACATCGAAGGCGGACCGCACCAGGTGGTTCTGTGCGGACCCGGCCGCGGCCTCCGGCCTTGACACCGGGTCCCCCGTGACGTCCAAGTGGGTGACCGGCGGGGTCAGGTCATGGCCCGTGTACCAGTCCGGGCCGGAGCCGGGGCTGCCGTCGCCGTCCGGGCGGGGGGAGTCAGACTCGGCGTCGGGCCTTCCGCCGTCACCCGGTCGGGGAGCGTCGGGGCTCCCGTCGCCGCCCGGCCGGGGCGCGTCCGGTGTCGTCTTCGTCCCCCCGGGACCATCCTCCGGGGGGTCCAGTACGTCGGCGAGGGCACGAGCCCGGTCGGGCAGATTGATCCACTGTTCGAACGGGGACAGCGCGTGGTGCGCCGCGAGGATCTGAGCGGAGTCCGGCCGCAGCACCGACCCCCGCTCGGACAGCACTTGGGAGACCTCGCGGGTGAGGAACTCCAGGGCCTCCCCCTGCGGAGCACGGAAGGGCAGCAGGCTGCCGGTCTCCGACACCGGCCCACCGAGCCTCACATACAACTCATGCAGGGCGGCGGCGGTCTCGGGGGGCTCGTAGGTACGGCCCAGGACCAGACCCAGCCCGTATTCCGCGACGAACTCGGCCGGGTCCGACCCCGCGTACGGACTGACCCTGGCGGCGAGTGCCTGGACCTCGGGGGTGGCGAACTCGGTCTCGACGAGATCGGTGTGCAGTACCGGGTTGTTGGCGTGGTGCAGCCAGTGCATGGCCTCGTGCAGAACCGCCGCGAAGTTGGGGTCCTCCAGGATGTCCCCGACGCCGGAACTGGCCGGGTCGGGAGAGTGTCCGACGGAGTGCGGACGGACCGACAGGGGAGTGATCAGGAACGCGTCGGGTGCCGAGAAGGCAGCCAGGAGATCGTCGTCCAGGGTGGGGGTAACGGATCTTGCCGACAGCGAGATGTCGCCCGAGTGCGCGTCCTTCACCACATCGACCCGCCGGGTGTAGCGCGGCACGTGCAGCTTCACCCGGGAGGGAACGTCGTAGCCGGCCGTGCGCAGGGCGGACACGACGTCCTTGAACACCTCGACCCGGGGCTCCACCAGTGGGTCGTTGACGCGGCCACGCAGTACCTCCGCGGTCACGCCGTCATGGGAGATCTGCTGCCTGCGCGCCCCGGTCGACAGGTCCGGGTCGAGACCGTGGAGATGGGTGGCGATCTCCGGGTAGTCGTACAGCGTCTGTGCCGGCAGTTCCCGCAGGTCCTCGGGAGTCACGTCGGCGGCCGGGAAGACACCACCGCTCCTGCTCGCGACGTTCAGGTCGCTCCTGAACGTCTCCGCACCCGCCTGGATCTCACCGACCGCGTCGGGGCGCAGATTTCCGTCCGGCGCGCGCAGTGCCAGGGGCTCGTCGGCGTCCACCGGATCGTCTGCGGCGCGCTGGACACGACGCACCAGCCCGTTCAGATCGGGTGACACCGTGTAGAAGGCTTCCTCCACCTGGGTGAGGGTCTCCTGCGGTCGGGACGCTGGGGAGACGGACGCGTCGGAGGTGCTGGACCGATCCGCCTGGCCCCCCTCCGAACTCCCGTCGTCCGGGCGGCCCGACTCGGCCACGAGGGCGTCGAAGATCGAGTCACTGAGGGAGTGGGAGACCGCCGGGGGCCGGACGCCGTTCGCCTCCGGGATGTCGCGCCCGCCGCCGTGGTCACCGTGGTGTGCGGGCCCGCTGTCCCCCTCGGACACGACCACGGGCTCGGGCGCGACCGGCCGTACCTGCGCCCGTCCTGAATCCTCGGCGCTGTGGCCGCCGGCCAGGGAGCTGTCCTGCTGAGCCTCGGTCCGGGCACCCTGCGCACCGGTGGATCCGGTCGCGTCGCTGGCAGGGACCGGGACGGGCTCCGCGTCGACTGTGGCGCGGAAGTCTTCCCACAGCCTTGCTTCCCGGTCGGTGGCGTTGCGGGGGTTGAGTGGGGGGAGGGGGTGTTGTGTGGGGTCGCCGTAGGTGTCGGTGAGCAGGGCGGCGAGTTCGGGGTCGTTGGCGCGGAGCCATTGGGGTCCGTTGTTGCGGGGTTCGCCGGTGATGGGGTCGTGGCCGTGGTTGGCGTTGAACCAGGTGTTGGTGGCTTGGGCGAAGTATTCGTGGGCGTTGGTGGAGGAGTAGTTGCCGGGTTGTGTGCCGTCGGGCCAGGGGGCGTTGGGGGTGTTGTGGCGGGTTGTGTGCAGGGTTTCGAGGTGTGTTTGTTGTTGGGGGGTGAGGGCGTGGTCGTGGATGAGGTGGGCGAGTTCGTGGACGGCGGTGGAGTATCCGTCGGGGTAGGCGATGTGTCCGGGGGTGTCGGGGTGTTCGCCGAGGAGATTCTCTTCGGCGATGACGGCGGTGGGGGCGGGGGTGCCGTCGGTTTCCTGGTGGTGGACGAGGCCGCGTGGGTGATCGTCGCCGTATGAGGCGAGGCCGGGCAGATCGGCGGTCCTGACGCCGCGGGGGAGCACTGTCACCCGTGCACCGGAGTCCAGCAGTCGTTGCTGTACCTCGGTGTGGAGCAGCATCCGGCCCAGCAGAGCGGTGAGGGTGTTGCGCGCGGCGATCGGCCGCTCCACTGCTTCCGGCATGTCGATGAGGGATCGGGCGGCATCCGCCGAAGGTCCCTGCGGCTCGGTGTAGAAGTCGGGTTCGGGTCCGGGGTTGTCGTTTCGGGGGGCGTCGGGTTCGGTGCTCTCCGGCGGAGCGTTGTAGCGGCGGTACCCGCTGCCACCGGCCTGCTGCGGCGCGAACCGCGAAGGGCCGGCCTGCGTGGGTGCGGGAGCGGGCGTGCCGGTGTTCGCCGTGGCGATCAGATACGCGACCTGGTGACGGAGAGCGTGGACGGCATCCACGAAGTTCTCGGAACGCTCAGTCGAGTTCAGCCAATAACCGAGTGCCTTGAGCAGACCGGTCAAGTACTGCATCTGCCCGGTTTGCCGGTAGGCGGCGACCTGCTGGTCGATCAGCGCGATGTCATGAGGGCGGTATGCGGGGTGCTGGCGCATCTCCTCGTGCCAGCTTGTGATCATGTCGTTGATCACGAGAGCGGGCGAGAACGGGGCAAGCGCACTCAGCAGGGACCTGTTCTGCTGGTAAAGCACCCGCCACTGGCCGAAGTTCTCGTTCCATCCGCCTTCGTAGGCCATGGCGGAGGAGAATATGTCCAGCCGTTTGTACAACCCCTCCAGGACCTGTGCGGACCGGGATGCCAGGCGCGCGGCCTCGTTATGGTCCACCCGGAGATCGGCGCCCTGGCTCAGCAGTACGCCCTTGACGAGGTCCGCGGTGCTGTCGTGGGGGATCAGCTCGTTGTCCCACAGACGGAAGGGCCCCGTCATGTTCAGCTGGGCGGCGGTCGCGAGCATCTGGTCCAGTTGCCGTACCCAGGGGTTGTTGGCGAAACCCTGCAGGAGGCGCAACTGCTGCCATGCATGCTGCGTTCCGAGTCGGCTCCTGTTCAGCTCCTGGTCGTAGAGGGAGCGGACAGTCTGCTCGAGCTTGTCGTAGTCGCGCCGCAGTTCCCGCAGGTTCTCGGGCGCCGGGAGGTGTCGCAGTTCGAAGACGGCCAGGGGAAGCCGCAGTCCTGCCCGTCCATCAGGCCTCGGGTTCGTGTCGAACTGCTCGAGCACCGAACCGATCTCCAGGTCCTCCTGCCTGATCCTGGGCGCCGGGTAGTCGTAGAGGAAGTCGTTCAGGTAGTCACGGACGGTCCTGCCGCGTGTGTCGATCCGGGCTGAGAGCGGATTGGCGAATCCCTCATTCGCGAAGGAAGCGAAATGGGTGAACTGTTCGTGGACGTAGGACGCATTCGTCGTGAGGAAGGTCCGCGCGGCCGGCTGAAGGGCCTGCCTCAGCAGCCAGGGATGATGACGGGATGCCACCGGCAGATAGCTCTTGAACCAGCGTGCCGACGGGTGCTGAGCCCCGTGGAACTGCACGATCGAGATGGCCTGGCTGAACACCACGGTCAGCATGGATTTCATCGTGCGGAGATCGATGTCATCGGTGACCGCCAGCGTGACCTCGGGGTTGGCCAGGGGACCGGGGAGCTGGTTGCGAACCGCGAGATACCTCGCCGTCAGATGACGGGCGAAGCCGGCCGCTGCCTCCAGGCCGAGAAGGGTCTGCTCCTGGACGATGAGTTCTGAGGCACTCTTCGCATAGCCCAGGATGAAGTCATGTACCCCGGACAGTGGCACGCCGACAGTGAACTGAGTGAAATATTCGTCAGCGAGTGCAGGGCTCAGCCGCCGGAACAGCACGTCGTGGAACGCTGCGTTCGGTGCGTAGCCGATGTGGGAAACCACCTGAGTGAACGGCGTCGTTCTGTCTCGGCTGCCCGTGCCGATGATCTGTTCGAGCAGGGCGAGAGACCGGAAGACGGAATCCTTGTTCATGCGACGGGAGGACGTCGTCTCTTCCGGATGCACCGCGATGGGCTTGGTGACGATCTCAAGGAAAGGAGCGTCGTCCACGACGACTTCCGAAGTGAGATGGACGGCGCCGTCCGAAGCGAGTATGTCGCCGTGGAGCAGCGCAGTCCCCCGCGGCGATCGGAGCATCACATTGGATCGTTCGATTTCGATGCCTATGCCGCGGTATTGGTGGTTGGTGGGGAGGTCGGTGTGGGCGAGGGGTGAGTGGGAGGCGGTGAAGGTGGGGAGGCTTTGGGGGACGTGGACGGTTTGGCCGTGTGGGTCGATGATGACGGCGCGGACGTGGGGTGCGGCGTCGTGGGTGGGTGGGGGGCGTAGTCCGTTGTCGTGTTGGAGGTCGAGCCATTGGGTTTTGCCGTTGCCCTGGTGGTAGAGGGCGAAGGCGTGGCCGTAGGTGTTCTGGCGTTGTTGGAGGATGAGTGCGGAGGCGCCGGGGCCCTGTTTGGTGAGGGCGGTGGTGAGGTCGGTCCAGGAGGTGATGGTGTGCCATCCGGGGCCGTGGGCGAGGCGTTGTTCGGTGTTGTGGGTGCCGAGGGTGGAGTCGTCGACGGTGCGGGCGGGGCGGATGCCGCTGTGGTAGGCGGGGCGGGAGAGGGCGCGGTCGAGTTCGGCGCGGGGGTATAGCTCGCGGGCGAGTGATTCGAGCAGGGTGACGCAGTCGGCTGCTGTGAGGTTGTCGCGGGAGAGGACGGAGCTGTCGTCGCCGGGGCGGATGACCGTCGCGCTGACCGCTCGCACCTTGGCGCGCAGGGCGAGGTCGGCGAGTTGGTCGGCGGAGAGCGGATGACGGTGCTGCGACGGGCGGAGCACCGTGTCGTCGTGGCTGGTTTCGTCGTGGCTGGTTTCGGGACGGGTTCCTTCCTGGTGAGGGCCGGGTTCTGTCTGCGGCGGATGAGTTTCTGCGGTGGTGGTGTCGCGGGTGAAGGTGTTGAGGGCGTTGCGGAGTGTTTGGAGGTGGTTTTCGTTGAGGCGGCTGGTGATGTCGGGGTTGTTGAGGAGTGATTGCAGGCCGTTG
>NZ_JBVJPF010000011.1:0-168063 GCF_055582785.1 Streptomyces sp. NPDC107500
GGTGCCGTGGGGCTGCTCGGGGGTGCCCTCGGAACGGGGGAAGAACTCGTACCAGGCGCCGTACAGGGCCCGTTCGCGTTCGACCAGCAGGGGCATCGGGTCGGAGGAGGTGACCAGTTCCCGCAGTGGATGGCGGGCCAGGACCGCGTCCACCTCCGGCGTCAGCGCCGCCGCCAGCCGGGTGGCGGCCGGCCGGGTCTCGTCCCGCAGTGCCTCGACGGCGGCCAGCAGCACCCGCCGGTCCTCGGTCCCGGGCACGTCGGCGGCGGCCCGCTCGTACAGCTGGACGCCCTCGTCGAGGACCAGGTCGGTGTCGATGCCGGCCGGGATCTTGATGCGCGCGTGGTGCCGCCAGGTGGAGACCGGGTCGCCCCACGCCTCCACGGTGTACGACCACGTGCCGGGCTCGCCCGCGGTGACGGTCGCCCCCCAGCGGTCGGTGCCCGGCGCCAGCTCCCGCATCGGCGTCCAGGGCCCCGGCCGGCCCCGCGGATCTCGGAGGACGACGTTGGCGGCGACCGCGTCGTGGCCCTCGCGGAACACGGTGGCGGAGACCTCGAAGGACTCGCCGGTGACGGCCTTGGCGGGCCGGAGACCCTGCCGGACGGCCGGGCGCACGTCCAGGACGGGGATGCGTCCGACGGAGGTGGTCCGGTCCGCGCCGGTGCTGTCCGGCTCGGTCGGTGACGAGTGGTGCGTGGCGGGCATGACCGCTCCTGTCCGCGTCAACATGGGTGGGCGGATGACTCTGGGGAGGTGGGTCCTGCGGGTTCGTGCGGGGCGTACCGCAGGAGCCTTCCCACACTCTTCTGGTGGGCAATCCGGCACTTTGTTAACTACTCGTGCGTATGTCGACATACATGACGCGCCGACACGCACGACGGGCCTGTCCCAACGCCTTCCCGGATGCCGTTGCCGCAATCAGCGCCTTCGCGACATGTGCAGCCTTTCGCGCTGGAGCGAAGTGCCACAAGAAGGCCGACGGGAGGAGATCCGGCCATATCGCCGGGCCGGTCCGCATTAGCCCGTCCGGCGTTTGCCGGCGAGGCCGTTCAGGCCGAATCGGAGGCCTGCGGGCGAAGCCCCCGGCGAGGGACACATCGCCCCGGTAACGTCGTGGAGGTGAAGGCGATCCGTCGACTGACCGTCCGTCCCGTTCTCCCCGACCCCCTCCGGCCGCTCAGTGACCTGGCCCGCAATCTGCGCTGGTCCTGGCACCCGGAGACCCGTGACCTCTTCCAGTCCGTCGACCCCGCGTGCTGGGCCTCGTCCGGCCGCGACCCGGTGAGACTGCTCGGCACCGTGCCGCCCGCGCGCCTCGCGGAGCTGGCCGAGGACCGGCGCTTCCTGCGCCGGCTGACCGCGGTGGCCGACGACCTCGACCACTACATGACCGGCGACCGCTGGTACCAGGCCCAGTCCGGCCGACTGCCCGCCGCCGTCGCCTACTTCTCGCCCGAGTTCGGCATCACCGCCGCCCTGCCCCAGTACTCCGGGGGACTCGGCATCCTGGCAGGCGACCACCTCAAGGCGGCCAGCGACCTGGGCGTGCCGCTCATCGGCGTCGGCCTGCTCTACCGGCACGGCTACTTCCGGCAGTCCCTCTCCCGGGACGGCTGGCAGCAGGAGCACTACCCCGTCCTCGACCCCCACGAGCTGCCCCTGGCGCTCCTCAAGGAGCCCGACGGCACCCCCGCCCACGTCGCCCTCGCCCTGCCCGGCGGCCGGGAGCTGCGGGCCCGTATCTGGCTGGCCCAGGTCGGCCGGGTGCCCCTGCTGCTCCTCGACTCGGACGTCGAGGAGAACGACCTCGGCGAACGGGGCGTCACCGACCGGCTCTACGGCGGCGGCAGCGAGCACCGGCTCCTCCAGGAGATGCTGCTCGGCATAGGAGGTGTCCGGGCGGTGCGCACGTACTGCCGGCTCACCGGACACGCCGGTCCCGAGGTGTTCCACACCAACGAGGGCCACGCCGGCTTCCTGGGGCTTGAACGCATCGCCGAACTCTGCTACGAGGGCCTTGAGTTCGGCTCGGCGCTGGAGGCGGTGCGGGCCGGGACCGTGTTCACCACCCACACCCCCGTGCCGGCCGGCATCGACCGCTTCGACCGCGAGCTGGTCGCCCGCCACTTCGGCCCCGACTCCGAACTGCCGCGCATCGACGTCGAGCGCATCCTGCGGCTCGGCATGGAGACCTACCCCGGCGGCGAACCCAACCTGTTCAACATGGCCGTGATGGGCCTCAGACTGGCCCAGCGGGCCAACGGCGTCTCCCTGCTGCACGGCGGGGTCAGCCGCTCCATGTTCGCCGGACTCTGGCCCGGCTTCGACGCCGACGAGGTGCCGATCACCTCCGTCACCAACGGCGTGCACGCCCCCACCTGGGTGGCGCCCGAGGTGCTCCGGCTCGGCGCCCGGCAGATCGGCGCGCAGCGGGCCGAGGACGCCCTGGCCGTCGGCGGCTCGGACCGCTGGGACTCGGTCGCCGACATCCCCGACCAGGACATCTGGGAGCTGCGGCGCACCCTGCGCGAGCAGTTGGTCGAGGAGGTGCGGGAGCGGCTGCGCGCCTCCTGGCGGCAGCGCGGCGCCGGCACCGCGGAGCTGGGCTGGATCGACGACGTCCTCGACCCGGACGTGCTCACCATCGGCTTCGCGCGGCGCGTCCCCTCGTACAAGCGGCTGACGCTGATGCTGCGCGACCGCGACCGGCTGATGGACCTGCTGCTCCACCCCGAGCGGCCGATCCAGATCGTCGTCGCCGGCAAGGCCCACCCGGCCGACGACGGCGGCAAGCGGCTGGTCCAGGAACTGGTGCGGTTCGCGGACGACCCGCGGGTGCGGCACCGCATCGTGTTCCTGCCCGACTACGGCATGGCGATGGCGCAGAAGCTCTACCCGGGCTGCGACATCTGGCTGAACAACCCCCTGCGCCCCCTGGAGGCGTGCGGCACCTCCGGCATGAAGGCGGCGCTCAACGGCTGCCTCAACCTGTCGGTCCTCGACGGCTGGTGGGACGAGTGGTTCCAGCCCGACTTCGGCTGGGCGATCCCCACCGCCGACGGACCGGGAACCGACCCGGACCGGCGCGACGCCATAGAGGCCGCCGCCCTCTACGACCTGCTGGAGCAGCGGGTGACCCCCCGCTTCTACGAGCGGGCGGCGAGCGGGCTGCCCGACCGGTGGATCGAGATGGTCCGCGGGACCCTCAGCCTGCTGGGCCCGAAGGTGCTGGCCGGCCGCATGGTCCGCGAGTACGTCGAGCGGCTCTACGCCCCGGCCGCCGAGGCCCACCGCGCGATGGACCCGGACTCCGCCCGCGGCCTCGCGGAGTGGAAGACCCGGGTGCGGGCCGCCTGGCCCGGCGTGAGCGTCGACCACGTGGAGACGGGCTCCGCCACCGCGCTGGCGGAGCTGGGCTCGACGCTCGGGCTGCGGGTGCGGGTGAAGCTGGGCGATCTCGCGCCGGAGGACGTCGAGGTGCAGGCGGTCTCCGGGCGGGTGGACTCCGAGGACCGGATCACCGACGCGTCGAAGGTGCCGCTGAAGCCGGTGGGCGGGCCCGACATGGAGGGCCGCTGGGTGTACGAGGGCCCGCTGGCCCTGGACCGCACCGGCCCGTTCGGCTACACGGTCCGTGTGCTGCCCGCGCACCGTCTGCTGGCGTCCGGCGCGGAGACGGGGCTCGTGGCCGTGCCCTCCGACGACCTGGCCCAGGCTGCGGGGCTGCTGATGAGGTGAGTGCGGGCGGCCGGGCGGCGGCAGGCCGGGGCGTTCAGTCCTCGTCGCCGCCGCTCAGCCGTCGCAGCACGCTGCCGCACCGGCGGGCGTAGGCGTGCTGGAAGGCCCGGGCGGCCGGGCCGCCGGCCTTGGCGTACCACTTGGCGGGCCGGCTGAAGGCGCTCACCGTGAGCCACACCGTGCCGTCACCGGTGCGGTCCACCACGAAGGCCTCCTCGCCGGACTCCGGGTGACCGGGCAGCGTGCCGTAGGCCCAGCCGGCCCGGCGGGGTTCGTCCAGCGTCCACACCACCCGGCAGGGCGCCTTGATCATCCCGGCGAGGGTGACGGTGACGTCGACGCCCGGCGCGGCCCGTTCCGCGCTCGCGTCGATGCCGACGCCCATCTCCCGGTGCATCTCCCAGGTGAGTACGGCCTCCACGGCCCGCTGGAACACCGGTTCGCCCTCACCGAGGCGGGTGCGTACGTGCATATGGCGGAAGCCGGGCGGGCAGTGGCCCTGCTCGCGGGTGGCGCCGACGTCGTCGTACGTGAAGGACATGGGCACCAAGACTAGGACGGCACCCGGGAACCGCTGGTCCCGGGTGCCGTCCGCCGCGTGTTGGGGTCGGTCAGTTCACGCTGATCGCGGTCCAGGCCGCGCCCACCGTCTTGTACTCGGTGCTGTCGGCGCCGTACAGGTCGGACGCCGCGCTCAGGGTGGCCGTACGGGCCGCCTTGTAGTTCGTCGTCGACGTCATGTACGTGGTCAGCGCCTTGTACCAGATCTGCAGCGCCTTCTCGCGGCCGATGCCGGTGACGGTGGAGCCGTCGGAGGTCGGGGAGTCGTACTGCACCCCGTCGACCGTGCGCGCCCCGCTGCCCTCGGCCAGCAGGAAGAAGAAGTGGTTGGCCGGGCCCGAGGAGTAGTGCACGTCGACGCCGCCGAGGCCGGAGGACCAGTAGTCCTTGGACGCGCCGTCCTTGCTGGGCTTGTCCATGTAGCGCAGCGGGGTGCCGTCGCCGTTGATGTCGATCTTCTCGCCGATGAGGTAGTCGCCCTTGTCGGCGGCGTTCTTCGCGAAGTACTCCACCCCGGTGCCGAAGATGTCGCTGGTCGCCTCGTTGAGGCCGCCGGACTCGCCGCTGTAGTTGAGGCCCGCGGTGTTGGAGGTGACACCGTGGCTCATCTCGTGCCCGGCGACGTCCAGCGAGGTGAGCGGGTTGGTGTTGCCCGTGCCGTCGCCGTAGGTCATGCAGAAGCAGGCGTCGGACCAGAAGGCGTTGACGTAGTTGTTGCCGTAGTGGACGCGGGAGTAGGCCGCCTTGCCGTCGTTCTTGATGCCGCTGCGCCCGAAGGTGTCCTTGTAGAAGTCCCACGTGGTCTGCGCGCCGTAGGCGGCGTCGACGGCGGCGGTCTGGTCCTTGGCGTCGGCGGAGGCGGTGCCGGTGCCCCACGCGTCGTCCGCGTCGGTGAACAGGGTGCCGGTGCCGGACGTGCCCCGGTTGAGGTTGTACGTCTTGTGGCCGCCGCGTCCGGTGTCGTACAGCTGGTACGACGAGCCCGACTTGGTGGTGCCGAGGGTCACCTCGCCCGAGTACAGGCTCTTGCCGGAGCCGGTCTCGATGCCCTGGTACTCGTACAGCTTGGCGCCGGTGGCGGCGTCGGTGATCACGTGCAGCTCGTTCGGGGTGCCGTCGTCCTGGAGGCCGCCGACCACGGTCTCGTAGGCGAGGACCGGCTTGCCGGTGGCCGCCCAGATGACCTTGCGGGGCGCGGAGTCGGCCGCCGTCTTCGACGAACCGGCGTCCTCGGCCGCGGACAGCGCCTGCCGCTCGGCCTTGGCCGCGTCGACCTTCGGCGTCACGGTGGCGACCTTGACGGCGGCCTTCGTCGCTCTGGTCACGCCCTCGGCCGCGCCGGACTCCGAGCGGTGCACGACGAGGTCGCCGCCGAGGACGGGCAGTCCGTCGTAGGTGCGCTCGTAGCGGGTGTGCACGGTGCCGTCGCGGTCCTTGACCACGTCCTTGACGACCAGCTTCTCCTTGGCGCCGAGGCCTATCTCGCGCGCGGTGCCGGCCGCGCCGGCCTGCTGCTCCTGGATGAGCGCGGTGCGGGCGGTGTCCGACAGCAGGAGGGGGGCGCCCGGCAGGGCGGGGCTCGCGGTGGCGCTGCCCGCGCCCAGTGCGGTGCTGAGCAGTGCGCCGGCGGCGACCGCGGTGGCGAGGGCGAGGGTGGTGCGCTTGTGGCGCGCGATGTGGGGGGACACACAGACTCCTTCGGTGGGGGATCCGGTCGGCGTGGGGTGTCCGGCCGGAGTTGACTGCGAAGTTGTGCGGCGGATCACCGAAGACTGACACCCGGGGCGCGTACATGTCAGGAGGGTCGAATGATGTTGGCCGAAAGTTGACGGCCGGGTGAATGTTGCGGGTGTGTGAACCCGTGTGACCTCGGCAAAGCGGCAACCCTCGGTGCGTATGGCCTTGGCAAAAAAGAGGGCGGACGCGGGAGGGCGCCGCCCCGGGGATTCGAACCACCGGGACGGCGCCCTGACCGTGGGGCCCCGTGTGCGGGCCTACGGGAAGGTGAGCTTGAAGGAGTTGATGTAGCCGGTGTCGCGGGCCGCCACGTCCTGGACGCGCAGCTTCCAGGTGCCGTTGGCGGTCTCCGAGGAGGCGTTCACCGTGTACGTCTGGTTCACGTTGTCCGCCGAGTCGGAGGAGCTGGAGTTCTTCAGGCGGTACGCGGTCCCGTCCGGGGCCAGCAGGTCGACCACCAGGTCGCCGCGCCAGGTGTGCACGATGTCCACCGCCGCCTGGAGGTTGGCGGGCGCGTTGCCCGCCCGGCCGGTCACGGTGACCGACGAGGTGACCGCCGCGCCGTTGTCCGGGATCGCCACGTCGGCGGCGTTCTCGAAGGAGGTGCCGCCACCGCCGCCGCCGGAGCGGGCGCCGACGTTGATGCCGGCCCACGCGTCCTGCACCCGCTTGTACTCGGTGCTGTCGGTGCCGTACAGCTCACCGGCGGCCGCGAGGGTGCCGGTGCGGGCCGCCGCGTAGTTCGTCGTCGACGTGAACTTCGTGGTCAGCGCGCGGAACCAGATCTTCGCGGCCTTGTCGCGGCCGATGCCGGTGACCGGGAGGCCGTCCGAGGTGGGCGAGTCGTAGGTGACACCGTTGATGGTCTTGGTGCCGCTGCCCTCGCTCAGCAGGTAGAAGAAGTGGTTGGCCGGGCCCGACGAGTAGTGGACGTCGATGCTGCCGATGCCCGAGTACCAGGCGTCCTTGGACGCGCCGTCCTTGCTCGGCTTGTCCATGTAGCGCAGCGGCGTGCCGTCGCCGTTGATGTCGATCTCCTCGCCGATGAGGTAGTCACCGACGTCGCTGGAGTTGTTCGCGTGGAACTCGACGGCCGCGCCGAAGATGTCCGAGGTGGCCTCGTTGAGCCCGCCGGACTCGCCGCTGTAGATCAGGCCCGCGGTGTTGGAGGTGACGCCGTGCGTCATCTCGTGCGCGGCCACGTCGATGGACGTCAGCGGGTTGGCGTTGCCCGAACCGTCGCCGTACGTCATGCAGAAGCAGCTGTCCGACCAGAAGGCGTTGACGTAGTTGTTGCCGTAGTGGACGCGCGAGTAGGCGCCCACCCCGTCGCCGCGGATGCCGGACCTGCCGTGGACGTTCTTGTAGTAGTCCCACGTCAGCGCGGCCCCGTAGTGGGCGTCGGCGCCGGCGGTCTCGGCGTTGGAGGCCTGGCCGTTGCCCCAGACGTCGTCGGGGCCGCTGAAGAGCGTCCCGGTGCCGGAGGTGCCGCGGTTCAGGTTGTACGTCTTGTGGTTGCCGCGCGCGGTGTCGGTCAGCGTGTACGACGACCCGGACTGCGCGGTGCCCAGCGTCACCGAGCCGCTGTACATGGTGTTGCCGGTGCCGTTGTGGATCGCCTGGTACTCGAAGAGCTTGGCGCCGGTGGCGGCGTCGGTGATGACGTGCAGCTCGTTCGGGGTGCCGTCCTCCTGGAGGCCGCCCACGACCGTCTCGTACGCCAGCACCGGGGTGCCCTGCGCCGCCCAGACCACCTTGCGCGGGGCCCGGTCGGCCTCCGCCCCCTCGGCTCCGGCGGCCTTCGCGACGGACACGGCCTGCTGCTCCGCCTTGCCGGCGGATATCTTCGGCGTCACCGTGGCCGGCCTGATCGCCTTGGACGTGGCCTTCACCACGCGCTCGGTCGTCCCGGCGTCGCTGGTCACGACCAGGTCGCCGCCGAGCACGGGCAGCCCGTCGTAGGTCCGCTCGTAGCGGGTGTGCAGCGTGCCGTCGCGGTCCTTGACCACGTCGCGGACGACCAGCTTCTCCTTGGCGCCCAGGCCCAGGTCTCCGGCGGTCTCGGCCTTGGTGGCGTTGGCGTCGCGGATCAGCTCGGCGCGCTGGGCCGGGGTCAGCGTGACCGACTCGGCGCCCGGTGCGGGTGCCTGAGCGGGCGCGGCGGTGGCGGCGCCGGACTGCACCGCGGTGGCGATCAGCGCGGCGACACCGGCCAGCGCGACCGCCGCGGCACGCCGGTGCGCGACGCGGCGGGAGGGGGTGTGGGACGTGGTGTGGGAGGTGCGTCTGTGGGGAGAACTGCTGCTCAACACCGACTCCTTCTGCGTGGCCGCGGGGTGCGCGGCCAGGGGAGACCGGTCGGCGGGTGGCCGGCCGGGCGGAACTGTGCGATACGCAGAGATCACGTGCGGGAGCTGGTCGCCGCACAACGCTCGTGAGGAAGCTGTGGGGGCGCTGTGAAGGGACCGACGGAAGAGTGGCAGGAGCACGCCCTCTTTGTCAGGGGCGCGTCAGTAAGTTGGCTGGAAATGGTTCGTTGACCGGGAGTTCACGTTCGATAAACGGAACCGTCGCCCAGGACCGGCTACTGACTGCCCGCTCAGTCAGTAGCCACCCGCTCGGACGGCTCCCCGTGCCAGGAACCCCACAGCGCCGCATAGGCCCCGCCGGCCGCCACCAGTTCGTCGTGCGTGCCCAGTTCGGTCAGCAGGCCGCCCTCCATCACGGCCACCCGGTCCGCGTCGTGCGCGGTGTGCAGCCGGTGCGCGATGGCGATGACCGTACGGCCCTTCAGCACCGCGGCGAGCGCCTGCTCGGTGTGCCGGGCCGTCGTCGGGTCCAGCAGGGCGGTGGCTTCGTCCAGGATCAGCGTGTGCGGGTCGGCCAGCACCACCCGGGCCAGGGCGAGCTGCTGGGCCTGCGAGCCGTCCGTCCGGTGCCCTTTCGCACCCAGCTCGGTGTCCAGGCCCCCGGGCAGCCCCCGCACCCAGGGTTCGGCACCCACCGCGGTGAGCGCCGCCCACAACTCACCGTCCCCGGCCTCCGGTTCGGCGATCAGGAGATTGTCCCGGACCGTGCCCAGGAACACGTGGTGCTCCTGGGTGACCAGCACGACCTGGCGGCGCAGCCGCTCCGGACCGAGGGCGACCACGGGCACCCCGCCCACCGTCACCGAGCCCGCGGTCGGCGCGTCGACGCCCGCGAGGAGCCGGCTCAGCGTGGTCTTGCCGGCGCCCGACGGACCGACGACCGCCAGCCGCTCGCCCGGCCGCACGGTCAGGTCCACGCCGCGCAGCACCTCGCCGCCCCGCTCGTAGGCGTACCGCGCCCCGCGGACGTCGATGCGGTCGTCCGCCGGGACCGCCGACTCGTCCGCCTCCGCCCGCGGGGCCCGGGCCAGCCCCTCCACCCGGGCGAAGGAGGCCGCGCCCGCCTGGAGCTGCTCGGTCCGCATCAGCACCTCGTCGAGCGGCCCGGCCAGCTGCTGGAGGTACACGGCGCACGCCACCACCGCCCCGAGGCTCACCGACCCGCGCGCGTGCAGGAACCCGCCGCACAGCAGGACGCCCGCCACCGGCAGGACGTAGGAGATGTCCACCGCCGGGAAGAACACGCAGCGCAGGAACAGCGTCCGCATCCGGGTGCGGCGCGAGACCTCCAGCGCCTCCCGGTTGGCCGACACGCGCCGGGCGGCCAGGTGGAACGCCTCGACCGTGCGGGCCCCCGCCACCGTGGCGGCGAGGCTCTCCGCCACCTCCGACGTGGCCGCGCCCTCGGCCAGGTACCCGGCCCGCGCGCGGCGCAGATACCAGCGCAGCGCGACCCAGGCCGGTGTCAGCCCCAGCACCCCGACCGCGCCGAGCAGCGGGTCGAGCACGAACACCGCGCCCATCAGGAACAGCGCCTGCACCGAGTTGACCAGGAGATCGGGCCCGGCGTCCCGCAGCGTGGTGCCGACGGTGGTCACGTCGGCGGTGCCGCGGGTCGTCAGATCGCCGGTGCCGGCCCGCTCCACCACGGAGGCGGGCAGGGCGAGCGCCCGGTCCACGTACCGCTCCCGCACCCGGGCGAGCGTCCGTTCCCCGAAGCGGTGGCCCACGTAGCGGGCCCAGCGGGCCAGCAGCAGCTGCGCCAGCGAGCAGACCAGAATGGCGAGGGCCATCCGGTCCACGGCGCCGACCCCGCCGCCCGCCCGCACCTCGTCGACGATCCGGCCCAGCAGCCACGGGCCGGCCAGTCCGGCCGCGGCGGCCAGGGCGTTGAGGCCGAGGACGGTGGCGAGGGCGCGGCGGTCCTCGCCCAGCAGCCGGGCCGCGGCGCGCCGGACGCCGGCCCGGTCGGCGACGGGGAGTTGTGCCGCGGACGTCATCGGACCACCTCTTCGTCGTCCCTCGCGACCAGGGCCCGGTACCCCGGTTCGGTGTCGAGCAGGTCGCGATGGGCGCCGGTGGCGGCCACCTTGCCGTCGACCAGGAACACCACCGTGTCGGCGCGGTCCAGCATCAGCGGGGAGGTGGACGCGACCACGGTCGTACGGCCCGCGCGGGCGTCCCGCAGGCGGGCCGCGACCGTCGCCTCGGTGTGGGCGTCCAGCGCGGAGGTCGGTTCCACGGCGAGGAGCACCTCCGGGGCGGTGAGGAGGGCGCGGGTCAGGCGGATGCGTTGTCTTTGGCCGCCGGACAGGTCGCTGGCCTGGGCCGCGACCTGTGAATCGAGTCCGTCGGGGAGGGTGCGGATGATGTCTTCGGCGGCGGCTGCGTGGATGGCTTGGGTGAGGTGCGCATCAGAGACTGCCCCGGTATGCCGCCCGGCGGGTGCGGGTGCGCCGTGGCTTGTCGCGCAGTTCCCCGCGCCCCTCAGGGGCGGCGTGTCCTGGTCGCCGACTACGTCGCGCAGGGGGCCTGCGAAGAGGTCGGCCTCCGCCTCGGCGACCAGGATGCGGTCGCGGATCCGGGGGAGGGGGATGCCGGACAGCGGGACGTCGCCCCACGTCGCGTCGGACGGGGTGTAGCGGCCCAGGCGGTCGATGACCTCGGCGGCGTCGGTGGGGCGGGAGCCGGCCAGGGCGGTCAGCCGGCCCGGGAGGACGCGTACGCCGGAGGCCGGGTCGTACAGCACCGAGGGCTCGGCGGGGGCGTCCCGGGTGCCGGTGTCCGGCTCGGGCTCCAGGCGCAGGAAGGCGACCACCCGGCGGGCGGCCACCACACCCCGGCTGAGCAGGTGGCCCATCTCGATGAGGAACGACACCGGCCAGCCCAGCGCGACCACGTAGCCGTACACCGACACCAGTTCACCCACGCTGATCCGGCCCTCCGCGGCCAGCCGCGCGCCCAGCCAGGTGACCAGCGCCAGGAACAGCACCGGCAGCCCCACCCCGAGGGCCTGGATCCAGCTCGTCACCGCCCCGACCCGGTAACCGCGCTCGCGCAGCCGCTCCGAGTCCCGGCGGAACGCGTCCGCGACCAGGCCCTTGCCGCCCAGCCCGTTCAGCACGCGCAGCCCGCCCGCGAGGTCGCCGATCCGCGCGGTCAGCACGGCCTGCCCGTCCCGGTAGTCGGTCTCCCGGCCCTGGAGGCGCCCCATGAGCGGGCCCAGCAGCACCCCGAGCACCGGCACCCCGATCAGCACCACCAGGGCGAGCCGCGTCGACACCGACAGCATCAGACCGCCGACCGCCGCGTACGCGACGACCGCCCCGACGCCCGGCCCCACGGCCGTCAGCGAGGTGCTGATGGTCTGCACGTCGCCCACGCCGATGGTGACGACCTCGCCGGTCCCCACCTGTCCGCGCAGTGCGGCGCCGAGCCGCGTGGCGTGTCCCACGACCACCTTGACCGTGCGGAAGTTGGCGTCCAGCCGCACCAGCGTCATCGTGCGGTGCCGCAGCATGCCCAGCCAGGCGTTGACCGCCCCGACCCCGACCAGCGCGCCCGTCCAGCCCGCCAGCGCGCCCATGTCACCGGGCTCCAGGCCGTGGTCGACGGCCCGCGCCATCAGGTACGGCGTCGCCGCCAGCAGCACCATCCAGGTACTGGCGAGGACCGCGCCCGCCAGACAGCGCGGCCACTGCCGGGCGACCAGCCAGGCCAGGTACCGCCAGCCGCCCCGGCGGTCCGGCGTGCCGGGATCCTCGTACGCGTCGATCACCGATGACTCCCCCCACGGGCCCCGGGCCCGCCCGTCCTCACGCGAGGCTGTCCCGCCATGCCCGGTGCAGATCCGCGAACCGGCCGGTGCCGGCGATCAGTTCGTCCGGGGGGCCGTCCTCCACGATCCGGCCGTGCTCCATGACCAGCACCCGGTCCGCGATCTCCACGGTCGACAGCCGGTGCGCGATGACCACCGCCGTACGGCCCTTCAGCACCGTCGTCATCGCCCGCTGCACCGCACGCTCGCCGGGCACGTCCAGCGAGCTGGTCGCCTCGTCCAGGATCAGCACCGCCGGATCCGCGAGCAACGCCCGCGCGAACGCCACGAGTTGCCGCTGACCGGCGGAGATGCGGCCACCGCGCTTGCGGACGTCGGTGTCGTAGCCGTCCGGCAGCGCGGCGATGAAGTCGTGGGCGCCGATCGCCTTCGCGGCCCGCTCGATCTCCTCGCGCGTCGCCTCCGGCCGGCCGATCGCGATGTTGTCGGCGACCGTGCCGGAGAACAGGAACGCCTCCTGCGTCACCATCACCACCCCGCGCCGCAGCTCGGGCACCGCCAGGTCGCGCAGGTCGACGCCGTCGAGCAGGACCCGCCCGTGGGAGGGGTCGTAGAACCGGGCGAGCAGCTTGGCCAGCGTCGACTTGCCCGCGCCGGTCGACCCGACCACGGCGACCGTCTGCCCGGCCGGGAGCGTCAGGGCGAAGCGGGGCAGCACCTCGCCGCCGGTGCGGTAGCCGAAGCTCACCGCGTCGAAGACCACCTCGCGGCCGGGGTGCTCGGAGACCGCCGGGGGAAGCTCCTTCGGCGCGGCAGGTTCGGGCACCGAGGGCGTCTGCGCCAGCAGCCCGGCGATCTTCTCCAGGGAGGCCGCCGCCGACTGGTACGAGTTCAGGAACATGCCGAGCCGGTCGATCGGGTCGTACAGCCGCCGCAGGTACAGCACCGACGCCGCCAGCACCCCGAGCGCCAGCGTGCCGCCCGCGACCCGGTAGGCGCCCCACAGCACGATGCCCGCGACGGCCGTGTTGGCGACCAGCCGGGACCCGACGACGTAGCGGGCCATCTCCAGGAGGGCGTCGCCGTTGGTCCGCTCGTGGCGGCGGTTCAAGGCCGCGAATCCGGCGTCGTTGGCGGCCTCCCGGCGGAAGGCGCGCACCGGACGGATGCCGTTCATCGTCTCCACGAACTTCACGATCACCGCCGCGATCGCCGTGGACCGGTGCCGGTACACCCGCGCGGCGCGCCGCTGGTACAGCCGCACCAGCGCGTACAGCGGCACGAACGAGGCCACCGCGACCGCGCCCAGACCGAGGTCCAGCCAGAGCAGCAGGGCCGCGATGTAGACGAAGGAGAGGATGACCGTCACCAGCTCCTGGAGCCCCTCGTCGAGCAGTTCGCGCAGGGACTCCACGTCCGTGGTGGAGCGGGAGATGAGCCGACCCGAGGTGTAGCGCTCGTGGAAGTCGACGCTCAGCGCCTGCGCGTGCCGGAAGATCCGCCCGCGCAGGTCGAGGAGGACGTCCTGGCTGACCCGGGCGGCCGCCGCGATGAACGCGTACTGGAGGCCGCCCGCCGCCAGCGAGCACAGCAGGAAGCCGGCGCCCACCGCGACCAGCGGCCCGCGGTCGTCGTCCCGCAGAGCCGGCACCGCGTGGTCGATGGCGTACGCCACCAGCAGCGGGCCCGCCTGCACCGCCGCCTGCTGGAGCAGCAGGAGGACGGTGGTCAGGGCGACGCGGGCCTTCAGGGGCGCCAGCAGGGAGCGCAGCAGGCCGCCGGTCGCGCCGGGCGGGCTGGGCAGGACGTCCTGGTCGAACAGGTCGCCGTCCGCGCGCGCCCCGCTCCCGGCCGGGCCCACGCCGTCCGGCTGCTCCCGGTCCGGCGCGGTGGCCGTGGGCGCGGTCATCGGGCGTCCTCCTTCTGGAGTCGCCCGGGCGCGCCGGGCGACTCGTGCCCGTCGAGCCCGGACATCAGGTGGGCGTACTCGGCGTTGTCGCGCAGCAGTTCGTGATGGGTGCCGACGGCCGCGATTCGGCCCCCGGAGAGCAGGGCGACGCGGTCGGCGAGCATGACGGTGGAGGGGCGGTGGGCCACGATCAGGGCGGTGGTGTCCGCGAGGACGTCGCGCAGGGCGGCCTCCACGGCGGCCTCGGTGTGCACGTCGAGCGCGGACAGCGGGTCGTCCAGGACGAGGAACCTCGGTCTGCCCACCACGGCCCGGGCGAGCGCGAGGCGCTGGCGCTGGCCGCCGGAGAGGCTGAGGCCCTGCTCGCCGACCTGGGTGCCGGTGCCCTGGGGGAGCGCGTGCGCGAAGTCGGCCTGCGCGACCGACAGCGCCCGGCCCAGCTCCTCGTCGCCGGCGCCGTCGCCCGCGCCCATCAGCACGTTCTCGCCGACGGTGGCCGAGAAGAGGGTGGGCTCCTCGAAGGCCACGGCGACCATCGAGCGCAGCTCCTCGCGGGAGAGCGCGGTGATGTCCTCGCCGTCCAGCGTGATCCGTCCGGCGGTCAGCTCGTGCAGGCGCGGGACGAGCGCGGTCAGCGTCGTCTTGCCGCTGCCGGTGGCGCCGACCAGGGCCATGGACTCACCGGGGCGGATGTGCAGGTCGACGTCGGTCAGGAGGGGCGGGGAGCCGGGGGCCGCGTCGGGGTACCGGAACCGGACGTTCTCGAACCGCAGGCCGTCGGCCCGCCCGGCCGCGGGCGGCCGTGCCGCGGCGGGGGCGGCGTCGCCCTCGGTCTCGACGTCGGCGTCCATCACCTCGAAGTACCGGTCCGTGGCCGTCGCCGCCTCCTGGCTCATCGCCAGCAGGAAGCCGATGGACTCCACCGGCCACCGCAGGGCCAGCGCGGTGGACAGGAACGCCACCAGCGTCCCCGCCGACAGCGACCCGTCCGCCACCTGCACCGACCCGACCACCAGCGCCGCCCCGATCGCGACCTCCGGCAGGACGACGATGACGGCCCAGATGGACGCCAGCAGCCGCGCCTTGCGCAGCTCCGTCCCGCGCAGCGTGTGGGACAGCTCGTGGAAGGCCCGCGCCTGGCTGCGGTGCCGGCCGAACCCCTTGATGATCCGGATGCCGAGCACGCTCTCCTCGACCACGGTCGTCAGATCCCCGACCTGGTCCTGCGCCTTCCGCGCCACCTCGGAATACTTCTTCTCGAAGATCACGCAGGTGACGATCACGGGGACGGCGGGCCCGAGGACGACCAGGCCGAGCGTCCAGTCCTGAACCAGCATGATGCCCACGCCGACCAGGATCGTCACCCCGTTGACCAGCAGGAACGTCAGCGGGAAGGCGAGGAACATGCGCACCAGCATCAGGTCGGTCGTCCCGCGCGACAGCAACTGCCCCGACGCCCACCGGTCGTGGAAGGCCACCGGCAGCCGTTGCAGACGCCCGTACAGGTCCGCGCGCATCGCCGCCTCCACACCGGCCAGCGGACGGGCCACCATCCACCGCCGCAGCCCGAACAGCAGCGCCTCCGCCAGCCCGAGCAGCAGCAGGTACAGCGCCCCGAGCCACACGCCGGCCGGATCGCGGTCGGCGACCGGCCCGTCCACCATCCACTTCAGGACGAGGGGGATCACCAGCCCCGTGCACGAGGCGACGATCGCGACGCACGCGGCGGTCGCCAACCGCACGCGCACGGGGCGTACATACGGCCACAACCGCGACAGCGAGCGCACGGTGGAACGGTTGCCGGAGGAGTCCGGGGCGGAAACGGGTGTAGTGGGCATCAGCAGCGAGCCTACGGTTCACCACTGACACTGCCCACCGAGTTTTCGCGCGCACGGGGGTCGTACGGGGGCATCCTCCGCCGGGCCGGCCGCCCTCCGCGCTACCCCGCCCGCAGCAGCAGGACCGTCCGTCCCTCCACCCTGACCGGCGCTCCCGCCGGATACTCGGTGCCCGGTGCCCCGGTCTGGTCCTCGCGGCCCGTGTCGACGAGCAGTTCGTACCGCTGGGCCCACGGCGGCCCGGGCAGGACGAAGTCGGCCGGCGCCTCACCCGCGTGGAGCACGGCCAGGAAGCTGTCGTCGGAGATCGCCTCGCCCCGCTCGTCGCGGCCCGGGATGTCCCGCCCGGACAGGTACATGCCGAGCGTGGCGGCCGGGGCGTACCAGTCCCGTTCCGTCATCTCCGCGCCCCGGGCGGTGAACCAGGCCAGGTCGCGCAGGCCGTCCGCGGAGTGCGCGCGCCCGGAGAAGAAGGCCCGGCGGCGCAGCACGGGATGCCGGTGGCGCAGCGCGATCAGGCGGGAGGCCAGCTCGAACAGGGGGCGCCACTCCGGGTCCTCCAGCAGGCTCCAGTCCACCCAGCTGATCTCGTTGTCCTGGCAGTAGGCGTTGTTGCTCCCTCGCTGGGTGCGGCCCATCTCGTCGCCCGCGACCAGCATCGGCACCCCGGTCGACAGCAGCAGCGTGGTCAGCAGGTTGCGCAGCTGGCGCCGCCGCAGCGCCCGTACGTCCGCGTCCTCCGTCTCCCCCTCCGTACCGCAGTTCCAGGCCCGGTTGTCGTCCGTGCCGTCCCGGTTGCCCTCGCCGTTCGCCTCGTTGTGCTTGCGCTCGTAGCTCACCAGGTCCCGCAGCGTGAAGCCGTCGTGCGCGGTGACGAAGTTGACCGACGCGTACGGCCTCCGCCCGCCCCAGGCGTACAGGTCGCTGGAGCCCGACAGGCGGTAGCCCATCTCCCGCACGTCCGGCAGCGCGTGCCGCCAGAAGTCCCGCACCGCGTTGCGGTAGCGGTCGTTCCACTCCGTCCACAGCGGAGGGAAGGCGCCCACCTGGTAGCCGCCCGAGCCGACGTCCCACGGCTCGGCGATCAGCTTCACCCGCCGCAGCACCGGGTCCTGCGCGATCACCGCGAGGAACGGGGAGAGCATGTCGACGTCGTGCATCGAACGGGCCAGCGCCGCCGCCAGGTCGAAGCGGAAGCCGTCCACGCCCATCTCCGTCACCCAGTACCGCAGCGAGTCGGTGATCAGGCGCAGGACGTGCGGCTGGACGACGTGCAGCGTGTTGCCGCAGCCCGTGTAGTCGGCGTACCGGCGGGCGTCGGCCTGGAGGCGGTAGTACCCGCGGTTGTCGATGCCCTTCAGGGAGAGCGTCGGGCCCAGCTCGCCGGCCTCCGCCGTGTGGTTGTAGACCACGTCGAGGATCACCTCGATGCCCGCCGCGTGCAGCGCCCGCACCATCCGCCTGAACTCGCCGACCTGCTCACCGGTGGTGCCGGAGGCGGCGTAGGCGGCGTGCGGGGCGAAGTAGCCGATCGAGTTGTAGCCCCAGTAGTTCTTCAGCCCGCGGTCGAGCAGATGGCTCTCGTGCGCGAACTGGTGCACCGGCAGCAGCTCCACCGCCGTCACGCCCAGTCGCGTCAGATGCTCGATCGCCGCCGGGTGCGCGAGGCCCGCGTACGTGCCGCGCAGCTCCTCGGGGATGCCCGGGTGCCGCTTGGTGAAGCCGCGCACGTGCAGCTCGTAGATGACCGAGTCCGCCCACGGCGTCTTCGGCCGCCGGTCGTACGTCCACTCGTCGTCGGGACCGCCGTCGTCGACCACGACACCCTTCGGGACGTACGGCGCCGAGTCCCGCTCGTCGCGCACGGTGTCCGCCACCCGCTGCTCCGGCCAGTCCCGCACGTGCCCGTACACCTGCGGCGGCAGCCCGAAGTCGCCGTCCACGGCGCGCGCGTACGGGTCGAGCAGCAGCTTCGCCGGATTCCAGCGGGCGCCGGTCCACGGGTCCCAGCGGCCGTGCACCCTGAAGCCGTAGCGCTGCCCCGGCAGGACGCCCGGCACGAAACCGTGCCAGATCTCGTGGGTCAGCTCGGTCAGCCGCACCCGGCGCTCCCCGCCCCCGTGCCCCGGCCCGTCGAACAGGCACAGCTCCACCGCCTCCGCCCCGCCCGCCCACAGCGCGAAGTTCGTCCCCGCCACCTGGTCGGGGCCGGCCCGGAAGCGTGCGCCCAGCGGCACCGGCGTGCCCGGCCAGGCCGGCACGGTCGGCGGCGGCGCGGCGCGCCGGGCGCCGTTGACCACGACGGAGGGGCGCGCGTCGTCGGCGGCCCGATTCCCGGCCACCGCCTCCTGCTCGGCTGCGCTGGACACCTGTCAGCCTCCCACGGCTCATGGAACGACGTCCGGCAAGAGGGCGTGCGGCGTCCCGGCCGCTGCTCCCCGTCGCGTCGTCCTCCCCACAGTTCTGCCCACCGGTTGGCTCGCACTCACGTTTCCCCAGGGCGGGCCGGTCGTTACGGGTGGATGTGAGGCACGTACATGGGCGCGCACGGCGCGCGGGGGCCGCTCTGGCCGCCGTACTGACATGGGCAGGACTGCTGGCCGGGGCCGCCGGATGCACCTCGGACGGCGGCGGCATCGGCGGGGTGTTCGGCAAGCCACCCGCCGCCGAGGACGTCATCCGCGTCACCCCGGACGACGGCAGCAGGGCCGTCCGGCCGGAGAAGAAGCTGTCGGTGCGGGTGCCCGACGGACGGCTGGAGTCGGTGAAGGTCGTCAGGTCGCAGGACGCGCAGGAGACACCGGTGCCCGGCCGGATCTCCGACGACGGCCTCAGCTGGCACCCCCACGACGACCGGCTCGCCCTCGCCGCGAAGTACACGGTCGACGCGGTGGCCCTGGACGGCGGCGGGCACCGCTCGGCCCGGCACACCACCTTCACCACCTACGTCCCCGAAGAGCGCTTCATCGCGTACGTCGCGCCCGAGAACCGCTCGGTCGTCGGCACCGGAATGATCGTCTCGCTGGAGTTCAACCGGGAGATCACCGACCGGGCCGCCGTCGAACGGGCCGTCTCGGTGACCGCGAAGCCCGCCGTCGAGGTCCGGCCCCACTGGTTCGGCAAGGAACGCCTCGACTTCCGCCCCGAGGAGTACTGGAAGCCCGGCACCGAGGTCACCGTCGACCTCGACCTCCGCGACGTCGAGGGCGCGCCCGGCACCTACGGCCTCCAGCACAAGAAGGTCACCTTCACCGTCGGCCGCAGCCAGGTCTCGCGGGTCGACGCGGTCCTGCGGACCATGGAGGTGCGCCGCGACGGCTCGCTGCTGGCCACCGTGCCGATCACCGCGGGGGCGCCCTCCACCCCCACGTACAACGGCAGGATGGTGATCACCGAGATGCTCGACGTCACCCGCATGAACAGCCGCACGGTCGGCTTCGGCGGCGAGTACGACATCCCGGACGTCCCGCACGCCATCCGCCTGACCAGCTCCGGCACCTTCCTGCACGGCAACTACTGGGCGCCGGAAGACACGTTCGGCCGGGCCAACGTCAGCCACGGCTGCATCGGGCTCCGCGACGACAAGGGCGGCGGCTCCGACACCCCCGGGGGCTGGTTCTTCGACCGCAGCCTCGTCGGCGACGTCGTCGAGGTGGTCAACAGCAAGGACAAGACGGTCGCCCCGGACAACGGACTCGGCGGCTGGAACATGGGCTGGAAGAAGTGGAAGGCCGGCAGCGCCGTGAAGTGACCCCGTCGCCCCCCTCGCCCCGGCGTCAACTCGGTACGGAACGGTGACATTTCACCAGTCCCCTGTCCCCCTGGCCTGCGGTTACGATGCGCCGGTGCGCGCGGGCGCACCGGGGTGCGGGCCGGACCGGGCCCGGCGAGGGGAGACAAGTTGAACGTGCGTCCGATATCGGGGGCGGTGCTCGCCGTGCTGATGCTGGCGGTCACCGCGTGCGGCGGGGGCGGATCGGGCTCGGGGGGCGGTGCCGGGAACGGCAAGGGCAAGGACTCCACCGCGGCACAGAGCAAGCAGTCCGAGGCCGTCGTCACCATCGCGCCGAAGAACGGGGCCAAGGCCGTCGACACCAGCGGCGCGCTCAAGGTCGCGGCCGCCGAGGGCAAGCTCACCGAGGTCGTGGTCAAGGACGCCGAGGGCGCGAAGGTCGACGGGAAGATATCCGGGGACGGCGCCACCTGGACGCCGTCCACCCACCTGGCCGCCTCCACCACGTACACCGTGCACGCGGTCGCCAAGGACGCCGAGGGGCGTTCGGCGGCCGAGGACTCCCGCTTCACCACGCTGACGCCCGAGAACACCTTCATCGGCACCTTCACGCCGGAGGACGGTTCGAAGGTCGGCGTCGGGATGCCGTTCTCGATCCGCTTCACCCGGGGCATCACCAACCCCGAGGAGGTCGAGAAGGCCATCCGCATCAAGACCGAGCCGGCCGTGGAGGTCGCGGGCCACTGGTTCGGCAACGACCGCCTCGACTTCCGGCCCGAGAAGTACTGGAAGCCCGGCACCAAGGTCACCGTCGACCTCAACCTCGACGGCGTCGAGGGCCGCGAGGACGTCTACGGCGAGCAGGCCAAGACCGTCTCCTTCACCGTCGGCCGCAGCCAGGTCTCCGTCGTCGACGCCAAGAAGCACACGATGAAGGTCGTCCGGGACGGCAAGACGATCAGGACCGTCCCGGTCACCACCGGCTCGCCCGGCTACGAGACCTGGAACGGCCAGATGGTCATCACCGAGCGGCTCGCGGTGACCCGGATGAACGGCGAGACGGTCGGCTACGGCGGCGAGTACGACATCAAGGACGTCCCGCACGCCATGCGCCTGTCCACCTCCGGCACCTTCATCCACGGCAACTACTGGGGCGGCGACGCCTTCGGCAACCGCAACGCCAGCCACGGCTGCATCGGGCTGCGCGACGTGCGCGGCGGCTGGGACGAGAAGGCGCCGGCCGCGTGGTTCTTCGAGAACTCGCTGATCGGCGACGTGGTCGTGGTGAAGAACTCCGAGGACGCGACCATCGCCCCGGACAACGGCCTCAACGGCTGGAACATGTCCTGGGAGAAGTGGAAGGCGTAGGAAAGAGAGCCGTCCCCGCGCCCGAAGGGGCGCGGGGAACTGCGCGAGCAACCCACCTCCGGCCGTCGGCCGACGACGCACCCGCAAGTGTCACGGCGAGTGAACGCCCGCTAACCTGCGGAGCATGACCGTGAATCTGGAAGTCGCCGACGGCGTCGGCACGCTGCGTCTCGACCGCCCGCCCATGAACGCCCTGGACGTCGCCACACAGGACCGGCTCAAGGAACTCGCCGAGGAGGCCACCCGCCGCGACGACGTGCGCGCCGTGGTGATCTACGGCGGCGAGAAGGTGTTCGCGGCGGGCGCGGACATCAAGGAGATGCAGGCGATGGACCACGCGGCGATGATCGCGCGCGCCCGCGCCTTGCAGGACTCCTTCACCGCGGTGGCCCGCATCCCCAAGCCGGTGGTCGCGGCCGTGACCGGCTACGCGCTGGGCGGCGGCTGCGAACTCGCGCTCTGCGCCGACTTCCGCATCGCCGGGGAGAACGCCAAGCTGGGCCAGCCCGAGATCCTGCTCGGCCTGATCCCGGGCGCCGGCGGCACCCAGCGGCTCTCCCGGCTGGTCGGCCCCTCCCGGGCCAAGGACCTCATCTTCACCGGCCGGCAGGTGAAGGCCGACGAGGCGCTGACGCTCGGCCTGGTCGACCGCGTGGTCCCGGCCGGTGAGGTCTACGCGCAGGCGCACGCCTGGGCCGCGCGGCTGGCCAAGGGGCCGGCCATCGCGCTGCGCGCGGCGAAGGAGGCCGTCGACACGGGTCTGGAGACGGACATCGAGACCGGCCTCGCCGTCGAACGCAACTGGTTCGCCGGTCTGTTCGCCACCGAGGACCGCGAACGCGGCATGCGCAGCTTCGTGGAGGAGGGCCCCGGGAAGGCGAAGTTCGCCTGACGGGCTTGCAATTGACGCGATGTCTGATCCGGGTCCCTCGATGGGGCGGTTTATGGCAGCCTTAACGCACCATTAAGCGTGTCGTGTCGAGGGAGGCCTCCGCTTGTCTCCGGCCGAGTCGTCCGCCCAGGTCAGTGGGGCCTTTCCCGGCGCTGAGCTGCCCCTGGCATATGCCGATCGCCCCGCGTCGGGCCCCGCCCGCGCGGAGGTGTATTCCCCGGGAACGGCCCCGGAGCCCCCCGGGGGCGGCCATGATGGGGGCATGGCGGGGCTGGAGGGTACGGAACAGCCGCGGGGAGCCGGACGTGCGACCGCGGCGCGCTGGTCGCCGGCGGTGGAGGACGAGCGCGCGCACCAGGCGCTGGAGCTGTTCGGCAACCCCACGGAGCACGAGGTTCCGTTACCGTCCCGCCCCGAGTCCGCCGCCACCGCCCGCCGGCTCGCCCAGGTGGTGGCGCTGCGTCAGTGGCAGCTCGGCCCCAAGGTCACCGAGGACACCGTCCTGCTCGTCTCCGAGCTGGTCGGCAACGCCGTCCGGCACACCGGCGCCCGGGTGTTCGGCCTCCACATGCGCCGCCGTCCCGGCTGGATCCGCGTCGAGGTCCGCGACCCCTCCCGGGGGCTGCCCTGTCTGATGCCGGTGCAGGAGACGGACATCAGCGGACGGGGCCTCTTCCTCGTGGACAAGCTGTCCGACCGCTGGGGCGTCGACCTGCTGCCGCGCGGCAAGACCACGTGGTTCGAGATGCGGGTCGTGGACCGGTGAGTGACCGTCCGGGGCCGGGAGCAACACGGTTCGCCGGACACGCCACCTACGGGTGAGAATCCGGAACGCGCCGCTCCGCGAACGGGATCGTGGTCCGCATGATCACCCCTCGTCTGCGCCGCAGGGCCGCCGCCGCCGTCCTGTCGCTCGCCGCCGTCTTCGCCACGTCGGCCGCCACCGTCCCCGGCTCGGCCGCCACCACGACGGCGCCCGCCAAGGCCGCACCGGCCTGCCCCAAGTTCGACGACAAGACGAAGGCCGCCGCCGACCGCGGCGTCGACGTCGACCGCATCACCCCCGAGCCGGTCTGGCGCACCACCTGCGGCACCCTCTACCGCAGCGACAGCCGGGGCCCGCGGATCGTCTTCGAGGAGGGCTTCCACGCCAAGGACGTGTACAACGGCCAGTACGACGTCGAGAAGTACGTCCTGGTCAACCAGCCCTCGCCGTACGTCTCGACGAGCTACGACCACGACCTGTACAAGACCTGGTACAAGTCCGGCTTCAACTACTACATCGACGCCCCCGGCGGCATCGACGTCAACAAGACCATCGGCGACCAGCACAGGTGGGCCGACCAGGTCGAGGTGGCCTTCCCCGGCGGCATCCAGCGGCAGTACATCATCGGGGTGTGTCCGGTCGACCGGCAGACCAAGACCGAGATCATGAGCGACTGCGAGAGCAACCCGCACTACCGGCCCTGGCACTGACGCCGCGGCGCGGGCAGATATTCTGACCCGCGTCAGATTCGTCCACGGGGCGAGCAGAGCAGACCAGCCGAGCAGGAATGAGGGGCGGACCGGTGGCGGACATCGAGGAAGCACGCAGGCAGTTCGACCGCATCGACACGGACGGTGACGGGTACATCACCGCCGCCGAGTTCAAGAAGGCGCTCGCCCAGGGCGGCGACTGGAACGTCACCGAGTCGGTGGCCGAGGCGATCATCGCCAACCGCGACCTCGACGGCGACAAGCTGATGTCGTTCGAGGAGTTCTGGGCCCCCCTGAACAAGTCCTGAACAGCGACACCCACACGACGGGGGCGCCTTCCGGCCGAGCCGGGGCGCCCCCGACGCGTACCCGCGGTTGCTGCGGTGGAGTGAAGCCGGGCCGGCACCGGAATAGGCCGCCCGGGACCGGGGTTGACCGGCTCGTCGGCGCGGACCGCGCCGGCGACCCGGAACACGATCCCGAAGGGCCAGGCGACTTGGCATCATGAAGATCGGCATCATCGGCGCGGGCAACATCGGCGGCAACCTCACCCGGCGGCTGACCGCCCTGGGACACGACGTCTCCGTGGCCAACTCGCGGGGACCCGAGACACTCGCCGCACTGGCCGAGGAGACCGGCGCCACGCCGGTCCTCGCCACCCAGGCCGCGCGCGGCGCCGAAGTGGTGGTCGTCACGGTTCCGCTGAAGGCGGTCCCGGACCTGCCGTCGGGGCTGTTCGACGGGGCGGCCGACGGCGTGGCGGTCATCGACACCGGCAACTACTACCCGCAGCGGGACGGCAGGATCGCCGGCATCGAGGACGAGGGGCTCACCGAGAGCCGCTGGACCGAGGGCCACCTGGGGCACCCGGTGATCAAGGCGTTCAACGGCACCTACGCCCAGGACATCCTCGACCGCCCCCGCCCGGCCGGCGCCCCCGACCGCCTCGCCCTGCCGGTCTCCGGCGACGACGGGGCGGCCAAGGCGAAGGTCCGCACCCTGATCGACCAGCTCGGCTTCGACACCGTGGACACGGGAGGCATCGACGACTCCTGGCGTCAGCAGCCCGGCACCCCGGTGTACGGCCTGCGCGAGGGTGTCGACGGCGTGACCAAGGCGCTCGCCGAGGCGTCCCCGGAGCGCCCGGCGGACTTCCGGGGCTGACCTCTCAGGCGCTCTGCGCCCACTCCTTGAGCGCCGTCTTGCTCGCGAAGTCCGCGACGTTGGTGTCGACCGGGTCGTCCGTGTACTGGTGGAAGCGCCAGTTGGCCTGGATGCGCGGCTTGCCCGCCGTCACGTAGTCGGCGATCCAGAGGCCGTCACCGGCGTACGAGGTCGTGTCGACGTTCAGCCAGAAGTTCCTGTTGCAATACAAAATGACCCGGTTGTCCGGCCGCAGCGCCCGGACCTTACGGATGAAGCTGTCCTTCTCCGCGTTGCTCGCGTGGGTGCCCTCGCCCGTCGTCTCCCAGTCGACGGCGAGGATGTCGCCCTTGCGGTCGGGGGCCTTGGAGACGAAGTACGAGGCCTGGGCGTCGAGGTTGCCCGGCCACAGGAAGTGGTAGAAGCCGACGACGAGTCCGGCGTCGCGGCCGCGCTCCGTCTGCGCCGCGAGCTTCGGGTTGACGTAGGTGCGGCCCTCCGTCGCCTTGACGAAGACGAAGGAGAGGCCGTCCGTGCCGTAACTGGACGACTGGTACGCGCTGACGTCGATGCCGCGCAGCATGGGACCTCCCTGAGGGGCTGTGGGGGAACGGGAGTTGGTTATTCCCCACCATGGCACGGGTGATCCCCGCCCGAAGCGGAAACGTCGACTTCGCTTGTCCTGGGCGCTGTTGACGCGCGTAGCCCCGTATCGCAGGCTGGTCCGGTCCATGTTCGGCTCGACGGTCGGGAGGCCGGGATGTTCAGACGCGCGTCACGCCTGCTTCTCTCATTTGTCATGCTCATGGCTGGAGCGGCGGTGGGGGTGGGCGCCACCGCCACCACCGCTCAGGCGGACTCCTGCTACACCTGGGGCCGCACCCTGTCCCAGGGGACCTCCGGCGGCGACGTGACCCAGCTCCAGATCAGGGTCGCGGGCTGGGTCACCTCGGGGGAGCGGCTCTCCTACGACGGCCAGTACGGCGCGCGCACCACCGCCGCCGTGAAGAAGTTCCAGTCCGCGTACGGACTGGCCGCGGACGGCGTCGCCGGCCCGGCCACCTTCAACAAGATCTACTCGCTCCAGGACGCGGACTGCACCCCGGTCCACTTCAGTTACGCGGAACTCAACAAGTGCAACTCCGACTGGTCCGGCGGCGCGGTCTCCGCGGCCACCGCCAAGGCGAACGCGCTGAAGACGATGTGGAAGCTGGAGGCGATGCGGCACGCCCTCGGCGACGTGCCGCTCACCATCTCCAGCGGCTTCCGCTCCCGTGCCTGCAACAGCGCCGTCGGCGGCTCGGCCACCAGCCGGCACCTCTACGGCGACGCGGCCGACCTCACCGGATCACCCAGCTTCTGCCGCCTGGCGCAGCAGTCCAGGACCCACGGCTTCTCGGAGATCCTCGGCCCGGGCTACCCCGGCCACAACGACCACACCCACGTGGCCTTCGACCCCTCGCCGTACTGGTCGGCGCCGAGCTGCGGCATCTGACGGGCCGGGGCCGGGCCCGGCACCGGGCATGGCGTCCGGTCGCGGTCGGGCCCGGCACCCGCCCGATACCCTCTCGGGGTGACGCAGCAACGCACGCGCGACGAACGGCGGCCCGCGAACGACGGGCGCAAGGCCGCTGCCCGCAACCGGGCCGCGCTGATCGCCGCTGCCCGGGAGATCTACGCCGACTCCGGTCTGAACGCCCCGCTGTCCGCGATCGCGCGTCGGGCCGGCGTCGGCCAAGGGGTGCTGTACCGGCACTTCCCCGACCGGGCCGCCGTGGCGACGGCGGTCCTGGAGGAGAACGTGCGGCAGATCGAGCAGGCCGCGGCCGAGCCGGGAGCGGACATCGTCGGGATCCTGGGCGTCCTGACGTGGCACCAGACGCAGTCGGCGGCCTTCATCAGCCTGCTGCACGCGGACAGGGCGGGTGAGGTGTCCGCGGTTCCGAAGTACGCCTCCGCCCTGTCCGAGCGGGTCGAGCGGGCCCTGCGTGAACACCTGCCGGCCGGGCATCGGCTGGGCGGAGAGCGGGAGGACCTCATGGTCGCCGTCGCGATGGTCTCCGGTGCCGTCACCGGACCCACCCGTGAGCACAGGGAGCGCAGGGCGCTGGCGGCCTGGCGGCTGCTCGGCGTCGAGGTGGGCGCGGTGCGGCCCTACGAGGGGTGAGCGGCGGCGCGGTCAGCCGCCGTTGGACTGCCGTACGCCCCGCCCCAGGGCCTCGAAGCCGTACAGGTAGCCGCCGGCGGGACCGCTGACGGTGAGGTAGGCCCGGGTGCCGCCGGGGGTGATCGCCACATTGGTCGCGGACTGGAGGCCGGCGGCGGCGCGGGCGGGGACCTCGACGGTCGCCAGGCGTTCACCGTGCGGGCTGTACACGGCCATCGCGGGTCGGCCGTGCAGGGCCTGGTAGAGGTTGCCGTCCGCGTCCACGGCGATCGAGTCGGTCTGGGCGACACCGCCGTCGACCCGGATGGCGGTGTGGCGTGAGGCGGCACGGCCCTCGTCGTCCAGGAGCAGGTAGGAGACGCGGTTCTCCGTGAGTTCGCTGAACCACAGTCCGCGGTAGCGCGCGTCGAACGAGATCCCGTTCGGCGCCGCCAGCCCGGACGCCAGCACCGTGGCCTTCTTCCCGGTCCGGTCGACGCGCACCACGCGGCCCTTCGGCTCCCCCTCGGACATGCCGCGTGAGTCGCTGACGTACAGGTTGCCCTCCCGGTCGAAGGCGAGGTCGTCCGGGTTCATCGGGGCGCCGTCGACCTCGCCGGAGAAGAAGGTGCGCGGGTCGCCCCCGTCCGGGGCCAGGCTGACGATGTCGCCGTGGGAGAAGTCCGTCAGGTAGATCCGTCCGTCGTACGGGCTGAACTGCGCTGACGTGTAGGTGCCGCGGGTGTCGGTGTGGACGGCGCGCGACGTCTTGCGGTGGAGGTCGACCCGCAGCACCTTGGGCTCACCGGCGGGGGCGGTGACGTCGACGACGAGCAGGTCGCCGTTCCCGTCGAAGGTGGGGCCCTCCAGCAGGGTCATGCCGGTCTCCTGGTGGGTCTGCGTCAGCCGCATGACCTTCTCCGCCCGGACGGTCCTGCCCTCGCCGGTCGCGGCCGGCGTGTCCGCGGCCGGGCCCGTGGTGGTGGCGGTGCCGCACCCGGTGAGGGTGAGCAGGGCGGTCGTGGCGAGCGCGGTCAGAGATCGGATCGGGAGTCGTCGCATGGGTGTCACTCTTCCTGTCCGAGGGATGCGGAAGCTGGCTCGATCGCAACCGGACAACACTGTCCGGTACTTGCTACGGTAGTGCATGCCTGCTCAAGTCCGTTGCTCCTGCGACCACTTCACGGACGGGGCGGGCACTTGGCAGTGAACCGGAAGGATCGAGGCCCCCCACATGACGCACACCGAAGCGCTGTCCCCCGAGGCGCTGGCCGAGCTGAGGCGGCGCTACCGCCTCGAACGGGAGCGCCGGGTACGGCCCGACGGCGCCCGGCAGTACCTCGCCGCGGAGGCCCGTTTCGGCTACTACGCCGAAGACCCCTACGCGGACGCGGCGACCGGGCGGGAGCCGCTGCGGGACACCGTGGACGTCGTGGTCGTCGGCGGCGGGTTCGGCGGCATCCTCGCGGGCGCGCGGCTGCGTCAGCAGGGCGTCGGCCGCATCCGGATCGTCGAGAAGGGCGGTGACTTCGGAGGCACCTGGTACTGGAACCGCTACCCGGGCATCCACTGCGACGTCGAGTCGCACGTCTACCTGCCGATGCTCGACGAGACCGGGTACGTGCCGGAGTGGAAGTACGCGCCCGGCGAGGAGATCCGCCGCCACGCGGTGCGGATCGCCGAGAAGTCCGACCTCTGCGCGGACGCGTTGTTCTCCACGGTGGTGACATCCCTGACCTGGGACGACACCTGTGGTGCGTGGACCGTCACGACCGACCGGGGCGACGAGTTCCGCGCCACGTACGTCATCACGGCCACCGGCACCCTGACCGAGCTCAAGCTGCCCGGCATCCCCGGGATCGAGCAGTTCGAGGGCCACACCTTCCACACGTCGCGCTGGGACTACGCGTACACGGGAGGGACCCCGCAGGGCGGTCTGACCCGGCTCGCGGGCAAGCGGGTGGGGGTCGTGGGCACCGGCGCCACCGGAATCCAGGTCGTCCCCGCGCTGGCCGAGGACGCCGGACACCTCTACGTCTTCCAGCGCACGCCGTCCACGGTGGACGTCCGCGGCAACCGGCGCACCACCGCCCGGGACGTCGGCGCCGACCGGGACGGCTGGGCGCGGAAACGCCGCGACAACTTCCTGGGCATCGTCTCCGGCGAGCACGTCGACGACGACCTCGTGGCGGACCGGTGGACCTCGTCGGCCGGCCTCCTGGAGAAGCTCCTGCCGAGTTTCCGGCGGCACGGGGACCCGGCGGCCTTCGAGGCGGCGTACGAGGCCGCGGACGCCGCGAAGATGAACGAGATCCGTGCCCGCGTCGAGCAGGTCGTCACCGACCCGGACACGGCCGAGCGGCTCAAGCCCTGGTACCGGTACGCCTGCAAGCGCCCCACGTTCTCCGACCTGTACCTCCAGGCCTTCAACCGGGACAACGTCACTCTGGTCGACACCGCCGACACGCAGGGCATCGAGCGGATGACCGCACGCGGTGTCGTGGTCGGCGACACCGAGTACGCCCTCGACTGCCTCATCTTCGCGACCGGATTCTCCGTCGGGAACTCCGGCGTGCACTCCGGCCGACTGCCCGTGTACGGCAGGGGCGGGGTCGCGCTGCGGGACGCCTGGCGGGAGCGGGGGCCGCGCACGCTGCACGGGTTCACGGCCAACGGCTTCCCGAACCTGATCCAGCTGGGGGGCGTCCAGGGCGCCGCCAGCGTCAACTTCACTCACGTGCTCGACGAACACGCCGTGCACGCCGCGGCGTTGGTCGCCGCCGCCGAGGACCGGGGTGCGGTGATCGAGCCGTCCCGCGAGGCCGAGGACGCCTGGCTCGCGGTGCTGGCCGAGCACGCCCCGGACCACGAGTGGTTCCACGCCGAGTGCACCCCCGGCTACTACAACGGCGAGGGGCGCGGCCGGCCCAACGGTCCGCACGCCTACCCGCACGGCGCGTTCGCCTTCCACGAGCTGTTGAGGGCGTGGCGCGAGACGTCGGTGGACGAGGTCCTCACGCCCGGCGGGCGGGCGCGGACCTGAGCGTCCGGTCCGGCCAGGGACGCCGGAGGCCCGTCAGACGGCGGACCAGCCGTCGTCGACCGGCAGGATCGCGCCGTTGACGTTGCTCGCGGCGTCCGAGGCGAGGAAGAGGATCGCGGCGGCCTGCTCCTCCGGCTGCGACACCCGGCCGAGGTTGACGAAGTGCGGGCCGATCGCCGCCGGGCCGTGTGCCTTCGGGTCGGCCCGCACTCCGATGGCGGTCGCCGTGCCGCCCGGGCAGATCGCGTTGGACCGGATGCCGTTGTTGCGGTACATCACCGCCAGCGACTTCGTCAGCCCCACCACGCCGTGCTTGGACGCCGTGTACGCGGCACCCGCCGCGCTGCCGCGCAGGGCGGCCTCGGAAGCGGTGTTCACTATGGCGCCCCGGCCCGCGGCCAGCATGTGCGGCAGTACGGCGCGGGTGAGCAGGAAGGGGGCGGTGAGGTTGACCCGGATGAGCCGTTCCCATTCGGCGTCGCTCACGTCGGCCAGGGCCGACATGCTGTCCATGATCCCCGCGTTGTTCACCAGGACGTCCACGCAGCCGAACCGCTCAACGGCCGTCGCCGTGACGCGGTCCACCACGCTCTGCTCACTCAGGTCGCCCGTGACGGCCACCGCGGTGCCGCCCGACCGCTCGATCTCCGAGACGGTCGCCGCGGCCCCGTCGGCGTTGAGGTCGGCCACCACGACACGGTCGCCCTGGGCGGCGAAGGCGAGGGCGGCCGCGCGGCCGATGCCCGATCCGGCTCCGGTGACGATCACGCCGCGTCCGTGCGGTTGGCCGGTGTCGGCGCTTTCGGCGGTGTCGCCGGTCATGGAGTGCTCCGTCCGCTGAGGTGTCTGTCGGTGCGGCGGTACGCCACCGCGCCACCGCACCGGCATCCTAGCTCCTTCGTGTCGCTCAGTGACATAAAGTCGTGGCGACCGGAACCGGAGGGAGAATGGACCCGGCATCGACGACCACAGGGGCCGGAGGACAGATGACCGCAGCGAGCGGACGGACCGGACGGCCGCCGTTGACCGAGGAGCGGAAGACCGCCATCCGGCTGGAGATCGCCAGGGCGGCGGTCGACCTGTTCGTCGCCCAAGGTGTGGCCGCGACCACCGGAGAGCAGATCGGACGGGCGGTCGGTGTCTCGGCCCGCACCGTCTGGCGCTACTTCCCCACCAAGGAGAGCTGCGTACGGCCGCTGCTGGCGACCGGCGTCGACACGATCGCCGAGGCCCTGCGGCACTGGGAACGCGGACGCCCCCTGCCGGAGGCATTCGGCGAGTTGTGGGCCGGCGACGCCGCGCTGCCCGGCCCCGACGTCGGCGCCCTGCTCCGCCTGGCCCGGACCGAGGCGGGATTGCGCGCGGTCTGGTTGCAGACCCACGACGAGGCCGAACCCGTCTTCGCGCGGGCCCTCGCCGAGCGGGCCGGGCTCCCCGACGGCGACCTACGGCCGGCCGTCTGGGCCGCCATGCTCAACGCTGCCCTGCGTGCGGCGGTCGAGCACCACGCCTTCCGCCCGGCCGGGCCGGGCGCCGACGCCGCGTCCGCGCGGGCGGACCTGGCGACGACCGTACGGACCGCGCTCGCCGTCGCGGCGGCCGGAATCGTCTGACCGCGACGGGCACGCCCGACGACCGCGAGGCGCTCGTCGGGCGTGCCCGGCGGGCTCAGCACTCGATGATGTTCACCGCCAGCCCGCCCCGGGCCGTCTCCTTGTACTTCACGGACATGTCGGCGCCGGTGTCCTTCATGGTCTTGATGACCTTGTCGAGGGAGACCTTGTGGGAGCCGTCGCCGCGCATCGCCATCCGGGCCGCCGTGACCGCCTTCACCGCGGCCATGCCGTTGCGCTCGATGCACGGGATCTGGACGAGGCCGCCGACCGGGTCGCAGGTCAGGCCGAGGTTGTGCTCCATGCCGATCTCGGCGGCGTTCTCCACCTGCTCGGGGGAGCCGCCCAGCACCTCGGCGAGGGCGCCCGCCGCCATCGAGCAGGCGGAGCCGACCTCGCCCTGGCAGCCGACCTCGGCGCCGGAGATGGAGGCGTTCTCCTTGAAGAGCATGCCGATCGCGCCGGCCGCGAGCAGGAAGCGGACCACGCCGTCCTCGTCGGCGCCGGGCACGAAGTTGACGTAGTAGTGCAGGACGGCCGGGATGATGCCCGCGGCGCCGTTCGTCGGGGCGGTGACGACCCGGCCGCCGGCCGCGTTCTCCTCGTTCACGGCCATCGCGTAGAGGGTGATCCACTCCATGGCCAGGGCCTGCGGGTCGCCCTCGGAGCGCAGCTTGCGGGCGGTGTTGGCGGCGCGGCGGCGGACCTTCAGGCCGCCGGGGAGTATGCCCTCGCGGGTCATGCCGCGGTCCACGCACGCCCGCATCACCTGCCAGATCTCCAGCAGGCCCTCGCGGATCTCGTCCTCGTCGCGCCAGGCCCGCTCGTTCTCCAGCATCAGGGCGGAGATCGACAGGCCGGTGTCCCGGGCCAGGCGCAGCAGCTCGTCGCCGGTGCGGAAGGGGTACTTGAGCACCGTGTCGTCGAGCACGATGCGGTCCGCGCCCACCGCGTCCTCGTCGACGACGAAGCCGCCGCCGACCGAGTAGTAGGTCTTGGTCAGCACCTCGGCGCCCTCGGCGTCGTACGCCCACAGGGTCATGCCGTTGGCGTGGTAGGGGAGGGTCTCGCGGCGGTGCAGGACCATGTCGTCGTCGTAGGCGAAGGCGATCTCGTGCTCGCCGAGGAGGCGGATGCGGCCCGAGGACCTGATCGTCTCGACGCGGTCGTCGGCCGTCTCCACGTCCACCGTGCGCGGCGAGTCGCCCTCCAGGCCGAGCAGCACCGCCTTGGGGGTGCCGTGGCCGTGTCCGGTGGCGCCGAGCGAGCCGTACAGCTCGGCCCGGACGGAGGCGACGGAGTCCAGCAGCTCCTCGTTGCGCAGGCGGCGGGCGAACATGCGGGCCGCGCGCATCGGGCCGACCGTGTGCGAGCTCGACGGGCCGATGCCGATCGAGAACAGGTCGAAGACCGAGATGGCCACGGGGGTCTCCTCAGAACGGGGGTGGTGCAGAGGGTGGTGCTTCGGGGCGGGGCGCCGGACCCGCTTGTGGCGGGCGCGGCGCCCCGATCACGGGGTGTCTACTTGTTCAGACCGGGGTACAGCGGGTGCTTGTCGGCCAGGGCCTTCACCCGGGCCGCCAGCGCCTCGGCGTCGGCCGCCCCGAAGGGAGAGGGGGCCTTCAGCGCCTCGGCGATCACGTCCGCGACCTCGGCGAAGTCCTCGGCCGTGAAGCCGCGGGTCGCCAGGGCCGGCGTACCGATGCGCAGCCCGGAGGTCACCATCGGCGGACGCGGGTCGTTCGGGACGGCGTTGCGGTTGACCGTGATGCCGACCTCGTGCAGGCGGTCCTCGGCCTGCTGGCCGTCCAGCTCGGAGTCGCGCAGGTCGACCAGGACCAGGTGGACGTCCGTGCCACCGGTCAGGACCGACACGCCCGCCGCCTTCGCGTCGTCCCGCACCAGGCGCTCGGCCAGGATGCGGGCACCCTCCAGCGTACGGGTCTGGCGCTCCTTGAAGTCCTCGCTCGCGGCGACCTTGAAGGCGACGGCCTTGGCGGCGACCACGTGCTCCAGCGGTCCACCCTGCTGACCGGGGAAGACGGCGGAGTTGATCTTCTTGGCCAGGTCGGCCGTGGAGAGGATCACACCGCCGCGCGGGCCGCCCAGCGTCTTGTGGGTCGTGGTGGTGACCACGTGCGCGTGCGGCACCGGGTTCGGGTGCAGGCCCGCCGCGACCAGACCGGCGAAGTGCGCCATGTCGACCATGAGGTAGGCGCCGACCTCGTCGGCCACCTTGCGGAAGGCGGCGAAGTCGAGCTGCCGGGGGTAGGCCGACCAGCCGGCCACGATCAGCTTCGGCCTGCTCTCCTTGGCGAGGCGCTCCACCTCGGCCATGTCGACCTGGCCGTCCTCGCCGACGTGGTACGGGACCACGTTGTAGAGCTTGCCGGAGAAGTTGATCTTCATGCCGTGGGTCAGGTGCCCGCCGTGGGCGAGGTTCAGACCCATGATCGTGTCGCCCGGCTTGAGCAGCGCGAACATCGCGGCGGCGTTGGCCTGCGCGCCCGAGTGCGGCTGCACGTTGGCGTGCTCGGCGCCGAACAGCGCCTTGACCCGGTCGATGGCGATCTGCTCGACCACGTCGACGTGCTCGCAGCCGCCGTAGTAGCGGCGGCCGGGATAGCCCTCGGCGTACTTGTTGGTCAGGACCGAGCCCTGGGCCTCCATCACCGCGACGGGTGCGAAGTTCTCGGAGGCGATCATCTCCAGGGTGGACTGCTGGCGGTCCAGCTCGGCGTCGACGGCGGCGGCGACGTCGGGGTCGAGCTCATGCAGGGGTGTGTTCAGAAGCGACATGCGTCCGTGACTCCTCAGGCGCCGGCGAATGCGGTGTACTCGTCGGCGGAGAGCAGGTCGCCCGGCTCGTCCGTGACCCGCACCTTGAACAGCCAGCCGCCCTCGAAGGGGGCGCTGTTCACCAGCGACGGGTCGTTGACGACGTCCTCGTTGATCTCGGTGACCTCACCGGAGACGGGGGAGTACAGGTCGGAGACGGACTTGGTCGACTCCAGTTCGCCGCAGGTCTCGCCCGCGGACACCGAGTCGCCGACCTCGGGAAGCTGCACGAAGACGACGTCACCGAGCGCGTTGGCCGCGTGCTCCGTGATGCCGACCGTCGAGGCGCCGTCCTCGGCGGCCGACAGCCACTCGTGCTCCTTGCTGTAGCGCAGCTGCTGGGGGTTGCTCATGGCCTGAATTCTCCTGTACGCGGGTGACTGCTGATGAATGGGGGACTGCTGACACTGCCGTTGAGCAGCAAGGACACGCGCGGAGGCCGGTGGCCGTCCGCCCTCAGTGTCTACTTCTGGCGCTTGTAGAAGGGCAGTGCCACGACCTCGTACGGCTCGTGGCTGCCCCGGATGTCCACGCCCACACCCTCGGTCCCCGGAGCCGCGTGCGCCGCGTCGACGTACGCGATGGCGATCGGCTTGCCCAGCGTGGGGGAGGGGGCGCCGGAGGTGACCTCGCCGATCACCTCGCCGCCGGCGACGACCTGGTACCCGGCACGCGGGACCCGGCGGCCCTCGGCGATCAGGCCGACCAGCACGCGGGGCGGGTTCTGCTCGGCCTCGGCGGCGGCCCCGGTCAGCGCGGCGCGACCGACGAAGTCGCCCTCCTTCTCGAACTTCACCACCCGGCCGAGCCCGGCGTCGAAGGGCGTCAGGGAGGTGCTCAGCTCGTGCCCGTACAGCGGCATGCCCGCCTCCAGGCGGAGCGTGTCCCGGCAGGACAGGCCGCAGGGGACGAGACCGACGCCCTGGCCCGCCTCGGTCAGCGCCTGCCACAGCTCGACGGCGTGCTCCGGCTTCACGAACAGCTCGAAGCCGTCCTCGCCGGTGTAGCCGGTGCGCGCGATCAGCGCCGGGACGCCGGCCACCGTGCCGGGCAGACCGGCGTAGTACTTCAGGCCGTCCAGGTCGGCGTCGGTGAGGCTCTTGAGGATGCCCGGGGACTCGGGGCCCTGCACGGCGAGCAGCGCGTAGGCGTCGCGGTCGTCGCGCACCTCGGCGTCGAAACCGGCCGCCCGCTCGGTCAGCGCGTCGAGCACGGTCTGCGCGTTGGAGGCGTTGGCGACGACCATGTACTCGGCGTCCGCCAGCCGGTAGACGATCAGGTCGTCCAGGATGCCGCCGTCCTCGCGGCAGATCATGGTGTAGCGGGCGCGGCCCGGCTTCACGCCGCCGATGTTGCCGACCAGCGCGAAGTCAAGGAGCGCGGCGGCCTGCGGCCCGGTGACGGTGATCTCGCCCATGTGCGAGAGGTCGAAGAGACCGGCCCGGGTGCGCACCGCGACGTGCTCGTCACGCTCGGAGGCGTAGCGCAGGGGCATGTCCCAGCCGGCGAAGTCGGTCATCGTCGCGCCCAGCGCGCGATGCGTGGCGTCGAGCGCGGTACGGCGGGTGTTCGAACTGCTCATCGGTCGGTCGTCTCCCAGGACAGGACGGCACGGGCGAGGTCGGTCCTCCCCATCTGTCATCGGAACCTGAGAGGTTCGCCACGACCACCGGAGTACGGCGATCAGGGCTTGCACCTTGGGTGGGGCAGCCGTCGAACGGCGGCCCGCTTTTCAGATGTGCCTCGCCCGCGCGGTAACGGGGGCCTGAGAGATTCAAGGGAGGGACTTGCTCCTTCGGCGCCCCGGCGTGGCCGGGGACTCTCCCGCGCGGATTCAAACGGCCGGTATGCAGTTGGCGCCGCCATCATTGCACGACCGGCCGATTCGTGGCAGACCGTGATCTGTAACCGGCTTGTGGCAGTAAGCGAACGAAATCGCGAGACCCGCGCATTACCTTCTCTTTACACTCGACGGGGATGGGAACTCGTGAACCGCCCCAGGGGAGACGATCACGGTGAACAGGACCACGGCCTACGCCACGACCTCGGGCCTCGCGCTGCCCGAGCAGCCCTCCGCCCCGGCCCCGCAGTCGTGCGCCGAGCGGCCCGCACCCGTCGTCCGCGACCTGCGCGAGCGGGACGGGCGCGGCCCGCACGCCCTGCTCTTCGGACCCCGGGACCTGGTGGTGATCACCGGCCTGCCCGGCAGCGGCAAGTCCACCCTGATGGCGCGCACCGTGCGCGGCCCGCGCATCGACTCCCAGGACACCCGCGACCGCTGGGAGCGCCGCATGCCGGGCTTCCTGCCGTACGCGCTCTACCGCCCCCTGGTCCGCCTCGCCCACTACGCGGGGCTCCGCAAGGCGCTGCGCTCCGGCGAGGGCGTCGTCGTGCACGACTGCGGCACACAGTCCTGGGTGCGCGGCTGGCTGGCCCGGGAGGCCCGGCGCCGCGACGGCACCCTGCACCTGCTGCTCCTCGACGTCGGCGCCGACCAGGCCCTCGCCGGGCAGCGCGAGCGCGGCCGCGGCGTCTCGCGGTACGCGTTCCTGCGGCACCGCGCGGCCAACTCCCGCCTGCTGCGCGCCGTGACCGGAGGCGCCCTGCCGGCCGGCTGCACCTCGGCGATCGTCCTGGACCGGGCGGCCGCGGACAACCTCCGCCGCATCGCGTTCACCGGATGACGGACCACGGGGGGCTGCGCCGAACGGGTTAGCCTTTTCAGCCAGGACAGCGGTACCAGGCAGGCGGTAGGCAGATGGACTTCCCCGAGTTCCCGGCACAGGCACACCCCCACCCGCACGGCGGTTGGCCCGGCAACGAGCTGGAGGAGGTGCTCTCCGCCTCCCTCGGCATACCCGGCGCCGGCGGGCGGATCGTGGAGGTGCTCGGCCGCAGCTTCCTCTGGATCCCCCTGCCGAACGGCGGCGGCCCGCACAGCGGCCCCCTCGACCTGCCCTCCCTGGAGATCGACGGCCAGGCCTACGTGCCGGTGTTCAGCTCCGAGGAGCAGCTCCGCCAGGTCGCCGGGGCGCAGATGGCGTACACCGTCGCCCCCGCCGCGGAGTTCGCCCGCGGCCTGCCCCCGCAGATCGGCATCGCCGTGAACCCGGAGGGCGTGGTCGGCATCCCGCTGCCGCCGCCCGCCGTGGCCGAGCTGTGCCGGGCCGGCCGCACCCCGCTGGACGGGCCCGCATCCGGCGGCCGGGTCCGCCTCTTCGAACCGGACTGGCAGGACGACCCGGTGGACTTCCTCGCCGCGGCCTCCGCCGAGTTCGCCGCCACCGGCGTCGTGCGCACCGCCCGCCGCTGCCTGGCCGCCGTCGAGACCGCCGACCCCACCCTGTTCGTCGGCGTCGAACTCACCCACTGGGAGGGCGACGCCCGAGCCCTCCCCCTGGACGCCCTGGGCCGCGCCCTCACCGCCGCCCCGCCGAAGTGGCCGGTCAACCTGGTCCTCCTGGAGGCCGCCCAGGACCCCGTCTGCGACTGGATGAGGGACAGGGTCCGCCCTTTCTACGACCGGGACTTGTAAACACCGTTGAGGTAAGCGCCCCTCAGGGGCGCGGGGAACTGCGCGACAAGCCACGACGCACCCGCACCCGCAGGACGACAGCGCCCCCCGAGCTCATAGGCGCCCCCCACCCCGCGGAGCCGTAAGCTGTTTCCACGACCGGGACTTCCAGAAAGGGCCACAGACGTGAGCGCCAGCGGCACCACGACCGGGCAGGTCGAGCACATGCTGCGCCAGGTGACGCCCGGGCGCTACGACGCCTACGAGGCCCTGCTGCGCGCGCTCGCCACCCCCACCTCCGGCCAGGTCTGGATGCTGCTGTGGCAGGGCCAGGCCGGCTCCCCGGACGCCCAGTACGGAAACATGGAGGTCGAGGGCTACGGCTACGCGCCGTGCGTCACCTCCGCCCAGGAGCTGTCGGCCAGCGGCTGGAACAGGTCGTACGAGGTGGTCGACGGCCTGGAGGCGGCCCGCGCCCTCTACCCGGACCACTTCGGCCTCTGGCTCAACCCGCACGCCCCCGGCGGCGGCGTCGGCATCCCCTGGCCGGACCTGCGCCGGATCGCCTCCGGCCTGGACCGCCAGCCCGCCGGACCCCTGCGGCTGTCCGAACCGGCCATCGAGATCCCCCAGTTCTACGCCCTGCTCACACAGAACGCCCACCGCACCCCTGCCGTCCGCGCCCTGCGCCGCGCCTGGGTGCAGCCCGCGCTCGGGGCGCCGTACCTCGCCATCGGTCTCGAGGTCTACGACACCTCACCGCAGGCCGTCGACGCGGTGCGCGCGATGATGCAGCAGTCCGTCGGCGCGGTACCGGACGGGCTCGCGGTGTCGACGGTGGCGATGACCGACCTCCACGACCCGGTCGCCATGTGGCTGCGCGCCCACGCCCGTCCGTTCTACGACCGCGAGGCCCATGCCCCCGCCCCGGCGCAGGCGCCGGCGGGCGGGTACGGATACCCTCCGGCCGGGGGCCGGTACTGACCGTCGCGGGTCCGGCCCCGGGGGGACCGGTGGCGATCTTCGCGCGTAGATGAGGGTGCAAAGCGCCGCCTTGTCCCCTCTGTCCCAACTCATCCGTGTCCGGCCCCCGTTACCCACTGTCCGGATAACGGAACACCTCAAACAGCATCACGGTTGCGCATCCATTCACCGTCAAGTCTGGCTACAGATCGCCAAAGCGTTGAAGACTCCCGCAACAAGGGGTGGATGCTCGCCCCTTTGTACGACGGACGGATCACGCCGCTACAGCGGCAAGTGCGGGCCGGCTACCGCCGGTTGAGAGGGGTCCCTGCCAGATGACGGCACCATTGCACGAGCCGACCGCGGAGACGGCCCCGAGTGCGGCCGAGGAAGCGGCGGTTGCCGGCGCCGAAGCCAAGGCGGTACAGGGGCGTTCCCTTGGCAGGATCGCCTGGGAGCGCCTGAAGCGGGACAAGCTCGCCCTGACGGGCGGCGTCGTCGTGCTCCTGCTCGTCGTGGTCGCGATCTTCGCGCCCTTGATCACCAACATCGTGGGGCAGGACCCGGACGTCTACCACGAGGACCTGATCGACCCGCTGTTCGGCACGCCCCGGGGGTCACTCGGCGGCATCAGCGGCGACCACTGGTTCGGCGTCGAGCCGGTCAACGGCCGCGACATCTTCGCCCGCATCGTCCACGGCGCCCGGATCTCGCTGCTCGTCGGCTTCCTGTCCGCGATCGTCGCCGTGATCATCGGAACCGTCCTGGGTGTGCTCGCCGGCTTCTTCGGCGGCTGGGTCGACGCCCTGATCAGCCGGGTCATGGACGGCCTGCTGGCCTTCCCGCAGCTGCTCTTCATCATCGCGCTGGTCTCGGTGATGCCGAACGAGATGCTGGGACTGAGCGGCACGGGCGTGCGCCTCTTCGTCATGATCCTCGTCATCGGCTTCTTCGGCTGGCCCTACATCGGGCGCGTGGTGCGTGGCCAGACGCTCTCCATGCGTGAACGGGAGTACGTGGAGGCCGCCCGGTCCCTGGGGGCCGGACGCTTCTACATCCTGTTCAAGGAACTGCTGCCCAACCTGGTGGCCCCGATCATCGTGTACACGACGATGATGATCCCCACCAACATCCTCACCGAGGCGGCACTCAGCTTCCTGGGCGTGGGCGTCAAGCCGCCCACGTCGTCCTGGGGGCAGATGCTCTCGAGCGCGATCGACTACTACCAGTCGGATCCCATGTACATGGTGATCCCCGGTCTGGCGATCTTCATCACCGTTCTTGCCTTCAACCTCTTCGGCGACGGCGTACGCGATGCGCTGGACCCGAAGGGCTCCCGCTGACCTGCCGTACCGGCAAGCGACCCGTGGCACCTGCACGGGGTCTCTCATCTAATCCGGAGGATCCGAGATCGTGACTACCCAACGCACCTCAGGGCGGCGCAAGCAGGCCATGGCCGCTGCCGCAGTGGTCGCCGCGCTGCTGACCACGGCGGCGTGCGGCGGCGGCGGTGACAGCGACGGGGGATCGAAGAACGGCGCGGCCGGCTTCGACGCCGCGAACAACAAGATCGCCCAGGCCGACCTGGCCAAGAAGGGCGGCGAGCTGAAGTTCGCCAGCGCCCAGGACGCCGACTCGTGGGACACCACGCGCGGCTACTACGGCTTCATGTGGAACTTCTCGCGGTACTACTCCCGCCAGCTCGTGACGAACACGCCGGCGCCGGGTGAGAAGGGCGCGGGCGTCACCCCCGACCTCGCCACCGACGTCGCCAAGGTCTCGGACGACGGCAAGACCTACACGTACACCCTGCGTGACGGCGTGACCTGGGAGGACGGCAAGCCGATCACCTCCAAGGACATCAAGTACGGCATCGAGCGCGTGTGGGCGCAGGACGTCCTCTCCGGCGGTCCGACGTACCTCAAGGAGGTGCTCGACCCCGAGGACAAGTACCAGGGTCCCTACAAGGACAAGTCCGCGGACAAGCTGGGCCTGAAGGCCATCGAGACGCCGGACGACAAGACCATCGTCTTCAAGCTGCCGCAGGCCAACTCGGACTTCGAGGAGATGCTCGCGCTGACCTCGGCGTCCCCGGTCCGCCAGGACAAGGACACCAAGTCCAAGTACGGCCTGAAGCCGTTCTCCTCCGGCCCGTACAAGTTCCAGTCCTACAACCCGGGCAAGGACCTCACCCTGGTCCGCAACACCGAGTGGAAGCAGGAGTCGGACCCGGTCCGCAAGGCGTACCCGGACAAGGTCACGATCAAGTTCTTCACCAACGCCAACGAGCTGGACCAGCGTCTGATCGCCGGTGACTACGACGTCGACCTGGCCCAGACCGGTCTGTCGCCGCAGGGCCGCACCACCGCCCTGAAGCAGCACAAGGGCAACGTGGACAACCCGGTCTCCGGCTACATCCGCTACGCGGTCTTCCCGCAGAGCGTGAAGCCGTTCGACAACATCCACTGCCGCAAGGCGGTGCTCTACGGGGCCGACCACGTCTCGCTCCAGACCGCGCGCGGCGGCCCGCAGGCCGGTGGCGACATCGGCACCAACATGCTGCCGCCGGCGGTGCCGGGCTCCGAGGGTCAGAAGTACGACCCGTACGAGATGGCCGGTGCCAACCAGAAGGGCAACGTCGCCAAGGCCAAGGAAGAGCTGAAGGCCTGCGGCAAGCCCAACGGCTTCAAGACCACCATCGCGGTCCGCAACAACAAGCCGGTCGAGGTGGCCACCGCCGAGTCCCTCCAGGCGTCGCTGAAGAAGATCGGCATCACGGTCGACATCGACCAGTTCGACGGCTCGCAGACCGCCGGCATCATCGGCAGCCCCTCGAACGTGCTGAAGAAGAACTACGGCATCATCATCATGGGCTGGGGCCCCGACTTCCCGTCGGTCCAGGGCTACGGTCTCCCGCTGTGGAGCAGCGACTACATCCTCGAGAGCGGTAACAACAACTACGCGCTCATCAAGGACAAGGACATCGACGGCCTGTTCGACAAGTACGTCACCACCCTGGACGACGCCGGCAAGGCGGACATCGCCAAGCAGATCAACCACAAGGTGATGGAGGGCGGCTACTACCTGCCCTTCGTCTTCGAGAAGTTCATCAACTGGCGCTCCAGCCGCCTGGCGAACGTCTACACGACCGACGGCTACAGCGGTATGTACGACTTCGTCAACCTCGGCCTGAAGTCCTCGAAGTAACCGGTACACCCGCCGTACGGCACGAAAGGCAGGTGAAGGCCGGCGCGGCGTGACCGCGGGCCGCCGGACGACCTCCGGCGGCCCGCGATCCGCGGCGGGCCGTAAGCTGTGCTCGCTTACCTCATCAGGCGGCTGTTCGCCGCCGTAGTGATGCTCGTGGTCATCATCCTGGTGGTCTTCGGCATCTTCTTCCTCGTCCCCAAGTGGGCGGGCGTCGACATCGCCACGAGCTTCGTGGGCAAGCAGGCCGACCCGGCCTCCGTCGAGGCGGTTCGCCAGAAGCTGGGTCTGGGCGACCCGATCTTCGTCCAGGCCTGGGAGTTCTTCAAGGCGATCTTCGCCGGCCGGACCTACTCGGGCGGCGGCGACGTCACCGAGTGCGCGGCCCCGTGCTTCGGCTACTCCTTCCGCAGCGAGCAGGCCGTCTGGCCGGTGCTGACCGAGCGTTTCCCGGTGACCCTGGCTCTCGCGCTCGGTGCGGCCGTGCTGTGGCTGATCTTCGGTCTCGCGGCGGGCGTGCTCTCCGCGCTCAAGCGGGGCACCCTGTGGGACCGCGGTGCGATGGTCGTCGCGCTCGCGGGCGTCTCCCTGCCGATCTACTTCACCGGTCTGCTCAGCCTCGCGGTCTTCTCCCACAGCCTGGGCTGGATCAACGCGGAGTTCGTCCCGCTGGACGAGAGCTTCTCCGGCTGGTTCGGCGGCATGATCCTCCCCTGGATCACCCTGGCCTTCCTGTACGCCGCGATGTACGCCCGGATCACCCGGGCCACCATGATGGAGATCCTCGGTGAGGACTACATCCGCACGGCGCGGGCCAAGGGGCTCAAGGAGCAGGTCGTCATCCGCAAGCACGCGATGCGGTCCACGCTGACCCCGCTGCTGACCATGCTCGGCATGGACCTCGGCGCCCTCATGGGCGGCGCGATCCTGACCGAGACCACGTTCAGCCTCCCCGGCCTCGGCCAGAAGGTGCTGGACGCGATCCAGAACCAGGACCTGCCCTTTATCCTGGGTGTCGTCCTGATCACTTCTCTCGCGGTGCTGATCGCCAACCTCGTGGTGGACGTCCTGTACGCCGTGATCGACCCCCGAGTGAGGCTCGCATGACCGAACTCAGCAAGAGCGGGGCGGCCGTGGGCGAGCCCACCGCCACCTCGCCCGCTCCGAAGGCGTTCCTGGAAGTGCGCGACCTCAAGGTGCACTTCCCCACCGACGACGGTCTGGTCAAGTCCGTCGACGGGCTCAGCTTCCAGCTGGAGAAGGGCAAGACCCTCGGCATCGTGGGCGAGTCCGGCTCCGGCAAGTCGGTGACCTCGCTCGGCATCATGGGCCTGCACACCGCCGGCCAGTACGGCAAGCGCAAGGCCCAGATATCCGGCGAGATCTGGCTGGACGGGACCGAGCTGCTCTCCGCCGACCCGGACCACGTGCGCAAGCTGCGCGGCCGGAACATGGCGATGATCTTCCAGGACCCGCTGTCCGCGCTGCACCCGTACTACACGATCGGGCAGCAGATCGTGGAGGCGTACCGCATCCACCACGACGTGGACAAGAAGACCGCCAAGCGCCGCGCCGTGGAGATGCTCGACCGCGTCGGCATCCCGCAGCCGGACAAGCGGGTGGACAGCTACCCGCACGAGTTCTCCGGCGGTATGCGCCAGCGCGCGATGATCGCGATGTCGCTGGTCAACAACCCCGAACTGCTCATCGCGGACGAGCCGACCACCGCCCTGGACGTGACCGTCCAGGCGCAGATCCTGGACCTGATCCGGGACCTGCAGAAGGAGTTCGGCTCCGCGGTCATCATCATCACCCACGACCTGGGCGTCGTCGCCGAACTGGCCGACGACCTCCTGGTGATGTACGGCGGCCGGTGCGTCGAGCGGGGCCCGGCGGAGAAGGTGTTCTACGAGCCCCGGCACCCCTACACCTGGGGCCTGCTCGGCTCGATGCCGCGCCTCGACCGCGACCAGCAGGAACGCCTCATCCCGGTCAAGGGCTCCCCGCCCTCCCTCATCAACCTCCCGTCCGGCTGCGCCTTCAACCCGCGCTGCCCGTACGCCGACGTGCCCAAGGACGACGTCACGCGCACGGTCCGCCCGGAGCTGTCCGAGGTCGGCGGCAGGCACTGGGCGGCCTGCCACATGTCGCAGGAGCAGCGGGAGCGGATCTGGACCGAAGAGATTGCGCCGAAGCTGTGAGTGACAAAGCGAAGGCAGAGGACACAGCGGTGACCATCCCCGCACAGAGCAGCGGCGCCACCCTCACCAAGGACGCCGCACCCGGCGAGACCCTGCTGAAGGTCACCGGGCTCCAGAAGCACTTCCCGATCAAGAAGGGCCTGCTCCAGCGCCAGGTCGGCGCCGTGCGCGCCGTCGACGGCATCGACTTCGAGGTCCGCTCCGGCGAGACCCTCGGCGTCGTGGGCGAGTCGGGCTGCGGCAAGTCGACCATGGGCCGGCTCATCACCCGGCTGCTCGAACCGACCGCGGGCAAGGTCGAGTTCGAGGGCAAGGACATCACCCACCTCGGGGTCGGCGGGATGCGTCCGCTGCGCCGCGACGTGCAGATGATCTTCCAGGACCCGTACTCCTCGCTGAACCCGCGCCACACCATCGGCACGATCGTCAGCGCCCCCTTCAAGCTCCAGGGCGTCGAGCCCGAGGGCGGGGTCAAGAAGGAGGTCCAGCGGCTGCTGTCGGTGGTCGGCCTCAACCCCGAGCACTACAACCGCTACCCGCACGAGTTCTCCGGCGGCCAGCGCCAGCGCATCGGCATCGCCCGCGCGCTCGCGCTCAACCCGAAGATGGTCGTGGCGGACGAGCCGGTGTCCGCCCTGGACGTGTCGATCCAGGCGCAGGTCGTCAACCTGCTCGACGACCTCCAGACCGAGCTGGGTCTGACGTACGTGATCATCGCGCACGACCTCTCCGTCGTCCGGCACGTCTCGGACCGGATCGCGGTGATGTACCTCGGCAAGATCATGGAGCTGGCCGACCGCGACCTGCTCTACAAGTCGCCGATGCACCCGTACACCAAGGCCCTGATGTCGGCGGTGCCGATTCCGGACCCGGCGCGCCGCGGTGCCAAGAGCGAGCGCATCCTGCTCAAGGGCGACGTGCCCTCGCCGATCGCGCCGCCGAGCGGCTGCCGGTTCCACACCCGGTGCTGGAAGGCGACGCAGATCTGCACCACCACCGAGCCGCCGCTCAAGGAGCTGCGTCCCGGCCAGCAGGTGGCCTGCCACCACCCGGAGAACTTCGCGGACCAGGCCCCGCAGGACGTCGTCCTGCTCACGGCCGCCAAGGAGGCCGCGGAGCTGGTGTCGGAGGACGCCCTCGCGGAGTCGGCGGCGACCTCGGCGGCCGTGGCCGCGGAGGTCGAGGCGATCGCCGAGGCCGAGGAGGCGTCCGCCGCGGCCGAGGAGGCGTCTGCCGAGGCCACCAGCACGGAGGCCACCAGCAGCGAGGCCACCTCCGAGGCCACCGACGAGGAGCCTCCCGCCAAGGAGAAGTGACCCGTCCGCCGACGAGCCCCCGCCCTCATGCGTGAGGCGGGGGCTCGTCGGCGGGTGAGAATGGCCGGGTGTACGAGGAACTCTTCAGCCCCACCGTCCAGCACACGCTCGACCTGATCGGCATCTTCGTCTTCGCCATCTCCGGCGCGCTGCTGGCCGTACGCAAGAACTTCGACGTGTTCGGCATCGCCGTCCTCGCCGAGGTCACCGCCCTGGGCGGCGGGCTGTTCCGGGACCTGGTCATCGGGGCGGTGCCGCCCGCCGCGTTCACGGACCTCGGGTACTTCGTCACCCCGCTGCTCGCCACGGTGCTGGTCTTCTTCCTCCACCCCCACGTGGAGCGCCTCCAGACCGGCGTGAACATCTTCGACGCGGCCGGCCTCGGCCTGTTCTGCGTCGCCGGCACCACCAAGGCGTACGACTACGGGCTGGGCCTGACCGCCTCCGCCTGCCTGGGCCTGGCCACCGCGGTCGGCGGCGGCGTCCTGCGCGACGTGCTCGCCAACGAGGTGCCCTCACTCCTGCGCTGGGACCGCGACCTGTACGCCGTCCCGGCGATCGTCGGCTCCGCGATGGTCGCCCTGTGCATCCGCTACGAGGCCCTCACCCCGTTCACCAGCGCACTCGCGGTCGTCACCGCCTTCGTCCTGCGGCTGCTCGCGCTGCGCTTCCACTGGCGGGCCCCCCGTGCCTGGAACCGGCGGTCGACGGTGATGGAGGGGGAGTGATCCGTCAGGGCCTGACCGGCACGTCCCTGTCCGGCATGTCCTTGATGAAGACGACGCCGTCGATCGTGTCCAGGTGGGCGGGGTCGAGCGGGGCGTAGCCGAACCAGGGGGACACCCGGGGCGCGGGCCGCGGCTCGCCGAGGGCGGAGGCGAGCCGTCCGGCGTCCACGACACGGCGGTCCTCCGGCAGCGCGTACAGGTGGCCTTCGAGGGTGCCGGGCGGGGGAGCGTCCACACCCCGGTGGCGGATCGTGCCGAGGGCCGTGGCCACGAAGGCGTACTCCTCGCCGAGCCGGGCGCTCACCAGCGCACCGGCGCTCCACCACGCCACCGGCCCCTGCCACATGCGCATCGAGCTTCTCTCGCGCTGGAGGTGGGAGTTGTGGGCGTGGACCAGCACCCGGCCGCGCTCCGCGAGCGCGAGGAGGTTGCCGGCCATCATCCGGTCCCGCACGCCGAGCAGCCGGTTCATCCGGGCCGGGGAGGCGTCGGCCATCCAGCGGTGGTAGTCCAGCAGTCCGGTCGCGGTACGCCCGTACAGCCGCGCCCGGTCCCAGTCGTCCCGCGAGCCCGTCGCGAGCAGGTGCGGCGTCTGCTCGTCGAGGAGCGCCACCAGGTCGTGGGCGAGGGCCCGCAACTCCCCGGCCTCGGCCGTCCGTCCCACCGAACGCGCCGGGTCCGTCATCGCCGCGGGCTCGGCCCACATCTCGTCGGCGCCGAGCAGGCGGTCGAGGGTCCCGGCGGTGCAGGGGAGCAGGCCGGGGTCGACGTGTGCCGACAGGTGGTCGTGGAGCGCGGTGACGGCCCGCCGGGGGCTCGCGGCGCCGGTGATCTCCAGCGGGCCGTCGAGACCGGCGAAGCGCACCCGCTCGGCCGGGGGCCGGCCGTCGTTGTACGCGCGCATCCAGCGCACGAGGTCGCGGTTGGCGTCTGAGGAGCCGAGGCCGTGGCTGAAGCCGTGCCCCATCGCGTCGTCGAGCGTGCCGGTGCCCGAGGTGACGTAGTCGTCCACGACCAGGCCGGCCAGGCAGTCGCTCTCGATCGCGAGGGTCCGGTAGCCCTCCTGCTCGACGAGCTGTCGGAAGAGATCGTTGCGCACGTCGAGGAGGGTGTCCTCGCCGTGGGTGGGCTCGCCCAGGGCGAGCACGCGGGGCCGGGCCCGGAGCATGCCCAGGACGGCAGCGGCGTCCGCGGGGAGCGTGATGTCCTTGATGCCAGTAGCCATGTATTGAACGGTATCGTTGAACTTTCGGTTGACACTTGGCCGCGATAACGTCCGGTGTGTGGCGCACGACCTTCAAAGCAGGGGAAAGCTCAGGCCGGTCGATCTGGCCCGCGGGCACGGTCTGTCCACGCAGGCGGTCAGGAACTACGAGGCGGCCGGCATCCTTCCGGCCGCCGACCGCACGGTCCACGGCTACCGCACCTACACCCCGCTGCACGCGCGGGCGCTGGACGCCTTCCTCGCCCTGCTGCCGGGCCACGGCCACCGGACGGCGACCTCGGTCATGCGGGCGGTGAACGAGGGCGCGACGGCCGAGGCGTTCCGGCTGATCGACGAGAGCCACGCGCAGTTGCTCGACGACCGGCGGACCCTGGAGGCCGTCGAGGGCGCGCTGCGGGACCTCGGGCGACCGGGGTCGGGTGTCACCGCCACCGCCACCGCCACCGCCGCCACCGCCGCGGCAGCCACCGCGGCCGCGACCGTGACGTCCGCGTCCGCGGGCAGGTTCGTCGGGCCGCTCGCCCGCGAGCTGGGCATCCGGCCCGCGACCCTGCGCAAGTGGGAGCGTGCCGGGCTGGTGCGTCCGAGCCGCGACCCGCTGACCGGCTACCGGGTCTACGGCGAGGCCGACGTACGGGACGCCAAGCTGGCCCACCAGCTCAGGCGGGGCGGCTACCCGTTGGCCCGGATCGCGCCGGTGATCGAGCAGGTGCGGTCGGCCGGCGGACTGGAGCCCTTGGAGGCCACCCTGCGCGACTGGCACGACCGCCTCTCCGCCCGCGGCAGGGCGCTGCTCGCCGGGGCCGCGGAACTGGAGGCGTACCTGCGGGCGCGGGAGGGGCGGGGATGAGGCCGCAGCCGTGAGCCCGCACGCATGAGACAGAGAAAAGCTACCGCTTAGTAGTTCCCTGTTGTACCGTGCAGCCATGCCAGAAGCAGCCTCCGCCCCGGCCGTACCGGCCACCGTCGGCGACAGCGAGTTCGACCGGGACACCCACGTCACCCGGCGCGCCCCCGGCGTCTACGACATCGACCTCTCCGCCGGCTGGACGATCATCAACGCCGTCAACGGCGGCTACCTGCTGGCCGTCCTGGGCCGCGCCCTGGGCGACGCCCTCCCGCACCCGGACCCCTTCACGGTCTCGGCGCACTACCTGTCCGCCTCCCACCCGGGCCCCGCGGTCGTGCGCACCGAGACCGTCCGCGCGGGACGCGGCCTCTCCACGGGACAGGCATCCCTCTTCCAGTACGACGACGAGGGCAACGAGGTCGAGCGCATCCGCGTCCTCGCCTCCTACGGCGACCTCGACGCGCTGCCCGACGACGTCCGCACCTCCGCGAAGCCGCCCGCGATCCCGCCGGTCGAGCACTGCTTCGGCCCGGAGGACGGCCCCGCCCCCGTCGACGGCAGCTCCGCCATCGCCGACCGGCTGAAGCTGAAGCTCGATCCCGCCACGCTGGGCTGGGCGCTCGGACAGCCCTCCGGCCGGGGCGAGATGCGCGCCTGGTTCGGGCTGGCCGACGGCCGCGACGCCGACCCGCTCTCGCTGCTCCTCGCGGTGGACGCGCTGCCCCCGACCGCCTTCGAGATGGGGCTGAAGGGCTGGGTGCCCACGGTCGAGCTGACCGTGCACGTGCGGTGCCGCCCGGCGCCGGGCCCGCTGCGGGTCTCCATCACCACCCGCAACCTCGCCGGCGGCTTCCTGGAGGAGGACGGCGAGGTCTGGGACAGCGCCGACCGCCTGGTCGCCCAGTCCCGGCAGCTGGCCCGGGTCCGGCTCGCCTGACCCGCGCCGCGTCGGCCGCCCGGCGCTCCGGCCGCGGCGGTCCGTTCAGTCCAGCCAGTGCCGGCGGCCGACGCTGATCAGCCGCAGCTGGCGCGTCGCCGTCTCCGCGGCGCGCCCGCGCTCCTCCTCGGGGGCGTCCAGGGCCTCCAGGAACAGCGAGGCCGTGATCAGCATCTGGTCGACGTAGAGTCCGGCCAGCATCCGCAGGTCCGTCGCGCTCCAGCCCGCCGACTCCGCGTCCTTGGCCAGCTCGGCCTGCACCTCCTCGGCGAACCGCGCCAGTTGCTCCCGTATCGCCTCGCGCACCGGCTGCACGCCGCCGTGCCGCTCACGGGCGATGAACCGGACGTGCGCCGGGTGCGCCGCCACGTGTCCGGCGATCAACTCGACCGCGCGGGCGATGCGTTCGTCACTGTCCTCGGCCGGTGCCACCGTCGTCCGGATCATCGGGTGCAGGCTGCCCAGCGCCTCCTCGACCAGTGCCACCCCCAGGTCCGCCGTGGAGCGGAAGTGCCGGTAGAAGGCGGTCGGGGCCACGCCCACGGCGCGGGTGACCTCGCGCAGGCCCAGGCTGCTCAGGCTCTGCTCCTCCAGCAGCCCGAGCGCGGCGTCCAGGAGCGCCTGCCGGGTCTTGAGCTTCTGGGCCTGCCGAACGCCGGGAGTGTGACTCATACCATGCAGTTAACAACTGTTCTCTGGAATTGGAAAGCGGTGTGGAGCGCTAGACTGGGTAGTCAGTGAACAACTGTAATCAGAGATTGGGGGGATCCGCGCACCATGATCTTTCTCGTTGTCGCACTGCTGCTCCTCGGTGTGGTGCTGGGCACCGTCGCCCACGCGCCGCTCACCTTCTCCGTCGCCGTCGGCCTGGTCATCGCCGTCTGGCTCGGCGTCTTCGCGATCCGCGAGCGGCACGGCCGCCGACGGAGCACCTCCGCCCACTGACGCACGGCAGGGAGAACCTCATGCAGCTCACCGCACCGGCCAACCGCTCCACCCGCCCCACCGGCATCCGGGACACCGACGGCATGGCCGTCGCCTCCTTCGTCCTCGGCCTGCTCGGCCTGCTCGTCCTCAACGTCTTCCTGGGCCCCATCGCCATCGCCCTGGCCTCGGTCGCCCTGTGGCGCGGCACCGCCCGCCGCGGCCGGGCCCTCCTCGGCCTCGGCCTGGGCGTCGCCGACCTGCTGATCCTGGTGGCGTTCATGGCCACGGACAACACGATGTCGTGGAGTCTGTAAACCGGCCAACCTTGCCCTGAGGCCGGGCGCGAGGGCCCCGTAGAATCGGCCTCACCATGGCTTACCTCGACCACGCCGCGACCACCCCGATGCTTCCCGAGGCGGTCGAGACACTCACCGCCCACCTGGGCGTCACCGGCAACGCCTCCTCGCTCCACGCGTCCGGCCGCCGGGCGCGGCGCACCGTCGAGGAGGCCCGCGAGACCCTCGCCGAGGCGCTCGGCGCCCGCCCCAGCGAGGTGGTCTTCACCTCCGGCGGCACCGAGGCCGACAACCTCGCCGTCAAGGGCCTGTACTGGGCCCGGCGCGACGCCGACCCGGCCCGCACCCGGGTGCTGGCCAGCCCCGTCGAACACCACGCGGTCCTCGACGCGGTGCACTGGCTGGGCGAGCACGAGGGCGCCCGGGTCGAGTACCTGCCCGTGGACGCCCACGGCCGCGTGCACCCCGACACGCTGCGCGAGGCCGTCGCCCGCAACCCCGACGACGTCGCCCTCGCCACCGTCATGTGGGCCAACAACGAGATCGGCACCATCCTGCCGGTCCGTGAACTCGCCGACGTGGCCGCCGAGTTCGGCGTACCGCTGCACGCCGACGCGGTCCAGGCCGTCGGCCAGCTCCCGGTCGACTTCGCCGCCTCCGGGCTTGCCGCGATGACTGTTTCCGGCCACAAGATCGGCGGCCCCTACGGCATCGGCGCGCTGCTGCTGGGCCGCGAGTACACCCCGGTGCCCGTCCTGCACGGCGGCGGCCAGGAGCGCCACGTCCGCTCCGGCACCCTCGACGTCCCCGCCGTCGCCTCCTTCGCGGTCGCCGGACGCCTCGCCGCCGAGCAGCGCGAGTGGTTCGCCCGCGAGATCGGCGCCCTGCGCGACGACCTGGTCGACGCCGTGCGCACGGCGGTCCCGGACGCGATCCTCGGCGGCGACCCGGCACCGGAGGGGCGCCTGCCGGCCAACGCCCACTTCACCTTCCCCGGCTGCGAGGGCGACTCCCTGCTGCTCCTGCTCGACGCCCAGGGCATCGAGTGCTCCACCGGCTCCGCCTGCACGGCGGGCGTCGCCCAGCCCAGCCACGTCCTGCTGGCCACCGGGACCGACCCCGACCTGGCCCGCGGCACCCTGCGCTTCTCCCTCGGCCACACCTCCACGGAGGCCGACGTGGAGGCGCTCGGCAAGGCGATCGGCCCCGCGGTGGAGAGGGCGCGGGCGGCCGGACTGACGTAGGCGGGCGAGCCGCGCGGCCTACGCCCCGGACCGGGACGGACCGGGCGACGGGGTGCTCGTGGCCGCCCGGCGCACCAGCTTCATGTACCGCTCCCAGTCCCAGTGCGGACCCGGGTCGGTGTGGTCGGTGCCCGGCACCTCCACGTGGCCGATGATGTGCTCGCGGTCCAGGGGTATGCCGTACCGCGCGCAGATGCCCGCCGTCAGTCGCGCGGAGGCGGCGTACATCGCGTCGGTGAAGTCCTGCGGGCGGTCCACGAAGCCCTCGTGCTCGATGCCGACGCTGCGTTCGTTGTACTCGCGGTTGCCCGCGTGGTACGCCACGTCCAGCTCGCGGATCATCTGGGTGACGCCCCCGTCCTGGCCCACGATGTAGTGCGTGGCCGCCTGGTGCCCCGGGTCCTGGAACGCCTTCACCGCGCTGTCGAAGCTGCCCTGCGTCACATGCACGATCACCATGTCGACGCCGAAGTCGTCCGGCCGGTCGGCCCGCCGCCAGTTCGCGTCCGCCGCCGCCACCCAGCGCGCGCCGGAGTAGTCGACCGCGCCCTCCTCGCGGGGCCGCTCGACGCCCGGCACCCGCCACCACAGCCGGGCCAGCTCGTCGCGGGCCAGCACGGCCGTGCCCACGGCCGCCGCGGCGCCGCCGACGATCAGCGCGCGCCGGCCGATCCGCCGGTCCGCGTCGCCGGACCCGCCCGCGGACCCGTCCGCGGGCTCACTCGTGGATTCGTGCTTCGCCCCCATGCGATCTTCAACGCATACTCGCGCGCTCCGGTTCCCGCCCTCCCCTTACTCTGGAAGGGTTATGACTGACACCCCGCAGCGCACCCGTCCCCTCCGCGTCCTCGCCGCCATGTCGGGCGGGGTCGACTCCGCCGTCGCCGCCGCCCGCGCGGCCGAGGCGGGGCACGACGTGACCGGCGTCCATCTCGCGCTCTCCGCGAACCCGCAGTCCTTCCGCACCGGCGCCCGGGGCTGTTGCACGATCGAGGACTCGCGCGACGCCCGCCGCGCCGCGGACGTCATCGGCATCCCGTTCTACGTGTGGGACCTCGCCGACCGGTTCCGCGAGGACGTGGTCGAGGACTTCGTCGCCGAGTACGAGGCCGGCCGCACCCCGAACCCGTGCCTGCGCTGCAACGAGAAGATCAAGTTCGCCGCGCTGCTCGACAAGGCGCTGGCCCTCGGCTTCGACGCCGTCTGCACCGGCCACTACGCCAAGGTGATCCTGCGCGAGGACGGCGTCCGCGAGCTGCACCGCGCCTCCGACATGGCCAAGGACCAGAGCTACGTCCTCGGCGTGCTGGACGACCGTCAGCTCGCCCACGCGATGTTCCCGCTCGGCGACACGCTCACCACCAAGGACGAGATCCGCGCGGAGGCCGAGCGCCGGGGCCTCGCGGTGGCCAAGAAGCCCGACTCGCACGACATCTGCTTCATCGCGGACGGCGACACCCAGGGCTTCCTCGCCGACCGGCTCGGCCGCGCCGAGGGCGACATCGTCGACGAGGCGGGCAACCGGCTCGGCACCCACGAGGGCGCCTACGGCTACACCATCGGCCAGCGCAAGGGGCTCCGGATCGGCACCCCGGCCCCCGACGGCAAGCCGCGCTACGTCCTGGACATCTCGCCGGTGGACAACACGGTCACGGTGGGCCCGGCCGCGGCGCTGGACGTCGACGCCCTCCGCGCGATCAAGCCCCGCTGGTGCGGCGCCGCCCCCGTCGGCCCCGGCACCTACACGGCCCAGCTGCGCGCCCACGGCGGCGAGACCGAGGTGCGGGCCGAGCTGGTCGGCGACGCACTGGAGGTGTCCTTCGCGGAGCCGGTGCGCGGCGTCGCCCCCGGCCAGGCGATCGTGCTGTACGACGGCACACGCGTGGTGGGCTCGGCGACGATCGCGACCACCACGCGCGCGACCGCCGGCGCGGCCTGAACACGGAGCCTGTCGTTTGGGCCGAAGCCCCGGAGACAGCCGGACCCCGGCCCCCGGAGCCCGCCCGGGCTCACTGACCCAGGAACTCCGTCAGCACCGGCGCCAGCACGCCCGGCTCCACCATGTGGGCCTGTCCCGCCACGGTGCCGTAGGTGCCACGCGGTGCCGCGTCGGCGATCGCCCGGGCCGCCTCGTGCCACCAGGCGTCGCTCACGCCGCCCGCGAGGGCCAGCAGGGGAGCGGTGATCGAGGCGATCGCGGCCTGGGGGACGCGGCTGTCGCCCATCACCGCGTCGTCGTACGCCAGGCTCGGCGCGACCGACTCCATGCCCGCCCACATCGGCGACTGCCGGGCGCCCCGGATCATGTCCTCGCCCAGGCCGGTCCGGCGCAGGAACAGCTCCACCGCCTCCCCGCGCCGGTCCTTGCCGAGCGCCTCGGCGAGCCCCTCGGTGTACTCCGCGGCGGACCGCGCCGCGGCGTCGTCCATCGCGTACGGCACCTCGTACACGGCGACCCGGCGCACCGGCAGCCCGCTCGCCGCCGCGCGGAGCGCCAGCGCGCCGCCCGACGACATGCCGTACAGACTCGCCTCGCCGCCCACCGCCTCGATCAGGGCGGCCAGGTCCTCGATCTCGCGCTCCACCGCGTAGGGCGCCGTGTCGCCGCTCCCGCCGCGGCCCCGGCGGTCGTACACGGTGACGTCGAAGCGGTCCGACAGCTCCGCCGCCAGGGGCGCGGTCGTGGCGCCCGTCGACATCGCGCCGCTGACGAGGACCACCGCGGGGCCCCGCCCGGTGCGTTCGTAGGCGATGCGCGTGCCGTCGCGCGAAAGGGTGTTCTTCTCCATGTCTGTGCAGAGTGCCCCAAAGCACGCGATTAATCGCTCAGGACACGGAGGGCTCAGGAGACCTCGACGTCGTAGAAGCAGAGGTGGTCCTTGATCTGAGCCACCTCCGTCTTCGGGTCCGGGTACGACCAGACCAGGTCGGCCGCCCCGGGCAGCGACCAGTAGGACGCGTCGCCCTTGAAGGGGCAGTGCGTCCGCGTGCCGGAGGGCGTCAGCAGGTCGAGCCGTACGTCCTCGGCCGGGATGTAGAACCGGTCCGGACAGCCCGTCTCGTGCAGGACCAGCGCCTTGTCGCTCTCCGCCAGGACCTGGCCGCCGTGCACCGCGCGCACGTGCCGGCCGCTCGGCTCCACGGTGATGATGTGTCCCTTGCTCACGTCGTCCTCCTCGGACAGTGGTTTCGGTCACTTCAGCGCGTCCGGAAGCCGGGTTCTTCCCCGCCGGGCGCCGAACGTACCGTTGCCCCATGAACATCTGCGTCTTCCTCTCCGCCGCCGACCTCGACGCGCGCTACACCGGCCCCGCGAAGGAGTTCGCCGAACTCCTCGGCAAGGGCGGCCACACCCTCGTCTGGGGCGGTTCCGACACCGGCCTGATGAAGGTGGTCGCCGACGGCGTGCAGGGGTCCGGAGGGCGGCTGCTGGGCGTCTCGGTGGGCTTCCTGGCCGCCAAGGCGCGGGAGGGCGCCGACGAGATGGTGATCGCGGGGGACCTCGCCGAGCGCAAGCGGCTGCTGCTGGAGAAGGCCGACGCCGTGGTGATCATGGTCGGTGGCACCGGCACCCTCGACGAGGCGACGGAGATCCTGGAGCTGAAGAAGCACGGGCACACCGACAAGCCGGTCGTCCTGCTCAACACGGCCGGCTTCTACGACGGCCTCAAGGAGCAGTTCCGCCGCATGGAGGACGAGGGCTTCCTGCCCCGCCCCTTGGCCGAGCTGGTCTTCTTCGCCGAGGAGCCGGTCGGCGCGCTGGCCTACCTGGAGGAGAGCCAGGGCATCGAGTAGCCCGCCGGTGGTGCGAGCATGGCGGGCATGGCTACACATGTGATCACCGGAGCGGGCTCCGGCATCGGCGCGGCCGTCACCCGCCGCCTGCACGAGCGGGGCGACGAAGTCGTCCTGCACGCGCGGGACGCGGGCCGCGCCAAGGAACTGGCGGCCGCCTACCCCGGTGCGAAGACGCTGGTCGGCGACCTGGCCGACCCGGAGAAGCTCTCCTGGGCCTTCTCGCACCAGGCGCTGCCGGGCCGCGTGGACTCGCTGCTGCACATCGCCGGCGTCGTCGACCTCGGACCGGTCGGCGACCTCACCCCGAAGACCTGGCGCCACCAGCTGGCCGTCAACCTGATCGCCCCCGCCGAGCTGACCCGCCTCTTCCTGCCCCAGCTCCGTGTCGCCCAGGGCCAGGTGCTGTTCGTCAACTCCGGTTCCGGCCTCAACGCCCACGCCGGTTGGTCGGCGTACGGCGCCTCCAAGCACGGCCTCAAGGCGCTCGCCGACGCCCTGCGCCAGGAGGAGCACGCGAACGGCGTCCGCGTCACCTCCGTCTACCCGGGCCGCACCGCGAGCCCCATGCAGGCCAAGGTCCACCAGCAGGAGGGCAAGGAGTACGACCCGTCGAGGTGGATCGACCCCGAGTCGGTCGCCACGACCGTCCTGACGGCCCTCGACCTCCCGAGGGACGCCGAGATCAACGACCTCACGGTCCGCCCGGGAAGGTGACGCCGGCGGGGTGTTCCGTAGGCTGCTGCGGTGAGTGAAAACAGCCAGCCCAGGTTCGGTCCCGCCACGGGCGTCGGCTCCCTCCCGGGGGACGACGCCCGCGAGGCCGTCAAGACCGCCACCGGCACCTTCGAGGACTTCCCCTTCCTCCCCGAACTGCCCGCCCGCGGCCCCGGCGCCGACATGATCGGCCGCACCGCCGGGATGCTCGTCGAGCTGTACGCGCGCGTGGAGCCCAGCGGCTGGCGGCTGGGCGACCGGCCCGGCCGGGACACCAAACGGGCGCGCGCCTGGCTCGGGGAGGACCTGGACGCCCTGGAGGAGTTCACTCAGGGCTACCAGGGGCCGCTGAAGGTCCAGGCCGTCGGCCCGTGGACGCTCGCCGCGGCCCTCGAACTCCGGGGCGGCGAGGCGGTCCTGTCCGACGCCGGCGCCTGCCGCGACCTCGCCGCCTCGCTCGCCGAGGGCCTGCGCCTGCACCTGGCGGAGGTGCGGCGCCGCGTGCCCGGCGCCCGTGTCGTGCTCCAGCTCGACGAACCCTCCCTCACCGCCGTCCTGCGCGGCCGGGTGCGCACCGCCAGCGGCTACCGCACCCACCGTGCCGTGGACCGCCAGGTCGTCGAGGCCACCCTGCGCGACGTCGCCGGGGCGCACGGCGGCGACCCCGTCGTGGTCCACTCCTGCGCACCGGACGTCCCCTTCGCGCTGCTCCGCCGGGCGGGCGTCGCGGGCGTCTCCTTCGACTTCTCGCTCCTCACCGAGCGTGACGACGACGCGCTCGGCGAGGCGGTCGAGTCGGGCACCCGGCTCTTCGCCGGTGTCGTGCCCGGCACCGACGGCCCGTTGTCAGACCCTGCCGGTAGCGTCATGGGTGTCAGGACGCTGTGGCGCAGGCTGGGGCTGCGACCGGAGCTGCTCGCGGAGGCGGTCACCGTCACCCCGTCGTGCGGACTCGCGGGCGCTTCCCCCGCGTACGCCCGCCGGGCCCTCGCCCAGTGCGTCCGGGCGGCGAGATCCCTCGCGGACAACCCAGAGTAACGGGAGGACATGCCGGTGGCCGGCGACAAGCAAGCGGAGACGACAAGCGTGCCCGCCGAGGCGCGCGAGAAGCACGCGCAACTCGCTGAGCAGATCGAGGAGCACCGCTTCCGGTACTACGTGAAGGACGCCCCCGTCGTCAGCGACGCGGACTTCGACCGGCTGCTGCGCACCCTGGAGGAGCTGGAGGAGCGCCACCCCGAGCTGCGCACCCCCGAGTCCCCCACCCAGAAGGTCGCCGGCTCCTACGAGACCGAGTTCACGGCCGTCGCGCACCCCACGCGCATGCTCTCCCTCGACAACACGTTCAACGACGAGGAGCTGGCCGCCTGGACCGAGCGCATCGCCAGGGAGCTCGGCGAGCAGGAGTACCACTTCCTGTGCGAGCTGAAGGTCGACGGACTCGCCGTCAACCTCACCTACGAGCGTGGCCGCCTCGTCCGCGCGGCCACCCGCGGCGACGGCCGCACCGGCGAGGACATCACGCCCAACGTCCGCACCATCGCCGAGATCCCCGAGCGCCTCAAGGGCGACAAGGTCCCCGACCGCGTGGAGATCCGCGGCGAGGTCTACTTCCCGATGGAGAAGTTCCAGGAACTCAACACCCGGTTGAACGAGGCGGGGGACAAGCCCTTCGCCAACCCCCGCAACGCGGCCGCCGGTTCCCTGCGCCAGAAGGACCCGCGCGTCACCGCCACCCGCCCGCTGCACATGGTGGTCCACGGCATCGGCGTCCTGGAGGGCTACTCGGGCATGACCCGCCTCTCCCAGGCGTACGACCTGCTGAAGACCTGGGGCCTGCCCACCTCCCCGCACAACAGGGTGGTCGACGGCCTGGAGGGCGTCCGCGACTTCATCGCGTACTACGGCGAGAACCGCCACTCCGTGGCGCACGAGATCGACGGGGTCGTCGTCAAGCTCGACGAGATCCGCCTCCAGGGCCGGCTCGGCTCCACCGCCCGCGCCCCCCGCTGGGCCATCGCCTACAAGTACGCGCCGGAGGAGGTCAACACCAAGCTCGTCGACATCAAGGTCGGCGTCGGCCGCACCGGCCGGGTCACGCCCTACGCGCAGGTCAAGCCGGTCACCGTGGCCGGCAGCGAGGTCGAGTTCGCCACGCTGCACAACCAAGAGGTCGTGAAGGCCAAGGGCGTGCTCATCGGCGACACCGTGGTGCTCCGCAAGGCCGGCGACGTCATCCCGGAGATCCTCGGGCCGGTCGCCGACCTCAGGGACGGCAGCGAGCGGGAGTTCGTGATGCCGGCGGAGTGCCCCGAGTGCGGGACGCCGCTGAAGGCGATGAAGGAGGGCGACATCGACCTGCGTTGCCCCAACGCCCGCGCGTGCCCGGCCCAGTTGCGTGAGCGGGTCGCCTACCTCGCGGGCCGGGAGTGCCTGGACATCGACCACTTCGGCGGCGTCGTGGCGGCCGCGCTGACGGGGCCCCTGGAGCCCGCAAAGCCGCCGCTGGTGGACGAGGGGGACCTCTTCGACCTCACCCTCGAACAGCTGCTGCCCATCAAGGCGTACGTCCTCGACCAGGACAGCGGACTGCCCAAGCGCGACCCGAAGACCGGCGAGGAGAAGATCGTCACGGTCTTCGCCAACAAGCAGGGCGAGCCGAAGAAGAACACCCTCGCGCTGCTCCAGCGCATCGAGGAGGCCAAGACCACCCGCCCCCTCGCCCGCTTCCTCAACGGACTCTCCATCCGTCACGTCGGGCCCGTCGCCGCGCAGGCCCTGGCCCGCGAGTTCCGCTCGCTCGACCGCATCGAGCAGGCCACCGAGGCGGAGTTGGCGAACACCGACGGCGTCGGCCCGATCATCGCCACCGCCCTCAAGGAGTGGTTCGCCGAGGAGTGGCACCGCGAGATCGTGCGCAAGTGGAAGGCGGCCGGAGTTCCCCTGGAGGACCGGTCGAGCGGCGAGGACGAGGGCCCGCGCCCCCTCGAAGGGCTCACCGTCGTCGTCACCGGCACCCTGGAGAACTTCACCCGCGACGGCGCCAAGGAGGCCCTCCAGAGCAGGGGCGCCAAGGTGACCGGATCGGTGTCCAAGAAGACGTCGTTCGTCGTGGTCGGTGACAACCCCGGGTCGAAGTACGACAAGGCGATGCAGCTGAAGGTGCCGGTTCTGAACGAGGACGGTTTCACCGTCCTGCTCGAACAAGGAGCCGAAGCGGCGGCCGACGTCGCACTTTCGGCTGAGGAATAGCGGTTGAAGGCCACCCGATCGGCGCATATCAGATGCATAAGGGTGGCCGGGCCGCATTCGGGCAACCGTCGACGACCGGTGCCCCTGGAAGCCTTCCGCGGCCTACTGTTGAGGTGTGCACCTGCCGTGCCCAGCCGCGGTCGGGGCATCCCCCTGCCGCGAGGGACAGGGGCAGGGTCTTCCAACGCGGAGCCGTTGATGGTGGTCGAGGCGAGGACCGCGTGGCGTGGGCACCGCAGGCTGTGAGAGGGACGGGAATGGAACCGACCGAGAGCGCCGCCGCGGGCTCACGGCTGCGCCTGCGCCGCATGACGGACGCGTGGCACGCGGGCCGGTGGGCGGGGCTACGCGCGGATGGTGCCCCCTACCCCGCGGCGGGCGCCCGCGGGTCGGTGCCGCCGGGCCCGGGCCGCGCCCCCGACCCGTCCGGCGCCGAGGGCGAACGGCACCCGTCCTGGCCCGCGTTGCCCGCGGCCGTCGTCGCGACCGCCGCCCTCGTGCTGGGCGCCGGGTTCTTCCAGGCGTTCACCGGCGGTCACGCCCTCTTCCCGGCCGGCACCGCCGGCTGGTCCCTCGCCGTGCTGGCCGGCATCGTCGTCGGCCACCTCGTCATGCTCGGCCGCTCCCGCTGGTGGGGCGGCACCGGCTCCGGCGCCGCCCTCACCCTCGCCGTCCTGCTGCTGTACGGCTGGCTTCCGGCCGGCATGGTCAGCCTCACCGTCGTCGTCCTGGTCGGCATAGCCCGCCGGGGCCGCTGGCGGCAGGGCGTGCTGCACGGCGCGGTGGACATCCTCGGCGTCGCCGCGGGTGCCCTGCTGCTGGGCGTCTGCGGCTCCGTACCGTCGGTGGAGGAGCCCTGGAACCCCGACACCTGGGGCGTGTACGCGGCGCCCAAGGTGGTGCTCGTCGCCGCCGCCTATCTCGCCGTCACCCGCGGCCTGTTGTGGTATCTCCAGACGCCCCGCCCCGGTCTGACCACCGTTGCCCGCACCGTCCTGGTCAGGCACGGCCTGGTCGCCGTCGCCCTGCTCGGCATAGCCCCGCTGATCTGCGTCGTCGCCGTCGCCAAGCCGCTGCTGCTGCCGCTGTTCGCCATCCCGCTGATCGCCCTCGACTCCACCCTGTGGATCGCCCGCGCCCGCGCCGAGGAACAGCTCCGCGACCCCCTCACCGGACTGCCCAACCGGCAGTGGCTCCTGGAGCGGACCTGGACCGCGCTGGACGACGCCGAGCGCATCGGCGCCCGCACCGCCCTGATGCTGATCGACCTCGACCGCTTCCGTTCGGTCAACGACACCCTCGGCCACCTCGCCGGCGACCGGCTGCTGCTCCAGACCGCCGACCGGCTGCGGCAGGCCCTGCCGCGCGGGGCGGAGGCCGCCCGGCTCGGCGGCGACGAGTTCGCCGTCTTACTGCCCGTCGCCGACTCCACCACGTCGGCGACCCGGATCGCCCGGGGACTCGTCGCCGCGCTCAGCTCCCCGATGGACCTGGACGGACTCACCCTCGTCCTGGAGGCCAGCGCCGGCGTCGCCGTCTTCCCCGACCACGCCCTGGACGCCGAAGGACTGCTGCGCCGCGCCGACGTGGCGATGTACCAGGCCAAGCGGGACCGTACGGGTGTGGAGGTCTACGAGTCCAAGCGTGACTCCAACACCCCGGACCGCCTCGGCCTGCTGGGCGATCTGCGCCGGGCCCTGGACGCCCACGAGGTCCAGCTCCACTACCAGCCCAAGGTGCGCTTCGACGGTCAGGTCGCCGGCCTGGAGGCCCTGGTCCGGTGGGTGCACCCCGAGCGCGGCAAGGTCCCGCCGGACGAGTTCATCGCGATCGCCGAGTCCTCCGGGCTGATGCCCCACCTCACCGAGTACGTGCTGGAGACGGCGCTCGAACAGGTCGCCCAGTGGCGCTCGCAGGGACTCTTCGTGCCGGTCGCGGTCAACGTCTCCCCGCGCGACGTCCACACCCCCGGCTTCGCGGGCTCGGTGGCCGCCCGGCTGGCCCGGCACGGAGTCCCCGCGGGAGCGCTCCAACTGGAGATCACCGAGCACGTCCTCCTCGAGGACCCGCAGCGCGCCGCCGACACCCTCAACGCGCTCACCGGACACGGCGTGAAGATGTCCCTGGACGACTTCGGCACCGGCTACTCCTCCCTGGTCCACCTGCGCAGGCTCCCGGTCAGCGAGCTGAAGATCGACCGCTCGTTCGTGGCCCGGCTGGCCGTCGACGCCGAGGACGCGGCCATCGTGCGCTGCACCGTCGACCTCGCCCACTCGCTCGGCCTGCTCGTCGTCGCCGAGGGCGTCGAGGACGACGAGACCTGGGAGGGCCTGCGCGACCTGGGCTGCGACGCCGTACAGGGGTGGCTGGTCGCGGCGGCGATGCCGCCGGAGGAGACGACGGCGTGGCTGCGGGCGCGGGGGTCGCGGGGGTGGCAGCGACCTGCGCCGGCGCTGCCGGCCGCCGCCGGGGAGGACCAGGGGCGGGTCGGGTAGGTGTCACGTACGGCCGCCGACCGTCCGCGGCCTCGTCGTGGCTGGTCGCGCAGTTCCCCGCGCCCCTTCGGGGCGCTGACGGAAACCGTTTAACGACCACCCGCCCGCTCCCCATAGGATTGGGCCAAACCGACTTGCCCGAAGAAACACACTCACCCCAGAGGAACGCTGCATGCCTGGCATCACGCGCGAGGAGGTCGCCCACCTCGCCCGGCTGGCGCGTCTGGAGCTGAAGCCCGAAGAGCTAGAGCACTTCGCGGGACAGCTCGACGACATCATCGGCGCGGTCGCCCGCGTCAGCGAGGTCGCCGACCAAGACGTACCGCCGACCTCGCACCCGCTCCCGCTGACGAACGTCATGCGGCCGGACGAGGTCCGTCCGTCGCTCACGCCCGAGCAGGCGCTCTCCGGCGCCCCGGCCCAGGAGCAGCAGCGTTTCAAGGTGCCGCAGATCCTGGGGGAGGAGTAACCGCCATGAGCGACATCATCAGGCTCACCGCGGCCGAGATCGCCGCGAAGATCGCCGCCGGCGAGCTGACCGCCGTCCAGGTCACCGAGGCGCACCTGGCCCGCATCGAGGCCGTCGACGAGAAGGTGCACGCCTTCCTGCACGTGGACCGCGAGGGCGCGCTGGCCCAGGCCCGCGAGGTCGACGCCAAGCGCGAGCGCGGCGAGAAGCTCGGCCCGCTGGCCGGCGTCCCCCTCGCGCTGAAGGACATCTTCACCACCGAGGGCGTCCCGACCACCGTCGGCTCGAAGATCCTCGAAGGCTGGATCCCGCCGTACGACGCGACCGTCACCAAGCGCCTCAAGGCCGCCGACGTCGTCATCCTCGGCAAGACCAACATGGACGAGTTCGCCATGGGGTCCTCCACCGAGAACAGCGCCTACGGCCCCACCGGCAACCCCTGGGACCTCACCAAGATCCCCGGCGGTTCCGGAGGCGGCTCCTCCGCCGCCCTCGCCGCCTTCCAGGCCCCGCTCGCCATCGGCACCGACACCGGCGGCTCCATCCGCCAGCCCGCGGCCGTCACCGGCACGGTCGGCGTCAAGCCGACCTACGGCGGCGTCTCCCGCTACGGCATGGTGGCCTTCTCCTCCTCCCTCGACCAGGGCGGCCCCTGCGCCCGCACGGTCCTGGACGCGGCCCTGCTGCACGAGGTGATCGCCGGGCACGACCCGATGGACTCCACCTCCGTCGACGCCCCGGTCCCCGCGGTCGTCGAGGCCGCCCGCAACGGCAGCGTCGAGGGCATGCGCGTCGGCGTCGTCAAGCAGTTCCGCGGCGAGGGCTACCAGGCCGGCGTCATCCAGCGCTTCGACGAGTCCGTCGAGCTGCTGAAGTCGCTGGGCGCCGAGATCGTCGAGCTGGACTGCCCGTCCTTCGACCTGGCGCTGTCGGCGTACTACCTGATCGCGCCGTCCGAGTGCTCGTCCAACCTCGCCCGCTTCGACGGCCTGCGCTACGGCCTGCGGACCGGCGACGACGGCACGCACTCCGCCGAGGAGGTCACCTCCCTGACCCGCGAGGCCGGCTTCGGCCCCGAGGTCAAGCGCCGCATCATGCTCGGCACGTACGCCCTGTCGAGCGGGTACTACGACGCCTACTACGGCAGCGCGCAGAAGGTCCGCACCCTCATCAAGCAGGAGTTCGAGCGGGCCTTCGAGCAGGTCGACGTGATCGTCTCCCCGACGACCCCGACCACCGCCTTCCCGATCGGCGAGCGCGCCGACGACCCGATGGCGATGTACCTGGCCGACCTGTGCACCATCCCCACCAACCTGGCGGGCAACGCGGCCATGTCGCTGCCCTGCGGCCTCGCCCCCGAGGACAACCTGCCGGTGGGTCTGCAGATCATCGCCCCCGCCATGAAGGACGACCGCCTGTACAAGGTCGGCGCCGCCGTAGAGGCCGCCTTCGTGGAACAGTGGGGCCACCCGCTGATCGAGGAGGCACCGTCGCTGTGAGCGCACTGACCAAGGCAAAGGGCTTCAAGAAGTCCCGGTCCGGCCTGTACGTCTCGATGGCCACGTCGGCGTTCGGCGCCGTCGGGGTCTACAAGCAGATCAAGAAGGCCCGTGGTGACAACGACACGCTGCGGCTGCTCGACGCCGTCGTCACGGGCGCCGCGGTCGTCACCAACCTCGCCATCCTCTACCGCGAGCTGAAGCGGCTCGGCGACGACGACGTCCTGCTGGGCTGAGAGGGAAGTTTCACCGTGACCACCACGACCGACCTGGTGTCGTACGAGGACGCACTCGCGTCGTACGACCCCGTCATGGGCCTCGAGGTCCATGTCGAACTCGGCACCAAGACCAAGATGTTCTGCGGCTGTTCGACCGCGCTCGGCGCGGACCCGAACACCCAGACCTGCCCCGTCTGCCTCGGCATGCCCGGCGCCCTCCCGGTCGTCAACGCGACCGGCGTCGAGTCGGCGATCCGGATCGGTCTCGCGCTGAACTGCGAGATCGCCGAGTGGTGCCGCTTCGCCCGGAAGAACTACTTCTATCCGGACATGCCGAAGAACTTCCAGACCTCCCAGTACGACGAGCCGATCGCCTTCGACGGCTACCTCGACGTGCAGCTGGAGGACGGCGAGACCTTCCGCGTCCAGATCGAGCGCGCCCACATGGAGGAGGACACCGGCAAGTCGACGCACGTCGGTGGCGCGACGGGCCGTATCCACGGCGCCTCGCACTCCCTGCTCGACTACAACCGCGCCGGCATCCCGCTCATCGAGATCGTCACCAAGCCGATCGAGGGAGCGGGCGAGCGCGCCCCCGAGGTCGCCCGGGCCTACGTCCGTGAGCTGCGCGAGCTGATCCGTGCCCTCGGCGTGTCCGAGGCCCGCATGGAGATGGGCCAGATGCGCTGCGACGTCAACCTGTCGCTGCGCCCGCACGGCCGGGAGAAGTTCGGTACCCGCAGCGAGACCAAGAACGTCAACTCGCTGCGTTCCGTGGAGCGCGCGGCCCGCTTCGAGATCCAGCGGCACGCCGCCGTGCTGAACGACGGCGGCACCATCGTCCAGGAGACCCGCCACTTCCACGAGGACACGGGGTCCACCACCTCGGGCCGCGTGAAGGAGGAGGCCGAGGACTACCGGTACTTCCCGGAGCCCGACCTGGTGCCGGTGGCCCCCTCGCGCGAGTGGGTCGAGGAGATCCGGTCCGCCCTGCCCGAGCTGCCGCTGGTGCGCCGCAACCGGCTCCGCGAGGAGTGGGGCGTCTCCGGCAACGACATGCAGTCCATCCTCAACGCCGGAGCGCTGGACCCGATCGTCGCCACCATCGACGCGGGCGCCGACGCGACCTCCGCCCGCAAGTGGTGGATGGGCGAGCTGGCCCGCAGCGCCAACGAGTCGGGCAAGGCGCTCGACGAGCTGGCGATCACGCCGGTCCAGGTCGCGCGCGTCGCCGAACTGGTGACGAAGGGCGACCTGAACGACAAGCTGGCCCGCCAGGTCATCCTGGGCGTCCTCGCCGGTGAGGGCACGCCGGACGAGGTCGTCGACAAGCGCGGTCTGAAGGTCGTCTCCGACGAGGGCGCGCTGACCGCCGCCGTCGACGACGCCATCGCCGGCAACCCGGGCGTCGCGGACAAGATCCGCGGCGGCAAGGTGGCCGCGGCCGGCGCCCTGGTCGGCGCGGTCATGAAGGCCACCCGGGGTCAGGCGGACGCGGCCCGCGTCAAGGAGCTGATCCTGGAGAAGCTGGGCGTGACCGAGGGCTGAGCACCGCAGCACCGCAACACGCGAGCCCTGGGGGGACGCGCCGGCCACGGCGTGTCCCCCCAGGGCCGTTGTTGTGAATAAGCCCACTAAGTCCGCAAACGATCAATTCTGCCTGCAAGAGTGATTCCGCATTGCTCATGCGTTCTTTGCGGGCCGTTCACACCATGGACGACTGCCCCCGGTCAAAGATCCACAATCAGACACCTGGGAGCACGTTCGTGGCAGCCCTCGCACGCTGGTGTGTTCGACGTCGGCTCATCGCCGTCCTGCTGTGGCTGCTCGCCCTCGGCGGCGTGGCCACGGCCGCCGCCGTCACGGGCTCCGCCTACTCCAACGACTACGCGATCCCCGGCACGGACTCCGACCGCGCCTCCCGGCTGCTCGCCTCCGGCTTCCCAGGCCTCGACGGCGACAGCGACACGGTCGTCTGGCACACCGAGGACGGCACCGTCCGGGACCCCGCCGTCGAACAGGCCATGTCCGGCGCCCTCCAGCGCATCGCGGAACTGCCCGGGGTGGCCGCGGTGACCAACCCCTACGACGACCCCGACTCGCCCCACATCAGCGAGAGCGCCCGTACCGCCTACGCCACGGTGACCTTCGAGGACGCCTCGGGGGACATCGACGCGGCCGAGGCACGTGCCGTGGTGGACACCGCCGAGGCGGCCCGGGCGGACGGGCTCCGCGTCGAGATGGGCGGCGGCGCCGTCGCGCTCACCGAGTCGGCCGGCAGCCACCTCGCCGAGGCCGTCGGCGTGGCCGTGGCCGCGGTCGTGCTGTTCCTCGCCTTCGGCACCGTGGCCGCGGCCCTGCTGCCCATCGCCACCGCGCTGGTCTCCGTCGGCACCGCCTACGCCGGCATCACGCTCCTCGGCCACTTCATGACCGTCGCCGACTTCGCGCCCATGCTGGGCACCCTCATCGGACTCGGCGTGGGGATCGACTACGCCCTGTTCATCGTCACCAGACACCGGCGCGGACTGAAGCGCGGCCTGTCCGTCACCGAGGCCGCCGCCAGTGCCGTGGCGACCACGGGACGCGCCGTCGTCTTCGCGGGTGCGACCGTTTGCATCGCGCTGCTGGGCATGCTGATCCTCCGGCTCAGCTTCCTCAACGGCGTCGCCGTCGCCGCCTCGCTGACCGTGCTCCTCACCGTCGCGGCCTCCGTCACCCTGCTGCCGGCCCTGCTGTCGTACATCGGCCCGCGGGCGCTGAGCCGGCGCGAGCGGCGCCGCCTGGCGGAGCACGGGCCCGAACCCGAGGTGCCCACCGGGTTCGCCGCACGCTGGTCGGCCTTCGTCGAGCGGCACCCCAAGCTGCTCGGCGCCGTCGCCCTCGTCGTCATCACCGTGCTCGCGCTGCCCACCCTCGACCTGCGCCTCGGCACCTCCGACCAGGGCAACGACCCCCGCTCCACGACCACCCGCCAGGCCTACGACCTCCTCGCCGACGGCTTCGGCGCAGGCGTCAACGGCCCGCTCACCCTGGTCACCGAGGTCCGCGGCGCCGAGGACCGCCTCGCACTGGACAACCTCGACGCCACCCTGCGCACCACCGAGGGCGTCTCCTCGGTGACTCCGGTGATGTACAACTCGGCCGGCGACGCCGCGTACCTCAGCGTCGTACCCGAGTCCGCCCCGCAGTCCCGGGACACCAGCGACCTCGTCGAGCGGCTGCGCTCCGAGGTGCTGCCGCGTGCCGAGGCCGGCACCGCGCTCGACGTGCACGTGGGCGGCGTGACGGCCGGCTACGACGACTTCGCCGGGGTCATCGTCGGCAAGCTGCCCCTCTTCGTCGGCGTCGTCGTCGGGCTGGGCTGCGTGCTGCTCCTGCTCGCCTTCCGCTCCGTCGGCATCCCCCTCAAGGCAGCCGTCATGAACGTCGCCGCCGTGGCCGCCGCCTTCGGCGTCGTCGTGGCGATCTTCCAGTGGGGCTGGGGGAGCGAACTGCTCGGCCTCGGCAGCGCGGGACCGATCGAGCCCTTCCTGCCCGTGATCATGGTCTCGGTGCTCTTCGGGCTCTCCATGGACTACCAGGTGTTCCTGGTCAGCCGGATGTACGAGGAGTGGCTGGAGACGGGCGACAACCGCCGTGCGGTCCGGGTCGGGCTCGCCGAGACCGGCCGAGTGATCAACTCCGCCGCCGTCATCATGATCTCGGTCTTCCTCGCCTTCGTACTCAGCGGCGACCGGGTGATCGCCATGTTCGGCATCGCGCTCGCCGCCGCCGTCGCCCTGGACGCCTTCGTCCTGCGCACGCTGCTGGTGCCCGCCCTGATGCACCTCCTGGGCCGCGCCAACTGGTGGCTGCCGCGCCGCCTGGACGCCGTACTGCCGCGCATCAGCATCGAGCCGCCGGAGTGCCGGGACGCCCATGAGAGGCTGGCCGCTGCGACGGACGCCGAGGTGGCGGACGTTCTCGCGGAGGAGGAGCGGCAGCGGCATGTACGCGATATCACTGGGTGACGACGGCGCCGAACTGCGCCCCCTGGAGACCTGGCACGCCGAGGAGTTCCTGGCCCATCTGGACCGGGGCCGGGACTTCATCACCGAGCACATTCCCTTCGGGGCGAAGGCCACCGACGTCGACTCCGCGCGCGAGGTGCTCCAGGCGTACGCCGACCGGCACGCCGCCGACAGCGGCTTCCTGCACGGGCTGTGGCTGGACGGCAAGCTCGTCGGCGGCCTGCTCTACCGCGTCTTCGACGCCGCCACCGGCGTCTGCGAGATCGGCTGCTGGCTGGAGCCCGCCGGAACCGGCCGCGGCCTGGTCACCCGCGGCGCCCGCGTCCTGATCGACTGGGCCTTCGACGAGCGCGGCATGCACCGCGTGGAGTGGCACGCCTCCTCGGCGAACACCCCGAGTGTCAACGCCGCGCGGCGACTCGGCATGATGCGTGAGGGTGTGCTGCGGGAGAGCAACCTCTACCGGGGTGCCCGCCAGGACATGGAGGTGTGGGCGGTGCTCGCGCCCGAGTGGCGTGAAGCACGCGCGCGTGCCGCTCACAGGGATCATTAAGGGACCTCTCAGACAGCGTCCGTACGGTGCGAGGCATGGGAACGAAGACAGTGGACGAGACCGGCGTGAAGACCGAGGACAAGACGGACGCGGTGGCCGAGGCGCCCGAGAGCGCGGAGGCCGAGAGCGCGGAGGCCGAGAGCGCGGAGGCCGAGAACGCGGAGGCCGAGACCGCCGACGCCGTGAACGACGAGGCAGTGGAGGACGACGCCGTCACCGGTGCCACCGACAACGAGGGCCCCACCGGCGTCGGCCAGGGCGCGGGCGCCGTCGTCTCCGCCGGACTGGGCATCGTCTCCCTGACCGGCAGCTGGGTCGGCACCGTGGCCTCCGCGCGCGAGTCGCTGATCGGCCAGCTCCAGTCGACCTCGACCTCCGACGTCGGCGCGCTCATCGAGAAGGGCTACGGCAACGCCTGGCAGGCCACCGCGATGTGGGGCGGCATCTTCGCCCTGGTCGCCCTGATCGTCGGCGTCGTGGTGCTGGCCCGCCCCGCGTTCGGCGCGCCCGGCCGGCCGCAGGCCCCGTGGATCAAGTCGGTCGCCTGGGCGGGCGTCGGCCTCGGCGTCATCGGCCTGCTGCTGGCCGTCCTGAAGTACACGGACGTCCTTCTCGGCCTGCCGTCCGCCGGCTGACCCGGCCGACTGAGGGGTCTTAGGACACCGGCGCGCACCTGGCGCCGTTCCTAAGGCCCCTCACGCACGTCTAAGGCCCCGCCCGGCGCCGAAGATGCGGCACTTACCCGATGTGGCGGACCCCCCTGGGAGACGAAGGTTGAGGCATCGCAGAGAGCGAAGCCGAAACCGGCCTCACACCAGGGAAAAGGGACACACCATGTTCGAGTACGAGATCCACCGGAACCGTTCCGCCGAACTCATCCGCCGCGCCGACGAGGCCCGGCTGGCCCGCGAGGCCGTCCAGGCCCGTCGTGCCGAGCGCCGGGCCCGGCACGCCGCCGCCGAGACGGAGAGCCATACGCCGCGACAGCGCCGGCACGGGTTCGCCCGGGTCGCGTGAACGGGGGGACCGGGGAGGGAGGCCGCACGGCCTCCCTCCCCGCCGTCGTCTCCGAGGCCGTCCCGTCACCGAAAACCGATCCTCCGCCGTCGGACCCGCGTGCGATGCTCTGGTCCGTGGAGACCAGGTCCGTGAGTCCCGTGTTCGTCGGCCGCGCCGGTGAACTGGACACCTTGAAGGACGCGCTCGGGCGCGCCGACGCCGCCGAACCGCAGGCCCTGCTGCTCGGCGGCGAGGCGGGCGTCGGCAAGACCCGCCTCGTCGAGGAGTTCGCCGCCGCCGCCGGCCGGCAGGGCGCCGTCGTCGCGCTGGGCGGCTGCGTCGAGATCGGCGCCGACGGGCTGCCCTTCGCGCCCTTCTCCACCGCGCTGCGCGCCCTGCGCCGCCACCTGCCGACGGAGCTGGCCGCCGCGGCCGCCGGACAGGAGGAGGAGCTGGCCCGGCTGCTGCCCGAACTGGGCGAGGCCACCCCGGGCACCGGCGGCCGGCACGACGAGGAGAGCATGGCCCGCCTCTTCGAACTCACCGCCCGCCTGCTGGAGCGCGTCGCCGCCCGGCACACCGTCCTCCTCGTCCTGGAGGACCTGCACTGGGCCGACGCGTCCACCCGCCACCTGATCGCCTACCTCTTCCGCACCCTGCGCACCGGCCGCCTGGTGGTCCTGGCCACCTACCGCTCCGACGACATCCACCGCCGCCACCCGCTGCGCCCGCTGCTCGCCGAACTCGACCGGCTGCGCACCGTCCGCCGCCTCGAACTGGGCCGCTTCACCCGCGACGAGGTGGGCCGCCAGATCGCCGGCATCCTCGCCCAGGAACCCGACCCGCTCCAGGTCGACGAGATCTTCGAACGCTCCGACGGCAACGCCTTCTTCGTCGAGGAACTCGCCGTGGCCGCCCACGAGGGCAGCTGCGCCGGCCTCACCGACTCCCTGCGAGACCTGCTCCTGGTCCGCGTGGAGGCCCTCCCCGAGAGTGCCCAGCGGGTGGCCCGGATCGTCGCCGAGGGCGGTTCCACCGTCGAGTACCGGCTGCTCGCCGCGGTCGCCCGGCTCGCCGAGGACGACCTCATCGAGGCGCTGCGGTCCGCGGTGAACGCCAACATCCTGCTCCCCGCGCCCGACGGCGACGGCTACCGCTTCCGCCACTCCCTGGTCCGCGAGGCCGTCGGCGACGACCTGCTGCCCGGCGAGCGCTCCCGCCTCAACCGCCGCTACGCCGAGGCCCTGGACGCCGAGCCCACGCTGGTGCCCGCGACGGAGCGCGTGATGCGCCTGGCCAGCTACTGGTACCACGCCCACGACGCGGCGAAGGCCCTGCCCGCCGTCCTCGACGCCTCCGTCGAGGCCCGCCGCCGCCACGCGTACTCCGAACAGCTCCGGCTGCTGGAGCGGGCCATGGAGCTGTGGGACGCCGCCCCCGACGACGTACGCGACACGCTGCGCCCCGTCGACTACACCGAGGTCTACCCGCCCCGCGGCTGCGACCCGGCCACCACGCCCCTGCGCTACCTGGACCTGATGGCCGAGGCGGCCGTCGCCGGACGGCTGTGCGGGGAGCGCGAACGCGCGATGAAGATCACCAAGCGGGCGCTGCGGCTCCTGGAGGACGAGCCGGACACCGTGGCCGGGCCGGGCGCGACCGGCCGCGACCCGCAGCGCGCCGCCTGGTTCTGGACGCAGCGCTCCCTCCTGGTCCAGGCCCAGGGCCGCGGCGACGGCTGGCGCGAGCTGGGCATCGCCCAGGAACTGGTCCGCGGCCTGCCGCCCTCCCAGGTGCACGCCGAGGTCCTCGCCATGGCCGCCAACTGGCAGATGCTGCACAGCCCGGGCCCGGGCGCGGTGACCGCCGCCGAGCGGGCCGTGGAGTACGCGCGCATGGTCGGCGCCGACGACATCGAGCTGAACGCCCGGCTCACCCTCGGCGGCCTGATGGTGGACGCCGGGCACATCGAGGCCGGACTCGCGGAGATGTTCCAGGTCAGAGACTTGGTGGTGGCGCAGGGACGCTCCCCCGCGGTGGCCCGCAGCCACGTCAACCTGCCCTCGACGCTGGAGAGCCTGGGCCGGTCCGAGGACGCCATCGGCATCCTGCGGGAAGGCGTCGACCTCACGCGCCGGATGGGACTGCTGGACTCCGAGGCCTGGGTCTGGGGCAATCTCGCCGAGTCACTGATCTCCCTGGGCCGCTGGGACGAGGCGATGCGGGCCGCGGACATGGCCGCCGCCCCCGGCCGGGGCCCCGCACCCCGCGGCGGCGCCGCCCTGAAGCGGGCCGCCGTCAGCCTCGCCCGCGGCGAGCGTGCCGAGGCCGCCCGGCTGCACGCCGAGGCCCGCGCCGCCTACGGCAGCCACGACCCGATGCCGCAGCACCACCTGCCGCTGGCCGCCCTCACCGTCGGCATCGCCGCCGCCGACGGCCGCCTCCCGGACGCCCGCGCCGAACTCGGCCGCGTCCTGGAGGAGGGCTTCCCGCCCGGCACCCAGCGCTACGGCTGGCCGCTGCTGCTCTCCGCCGCCGAGGCGGAGGCCGACGCCCGCACGCTGCCGGCCGCCGAGGAGGGCCGGGCCGAGGTCCTCGACCGCATCGCGGCCGCCGCCAAGTCCCTGACCACCGGCGTCCCCGTCTGGGAAGCCCACGAGAAGTGGGTCCGCGCCGAACTGCACCGGGCCCGGGCCCGGGACACCCCGCAGACCTGGTCGGAGGCGGTCACCGCCTTCGAGTGCCTGGAGCGGCCCTACGATCTCGCCCGCGTCCGCCACCGGCTGGCCGGCGCCCTCCTGGCCACCGGCGGCGAGGACGAGCGCGCCCGCGCCACGGAGCTGCTCCGCCTGGCCGGCACCGTCGCCGAACACCTCGGCGCCCGCCCGCTGGCCGACGCCGTCGCCCAGCTCGCCCAGCGCGCCCGCCTCACCCTCGGCCACCGCACGGGCCCCGAGACCGCCCCCGCCGATCCGGCCGAGGCCCTGGGCCTCACCGGCCGTGAGCGCGACGTGCTGCGCCTGGTCTCAGACGGCCGCACCAACCGCCAGATAGCCGAGGAGCTGTTCATCTCGCCCAAGACGGCCAGCGTGCACGTCTCCAACATCCTGGCGAAGCTCGGCGTCTCCGGCCGCGGCGAGGCGGCGGCACTGGCCCACCGGCTGGCGCTGTTCCCCGCCGAACGGCTCACGTCCGGTTCGACGGAGTGACGCTTACGCTGTAAGGGACGCCGAACGACGGAGGCACGCGTGTTCAACGCATTCGACGAACTGTTCTCCCCCGGCCGCAAGCACACCCGCGACGAGCAGAACCGCCTGGAGCTGACCCGCGAGGACGTCGGCGACGGCGACCCCGGCCGGGGCCCGATAGACCTCGGCTCGGGCCGGGTCGTCGTCCACCCGCCGCACCCCGAGGAGGCCGCGAAGCCCGCGCCGTCCGAGGAGGAGTGACAGGCCGCCCTAGCTCACCTCCAGCTCCAGGATCCGGTCGTCGCCGCCCTTCGCGTCGCCCCGGCCGTCGGTGTTGCTGGTGACCAGCCACAGCTTGTCGCCGCCCGCCGGGGCCACCGTGCGCAGCCGGCCGTACTCGCCCTCCAGGAACGCCTGCGGGTCTGCCGAGGTCTCCGTGCCCTTCAGCGGAATCCGCCACAGCCGCTCGCCGCGCAGCCCCGCCATCCACACCGAGCCCGCCGCGTACGCGATGCCGCTGGGGGAGGCCTCGTCGGTGCTCCACTGGGTCACCGGGTCGTGGAACCCGGAGCCGCCGCCCTCGCCCTCCGCCTCGGGCCAGCCGTAGTTGTCGCCCGGCTTGATCGCGTTCAGCTCGTCCCAGGTGTCCTGGCCGAACTCCGAGGCGAACAGGCGCTGCTTGCCGTCCCAGGCCAGCCCCTGCACGTTCCGGTGGCCGTAGGAGTACACCGGGGAGTCGGGGGAGGGGTTGCCGGGCGCCGGTTCGCCGTCCGGTGTCATCCGGAGGATCTTGCCGCCGAGGGAGTCCTTGTCCTGCGACAGCCCGGTGTCGCCGCTCTCGCCGGTGCCCGCGTAGAGCATCCTGTCGGGGCCGAACGCGATCCGGCCGCCGTTGTGGATCACGCCCTTGGGAATGCCCCGGAAGACCGTGTCGGGCGCCCCCAGCTGCTCACCGGCCGGCTTCTTCTCGTCGTACAGCATGCGCACGATGCGGTTGTCCGAGGCGGAGGTGTAGTACGCGTAGATCATGTGGTCCGAGGCGTAGTCGGGGGAGAGCGCGATGCCCAGGAGGCCGCCCTCGCCCGACGCGGAGACCCCGGGCACCTCGCCCAGCTCCGTCTTGCCGCCGTTCTTCTCGGAGACGCGCGTGATCGTGGCGTCGTCGCGGGAGGAGACCAGCAGGTCGCCGCCCGGCAGCGGGGCCAGTCCCCAGGGGCTGTCCAGTCCCGTGGCGACCGTACGGAGCACCTTCACGGAGCCCTTCGCCGGGGGCGTCTCCTCGGCGGCCGGTCCGGACGGCGAGGACCGCGCGGTCGTGGTCGCGGAGGAGGCGCCGCCGTCCGTGTCCGACGGGTCCCCGTCGCCGGAGGAGCAGCCGGCCGTCAGCAGGAGGGCGGTGGCGGCCAACACGGCCGACACGGCTCGACGTTGCACGATCATGGTCCCTTCGACGCGGCGGGTTCTTCCCTGTCATACACCGCACGGGCCTTCCGAGTTCCCGATCGCCGCAACCCGAACCCGGGCGGCCCCGGCGCCGGTCAGTCCCAGGAGCCCCGCGCCGCCGGCAGCCCCCGCACCTCGGCCAGGTCCCGCTCGGTCAGCCGCAGCCCGGCCGCCCCGGCGTTCTCGCCCACCCAGCGCTCCCGCTTGGTGCCCGGCACCGGCACCACGTGCGGTCCCTGGGCCAGCACCCACGCCAGCGCCACCTGCGCCGGGGTGACCTCGTCGCCGTGCCGGGCCGCGATCCGGCGCAGGCCGGCCACGATCGGCTGGTTGGCGGCCATCATCTCCGCGGTGAAGCGGGGATGCCGGGCGCGCAGGTCCTCCGGCTCGAAGCCCTGCCCGGGCGTCAGCGTGCCGGTCAGATAGCCGTTGCCCAGCGGCATCGCGGCGAGGAAGCCCACGCCGCGCGAGACGCACCACGGCAGCAGCGTGCGCAGCGCCTCCGGCGACCACACCGACAGCTCGGCCTGCACCGCGCTCACCGGGAAGACCTGCTGCACCCGCTCCAGCTGCCTGATCGTCGCGTCGTGCAGCCGCGCCCCCGGCCGCCGGGCCGACCGCGCGCCGACCGCGCAGAGCCCGAGCGCCCGCACCTTCCCCGCCCGCACCAGGTCGGCCATCGCGCCCCAGGTCTCCTCGACCGGTATCTCGGGGTCGGCCCGGTGCAGTTGGTAGAGGTCGATGACGTCCGTCTGGAGCCGGCGCAGCGAGGCGTCGCAGGCCCGTCGCACATAGCCGGGGCGGCCGTTGGCCACGATGTGCTGCTCGCCCACGAGGAGTCCGACCTTGGTCGACACGAAGGCGTCGGAGCGCCGCTCCCGCAACACCCGCCCCAGCAGCAGCTCGTTGGTGAACGGGCCGTACATGTCCGCCGTGTCCAGCAGGGTGGCGCCCAGGTCGAGGGCCCGGTGCACCGCCCTGACCGACTCGTCACCCCGCTGCCGCGACGTGCTGTACGCCCAGCTCATCGGCATGCATCCCAGTCCGACGGCCCCCACCGCGAGCGCCGTCGCGCCGATCGTCCTGCGCTCCACCTGGTCGTGACCCTCCCTCGTCAGGCCACCCAACCTAACCTCTGCCCCTCCGCCTCCCTGACATAGCCTCCTGACCATGACTGCTGACGTGTGGCTGCCCATCCCGCCGGACGAGATCGAGGGCCTCCCCGAGGGCCCCGTGTACCGCCACTGGAACGGCGAGGAGACCTTCCCCGCCGACCCGGCCGACTGCGCGTACTACGTCGTCCCCTACATGAAGCCCAGCGGGGTCGGGACCCGCCCGCTGCCCGGCATGCGCTCCGTCCAGGTCGTCCAGACGCTCTCCGCGGGCATCGACCACGTGGAGCCCGGACTCCGGCACCTGCCCCCGGGCGTCCGGCTGTGCAACGCCCGCGGCGTGCACGAGGCCAGCACCGCGGAGCTGACCCTGGCCCTGATCCTGGCGTCGCTGCGCGGTGTCCCGGACTTCGTGCGGGCCCAGGACCGGGGCGAGTGGCTCGGCGGGTTCCGGCCGGCGCTCGCCGACCGGAAGGTGATGGTCGTCGGGTACGGGTCGATCGGCGCCGCGATCGAGGACCGGCTCGTGCCCTTCGAGGTCGCGCCGGTCGTGCGCGTCGCGCGCTCCGCTCGCACCACGGCGCGCGGTCCGGTGCACCCACTCACCGACCTGCCCGCCCTGCTCCCGGAGGCCGACGTCGTCATCCTCTCCACGCCGCTCACCGAGACCACCCGCGGGCTCGTCGACGCGGAGTTCCTGGCCCGGATGAAGGACGGCGCCCTGCTCGTCAACGTCGCGCGCGGGCCGGTCGTCGACACGAAGGCGTTGCTCGCCGAACTGGAGAGCGGACGCCTCACCGCCGCCCTCGACGTGACCGATCCCGAACCGCTGCCGCCGGGCCACCCGCTGTGGCATGCTCCCGGCATAGTCATCAGCCCGCACGCCGGCGGGCCGACCTCCGCCTTCCTGCCGCGCGCCAAGCGGCTGCTGGTGGACCAGTTGAACCGTTTCGTGAACCGGGAACCACTGCGCAACGTGATCCTGACGACGGGCGAGTAATCCGTTTCGGGCACCCTCCGCAATCCCCTGGATGCGGTGGGTGCGGGCATATCCGCTGGTCGTCACGGAGCGTAGAGAACCTATGTCCCTGAGTGACGATCCTGGTGTATCGTCCGACAGGGGACGCGCCGCGCACCGTTCGGCGCCGGGGATGGACATCTCAGACTGTGAGGGGGGCGACGGGCGATGCACGGCCTATGGACGAACGACCCGACGCGGCGGAGCCGCCGCCGGCGACCCTGGCGCACGGCCACGACCGCGCGCAGACGGGGCCGGCACAGCCTTCCCGCCCAGTGCGGCCCTCACCTCCGCCGGCCGGGCGGCCGCGGCAGGCCCCGGTGAGCCCGCCGCCCGCGCCCACGCTGGACGGAGCGCTGCGCGCACAGCCGACCCCGGGACCGCTGCTGCCCCGGCCCTCGGCCGCCTCCCGCGGCCCCACGTTCGTCCGCCAGCTCGTGCTGGCCCTGGTCTGCGCGGTCTACGCCGTCGGGTCCGCGCTCGGCTGGGGTTCGGAGTACGCCGCCAAGGTCATGGGCGACTTCGGGCTGAGCGCCGCCGCGGGCGCCGCCGCCGTCTCCTGCTTCCTCTACGCCCGCGGACGCCGCGTCCGCTTCCGGCCGGCGTGGCTGCTCTTCGCCCTCTCCTCGGCCATGGCGTCCCTGGGCAACCTGGTCTGGGGGTGGTACGAGGTCGTCCTGCGGGTGCCCGTGCCCAGTCCCAGCTACGCCGATCTGTTCTTCCTGTGCTTCGCGCCGCCCGCCATCGTGGGGCTGCTGGTCCTGGCCAAACGGCCGGTCACCAAGGCCGGCTGGATCTGCCTGGGCCTGGACGCCTGGCTGATCGGCGGCTCGCTGCTGACGCTGGCCTGGAGCCTCGCGCTCGCCCAGGCGGCCAAGGCCGAGGGCGGGTCCAGCGTGGCCCACTCCGCGCTCTCGGTGGCGTACCCGCTGCTCGACATCGCGCTGGTCAGCATGGTGCTGGCGCTGCACTTCAGGCGCTCGCCCGTCTGCCGCTCGGCCGTCAACACCGCCATCGGCGCGCTCGCCCTGACGGTGATGTGCGACGCCCTCTTCACCTCACCGCTGTTCCACAACAACTACCGCTCCGGCCAGCTGCTCGACGCGGGCTGGTTCGCCGGCTCCCTGCTGCTCGCCTACGCCCCCTGGGCCGCGACCCGGCGCGGACCGGCCCCGGACACGGAGAGCGCCGGCGGGCACACACGCGTGGTGCGCGAGCACGTGCCCGGACAGCGCGGCTCCGGCCACCCGCAGGCGCCACCGCCCGTGCCGGCATCGGGCGGTGAGCGGGGGCGCTATCCGACCGCCCGGCCCATCGCCGGATCCCTGGCCGCGCTCACCCCGTACCTCGCCGCCGCGGTCTGCACCCTGGGCATCCTCTACAACGTGCTCAACGGCCGCAGCGTCGACCGCGTGGTGCTGCTGACCGGCGGCACCGTGGTGCTCGCACTCGTCGTCCGGCAGGGCATCATGCTGCTCGACAACATCGTCCTCACCCAGGAACTGGCCCAGAAGGAGAACCACTTCCGCTCCCTGGTGCAGGGCTCCAGCGACGTCATCATGATCGCCGCGCCCTCCGGCATCCTCCGCTACGTCTCCCCGGCCGCAGCCGGTGTCTACGGCCGCCCCGCGGAGGAACTGGTCGGCAGCGAACTGGCCGGGCTCATCCACCCGGAGGACCTCGGCTGCGTGATGCACGAGGTGCGCAGGTTCCTCGCCGCCAGTCCCGTCGAGGAACCGACCGCGCGCATCGAGTGCCGCTTCCGCTCCGGGGGCGGCGGCTGGCTCAACGTCGAGTCCACCGTCAACCGCCACCACGGCGGCCTCATCTTCAACAGCCGGGACGTCACCGAGCGCGTGCGCCTCCAGGCCCAGCTCCAGCACAACGCCGAGCACGACCCGCTCACCGACCTGCCCAACCGCGCCCTGTTCACCCGGCGCGTCCAGCAGGCGCTCTCGGGCCGGCGTGCCATGGACCGGGGCGCCGCCCTGCGGGGCACCGCGGTGCTCTTCATCGACCTCGACGGCTTCAAGGGCGTCAACGACACCATCGGCCACCAGGCCGGGGACGAACTGCTGGTGCAGGCCGCCCGCAGACTCCACGAGGCCGTCCGCAAGGGGGACACCGCCGCCAGACTGGGCGGCGACGAGTTCGCGGCCCTGATCGTCGGCGACGGGGCCCGGGACCGGGCCGCCCGCGAGGGCCACATGCGGGAACTCGCCGACCGCCTGCGGATGACCCTCTCCCAGCCCTACCTCATCGACGGCAACGATGTCCGTGTCAACGCCTCCATCGGTGTCGCCTTCGCCGAACCCGGCCTCGGCGCAGGCGAGTTGCTGCGCAACGCCGACCTCGCGATGTACCGGGCCAAGGCGAGCGGCAAGGGCCGCGTCGAGCTGTACCGGCCGCAGATGCAACAGGACGTCGTGCGTAAGGCCGAGCTGGCCACCCGGCTGCGGGTCGCGCTGCACGACGGCGAGTTCGCGCTGCTGCACCAGCCCGTGGTCTCCCTGACGGACGGCCGGATCACGTCGGTCTGCGCCCAGGCGCGATGGCGCTCCTCGCAGGGCGTGCTGTTCACCCCCGCCGAGTTCCTGCGGGTCGCCGAGGACGCCGACAAGACCGCCGAACTGGACCGCTGGGTGCTCCAGGAGGCCGTCGAGCAGGCCGCCGAACGCGCGGCGACCGGGCTGCCGGTCACCGTGGCCATACGCATCGGGGCCCGCCGCCTGCTGGACCGCTCGATGCCGCTGGGGTCCGTGGAGGCCCAGCTGACCCGGCACGGACTCCCGCCGGGTTCTCTCCTGATCGAGCTGTCGGACATCGACCCACGGGTCGGCCTGGACGAGCTGGACCGCCGGCTGAACGCGCTGCGCAGGGTGGGTGTCCGGATCGCGCTGGACGGCTTCGGCAGCGGCTACGCGGCGATCACCGCGCTGCGGCGCCTGCCCGTGGACGTGCTCAAGCTCGACCGCGGGCTGATCGAGGGCGTCGTGGAGTCGGCGCGGCTGCACAAGATCACCAGCGGTCTGCTGCGCATCGCCACCGACCTCGGGCTGAAGTCCGTGGCCGACGGGGTGGACCTGCCCGAGCAGATCGTCGCCCTGCGGGCGATGGGCTGCACGCACGGACAGGGCATGGCGTTCTCCGGGCCGCTGGACGAGTACCGGCTGCGCAGAGCGCTGGGCACCGGCCACTACCCGGTGCCGCACGGACCGGCCGAACCGGCCTTCGCGGGCGGCGCCAAGGGGGTGTACGCCAAGAACGTCGGCACCACCGTCACCGGCCAGGTCCCCGGTGGACTTCCGCCGGGACTGCCGGCCGTCCTCGGTGGTGGTACGGCACTGCGCTCACATAATGAGACTCCCGTCCCACCCACTTGACAGTGGGTGCGCGCCGGGGGGAGGGTCAGTGCCATGCGCACCCGAATTCTCGTACTTGGAAAGCGCGTCGGCTGAAGCTGGTGATGTCCGGACCACCCGGACTCCCGGCGACCCACACCCGACGCGCTCCCCTCGCTTGCCTTATGGCACGAGGGGTTTTTTGTTGCACAGGCACCCGCCGAGCAGCAGCCGCAGACCGCACGAAACCTCGCAAAAACCCTCAGCATCGAGAAGAGAATGCCGATGACCGAGCAGGCCACCGGGGCCCATCACCCGCAGCCGCGGCCCCGTTCCGGAGGACAGCAGTCCGCCCCCGAGTCCGTCACGGGTGCGAAGTCCCTCATCCGCTCGCTTGAGGAGGTCGGGGTCGACACCGTATTCGGCATTCCCGGTGGCACGATCCTTCCCGCCTACGACCCGATGATGGACTCCAGCCGGGTGCGCCACGTGCTCGTCCGTCACGAGCAGGGCGCGGGCCACGCGGCCACCGGCTACGCGCAGGCCACCGGCAAGGTCGGCGTCTGCATGGCGACCTCCGGTCCCGGTGCCACCAACCTGGTGACGCCGATCGCGGACGCCAACATGGACTCGGTGCCGCTGGTCGCGATCACCGGCCAGGTCGTCTCCAAGGCGATCGGCACGGACGCCTTCCAGGAGGCGGACATCGTCGGCATCACGATGCCGATCACCAAGCACAGCTTCCTGGTCACCAAGGCCGAGGACATCCCGAAGACGATCGCCGAGGCCTTCCACATCGCCTCGACCGGCCGTCCGGGACCGGTCCTCGTCGACATCCCGAAGGACGTGCTGCAGACGCGGACGACCTTCTCCTGGCCGCCGGCCACCGACCTGCCCGGCTACCGCCCGGTCACCAAGCCGCACGCCAAGCAGATCCGCGAGGCCGCCAAGCTCATCTCCGCCGCGAAGCGCCCCGTGCTCTACGTCGGCGGCGGCGTGCTCAAGGCGCAGGCCACCGCCGAGCTGAAGGTCCTCGCCGAACTCACCGGAGCGCCCGTCACCACCACCCTGATGGCGCTCGGCGCGTTCCCCGACAGCCACCCGCTGCACGTGGGAATGCCGGGCATGCACGGTGCGGTCACCGCCGTCACCGCGCTGCAGAAGGCCGACCTGATCGTCGCCCTCGGAGCCCGCTTCGACGACCGCGTCACCGGCAAGCTGGACAGCTTCGCCCCGTACGCCAAGATCGTCCACGCCGACATCGACCCGGCGGAGATCGGCAAGAACCGCGCCGCCGACGTCCCGATCGTCGGGGACGCCCGCGAGGTCATCGCCGACCTCGTGCAGGCCGTCCAGAAGGAGCACGACGAGGGCAACAAGGGCGACTACACCGCCTGGTGGAAGGACCTGTCCCGCTGGCGCGACACCTACCCCCTCGGCTACGACCAGCCCGAGGACGGTTCGCTCTCCCCGCAGCAGGTCATCGAGCGCATCGGGCAGCTCGCGCCCGAGGGCACGATCTTCGCGGCCGGCGTCGGCCAGCACCAGATGTGGGCCGCCCACTTCGTCCAGTACGAGAAGCCCGCCACCTGGCTCAACTCCGGCGGCGCCGGAACCATGGGCTACGCGGTCCCGGCCGCCATGGGCGCCAAGGCCGGCATGCCCGGCAACGCGGTCTGGGCGATCGACGGCGACGGCTGCTTCCAGATGACCAACCAGGAACTGACCACCTGCGCCCTGAACAACATCCCGATCAAGGTCGCCGTCATCAACAACGGCGCCCTCGGGATGGTCCGCCAGTGGCAGACCCTGTTCTACAACCAGCGGTACTCCAACACCGTGCTCCACTCCGGCCCCGAGGACGTCAACCCGGACGCCCGCGGCACCCGCGTCCCCGACTTCGTGAAGCTGTCGGAGGCCATGGGCTGCTACGCCATCCGCTGCGAGGACCCCGCCGACCTCGACAAGGTCATCGAGGAGGCGAACTCCATCAACGACCGGCCCGTCGTCGTGGACTTCATCGTCCACGAGGACGCGATGGTCTGGCCGATGGTCGCCGCCGGCACCTCCAACGACGAGATCATGGCCGCCCGGGACGTCCGCCCGGACTTCGGCGACAACGAAGACGACTGAGAGCCGTCAGGACTTCAAGCAGAGGAAGCAGACCATGTCCAAGCACACGCTCTCCGTCCTGGTGGAGAACACCCCCGGCGTCCTCGCCCGGATCACCGCCCTCTTCTCCCGCCGCGGCTTCAACATCGACTCGCTCGCCGTCGGCGTCACCGAGCACGCCGACATCTCCCGCATCACCATCGTGGTGAGCGTCGAGGACTTCCCGCTGGAGCAGGTGACGAAGCAGCTCAACAAGCTCGTCAACGTGCTCAAGATCGTCGAGCTGGAGCCGGCCCAGGCCGTCCAGCGTGAACTCGTTCTGGTGAAGGTGCGCTCCGACAACGAGACGCGCTCCCAGATCGTCGAGATCGTCCAGCTGTTCCGCGCCAAGACCGTCGACGTCTCCCCGGAGGCCGTCACCATCGAGGCCACCGGCAGCAGCGACAAGCTGTCCGCCATGCTCAGGATGCTGGAACCGTACGGCATCAAGGAACTCGTCCAGTCCGGCACGATCGCCATCGGCCGCGGCGCCCGTTCGATCACGGACCGCTCGCTGCGCGCACTCGACCGGTCCGCATGACCACGGCGACGGGCGGCCGGCGCGACAGCCGGCCGCCCGTATGCCGAGACCCCGAAACTTCCCTTCCCCCCACCGGCATACGGTGGGACGCAACACCTGCACACAAGGAGAGAACCCAGTGGCCGAGCTGTTCTACGACGCCGACGCCGACCTGTCCATCATCCAGGGCCGCAAGGTCGCGGTCATCGGGTACGGCAGCCAGGGCCACGCCCACGCCCTGTCGCTGCGCGACTCCGGCGTCGACGTGCGCGTCGGTCTGCACGAGGGCTCGAAGTCCAAGGCCAAGGCCGAGGAGCAGGGCCTGCGCGTGGTGAGCCCGTCCGAGGCCGCCGCCGAGGGCGACGTCATCATGATCCTCGTCCCGGACCCGATCCAGGCCGAGGTCTACGAGAAGCACATCAAGGACAACCTGAAGGACGGCGACGCGCTGTTCTTCGGTCACGGCCTCAACATCCGCTACGGCTTCATCAAGCCCCCGGCCGGCGTGGACGTCTGCATGGTCGCCCCCAAGGGCCCGGGCCACCTGGTGCGCCGTCAGTACGAGGAGGGCCGCGGCGTTCCCTGCATCGCCGCCGTCGAGCAGGACGCCACGGGCAGCGCCTTCGCGCTGGCCCTGTCGTACGCGAAGGGCATCGGCGGCACCCGCGCCGGCGTCATCAAGACGACCTTCACCGAGGAGACCGAGACCGACCTCTTCGGCGAGCAGGCCGTCCTGTGCGGTGGCACGGCCGCGCTGGTCAAGGCGGGCTTCGAGACCCTGACCGAGGCCGGTTACCAGCCGGAGATCGCCTACTTCGAGTGCCTGCACGAGCTGAAGCTGATCGTGGACCTCATGTACGAGGGCGGCCTGGAGAAGATGCGCTGGTCGATCTCCGAGACCGCCGAGTGGGGCGACTACGTCACCGGCCCGCGGATCATCACCGACGCCACCAAGGCCGAGATGAAGAAGGTCCTGGCCGAGATCCAGGACGGCACCTTCGCCCAGCAGTGGATGGACGAGTACCACGGCGGTCTGAAGAAGTACAACGAGTACAAGAAGCAGGACTCCGAGCACCTGCTGGAGACCACCGGCAAGGAGCTGCGCAAGCTCATGAGCTGGGTCGACGAAGAGGCGTAGTCCTCACCGCCGGGGGCCGGAGCGACGTCGCTCCGGCCCCTTCGGCGAACCCGGGGTAACGTCGGGTGCACGGCGTTGTCCACCCCGTCCACCCACGGACGGGTGATCCTTCCGCAGAGGCGCGGGACGACGTCCGCCACGCCACTAGACTGCTGAACACATACGCGTCAGGCCCACAGCGTCGTGCGTCTTCCACGCGGCTTAGCGACACCGAATGCGGCCGTCGGGACGGCCGTCCGCATTGGACTTGTGAGGACTCACGTGAGCTCGAAACCTGTCGTACTCATCGCCGAAGAGCTGTCGCCCGCGACCGTGGACGCGCTCGGCCCCGACTTCGAGATCCGCCAGTGCAACGGCGCGGACCGGGCCGAACTGCTCCCCGCCATCGCCGACGTGGACGCGATCCTGGTCCGCTCCGCCACCAAGGTCGACGCCGAGGCCATCGCCGCCGCCAAGAAGCTGAAGGTCGTCGCCCGGGCCGGGGTCGGCCTGGACAACGTCGACGTCTCCGCCGCCACCAAGGCCGGCGTGATGGTCGTCAACGCGCCGACGTCCAACATCGTGACCGCCGCCGAGCTGGCCTGCGGCCTGATCGTCGCCACCGCCCGCAACATCCCGCAGGCCAACGCCGCGCTGAAGAACGGCGAGTGGAAGCGCAGCAAGTACACCGGCGTCGAGCTGGCCGAGAAGACCCTCGGTGTCGTCGGCCTCGGCCGCATCGGCGCCCTCGTCGCGCAGCGCATGTCGGCCTTCGGCATGAAGGTCGTCGCCTACGACCCCTACGTGCAGCCCGCGCGGGCCGCGCAGATGGGCGTCAAGGTGCTGTCGCTGGACGAGCTGCTCGAGGTCTCCGACTTCATCACCGTCCACCTGCCCAAGACCCCCGAGACCCTCGGCCTGATCGGCGACGAGGCGCTGCGCAGGGTCAAGCCGAGCGTTCGCATCGTCAACGCCGCGCGTGGCGGCATCGTCGACGAGGCGGCGCTGTACTCGGCGCTCAAGGAGGGCCGCGTCGCGGGCGCCGGCCTGGACGTGTACGCCAAGGAGCCGTGCACGGACTCGCCGCTGTTCGAGTTCGACCAGGTCGTCGCCACCCCGCACCTCGGCGCCTCCACCGACGAGGCCCAGGAGAAGGCCGGCATCGCGGTCGCCAAGTCGGTGCGGCTCGCCCTCGCCGGTGAGCTGGTCCCGGACGCGGTCAACGTCCAGGGCGGTGTCATCGCCGAGGACGTCAAGCCGGGTCTGCCACTCGCCGAGCGCCTCGGCCGGATCTTCACCGCGCTCGCCGGCGAGGTCGCCGTCCGCCTCGACGTCGAGGTCTACGGCGAGATCACCCAGCACGACGTGAAGGTGCTGGAACTCTCCGCCCTCAAGGGTGTCTTCGAGGACGTCGTCGACGAGACGGTCTCCTACGTCAACGCCCCGCTGTTCGCCCAGGAGCGCGGCGTCGAGGTCCGGCTGACCACCAGCTCGGAGTCCCCGGAGCACCGCAACGTCGTCACGGTGCGCGGCACCCTCGCGGACGGCGAGGAGGTGTCGGTCTCCGGCACGCTGGCCGGCCCGAAGCACCTCCAGAAGATCGTCGCCGTCGGTGAGTACGACGTCGACCTCGCCCTCGCCGACCACATGGTCGTCCTGCGCTACGAGGACCGTCCCGGCGTCGTCGGCACCGTCGGCCGCGTCATCGGCGAGGCCGGCATCAACATCGCCGGCATGCAGGTCGCCCGTGCGACGGTCGGCGGCGAGGCGCTGGCCGTGCTGACCGTCGACGACACGGTGCCCTCCGGGGTGCTGGCGGAGGTCGCGGCGGAGATCGGCGCGACGTCCGCCCGGTCGGTGAACCTCGTCTGAGGTGACCGTCCTCCGGGGGTGGCTGCCGCCCCCGGACCCCCGTTCGCCCTGAACGGGCTCGTCATCGAACGCCGGACGGGCTGAGTCGATCAGCCTGTTCGGCGATTTCCTTGGGCGCCTGCGGACGCACCCGGATGTGCCGCAGGCCCAGTGCCGCCAGCCCCGCCGCCCCGACGAGCAGCAGTGCCGCCGCGATCGAGGCTCCCCGCATCCCGTCGGTGAACGCCTCGCGCGCCGCCAGCGCCAGGGCGTCTCCCGCGCGCCCCGGCAGTTCGGCGGCGACGGCCAGCGCGCCGCCCAGGGTCTCCCGTGCCGGTTCGGGCGCGCTCGACGGCATGCCGTGGCGGTAGAGCGCGGTTCCGATGGAGCCGAGGGCGGCCATCCCCAGCGCGCCGCCGAACTCGGTGCCGGTCTCCAGCAGCGAGGAGGCCGAACCCGCCCTCTCGACCGGGGCCGAACTCAGCGCCAGGTCGGTGAGCTGGGACATGACGACGACGATGCCGGCGGCCAGGACCCCGCAGGCGGCCAGCACCAGCCAGAGCGAGTCGGTGCCGGACAGGGCCAGCAGCCCGTAGCCGGCCGCCGCCGTGCCGAAGCCGGCCGTCACGACGTAGGCGCGCTCCATGCCGCGCTGGACCAACTGGGCGGCGACCGGTGCGGCGACGCCGATGAGCACCGACGGCAGCAGGCTCCACAGCGCGGCCTCCAGCGCGCTCTTGCCCAGGACCGACTGGAGGTACTGGGTGGTGAAGTAGGCGGAGCCCATCATCCCGAAGGCCGACAGGGTGTTGAGGACCAGCGCCGGGGTGAAGCCGTGGCCGCGGAAGAGCACCGGCGCGATCATCGGCGACGCCGCGGTGCGCTGACGGTGCACGAACAGCGCCGCGAACAGCAGGCCGACGGTGATCGAGACGACGTAGCGGACGTTCCAGCCCTCGGAGGGCAGTTCCTTCAGGCCGTAGACCACCGGCAGCACGGCCGCCATCGACAGCGGGACGCTCAGCAGGTCGAAGCGGCCGGGGGAGGGGTCGCGGGACTCGGGGAGCAGCAGCGGGCCGAGGACCAGCAGCAGGACCATGGCCGGCAGGTTGACCAGGAAGACCGAGCCCCACCAGAAGTGCTCGACGAGGACGCCGCTCATCACCGAGCCGAGCGCGATCCCGGCCGTCATCACCCCCGACCACAGGCCGATCGCCTTCGCGCGCTGGGAGGGGTCGGTGAACATCGTGCGGACCAGCGCCATCGTCGACGGCATCAGGGCGGCGCCGCCGATGCCGAGGACCGCGCGGGCGGCGATCAGGGTCTCCGCGGTGTGCGCGTAGGCGGCGAGCAGCGAGGCGGCGCCGAAGGCCGCCGCGCCCAGCAGGAGCAGCCGGCGGCGGCCGATGCGGTCGCCCACCGCTCCCATCGTCATCAGCAGGCCGGCCAGCACGAAGCCGTAGATGTCGAAGATCCACAGCTGCTGGGTGCCGGTCGGGTCCAGGTCCGCGCTGATCTCGGGGATCGCGAAGTAGAGGACCGAGACGTCCATCGAGACCAGCAGCAGCGGCAGCATCAGCACGGTCAGGGCGGTCCACTCACGGCGGCCGGCCCGGGTCGGGTTCGGTGTCATGCCGATGACTGTACGCACGTCTTATACGCCTGTCTAGAACGACTGTGTAAGACGAATGTATAGCGAGACCGGTAAGGTGTGGCCATGGGACACCGTGAGGATCTGCTCGAGGGCGCCAAGCGCTGCCTGCTCGACAAGGGCTTCGTGCGCACGACCGCGCGCGACATCGTCCGGGAGTCGGGGACCAACCTGGCCTCCATCGGCTACCACTACGGGTCGAAGGACGCGCTGCTCGCGCAGGCCTACGTCGCGCTGGTGGAAGGCATGGGCGACGCCTTCGAGGGGGAGGGCGGGCTGGAGGAGACCCCGCCCGGCTCTCTCGAGCGGTTCGAGCGGGTGTGGTCGAACATCGCCGCCACCATGAAGGAGCCCGGGTCGCTGTGGCGGCTCAGCATGGAGGTCGTCGTCCTCGGCGACCGGCTCCCGGAGGTCCGCGCCCATCTGGCGGCGGCCCAGCGCGAGGCCGGACGCGGTCTGATCCCGTTGCTGATGGGCGGCCGGGAGGAGGACGTGACCGACGACGCGGCGGACACCCTCGGCATGTTCTACGTGACCCTGATGACGGGCCTCATCGCCCAGTGGACGTTCGACCCGGAGTCGGCACCCGACGGCGCGGTGCTCGCCGCCGGCCTGCGCCGGGTGATGGAGGCCGCTACAGGCGGTGCGCCTTGAGGGCCATGTGCAGCAGCAGCCGGTCCTCCCCGTCGTCCAGGTCCAGGCCGGTGAGCTGTTCGACGCGGGAGAGTCGGTAGTACAGGGTCTGGCGGTGGATGCCCAGCTCGGCGGCGGCGCGGCCGGCCTGGCCCGCGCGGTCGAGGTAGGTCTCGGCGGTGCGGACCAGCTCCCGGTGGGCGGGGGAGAGCAGGACCCGTAGGGCGGGGTCCTGCGCGGACCGCGGGGGCAACGCGGTCAGCAGGCGGAACGCCCCGATGGACGTCCACTCCGCGACCGGACCGAAGCGGGACTCCGCGCGTGCCGCCCGCGCCGCCGCCGACGCCTCCCACCAGGCCGCGCCCAGCTCCGCCAGTCCCGAGCGCGGCGCGGAGACCCCGGCCGCGGTCCCTTCGCCGCGGGCCCGTTCGAGGAGCCGGGCCGCCGCCGAGGTCGCCGGGGTCGGCACGTCCGCCGAGCGCAGCCGCACCAGCAGGGCCAGCGACTCGCCCGCGGTGCCCCACGGCACCGTGCACAGCGCCGTCGCCGCCGGCACGGTGCGGACCGAGGGCGCGTCCTCGGGACCGGCCGACGGCCAGGGCGCCACGCAGACCACCGCGTGCAGGGCGTCCGCGCGGGCACCCAGCGCGGTGCGCAGCTCCGCCACGGCCATGTCCCGCTGCCAGTCCCGATCCGAGGTCAGCACCGCCCGCAGCTCCCGGCTCAGGTCCGCGCCGTGCTGCGCCTCGTCCGCGAGCAGCGCGCCGATCCGGGTGGTCACCGCCATGGCCGCGGTCAGCTGCCGCTCCGTCGGACCGGGGTCGGTGTCCAGGAGCCACACATAGCCGAGGACCACGCCCCGATGGCGTACCGGCAGACAGGTGCGCCCCCGGTACACACCCGCCTCCGGGGTCGGCGGGATGCGGACCGGGCCGGTGGCGCGGGTGATGCCGAAGCCCTCGAACCAGGCCCGGACGGCGGCGGTGGAGCGGCGGGTCAGGATCGAGCGGGTGCGCACCGGGTCCAGGGCGGAGGGGTCGAGGTCGCCCTCGCTGTCGTAGGCACCGAAGGCGATCAGCTCGAAGTCGCGGTTCTCCAGGGTCGCCGGGGCGCCCAGCAGCTCGGAGATCTCGTCGACCAGCTCCTGGTAGTCACCCTTGGAATCCGTCGTCACCCGGGCATTCTGCCGCATTTGCGCGCCGCTTTCATACACATGTCTGAGATCTGCGGCACGGATGCGTGACAGCTGTCGATGGCCGACGATCGGGGGGATCCTTAGATTTCACGGTGGTTCTCCGTGCCGTCCCCGTCCGTCGGGCTACGGCCTCGTGTTGGTTGGTAAGTGGAGGTGCCCCGTGCTGGGTCCCGTGATTCTCGCCGCGTCGCGCAGCGACCGGATGCGTCGGCTGGTGTCGGCCGCGCCCGTGACCAAGCCGGTCGTCGACCGGTTCATCCCCGGCGAGACGGTCGACGAGATCGTGCCGATCATCCGGGACCTGACCGACCAGGGCCTGGAGCTGACGATGGACGTCGTCGGCGAGGACATCACGACCCCCGAGCAGGCCGAGGCCGCCCGCGACGCCTACCTGGAGCTGATCGACCGGCTGAAGCCGCTGGACCTCGGCACCCGCGCCGAGATGTCGGTCAAGCTGTCGATGTTCGGCCAGGCGCTGGACGGCGGCCACGAGCTGGCCCTGAAGAACGTCCGCCCGGTCGTCGAGGCCGCCGCCGAGATCGGCACCACCGTCACCCTCGACGCCGAGGACCACACCACTCTCGACTCGATGTTCGCCATCCACGACGAGCTGCGGAAGGACGTCCCGCAGACCGGCTGCGTCATCCAGGCGTACCTCTTCCGCACCGAGGCCGACGCGCGCCGCCTCGCCGACAGCGGCTCTCGCGTACGGTTGGTGAAGGGCGCCTACAAGGAGCCCGCAGAGGTCGCGTACCAGCAGCGCCACGAGATCGACAAGGCGTACGTCCGCATCCTGCGCACCCTGATGGAGGGCGAGGGCTACCCGATGATCGGGTCGCACGACCCGCGCCTGATCTCCATCGCCCAGGAGCTGGCCCGCACCGCCGGGCGCAAGCTCGACGAGTACGAGTTCCAGATGCTGTACGGCATCCGCGGCGACGAGCACCTGCGGCTGGCCGCCGAGGGCCACCGCATGCGCGTCTACACCGCCTACGGCACCGACTGGTACGGCTACTTCATGCGCCGTCTGGCGGAGAAGCCGGCGAACCTCCGGTTCTTCGCCCGCTCGATGGTCAGCAAGGGCTGAGCCCGCACCCGCTCGCAAGACCGCTCAGTAAGGAGTAACGGAAACCATGGACGCTGTGACCCAGGTCCCCACCCCCGTCAACGAGCCGGTGCACGGCTACGCCCCCGGCTCGCCCGAGCGTGCCCGTCTGGAGGTCAAGCTCAAGGAGCTGGCCGACAACCCGGTCGACCTGCCCTGCACGATCGGCGGCGTCAAGCGGATGGGCGGCGGTGAGCGCTTCGACGTCGTGCAGCCGCACAACCACAAGTCCCGCCTGGGCACCTACGCCAACGCCACCCAGCAGGACGCCCAGGACGCGATCGACGCCGCCCTGGCCGCGGCCCCCGCGTGGCGCGCGATGTCCTTCGACGACCGCGCGGCGATCATCCTGCGCGCCGCCGAGCTGCTGTCCGGCCCGTGGCGCGAGACCATCGCCGCCTCCACGATGCTCGGCCAGTCCAAGACGGCCCAGCAGGCCGAGATCGACAGCCCCTGCGAGCTGATCGACTTCTGGCGCTTCAACGTCCACTACGCCCGCAACATCCTGGCCGAGCAGCCCCCGGCCAACTCCCAGGGCGTGTGGAACCGCATGGACCACCGCCCGCTGGAGGGCTTCGTCTACGCGATCACGCCGTTCAACTTCAGCGCGATCGCCGCCAACCTGCCCACCGCCCCGGCCCTCATGGGCAACGTGGTGGTCTGGAAGCCGTCCCCGACGCAGACCCACGCCGCCGTGCTGCTGATGCAGCTCCTCGAGGAGGCCGGGCTGCCCAAGGGCGTCATCAACCTGGTCACCGGCGACGGCATCGCGGTCTCCGAGGTCGCCCTGGAGCACCGGGACCTCGCGGGCATCCACTTCACCGGCTCGACCAAGACCTTCCAGCACCTGTGGAAGACGGTCGGCAACAACATCGAGAAGTACCGCACCTACCCGCGCCTGGTCGGCGAGACCGGCGGCAAGGACTTCCTCGTCGCCCACCCGAGCGCCGACCGCGCCGTGCTCAAGACCGCCCTGACCCGCGGTGCCTTCGAGTACCAGGGCCAGAAGTGCAGCGCCACCTCCCGCGCGTACATCCCGGCGTCCATCTGGAACTCGGGCTTCAAGGAGGAGTTCGCCGCCGAGGTCGACTACCTCACCATGGGTGACGTCACCGACCTGTCGAACTTCGTCGGCGCCGTCATCGACGCGCGGTCCTTCGCCAAGAACAAGGCGGCCATCGACCGCGCCAAGGACGACGAGACCTGCACCATCGTCGCGGGCGGCTCCTACGACGACTCGGTCGGCTACTTCGTCCGCCCGACCGTCGTCGAGTGCACCGACCCGGAGAACGAGGTCTTCCGCACCGAGTACTTCGGCCCGTTCCTCGCCGTGCACGTCTACGACGACAGCGTGGACGGCGCGTACGACGAGATGCTCACCCAGATGGAGTCCGTCTCCGACTACGCCCTCACCGGCTCGGTCATCTCCAACGACCGTGCGGCGGCGGCGTACACGATGGAGAAGCTGCGCTACGCGGCCGGCAACTTCTACATCAACGACAAGTCGACCGGCGCCGTGGTCGGCCAGCAGCCCTTCGGCGGCGGCCGTGCCTCCGGCACCAACGACAAGGCGGGCGCCCCGCAGAACCTGATGCGCTGGACGCTGACCCGCGCCATCAAGGAGACGCTGGTCGCGCCGACCGACTACACGTACCCGCACATGGGCTGACGCCCTGTGAGTGACGCCCGGGGGGCCAGGTCGACCGACCTGGCCCCCCGGGCGTTTTCGCAGTTCGGGGGCGTGTGACCGAGGGCACCGTCTCAGATAGTAGGAAGTCCGAGTAATTGTGGAGACAGACGCTCCGCACTCCCTTAGCTTTGTAGGAGCCGAACGTACCGCTCGATCGAGCGGATGGCGGTCGTGAGCCGGGCCCCGCGCAGGCAACCCCTGCGGCACCGCGCTCCCCGCCCCTTCCGGCGTCTCTCCGTACCGCTCGCTCTCCGCGCTCCCTTAGTGCAGAAGGAGTCGATTCCCATGGCCGAGACGACCGTCCGCCGCCGAGTCCGCCACCTCTCCCGCAGCGCCGACTCCGACCGCAAGAACGCCGCGGCCGCCCTCCAGCGCGCCCTCGACCGCCGGGACAACGGCGGGTCCACCGGGCACTGAGCCGCGGGCAGCGGGGCGTCCGTATGCCGGACGCCTCGTGTCATCCCGTGGGACGAGGAGTAGGGTGCCGCACATGTCGGCAAGTTCTCGCAGCCTCAATCTCGCAGTGATTCCCGGTGACGGCATCGGCCAGGAGGTCGTGGCCGAAGGCCTGAAGGTGCTCTCCGCCGTCCTTCCGCAGGATGTGAAGCTGGAGACCAAGGAGTTCGACTTCGGCGCCCGGCGCTACCACGCCACCGGTGAGACCCTCACCGACGCCGACCTCGACGCCCTCAAGGGCCACGACGCCATCCTGCTCGGCGCCATCGGCGACCCGACGGTGCCGTCCGGCGTCCTGGAGCGCGGCTTCCTGCTCAAGCTCCGCTTCGCCTTCGACCACCACGTCAACCTGCGGCCGTCCAAGCTGCTGCCGGGTGTCGCCACCCCGCTCGCCGGCCAGCCGGAGATCGACTTCGTCGTCGTCCGCGAGGGCACCGAAGGCCCGTACACCGGCAACGGCGGCACCATCCGCAAGGGCACCGAGCACGAGGTCGCCACCGAGGTCTCCGTCAACACGGCCTTCGGTGTCGAGCGCGTCGTCCGCGACGCCTTCGCCCGCGCCCAGGCCCGCCCCCGCAAGAAGCTCACGCTGGTCCACAAGAACAACGTGCTGACCTTCGCGGGCCACCTGTGGACCGACGTCTTCAACAAGGTGGCCGCGGAGTACCCCGAGGTCACCACCGACTACATCCACGTCGACGCCGCGACCATCTACCTGGTCACCGACCCGGCGCGCTTCGACGTGATCGTCACCGACAACCTCTTCGGTGACATCATCACCGACCTCGCCGCGGCCGTCTCCGGCGGCATCGGCGTCGCCGCCAGCGGGAACATCAACCCGTCCGGCGACTTCCCCTCGATGTTCGAGCCGGTCCACGGCTCCGCGCCCGACATCGCCGGCCAGGGCAAGGCCGACCCGACCGCCACGGTCCTGTCCGTCGCCCTGCTCCTGCGCCACCTCGGGTACGAGGGCGAGGCGGCCCGCATCGAGGAGGCCGTCTCCACCGACCTCGGCGAGCGCGGCGACCTGCCCGCGCGCAGCACTTCCGAGATCGGCGACGCGCTCGCCGCCCGAGTAGCCGGCTGATCCGGCGCACTCGAAAATCCAACCTTTCGAAGCCGCCGGGTCCGAGAAACAAGGCACCCGGCGGCTTTCTCCTGCGTCCGCCAGGTGCGACCATCAGACCCTGGGCCGCATTCACCCCGTTTCATCCGTCACCGGTCGCGCGCGATAATCGAACGCGAAGCCGTGACATGAGGGAATGCTCGGACGTCCTAGCACCGGCCACCGGCCGTACGGGCGTGACAGCGGCCCGTCACAATCAAACCGGTGAAGGACATCAACCCATGACGACGCGCACGATCGAGCTCAAGCCCTCCGCCAACCCGCTCTCCGACGCGGAGCGGCAGGCGATCCTGGCCAACCCCGGGTTCGGCCGCCACTTCACCGATCACATGGTGACGATCAAGTGGACCGAGGGCCGCGGCTGGCACGACGGTCAGCTCGTCCCGTACGCCCCGCTCTCCCTCGACCCGGCCACCATGGTCCTGCACTACGCGCAGGAGATCTTCGAGGGCCTGAAGGCCTACCGCCGGCCCGACGGGAGCGTCGCCACCTTCCGGCCGGAGAAGAACGGCCGCCGCTTCCAGGCCTCCTCCCGCCGCCTGGGCATGCCCGAGCTGCCGGTGGAGACGTTCATCGAGGCGTGCGACGCGCTGGTCCGCCAGGACCAGGACTGGGTCCCGGCGCACGGCGGTGAGGAATCCCTCTACCTGCGCCCCTTCATGATCGCCACCGAGGTCGGCCTGGGCGTCAAGCCGGCCGGCGAGTACCTCTTCCTGGTCATCGCCTCCCCGGCCGGCGCCTACTTCCCGGGCGGCGTGAAGCCGGTCTCCATCTGGGTCTCCGAGGACCGCGTCCGCGCCGTCCCCGGCGGCATGGGCGACGCCAAGACCGGCGGCAACTACGCCGCGTCGCTGCTCGCGCAGGCGGAGGCGGCGGCCAAGGGCTGCGACCAGGTCTGCTACCTCGACGCGGTCGAGCACCAGTGGGTCGAGGAACTGGGCGGCATGAACCTGTACTTCGTGTACGGCGACAAGATCATCACGCCCTCCCTCACCGGTTCCATCCTGGAGGGCGTCACCCGCGACTCCCTGCTCACCGTCGCCCGTGACCTCGGCTACGAGGCGGAGGAGGGCCGGGTCTCGGTCGAGCAGTGGCAGCGCGACTCGGAGAACGGCACCCTCACCGAGGTCTTCGCCTGCGGCACCGCCGCGGTGATCACGCCGGTCGGCACGGTGAAGCGGGCCGGGGCCCAGTGGCAGCAGAGCGGGGGCGAGCCGGGTGAGGTCACCCAGCGCCTGCGCACCGCCCTGCTGGACATCCAGCGCGGCACCGCCGAGGACAAGCACGGCTGGATGCACCGCCTGGCCTGAGGCACCCCGCGTGGGGGCGGGCCCTGCCGGGGGCTCCGCCCCCGGGACCCCCCGCCTATGCCCGCCCGCCACCCGACTCCGTCGGAGAAGAGGCGGCCGTCGCCAGCTCCGCCCCGCTCGCCGCGGGCGCGACGGCACCCGGTACCGCGATCACGTACACCACCCCGCCCACCAGCCCCGACAGCAGGAAGCTGCAGTCCACCCCGCCCGTCAGGGACAGCAGGGGGCCCTCGTAGGACGGCAGGGACACGGCCAGGACGCCCACCGCCGCGCCCACCGCCCAGGCGACCGTCGCGGGGACGTTCCAGCCGGAGCGGTACCAGTAGATCCCGCCCCGCGCGCGGCGGTTGAAGACCTGGAGCGCGTCGGCGTCGTACACCCCGCCACAGCGGATCGCGCCGATCATCGTGATGACCGCCCACGGCGTGCCGATCGCCGTGAGCAGCAGCACGAACGACGTCATCGCCGACTGCGCGTCCCAGGCGTAGTGCCCGGCGAACACGCAGGCCGTCGCGACGACGGCGACGGCACAGGTGGCGCGGGCGCGGGAGGCGCGCGGCAGGATGGCGTCCAGGTCGAGGCCCATCGAGTAGAGCATCAGCCCCGCGTTGCCCACCGAGCCGGCCGAGGCGGCCAGCAGCAGCGGGACCAGGTACCAGGCGGGGGCGGCGTCGACCAGCGGGCCCGCGTAGTCGAGCGCGGCACGGGCGGCGTACGCCGTGAAGGTGCCGAAGAGCTGCGGCACGAGCAGCCCCAGCAGCAGCCCCAGCCAGGTCGCGTGCAGCACCCGGCGCGAGGAGAAGCGGGCCGGTGAGATGTAGCGGGTGTAGTCGCCGAGCAGCGTGATGAAGGCGATCGGCCCGGACAGTCCCGCGGCCACGGCGGCGAGCAGCCACGTCGGCCAGAAGCCGCCCAGCAGGTAGCCGCCGGCCTCCGGGAGCGCGGCGGTGGTGAAGTCGGGGGCGTAGGCGATCACGCCCAGGACCAGCAGGGCCGTCATGCCGTAGGCCAGCACCTTCGACATGGCGAGCAGCACCCGGTAGCCGTAGACCGCGCCCGCGACGGTCGCCGCGGCGAGCAGGCCGTAGACGACGGCGTACGCGGCCCCGCCCTGCGGGAGTCCGAAGAGGCGGCCGAGCACGCCCATCATCACGTCCCCGCCGATCCATACGGTCAGCGCCGTGTAGCCGAGGGCCAGCAGCAGCCCGACCACCGAGCCCACCAGCCGCCCGCGCACGCCGAACTGGGCGCCGGACGACGTGGACAGGTTGGTGCCGGTGCGCAGCGAGACCAGCGCGAGGGGTGCCGTGAACAGCGTGCCGACGACCGTGCCCGCCACCACCGCGCCGACCGACGCCCACCAGCCGAGGCCGAAGGACGGCGGCAGCCAGCCGAAGACGATCACGCCGAGGCAGAGGTTGGAGCCCAGCAGGATCGAGACGAGATCCCTGGGCCCGCTGGTGCGTTCCTCCTCGGGGATGGTGTCGACTCCGCGCTGTTCGATCGGCATGGCTGGTCTCCTTCGACGGCCGCCTGTTGGTTTAGAGCGACGTTCAATGTGACGCCTGCTTGTGCCGCCCGTCAATGGTTCCGTTCTGGGGATGCTCTGTTTAGAGTGGTGTTCTAACGTCGGGATGGCAAGGAGGTGCCGCGTCGTGAGACTGACCCCCACGGAACGTGACCGGCTGCTGCTCTTCGGGGCGGCCGAGCTGGCCCGGGCCCGCCGGAACCGCGGGCTCCGGCTGAACGTGCCGGAGGCGACCGCGCTGATCGCGGACACCGTGTGCGAGGCCGCTCGCGACGGTGCCCGTCTCGCCGAGGCCGTCGAGCGGGCCCGGTCCGTGCTCGGGCCGGACGACGTGCTGCCCGGTGTCGCGGACGTGGTCACCGAGGTCCATGTGGAGGCCGTCTTCGACGACGGCTCCCGGCTCGCGGTCGTCTCCGACCCGATCGGCGGCGGGGGACTGGGCCCGGCCGGCCCTGGGGCCCTGCTGCCGGGGCCCGACCACGCCGAACCCGAGGCGGCGCTCCGGCTGCCGGTCACCAACACCGCGACCGTGCCGGTCTCCGTGACCTCCCACTTCCACTTCTTCGAGGCCAACCCGCGCCTGGACTTCGACCGCGAGCGGGCCTACGGCATGCGTCTCGCGGTCCCCGCCGGGTCCTCGGTCCGCTTCGGCCCGGGCGAGAGCGCCGAGGTCGGCCTGGTGCCCATCGGCGGGCGGCGGGTCGCGATCGGGTTCGCCGGACTGGTCGACGGGCCGCTGGACGCGCCGGGCGCCAAGGAGGAGGCCCTGCGGCGGGCGGCGGCCTGCGGATACCTGGGCGTGCCCCCCGTAGCAGACGGATCACCGGAAGGAAGCGTGCGATGAGCCGCTCCAAGGGACGCGAGATCAGCGAGTCGATCCACATCGACCCCTACGCCTACGCCGCCACCCACGGCCCCCGTGCGGGCGACCGGCTGCGCCTCGGCGACTCGGGGCTGGTGATCCGCGTCGAGTCCGACGCCCAGCTCCAGGGCGACGAGTTCCTGGCCGGGTTCGGCAAGACCGCCCGCGACGGGCTGCACCTCAAGGCCGCCGCGGTGCGCGAGACCTGCGACGTCGTCATCAGCAACGTCGTCGTCATCGACGCGGTCCAGGGCATCCGCAAGGTGTCGATCGGCATCCGCGAGGGCCGCATCCACGCCATCGGCCGGGCCGGCAACCCCGACACCCTCGACGGCGTCGACGTGGTCGTCGGCACCGGCACGTCCATCGTCTCCGGCGAGGGCCTGATCGCCACCGCCGGAGCCGTCGACACCCACGTCCACCTGCTCTCCCCGCGCATCATGGAGGCGTCGCTCGCCTCCGGCGTGACGACGATCATCGGGCAGGAGTTCGGGCCGGTCTGGGGCGTCGGCGTCAACTCGCCCTGGGCGCTGAAGCACGCGTTCTCCGCCTTCGACGCCTGGCCGGTCAACATCGGGTTCCTGGGCCGGGGTTCCTCGTCCCACGAGGCACCGCTGATCGAGGCGCTGGCCGAGGGCGGCGCGTCCGGCTTCAAGGTGCACGAGGACATGGGCGCCCACACCCGCGCCCTCGACACCGCCCTGCGCGTCGCCGAGGAGCACGACGTCCAGGTCGCCCTGCACAGCGACGGCCTGAACGAGTGCCTCTCCGTCGAGGACACCCTCCGCGTCCTGGAGGGCCGCACCATCCATGCCTTCCACATCGAGGGCTGCGGCGGCGGACACGTCCCCAACGTGCTGAAGATGGCCGGCGTCCCCAACGTCATCGGCTCCTCCACCAACCCCACCCTGCCCTTCGGCCGGGACGCGGTCGCCGAGCACTACGGCATGATCGTCTCCGTCCACGACCTCAAGACCGAGCTGCCGGGCGACGCCGCCATGGCCCGCGACCGCATCCGCGAAGGGACCATGGGCGCCGAGGACGTGCTGCACGACCTGGGCGCCATCGGCATCACCTCCTCCGACGCGCAGGGCATGGGCCGGGCCGGCGAGACGGTCCGCCGCACCTTCGCGATGGCCGGCAAGATGAAGGCCGAGTTCGGCGCCCCCGACGACGACAACGACAACGAGCGCGTCCTGCGCTACATGGCGAAGCTGACCATCAACCCCGCCATCGCCCACGGCCTCGCCCACGAGGTCGGCTCCATCGAGGCCGGCAAGCTCGCCGACATCGTGCTGTGGCGCCCGGAGTACTTCGGTGCCAAGCCCCAGCTCGTCCTCAAGGCGGGGTTCCCGGCGTACGGCGTGGTCGGCGACCCGAACGCGGCCACCGACACCTGCGAACCCCTCGTCCTCGGCCCGCAGTTCGGCGCGCACGGTGCCACGCCCGCCGAGATCTCCGTCGCCTTCGTCGCCCAGGCCGCCGTGGACCAGGGCCACGACACGATGCCCACCCGCCGCCGCCGGGTCGCCGTGCGCGGCACCCGCGGCATCGGCCCGGCCGACCTGCGCCTGAACTCCCGTACCGGACAGGTCGACGTCGACCGGCGGACCGGCCTGGTCACCCTGGACGGCGACCCGCTGCGCTCCGAACCGGCCGACTCCGTCTCCCTCAACCGCCTCTACTTCCTGTGAACCCGCCTCGACGCCCCGTGAAGGTACCCGCCATGACCCCTGCCGCCGACGGTTTCCGCATGCCCGCCGAGTGGGCCCCGCACGAACGCACCTGGATGGCGTGGCCGGGCCCCAACCCCACCTTCGAGGATCCCGGGGACCTGGCCGCCGCGCACATCGCCTGGGCCGGTGTCGCCCGCGCCGTGCGCCGCTTCGAACCGGTGACCGTGGTGTGCGGTCCGGGCCGGTCCGCCGAGGCCCGCGCGCTGCTCGGCGACGGCATCGACACCGTCGAACGCGAGCTGGACGACGCGTGGATGCGGGACATCGGCCCCACCTTCCTCACCGGCCCCGACGGACTGGCGGCCGTCGACTGGACCTTCAACGGCTGGGGCGCCCAGGAGTGGGCCCGCTGGGAGCACGACGCGAAGATCGGCGCGCACGTCGCCGACGTCGCGGGCGCCCGGACCTACGCCTCGCCGCTCGTCAACGAGGGCGGCGGCATCCACGTCGACGGCGAGGGCACGGTGCTGCTCACCGAGACCGTGCAGCTCGGGCCCGAACGCAACCCCGGCTGGACCAAGGAGCGGGTCGAGGCGGAGGTGCACGCCCACCTCGGCACCAGCAAGGCGATCTGGCTGCCCCGCGGGCTCACCGGCGACTACCCGCCCAACGGCTTCGGCACCCTCGGCCACGTCGACATCGTCGCCGCCTTCGCCGCGCCGGGCGTCGTCGTCGCCCACCACCAGCCCGACCCGGCCCACCCCGACCACGAGGTGACCAAGGAGGCCATCGGCGTCCTGCGCGCCGCCACCGACGCCCGGGGCCGCCGGCTGGAGGTCGTCGAGGTGCCCGCCCCGACCGTCCTGGAGGCCGACGGGCACTGGGCCGACTACTCCTACATCAACCACTACCTGTGCAACGGCGGCGTCGTCCTGTGCGCCTTCGACGACCCGCGCGACGAGATCGCGGCCGGCATCTTCCGCCGCCTGCACCCTCGGCGGACGGTGACCCTGGTGGACGCGCGTACGATCTTCGCGGGTGGCGGGGGCATCCACTGCATCACGCAGCAGCAGCCGAGGATCAAGACGACCTAGGAGCGGGACATGGCCGGTGGTGGGCGCAGACAGGCGCCGCCGCGCGAGGACGTGCTCGCCGCCGCCATGGAGATGATCGCCGAGCGCGGCCTGGAGAAGCTGACCATGGCGGCGCTCGGCCGCGAGGTCGGCATGAGCAGCGGCCACCTCCTGTACTACTTCCACTCCAAGGACGAGCTGCTGCTGCGCACCCTGGAGTGGAGCGAGGGCCGCTTGGGCGTGGAACGCGGCCGGCTGCTCACCCGGCCCGGCACCGCCCGTGAACGCCTCCAGGAGTACGTCGACCTCTACGTCCCCGACGGCCACCGCGACCCGCACTGGACGCTGTGGCTGGAGGTGTGGAACCGCTCGCAGAACGCCGAGGACGACGCCCGCGACCGGCAGGCCGCCATCGAGGGCGCCTGGCACCGCGACCTCGTCGCCCTGCTCGCCGAGGGCGTCTCGCGCGGCGAGTTCCGCCCCGTCGACCCCGACCGGTTCGCCGCCCGGCTGCGGGCCCTCCTCGACGGCCTCGCCATCCACGTGGCGATCGGCCTGCGCGGGACCGACCGGGCGCAGGTCCTCGCCCACGCGCGGGAATTCCTGGCGGACTGCCTCCTCACGGACGTCTGACCAGCGCACCGCTCGCATCCTGAGACACCCGGTGAGCGGATGGACGGAATGTGCCAGACTGCCCCCGTGCTCTCGTTCGCCATGATTATTGGCAGCAGGCGCGCCGGTCCGCAGTGACCGCCACGTACGACCAGGTACGGGCGGACACCGTCGTCCTCGACCCGCGCGCAGACCTCTCGCACCCGCGAGGGGTTTTTCGTTTTCCTGGCCCACCCCAAGCCGGGAAGAGAGCGCGAGGGATCATAGACGGACGGTGGAACCGGTCATTCCGGTAGACCGAGATCCCATACAGGAGCCTTCAGATCATGACCGCAACCAGCGAACTCGACGATTCGTTCCACGTCTTCGACACCACCCTGCGCGACGGCGCGCAGCGCGAGGGCATCAACCTCACGGTCGCGGACAAGCTGGCCATCGCACGGCACCTGGACGACTTCGGTGTGGGCTTCATCGAGGGCGGCTGGCCCGGCGCCAACCCGCGCGACACCGAGTTCTTCGCCCGCGCCCAGCAGGAGATCGACTTCCGGCACGCCCAGTTGGTCGCCTTCGGCGCCACCCGCCGTCCGGGCGCGACCGCCGCCGAGGACCACCAGGTCAGGGCGCTGCTGGAGTCCGGCGCCCAGGTGATCACCCTGGTCGCCAAGTCCCACGACCGGCACGTGGAGCTGGCCCTGCGCACCACGCTGGACGAGAACCTGGCGATGGTGGCCGACACGGTCTCCCACCTGAAGGCCCAGGGCCGCCGGGTCTTCGTCGACTGCGAGCACTTCTTCGACGGCTACCGCGCCAACCCCGAGTACGCGAAGGCGGTCGTCCGCACCGCCTCCGAGGCCGGCGCCGACGTCGTCATCCTCTGCGACACCAACGGCGGCATGCTCCCGGCGCAGATCCAGGCCGTGGTCGCCACGGTGCTGGCCGACACCGGCGCCCGGCTCGGCATCCACGCCCAGGACGACACGGGCTGCGCCGTGGCCAACACCCTGGCCGCCGTCGACGCGGGCGCGACCCACGTCCAGTGCACGGCCAACGGCTACGGCGAGCGCGTCGGCAACGCCAACCTGTTCCCGGTCGTGGCCGCGCTGGAGCTGAAGTACGGCAAGCGGGTGCTGCCCGAGGGCCGGCTGCGCGAGATGACCCGGATCTCGCACGCCATCGCCGAGGTCGTGAACCTCACCCCCTCCACCCACCAGCCCTACGTCGGGGTCTCCGCCTTCGCGCACAAGGCCGGCCTGCACGCCTCCGCGATCAAGGTCGATCCCGACCTCTACCAGCACATCGACCCCGAGCTGGTCGGCAACACCATGCGGATGCTGGTCTCCGACATGGCCGGCCGCGCCTCCATCGAGCTGAAGGGCAAGGAGCTCGGCGTCGACCTCGGCGGCGACCGCGAACTGGTCGGCCGGGTCGTCGAGCGGGTCAAGGAGCGCGAGCTGGCCGGCTACACGTACGAGGCCGCCGACGCCAGCTTCGAGCTGCTGCTGCGCGCCGAGGCCGAGGGCAGGCCGCTCAAGTACTTCGAGGTCGAGTCCTGGCGGGCGATCACCGAGGACCGCCCCGACGGCAGCCACGCCAACGAGGCCACCGTCAAGCTCTGGGCCAAGGGCGAGCGCATCGTCGCCACCGCCGAGGGCAACGGCCCGGTCAACGCCCTGGACCGGTCCCTGCGCGTGGCGCTGGAGAAGCTCTACCCGGAGCTGGCCAAGCTGGACCTGGTCGACTACAAGGTCCGCATCCTGGAGGGCGTGCACGGCACCCAGTCCACGACCAGGGTCCTCATCTCCACCAGCGACGGCACGGGGGAGTGGGCCACGGTGGGCGTCGCGGAGAACGTCATCGCCGCCTCCTGGCAGGCCCTGGAGGACGCGTACACGTACGGGCTGCTGCGGGCGGGAGTGACGCCCGCGGCCTGACTCCGTCTTCCGTGGCGAATCTCTAACCCGCACTTATGTCTGATTGAGGCGTGTTCGGGTATTTTCGAAGGTATGAAGGACGCCCGCGCTCAAGTCCTCATACGCCTCCTGATCGCGCCGGTGATCGCCGCGCTGGCGGTGCTGATGGCCGGTGCGCCCGGCGCGCAGGCCGCCACCGACGTCTCCGAGATCGGGGCGGCCCTGCGCGAGAGTCCCGTGTACGTCGACCCGGCCGTCTCCGACCTGCTCTCCGACGCGGACGCCGACGCGCTCGCCGACAAGATCGAGGCCGCGGACGAACCGGTCTTCGTGGCGGTGCTCCCGGCCGGCTACCCGACGGACAACCTCTTCCAGAACCTGCGCACCGAGACCGGCATCACCGGCCTGTACGGCATCCGCCTCGGCGACCGGTTCGACGCCCGCGCCGACAGCAGCGTGCTGAGCCGCCAGGGCGTGAACAACCTGGTCACGGCGGCGCAGGGCGCGGGCGACACCAAGGCCCAGCTCAACGACTTCGTCGACGACGCGCTGCGCAGCGTACGCGGCTCGGCCCCCTCCTCCTGGGACTCCGGCGGCGCCACCGCGCCGACCGGCGCCCTGATCACCGCGGGCGCGGTCGTCGCGGCGGCCGGCGCGGGCGCCTACGCGATCGCCCGGCGCAACCGGCTGCGCCGCGAGGAGGAGCAGCGGGCGGCGCTGGAGAAGCTGCGCGTAGTGGTGGACGAGGACATCACCGCCTACGGCGAGGAACTGGACCGCCTGGACTTCCACCCCGGGGAGCCGGGCGCCGACGACGCGATGCGCGCGGACTACGAACACGGCCTCGACGCGTACGAGCAGGCCAAGACGTTCATGGGCAACGCCCGAAAACCGGAGGACGTGCGGGCGGTCACCCAGTCGCTGGAGGACGGCCGCTTCTCGCTCGCGCGGCTCGCCGCCCGCCGTGAGGGACGGCCGCTGCCCGATCGCCGCCCGCCCTGCTTCTTCGACCCGCGTCACGGCCCGTCCGTCGCCGACGCCACCTGGACCCCGCCGGGCGGCGCCACCCGCGAGGTGCCGGTCTGCGCGGCCGACCAGGCCCGGTTGTCCGACGGCCTGGACCCGATGGTCCGCGAGGTGGACACCGACCAGGGCCGCCGCCCCTACTGGGACGCGGGCCCGGCGTACGGCCCCTGGGCGGGCGGCTACTTCGGCGCCGGCATCCTGCCCGGCCTGCTGGTCGGCACCCTGCTCGGCAGCATGATGGCCGGCCCGGCCTACGGCGCCGGTTACGGCGACGGCTACGGCGACTTCGGCGGCCACACGGGCGGCGACGTCTCCGGCGGCGACTTCGACTCCGGTGACTTCGGGGGCGGGTTCGGCGACTTCGGCGGCGGCGGCGGATTCGGCGGCGGCGACTTCGGCGGCGGTTTCTGAGCGGCGGACCGTGGTCATCGGGAGGACGCCCGCACGGTTGCGCGGTCCACGTCCCGGTGTGTCCCGTCGGTCTCCTCGACCGGTTCCACCATCGCCGCCCGTGAGGGCTTCGCCCCGCGCCGCACGACGACCACCGCCGCGAGGCCGACCGCGAGACCCACGGCCGTCTGAGGACCGAAGTGCTCGCCGAACATCAGGGCGCCCCACACGGCGGTGACCGGAGCCATGAGGAACATCAGGGTGTTCACCTCGGTGACACCGGACCGGCGCATGATCAGCCAGTACAGCCCGTAGCCGCCGAACGTCGGCAGCACCACGAGCCAGGCCGTCGCCAGCCAGAAGGACGAGTCGGCGGGCGGCGCGGCGGCCCCGGCACCGAAGGCCAGGCCCGAGAAGAGGACGGCGCTGGTCACACAGTGGATCGTCAGCGCGGCCCGGGGTGCGACCGGGGCCCGCGAACGGCCCTCCAGGAAGGTGGCCGCCACCAGCGACAGCATGCCGAGGAAGGGCACGAAGTACGCCCACCACGGCACGTCCGCACCGGCCGCGGCGGCATCGGCCGTCGTGACCGTGGCGACGCCGGCCAGTCCCAGCCAGAGTCCGAGCCACTGCCGGCGTGAGACGTACTGCCGCAGCAGCGGACCGGCGAGCGCGCCGGCGACCAGCGGCTGCACGCCGTCGATCAGGGCGGTGGTGCCGCTGGAGACACCGAGCTGGATGGCGTAGTAGACGCTGAGCAGGTAGCCGCTCTGCGACAGGGCGCCGATCGCGACCTGCCGGCCGGCCTCCCGGCGGGTCAGCCCGCGCCACGCCGCGCGTGAGACGGCCGCGACGGCGATCAGGACCAGGGCGAGCGGCACGAAGCGCCACATCAGGAGCGTCGTCGCGTCCGCGGTCCCGGCGCCGAGCTTGGCGCCGATGAAACCGGAGCTCCAGCACAGGACGAAGGCGGCCGAGAGCAGGGCGTTCACGAGGAACCCCACCTTCCCATCTCGATGAGTAGACAGATCGGTTTACTCGTCTCGGGTGCCCACTATACAGATCTGTATACTTCTCGTCATGGAGTCTGTTCAGAAGCCGCACCGCGTCCGCATGACACCCGGTGCGCGACGTGTCCTGGAGGCGGCCGAGCGGTTGTTCTACGAGCGCGGCATCCACGCCGTGGGCGTGGACCTCGTCGCCGCCGAGGCGGGGGTCACCAAGAAGACGCTCTACGACCGGTTCGGCTCGAAGGAGCAGATCGTCGTGGAGTACCTGGCCGGCCGTGACGAGCGCTGGCGGGAACTCCTCGCCGGCCGCCTCGAAGCGGTCGCGGGACAAGGGCCGGACGTACGGGTCCTGGCGGTCTTCGAGGCGTCGCGCGCGTGGGCGGGGGAGTACGGCGCCAAGGGGTGCAGCATGATCAACGCGCACGCCGAGATCAGCGATCCGTCCCATCCGGCGCATCCGGTCATCACCGGGCAGAAGCGGTGGATGCTCGACCTCTTCACCGGTCTCGCCCGGGAGATCGACGCGGCCGGGGCGGACCGGCTGGCGCGCACGCTGATGCTGCTGCACGAGGGCGCGCTGGTCGCACACGGCGTGGGGGTCTTCCCGGACCCGTTCGGCCACGCCCTCGACCGGGTGCGGGAGCTGCTGGGAAATGCGGAGGCGGCCTGAGGTCCCGCGTCGCTACGGTGGGCCCATGCCGCCCCGCAGCGCACTCCTCGTGATCGACATGCAGAACGCCACGGTCGCGATGGCGCACCGGGGCGCCGAGACGGTCGCCGCGATCGCGGGGCTGAGTGAACGCGCCCGCGCCGCCGGGGTGCCGGTGGTGACGGTCCGGCAGCGGGACGAGGGCATGGTCTTCGGCACCGAGGGCTGGCAGGTCGTGCCCGAGCTGGCACCGCGGGCGGGTGAGCCGGTCGTCGACAAGACCACGCCGGACGGTTTCCTGGACACCGGCCTCGACGCGCTCCTGAAGGAACTCGGCGTCACCGAGGTGATCGTGACCGGGTTCGCCACCGAGATCTGCGTGGACACCACGGCACGGCAGGCCCTGAGCCGGGGGTACGACCTGGTCGTCGTCGCCGACGGGCACACCACGTCGGTCCGGGGCCCCGAGGACGACGATCTGATGCCGGCGGACCGTTCCGTCGCCCAGTACAACGCGATCTACCGGACGATCGGCTGGCCCGGCCGGCGTGTCCGCCTCCGGGCCGCCGCGGACGTGGACCTCAGCCCTGCTTGATCGCCGAGATGTCGAAGTTCAGCTTGATCTTGTCGGAGACCAGGACGCCGCCCGTCTCCAGGGTCGCGTTCCAGGTGAGCCCCCACTCCGAGCGCTTGATCTCGGCCTTGCCCTCGAAGCCGACGCGCTCGTTGCCGAAGGGGTCCTTGGCCGCGCCGTTGAACTCCAGGTCGATGGCGAGCGGCTTGGTGGTGCCGAGGATCGTGAGGTCGCCGGTGATGCGGTAGTCGTCGCCGCCGAGGGACTCCGCACCGGTGGAGCGGAAGGTCATCGTCGGGAACTCGTCCGTCTTGAAGAAGTCCGAGCTCTTCAGGTGGCCGTCGCGGTCCGGGGACCCCGTGTCGATGCTGTCCATCGTGACGTCCAGGGACGCCGTGGAGCGGCTCGGGTCGCCGCCGTCCAGGTGTAGCGTGCCGCTGAAGTCGAGAAACTTGCCCTTGACGTTGGTGACCATCGCGTGGCGCGCGGTGAAGCCGATCGTGGTGTGGGCGGGGTCGATCGTGTACTCGCCGGTCAGGGTGGCGAGGTCGGGGGTGCTGCTCATGATGTCCTCCTGGGGGTCCGGACGCTCGATGTTGAATGTTCAACCAATCCAACGGTGACGACTGTAGACCTATTCCATTGAACATTCAACGGATCTGCGCGGCGTGGCGCGCCGGATTCACCCGGACGGCCGCGAGGGACGTAGCGCCGTCGGCGGCGGGGAAGGGTCATGAGCATGACCTCCACGTGGCCGCACGCCCCCCGGCCCGGCGCCGGACCCACCCGACGCTCCCTCCTTCTGACGGCCGCCGTGGCCGCCGCGCTGCCCCCCGCTCTTGGCGCAACGCCCGCCGCGGCCGCCGCCGACCCCTACGACACCCTCCGCCGGCGCTGGCTCGACATCGCCCTCGGCACCGGCTACGACCCGGCCGCCGAGCCGTACGCGTCCCGCCTCGCGGAGACCGGTGAACGCGCCCGCGACCACCGCGCCACCATGGCGCCGACCTCCACCTCCCTGTGGCCCGGCCACCCCTTCGACCCGCCCGCCGGCATCACGTTCGCCTACGGCCGCCTGTGGACGATGACCGAGGCGTACGTGCAGCAGGGCACCGGCTCCACCGGCGACCCCGCGCTCCTCGCCGACATCCTGCGCGGCCTCGACCACCTGTCGGCCACCGTCTACAACCCAGGCACCACCCGCTACGGCAACTGGTGGGAGTGGCAGATCGGCAGCCCGCGCCTCCTGACGGGCATCACGGCCGCCCTGTACGACCACGTGGGCGCCGACCGGGTCGCCGCCGCCTGCGCCGCCGTGGACCATTTCATCCCCGACGCGATGCTCCGCGACTACTCCGGCACTTCCACCGGCGCCAACCGCGTCGACCTCTGCCGCTCCGTCGCCCTGCGCGGCGTCCTGGGCCGCACGCCCGACAGGATCGCCCTGGCCCGCGACGCCCTCTCGCCGGTCTTCCCCCACGTCACCCAGGGAGACGGCCTCTACGCCGACGGCTCGTTCGTGCAGCACACCTGGGTCGCCTACTCGGGTACGTACGGCCAGGTCATGCTGGACGGCCTCGGGCGGCTGTTCACCCTGCTCGCCGGCTCGCAGTGGGAGGTGACCGACCCCGGCAAGCAGATCGTCCTCGACAGCGTCGAGCACGCCTACGCCCCCCTCATCCACGACGGACTGGTGATGGACGCCGTCAACGGCCGTGCCATCAGCCGGGGTTACCTGGCCGGCGACGACCTGCACGTGATGCGCAGCGACCACTTCCACGGGCAGCAGATCATCGCCGCCATGGCCGTCCTCGCGGGCGGCGCGAGCGGGACCGAGCGCGACCGCTGGCACGCGCGGATCAAGGGCTGGATCGAACGGGACACCGTCACGCCCGTCCTCACGGCTCCCCAGTTCCCGGTCGCCGACCTGGCCCGGCTGCACGCGATCGCCGCCGCCCCCGTCGAGGCCGCGCCCGAGCCCACCGGCCACCGCCTCTTCGCCGCCATGGACCGCGCCGTGCACCGCCGCCCGGCCTTCACCGCGGGCCTCGCGATGGCGAGCGACCGCATCTCCTTCTACGAGTGCGGCAACGGAGAGAACCCGCGCGGCTGGCACACCGGCGCGGGCATGCTCAGCTGGTGGGCGAACGGGGCGGAATCCGGCCGGTCCGATCGGTCCGACCAGTACACAGACTGGTTCTGGCCCACCGTCGACTGGTACCGGCTGCCCGGTACCACCGTCTCCACCAAGCGCCTGGCCGACCGGGCCGGCGGCGAGTGGGGCGCCCCCAAGCCCGGCGTGCGCTGGGTCGGCGGCACCACCGACGGCGAGTACGCGGCCGTGGGCCAGCACCTGAAGGGCCTCGGCTCGACCCTGGAGGCCCGCAAGTCCTGGTTCTTCCTCGACGACGAGGTGGTCTGCCTCGGCGCCGGCATCACCTGTACGGACGGGGTCCCGGTCGAGACGGTGGTCGACAACCGGAACCTCGGCGAGGGCGGCACCCAGGCCCTCGTGCGGGGCCGGGACTGGGCCCATCTGGAGGGGCACGGCGGCTGGATCGTGCCCGGGGGCGGCCTGCGGACCCTGCGCGAGGACCGCACCGGAGCCTGGTCCGACATCAACACCACCAGCACCACCGAGCGCCGCACCCGCCGCTGGCAGACCCTCTGGCTGGACCACGGCACCGACCCCGCCGACGCCGGTTACGTCTACGTCCTCATGCCCGGTGCCTCCAGGGGCGCGGTCGCCCGCCGCGCCGCCGACCGCGGCCGGGTGCGGGTCCTCGCCAACGACGACGGGCGGCAGGCGGTCGCCGTCCCCTCGCTCGGCCTCACCGCGGCGAACTTCTGGCGGGCCGGCACGGCGGGCCCGCTCACCGCGACGGCCGGGGCGAGTGTGCTGGTCCGCCGCAGGGGCCGTACCGCTACCCTCTGCGTGAGCGAACCGCCGCGCTCCGGGGAGCCCCTGGAGATCGAATGGGACCACCCGGTGCGGGCCGCGGTGCGGTCCGACGAGACGGTCGAGATCCTGGCCACCGGCCGCCGTCTGCGCCTCCGCGTCACTCCAGGGGTGGTATGTACCACCCATGAATGTGAGGTGGCTCTCAGCTGACGACTTTGTGTGACCCCTACAAGGGAGAGGCCCTCTGAGCAGTCGAAACGGCTGCATGGCGCAGGGGTTCTGTTCGGTGCTACCAGGAAAACACGTCGGAGACTGTACGGAGTCGACGGCTCGCATTCGGCGGTCGGCTTCGTAGAGTCGCTACATGACCGTTTTGGATGAGGCGCCGGGTGAGCCGACGGACGCGCGCGGGCGAGTGGCCGAACTGCACGAGATCCGTGCGCAGGCGCTGGCCGGGCCGAGCGAGAAGGCCACGGCGGCGCAGCACGCCAAGGGCAAGCTGACGGCCCGTGAGCGCATCGAGCTGCTCCTGGACGCCGGCTCCTTCCGCGAGGTCGAGCAGCTGCGCCGGCACCGGGCGACCGGCTTCGGCCTGGAGGCCAAGAAGCCCTACACCGACGGTGTGATCACCGGCTGGGGCACGGTGGAGGGCCGCACGGTCTTCGTCTACGCCCACGACTTCCGCATCTTCGGCGGCGCCCTGGGCGAGGCCCACGCCACGAAGATCCACAAGATCATGGACATGGCCATCGCGGCCGGTGCCCCGCTGGTCTCCCTCAACGACGGCGCCGGCGCCCGCATCCAGGAGGGCGTGTCCGCGCTCGCCGGGTACGGCGGCATCTTCCAGCGCAACACGCGGGCGTCCGGTGTCATCCCGCAGATCAGCGTGATGCTCGGCCCGTGCGCGGGCGGCGCGGCCTACAGCCCCGCCCTCACCGACTTCGTGTTCATGGTCCGCGACACCTCGCAGATGTTCATCACCGGCCCGGACGTGGTCAAGGCCGTCACCGGCGAGGAGATCACCCAGAACGGCCTGGGCGGCGCCGACGTGCACGCCGAGACCAGCGGCGTGGCCCACTTCGCGTACGACGACGAGGAGACCTGCCTCGGCGAGGTCCGCTACCTCCTCTCGCTGCTCCCGCAGAACAACCGCGAGAACCCGCCGCGCCACGACTCCTCGGATCCGGTGGACCGCCGCTCGGACGTCCTGCTCGACCTGGTCCCGGCGGACGGCAACCGTCCGTACGACATGACCAAGGTCATCGAGGAGATCGTCGACGACGGCGAGTACCTGGAGGTCCACGAGCGCTGGGCCCGCAACATCATCTGCGCGCTGGCCCGCCTCGACGGCCAGGTCGTGGGCATCGTCGCCAACCAGCCGCAGGCCCTGGCCGGGGTCCTGGACATCGAGGCCTCCGAGAAGGCCGCCCGCTTCGTCCAGATGTGCGACGCCTTCAACATCCCGATCGTCACCCTTCTGGACGTACCCGGCTTCCTGCCCGGCGTCGACCAGGAGCACGGCGGCATCATCCGCCACGGCGCCAAGCTGCTCTACGCGTACTGCAACGCGACCGTGCCCCGGATCTCGCTCATCCTGCGCAAGGCGTACGGAGGTGCTTACATCGTCATGGACTCGCAGTCCATCGGCGCCGACCTCACCTACGCCTGGCCGACCAACGAGATCGCCGTCATGGGCGCGGAAGGTGCCGCGGGCGTCATCTTCCGCCGCCAGATCGCCGGTGCCGAGGACCCCGAGGCCATGCGGGCCCGCATGGTCAAGGAGTACAAGGCCGAGCTGATGCACCCCTACTACGCGGCCGAGCGCGGCCTGGTCGACGACGTCATCGACCCCGCCGAGACCCGCGAGGTGCTCGCCCGTTCCCTGGCGATGCTCCACACCAAGCACGCCGACCTGCCCTCCCGCAAGCACGGCAACCCGCCGCAGTGACCCGAGGAGCCACCCCCATGTCCACTCCCGACATCCGCGTCGAGAAGGGCCACGCCGAGCCCGAGGAGGTCGCCGCCATCACGGCCCTCCTCCTCGCCCGCGCCGCCGCCCGCCCCGCCGAGATCCCGCCGACCCACGGCGGCGGCCGCGTCCGCGCGGGCTGGCGCCGCCTGGAGCGCGAGCCGGGCTTCCGCGCCCCGCACAGCTGGCGCTGACGCCGAGACACACGTAGAGGCCCCCTCCGTCCAGGAGGGGGCCTCTACGCATGACGCGGGCCGGGGCAGCCCACCCAGGGGCGCGGGGAACTGCGCGACCAGCCGACAACTACCCGCACCCGGCAACGGAACAGCCCCCGGCAGCACGGTGGCCGCAGGGGGCGTGTCGCAACCCGGCGCAACGGGCTGCCGCCTGCGCCCACCCGTGCCGCCCCAGGCGGCACGCATGCCCGCAGGCTCGGCGTGGTTCAGCGAAGGCGAGCCATCAGCGCGTGCTCGACCAGGGTGATCAGCGCCGACTTCGCGTCGGCGCGGTGCCGCGCGTCCGTCGTGATGATCGGCGTGTCCGGCCCGATCTGCAACGCCTCCCGGACCTCGTCCGGGTTGTACGGCTGCTGCCCGTCGAACCCGTTCAGCGCGATGACGAACGGCAGCCCCGAGTTCTCGAAGTAGTCGACGGCGGGGAAGCAGTCGGCGAGCCGCCTCGTGTCGACCAGCACGATCGCACCGATGGCGCCGCGCACCAGGTCGTCCCACATGAACCAGAACCGGTCCTGGCCCGGCGTACCGAAGAGGTACAGGATCAGGTCCTGGTCGAGCGTGATACGGCCGAAGTCCATGGCGACCGTGGTGGTCGTCTTGTCCCCCGTGTGGGTGAGGTCGTCGATACCCGCGGACGCGGATGTCATGACGGCCTCGGTGCGCAGCGGGTTGATCTCCGAGACAGCGCCGACGAACGTGGTCTTGCCCACGCCGAAGCCGCCCGCCACCACGATCTTCGCGGAAGTGGTGGAGCGGGAAGGACCGCCGCTAGAGCTTGCGAAGTCCACTGAGCACCCTTTCGAGCAGTGTCACGTCTGGCTGGCCGCCGGCGTTCTCGTCGCCGCCGGGCTGATGGATGGCGACCAGTCCCGCCTCCGCCAAGTCGGCGACGAGGATCCTGGCCACGCCGAGAGGGATCGTCAGGAGGGCCGAGATCTCGGCCACCGACTTGATCTCCCGGCAGAGGTTGCAGATCCGCTGATGCTCGGGCAGCTGGCCCTGCATCTGGTGCGGCTGCGCGGTCGTGTGCACCAGCGCCTCGATGGCGAGCTGGTAGCGCGGCCTGGTGCGGCCGCCCGTCATGGCGTACGGGCGCACCAGGGGGTTGTTCGACGCCCCCGCGGGCGCCGGCTCAGGGGTGCGGCGCTGCGGCTGCACGGGCTGGATGCGCGGAGCCTGCGGCTGGTCGTACGGCGAAGGGCCGGGGCCCTGCGGCGCGTACGGCTGCCGGTGACTCGGCACGGAGGGGTAGCCGTATCCGTTCGCCGAGCCGTCGTTCTGGCCCTGACCAGGGCCGTACGACCAGTTGCCCGAAGACGGACCGCCTGGGGGTGTTGCCACTTTTTCCTCCTCCGACTGTGCCTGGCATCCAACGCTGTGGAGCCGCGTCCCGAAACTTTACGGCCACGGGACGCCAAAACGCACCGTCTGTCCTTTAGTTGAGAAGGCTGCCTTGGAGCTCAGCCCGCAGATCGGGCGTCAGAACCGTGCCCGCACGGTCCACCAGAAGGGCCATCTCGTACCCAATGAGGCCGATGTCCGCCTCGGGGTGTGCAAGAACGGCGAGGGACGAGCCGTCGGAAATGGACATGATGAACAGGAATCCCCGCTCCATCTCCACAACCGTCTGGTTCACGCTGCCGCCCTCGAAGATGCGCGAGGCACCGGCGGTCAGCGAGGTCAGACCGGAGGCGACGGCCGCGAGCTGGTCGGCACGGTCGCGCGGGAACCCCTCGGACATCGCCAGAAGGAGTCCGTCGGCGGAGACCACCACCGTGTGGGACACCCCCGGGGTGTTGTCCACGAAGTTGGTGATCAACCAGTTGAGGTTCTGCGCCGCCTGGCTCATCGGGCTCACACTAACGCTCCTGGTTGTAGGTGCTGTCAGGACCACGGTGTTCATTCCTTGTGTCCTGGCCGTTCGTTTCACTGCCTGCGTTGCGGCCTCGCTCGACACCGCGCCGCAGGTTGCTCAGCCTGCCCCGGACGTCCTCCGGAGCGCGGGAGACCTGGGGGCCTCCCTGTGGAGTGGTTTCGGCGGCGCCCTCGACCAGGTTGGCCTTGGGTACCCGCCGCGGCAGGCCCGACGAGGTCACCCCGCCCGCCTTGGGCTTGCGCAGCGAGGAAGCCTGCTGCCAGCGGTCGTCGTTGGCCGACCGCCAGTTGTCCCGGCCGTTCGCCCCCGGAGCGGCGGCGGCCGGCGTCTCGTGACCCGCAGGCCCCGCATCGCCCGCGCCGCTCGCGGTGGATCCGCGGCGGGGAAGACCGGCGTTGGTCATCTCGTGGGCGGCGGAGGGGGCCGGGCCCGGACGGTCGAAGCCTACGCGGTCCGGCTGGTTCACGTCAGCGGCCTGCACGGATTGCGCCTCGGGAGCACCCGTGGAGTACTGCTCGGGATAGCCACCCCGGTAGTCGTCCTGCTGCGGCCAGTCGTCCTGGGCACGGCGCTGCTCGAAGGGCGCGTACGTGTCCGCGGCGCCGGCCTGCTGCTGCCCGCCGTGGCCCTGCTCGGCGTACGACGACGGGTCGCCGTAGCCGCCGCCCTGCGGGTAGCCCTCGTCCTGCTGCGGGCCGCCGTTCGGCGCGTAGTACCGCTCGTCGTACGACGCCTGCTGCGGTTCCTGGTACGCCTGCTGCTGGTCGGTGTAGGCCTGCTGCTGGTCGTAGGCGCCGCTCTGCTGATCCGCGTACGCCTCGCGGGCTGCGTCGTAGCCCGGCTGCTGGGACTGCTGGGGCTGCTGACCGGTGAACTGGTCCTGGAACCCGGGCGTCCCGCCGTTTCCGGCGCCGTCGGGGCCCGCCGGGCCGGGCAGCTCGGGGTGCGACTGGGCCTCCAGGGCCGCCCTGCGCTCCTCGCGCATCAGCGAGCGGCCGACGGGGTCCAGCTCCCGTATGTCGTCGGGGACCTCGGAGTACCGGCTGTCGTCGAAGCCCAGTTCGGCGGCGGTGCGCATGGGCTGACCGGGCTGGGAGAAGTTCTCGCCCCGGAAGTTCTGCTCCGGGATGATCTGCGAGACGGTGAACTCGGTGCGCTGCTGGTCGCCGCCGCCACCGTGGGTGATGGCGTCCGGGAGCATGACCAGCGAGGTGGTGCCCGCCTGCTCGCCGGAGGGGCGCAGCTGGACCCGGATCCCGTGCCGGTCGGACAGCCGCCCGACCACGAACAGGCCCATGCGCTGCGAGATCGCGGCGTCCACGGTCGGCGGGTTGGCCAGCTTGTGGTTGATGTCGGCGAAGTCCTCGGCGGTCAGGCCGATGCCCTTGTCGTGGATCTCCACCATCACGCGGCCGTCGGGCAGCCGGGTCGCGGTGACGCGGACCTTGGTCTGCGGGGAGGAGAACGTGGTCGCGTTCTCCAGCAGCTCGGCGAGCAGGTGCACGAGGTCGGTCACGGCGCGGCCGTGGATCTCGGCCTCCGGCACGCCGGACAGCTCGATGCGCTCGTACTGCTCCACCTCGGAGGAGGCGGCGCGCAACACGTCGACCAGCGGGACCGGCTGGTCCCAGCGGCGGCCGGGCTCCTCGCCGGCGAGGACCAGGAGGTTCTCGCCGTTGCGGCGCATACGGGTGGCGAGGTGGTCCAGCCGGAAGAGGTTCTCCAGCTGGTCGGGGTCGGCCTCGTTGTTCTCCAGGTCGGTGATCAGGCTCAGCTGGCCCTCGATCAGCGACTGGTTGCGGCGCGACAGGTTGGTGAAGATCGCGTTGATGTTGCCCCGCAGCAGAGCCTGCTCGGAGGCGAGCCGGACCGCCTCGCGGTGCACCTGGTCGAAGGCGCGGGCGACTTCGCCGATCTCGTCGGTCGAGGTGATCGGGATCGGCTGGACCCGGGTGTCGACCCGGCCGGGGTCGGTGCGGGAGAGCTGGTCGACCAGCATCGGCAGGCGCTGCTCGGCGATGCCGAAGGCGGCGTTGCGCAGCTGGCGCATGGAACGGCTCATCTGGCGCGCCACCATGCCGGCCAGGATGAACGCGGCGAGCAGCGCGATCACGACCGCGGCACCCGTGATGTAGGCGTCCCGCTCGGCGTCGTCGGCGATCGTGGACGCCTCGGAGACCGCCTTGTCGGCCAGATCCGACTCGATCTTCTGGTACGCGTCGAACTTGAGGGTGTTGACCGCCCACCAGTTTTCCGGCGTGATGCCCTGCTGGGCCAGCTCCGCCCGCGCACCGGTGTCCGTGGAGTCCAGCTGGGCCAGCTCCGAGATCATCGTGGTGGGGTTGGACGGCGGCGGCACGTAGTCCGGGTCACTGGCCCTGGCCTCCTTGGCCATGGCCGCGCCGTCCGTCTTGAGCTTCGCCTCGGCGTCCTCGAGCTTCTGCGCGTCCGCCTCGGTACCGCCGCCGATGTACTCCTCGATCGCGATGCGCTCCAGGTAGGCGTACGAGGAGAGGGCGACCCGCTGGCTGGCGAGGTGGCTGGGGTCCGGACCGGGCTTGACCAGCATGTGCATGCCGATGGAGCGCTCCAGGGAGAGCGCCGCCTTGGTCAGGGAGATCGCGTAGACGGTACGGCCGTAGGAGGTGATGTTGCCGGTGCCCAGACCGAGTTCGTTGGCGAACTCCATCAGGGGGTGGGCCACACCGGTGTAGCCCTCCTCGGTCTCCACGCCCTTGAGCTTGGTGGTGTACGCGGCCGCCCGCAGCGTCTGGAGCTTGGGCTCCTGCTCGCGGAAGACCTTCAGCCGGCGCTCCAGACCCGGCTTGGCGGGCATGCCGGCCGCCGCCTCGTCGAAGGTGTCGGCGGCGTCGTCGGTCGCCTGACGGGCCTTGGTGACGGTCGCGTCCTTGTCGCCCTTGCCCTGCAATAGCGGGGCCGCCGTGATGTCGCGCTCGTTGTAGAGGGCGTTGGCGTACCCGAGGGAGGCCTGCACCAGACGCGCGGTGCTCTCCGCGTCCTCGGCGTCGCCCCAGGTGTCGATGGAGCTCTTCACCTGGAAGCCGCCCATGACCAGGCCGACCAGCACGGGTATGAGCAGGATCGCGTTCAGCCGGGTGGTCACCCGCCAGTTGCGCGGCGAGAAACGGCCACCGGCGGCGGCGGGTTCGTCCTGGGGTTCCGCAGCAGACGCGGGGGCGGGCGCCGCTGTGCGCGGCGGCGGGGTGAAGTTGCCCCGGGCCGATGGCTCGGGACTGTTCTTGCTTCGCCTCACTCGACCAACAACCTCTCGGCGGTCGGCACCTACGTCGTGCCGCTGTGTCTCAGAGCCCAGTCCGTCGACGAGTACGTGCTACTGCTGAGTACGTCTCGTGCGTGATTGACCCTTGGGCAGTTCTGGCATTCCAGCACGGCGACCAGCGCTCTTCCAAACAGTGGAACGCGGGGGTTACACGTGATGTAAGCCCCGCGTAAAACGGTCATAAAGAGCGAGGCCCGTCAAAAGACGGGGCCTTCGTGCGCGCAGCGAGAGCAGTTGACCGCGTCGCGTGTCGGTACCACCCGATTCCTCTGCCGAAACGTTATGAACAGCCGAGCCGACCGTGTCAAAGGACACAGCCGGCTCCGACCGGTCTACGACAAGTGCCGTAGGGCCCTGCCGACTTGGCCGCGATCACCCGCGGACCCGCGCGGCCCTACCGCAGGCGGGCCATCAGCGCGTGTTCCACCAGCGTGATCAGGGCGGACTTGGCGTCGGCGCGGTGCCGGGCGTCCGTCGTGATGATCGGGGTGTCCGGGCCGATCTGCAGCGCCTCGCGCACCTCGTCCGGGGAGTACGGCTGCTGCCCGTCGAAGCCGTTGAGCGCGACGACGAACGGCAGACCGCTGTTCTCGAAGTAGTCGACGGCCGGGAAGCAGTCGGCCAGCCGGCGGGTGTCGCAGAGCACGACCGCGCCGATGGCGCCGCGCACCAGGTCGTCCCACATGAACCAGAACCGGTCCTGTCCGGGCGTACCGAACAGGTACAGGATCAGGTCCTGGTCGAGCGTGATGCGGCCGAAGTCCATCGCGACCGTGGTGGTCGTCTTGTCACCGGCGTGTGTGAGGTCGTCGATCCCGGCGCTGGCAGAGGTCATCACGGCCTCGGTGCGCAGCGGGTTGATCTCGGAGACGGCGCCCACGAACGTGGTCTTGCCGACGCCGAAGCCGCCGGCGACCACGATCTTCGCGGAGGTGGTCGCCCGGCCTCCGTCAGAGCTTTCGAAGTCCACTGAGCACCCTTTCGAGCAGTGTCACGTCAGGTGCACCGCCGTTGTTCTCGTCCCCGCCGGGCTGGTGGATGGCGACGAGCCCGGCCTCCGCGAGGTCGGCGACCAGGATCCTGGCCACGCCGAGCGGCATCGCCAGCAGGGCCGACACCTCGGCCACCGATTTCACCTCGCGGCACAGGTGGCAGATCCGCTGGTGCTCCGGGAGCAGTCCCATGAGCGCTGCCGGGTCGGCCGTCGTGCTGATCAGCGCCTCGATGGCGAGCTGGTAGCGCGGCCTGGTCCGGCCACCGGTCATCGCGTAAGGACGTACCAGCGGCTGGTCGCCCTCGTCCTCGTACGGCTCCGCGTACGGATCATGAGAGGCGGTGGGCGGGGTCATGAATCCTCCGGGCGGGACAGCAAGTCGGTCAGTCAAGCCGTCTGATGTGGCCGGTGGGGGGATTGTGGCGGCCGGACGGTGATTTGGTAACACGGGTGGTGCCGGGGCGGATCAGTGGAGCAGACTTCCTTGTAGTTCAGCGCGCAAGTCGGGTGTGAGGACCGCACCCGCGCGGTCGACCAGGAGCGCCATCTCGTAGCCGACGAGGCCGATGTCGCACTCCGGGTGGGCGAGGACGGCCAGTGAAGAGCCGTCCGAGACGGACATGAGGAAGAGGAACCCACGTTCCATCTCCACGACCGTCTGCGCCACGTCGCCGCCCTCGAAGATCCGGGACGCCCCGGCGGTCAGCGAGGTCAGACCCGAGGCGACGGCCGCGAGCTGGTCGGCGCGGTCGCGGGGGAATCCCTCGGACATCGCCAGAAGGAGTCCGTCGGCGGACACGACGACGGTGTGGGACACCCCCGGGGTGTTGTCCACGAAATTCGTGATCAACCAGTTGAGGTTCTGTGCCGCCTGGCTCATCGGGCTCAACTAACGCTCCTGCTGGTGAGTGGGCCGCGGGTAGCTGCCGGTCTGGTTGGTACCGGCCTGACGGCCCTGTGCGATTCCCCGACGGAGATTGGTCAGCCGGCCGCGCACGTCGTCCGGCGCGCGCGAGATCTGCGGACCGTTCTGGTGCGACTGCTGCTGAGCCGTCCCCGGGACGAGGTTGGCCCGGGGGACGCGGCGCGGGAGGCCGGAGGTGGTGACCCCGCCCGCCGCCGGCTGCCGTACGCGTTCCGCCTGCCGGACGAGGTCGTCGTTGGGCGAACTGCGCCAGGCAGCGGTGGCGGGCCGCTGCGGGGCCGCCGGGGTCTGGGGCTGGGCGGCCTGCGGCTCCGGGGCGGCGGGCTGGGCCTGCTGCTGCGCCCTCGCCTCGCGGTCGCCGTGGAACCAGTTGGTCTCCAGCGTGTCGTACAGCGGCGTGCGCCCGTCACCGGGGCCGGTGGCCGGGGGCAGGGCCCAGCCGTCCTGGGGCCGCTGCTGCGCGGGGGTCCCGTTGGTGTGGCCGCCCGCGGGCTCCTGGTGGACGGGGCGCTGCGGGGACGGGGCCGGCGGGCGCGGTGCGCCGAAGTCGTTGCCGCCCTGCGCGCCGTTGACCTGCGGGCGCTCGAACGGGCCGGGGGCGGCCGGGTTCGCGCGGCTCGGCAGGCCCTGCTGTCCGGCGGAGCCGTTGTCGTACCCCTGGGCGCCGGCGAACCGGTCGGCCTGGGCGGGTCCGTTCGGGCCGGTCTGACGGGGCTGGCCGCCGAAGACGTCCGAGCGGACGAAGGCGCCGTTGCCCTGCTGCGGGCCGGTCTGCTCGGGCCGCGCGAACTGGTCGTTGCGCGGGGCGTCCGCGGGGCCGCCCTGACCGTACTGGTCCCGGCCGTACTGGTTCTGCGGGTACGCGCCCTGGTCGTACTGGTTCTGGTTCTGGTCCGGCCGGGTGAACTGGCCCGTGTTCTGCGGGACGTCCTGGCGAGGGGCCGGGGCGTCGAAGTCGGGGCGGGCGAACTCGGCCGTGGCGGCGGGGGACTGGGGCTCGCCGAACCGCGGCACGGCCGGCATCTCCGCCGTGGAGCCCGGGCCCTGCCGGTCGTCGAAGTCCGGGGTGCGGCGGGTGCGGGAGCTGTCCGGCTCCTCGTGGCCGCGCGGGGCGTCCAGCGGGGCGCGCTCCACGGACGGCTGCGCGTTCTCGTCGCTCCAGCTGGGTGTGCGGGGCTGCGGGTTGCCACCGGGCAGCTCGGCCCGCGGACCACCGCGCGGCGGCAGCTGCGGACGACGGCCCTGTCCGGCGTCGCCGTTGTTCCCGCGCTTGCCGCGCTGCGGCGGCGCGGCGGGACCGCGGCCACCGCCGAAGACGTCCTGGCCCTGCGGGGCGTTGCCCTGCGGCGCGTTCATGCCCGCGGCCTGCAGACCCTGCGGGGCACCGGGCGCCTGACCGGCACCGGCTCCCGCGCCGGCCGGGGCCGGTCGGTTCTGCTGGCCGGGACCGGCCGGGGACTGGGGACCGCGCGGACCGCCGGGCGCGCCCGGGCGGCCGTCCGTGTCCCGTCCGGGGAGCGCGGCCCGCGGACCCTGGGCGGCACCGAGCCGGCCGCCCGGAGCACCGCCACCACCGAGCGCGCCACCGCCGCCGAAGGCACCTCCGGCGAGGGCGCCGCCCTGACCGCCACGGCGGGCCGCGGCGACACCGGCGGCGGCCTGCGCGGCCGCCGGACCGCCGTTGCCGGAGGCGGACTGCCCCGGCTTCGGCTGCGGCTTGCGGCCGCCCTGGGCGACGTCCACGGGCAGCATGACCAGCGCGGTCGTGCCACCGGAGTCGGACGGCCGCAGCTGGATGCGGATGCCGTGGCGCTGCGAGAGGCGGCCGACCACGAACAGACCCATGCGGCGGGAGACGGAGACGTCCACGGTGGGCGGCGAGGCGAGCCGCTCGTTGATCGCGGCGAGGTCCTCGGGGGAGAGGCCGATACCGGTGTCGTGGATCTCGATCAGCACCCGCCCGTCGGGCAGCGCGTGACCGGTGACCTTGACCTTGGTCTGCGGCGAGGAGAACGAGGTCGCGTTCTCCAGCAGCTCGGCGAGCAGGTGCACGAGGTCGTTGACCACGCGGCCGGCGACCTCGGTGGTCGGCACGGAGGCCAGTTCGATGCGCTCGTACTGCTCCACCTCGGAGGCGGCGGCACGGAGCACGTCGACCAGCGGGACCGGCCGGGTCCAGCGCCGGCCGGGCTCCTCACCGGCGAGGACGAGGAGGTTCTCACCGTTACGGCGCATGCGCGTCGCGAGGTGGTCGAGCTTGAACAGCGAGGACAGCTGGTCCGGGTCGGCCTCGCGGGACTCCAGTTCGGAGATGAGCGAGAGCTGACGCTGGATGAGGCCCTGGGAGCGGCGCGAGAGGTTGGTGAACATCGCGTTGACGTTGCCCCGCAGCAGGGCCTGCTCGGCGGCGAGGCGGACGGCCTCGCGGTGCACGTCGTCGAAGGCCGCGGCCACTCGGCCGATCTCGTCCCGGGAGTGCACACCGACCGACTCCACCGAGGTGTCGACGTCCTGCGGGTCGGTCTCGGAGAGCTGCTTGACCAGCTCGGGCAGGCGGTCCTGGGCGACCTTGGTCGCGGTGTCCTCCAGGCGGCGCAGCGAGCGGATCATGGACCGCGCCACGACGAAGGCGCCGACCAGCGAGACGCCGAGCACGAGCAGGATGAGGACACCGGAGATGATGGCCTCGCGCTCGGACTCGTTGCGCAGCTCGCGGGCCTGCTGCTCCATGTCCTCCAGCAGCTTCAGCTCGATGTTCTTCATCTGCTGGATCTTGGTGGAGCTCTCGTCCAGCCAGTCCTGGTACGACCGGGGCTTGAGGTCGCCCAGGCCGTTGACGCCGCTGAGGGCGCGGCCGGCGTACTGGTCGGACGCCTCGATGACCGGGTTGCCCTCGGAGATCGGCTTGAGGAGTTCCTCGGCGCCGTCGCCGTAGATGCTGGTGAAGCTGCGGATCTCGGACGTCTGGCTCTGGAGCGCCGACTGGGCGTAGAGCCGGTCGTTCTCGGAGAGCTTGCCCTTGCTGGTGTTGTTCGCGGGGAGTGCCGCCGCCAGGACCGCGCGCTGGATGGACGCGTACTCCTTGGCCGAGGAGAAGGCCGACAGGGCGCGCGTGCGCTGAATCATGTCGGGGTTGCTGGTCGCCTCCGCCATGTCCTGCGAGAGGTCGAGCAGGTGGTTGATCAGGCGGTGGTAGGCCTCGACGGTCTGGGTCGAGTTCTGCTTGGCCTGGTAGGCCGTGCCGCGGATCTTGTTCAGGTCGTTCAGGTCGCTCGCGAGGCCGACGAGGCTGTCGCGGACACCGACGAGGTTGCCGTCCTTGCTGGCGGCGTCGATCTCCTCGGAGTTGTCGAGGAAGTTCTTGAGCGCCCGGTCGGTTTTCTCGCGGTCGCCCTTGACGGCGATGGCGCTGGACGCCGAGCCGTGTGCCAGGGGGCCGGCGGACTGGTCGCGCTCCTCCTGGAGCGCGGCGGCCAGTTCGGTGGCCTGCTTGGTCATCTCGGTCAGCAGCTTCATGTTGTCGAGCTGCTGGATGTCGTCCATCGACTGGCTGATGCGCATCGCGCCCAGCGAGGTGGCCGCGACCACCGGGAGCGCGAGCAGCGACACCAGACGGGTGGAGATACGCCAGTTGCGCAGGGCTATTCGCGGACCGGGGCCGCTCGGCGCGCCCTTGGCCGGCTTGGCGGACGGCTGCTGGCCGGGGGCGGCCGAACCGGCCGTCTGACCGGCGCGCTCTCCACTGTCGCCGGGCGGGGTCTGGCCCGGGTTCTGGGCGTGCTGGGGCGAGGAGCCGACGGCCTTGGGGCCGGTCCCGCCGTGCGGCTCCGGCTCCGCCGAAGCGCTGCCATCCCTCTTGAAACGTCCCTGCACTAGCGTCGCAACCTCTGGACCAGGCGCCCCTCCGCGTGAACGGCGGGACACGGTGTCGGCGTCATGGGAGCGCCCTGAATACGCCCCCGTGGTGGTCGTGAGTGACCGGCGCTGGTTCCCCCTTCTCGCCGCCGCCCGGCGCTGCTTTGCGCCCCCTGCGCGCCGGCTCGATCCTGCGGCGGTCCGTGGAATTCCAGCACAGTGCAGGATCTCCAACAAGGCCCGTGGGGTACGCCGTGAGATACGTGACAGCACGTGAGGGCCGAGTCACCAGACGTAGAAGATGATCACCCGCAAAAGGGACGTATGCCCGCGAGTTGTCGAGGTGCGGAGGGTGTCCCAGTCGCCATGATCAGGAGCGGAATGCGGGCTTCAACGGTGGAATGTCTTATTGGTCCCAGTGTCGCTGGAGTCGCAATTGACCGGTTTGACCCTTGATAAGTGAGCAAACTCACACGCAGATCGCGGGCCCTCCCCGAGTTGCCGGGGAATTGCATGTTTAGCCTGACGCTTTACAGAGAAGGCAAAACCGACAACCCGCGCCCTCGCAGGGGTCATCGCAGCCCCTCGGGCGCCCGGACACGACAGGGCCTCCCACAACCGTGAAGACGACGATGATGTTCCACCAGATCGCCAACCCGCGGCGCACGACGCTGGCGCACCTCGACGACGCCGACGACCTGCGCACGCAGGAGCAGCCGGAGCACGCCGTCGAGCTCCCCGCCCAGACCGCCAACCCCCGGCGCACCGTCCTCATGGAGGTCCCGGTCGGGGCCGCCGTCGCAGAGTAGTACGTCACCCCGGCGCCGCCCGTTCAGGCGGCCCCCTAGGGCCTGTCTGACCATTCCCGTCTGCCCCGCGACGCCATGCACGCACTCTCGCCGCACCGGGCGCAGAGCCAAGTACATCCAGTACGAGGCTCTACGCCCGGCACGGCGAGAGCACGCACCTGACGCCGCGAGGCCGCCCTTCCGGGCGACGACGGGAATGGTCAGACAGGCCCTGAGCACCAAGCGCCCGTCCGGCGGATCATGCCGGACGGGCGCGCCGCGTTAGCCTGGGGCGTCAGACTCCAGCCAGCTCAGTCAAGGGGCCAAGCAACCCGTGCGCATCGCCAGGTTCTCCATCGACGGGAACGTCGCCTTCGGCGCGGTCGAGGGCGACCAGCCGGACCAGCTCGTCCTCGACATCATCAAGGGCATCCCGTTCGGGGACTACGAGCTCTCCGGCACCAAGGTGCCCCTGAGCAAGGTGCGGCTGCTGCCGCCGGTGCTCCCGAACAAGGTCGTCGCCTTCGGCCGCAACTACGCCGAACACGCCCGCGAACTCGGCAACGAGGTGCCCGACGCCCCGTTCGCCTTCTTCAAGCCGTCCACCTCGGTGATCGGCCCCGGCGACGCCATCCAGTACCCCTCCTTCTCCGAGGAACTGCACCACGAGGCCGAACTCGCCGTGGTCATCGGCCGCATGTGCCGCGAGGTCCCGCGCGACCGCGTGCAGGACGTGATCTTCGGCTACACCTGCGCCAACGACGTCACCGCCCGCGACGTGCAGCGCCGCGAGAAGCAGTGGGCCCGGGCGAAGGGCTTCGACTCCGCCTGCCCGCTGGGGCCCTGGGTGGAGACGGACATCGACCTCGCCGCCGCGGCCGACCTGACCATCCAGCTCACGGTCAACGGCGCCCAGCGGCAGCTCGGCCGCACCAGCGAGATGATCCACTCCATCGAGGACCTGATCGTCAACATCTCCGAGGCCATGACGCTGCTCCCCGGCGACGTCGTCCTCACGGGGACCCCGGCCGGCGTCGGCCCCCTCAACGTCGGCGACGAGGTCGCCGTCACCATCGAAGGCATCGGCACTCTCACCAACAAGGTTGTCAAGCGTGGCTAGCGCACCCGGCTCACCCGTACGCGTACGTTTCTGTCCGTCCCCCACCGGCAACCCCCACGTGGGTCTGGTGCGCACCGCCCTGTTCAACTGGGCGTTCGCCCGGCACCACCAGGGCACGCTGGTCTTCCGCATCGAGGACACCGACGCGGCCCGCGACTCCGAGGAGTCGTACACCCAGCTGCTCGACGCGATGCGCTGGCTGGGCTTCGACTGGGACGAGGGCCCCGAGGTCGGCGGCCCGCACGCGCCGTACCGCCAGTCGCAGCGCATGGACATCTACAAGGACGTCGCCGAGAAGCTGCTCGCCGCCGGCCACGCCTACCGCTGCTACTGCTCCCAGGAGGAGCTGGACAGCCGCCGCGAGGCCGCCCGCGCGGCAGGCCGGCCCTCCGGGTACGACGGCCACTGCCGCGACCTGAGCGACGCCGAGGTCGAGGGGTACAAGGCCGAGGGCCGCGCGCCCATCGTCCGCTTCCGGATGCCCGACGAGGCGATCACCTTCACGGACCTGGTCCGCGGCGAGATCACCTACCTCCCGGAGAACGTCCCGGACTACGGCATCGTCCGCGCCAACGGCGCCCCCCTCTACACGCTGGTCAACCCGGTCGACGACGCCCTGATGGAGATCACCCACGTCCTGCGCGGCGAGGACCTGCTCTCCTCCACCCCGCGCCAGATCGCCCTGTACAAGGCGCTGACCGAGCTGGGCATCGCCAAGGAGATCCCGGCCTTCGGCCACCTCCCGTACGTCATGGGCGAGGGCAACAAGAAGCTCTCCAAGCGCGACCCCCAGTCGAGCCTGAACCTCTACCGCGAGCGCGGCTTCCTCCCCGAGGGCCTGCTCAACTACCTCTCCCTGCTCGGCTGGTCGCTCTCCGCCGACCAGGACATCTTCACGATCGACGAGATGGTGGCGGCCTTCGACGTCTCCGACGTGCAGCCCAACCCGGCTCGCTTCGACCTGAAGAAGTGCGAGGCGATCAACGGCGACCACATCCGGCTGCTGCCGGTGAAGGACTTCACCGAGCGCTGCCGCCCGTGGCTGAAGGCCCCGGCCGCCCCCTGGGCGCCCGAGGACTTCGACGAGACCAAGTGGGAGGCCATCGCGCCGCACGCGCAGACCCGCCTCAAGGTCCTCTCCGAGATCACGGACAACGTCGACTTCCTGTTCCTGCCGGAGCCGGTCCTCGACGAGGCGAGCTGGGCGAAGGCGATGAAGGAGGGCTCGGACGCCCTGCTCGTCACCGCCCGCGAGAAGCTGGACGCGGCCGACTGGACGTCCCCCGAGTCCCTCAAGGAGGCCGTCCTGGCCGCCGGCGAGGCGCACGGCCTCAAGCTCGGCAAGGCCCAGGCCCCGGTCCGCGTCGCGATCACCGGCCGCACCGTCGGCCTGCCCCTCTTCGAGTCCCTGGAGGTCCTGGGCAAGGAGAAGGCGCTGGCCAGGATCGACGCGGCGCTGGCCCGGCTCGCGGCCTGACGCCCGTACGCGCCCAAGGGGCGGCACCCGGACCACCGGGCGCCGCCCCTTCGCCGTTCCCCGGATCGGGCGGACACGGTCCGCCCCTCGGCGTTACCGTCGGATCATGAGCATCCGAGCCGTGGTCTGGGACGTCGACGACACCCTCTTCGACTACACCACCGCCGACCGGGAGGGCATGCGGGCCCACCTGGTGGCCGAAGGGCTCCTCGCCGGGTACGGGTCGGCCGAGGAGGCCCTCGTGCGCTGGCGGCAGATCACCGACCGGCAGTGGGCGCGCTTCTCCGCCGGTGAGGTGGACTTCGTCACACAGCGGCGCGACCGCATCCGCGAGTTCCTGGGCCGGCCGGAGCTGACCGAGGCCGAGGCCGACACGTGGTTCCAGCGCTACGTCACGCACTACGAGGCCGCCTGGTCCCTCTTCCCGGACGTGCTGCCCGTCCTCGACGCCCTCGCCGACAGCCACCGGCACGCGGTGCTCTCCAACTCCAGCCTCACCGTCCAGGACCGCAAGCTGCGCGTCCTCGGTGTGCACGACCGCTTCGAGACCATCCTGTGCGCCGCCGAACTGGGCGTCTCCAAGCCCGAGCCCGCCGCCTTCCTCGCGGCCTGCGACGCCCTGGCTCTCCCCCCGGCCGAGGTCGCCTACGTCGGCGACCACCCGGAGATCGACGGACGCGGCGCCGCCGACGCCGGGCTGCTCTCCGTGTGGATCGACCGGGGCGGCGTCTACGCGACGGTGGAGCCGCCGGAGGGGCCGCGCCGTATCGCCTCCCTCTCCGAACTCCCCGCGCTGCTCCGCGCCGATACCCGTTTTGGAGCCCCGTCCACCTTCGGGTAATGTTCTTCCTGCGCCGCCGAGGAGCGGGCCGAAAGGGCCGGGAACCGGAAGCGCGACGCTAGAGCGAAACCCCATCAGGGGCTTGCGTTCCAGTGGCCTATGGTGTAATTGGCAGCACGAGTGATTCTGGTTCACTTAGTCTTGGTTCGAGTCCAGGTAGGCCAGCTCGCAGAGCTATATCTGCAATGCCCCCGTTGTGTAGCGGCCTAGCACGCCGCCCTCTCAAGGCGGTAGCGCCGGTTCGAATCCGGTCGGGGGTACGGTGATCTCTCACGAGATGATCGCTAGGGCCCCCGTTGTGTAGCGGCCTAGCACGCCGCCCTCTCAAGGCGGTAGCGCCGGTTCGAATCCGGTCGGGGGTACGAACTGGTCTAAACCACATTGGTCTATGGTGTAATTGGCAGCACGACTGATTCTGGTTCAGTTAGTCTAGGTTCGAGTCCTGGTAGACCAGCTCGGATCTGCGGCGATTGAGCATGAAACGCCCGCAAGATCCACGCCCCCGTTGTGTAGCGGCCTAGCACGCCGCCCTCTCAAGGCGGTAGCGCCGGTTCGAATCCGGTCGGGGGTACAAGATCAGAAGGCCCTCCGCTTCGGCGGGGGGCCTTCTGGCGTTCCCAAGTACCCGTGGGTCCGCGCCGGTTCGGCGCAGCGGGCCCGGTCGGGGTCCTGACCGGGGGAGGGGCCGCCGCGGCGTTGAGGCGGGCCCGTCCCCGGTCACACAGGGGAAGGTGCCGGTCAGCCCGTACGGCGCAGCGCCTCCGAGAGGCGGCCGGCGGCGTCGATGATGGCCTGGGCGTGCATCCGGCCCGGGTGGCGCGTCAGACGCTCGATGGGGCCGGAGACGGACACGGCCGCCACCACGCGGTTGGAGGGGCCGCGCACCGGCGCCGAGACGGACGCGACGCCCGGCTCCCGCTCGCCGATGGACTGGGCCCAGCCGCGCCGCCGCACGCCGGACAGCGCCGTCGCCGTGAAGCGGGCGCCCTGGAGGCCGCGGTGCAGGCGCTCGGGCTCCTCCCAGGCCATCAGGATCTGCGCCGAGGAGCCGGCCTTCATCGTGAGCGTCGAGCCGACCGGGACCGTGTCCCTCAGGCCCGACAGACGCTCGGCCGCGGCCACACAGATACGCATGTCGCCCTGGCGGCGGTAGAGCTGAGCGCTCTCGCCCGTGACGTCGCGAAGGTGGGTGAGCACCGGGCCCGCGGTCGCCAGCAGCCGGTCCTCGCCGGCCGCCGCGGCCAGCTCGGCCAGGCGCGGGCCGAGAATGAAACGGCCCTGCATGTCGCGCGCCACCATGCGGTGGTGTTCCAGTGCCACGGCCAGGCGGTGGGCCGTGGGTCGTGCCAGTCCGGTCGCAGCGACCAATCCCGCGAGGGTGGCCGGGCCGGACTCCAGAGCGCTCAGGACGAGGGCCGCCTTGTCCAGAACGCCGACGCCGCTACTGTTGTCCATGAAACGATACTCCCGTCTCACTCTGTGAAACGCAAGTTCAATTTTCCATGGAACGCGCCACCCTGGATGGCACGAAGTCACAACGGCCCGTGACGTACGGGCCTGGTGGCGGTTGCCCGGAAACACAGGGGTGCGGGCGCCGCTTCCCCAAAGATCTCTAGTTGGGCCGACGCTTGGTCGCCGGCCGGAGGGAAAGCGATGGGTAGGACACTCGCGGAGAAGGTCTGGGACGACCATGTCGTCCGGCGCGCCGAGGGCGAGCCCGACCTCCTCTTCATCGATCTGCACCTGCTGCACGAGGTGACCAGCCCGCAGGCCTTCGACGGCCTCCGCAAGAGCGGCCGCCCGGTGCGGCGGCTCGACCTGACCATCGCCACCGAGGACCACAACACCCCGACACTCGACATCGACAAGCCCATCGCGGACCCGGTCTCCCGGGCCCAGCTGGAGACGCTGCGCAAGAACTGCGCGGAGTTCGGCGTCCGGCTGCACCCGCTGGGCGACGTCGAGCAGGGCGTCGTGCACGTGGTCGGCCCGCAGCTGGGCCTGACCCAGCCCGGCACCACCGTGGTCTGCGGAGACTCGCACACCTCGACGCACGGCGCCTTCGGCGCGCTGGCCTTCGGCATCGGCACCTCCCAGGTCGAGCACGTGCTGGCCACCCAGACGCTGCCCCTGGCCCGTCCGAAGACCATGGCCATCACGGTCAACGGCGAACTGCCCGACGGCGTCACCGCCAAGGACCTGATCCTCGCGATCATCGCGAAGATCGGCACCGGTGGCGGCCAGGGCTACGTCCTGGAGTACCGGGGCGAGGCCATCGAGAAGCTCTCGATGGAGGCCCGCATGACCATCTGCAACATGTCGATCGAGGCCGGCGCCCGCGCGGGCATGATCGCCCCCGACGCCACCACCTTCGACTATCTCCAGGGCCGCCCGCACGCCCCCGAGGGCGCGGACTGGGACGCGGCGGTCGAGTACTGGAAGACGCTGCGCACGGACGACGACGCCGAGTTCGACGCCGAGGTCGTCATCGAGGCCGCCGAGCTGTCCCCGTTCGTCACCTGGGGCACCAACCCGGGGCAGGGCGCGCCGCTTTCCGCCGCCGTCCCCGACCCGGCTTCGTACGAAGACGCTTCGGAGCGGTTCGCCGCCGAAAAGGCCCTGGAGTACATGGGGTTGGAGGCCGGGCAGCCGCTGCGTTCCATCAGCGTGGACACCGTCTTCGTAGGTTCCTGCACCAACGGCCGCATCGAGGACCTCCGCGCCGCCGCCGAGATCGTCAAGGACCGCAAAGTCGCCGACGGCGTACGGATGCTGGTCGTCCCGGGCTCCGCGCGGGTGGGTCTCCAGGCCGTCTCCGAGGGCCTGGACGTGGTCTTCAAGGAGGCCGGCGCCGAATGGCGGCACGCGGGCTGCTCGATGTGCCTGGGCATGAACCCGGACCAGCTGGCCCCGGGCGAGCGCTCCGCCTCCACCTCCAACCGCAACTTCGAGGGGCGCCAGGGCAAGGGCGGTCGCACCCACCTGGTGTCGCCGCAGGTCGCGGCCGCGACGGCGGTTCTGGGCCACCTGGCCTCCCCGGCCGACCTGTCCGCCGCCGACGTCCCCACGCCCGCTGGAGTCTGAGAGTCATGGAAGCATTCACCAAGCACACCGGCCGGGCCGTCCCGCTGCGCCGCAGCAACGTCGACACCGACCAGATCATCCCCGCCCACTGGCTCAAGAAGGTGACCCGGGACGGGTTCGAGGACGGGCTGTTCGAGGCCTGGCGCAAGGACGGGTCCTTCGTCCTCAACCAGCCCGAGCGCCAGGGCGCCACGGTCCTGGTGGCCGGCCCCGACTTCGGCACCGGCTCCTCCCGTGAGCACGCCGTCTGGGCGCTGCAGAACTACGGCTTCAAGGCCGTGATCTCCTCCCGCTTCGCCGACATCTTCCGGGGCAACTCGCTGAAGAACGGCCTGCTCACCGTGGTCCTCGACCAGAAGATCGTGGACGCGCTGTGGGCGCTCACGGAGCAGGACCCGCAGGCGGAGGTCACCGTCGACCTGGAGGCCCGCGAGGTCCGGGCGGAGGGCGTCACGGCCTCCTTCGAGCTGGACGAGAACTCCCGCTGGCGGCTGCTGAACGGACTGGACGACATCTCGATCACCCTCCAGAACGAGGCGGACATCGCCGCGTACGAGGCGAAGCGCCCTTCGCACAAGCCGCAGACCGTCCAGGTCTGACCCCCGGGCCCGCAGAGGCTCCCGCAAGGTCGAGTTTCGGCCACCCAACACCCCCGCCGTACCCCCGATCAGCCCGATCGGGGGTACGGCCGTTTTTGGGTCGGGCGACGGACGCCCGTCAGCGGTGAGGCGCACAACTTCCCACGTTAGAGGCTTGGTTGCCGGGGTAAAGAAGTCCTGGAGGCGCGGGTTCCGGGAGTGACCGGAAGGCCGTTCGGGGCGGCAGTTGCCCCCTGCGCAGGCGACAACTCGCCCCAGATGGCACAATCTGTGCATGGACCACGACGGCCAACTCGAGCTCTATGCGGCGGTCGCGGTCCGGCTCAAGGAAGCGCACACAAGAGTGCGCGCACTGCAAGTCCCGGAGGGCGTACGGATGGCGCTGACCCGGAAGCTGCTGGTCATTACGGCCGCGGCCAAACACGATCTCGCCGGTGCGGCAAGGCGCCTGGATCGGTTCACCGACGACCTCGACGCGGGTCGATTCCCCGAAGAGGACGGCTGAACAGGCCTGGGCGGCCCGAGTCCGTTGCGGCACAAGGGTGATTAGCCCGTTTCGTGTTTGATTTGCGGTATATATCTGCCTAACGTGCGAAAAAGCTTGAACACATTCGTTCTGGCGATGTCTCCGAAGGGGAAGACGTGAACAAGGCGCAGCTCGTAGAAGCGATTGCCGACAAGGTGGGCGGCAGGCAGCAGGCCGCCGACGCCGTCGACGCGGTCCTGGACGCCCTCGTCCGTGCCGTGGTCTCGGGCGACCGGGTCTCGGTCACCGGCTTCGGTTCCTTCGAGAAGGTCGACCGTCCCGCCCGCTACGCCCGCAACCCCCAGACGGGCGAGCGGGTTCGGGTCAAGAAGACCTCGGTGCCGCGCTTCCGCGCGGGTCAGGGCTTCAAGGACCTGGTGAGCGGCTCGAAGAAGCTCCCGAAGAACGACATCGCGGTCAAGAAGGCCCCCAAGGGCAGCCTGTCCGGCCCCTCGGCCACGATCTCCAAGGCCGCGGGCAAGAAGGCCGCCGCCAAGAAGACCGCGGCGAAGAAGGCCACGGGCGCGGCGAAGAAGGCCACCGCGGCGAAGAAGACCGCGGCCAAGAAGGCCACCGGAGCGGCGAAGAAGACGACGGCGAAGAAGACCACCGCCAAGAAGTCCGCCGCCAAGACCACCGCGACGGCGAAGAAGACCGCGGCGAAGAAGGCTCCCGCCAAGAAGGCGACCGCCAAGAAGGCCCCGGCCAAGAAGTCGACCGCCCGCAAGACCACCGCCAAGAAGGCCACCGCACGCAAGAAGTAGCGGCCGGCGGTAGCGGCAGCAGGCGAACAGGGCTCTCACGCGCCGGGCCGGACTCCCTCTCGGAGTCCGGCCCGCGGCGTTTTCCCAGGTCGTTCAGAGGGTCTGGAGTGTCACCAGCGTGATCCGGCGGTCCTCGCCCGCCCCCTCCGTCTCGATCCGCACCCGCTGCCCGGGTCGCAGCAGTCGCAGGCCCCCCGCGTCGAACGCCGCCGCGTCGAAGGGCACGGGCGTGCCGTCGTCGAGCAGCACCTGCCCGCTGCGGCTTTCGGAGTCGTACGTGTACGCGGTCGCCTGCATGGCCGCAGCCTACTGCCCGGCGATCAGCAGCCGCGCCGCCACCGCCGCCGTCCGGGGCCCCACCCCCAGTGCCAGGGCGGAGCGCAGATCACCGCCGGTGTCGACGTCCTGCCGTACGGAATCCACCGCGCCGAGGGACAGTTCCACCGCGCCGGACGCGCGGTGGCGGACCCGGGAATCCGGACCGAATGCCGGGGACAATTCGGTGCCCGGTGCCGCGGTCAGCAAGGTCGTGCCGATTCCGGCCGCGTCCGGGAGAAAAGCGCGCGGGAATTGCCCGGCCGCCGCCAGGACCCGCGCCAATTCCGCCGGCCGCAGCGCGGGGAGATCCGCGTTGAGCGCCGCCACCGGAGTTCCGGGACGTGCCGCCCGGACCGCCGCGGCGCCGTGCGCCAGCGCCGCGTTCAGACCGCCCCGGGGCTCGTCCGTGACGAGGGCCGCGCCGAGCGCCGCCAGCTCCCGCCCGGCCCGTGCGTCGTCCGTGACGACTGCCACATCCGCGACCGCCGGGCAGGCCAGCGCGGCTGCCACGGCGTCCTGGGCGAACGCCAGCGCGAGATCCGGCCGGACCCCGTCGTCCGCGGTGTCCGACAGCCTGCTCTTGGCCCGGGCGAGGGGCTTCACGGGTACGACCAAGGTCCACTGCACGAGCGTTCCGTCCTTCTCTCGTCGCCGTCATTGTCACCTGGGAGACCTGGCGGTTCACTCGCCGGGGCGTACGGTGTTCTCGACAGACGGGAGGCCCGGGGCGACACTTGTCCGGCCCCAGGCCCTGGAGGAAAGGTGTCAGCGTGCCCCGCCGCAGAATCGGCTTCTGGTACCGCCTGGCCGCGGTGATCTGCAAACCGCCGCTCATGGTTCTGATCAAGCGGGACTGGCGGGGAATGGAGAACATTCCGGCCGACGGCGGATTTATCACCGCCGTGAACCACAATTCGCACGTGGACCCCTTCGCGTACGCGCACTACCAGTACAACACCGGGCGCGTCCCCCGATTCCTGGCGAAGAGCGGCCTTTTCAAGAAGGGCTTCGTCGGCGCCGCGATGCGGGGCACCGGACAGATCCCCGTCTACCGCGAGAGCACGGACGCCCTCAGCGCCTTCCGGGCCGCGATCGAGGCCGTGGAGCGCGGCGAGTGCGTCGCCTTCTACCCCGAGGGCACCCTTACCCGCGACCCGGACGGCTGGCCGATGACCGCCAAGACCGGTGCCGCGCGCGTCGCCCTGCAGACCAAGTGCCCGGTGATCCCGGTCGCCCAGTGGGGCTGCAACGAACTGCTGCCGCCCTACGCCAAGAAGCCGAACCTCCTCCCGCGCAAGACCCACCGCGTGCTGGCGGGGCCGCCGGTCGACCTCGCGCGGTTCTACGACCGGGAGATGACCGCGGAGCTGCTGAAGGAGGCCACCGAGGTTATCATGGCCGCCGTCACCGGCCACCTGGAGGAGATCCGGGGCGAGAAGGCACCGAGGACCCCCTACGACCCACGCCGCGAGCGGATCGAGCAGCGGCGCCGTACGCAGTCGCAGACACCGTCGCCGTCGCAGCAGGCGCCGGCACGCACGCGGGGAACGCAGGCAGAAGGGCAGAGCACGTGAGCAAGCCGGTCAAGGCGGCCGTCTTCGGCACCGGATCCTGGGGCACCGCCTTCGGCACGGTCCTCGCCGACGCGGGGTGCGACGTCACCCTGTGGGGGCGCCGCGCCGACCTCGCCGACGCCGTCAACTCCACCCGGACCAACCCGGACTACCTGCCCGGCGTGGAACTCCCCGCCGGCCTGCGGGCCACCACCGACGCCGCCGAGGCCGCGCGCGACGCCGACTTCACGGTCCTCGCCGTCCCCTCCCAGACGCTGCGCGCGGGCCTCGCCGACTGGGCGCCGCTGCTGGCGCCCGGCACGGTCCTGGTGTCGCTGATGAAGGGCGTCGAACTCGGCTCCGCGATGCGGATGAGCGAGGTCATCGAGGACGTCGCCAAGGTCGGCGCCGAGCGCATCGCCGTGGTCACCGGGCCCAACCTGGCCCGCGAGATCGCCGCCCGCATGCCGGCCGCCGCCGTGGTCGCCTGCCCCGACGAATCCGTCGCCCAGCGCCTCCAGACCGCCTGCCACACGCCGTACTTCCGCCCGTACACCAACACCGACGTCGTCGGCTGCGAACTGGGCGGCGCCGTGAAGAACGTGATCGGGCTGGCCGTCGGCATCGCGGACGGCATGGGCCTGGGCGACAACGCCAAGGGCTCCCTGATCACCCGCGGCCTCGCCGAGACCACCCGCCTCGGGGTCGCCCTCGGCGCCGACCCGCTGACCTTCTCCGGACTGGCCGGGCTCGGCGACCTGGTGGCGACCTGCTCGTCCCCGCTGTCCCGCAACCACACCTTCGGCACCAACCTGGGCAAGGGCATGACCCTCCAGGAGACCATCGCGGTCACCAAGCAGACCGCCGAGGGCGTCAAGTCCTGCGAGTCGGTGCTGGATCTGGCGCGCAGGCACGGCGTCGACATGCCGATCACCGAGACCGTGGTCGCCATCGTGCACGAGGGCAAGCCCCCGGTCGTCGCGGTCAAGGAGCTGATGTCGCGCAGCGCGAAGCCCGAACGACGCTGAGCGACACCGGACCGCACCCTGGGCGCCACCCGCGCCACGCGGCCCCGCCGACGCTGTCTCGTGGCCCTACGGGCGGGTACTCTCAACGCGATATGAGCACCGAGAACCTCCCCCAGAGCCCCGAGCAGCCGCCTCGCAAGCCGCGTGTGGCCGTCGTGTTCGGCGGGCGCAGCTCCGAACACGGGATCTCCGTGGTCACCGCCGGCGCCGTCCTCGCGGCCATCGACCGGACCAAGTACGACGTCCTGCCGATCGGCATCACCAGGGACGGCCGCTGGGCCCTCACCGCCGACGAACCGGAACGCATGGCGATCACCGAGCGCCGTACGCCCGACGTCGACGAACTGGCCGAGTCGGCCGAGGGCGCCGTGGTGCTGCCCGTCGACCCCGCCAACCGCGAAGTCGTCTACAGCGAACCCGGCGCGGTGCCCAAGGCACTGGGCGAGGTCGACGTCGTCTTCCCCGTGCTGCACGGCCCGTACGGCGAGGACGGCACCCTCCAGGGACTCCTGGAGCTGTCCGGTGTGCCCTACGTCGGCGCGGGCGTGCTCGCCTCGGCCGTCGGCCAGGACAAGGAGTACATGAAGGCGGTGTTCGCCTCCTACGGGCTGAAGGTCGGCCCGTACATGGTGATCCGGCCCCGCGAGTGGGAGCAGGACCGTTCCGGCGCCCGTGGCAAGATCGTCGACTTCGCCGGCGAGCACGGCTGGCCGCTGTTCGTGAAGCCCGCGCGCGCGGGTTCCTCGATCGGCATCACCAAGGTCGACGACGTGGCCGGACTCGACGAGGCGATCGAGGAGGCCCGGCGCCACGACCCGAAGATCCTGGTCGAGGCGACCCTGCGCGGCCGGGAGATCGAGTGCGGGGTGCTGGAGTTCGAGGACGGCCCCCGGGCCTCCCTCCCCGCCGAGATCCCGCCGCCCTCGGAGCACGCGTACTACGACTTCGAGGCCAAGTACATCGACTCCACCCCCGGCATCGTGCCCGCCCCGCTGACGCCGGAGGAGACCGCCGAGGTCCAGCGCCTCGCCGTCGCGGCGTTCGACGCGGCCTCCTGCGAGGGGCTGGTGCGCGCGGACTTCTTCCTCACCGAGGACGGCGAGTTCGTGATCAACGAGATCAACACCATGCCCGGATTCACGCCGATCTCCATGTACCCGCAGATGTGGCAGGCGAGCGGGGTCGCCTACCCGGAGCTGGTGGACCGGCTGGTCCAGGCGGCGCTGCGGCGCCCGACGGGGCTGCGCTGACGTCCGCCGCCCCGCGCACAGCCAGAAGGCGACCCCCTCGGGGGTCGCCTTCTCGCAGTATGATCAGCGGGTTTCCCCGGCCCACCGGCGGCAGCGTGTTGTCCGGGTTCCGCCACAGCTTCGTGACCGGGGCCCGGGCCGGGAACCGCCGCCGACCCGCTGTCGTCTGCTGAGGAGCAGCCGGCGGCGGCGATCAACAGTACGAGAGCGAGCGGGCGGAGGGGGGTCAGAGATGAACCACGGGGCAGGTCAGTGTGCGTGTGATGCCGTCCACTTGCTGGACCTTGGCGACCACCATGCGACCGAGTTCGTCGACGGTGTCGGACTGGGCGCGCACGATGACGTCGTAGGGTCCTGTCACGTCCTCGGCCGTGATCACCCCGGGGATCTTGCTGATCGTCTCGGCGACGGTCGACGCCTTGCCGACCTCCGTCTGGATCAGGATGTACGCCTGTACCACGGAACCTCCAGAGCGGCCACGAGGATCATGTGGGGAAAAGGAACGCCACGGTATCGCGTAGCCGCTCTCCGCGGGGAGACCCGTGGGCCGAGGGCCCCGCGCGCCGGGGTGGCGGAATGACACGAGTTGACGATCACGCCGACCGTGGCGACGGTCATTTCGACCGTAACGAGGACAGAGATGACGCGCGACCGGGCACGGACAGGGACAGAAGGGGAGCCAAGGCGATGAAGGGCACTGTTGGTGAGCTGGGGGAGTTCGGGCTCATCAGGGAGCTCACCTCCCGTCTCACCACCACCCCGGCGGTCCGGGTGGGCCCCGGCGACGACGCCGCGGTGGTGGCCGCGCCCGACCGCCGGGTGGTGGCCAGCACCGACATCCTCGTGGAGGGGCGGCACTTCCGCCGGGACTGGTCCACCGCGTACGACGTGGGCCGCAAGGCGGCCGCGCAGAACCTCGCGGACATCGCCGCCATGGGCGCGGTGCCGACCGCGCTGCTGCTCGGCCTGGTCGTCCCCGCCGAACTGCCGGTGACCTGGCCGACCGAGCTGATGGACGGCCTGCGCGACGAGTGCCAGGTGGCCGGCGCCTCCGTGGTCGGCGGCGACGTGGTGCGCGGCGACACCATCACCGTCTCCATCACCGCGCTGGGCGACCTGCGCAACCAGGAGCCCGTCACCCGGGGCGGCGCCCAGCCCGGCGACCTCGTCGCGGTGACCGGCTGGCTGGGCTGGTCCGCCGCCGGGTTCGCCGTGCTGTCCCGCGGCTTCCGCTCGCCGCGCGCCTTCGTCGAGGCCCACCGGCGCCCCGAGCCCCCGTACCACGCGGGTCCGGCCGCGGCCGGGCTCGGCGCCACCGCCATGTGCGACGTGAGCGACGGGCTCATCGCCGACCTGGGGCACATCGCCGAGGCCAGCAAGGTCAGGATCGACGTCCGCTCCGGCCAGATCGACATCCCGTCCCAGATGAACGACATCGGGCAGGCCGTCGGCGTCGACCCCATGCAGTGGGTGCTCACCGGGGGAGAGGACCACGCGATCGTGGCGACCTTCCCGCCGGACGTGAAGCTGCCCGCCCGCTGGAAGGTCATCGGCGAGGTCCTCAACCCCTCCGCGCTGCCCCAGGTGACCGTCGACGGGGCGCCCTGGACCAGCAAGGGCGGCTGGGACCACTTCGGCGGGGAGGTCGAGGCATGAGGCCGCCCCTGGTGCTCACCGTGGCCGGCTCCGACTCCGGCGGCGGCGCCGGCATCCAGGCCGACCTGAAGACCATGCTCGCCCTCGGCACCCACGGCATGAGCGTGCTCACCGCGGTCACCGCGCAGAACTCCCTCGGCGTGCAGGGCGCCTGGGAGCTGCCCGTGGAAGCGGTACGGGCCCAGTACCGCAGCGTCGTCGACGACATCGGCGTCCAGGCGGTCAAGACCGGGATGCTCGCCTCCGCGGAACTGGTGGAGACGGTCGCCGAATTGCTCGGCGGCACGGACGCCCCGGCCGTCGTCGACCCGGTCGGCGTCTCCAAGCACGGGGACGCGCTGCTCGCCGCCTCCGCCCTGGACTCGGTCCGCACCAAGCTGCTGCCGGTGGCCACCGTCGCCACCCCGAACCTCGACGAGGTCGCGCAACTGACCGGCGTACGCGTCGAGTCCGAGGGCGACCTGCGCCGGGCGGCCGCCGCCCTGCTGGAGTACGGGCCGCGCTGGGCGCTGATCAAGGGCGGCCACCTGCGCGGCGAGGCCGTGGACCTGCTCACCGACGGCTCCGAGGAGCACTGGCTGCGCGCCCCGCGCCTCGACAACCGGCACACGCACGGCACCGGCTGCACCCTCGCGTCGGCCATCGCGTGCGGCCTGGCGAAGGGGCGGTCGGTGCCGGAGGCGGTGACCGAGGCGAAGGAGTACGTCACCGGGGCGATCGGGGCCGGCTTCGCGCTCGGCGACGGGATCGGGCCGGTCGATCACGGGTGGGCGCTCGGGCGGGACACCGCCTGAGCCGGGCGTGACCCGCGAGCGGATTCCACGAGGGTGACCTACGAGTCCGATCTACGAGTGTGATCTACGACCGCGGCCTGTGAGCACGGCAAAAAGCCGGTCCACCCGAGGTGGACCGGCTCCCTACAGCGGACCAGGCAGTGGCCGCGCGCTCAGCTGACGCGTCAGCGCGAGACCTTGCCGGCCTTGATGCACGAGGTGCAAGCGTTCACGCGCTTCGGCGTCCCGCCCTCCACGGTACGCACGCGCTGGATGTTGGGGTTCCAGCGACGGGGCGTACGGCGGTGGGAGTGCGAGATGTTGTTGCCGAAGCCCGGCCCCTTGCCGCAGACGTCGCAGTTGGCAGCCACGGGTCACTCCAAAGACTTCAGATGCACTTACGGTTGATCCCGGCATGCCGGGATCAAGTTCTCGGACTCGACGGTCCGGGATCTGAGTGGCGGTGCCAGGGGGATGGCCCGATCGGGATCGGGCAACCGGAGCAGCATACAACGGCTGCTCCCGTACAACGAAACTACCACGGCAGCTCAGGGGCCCGCCCCGGCCCTCTTCCGCCGGGCACCCGCCCAAGGTCTACGCTGCCAGCCACGGCCGGCAGCTCAGGGAGGCACAGGTGGCGCAGGTGCCGCAGAGGTTCTTCGACGCTCTGGCGGTGCGTACCTGGTGCGGTCTGTCACTGCGCGCGCTGGGACGGGCGCGCGAGGAGATCGACGCGATCAACGTCTATCCCGTCGCGGACGGGGACACCGGCACGAACCTCTATCTGACCCTCGAATCGGCCGTCGCGGCCGTGGAGGCCGTGTTCGCGGCGCACGAGCTGGACGACGGGGCGCCGGAGGCCGCCGACGGCCCCTCGCTGGCGGAGACCGTCGGCGCGATGGCCCACGGCGCGCTGATCGGCGCGCGGGGCAACTCCGGGACGATCCTCGCGCAGCTGCTGCGCGGCATGTCCCAGGTGCTCACCGCGCGGAGTGAGTCCGCGCACACCGAGGGCCCCGGCCTGCGGCTGGCCCTGCGGAACGCGGCCGAGTCCGCCCGCCAGGCCGTGGCCCATCCGGTCGAGGGCACCGTCCTGACCGTCGCCTCCGCCGCCGCCGACGCGGCCGACGACGCGGAGGGCGACTGCGCGGAGGTGGCCCGCGCGGCCTACGAGGGCGCCCGCGCGGCGCTCGCCGCCACCCCGGCCCAGCTGCCGGTCCTGGAGCGCGCCGGAGTGGTCGACGCCGGCGGACACGGGCTCGTGACGGTCCTCGGCGCCCTGGTGGAGACGTTCACCGGGCAGGCGCCCGGCCCGGGAGCGGCCACCGTCGCGCACGCACGCGTGGAGCCGCACGCGCGTGTGGCGCCGCACGGGGGCGTCCCGCCGCAAGCGTCCCCGGCGCCGGGCGACGAGGAGGCGCTCGCGGGCGAGTGCGCGGTGACGGAGGCCGACCGCAGCGACGAGCCCGCCTTCGAGGTGATCTACCTCCTGGAGGCCGAGGACGCGGCCGTCACGCGGCTGCGGCAGCGGCTCGACGCGCTCGGGGACTCGCTCGTCGTGGTCGGCGGCGACGGACTGTGGAACGTCCACGTGCACGTCGACGACGCGGGCGCCGCCGTCGAGGCGGGCGTCGAGGCCGGGCGGCCCCACCGGATCCGCATCACCCACTTCGGGCACGGCGACGCCCACACCGCCGGGACCGGCCGCCCGCCCCGGGAACGGAGCCGCCGCGCCGTGGTGGCCGTCGTACCGGGGGAGGGGCTGGCCGGGCTGTACGCCGAGGCCGGCGCGACCACCCTGCTCGCCCGCCCCGGGGAGCCGCCCGCCAGCGGGGAGCTGGTCCAGGCCGTACGGCGGGCGCACGCGCACGAGGTCGTCCTGCTGCCCAACGACGCCGAACTGCGCCACACCGCCGCCGCGGCCGCCGAGCAGGCCCGTGCCGAAGGCGTCAGGGTCGCCCTCATCCCCACCCGCTCCGCGGTCCAGGGCATCGCCGCGCTCGCCGTGCACGAGCCCGAGCGGCGCTTCGACGAGGACGTGGTGGCGATGACCTCCGCGGCCGGCGCCACCCGCTACGCCGAGGTCACCGTCGCCGAGCACCGGTCCTGGACCACGGCGGGCATCTGCCAGGCCGGTGACGTGCTCGGCCTCATCGACGGCGACGTGGCGGTCATCGGCGCGGACGTCACGGAGGTCGCGGCGACCGTCCTGGACCGGATGCTCTCGGCCGGCGGCGAGCTGGTCACCCTCGTCCTCGGCGACGAGGCGCCCCGAACCGTCACCGAGCACCTGGAGGCCCGGGTCCGTGCGGCGTACCTCGCGGTCGACACCGTGGTCCACCGGGGCGGCCGGCAGGGGGCGCTGCTGCTGGTCGGCGTGGAGTAGTACGGCGCTTCCGGCGACCGATGTCAGTGGCGTGGTGTGCAATGGATCTCGTGCCCGCACTGCGAGAACCCCTGAAGAAGGTCCTCGGCCCCGCCACCGCGAAGGTGATGGCCGAGCACCTCGGCCTGCACACCGTCGGCGACCTCCTCCACCACTACCCCCGCAGATACGAGGAGCGCGGCCAGCTCACCCACCTCGCCGACCTGCCCATGGACGAACACGTCACGGTGGTCGCGCAGGTGGCCGACGCCCGGCTGCACTCCTTCGCCTCGTCCAGGGCACCACGCGGCAAGGGACAGCGCCTGGAGGTGACCATCACGGACGGCAGCGGCCGCCTCCAACTGGTCTTCTTCGGCAACGGCGTCCACAAGCCGCACAAGGAACTCCTGCCGGGCACCCGCGCGATGTTCGCGGGCAAGGTCTCCGTCTTCAACCGCCGCCTGCAACTGGCCCATCCGGCGTACGAGTTGCTGCGCGCCGACGATGACGACGAAGCGAGCGAGAGCGTCGAGTCCTGGGCCGGCGCCCTCATCCCCCTCTACCCGGCCACGGCCAAACTGGAGTCCTGGAAGATCGGCAAGGCCATCCAGACGGTGCTGCCGAGCGCCCAGGAGGCCGTCGACCCGCTCCCCGGCTCCCTGCGCGAGGGCCGGGGCCTGGTCTCCCTGCCCGAGGCCCTCCTCAAGATCCACCGCCCGCACACCAAGGCCGACATCGAGGACGCCCGCGCCCGCCTGAAGTGGGACGAGGCCTTCGTCCTCCAGGTCGCCCTGGCCCGCCGCCGCCACGCCGAGACCCAACTCCCCGCCGTCCCCCGCGAACCCGCCCCGGACGGCCTGCTCACCGCCTTCGACGACCGCCTCCCCTTCACTCTCACCGACGGCCAGCAGAAGGTCTCCCGCGAGATCTTCGACGACCTCGCCACCGACCACCCGATGCACCGGCTGCTCCAGGGCGAGGTGGGCAGCGGGAAGACGATGGTGGCCCTGCGCGCCATGCTCGCCGTCGTGGACGCGGGTGGGCAGGCCGTGATGCTCGCGCCCACCGAGGTGCTCGCGCAGCAGCATCACCGGTCGGTCGTCGAGATGATGGGGGAGCTGGCCGAGGGGGGAATGCTGGGCGGTGCCGAGCATGCCACCAAGGTGGTGCTGCTCACCGGGTCCATGGGCGCCGCCGCCCGGCGGCACGCCCTGCTCGACCTGGCCACCGGCGAGGCCGGCATCGTCATCGGCACGCACGCGCTGATCGAGGACAAGGTGCGGTTCCACGACCTCGGCCTGGTCGTCGTCGACGAACAGCACCGCTTCGGCGTCGAGCAGCGCGACGCCCTGCGGGGCAAGGGGAAGCAGCCCCCGCACCTGCTCGTCATGACCGCCACCCCGATCCCGCGCACCGTCGCCATGACCGTCTTCGGCGACCTGGAGACCTCGGTCCTGGACCAGCTCCCGGCCGGCCGGTCCCCGATCGCCAGCCACGTCGTCCCGGCCGCCGACAAGCCCCACTTCCTCTCCCGGGCCTGGGAAAGGGTCCGGGAGGAGGTGTCCAACGGCCACCAGGCGTACGTCGTCTGCCCGCGCATCGGCGACGAGGAGGACGACCCCGGCAAGAAGGGCGCCCCGCGGAAGTCGCCGGAGGACGACGCCGAGAAGCGGCCCCCGCTGGCCGTCCTCGACATCGCCGAGCAGCTGGCGAAGGGCGCCCTGCACGGCCTCAAGGTCGAGATCCTGCACGGCCGTATGCAGCCCGACGACAAGGACGCGGTCATGCGCCGCTTCGCCGCCGGGGAGACCGACGTGCTGGTCGCCACGACCGTCATCGAGGTCGGGGTCAACGTCCCCAACGCCACCGCGATGGTGATCATGGACGCGGACCGCTTCGGCGTCTCCCAGCTGCACCAGCTGCGCGGCCGGGTCGGTCGCGGCTCCGCCGCCGGTCTGTGCCTGCTGGTCACCGAGATGCCCGAGGCGAGCGCGGCCCGCCAGCGGCTGAACGCGGTCGCCGGCACCCTCGACGGCTTCGAGCTGTCCCGGATCGACCTCGAACAGCGCCGGGAGGGCGACGTCCTCGGCCAGGCCCAGTCCGGTGCCCGCACCTCCCTGCGGGTCCTCGCCGTCATCGAGGACGAGGAGATCATCGCTCAGGCGCGACAGGAGGCCGCGGCCCTGGTGGCCACCGACCCGGAGCTGACCGGCCTGCCCGGACTGAAGACGGCGCTGGAGGCACTCTTGGACGAGCAGAGGGAGCAGTACCTGGAGAAGGGCTGAGCACCACCCGCCCAGGGGCCGCGAGGCTGTGCCGGTGTGCGGCTCCGCCGCGTGGGCGCGACCAGCCACACTGAACACAGAGCCGCTCACAACCAAGGACCTCAGATGACCCGAGTGATCGCCGGCAAGGCCGGCGGACGCCGCCTGGCCGTCCCGCGGGGGACCGGCACCCGCCCCACCTCCGACCGCGCGCGCGAGGGGCTCCTCTCCACGTGGCAGTCCCTGCTCGGCGGCCCGCTGGACGGCGAACGCGTCCTCGACCTGTACGCCGGTTCCGGCGCCGTCGGCCTGGAGGCGCTGTCCCGGGGCGCGGGACACGTCCTGCTCGTCGAGGCCGACGCCCGCGCCGTCCGCACCGTCCGGGAGAACGTCAAGGCGCTCGGCCTGCCCGGCGCCGAGGTCCGGGCGGGCAAGGCGGAGCAGACCATCCGCACCCCCGCCCCCGGGGAGCCGTACGACATCGTCTTCCTGGACCCGCCGTACGCCGTCTCCGACGACGATCTTCGGGAGATCCTGCTCACACTCCGTACGGAAGGCTGGCTCGCCGGGGAAGCGCTCGTCACCGTGGAGCGCAGCACCAGAGGCGGGGAATTCGGCTGGCCGGACGGTTTCGAGGCGATCCGTGCCCGTCGCTACGGCGAGGGAACGTTTTGGTACGGTCGCGCCGCCTCTACGTGCGAAGACGCACGATGACCGGACCGGAGAGCGAGGGAATTCAAGTGCGCCGTGCCGTCTGTCCCGGGTCGTTCGACCCGATCACCAACGGACACCTCGACATCATCGGCCGGGCCTCCAGCCTCTACGACGAGGTCTACGTCGCCGTGATGATCAACCAGGCGAAGAAGGGCCTCTTCGAGATCGAGGAGCGGATCGACCTCATCCGCCAGGTCACCGCCGAGTACGGCAACGTGCGCGTGGAGTCCTTCCACGGCCTCCTCGTCGACTTCTGCAAGCAGCGCGACATCCCGGCCATCGTCAAGGGCCTGCGCGCGGTCAGCGACTTCGACTACGAACTGCAGATGGCCCAGATGAACAACGGCCTCTCGGGCGTGGAGACCCTCTTCATCCCCACCAACCCGACCTACAGCTTCCTGTCGTCCTCCCTGGTCAAGGAGGTCGCGACCTGGGGCGGCGACGTGTCCCACCTGGTACCGCCGCTGGTCCTCGACGTCCTCTCCGAGCGCCTGAAGAAGCACTGAACCGCCCGCCGTACCGCCTCCGGAGGCTGACAATCCGTCACCCGGTGTCCCGGGGACACCCCAGGGTCGTACAGTCGTCCCGTCCGTCTCCAACACAGCTGTAGAGAGTGGCGAGCACACGGTGGACGTCCAGAAGAAGCTCGACGAGATCACCGCGATGGTCTCCGGGGCCCGCGCCATGCCCATGTCGGCCTCGTGCGTGGTCAACCGCGCGGAACTGCTCGCCACGCTGGAGGAGCTGCGCGCCGAGCTGCCCGGCTCGCTCGCCCAGGCCCAGGAACTGCTCGGCGGCCGGGAGCAGATGGTCGCGCAGGCCCGCCAGGAGGCCGACCGGATCATCGAGACCGCGCACGCCGAGCGGGGCTCCCTGATCGCCGACACCGAGGTCGCCCGCCGCTCCCAGACGGAGGCCGACCGGATCCTCGCCGAGGCCCGCCAGGAGGCCGAGGAGGTCCGCGCCGAGGCCGACGACTACGTCGACTCCAAGCTCGCCAACTTCGAGGTCGTCCTCACCAAGACCCTCGGCTCGGTGGGCCGCGGCCGCGAGAAGCTGCTCGGCACCGGACCCGGCCTCGACGAGAACGGCTACGAGGACGAGGACGCCCCCGAGCGCAGCCACGACCCGGAGACCCTGCGCCGCGACGCCGACGCCTACGTCGACACCAAGCTCGGCGCCTTCGAGGCGGTGCTGGCCAAGACCCTGGAGGCGGTCGGCCGGGGCCGCCAGAAGCTGCACGGCCGGATCGCCACCGACGACCTCGGCGCCCTCGCCGACGACGCCACCACCGTCCAGCACTCCAGCGACGCCGACTACCTGGCCGGCCTCGCGGCCCTCTCCGACGCCCCCGCCGAGCAGCCCCGGCAGCCCGAGTACGGCGAGCCGCAGCCGGCCGCGGCACAGATCCCGGCCCAGGCCGTGCCGGACATGCCCACGCAGGAGCCGGCCTACGGCTACGCGCAGCAGCAGCCCGATCCGTACGCCGCCTACCAGCAGGCCTACGGTGCCGGTCAGGACCCGTACGGCTACCAGCAGCAGCCCGGCGACCCGTATGCCTACCAGGGCTACGACGCCCAGCAGCAGGCCTACGACCCCCAGCACGGCTACGCCCAGCCCCAGCAACCGCAGCAGCCCCCGCAGCCCCCGCAGGTCCAGCCGCAGGCGCTCGACGAGACCAGCCTCTTCGACACCAGCATGATCAGCGCCGAACAGCTGCGGGCCTACGAGCAGGGCCGCGGAGTCTAGGGCGTTCCCACGGGCCCCGCAGGTCCGGATTGGGCCATGAGCGAATGGTCCAGTATCCTGGCTCTTCGGTCGCGCGTACGTCCGCGATCGCCGCTGCCCTGGAACATCGCAGGGTGGCATCCCCGAGCTACGAAGACCGAAAGCAGGAATGGTTCTGAACGCGCGCCTCGACCACCGCGACCCCCTCGTGTTCGACACGCACGAGCTGGGACGGCGGCCCGGTGCGCTCCAGCGCCTGACCCGCACGGTCGACGCTCCCAAGGACTTCGGTGTCCAGGGAGTCATCGGAGTGCCGGAAGGCGCACCGGTGGAGCTCGGTCTCCGACTCGAGTCGGTCATGGAAGGGGTGCTCGTCACAGGCACCGCCCGTGCCACGGCCGAGGGGGAGTGCGTAAGGTGTCTGGAGCCGCTTGAGCAGCAGCTCACAGCGGACTTCCAGGAGTTGTTCTCGTACCCTGACGCCGACGACCGGGGCCGCCCTGCGGCGGAACCGGGCGACGACGCCGAGGACGACGAGGACAGGCTCTTCATCGAGGACGGTCTGATCGGCCTCGAACCCGTGCTGCGCGACGCGGTGGTGCTCGCACTGCCGATGCAGCCGGTGTGCCGGGAAGACTGCCCGGGTCTGTGCTCCGAGTGCGGAGCACGCCTGGCGGACGACCCGGACCACCACCACGACGCCGTCGACATCCGTTGGGCGGCACTGCAGGGACTCGCCGGTTCACTCGAAGACGGCGAGAAGGACGAGATGAGCGGCGACGGGCCAGATTCCGCGGACGCCGCCGAGAAGCAGGAGAAGTAGCCGTGGCTGTTCCGAAGCGGAAGATGTCGCGCAGCAACACGCGCCACCGCCGGTCGCAGTGGAAGGCTGCGGTCCCCACCCTGGTTGCGTGCGAGCGCTGCCACGAGCCCAAGCAGCAGCACATCGCGTGCCCGTCTTGCGGCACTTACAACAAGCGCCAGGTCCTCGAGGTCTGAGCGGCTGGTGAGAGGCACTGTGTCAGTCCCCAAGAAGGCGGAAGACGCCAAGGCGGACCCACCCGCCAAGAAGAAGGCGGACACCCAGGCCTCGTCCCACACGCTTCTGGAAGGGCGGCTCGGCTACCAGCTCGAGTCCGCCCTTCTGGTGCGTGCACTGACCCACCGTTCCTACGCGTACGAGAACGGCGGCCTGCCGACGAACGAGCGGCTGGAGTTCCTCGGTGACTCCGTCCTCGGCCTCGTCGTCACGGACACGCTGTACCGCACCCACCCCGACCTGCCCGAAGGCCAGCTGGCCAAGCTGCGGGCCGCGGTGGTCAACTCGCGTGCGCTGGCGGAGGTGGGCCGCGGGCTCGAACTGGGCTCCTTCATCCGGCTCGGCCGCGGTGAAGAGGGCACGGGCGGCCGGGACAAGGCGTCCATCCTCGCCGACACCCTCGAAGCGGTGATCGGCGCGGTCTATCTCGACCAGGGCCTCGACGCGGCCTCCGAACTGGTGCACCGCCTGTTCGACCCGCTGATCGAGAAGTCCTCCAACCTCGGTGCCGGCCTGGACTGGAAGACCAGCCTCCAGGAACTCACCGCGACCGAAGGACTCGGTGTCCCCGAGTACCTGGTCACGGAGACCGGCCCCGACCACGAGAAGACCTTCACTGCTGCCGCCCGCGTCGGAGGCGTCTCGTACGGCACCGGCACCGGCCGCAGCAAGAAGGAGGCGGAGCAGCAGGCCGCGGAATCCGCGTGGCGGTCCATCCGGGCCGCGGCGGACGAGCGTGCCAAGGCGACGGCGAACGCCGTCGACGTGGACCCCGACGAGGCGTCCACCTCCGCCTGACCATCCACCGCACGGCCCGAACGCCCGCCCCACCTCCGGGGCGGGCGTTCGGCTCGTCGTCCGACCACCAGGCCCGGTCCGCCGGCCCGCCCGAGGGGATCCCATGCCCGAGCTGCCCGAGGTGGAGGTCGTCCGGCGCGGCCTGGAGCGCTGGGTCGCCCACCGCACCGTCGCCGACGCCGAGGTACTGCACCCGCGCGCCGTACGCCGGCACATCGCCGGCCCCGACGACTTCGCCCACCGGCTGAAGGGGCACCGCTTCGGCACCGCCGCCCGGCGCGGCAAGTACCTGTGGCTGCCGCTGGCGGACACCGGTCAGGCGGTCCTGGCCCACCTCGGCATGAGCGGCCAGCTGCTGGTCCAGCCGCACGAGGCACCGGCCGAGAAGCACCTGCGCATCCGCGTCCGCTTCGCCGACGACCTCTCCACCGAACTCCGCTTCGTCGACCAGCGCACCTTCGGCGGCCTGTCGCTGCACGACACGTCCCCCGACGGCCTGCCCGACGTCATCGCGCACATCGCCCGCGACCCGCTGGACCCCCTCTTCGACGACGAGGCATTCCACCTCGCCCTGCGCCGCAAGCGCACCACGATCAAGCGGGCCCTGCTCGACCAGTCCCTGATCAGCGGCGTCGGCAACATCTACGCCGACGAGGCGCTGTGGCGCTCCCGGCTGCACTACGAGCGCCCCACGGCCACCTTCACCCGCCCCCGCACCGCGGAACTCCTCGGCCACGTCCGGGACGTGATGAACGCGGCCCTCGCCGTGGGCGGCACCAGCTTCGACAGCCTGTACGTCAACGTCAACGGCGAGTCCGGCTACTTCGACCGCTCGCTCGACGCGTACGGCCGCGAGGGCCTGCCCTGCCGCCGCTGCGCCACACCCATGCGCCGCCGGCCCTGGATGAACCGCTCCAGCTACTTCTGCCCGAAGTGCCAGCGACCGCCCAGGGTCACGCCGTAGGCATCCGCTGCGTGTCGTAGCGCTCGCGCGACGCCAGCACCTCGTCCATCCGTCCCTCCAGGCACTGGATGAGCGCGATGAGCCGCTGCGCCACGTCACGGCCCGAGGCCGTGAGTTCGTAGTCCACGCGGGGCGGGTTGGTGTGCTGCGCCTCGCGGTGCACCAGACCGTCGCGCTCCAGCGCGTGCAGGGTCTGGGCCAGCATCTTCTCGCTGACGCCGTCGACACGGCGGCGCAGCTCGTTGAACCGGAAGGAACCCTCGTACAGCGCGCCGAGCGTCAGCGCACCCCAGCGCCCGGTGACGTGCTCCAGTGTGCCGCGCGAGGGACAGCCCCGGGCGAACACGTCGTACGCCGGCTCCTGCTCAGCCGCGCGCTCCTGCGTGGTCGACATGCACCAAGCGTACGTGAGCACAGCGCTGTCCCGCAGAGTGCGCTGCGCGAGGGACAGTGGGGGTGGTGGCGGTCAGTAGCCGAAGTTCTGCGTCCACCACGGTCCGCCGGAGCCGAAGTGGACTCCGACGCCGAGGGTCTGGAAGTCGCAGTTCAGTATGTTGGCGCGGTGGCCGGGGCTGTCCATCCAGGCGTCCATCACGGCCTGGGCGTCGGCCTGGCCGCGGGCTATGTTCTCGCCGCCGAGGTTGCTGATGCCGGCCGCCGCCGCCCGGTCCCACGGGGTCGCGCCGCCCGGGTCGGTGTGGTCGAAGAAGCCCTCCGTGGCCATGGCCTTGCTGAAGCCCTCGGCCAGTTCGCGCAGGGCGCTGTTCGCGGCCACCGGGCTGCAGCCCACCTTGGCCCGCTCGTCGTTGACCAGCTTGAGCACCTGGGCCTCGGCGACGGACTCCTCCGACACGGCGGCCGGCGCGCTGGGCGGCGCGGGCTCCTTGGTGGCCGGGCGCGAGGGCGTGGTCTCCGGCTTGGCGCTCGGTGTCGTCTTCGGCTTCTTCGTCTTCGACGGGGTCTCGGCCGGGGCCGTCGGCTTCGAGGCCGAGGGGGAGGTCGAGGACGGTGCGGGGGAGGGGGTGTCCTTGGACGACGCGGACCCGGAGGGCGACGACGGCGACGAGGACCGGTCGGTGCCGCGGCTCGTGGAGCCGTCGCCGCCGCGGCCGGTGTCGGCGCTGCCGGAGGTGCCGCCCTGCTCGCTCGGGCTGTTCGTCGGCGTGTCCTGGGCCTGCACCCGGTCGCCCCCGCCGCTGCCGCCGCCGATCCGGTAGTTGTCGAGGCCGGGTACCGCGCCCGTGGCCACCGCCACGGTGCCGATGGCGACCGCGGCGGAGACACCGAGCAGTCCGGTGCGGACCGGGGTGGCGGCCTTCTTCCGGCGCCTGCGGTGACCTCCCGCGGGCTGCGGGCCGCCCTCGGGGGCGTAGCCCGCACTGGGGAAGGCGACCGTGCGGCCGGCCTGCGGGCCCTCGCCGTCGGGGTCGTCCGCGTACAGGTAGGCGTCGCTCCTGGCGCGGACCTCGGCGTACGCCTCGGGGTTCAGGTAGGGCGCGATCCCCATGGTCGGGCCCTCGCCCGCGTCCGGCGTCCGGGCGTCGCGTCCCGCCGTAGCGTCCGGCTGGTGGTCCCCCGTGGCGCGGCCCGTGGCGGCGCGGCCGGCGGCGGAGCGTCGGTGGCGTCCCATGTCCTGGCCTTCCTCGTCCTCGCCGTCTCGGGCGACGGGTCCTCACGATCAACACCGAACTCACACCTTCGAGTGAGTTTCAGATGAGATTCATTGGACCGGGACGGTACCGCATGGCGCGAGGGGGTGAAGTGTCCGGCGGGACATTGACTGGTTAGGTTGCAGTCATGAGCGAGGATGTACGACTGGTCGCGTGGGTGCGCGGACAGGTCCAGGGCGTCGGTTTCCGCTGGTTCACGCGGGCCAGGGCGCTGGAACTCGGCGGCATGAGTGGTTTTGCTCTCAATCTGGCCGACGGCCGCGTCCAGGTCGTCGCCGAGGGCCCGCGGGAGCGCTGCGAAGGGCTCCTCGACTGGCTGCACGGCGACGACACGCCCGGACGCGTGGACGGCGTCACCGAGATCTGGGACACACCTCGCGGCGGCTACGACGGCTTCGCCATCCGCTGACACCGCGCCGTCCGAGATCTCCCCGGCGCCCGCTCCGACCCGCCCCGCAGGGGTGGCCGGAGCGAAAACGGGCAGGTGGTTGCCAAGGGACGGCCCGTCGTGGGAGGCTCCGCAACCAGAAAGATCGCCACGCCCCGAGGGGCCCGCAGGAGTCGCAGCGTCGCCGCTTCCCGGCCGCATGCCCCCGGACGCCCGTCGATACGGGGCGTGATCGTGTTGACCGTCAAACTTTTTGGTGAGACGCTGAAAGCCCCGCGCACCTTAGCTGTTTGGCATGGTTGAACGGCAGTAAAAACTCCAAAGTGCCAAGCACCGCGGGTGCGAATCCCTCACGACCCACACCGCTTCGGTCGGTCACTCATTGTGGAGGACCATCCATCATGGCAAAGGCGCTTCTCGGTTACGTCGGCGGCTCCGACCCTCGACTCCTCGCCGAGATGCGACGGCTCCAGCAGCGCGTCCAGGACCTGGAATCCGAGCTCGGACGAATCCAGGCGGAGAACGACGTGCTGGCGGCTGCCGCTTCTCACGACAGGATCATGGAGAGCATGGAGAGCGTTGACGCACACCAGGCGGAGCCTGCGCTCACCTGATCACTGCATCGCTCCACGCACGGCACGCAGTGGTCGGGCCCGCCCGTACAACCGCTAGGTGTCAGAGTCTGCAAGGGACGCTTCGGCGTCCCTTCTTTCTTTCCTGCCCCCGTCTCAGCGCCCCGTCCGACCGGACTTCCCTGCCCCGCGCATCCTTTCACCCTCTTCAACGTCTGATGTGCCCTGCACGTTCACCGGCGAAACCGCGGTGGTTCACCGGTTCATGGAGTGAGACACCCCCGAAAGGTAGAGTCCGGCGGCGTGCACCTGAAGGCCCTGACCCTGCGCGGGTTCAAATCGTTCGCCTCGGCGACCACGCTCCGGTTCGAGCCCGGCATCACCTGCGTCGTCGGACCGAACGGCTCGGGCAAGTCCAACGTCGTGGACGCGCTCAGCTGGGTCATGGGCGAACAGGGCGCCAAGTCGCTGCGCGGCGGCAAGATGGAGGACGTCATCTTCGCCGGCACCACCGGCCGCCCGCCGCTCGGCCGGGCCGAGGTGTCGCTGACCATCGACAACTCCGACGGGGCGCTGCCCATCGAGTACGCCGAGGTCACCATCACGCGGATCATGTTCCGCAACGGCGGCAGCGAGTACCAGATCAACGGCGACACCTGCCGCCTCCTGGACATCCAGGAGCTCCTGTCCGACTCCGGCATCGGCCGGGAGATGCACGTCATCGTCGGTCAGGGCCAGCTCGACTCCGTCCTGCACGCCGACCCGATGGGCCGCCGCGCCTTCATCGAGGAGGCGGCCGGCGTCCTCAAGCACCGCAAGCGCAAGGAGAAGGCGCTCAGGAAGCTGGACGCGATGCAGGCCAACCTCGCGCGCGTGCAGGACCTCACCGACGAGCTGCGGCGCCAGCTCAAGCCGCTGGGCCGGCAGGCCGCGGTGGCGCGGCGGGCCGCCGTCATCCAGGCCGACCTGCGGGACGCGCGCCTCAGGCTCCTCGCCGACGACCTGGTACGGCTGCGCGAGGCGCTCCGGGCCGAGATCGCCGACGAGGCCGCGCTCAAGGAGCGCAAGGAGGCCGCCGAACGGGAACTGGGCAAGGCACTGCGCCGCGAGGCCGACCTGGAGGACGAGGTCCGCCGGCTGACCCCGCGCCTCCAGCGCGCCCAGCAGACCTGGTACGAGCTGTCCCAGCTCGCCGAGCGGGTGCGCGGCACCGTCTCGCTGGCCGAGGCGCGGGTGAAGAGCGCCACCTCCGCGCCTCCCGAGGAGCGCCGCGGCCGGGACCCGGAGGAGCTGGAGCGCGAGGCCGCCCGCGTCCGCGAGCAGGAGGCGGAACTCGAAGCGGCCCTGGAGGCGGCCGAGCACGCCCTGGAGGACACCGTCGCCCACCGCGCGGACCTCGAACGTGAGCTGGCCCAGGAGGAGCGCCGCCTCAAGGACGCCGCACGGGCGATCGCCGACCGCCGTGAGGGGCTGGCCCGGCTCAGCGGCCAGGTCGGCGCCGCACGTTCGCGCGCCGCCGCGGCGCAGGCCGAGATCGAGCGGCTGGCCGAGGCCAGGGACGAGTCCCGGGAACGGGCCGCCGCCGCCCAGGAGGAGTACGAGACGCTCCAGGCCGAGGTCGACGGCCTCGACGCCGACGACCAGGAACTCGCCGAGCGGCACGACGCCGCCAAGCGCGGGCTGGCCGAGGCGGAGGCCGCGCTCGGTGCCGCCCGTGAGGCGGCCACCGTGGCGGAACGCGAGCGCGCGGCCACCCGGGCCCGCCACGAGGCCCTGGCCCTCGGACTGCGCCGCAAGGACGGCACCGGTGCGGTGCTCGCCGCCAAGGACCGGCTCACCGGCCTGCTGGGCCCGGCCGCCGAACTGCTCACCGTGACGCCCGGTCACGAGGTCGCCCTGGCCGCCGCCTTCGGTGCCGCCGCCGACGCGCTGGCGGTCACCTCCCCGGCGGCCGCCGCCGACGCCATCCGCCTGCTGCGCAAGCAGGACGCCGGCCGGGCCGCCCTGCTGCTCGCCGGCGGCCCCGACGACGTACCGGGCGAACCGCGCGCCGACGGGGCGCCGTACGCGGCCGACCTCGTCCGGGGCCCGTCGGACCTGATGCCCGCGGTGCGGCGGCTGCTGCGCGGGATCGTCGTCGTCGCCACCCTGGAGGACGCCGAGGACCTCGTCTACGCCCGCCCCGGGCTGACCGCCGTGACCGCCGACGGCGACCTGCTCGGCGCGCACTTCGCGCAGGGCGGGTCCGCCGGGGCGCCCAGCCTGCTGGAGGTGCAGGCGTCCGTGGACCGGGCCGCCGCCGAGCTGGAGGAGCTGGCCGTGCGGTGCGAGGAGCTGGCCGGGGCCCAGGAGGCGACCGCCGCCCGGCGCCGGGAGTGCGCGGGGCTCGTCGAGGAGCTGGGGGAGCGGCGCCGCGCCGCCGACCGGGAGAAGTCCTCCGTCGCCCAGCAGCTCGGCCGGCTCGCGGGCCAGGCGCGGGGCGCCGCCGGTGAGGCCGAACGGTCCACCGCGGCGGCGGCGCGGGCGCAGGAGGCGCTGGACAAGGCGCTGCTGGACGTCGAGGAGCTGGCCGAGCGGTTGGCTGTCGCCGAGGAGATGCCGGTCGAGGAGGAGCCGGACACCTCCGCGCGCGACCGGCTCGCCGCCGACGGCGCCAACGCCCGCCAGACCGAGATGGAGGCCCGCCTCCAAGCCCGTACCCACGAGGAGCGGGTCAAGGGCCTCGCCGGACGGGCCGACTCCCTGGACCGGGCCGCCCGCGCCGAACGCGAGGCACGCGCGCGTGCCGAACAGCGCCGGGCCCGGCTGCGGCACGAGGCGGCCGTCGCCGAGGCGGTCGCCGCCGGCGCCCGGCAACTGCTCGCCCACGTCGAGGTCTCGCTGACCCGCGCCGACGAGGAACGCACCGTCGCCGAGGCGGCCAAGGCCCGGCGCGAGCAGGAACTGACCGCCGAGCGCAACGCGGGGCGCGACCTCAAGGCGGAGCTGGACAAGTTGACGGATTCGGTTCACCGCGGGGAGGTACTCGGCGCCGAGAAGCGGCTGCGCATCGAGCAGCTGGAGACCAAGGCGCTGGAGGAGCTCGGTGTGGAACCGGCGGGGCTGGCGGCCGAGTACGGCCCGCATCAGCAGGTGCCGCCCTCGCCCCCCGCCGAGGGCGAGGAGCTCCCGGAGGACCCCGAGCACCCGCGCAACCGCCCGCGCCCCTTCGTCCGTTCCGAGCAGGAGAAGCGCCTGAAGGCCGCCGAGCGCGCCTACCAGCAGCTGGGCAAGGTCAACCCGCTGGCCCTGGAGGAGTTCGCGGCGCTGGAGGAGCGGCACCAGTTCCTCAGTGAGCAGCTGGAGGACCTGAAGAAGACCCGCACCGACCTCCTCCAGGTCGTCAAGGAGGTCGACGAGCGCGTCGAGCAGGTCTTCACCGAGGCCTTCCGGGACACGGCCCGCGAGTTCGAGGGCGTGTTCAGCAGGCTTTTCCCGGGCGGTGAGGGCAGGCTGATCCTGACCGACCCCGACAACATGCTCACCACGGGCGTGGACGTCGAGGCACGGCCGCCGGGGAAGAAGGTCAAACGGCTCTCGCTGCTCTCCGGCGGGGAGCGTTCGCTGACCGCGGTGGCGATGCTGGTGTCGATCTTCAAGGCGCGGCCCAGCCCGTTCTACGTCATGGACGAGGTCGAGGCGGCGCTCGACGACACCAACCTCCAGCGGCTGATCCGGATCATGCAGGAGTTGCAGGAGGCCTCGCAGCTGATCGTCATCACGCACCAGAAGCGGACGATGGAGGTCGCCGACGCGCTGTACGGCGTGTCGATGCAAGGCGACGGTGTGTCGAAGGTCATCAGTCAGCGGCTGCGCCAGCCCTGACCTCAATTGCTTCAACTCTTGAACACATATCTCACTGAGGCATCTGCAAACTCACAGCACTCGCCCTATTGACTTCGATACTTGAAGGCATAGTCTCTGCAACGTTGCTTTTACCTTCAGGTTCCTTTCAGGGGGCCGAAGGCGATCCACCCCGGCGGCGTTGCCGGAAGCCCGAGGAGTACACGTGTCCCGCACACCGCAGGCAGCCAGTTCAGGAGCCAGGACGGCTCATCCCGAGCATCTCGGGCACGTCGTCTTCATCGCGGCGGCGGCCGCGATGGGCGGTTTCCTCTTCGGCTACGACAGTTCCGTGATCAACGGTGCCGTCGAGGCCATCCGCGACCGTTACGACGTCGGTTCCGCGGTACTGGCCCAGGTCATCGCCGTAGCGCTGATCGGCTGTGCCATCGGCGCCGCCACCGCCGGCCGGATCGCGGACCGGATCGGCCGCATCCGCTGCATGCAGATCGCGGCGGTCCTCTTCACCGTCAGCGCCGTCGGCTCCGCACTGCCCTTCGCGCTGTGGGACCTCGCCATGTGGCGCGTCATCGGCGGCTTCGCCATCGGCATGGCCTCCGTGATCGGCCCCGCCTACATCGCCGAGGTCTCCCCGCCCGCCTACCGCGGCCGGCTCGCCTCCTTCCAGCAGGCCGCGATCGTCTTCGGCATCGCGGTCTCGCAGCTGGTCAACTGGGGTCTGCTGAACGCCGCAGGCGGCGACCAGCGCGGTGAGCTGATGGGCCTGGAGGCCTGGCAGGTCATGCTCGGCATCATGGTCGTCCCGGCGATCGTCTACGGCCTGCTCTCCTTCGCCATCCCGGAGTCCCCGCGGTTCCTGGTCTCCGTCGGCAAGCGCGAGCGCGCCAAGGAGATCCTCCAAGAGGTCGAGGGCAAGGACGTGGACTTCGACGCCCGCGTCGCCGAGATCGAGCACGCGATGCACCGCGAGGAGAAGTCCTCGTTCAAGGACCTGCTCGGCGGCAGCTTCTTCTTCAAGCCGATCGTCTGGATCGGTATCGGCCTCTCGGTCTTCCAGCAGTTCGTCGGCATCAACGTCGCGTTCTACTACTCGTCGACGCTGTGGCAGTCGGTCGGTGTCGACCCCACGGACTCCTTCTTCTACTCGTTCACGACGTCGATCATCAACATCGTCGGCACCGTGATCGCCATGATCTTCGTGGACCGCGTCGGCCGCAGGCCGCTCGCCCTCATCGGCTCGGTCGGCATGGTGATCGGTCTGGCCCTGGAGGCCTGGGCCTTCTCCTTCGACCTGGTCGACGGCAAGCTCCCGGCCACCCAGGGCTGGGTCGCCCTGATCGCCGCCCACGTGTTCGTGCTCTTCTTCGCCCTGTCCTGGGGTGTCGTCGTCTGGGTCTTCCTCGGCGAGATGTTCCCCAACCGCATCCGAGCCGCCGCGCTGGGCGTGGCCGCCTCCGCGCAGTGGATCGCCAACTGGGCCATCACGGCGAGCTTCCCGTCGCTGGCCGAGTGGAACCTGTCCGGCACGTACGTGATCTACACGGTCTTCGCCGCGCTCTCCATCCCGTTCGTCCTGAAGTTCGTGAAGGAGACGAAGGGCAAGGCCCTGGAGGAGATGGGCTGACCGCCCCGCCCCGAACCCGGGGAGAAGGGCCAAGTCCCCGCTGCCCCTCTCCCCGTACCGTCCGCCGCCCCCGGCCCGCGCATCCGCCCGGACCGGGGGCGGCGGTCTGTCGTGTCCCGTCGGCCGTCGACAGCGGTGGGGGAGACGCCGGCGGCCCTATGTCATGCGAACCCGGGCGTGGTTGAGAACCGGCTTCCTGAGCATGGCCTCGGTGGGCATGGGCGCGGAAACGCCGACGCCCCCCGCACCAAACGGTGCGGGGGGCGCGCGGATTCGTCCGCGGGCGGCGTCAGACGGTCACCGACTCCGCCTGCTCGGCGGCACGGTCGGCGGCCGCCGCCGGGACGACCACCGCCGGCTTCGGCAGTACGACGTACAGCAGGCCGGAGATGACGACCGTGGCGACCCAGCCCAGGCCGTACTCGCCGACGAAGTTGTTCGCGGCCAGGGGGCCGGTGAACCAGTCGGAGGTGGTGAACATCAGGCCCGCGGCCAGACCCACCGCCCACGCGGCGACGGCCGCGGGGGAGAAGCCGCCGCGGTACCAGTAGGCACTGGTCCGGCCGGTGTCGGCCAGGGCCTCGCCGTCGTACTCCTTGCGGCGCAGCATGTCCGCTCCGAAGACGCCGACCCACGCGGAGAAGGCGACCGCGAGCAGCGACAGGAAGGCGATGAAGGAGCCCATGAAGCTGGTCGCCACCAGCATCAGCACACCGCCGAAGATCAGCGAGATCACCGCGTTGACCGAGACCGCCCAGTGGCGCGGGACGGTGAAGCCCAGGGTCTGGGCCGTGAAGCCGGCCGAGTACATCGACATCGAGTTGATCAGCAGCATGCCGATCAGCGCGATGATCAGGTACGGCACCGCGATCCAGGTCGGCAGGATCTCCCCGAGGAAGGAGACCGGGTCGGAGGCCGAGGCCAGGTCCGGCGTGGAGACGGCCATGATCATGCCCATCAGCACCATGGGCAGGACGACGATGCCGGCCCCGCCGATGGTCACGCCCACGATCCCCTTCGAGGACGCCGTGCGCGGCAGGTAGCGCGTGAAGTCCGGGGCGGACGGGATCCAGCTGACGCCGCCGGCCGCGATCAGACCGACGCCGGTGATCATCGCGGCCACCGAACCGGCGGACCGGTCGAAGACCGCGGACCAGTCGGTGTCGACGACCAGGTAGCCGAGGACCAGCACCGAGAAGGCGCCGAAGAGGTACGTCGCGTACTTGTTGCACTTCTGGACCGCGTTGATCCCCAGCCCCGAGATCGCGAACGTCGCCACGACGAAGGCGAGCAGCGTGACCATGTCCAGCACGCTGTTGGCCCGCACGCCGAACACGATGTCCAGCACGGTGAGCACCGCGTACGCCCCGGTCACCGCGTTGATCGTCTCCCAGCCCCAGCGGGCGACCCAGATCAGCGACCCCGGCAGCAGATTGCCCCGCTGGCCGAACACGGCCCGCGACAGCGCCATGCCCGGAGCCCCGCCGCGCTTCCCGGCGATGCCGATCAGCCCGACCAGGCCGTACGACACGACCGGCGCCGCGGCCGCGACGACCAGCGCCTGCCAGAAGTTGAGCCGGTACGCCACGACGAGGCTCGCGCCCATCGTGAGCAGCAGCACGCTGATGTTGGCGCCGACCCAGGTCGGGAACAGCTCGCGGGTCCGGGCGGTGCGCTCGTGGTCGGGCACCTGCTCGATGCCGCGGGTTTCCAGGGCGCCTTCGTTCTCGGCGGTCTTGCTCATGTGGGGGGTCCGTGCCTCGATCGTGGGAGAAGAGGGGGCGGTCGGGACTCTACGCGCGTTGACGCAGCCTCCTCCATCGTACTTTGATCCGACTCCTGCCCTCCAGGGGCCTTTGTCCTTTGGAGGAAGTGACGAGGGGGGTGTCCCCGGGGTCCATGACTGATACTGGACGCGTTATGGAAATCGTCATCCTTGCTGTAGTCATCGCCGTGGTCGTGATCGGCGCGCTCGGCGGGCTGCTCGTGGGCTCGCGTCGCAAGAAGCAGCTGCCTCCGCCGCCGCCCGCCACTCCCGACATCACCGCCCCTCCGGCCGAGCCGCACGTCGGCGACGAGGCCGAGACGCCGCGCGACGAAACGCGCCGGACGATAGAGGAGGTCGACCTCCCGGACGGCGGCACCGCCACCGTCGAGGAGCCGCCCGTCGCCGAAGAGCTCGAGATCCCGCAGATCGAGGTTCCCGAGCCCACCGCCGGCCGACTGGTCCGGCTCCGTGCCCGCCTCTCCCGCTCGCAGAACGCCCTCGGCAAGGGCCTGCTCACCCTGCTCTCGCGGGAGCACCTCGACGACGACACCTGGGAGGAGATCGAGGACACCCTGCTCACCGCCGACGTCGGCGTGCAGCCCACCCAGGAGCTGGTCGAGCGGCTGCGCGAGCGGGTGAAGGTGCTCGGCACCCGCACCCCCGACGAGCTGCGCACCCTGCTGCGCGAGGAGCTGATCAACCTCGTCGGCCCCGACATGGACCGCGAGGTCAAGACCGAGCCGCCGAACAGCAAGCCCGGCATCGTGATGGTCGTCGGCGTCAACGGCACCGGCAAGACCACCACCACCGGCAAGCTCGCACGCGTCCTGGTCGCCGACGGCCGCAGTGTCGTCCTCGGCGCCGCCGACACCTTCCGTGCCGCCGCCGCGGACCAGCTCCAGACCTGGGGCGAGCGGGTCGGCGCGCACACCGTGCGCGGCCCGGAGGCCGGCGACCCGGCCTCCGTCGCCTTCGACGCGGTCAAGGAGGGCAAGGAGATGGGCTCGGACGTCGTGCTCATCGACACCGCCGGCCGCCTCCACACCAAGACCGGCCTCATGGACGAGCTGGGCAAGGTCAAGCGCGTCGTGGAGAAGCACGCCCCGCTGGACGAGGTGCTGCTCGTGCTCGACGCCACCACCGGCCAGAACGGTCTGATCCAGGCCCGGGTCTTCGCCGAGGTCGTCGACATCACCGGCATCGTGCTCACCAAGCTGGACGGCACGGCCAAGGGCGGCATCGTGGTCGCCGTGCAGCGCGAGCTGGGCGTGCCGGTCAAGCTGATCGGGCTCGGCGAGGGTGCGGACGACCTGGCGCCGTTCGATCCCGCGGCCTTCGTGGACGCCCTCATCGGAGAGTGACCTCCCGCGCGACGCGACGAACCAGAGCGGACTCGGACGCACGTGAGCGCCCGCCCCCGGGATCATCCCGGGGGCGGGCGCTTCGTCGTACCGGGCGTGGGCCGGTCGCCGCAGGGCGCGCGCTCGCGCGGTCGTAGGCGGTAGGGGCACGCAGTGGCGGGCGGGCCGGTCGCATCGCCGTACGGGCCTTGGTGCCGCGTCGCCCACGGGCCTCCGTGCGGAGCCGCCTTACGGGCCGTGCGCAGGGGCGCCGCACCGCCCTTCGCGCAGGGGCGATGCGCGGCCTTTCGCGCAGGGGCGCCGTACGGCCCTTCGCGGAAGGTCGGCGTACGGCCCTCCGTGCCAAGGTCGCCGTAGGGCCCTCGCGCCGAAGCGGCGGGCCGTCTACGCCCGCGAGCGGTGGGCCACGTACGCCAGCGTCCCCAGCAGCAGACGGGCCGCCGGCGGCCTGGTGGCCGAGTCGAGGTCCGGGTGGCGCAGCCAGCGCACCGGGCCCCGGCCGCCGCGGTCGGAGGGCGGGGCCGTGACGTACGTACCGGAACCGAGGCCGCGCAGGTCGAGGGCGGACGGGTCGTCCCAGCCCAGCCGGTAGAGCAGCCGGGGCAGTTCGGCGGCGGCGCCCGGAGCGACGAAGAAGTGGGCGCGGCCCTCGGGGGTCGCCGCGACCGGGCCGAGCGGGAGGCCCATGCGCTCCAGCCGGGTCAGCGCCCGCAGCCCGGCGGCCTCGGCGACCTCGATCACGTCGAAGCTCCGCCCGACCGGCAGCATCACCGCGGCACCCGGGAACTGGGCCCAGGCCTCGCTCGCCCCGTCCAGGGTTGCCCCGGCCGGTACCCGGGGGGCGAAGTCCAGCGGATGCGCGCCCGGTGCCGGGCAGTCGGACCGCCCGCACGAGCAGGCCCCCGCCGCGGTCCGGGCGCCCGGCACCACGTCCCAGCCCCAGAGCCCGGTGAACTCGGCCACGACGGTGCACTCGGCGGCGCGGCCCCGGCGGCGCGCGCCGGACCGGGTCTCGCGCATGCCCCGACTGCTGCCGATGCCGATCGTGAAGCCCATGCCCCCTCCAACGGGTCCGACGCAGCGGCGGTTACGCAGCGGACGTGAAACGTGACTCTCTGCTTCCAACTCCCCAGTGCGGCGCGGTTCAGACAGCGTCCGGAAGCACTCCGGGGTGGTGTGCCCGACGGCGCACGCCCCGGTGTGCACCCTCGCACCTACTCACGGTTGGCCTATGTCAAGTGAATCGCGTACCGGCCGGGGGGAGTTCATTCGAAGGGGTGGCGAATGGTGGCGATTCCGCAATCGCCATGGCTGGAGGAGTGATCGCGGGACTACTTTGTGTGCATGGAGCCGTGGGGCACATGCACTCGTGGGTATGCCGGAGGCAACACGGCTTTCCGTTCGAAGGGTGGCAACCGCCGGACGGAGGGCCCCAATCACCGGCATTCTGATAGGGCTTGGCGCACTCGGCGACAGGTGGTCTCAGGGATGGGGGCGTTCCAGTGAGCGGCAACGGCGGAAGCGGTACGAGCGCGGGAAGCGCGTCGCACGCTGACAAGCGCCCGAACGAGCTGCTCACTTCGTGGTTCGCCCGCAGCGGCTGGTCCAAGGGCGAACTGGCCCGCCAGGTCAACCGCCGGGCCCGTCAGCTGGGCGCCGGCCACATCTCCACCGACACCTCCCGGGTGCGCCGCTGGCTGGACGGGGAGAATCCGCGCGAACCGATCCCGCGGATCCTGTCCGAGCTGTTCTCCGAACGCTTCGGTGTCGTCGTCTCCGTCGAGGACCTGGGCCTGCGCTCCACCCGGCCCACACCCTCCGCGACCGGGGTCGACCTGCCCTGGACGGGCCCGCAGACCGTGGCCCTGCTCAGCGAGTTCTCGCGCAGCGACCTCATGCTGGCGCGGCGCGGCTTCCTCGGCAGCTCGCTGGCCCTCTCCGCGGGCCCGTCCCTCATCGAGCCCATGCAGCGCTGGCTCGTCCCCTCGCCCGCGGCCGCCCCGCCCGCCGGCCGTGAGCCCGCTCCCGTCTCCCGCGCGCGCGGCCGGCTCTCCCGCCCGGAGCTGGAGCTGCTGGAGTCCACCGCCGTGATGTTCCGCCGCTGGGACGCCCAGTGCGGCGGCGGCCTGCGCCGCAAGGCGGTGGTCGGCCAGCTGCACGAGGTGACCGACCTGCTCCAGGAACCGCAGACCGAGACCACCCGCGCCAAGCTGTTCAAGGTCGCCGCCGAGCTGGCCGAGCTGGCCGGCTGGATGTCGTACGACGTGGGCTTACAGCCCACCGCGCAGAAGTACTTCGTGCTCGCCCTGCACGCCGCCAAGGAGGCGGGGGACCGGCCGCTCGGCTCGTACATCCTCTCCAGCATGAGCCGCCAGATGATCCACCTCGGCCGGCCCGACGACGCCCTGGAGCTGGTCCACCTCGCGCAGTACGGCAGCCGGGACTGCGCCGGCCCCCGCACCCAGTCGATGCTGTACGCGATGGAGGCCCGCGCCTACGCCAACATGGGACAGCCCGGCCGCTGCAAGCGCGCGGTGCGCATGGCCGAGGACACCTTCGCCGAGGCCGCCGAGTGGGACGAGCCGGACCCCGACTGGATCCGCTTCTTCTCCGAGGCCGAGCTGTACGGAGAGAACAGCCACTCCTTCCGCGACCTCGCCTACGTGGCCGGCCGCAGCCCCGCCTACGCCTCCCTGGCCGATCCCCTGATGCGCCGGGCCGTGGAGCTGTTCGCCGAGGACGACGAGCACCAGCGCTCCTACGCGCTGAACCTGATCGGCATGGCCACCGTGCACCTGCTGCGCCGCGAACCCGAGGAAAGCACCGGCGTGGCGGTCGAGGCCATGCGCATCGCCAAGAAGGTCCGCTCCGAACGCGTCAACACCCGCATCCGCAAAACCGTCGACACGGCCGTACGCGATTTCGGCGACCTCGGCGAGATCGTCGACCTCACCGAGCGGCTCGCCGTCGAGCTTCCGGAGACCGCCGAAGCGGTCTGACACCCACCGACCCCGGCCGCGGCCGGCCCTCCCGAACTGCCCGACTCGGCTCCCCCATGCCAGGTCATTCGGAGGCCGCCGCGGCCGGCCCACCCCCCGGTGCGGACGTTGCGCCACCATAACGATCGCTTGGACCCGCATCCGGCAGTTCACTCACGCGTAACACGCACGGCGCCTTCGTCACGGCGGCGAAACAACGAGGGGCACCGACCGAAACCGCGCTGCGCCAATGTCTTGGCGCATAACCGGCCCGCCCCCTCAGTCCCGCCCAGGCTTCGCCCGCACGGGGCCGTACCAACGACGAGGAGACGCCGATGGCTCCAGCCATCACGCTTGCCGCAGAGACGGAGCTCTCTGCCGCCAACACAGGCTTCATGCTCATCTGCTCCGCCCTGGTGATGCTGATGACGCCGGCCCTGGCCTTCTTCTACGGAGGCATGGTCCGCGTCAAGAGCACCCTGAACATGCTGATGATGAGCTTCATCAGCCTCGGCATCGTCACCGTCCTGTGGGTGCTGTACGGCTTCTCGATGGCGTTCGGCACCGACACCGGCTCCGTCGTCGGCTGGAACTCCGACTGGGTCGGCCTCAGCAACATCGGCCTGACCGAGCTGTGGGACGGCTACACCATCCCCGTCTTCGTCTTCCTGGTCTTCCAGCTGATGTTCGCGGTGCTCACACCCGCCCTGATCAGCGGCGCCCTCGCGGACCGGGTGAAGTTCACCGCCTGGGCGCTGTTCATCGCCCTGTGGGCCACGGTCGTCTACTTCCCGGTCGCCCACTGGGTCTGGGGCGCCGGCGGCTGGGCCTTCGAGCTGGGCGTGATCGACTTCGCCGGCGGTACGGCCGTGCACATCAACGCCGGCGCCGCGGCCCTCGGCGTGATCCTGGTGATCGGCAAGCGGGTCGGGTTCAAGAAGGACCCGATGCGCCCGCACAGCCTGCCGCTGGTCATGCTCGGCGCCGGCCTGCTGTGGTTCGGCTGGTTCGGCTTCAACGCCGGCTCCTGGCTCGGCAACGACGACGGCGTGGGCGCGCTGATGTTCGTCAACACGCAGGTCGCCACCGGCGCCGCGGTCCTCGGCTGGCTCGCCTACGAGAAGATCCGGCACGGTGCCTTCACCACCCTGGGCGCGGCCTCCGGCGCGGTCTCCGGCCTGGTCGCCATCACCCCGGCGGGCGGCGCGGTCTCCCCGCTCGGCGCGATCGCCATCGGCGTCATCGCCGGCGTGCTGTGCGCCATGGCGGTCGGCCTGAAGTACCGGTTCGGCTACGACGACTCGCTCGACGTGGTCGGCGTCCACCTCGTCGGCGGCATCCTCGGCTCCCTCCTCGTCGGCCTCTTCGCCTCCGGCAAGGGCCAGTCCGACGTCGAGGGCCTCTTCTACGGCGGCGGCCTGGACCAGTTCTGGAAGCAGTGCGCCGGTGTCTTCGGGGTGCTCGCCTACTCCCTGATCGTCTCTGCCATCCTCGCCCTGATCCTGCACAAGACCATCGGCATGCGGGTACCGGAGGACGACGAGGTGACCGGCATCGACCAGGCCGAGCACGCCGAGACCGCATACGACTTCAGCGGTGCCGGCGGCGGTGCCGCCCGGACCACCGCCGCCACGGCCGCCCCGACGGCCACGCAGACCGCGAGCAAGAAGGTGGACGCATGAAGCTCATCACCGCCGTCGTCAAGCCGCACCGGCTCGACGAGATCAAGGAGGCCCTCCAGGCCTTCGGGGTCCACGGCCTGACCGTCACCGAGGCCAGCGGCTACGGGCGCCAGCGCGGCCACACCGAGGTCTACCGGGGCGCCGAGTACACCGTCGACCTGGTGCCCAAGATCCGCATCGAGGTGCTGGTCGAGGACGGCGACGCCGATCAGCTGATCGAGGTCGTGGTCAAGGCGGCCCGCACCGGCAAGATCGGTGACGGCAAGGTGTGGTCGGTTCCGGTCGACACGGCCGTACGGGTCCGGACCGGCGAGCGCGGTCCGGACGCCCTCTGAGGCGGGAAACCAGAACAGGAGTCGCCGGGTGACGAGTACGGACGTGACGAAAGAAGCAGAGGACTCGGGACCCGGCGGCTACGCGGCGGCCCGGCTGCGCCTCCTCACCGAGGGGGCGCGGTCCGGGCCGCCGCGCCGTTCGGCCCTCGCCGGACTGACCGACGACTGGCTGTCGGGCCTCTTCGACGCGGGCACCGGCGGGTCGGGCAGAGGCGTGTCGCTCGTCGCCGTCGGCGGCTACGGGCGCGGCGAGCTGTCCCCGCGCAGCGACCTGGACCTGCTCCTGCTGCACGACGGGAGCGACGACGCGGCGGTCGCCGCCCTCGCCGACCGCCTCTGGTACCCCGTCTGGGACCTCGGCCTCGACCTCGACCACTCCGTGCGCACCCCGGCGCAGGCCCGGAAGACGGCCGGAGAGGATCTGAAAGTCCAACTCGGTCTCCTGGACGCCCGCCACCTCGCCGGCGACCTCGGCCTGACCGCGTCCCTGCGCACCACCGTTCTCGCCGACTGGCGCAACCAGGCCCCCAAGCGCCTCCCCGAACTCCGGGAGCTGTGCGCCGAGCGCGCCGAGCGCCAGGGCGAGCTGCAATTCCTGCTGGAACCCGACCTCAAGGAGGCCCGGGGCGGCCTGCGCGATGCCACCGCCCTGCGCGCCGTCGCCGCCTCCTGGCTGGCCGACGCCCCGCGCGAGGGTCTCGCCGACGCCCGGCGCCGACTGCTCGACGTACGCGACGCGCTCCACCTGACGACGGGGCGGGCGACCGACCGGCTGGCGCTGCAGGAGCAGGACCAGGTGGCGGCCGAGCTGGGCCTGCTGGACGCCGACACGCTGCTGCGGCAGGTCTACGAGACGGCGCGGGTCATCGCGTACGCCGGCGACGTCACCTGGCGCGAGGTGGGGCGCGTGCTGCGCTCGCGCTCGGTGCGGCCGCGGCTGCGGGCCATGCTGGGCGCCGGGAAGCAGGCGCCCGAGCGCTCCCCGCTCGCCGAGGGCGTCGTCGAGCACGACGGTGAGGCGGTGCTCGCCCGCACCGCGCGCCCCGAACGCGATCCCGTGCTGCCGCTGCGGGCCGCGGCCGCCGCCGCGCAGGCCGGGCTCCCGCTCTCCCGGCACGCCGTCCGGCGCCTGGCGGCCACCACCCGGCCGCTGCCCACGCCCTGGCCCGCCGAGGCCCGCGAGCAACTGGTGACCCTGCTGGGCTCGGGCCGGCCCACCGTGCAGGTCTGGGAGGCGCTGGAGGCCGAGGGCCTGGTCACCCGGCTGCTGCCCGACTGGGAGCGGGTGCGCTGCCGCCCGCAGCGCAACGCGGTGCACCTGTGGACCGTCGACCGGCACCTGATCGAGACCGCCGTCCGCGCCGCCGGGTTCACCCGCCGTGTGCACCGCCCCGACCTGCTCCTGGTCGCCGCGCTGCTGCACGACATCGGCAAGGGCTGGCCCGGCGACCACTCCGTGGCCGGCGAGACGATCGCCCGGGACGTGGCCGCCCGCATCGGCTTCGACCGCGCGGACACGGCCGTCCTGGCCACCCTCGTACGGCACCACCTGCTGCTCGTCGAGACCGCCACCCGGCGCGACCTCGACGACCCGGCCACCGTGCGCGCGGTCGCCGACGCGGTCGGCTCGGAGCACACCCTGGAGCTGCTGCACGCGCTGACCGAGGCGGACGCGCTGGCCACCGGCCCCGCCGCTTGGTCGTCCTGGCGCGGCTCCCTCGTCGCCGACCTGGTGAAACGGGTGTCGGGGGTGCTGGCCGGGGACCCGCTGGAGGAGCCCGAGGCCGCCGCGCCCACCGCCGAGCAGGAGCGGCTCGCCGTCGAGGCGTTCCGCACGCGCGGGCCGGTGCTGGCGCTGCGGGCCCAGACCGAGCCGCCCGTCGACCCGGCATCGGCCGATCCGGCGGCGGTCGCCGGTCCCGAGCCGCTCGGTGTGGAGCTGCTGATCGCCGTGCCGGACCAGGAGGGCGTGCTCCCGGCCGTCGCCGGGGTGCTGGCCATGCACCGGCTGACCGTCCGCACCGCGGAGCTGCGGTCCCTGCCGCTCCCGGACGGTGTCGAGGGCTCCGTGCTGCTCCTGGACTGGCGGGTCGCCGCCGAGTACGGCTCGCTGCCCCAGGCCGCGCGGCTCCGGGCCGACCTGGTCAGGGCCCTGGACGGCAGCCTGGACATCGCCGCCCGGCTCGCCGAGCGGGACGCCGCCCATCCGCGGCGCCGGGGTGTGGAGCCGCCGCCGCCCCGGGTGACCGTCGCCCCGGCCGCGTCCCGGCTGGCCACGGTGATCGAGGTCCGCGCCCAGGACGCGCCGGGCCTGCTGTTCCGGCTCGGGCGGGCGCTGGAGGCGGCCGGCGTGCGGGTGCGCAGCGCGCACGCCTCGACCCTGGGCTCGAACGCGGTGGACGCCTTCTACGTCACGGGCCCGGAGGGCGCGCGGCTGCCGGGGGAGGAGGCCGGGGACGTGGCACGGACCCTGGAGGAGGCGTTGCGGGGTCGTCCCTGACGGGGCGGCCCGCGTAATCCGGCGGGCGGGGACGAATGTCTTGCCAAGCCAGATACCCTGGAAGACGCTCAGACCGCCCCCGACTCCGAGGACCGACGCCACCGTGTTCGATACCCTCTCCGACCGCCTTAGCGCGACTTTCAAAAATCTCCGCGGCAAGGGCAGGTTGTCCGAGGCGGACATCGACGCCACGGCCCGCGAGATCCGCATCGCGCTCCTCGAGGCCGACGTCGCCCTGCCCGTGGTGCGCGCGTTCATCAAGAGCGTCAAGGAACGCTCCCTGGGCGCCGAGGTCTCCAAGGCGCTCAACCCCGCCCAGCAGGTCCTCAAGATCGTCAACGAGGAACTGGTCGGCATCCTCGGCGGTGAGACCCGCCGCCTGCGCTTCGCCAAGCAGCCGCCGACCGTGATCATGCTGGCGGGTCTGCAGGGTGCCGGTAAGACCACCCTCGCGGGCAAGCTGGGCCGCTGGCTCAAGGAGCAGGGCCACTCGCCGCTCCTGGTCGCCTGCGACCTCCAGCGCCCCAACGCCGTCAACCAGCTCAGCGTCGTCGCCGAGCGCGCCGGTGTCGCGGTCTACGCGCCCGAGCCGGGCAACGGGGTCGGCGACCCGGTCAAGGTCGCCAAGGACTCCATCGAGTACGCCAAGTCCAAGGTCCACGACCTGGTCATCGTCGACACCGCCGGCCGCCTGGGCATCGACCAGGAGCTGATGCAGCAGGCCGCGGACATCCGCGACGCGGTCTCGCCGGACGAGATCCTCTTCATCGTCGACGCGATGATCGGCCAGGACGCCGTCAACACCGCCGAGGCCTTCCGCGACGGCGTCGGCTTCGACGGCGTGGTGCTCTCCAAGCTCGACGGCGACGCCCGTGGTGGTGCGGCCCTGTCGATCGCCTCGGTGACCGGCAAGCCGATCATGTTCGCGTCGAACGGCGAGAAGCTCGAGGACTTCGACGCCTTCCACCCGGACCGGATGGCCTCCCGCATCCTCGACATGGGTGACCTGCTCACCCTGATCGAGCAGGCGGAGAAGACGTTCAGTCAGGAAGAGGCCGAGAAAATGGCCTCCAAGCTGGCGTCCAAGAAGGGCCAGGACTTCACCCTGGACGACTTCCTGGCCCAGATGGAACAGGTCCGGAAGATGGGCTCCATCTCCAAGCTGCTCGGCATGCTGCCGGGCATGGGCCAGATGAAGGACCAGATCAACAACCTCGACGAGCGCGACGTCGACCGCACGGCCGCCATCATCAAGTCGATGACCCCGGCCGAGCGCCAGGAGCCGACGATCATCAACGGCTCGCGCCGCGCCCGTATCGCCAAGGGCTCCGGCGTCGACGTCAGCGCGGTCAAGGGCCTGGTCGAGCGGTTCTTCGAGGCCCGCAAGATGATGTCCCGGATGGCCCAGGGCGGCGGCATGCCGGGGATGCCGGGCATGCCGGGCATGGGTGGCGGACCCGGGCGGCAGAAGAAGCAGCAGAAGAAGGCCAAGGGCAAGCAGCGCTCCGGCAACCCCATGAAGCGCAAGCAGCAGGAGCAGGAGGAGGCCGCCCGCCGCGCGGCCGCCGCGCAGAACGGGGGCGCCCTCGGACTGCCCAAGCAGGGCGGCCAGGACTTCGAGCTGCCGGACGAGTTCAAGAAGTTCATGGGCTGACCTCGGGCCGACGGCCCGATCGGTGTGTACGGCGCTGGGGGGGCCCCCCTCGAAGGGGGGGGCCCCCCCACCTTTCCCCGCCACCTCCCAGCCTGTTTCCCTTCTTTCAATTCTGCCATTCCCCCACCCTTCCCCCTCCCCACAAACGCCAAAATACCCCC
>NZ_JBVJPF010000011.1:168073-296351 GCF_055582785.1 Streptomyces sp. NPDC107500
GGCGGTCAGGGATTTGGAGTGGGGGGGGGGTTCAAAGGGGTTGGTGGTTGGATTTGGGACGACGGTCCGGTTGGGGGGGACGGCGGTGGGGCCCCCCCTTGTAGAGGGGGGCCCCCCCAGCGCCGTACATGCACATGCCCAGGCGGCTTTCCTGTCGTAACGTCCGGATATGACCAACCCGTCCCCGCCGCGCAAGGCGTCCGAGCGGCCCTGGCGCACCGAGGGCACGCCCGACGAGCCTCCGAAACCGCCGCCCGGTGGCAGGAGGATGCGCGGCGGCTGGTGGAACCTGGTCCTGGCCGCGCTGGTCGTCTACCTGATCGCCAACCTGGTGCTCTCGTTCTTCAACGAGGGCGACGAGCCGACCATCTCCTACACGGAGTTCAGCAAGCAGGTCGACGAGGGCAACGTCAGCAAGATCTACGCCAAGGGCGACGCGATCCAGGGCCAGCTCAAGAAGGGCCGCGACAAACCGGACGGCGACGGGACGTACACCAAGTTCACGACCGAGCGGCCCACCTTCGCGGACGACCAGCTCTGGGACGACCTGACGAAGAACAACGTCACCGTCACGGCCGAACCGGTGGTCCAGCACCGCAGCTTCCTGTCCAACCTGCTGATCGCGCTGGCGCCGATGCTGCTCCTGGTGGTGCTGTGGATCTTCATCGCGCGGCGCATGAGGGGCGCCCTGGGCGGCGGCGCGGGCGGCATGCTCGGCCGCAAGGCGCCGCCCAAGCCGGTCGAACTGGAGGCGGGCGAGCCGCGGACCACGTTCGCGGACGTGGCCGGGATCGACGAGGTGGAGGGCGAACTCAGTGACGTCGTCGACTTCCTGAAGAACCCGGACGCCTACCGCCGCATGGGCGCGAAGATGCCCCGGGGTGTCCTCCTGACCGGTCCGCCCGGCACCGGGAAGACGCTCCTCGCGCGTGCGGTCGCCGGCGAGGCGGGGGTGCCGTTCTTCTCCGCGTCCGCGTCCGAGTTCATCGAGATGATCGTGGGTGTGGGCGCCTCCCGGGTGCGGGAGCTGTTCGCCGAGGCCCGCAAGGTCGCGCCGTCGATCATCTTCATCGACGAGATCGACACCATCGGCCGCGCGCGCGGCGGCGGCTCCGGCATGGGCGGCCACGACGAGCGCGAGCAGACGCTCAACCAGATCCTCACCGAGATGGACGGCTTCTCGGGCTCCGAGGGCGTCGTCGTCATCGCCGCCACCAACCGCGCGGACATCCTGGACCCGGCCCTGACCCGCCCCGGCCGCTTCGACCGGGTGGTCAGCGTCTCGCCCCCGGACCGCGGCGGCCGCGAGGCCATCCTGGACATCCACACGCGCGAGATCCCGCTCGCCCCGGACGTCGACCTGGCCCAGGTCGCCCGCACGACCCCGGGCATGACCGGCGCCGAACTGGCGAACCTCGCCAACGAGGCGGCCCTGCTCGCGGTCAAGCGGAAGCAGGACCGGGTGACGCAGGCCAACCTCTCCGAGGCCCTGGAGAAGGTCCAGCTGGGCGCCGAACGGCCCCTGGTGATGCCCGAGGAGGAGCGCCGGCGCACCGCGTACCACGAGAGCGGACACGCCCTGCTGGGCATGTTGCAGCCGGGCGCCGACCCGGTCCGCAAGATCACCATCGTGCCGCGCGGGAGGGCACTCGGGGTGACGCTGTCGACGCCGGACGCGGACAAGTACGCGTACACCGAGGAGTACCTGCGCGGCCGGATCATCGGCGCGCTCGGCGGCATGGCGGCCGAGCACGTGGTGTACGGCGTGATCACGACCGGTTCCGAGAGCGACCTCGAACAGGTCACCAACATCGCCCGCGGCATGGTCGCCCGCTGGGGCATGAGCGAGCGGGTCGGCCGGCTCTCCGCCCTCCCCGGCGACGCGCAGCAGGCGTACGGCCTCGCCGCCGCTCCCCAGACGCTGGACGCCATCGACGGGGAGATGCGGCGGGTCGTCGACTCCTGCTACGAGGAGGCCGTCCGCAAGCTGCGCGACCACCGCGAGCGGCTCGACGCGCTGGCCGAGGCCCTGCTGGCCAGCGAGACGCTGGACGAGGCGGAGGCGTACCGCATCGCCGGGATCACCCGGCTCACGAAGGACGACCCGGAGGCGTGAGAGCCGGGCGTTCCTACTTCTGCGGGAACTTCCAGACGTAGGGCTCGCCGTCCTCCTCCGACCAGTGCGCCTCCACGCTCTTCGCGCCGGCCGGAATCACGTACGTCTCGCAGAAGACGTGGCTCTCGCCCTGCTTCCAGCTCTCGACGTCGTACGGGTCCTCGCAGCCCGCCGCGTCCTCGGAGGCGCCGACGAGGACGCTGCCGCGCTGCCCGTCGGCGAAGACCGTGGCGCCGTCGTGCACGTCGGAGCCCTCGGTCAGGGCCGGTCCGCTCTTGTGCGTGTACTTGATGTACGCGGTGGCCAGCACTTTGCCCTTGACGTCCGCGGCGTCCGCCACCGCCTTCGCGGCCTCGGCCTCGGTGCCCACGTCGACCTTCTGTGCCACGACGTCGTAGGTGACCTCGCCCGGGTCCTCGGCGACCTTGCCGGTCGCGCTCTCGCCCGTCGCCAGGTCGCCGCCCGAGGCCGCCTCGGAGGGCGAGGGCGACGCCTCGGTGGTCGCCGGGCCCTTCGCGCCGGTGTCCTTCGAGTCCTCGTCTCCGCCCCCGCACGCGGTGAGGGCGAGGGCGAGGACGGCGACGGGCGCGGCGAGGCGCAGTGCGGTCTTGCGGTGCGGCACTACAGGCTCCTGTATGCAGATGTGTGTTTCCCCCGAACGGTGGATCAGAGTAGAGGTCCATGATCCACCTGGGGAAACCGCAGGAGCCCGCGGCCGGCTTCTTCACGGCATTCACACCTGCACCGGAAAAAGTCGGCCGAACGACGCACAGGTTCGATCGGAATCGATCTTTAGGGAACTCGTGCGATCAAGTAGCGAAAGACATTCGGCATCCAGACGGTCCCGTCCGCGCGCCGGTGCGGATGCAGGGCCTCCGCCAGCTCCTTGTCGACCTGTTCCCGGTCGGTGGCCGCGATCGCCGCGTCGAACAGCCCGGTCGACAGCAGTCCCCGCGCCGCGCTCGCGGCGTCCGCGTACCCGAACGGGCACGCCACCCGCCCGGAGCCGTCCGGCCTGAGCCCGGCCCGCTGCGCGACCTCCTCCAGGTCGTCGCGCAGGGCGGGGCGCCAGCTGCCCGCGCTGCGCAGCGGGTCCGCGAGTTTGGTGGCCACCCGCAGCACCGAGGCCGTGGCGCACCGCTCCGGCGGACCCCAGCCCGCCAGCACCACCGCGGCCCCGCGCCCGGCGAGTGGTGTCGCCTCGGCCAGCAGCCCGCCCAGCCCCTCCGAGTCGCCCGCGAGGCACCCGATGGGTTCGAAGGCGGTCACCAGGGTGAACGCCGGCGCCGACGGGTCCGCCGCGGCACCGGGTGGTCCCTCCACGACCCGCGCCGCGTCCGCGCGGGAGCGGGCGGGCCGGGTGCCGGGAGGTTCCGGCGCCTCGGGTGCCCCGGGCAGCAGACGCCGCCGTGCCAGTTCCAGGAGTTCCGGAGAGCGGGTGTCGACACCGGTCACCGAGGCGCCGCGCGAGGCGCCCATCAGCAGGGCGAGCCCGGAACCGCAGTTCAGGCCCAGCATCCGGGTGCCGCCGCCCACGTCAAGGCGCTCGAAGACGGCCTCGTAGAGCGGTACGAGCATCCTCTCCTGTATCTCGGACCAGTCACGCGCACGTGCACGCAGGTCCACGGGAGACATCGTCCCCGTGTGAGATGAGTGCTGCCGTACGAGCGTAGGTGTCATAGGAAAGCGCCCCAATCGCCGAGTGTTGCCGCTGTGCCCGATTCCATGGCCCCCGTGCAGTGCGCTCGAACTCCCCCCGTATGCCAGGAAACTCCGGGCTCGCCGCGGCGTCCAGTGGTAGAGAGGGCCGGTTTGCCCGATCCCCGCCCCCATGGCGAGATTTCACTTCCCGGCAACGTGGGCCGGCCGCGCGGTACCCGCGGTAGCCCCCCGGCGACACCTTGACCGGATGGCCGGATCGTGCCGGTCGGCGATGACAGCGGGTGGCCGGAGTGCGGAGGGGGTGGTTCCGGCCAAGGTCGACGGGGTCCGCGGGCGTCTGGGAGGGCGCGGGAGGGGACGCGGGAGTGCCGGGGGCGGGGCGGTGCCGCACCCCGGTGGCCCACCCGGTAACGTCGCCCCCGTCGACGCGTCCGCCCGGACGCCTCCGCTCCGGCGCGACGGCGGCCGAAACGCCCCTTGCGCACGAGAGCGCCCCGCGCCCCCGGAGTGTGGACGACCGCTACGCGCCGGGGCGTACGTTGGACTACGCACCAGCTTGGTATGAGCTGTGAGGCTTCTCCGCAGATCAGCGCACCCGCCCTCGTCGGGACGCATCAGCGGCAACTGACTGGTACGTGCAAATTATTTGGGATGCCCCGGAATAGGAACACAGCGGCACTCCGGCTCGTTGTCATTACGTGAGCACGACACCACCTGTTCTCGCCGCAGAGCTGGCGCAGGCGTGGGCCGACATTCAGCGGTACCACCCCGAGCTGCCCGATCTTGCCGCGCCCGAGTCCCTGATCGGAGAGTCGTCGTCCGCCTGCGGGCACGAGCTCTCCTTCGAGCGACTGCTCCATGAGGCAGTCCACGGCATCGCTGCCGCGCGCGGAGTACGCGACACCTCCCGCGCGGGGCGCTACCACAACCGTCGATTCCTGGCGATCGCAGAGGAGCTGGGCCTCGACCACCCCGAGGAGCCACATCCCAGCAGCGGCTTCTCACTGGTCACCCTCACCCCCGAGGCGAAGCGCCGCTACCGCCCGACGACCGAACGCCTCCAGCGCGCGCTGAAGGCCCACACCGCCGCCACCGCGACCGACTCGGCCCGCAGCTTCCGCGGTCCGGCCGCCCGCCACGGCTCCTCCGGGGGAGGAGTGCGCGTGAAGGCCGTCTGCGACTGCGGGCGCAACGTACGGGTCGTCCCGTCCGTGCTGGCCCAGGCCCCGATCATGTGCGGCGGCTGCGGCAAGCCGTTCCGCATCCCGGAGGTGGTCGGCGCGGGCGTGAGCTGACGGTCCGGCTGCTCGTGGCAGCCGGATCCGGGCCAGGTTCTGTCGTCGGACCCGCTCCGCCGGACCGGAGGGCGGCCCCGGTGCCCTCCGGTCCGAGGGGTCTGCCCGCGTGTGGCACAATGGCAAGCTGTACTCGACAGTCGCACAGGACCCCTCTCTCCTCCGGCTGACGCGTCCATCGGGCACTCGGGTACCGCAACCCCACGCGGCTCTCTCGCCGTGCCCAATCACGTCAAAACCAGGAGAATCCACTCCCGTGGCAGTCAAGATCAAGCTGAAGCGTCTGGGCAAGATCCGTTCGCCTCACTACCGCATCGTCGTCGCCGACTCCCGTACCCGCCGTGACGGCCGGGCCATCGAGGAGATCGGCAAGTACCACCCGACGTACAACCCGTCGGTGATGGAGGTCGACGCCGAGCGTGTCGCCTACTGGCTCGGTGTCGGCGCCCAGCCGACCGAGCCCGTGATGGCCATCCTGAAGAAGACCGGCGACTGGCAGAAGTTCAAGGGCGAGCCCGCCCCGGCCCCGCTGCTCCAGCCGTCCGAGAAGGCGGCCCGCCCGTCCTTCGAGGCGATCGGTGGCGAGGACGAGGGCAAGGGTGAGGCGATCACCCAGAAGAAGAAGGCCGACAAGAAGGACGAGGCCGCCGCCGAGTCCTCCTCGGCCGAGTCGACCGAGGCCTGAGCATGCTCGAGGAGGCTCTCGAGCACCTCGTGAAGGGCATCGTCGACAACCCTGACGATGTGCAGGTCGCCTCGCGCAACCTGCGTCGCGGGCGTGTGCTCGAGGTCCGGGTGCACCCCGACGACCTCGGCAAGGTGATCGGCCGCAACGGCCGCACCGCACGCGCCCTGCGCACCGTCGTGGGCGCCATCGGCGGCCGCGGTGTCCGCGTCGACCTCGTCGACGTGGACCACGTCCGCTGACGCCACAACGCAGCACCGGCTCGGGCCGGGGAGGGCCATGGGCCTTCCCCGGCCCGCAGTCGTAGAGCACCGCACGGGGTCGTGAGCCCGCCGGGCTCGCCGCAGTTCCGACAGGAGATCAAGCACAGTGCAGCTGGTAGTCGCTCGCATCGGCCGCGCCCACGGCATCAAGGGCGAGGTCACCGTCGAGGTCCGCACCGACGAGCCGGAGCTGCGGCTCGGCCCCGGCGCCGTCCTGGCCACCGACCCCGCCACCGCCGGTCCGCTGACCATCGAGACCGGCCGGGTGCACAGCGGCCGCCTCCTGCTGCGCTTCGCGGGCGTCCACGACCGCACCGGCGCCGAGGCCCTGCGCAACACCCTGCTGATCGCCGACGTCGACCCCGACGAGCGTCCCGAGGACGACGACGAGTACTACGACCACCAGCTCATCGACCTCGACGTGGTGACCGCCGACGGCACCGAGGTCGGCCGGATCACGGAGATCTCCCACCTGCCCACCCAGGACCTGTTCGTGGTGGAGCGCCCCGACGGCAGCGAGGTCTACGTGCCGTTCGTGTCGGAGATCGTCACGGAGATCGACCTGGAGGAGCAGCGCGCGGTCATCGACCCGCCGCCGGGCCTGATCGACGACCGCGCCGAGATCGCCTCCGCGCGGGACGCCGGGGAAGCCCCGGAGGAAGGCGCGTAATGCGGCTCGACGTCGTCACGATTTTCCCCGAGTACCTGGAACCGCTGAACGTCTCCCTCGTCGGCAAGGCACGCGCGCGTGGACAGCTCGACGTCCAGGTGCACGACCTGCGCGAGTGGACCTACGACCGGCACAACACGGTCGACGACACCCCCTACGGGGGCGGCCCCGGCATGGTCATGAAGCCCGACCCGTGGGGCGACGCGCTGGACTCCGTCCTGGCCGACGGCTACGAGGCCGGCTCCGGCGAGCCCGCCCTGATCGTGCCCACGCCCAGCGGCCGGCCGTTCACCCAGGAACTCGCCGTCCACCTCTCCGAGCGACCCTGGCTGATCTTCACGCCCGCCCGCTACGAGGGCATCGACCGCCGCGTCGTCGACGAGTACGCGACCAGGATGCCGGTGTACGAGGTCTCCATCGGCGACTACGTCCTCGCCGGCGGCGAGGCGGCCGTACTGGTCGTCACCGAGGCCGTGGCCCGGCTGCTGCCCGGCGTCCTCGGCAACGCCGAGTCCCACCGGGACGACTCCTTCGCCCCCGGCGCCATGGCGAACCTCCTGGAGGGCCCCGTCCACACCAAGCCGCCGCAGTGGCGCGGGCGCGGCATCCCGGACGTGCTGCTCAGCGGCCACCACGGGAAGATCGCCCGCTGGCGCCGGGACGAGGCACTGCGGCGCACATCGGCCAACCGGCCCGACCTGATCGAGCGGTGCGACCCCAAGGTCTTCGACAAGAAGGACCGCGAGATGCTCTCCATCCTGGGCTGGGCGCCGGACCCGGAGGGGGAGCCGTACGGCCGATTTTGGCGCAGGACCCCCGGCATGGAACAATAGGCCGCTGTTGTGCGTCCGTCCGGAGCGCGCCCCTGCCACAGGGGGACACGACGCCCGTCCCGACCCGCACGACTCTGAATCCGAAACACCTAGTTTCCGTTGATGACCTGTGGCATCAGCGAGGAAAGCAGACGAAATGTCTCACCTGCTCGACTCCGTCGACGCCGCGTCGCTGCGCAGCGACGTCCCCGCCTTCCGCCCCGGCGACACCGTCAACGTCCACGTGCGCGTCATCGAGGGCAACCGCTCCCGTGTGCAGCAGTTCAAGGGCGTTGTGATCCGCCGCCAGGGTGCCGGCATCCGCGAGACCTTCACGGTCCGCAAGGTCTCCTTCTCCGTCGGCGTCGAGCGCACCTTCCCGGTGCACACCCCGATCGTGGAGAAGATCGAGCTCGTCACCCGCGGTGACGTCCGCCGCGCCAAGCTGTACTACCTGCGCGAGCTGCGCGGCAAGGCCGCGAAGATCAAGGAGAAGCGCGAGAGCTGAGCGCCTGAGAGGTCCGCGCCGGGGCCGGATAGCATCTGGCCCCGATGGACACCGAAGCACAGCCCACGGAGCGCGACCGCTCCTCCCGCCCTTCCGACTCCGAGCAGCCCTCGGATCCGGAGGGCCAGGAGGGACGGTCGCGTTCCGCGTTCGCGGGGCGGATCACGGACTGGGTGCCGGGCGGCCGGATCACCGTCACCCTGCTGACGCTGCTGCTTTTCCTGCTGCTGCTCAGCACCTTCGTACTGCGGCCGTTCCAGATCCCCAGCGGATCCATGGAGCGCGGATTGAGGATCGGTGACCGGGTTCTCGTAAATAAGTTGGCGTACCGTTTCGATGGGCGGCCGCAGCGGGGCGACGTCGTGGTCTTCGACGGCACGGGACTCTTCGGGCCCGGCGACTACATCAAACGCGTGGTCGGTGTGGGCGGGGACCACGTGGTGTGCTGCGACAGGGAGGGGAGGGTACAGGTGAACGGCCAGTCGGTCGACGAGTCGGAGTTCCTGTACCCCGGCGACCGCCCGTCGACGGTGCGCTTCGACGTCGTCGTCCCCGACGGCACCCTCTTCGTCCTCGGCGACCACAGGTCCGGCTCCAGCGACTCCCGCGACCACCTGGGCTCGCCGGGCGGCGGCATGATCCCGGTGGACGAGGTGATCGGGCGCGCCGACTGGATCGTCTGGCCCTTCGCCCACGCCACCCACCTCGACCGTCCCGACGCCTATGCGCGCGTGCCGGAGGCCGACGCGGACGGAGGGGCCGGCGACGCGCGCCGGCCCGCGGGCGCCGATGGGTAGCCGCGGGAAACCGCGCGGAGCCCCCAGCAGCCCCGCGGAGAACCTGCTGCCCACGGGCTCCCGGCGCACCGCCGTGCCCTCCGGCGGCCGTTCCCGCGCGGAGCGGCGCAAGCTCCAGCGCAAGGTCAAGCGGCGCCGCAGGCGCGGCGCCGTCAAGGAGATACCGCTCCTCATCGGCGTCGCCGTGCTCATAGCGCTGGTACTCAAGACCTTCCTCGTCCAGGCCTTCGTGATCCCGTCCGGCTCGATGGAGCAGACCATCCAGATCGGCGACCGGGTCCTGGTGGACAAGCTCACCCCCTGGTTCGGCTCCGAACCGCAGCGCGGGGACGTCGTGGTCTTCCGGGACCCGGGCGGTTGGCTGGCGGGCGAACAGACCACCAAGAAGGACGATCCCGTCGTCGTCAAGCAGGTCAAGGAGGGCCTGGCCTTCATCGGCCTGCTGCCGTCCGACGACGAGAAGGACCTCATCAAACGGGTCGTCGGCGTCGGCGGGGACAAGGTCAAGTGCTGCGACACCCAGGGACGCGTCACCGTCAACGGCGTCCCCCTGAACGAGGACTACCTGTACCCGGGTGACACCCCGTCACGGACGCCGTTCGACGTCACCGTCCCGGAGGGACGGCTGTGGGTCATGGGCGACCACCGGTCCAACTCCGCCGACTCCCGCGCCCACCAGGACACCGACTTCGGCACGGTCTCCGAGGAGGAGGTGGTGGGACGCGCCATGGTGATCGCCTGGCCGTTCGGTCACTGGACCACCCTGGACGAGCCGAAAACGTATGCATCCGTCACCGACTCGGCCTCCGGTGCGACCGCCGCTCCCCGGCTGTCGCATAGGGTTGCCCCCGACGATCCGAACGCGATGATGCAACTCCCGACCCCTGCGGAACTCCCGCTCGTTATGGGAGTGGTGGGCCTGCGCCGTATACGGGGCGGGCGGCGGCAGAGAGTAAGGAGTTGGCGTGGGGGATGTGGCGGTTGGCGCACGGTCCGGACACGACGGCGAGGAGAACCGCGGACGCCCCGAGGAGACGGCCGGCCCGGCCCCGGACGGCGCCCGCGACTCCGGTCACGGCTCCGGAACCGAGGACGGCAGGGTGACGAACGAACACAACGGGACGCAGGACGAGGGAGTGGGCGGGACGCCACCCACGCCGCACCGCGAGACCAAGAAGCAGCGGTCCTTCTGGAAGGAACTGCCGATCCTGATCGGTATCGCGCTGGTGCTCGCGCTGCTGATCAAGACGTTCCTGGTGCAGGCGTTCTCGATCCCGTCCTCGTCGATGGAGAACACGCTCAAGATCAATGACCGTGTCCTGGTCGACAAGCTCACGCCCTGGTTCGGCTCCGAGCCCGAGCGCGGCGAGGTCGTCGTCTTCCACGACCCCGACAACTGGCTCGCGGGCGAGCCGACCCCCGACCCGAACGCGTTGCAGACGGTGCTCAGCTGGATCGGCCTGATGCCGTCCGCCGAGGAGAAGGACCTGATCAAGCGCGTCATCGGCGTCGGCGGCGACACCGTCGAGTGCAACAAGACCGGCCCGCTCACGGTCAACGGCAAGGCGCTCAACGAGCCCTACGTCTACCCCGGCAACACGCCGTGCACCGACGACGACCAGGGCGGCCGGTTCAAGGTCACGGTGCCCGAGGGCTACATCTGGGTCATGGGCGACCACCGGCAGAACTCCAAGGACTCCCGCTACCAGCAGGCGGACAAGCACGGCGGCATGGTCCCGGTGAAGGAGGTCGTCGGCCGCGCGGTCGTGGTCGCCTGGCCGATGAACCGCTGGGACAACCTGCCGGTCCCCGAGACCTTCGACCAGGTCGGCCTCCAGGCGGGCTCCCCGGCCGCCGGCGCGCTGTCGGTCGCGCCCCAGGGGCTCGCCGTCGCCGGCGTCCTCCCGGTCGTCTGGTGGCGCCGCCGTCGGCGCGCCGCCGCCGAGGCCCGCTGAGGCGCCCCGGCCCGTACGTCCCCATCGATGCGACAGCCCCCTTCCCGGTCCTCGGGAGGGGGGCTGCCCCGTTGGGGTACCGCCGGGTAGGGTGCGGCTCCATGGGTGGCGAGAGCACGACACGTACGGCCCCGCGCGGGGGAGCGAACAAGAGTCCGGCGGGCAGCCGGACCGGGCAGCGACTGTCCGGCCTCGCCGTGGCGCTGGGCATGGTGCTCTTCCTCGGCGGGTTCGCCTGGGGCGCCGTGGTCTACCGGCCCTACACCGTGCCGACCAGCTCGATGGCCCCGACCATCGGTGTCGGTGACCGGGTGCTCGCCGAGCGCGTCGACGGGAGCGACGTACGGCGCGGCGACGTCGTCGTCTTCAAGGACACGGCCTGGGCCAACGCCCCGATGGTCAAGCGGGTCGTCGCCGTCGGCGGGGACACCGTCTCCTGCTGCCAGGAGGGCAAGCTGAAGGTCAACGGCAAGGTGATCGACGAGCCGTACCTGCCCGCCGGCACACCGGCCGAGATCATGGACTTCCAGACCGTGAACGTCCCGGAGGGCCGCCTGTTCCTGCTCGGCGACGAGCGGGACAACTCCGTGGACTCCACCGCCCACCTCACCGACGCGGCCCGCGGCACCGTCTCGAGCGGTGCCGTGGACGCCCGCGTCGACGCCGTGGTCTGGCCCATGAACGGGATGCTGGAGCGGCCGACCGGCTTCGAGGCCCTCGGTGGCCTCTCCTCGCCGGGGCCGCTCACGCCGGTCGTCGCCCTGGTGATCGCCGGGGCCGTGCTGGTCCTGGGCGGTGGGGCGTACGGTCCCGTCGCCAAGCGGGCCGCGGCCTCGCGTGCCGGTCGTGCCGCGGAGCCCGCCGATGGGCGCTGAGGCGACCCCGGCCGGGCAGGACACCTACCGGGGCGGACTTCGCAGGGTCGCGCGGGTCGTGCTGCTCGATCCCGACGACCGCATCCTGCTGCTGCACGGCCACGAACCGGACGACCCGGCCGACGACTGGTGGTTCACCCCCGGTGGCGGTGTGGAGGGCGACGAGACCCGTGAGGAGGCCGCCCGGCGGGAGCTGCTGGAGGAGACCGGCATCGCCGACGTCGAAATCGGCCCGGTGCTGTGGCGGCGCCGGTGTTCCTTCCCCTTCGCGGGCCGCCGCTGGGACCAGGACGAGTGGTACTACCTGGCCCGCACCCGGCGGACCGCCACCGGGGTCGTCGGCGCCGGGCTCACCGAGCTGGAGCGCCGCAGCGTCGCCGGAGCACGCTGGTGGACGTGTGAGGAACTGACCGGGGCACGTGAGACGGTGTATCCGACCAGACTCGCCGGGCTGCTGCGCACGCTGCTCGACGAGGGTCCCCCGGCCGGGCCGGTGACCCTGGACACGGAAATCGTCTAGGGGTGCACGGGACTGGCGCACAATGGGGGGACCCGCACGGCTGAAGGGGAACATGCCATGAGCGCCGAGGACCTCGAAAAGTACGAGACCGAGATGGAGCTCAAGCTCTACCGGGAGTACCGCGATGTCGTCGGTCTGTTCAAATACGTGATCGAGACCGAGCGGCGTTTCTACCTCACCAACGACTACGAGATGCAGGTGCACTCGGTCCAGGGCGAGGTGTTCTTCGAGGTCTCGATGGCGGACGCGTGGGTGTGGGACATGTACCGGCCGGCTCGCTTCGTGAAGCAGGTGCGCGTGTTGACGTTCAAGGACGTGAACATCGAGGAGCTGAACAAGAGTGACCTGGAGCTTCCGGGCGGGTGAGAGCGGGCCACCCGAGGAAGTTTTCACTCGTGTGGGTGACGAAGTTGTCCACAGTCGGCTGACCGTCCACCAAGATCCAAAAGCTCGCTGAGCTGCCCTCATCGTTGGCGCCGGAGGTGGTGCCGACATGAACGCACGAGGTGCGCTGGGCAAGTACGGCGAGACACTCGCCGCCCGCCGGCTGACCGGAGCCGGCATGACGGTCCTGGAGCGCAATTGGCGCTGCGGCAGGACCGGCGAGATCGACATCGTGGCCCGGGACGGGGACGTGCTGGTCGTCTGCGAGGTCAAGACGCGCAGGAACGGCTCCTTCGAACACCCGATGGCCGCGGTGACCCCCGAGAAGGCGGAGCGGCTGCGGCGGCTCGCCGAGCGCTGGATCCAGACCCACGGCGGAGCCCCACCCGGCGGTGTGCGCATCGACCTGGTGGGCGTTCTCCTCCCGCAGCGCGGCGCCCCCGTGGTCGAGCACGCCCGGGGGGTGGCGTGATGGGGTTCGCGCGTACGTGCTCCGTGGCGCTCGTCGGCGTCGAGGGCGTGGTGGTCGAGGTCCAGGCCGACCTCGAACCGGGCGTGGCGGCGTTCACCCTGGTGGGGCTGCCGGACAAGAGCCTCACCGAGAGCCGGGACCGGGTGCGGGCCGCGGTGGTGAACTCGGGCGCCGAGTGGCCGCAGAAGAAGCTGACGGTGGGACTCAGCCCGGCGTCGGTGCCGAAGAGCGGCAGCGGTTTCGATCTGGCCGTCGCGGCCGCCGTCCTGGGCGCCGCCGAGCGGATCGACCCGCGGGTGCTCGCGGACATCGTCATGGTCGGGGAGCTGGGTCTGGACGGCCGGGTGCGGCCGGTGCGCGGCATCCTGCCCGCGGTGCTGGCCGCCGCGGAGGCGGGCTACGAGCAGGTGGTCGTGCCCGAGTGCGCCGCCGCCGAGGCGTCCCTGGTGCCCGGGGTGTCGGTGCTCGGCGTACGCAGCCTGCGCCAGCTGATCGCCGTCCTCGCCGACGAGCCCGTCCCGGAGGAGGCACAGGACCAGCCGGGCCGCCCGGATCCGCTCCTCGCGGGCCTGCGCATGCCCGGCACGGGCGCCGCCACCGGTATGCACAGCATGGGCGCCGCCCAGTACGACCAAGGGCACGACCTCGCTGACGTGGTGGGCCAGGAGTCGGCGCGTACGGCTGTGGAGGTCGCCGCGGCCGGCGGCCATCACCTGTTCCTGGAGGGACCGCCCGGCGCCGGGAAGACCATGCTCGCCGAGCGGTTGCCCGCCATCCTGCCCCGGCTCACCCGGCCGGAGTCCCTGGAGGTCACGGCCGTGCACTCGGTGGCGGGCCTGCTGCCGCCGGGCAAGCCCCTGATCGACGTGGCCCCCTACTGCGCACCGCACCATTCCGCCACGATGCAGGCCCTGGTCGGCGGCGGACCCGGCGTCGCGCGGCCCGGCGCGGTCTCGCTGGCACACCGCGGGGTCCTGTTCCTCGACGAGACCCCCGAGTTCGGCAGCCACGTCCTGGACGCCCTGCGGCAGCCGCTGGAGGCCGGGCACGTCGTCATCGCGCGCAGTGCGGGCGTGGTGCGCTTCCCGGCCCGGTTCCTGATGGTGCTCGCGGCCAATCCGTGCCCGTGCGGCCGGTTCTCGCAGCGGGACGACCTCTGCGAGTGTCCGCCCTCGGCGATCCGCCGGTACCAGGCCAGGCTGTCCGGTCCGCTGCTCGACCGGGTCGACCTCCGTGTCGAGGTCGACCGTGTCACCCGCGCCCAGCTGACCGGGAGCGGAGCCCGCGGGGATGCCACCGCGACCGTCGCCGACCGGGTGGCGGCGGCCCGGGCGCGGGCGGCCGCTCGCCTTACGGGCACGCCGTGGCTGTCCAACAGCGAGGTACCGGGCCGCGAGCTGCGCAGCCGCTGGCACGCCGCGCCCGGCGCGCTGGACGAGGCGGAGCGCAGCCTGGAACGCGGGGTACTCACCGCCCGCGGTCTCGACCGCGTCCTGCGCGTCGCCTGGACCGTCGCGGACCTCGTCGGCCACGACCGCCCCGACGCGGGAGACGTCGCCCTGGCACTCCAGCTGCGCACCGGGGTGCCACGCGGAGTGCCGATGGCTCTGGGAGCGCTGACGTGAGCGGGCGCGATGCGGTGCCGGGCGGGTGCGGAGGCGCTGCCGAGGGCGCCCTGTTCGGTCCGGGCGCGTTAGATGGTTCGGATGCCTTGGACGGGGGTGCCGGGGGCGGCGGCGGGTGCGTGGACGCGGGTGCGGTGCCCTGGGGAGGAGGTCCGGTCGCGGGTGAGGCCCCGGTCGGCGTGGGCGGCGGGGGCGGTGGTGCGTGGGAAGCCGCGACGGCCGGGGGCGGCGGACCTGGTGGGGTCCTCCCGTCCGGCGCGGGCGTCTTGGACGCCTCGGATGCCTCGTCCGGCGCGGGCGCTTCGGGTGCTTGGGGCGGGAGTGCCGGGCCCCAGGGCGGGTGGTGGGCCGCGGACGTGACGCCCGGAGAAGAGGATCCGGCTGTGGGGGATGCCCCGCCCGACGTGGGCGCTGAGGGCCCGACCGGCTCTGCGGGCGGGGCCGGGGACGCTGCGGGCGGGGCGCGCCCGATCGGCCGGGTTGGCGGTCCCCTGGACGCTCCGGGCAGAGTCCCACCGGTCTCCCCGGCCGTCGGAGACGGCGTGGACCGAGGCGTGGCCCCGGCCGTGGCGGCAGCCGTCGCCAACCCGGCCCGGGAGGGCGACGTGGACTCCGATCTGCTCGGCCGGGTCTTCCTCACCCGGGTCATCGAGCCCGGCGACGAGACCGGCGGTCGGTGGGTGCGGGAGCGCGGGGTCGCGGAGGTGGTGCGGCGACTGCGTGAGGGCGCGCGTGCCCTGCCGGGGGTGAGCGCGAAGCGGTGGGCCGGGCTGTGCGCGCGGGCGGGCCGGGCCGACCCCCGGAGGGACCTGGCCCTCGCGCGTTCCGCCGGCGTGCGCTTCGTGGCACCCGGCACCGCCGAGTGGCCGGGGCAGCTCGACGACCTCGCGGACGCCCGGCCGCTCGGGCTCTGGGTGCGTGGCGCCCCCAGCCTGCGCATGTGGGCGCTGCGTTCCGTGGCCGTGGTCGGCGCCCGTGCCTGCACCGAGTACGGCGCCCACATGGCGGCCAACCTCGCCGCCGGCCTCGCCGAACGGGGCTGGGTGGTGGTGTCCGGCGGCGCCTACGGGATCGACGGCGCCGCCCACCGGGGCGCCCTCGGCGCGGGCGGAGCCACCGCCGCCGTGCTGGCCTGCGGGGTCGACCGGCCCTACCCGCCGGGGCACACCGGGCTGATCACCAGGATCGCCGAGCAGGGGCTGGTCGTCGGCGAGCTGCCACCCGGTGATCATCCGACGCCGAGCAGATTCATCCTGCGCAACCGCGTGATCGCCGCGCTCACCCGGGGCACCGTCGTCGTCGAGGCCGCCTACCGCAGCGGTTCCCTGGCCACGGCCCGGGCCGCGCAACGCCTGGGCCGGCACACGATGGGCGTGCCCGGGCCCGCCACCAGCGCGCTGTCCGCGGGCGTGCACGAACTGCTGCGCGGCGACGCCGTGCTCGTCAGCGACGCCGCCGAGGTCGTCGAACTGGTCGGCGACATGGGGGAGCTGTCCCCGGAGCGGCGCGGACCGGTCCTGCCCACCGACCTCCTGGAACCCCGGACCCGCCACGTACTGGCCGGACTGCCCGCGCGCGGCACGGTGACGGCGGCCGAGGCGGCACGCCGTGCGCAGACCACGCAGGACGACGCGATCGCGAGACTGTACGAGCTTCGAGCACTTGGTTACGTCGAACGACACGGCGATGGCTGGAAGTTGACACGCCAGGCGATGATCTCGGTCCGCGAGGGTCGGAGTCCCTGCTGACGCACCGTGTTCGGCCGTCCGGGGGAACCCCGACGCCCGTGGGAAATCTGGCAGTTGAGGTATTCGAGTGATCACGCAGAGCGATCATCGTCCCCCCTGTAGAGCGTTCAGCGGAACGTATCTGCGCACGCTCCCCACCCACTCCTTCGCACAACGCGACGGTCCAGTCACGCTACGCTCACGAGGGCCTCACGAACACGCCCGACAACAGGCGACCACCAGACAGCAGACCGGCGGCCTCAGGCGCACCACATCACGGCAGAACGGCACAAGGCGACGAATGCCCCAGCACACCTCCGGGTCCGACCGGGCGGCGGTCCCCCCAGCCGCCCGCGACGGCGGCAGCGTGCGACCGTCCGCCCCCTCGACGCTCGACGAGCTGTGGCGGTCGTACAAGTCGACGGGGGACGAGCGGCTGCGGGAACAGCTGATCCTGCACTACTCGCCCCTGGTGAAGTACGTGGCGGGCCGGGTCAGCGTGGGGCTGCCGCCCAACGTCGAACAGGCCGACTTCGTCTCCTCCGGTGTGTTCGGGCTGATCGACGCGATCGAGAAGTTCGACGTCGACCGCGAGATCAAGTTCGAGACGTACGCGATCACCCGCATCCGCGGCGCGATGATCGACGAACTGCGCGCGCTGGACTGGATCCCCCGCTCGGTGCGGCAGAAGGCGCGCAACGTGGAACGCGCCTACGCGACGCTGGAGGCACGACTGCGCCGCACCCCCTCGGAGAGCGAGGTGGCCGTGGAGATGGGGATCGCGGTCGAGGACCTCCACGCGGTCTTCAGCCAGCTGTCGCTGGCCAACGTGGTGGCCCTGGAGGAGCTGCTGCACGCGGGGAGCGAGGGCGGCGACCGGCTCAGCCTCATGGACACCCTGGAGGACACCGCCGCCGACAACCCCGTGGAGGTCGCCGAGGACCGTGAGCTGCGCCGGCTGCTGGCACGGGCGATCAACACGCTGCCGGAGCGCGAGAAGACCGTCGTCACCCTGTACTACTACGAGGGCCTCACACTCGCCGAGATCGGCAACGTGCTGGGTGTGACGGAGAGCCGGGTCAGCCAGATCCACACCAAGTCGGTGTTGCAGCTGCGCGCAAAGCTGGCCGGTTTCGGCCGTTGAGCTGGGCTTATGGCTTCGCGAAGCCGCCCGTCGCCATCCGCTCGACGGCCGTGCGGCCGGGTGACCGTCTCCCGCACGGGGTGACGCGTCCGTAAAGTGGTGGCGTGCCAAGGATTCGAGCGGCCTCCGTGGCCGAGCACCGGTCGATGCAGCGTGCCGCCCTGCTGGACGCGGCACGCTCCCTGCTGTCCGACGGCGGAACGGAGGCGCTGACCTTCCCCGCCCTCGCCGAACGGACGGGCCTCGCCCGGTCGTCGGTCTACGAGTACTTCCGGTCCCGCGCGGCCGTCGTCGAGGAGCTGTGCGCCGTCGACTTCCCGGTCTGGGCGGCCGAGGTCGAGGCGGCGATGGAGCGCGAGACGACCCCCGAGGCCAAGGTCGAGGCGTATGTGCGCACCCAGCTCGACCTGGTCGGGGACCGGCGCCACCGCGCGGTCGTGGCCATCTCCGCCAGTGAGCTGGACGCCGGCGCGCGGGAGAAGATCCGGGCGGCGCACGGCGGGCTGATCGCCATGATCGTCGAGGCTCTGGCGGAGATGGGCCACGCCGAGCCCAGGCTCGCGGCGATGCTGCTCCAGGGCGTCGTGGACGCGGCCGTGCGGCGGATCGAACTGGGTGCGGCCGAGGAGCCCGGGGCGATCACCCGGGCGGCGGTCTCCATGGCGCTGCGGGGCGTGCGCGGCTGATCGCCCATGGCTCGCCGGACCGGTCTGCGGACGGGGCTGCGGACCGGACCCCGGGCTGCCCTTCGGACGGTTCTCCGGGCAGCGGCACCCCCAGGACCGGCAGCAGTCTCGACGGCCCCGAGTCCAGCAGCCACGGCGGGAGCAGGGAGAGCGGGTCGAGGTAGACGTCCCCGCGCAGCAGGCCCCAGTGCAGGCAGGCCGTGCAGTGCGAGCCCGTCGGCTCGACCGTGCCGAGCACCTCGCCCGCCGCCACCTCGTCGCCCTCGCGTACCGAGGCCGCGACCGGCTCGTACGTGGTGCGCAGGGGCGGGTCGCCGGTACCCGTCAGTTCCAGTGAGACGACGCCCCTGCCCGCCACCCGCCCCGCGAAGGACACCCGTCCCGCCGCCACCGCCCGCACCGGGGTGCCGCCCGTCGCGGCGAGGTCCACACCCCGGTGACCAGGACCGTAGGCGTCGGCCGGGGGCTCCCACCCGCGCAGGACCGCGGGCCGGGTGCCCACCGGCCACCACCGGGCCACGGCCGGCACCGAAGGATCCGGACCTCGCCCCACGACCGCCGACGGCACCACCGACGCCGCCCGCGCGGCGCCGAACGGCGCCGGGGCCAGGACGGCCGACAGCAGCACCACCCACGTACACGCACACACGCACGCACTCACGCTTCGCCTCGCTCGCATGCGAGAACCGTCCCGCACGGAGCGGGCCTCCGTGCGGGCCTGTGGACCGCCGCCCGGTTGTGGACAGCCGCGTCACCCGGTACCCCTCCGGTCCCGTACACTTCTGGTGGCGATCCGGGTCACCGGGTCGACTTCGCACGCCCCGACACGACGCCTTCCAAGGCGCGTGTCAGCGCCCCTCGGTCCCTTGCGGCACGGCGCACAGCGGGCGTCAGGCGCGCGAGCCGTCCGGCTTGCGCGGCACAACCGAGAAAACCAAGGAGAACGGCCATGGCCGTCGTCACGATGCGGGAGCTGCTGGAAAGCGGCGTCCACTTCGGTCACCAGACCCGTCGCTGGAACCCGAAGATGAAGCGCTTCATCTTCACCGAGCGCAACGGCATCTACATCATCGACCTGCTCCAGTCGCTGTCGTACATCGACCGCGCCTACGAGTTCGTCAAGGAGACCGTCGCCCACGGCGGCACGGTCATGTTCGTCGGCACGAAGAAGCAGGCGCAGGAGGCCATCGCCGAGCAGGCCACCCGCGTCGGCATGCCCTACGTCAACCAGCGCTGGCTGGGCGGCATGCTCACCAACTTCTCGACCGTCTACAAGCGCCTGCAGCGCCTGAAGGAGCTCGAGCAGATCGACTTCGAGGACGTGGCCGCCTCCGGCCTCACCAAGAAGGAGCTGCTGGTCCTCTCCCGCGAGAAGGCCAAGCTGGAGAAGACCCTCGGCGGTATCCGCGAGATGTCCAAGGTGCCCAGCGCCGTCTGGATCGTGGACACCAAGAAGGAGCACATCGCGGTCGGCGAGGCCCGGAAGCTCAACATCCCGGTCGTCGCCATCCTCGACACCAACTGCGACCCCGACGAGGTCGACTACAAGATCCCGGGCAACGACGACGCGATCCGCTCCGTCACCCTGCTCACCCGCGTGATCGCCGACGCCGTCGCCGAGGGCCTCATCGCCCGCTCCGGCGCCGCCGGTGGTGCCAAGGGTGAGAAGGCCGCCGGCGAGCCGCTCGCCGAGTGGGAGCGCGACCTGCTCGAGGGCGAGAAGAAGGACGAGGCCGTCGAGGCCGCCGCCGAGGCGCCCGCCCCCGACGCCAAGGTCTCCGAGGCCGTCGAGGAGGCCGCCACCGAGGTGGCCGCCGACGCCGACAAGCCCGCCGAGGCCCCGGCCGCGGACGCCGAGCAGGCCTGACCCCTCACCACCTTCGGGTTCTGGACGGCGGGGGCCCACGAAGCCCCCGCCGTCCGGCCCGTAGATCTTCGGACTTCGAGAGAGATTCCTGAATCATGGCGAACTACACCGCCGCCGACGTCAAGAAGCTTCGTGAGCTCACCGGCGCCGGCATGATGGACTGCAAGAAGGCGCTGGACGAGGCCGAGGGCAACGTCGAGAAGGCCGTCGAGGCGCTCCGCATCAAGGGCCAGAAGGGCGTCGCCAAGCGCGAGGGCCGCTCCGCCGAGAACGGTGCCGTCGTCTCGATCATCGCCGACGACAACACCTCCGGTGTCCTGGTCGAGCTGAAGTGCGAGACGGACTTCGTCGCCAAGGGTGACAAGTTCCAGAACGTCGCCAAGGCCATCGCCGAGCACATCGCCAAGGCCGCCCCGGCGGACCTGGAGGCCCTGCTCGCCTCCGAGATCGAGGCCGGCAAGACCGTCCAGGCCTTCGTGGACGAGGCCAACGCCAACCTCGGCGAGAAGATCGTCCTGGACCGCTTCGCGCAGTTCTCCGGCGGCTTCGTGACCGCGTACATGCACCGTACGATGCCCGACCTGCCCCCGCAGATCGGTGTCCTCGTCGAGCTGGACAAGCCGAACGCCGAGATCGCCAAGGGCGTCGCCCAGCACATCGCCGCCTTCGCGCCGAAGTACCTCTCCAAGGAGGACGTCCCGGCCGAGGTCGTCGAGTCCGAGCGCCGCGTCGCCGAGGAGACCACCCGCGCCGAGGGCAAGCCCGAGGCCGCCCTGCCGAAGATCGTCGAGGGTCGCCTCAACGGCTTCTTCAAGGACGCGACCCTGCTGGGCCAGCCCTACGCCCTGGACAACAAGAAGTCCGTCCAGAAGGTGCTGGACGAGGCCGGTGTCACCCTGAAGCGCTTCTCGCGCATCAAGGTCGGCATCTGAGTCCGTACCGCGACGGACGCTCGACCCCGGTAGGGTCGACAGCAGTCGTCGGCGCCGTTCGCGCAGGCCGTGGCGCACGCGCGCGTGGCGGCGGACGACAGCAGATCTGACGAGGAGGCCATTGCCGCGTATGGGATGCGAAACACGCCCCCACCGGCAGTGGCCTTCTTCGTGTGTGTGACCCACGTAAAAGAGGCGAGATCTCCATGACCACCAAGGCCGAGAAGAGCGACGACGGCAAAGTACGCGGCCGCTTCATGCTGAAGCTGTCCGGAGAGGCCTTCTCCGGCGGTGGCGGCCTGGGCGTCGACCCCGACGTGGTGCACGCCATCGCCCGCGAGATCGCGGCCGTCGTACGCGACGGCGCCGAGATCGCCGTCGTCATCGGCGGCGGCAACTTCTTCCGCGGGGCCGAACTCCAGGTGCGCGGCATGGACCGCGCCCGCTCCGACTACATGGGCATGCTCGGCACCGTGATGAACTGCCTGGCCCTCCAGGACTTCCTGGAGAAGGAGGGCGTCGACTGCCGCGTGCAGACCGCCATCACCATGGGCCAGGTCGCCGAGCCCTACATCCCGCTGCGCGCCGTGCGCCACCTGGAGAAGGGCCGCGTGGTCATCTTCGGCGCCGGAATGGGCATGCCCTACTTCTCCACCGACACCACCGCCGCCCAGCGCGCCCTGGAGATCGACGCCGAGGCGCTGCTCATGGGCAAGAACGGTGTGGACGGGGTCTACGACTCCGACCCCAAGACCAACCCGGACGCCGTGAAGTTCGACGCGCTCGGCTACGGCGAGGTCATCACCCGCGACCTCAAGGTCGCCGACGCCACCGCCGTCACCCTCTGCCGCGACAACAGCCTCCCGATCGTGGTCTTCGAGCTGTTGAAGGAGGGCAATATCGCCCGCGCCGTCAAGGGTGAGAAGATCGGCACGCTCGTGGGTGACCAGGGCACCCGGGACTGACCGGAGAACACCCCCTGTCCGCGGACGCCACCTGTCCGGGGGACGGACGGGACGGGGCCGGGCCGGGGGATGGACAATGTCCCGCCGGTCGGGAACCGTGCAGGAAGAACGCGACGCAGCCGGCCGCCGCCCCGCCAGGGGACCGCAGCCGGGCCTACTCAAGACACGCAGGAGCAAGTGGTGATCGAAGAGACCCTCCTCGAGGCCGAGGAGAAGATGGAGAAGGCCGTCGTGGTCGCCAAGGAGGACTTCGCCGCGATCCGCACCGGCCGTGCGCACCCGGCGATGTTCAACAAGATCGTGGCCGACTACTACGGCGCGCTGACGCCGATCAACCAGCTGGCCTCGTTCTCCGTGCCCGAGCCGCGCATGGCCGTGGTGACGCCCTTCGACAAGAGCGCCCTGCGCAACATCGAACAGGCGATCCGCGACTCCGACCTGGGCGTCAACCCTAGCAACGACGGCAACATCATCCGAGTGGTGTTCCCCGAGCTGACCGAGGAGCGCCGCCGCGACTACATCAAGGTCGCCAAGACCAAGGGCGAGGACGCCAAGGTGTCCATCCGCTCCGTGCGCCGCAAGGCCAAGGACGCCATCGACAAGCTGATCAAGGACGGCGAGGTCGGCGAGGACGAGGGCCGCCGTGCGGAGAGCGAGCTCGAGCAGACCACCTCGAAGTACGTCGCCCAGGTGGACGAGCTCCTCAAGCACAAGGAAGCGGAGCTGCTCGAGGTCTGATGAACGACTCTTCCTGGGGAGCGCCGCCACAAGCCGGGTACTGGGGGCCGTCCGACGGGGGACCTGTCCAGGGCGCTGCCCCGGCGGGTCCCGCATACGATGCGCAGTACGCGCAGCAGACTCGGCCCATGCCCATCGTGCCCGACGTACCCGAACACGGCGGTGACCAGGACGACGACCGGGGGGCCGCTCGGGCGAGCGGCCCCCTGTTCCAGACCCCGCCGGCGCAGCCGTACGCGGCGGTGCCGCAGAATCCGGAGCCCATGCCCGACGCCCCGCAGCCGGCGCAGTCCCAGCCGCCGCCGAAGAAGACCGCGGGGCGCGACCTGGGCGCGGCGATAGGGGTCGGCGTCGGACTCGGCGCCGTCATCATCGCGTCGCTGTTCGTCGTCAAGGCCGTCTTCGTCGGCGTGGTCGCGGTCGCGGTCGTCGTGGGCCTGTGGGAGCTGACCAAGCGGCTGGAGGAGCGCAAGGGCATCAAGGCGCCGCTCGTGCCGCTGGCGATCGGCGGCGCGGCGATGGTGGTCGCCGGGTACGCGCGAGGTGCCGAGGGTGCGTGGGTCGCCATGGCGCTCACGGCGCTGGCGGTGCTCGTGTGGCGGATGACCGAGCCGCCGGAGGGCTACCTCAAGGACGTCACGGCAGGTCTCTTCGCGGCGTTCTACGTGCCCTTCCTGGCCACGTTCGTCACGATGATGCTGATGGCCGACGACGGCGCGCAGCGCGTGCTGACCTTCCTGTTGCTCACGGTCGTCAGCGACACCGGTGCCTATGCCGTCGGCTGGCGCTTCGGCAGGACCAAGCTCGCCCCGCGCATCAGCCCCGGCAAGACCCGCGAGGGCCTGCTGGGAGCGGTGGCCTTCGCGATGGCGGCCGGCGCGCTGTGCATGCAGTTCATGATCGAGGACGGCGTCTGGTGGCAGGGCCTGCTGCTCGGCCTCGCGGTCGCCGTCAGCGCCACGCTGGGCGACCTCGGCGAGTCCATGATCAAGCGCGACCTCGGCATCAAGGACATGGGCACCCTCCTGCCGGGCCACGGCGGCATCATGGACCGCCTGGACTCCCTCCTGCCGACGGCGCCGGTGGTGTGGCTGCTGTTGGTGATCTTCGTGGGGTCCGGCTGATCCGGCCGGCGTGAGCCCGCAGAACAGGTTTCACCTGCACGTTCTTCGCGAGAGACCCGTTGTCCACAGGGCGGCGGGTCTCTTCTCATATGTCTGCGACACTGGTACAGCCATGCCTAAGCCCGGAGAACTTGCAGTAGCCGGGCAGCAATAAGCCCCCTACCAGCGCGTTCGGCGCGGATAGGGGGCCTTGTTCTGGCTACTGGGCCGTTTCTGGGCCGTCAGGCTCGCGCGGGGCCGGGAGAAGCACCCGATCGACGGCCTTCCTCGTACGCTCCTGGCTCGACGGCATGAGGTGCGCGTAGACCCGCAGCGTCAGCCCGGGGTCGGCGTGTCCCAGGTACTCGCTTACGGTCTTGATGCTCTCGCCGGCGTCCAGGAGCACCGAGGCGTAGAAGTGCCTCAGTGCGTGCATGCCGTGCTCACGAGCGGACTGATACTTGCCGTTCTCACCGGCCGCCGCGATCAGACCGGCCGCCGCGAGGGCGGGCTTCCACTCCTGACTGTTGAAGTTGCTGCGCCAGACGAGCCCGCTCGCGGTGTTCGTGAACAGGAGACGGGCCGACACCTTTGGACCGTCCGGCTTGCGCCAGGGCAACGTGATCTCAACCGGCTTGAAGGCGTCCAGGTGTGCCCGCAGGGCCTCAGCCACCGACGGCGGCAAAGGTACGTCCCGCTCCTTGTTGCACTTCGGAGGGGCGAACACGGCCTTGCCCCGGATCAGCTTCACCTGCCGGACGATTCGGATGATGCCGCCGTCGAAGTCGAGCGCATCCTCAGCCAGCCCCACGATCTCGCCCTGACGGAGCCCGCACCCGGCGCCCACGTCCACCATGGGCCGGTAGCGCCGGGGGAGTGCTGCACGGACCGCCTGAACCTGGGCGGGCAGCCACGGCACGACACGGCGCTGCTCAGCGGCCGGCGGACGGACCGACTTCGCGGAGCACGGGTTCCGGGGCAATAGCCCATCGTCGACGGCCGCACTGAGGACGGCCCGCACGTCGCCATAGATGTTCCGCGCGTAGCCGCCACTCACGGCCGGGTCGTTCTCCAGCGCGCTCACCAGGCCTCGGATGTGCTCCGGGCGGAACGAGTCCAGCGGCCGAGAGCCGATCAGTCGGAACGCGTGCAGACGCAACCGCTGCTCGACCACGACCTGACTGGCCGGGTCGATGCCGTGCGCCTTGAGCCACTTCTCGGCGTAGCTCTTGAAGGTGATCCGGGCCGCACGCGGGTCGATGTACCGACCGCGGGACATGTCCGACGCGATGTCGGTGAGCCACTGTTCGGCGAGGCGCTTCTGTCGGTCCGGGAAGCTCTTGGACTTCTCCGTGCCGTCGGGGCCGACGTACCGGGCCCGATAGCGCAGGCCGGTGCCGTGGCGGTCGGTCTTGACCTTGAGGGTCTTGCCGTCGGAGCCGGTCTCGGACCGGTACCAGCGGTCTTGGATGTGTCCGGCCATCAGGCGGCCTCTCCGATCTGGGAGTCGACCCAGGCCCGCACGTCGGTGGGGTCAAAGCGGAGGTGCCGGCCGACGCGGAAGCCGCGGGGACCGGTGCGCTTGCGGCGCCACTGGTAGACCGTCTCGACGCTGGGCAGCTCGAACATCTCGACCAGGTCCTCAGGGGTCAGGAACCGGTTCGGCAGCTGTGAGGCCATGGTCAGCACTCCCTTTCGTCGGCGAGTTGGTCGCGCAGGGCTTCGCGGGCGGTTGCGCGGTTGAGCTGGAGGCCGCGGGCGATGGTGGCGGCTAGGGCGGATTCACCGGGGGTGTGGCCGTGGCCCGCGTACTGCCAATCGGCCAGGACTAGGACGGTGTCCGGCTCGCGGTTGTCATCTAGGCCGAGGGCGGCGTGCTCCTGGGTGGCGCGGTAGTCGGCGCGTGCCTGGCGGAGTGCGCCGAGGGTGGTCGAGTAGCGCCGGGACTTGGAGGAGAAGTGGCCGCGGAAGCCGAGCATGTGCGCCCAGGCCCACAACCGGCGGTCCGGGTACAGCGGATCGAGGGCGCGGCAGGCGGTGATGAGTCGGCGGGTGTGGTCGGGGACGCCGTGGCGGTCGAGCTCGGAGAGTTCGCCGATGCGGCGGTCGAGGGTGCCGGTGTTCTCGGCGGCCTTGGTGGCGTACTTCGCGACGTAGGAGGCGACGGCCTGTTCTGTGATCTCCGAGCCGTCCCCGAATGCCTTGACCGGACGGACGTCGAGCTGGGGGCCCCACCGGAAGGTCCGGGCCGGTTGCCCCTCGGCGGCCGGGACGGAGACCGAGGTGTAGGAGTGCGCGGCGGCGGCGCGGATCGCGTCGGCGAGCAGCTGCACGGTGGCCCAGGACGGCGGCGGGGTGTCCGGCCCATCGGGTCCGTCGAGGCGGATCACGGCGTGAAAGTGCAGGGCGCCGCGTTTCTGGAACTCGGCGACCTTGCCGTATGACAGCCGGGCCCGCTCTTTCAGCTCCCGTTGGGTGAGGCCGGCGCGGGCGGCGAGCTCGCGGCGGAGCCGGTTGGTGAAGCGCTGCCAGAGCTGTCCGGCATGGTTATTGAACAGCACCGCGCCCGCGTAGTCGTACGTCTCCACGTCCAGGGCGGTGCCCAGTTCCGAGGCGTCCGGGGCATGGCGAGCACCGCAGCGGCAGACGCCATGGTCGGGCCGGTTGTGCACGCGGCCGAAGGACGGGGCGGTGAGTGTGGCGAAGACGCGGGGGTGATCGCGGACGGTGGCGGGGATGTCGCGGCGGTTGTCACCGGCCAGGCCCGCGCGGATGAGGTGGTAGGTGTCGCCCGCGTAGGTCCAGGCGCAGGATGGGCAGCGCGATGCCCGCCGGTTGCCGCAGGCGACGCGGAGTCGCCCGCCCGGCTCACCCTCGGTGGAGTAGTGGTGGAGGGTCTGGCCGGTGGTCTTGTCCTTGGTCAGGGTCCAGCCAGTCAGGTGGATTGGGTCGGCGCAGCCGCCGGTGCGGCGGATCTGTTCTTCCCAGCGGTGGTAGTCGACGGCCGAAGCCACCCTCAGCAGGTCGCCAAGGGTGGCCGGGTCGAGCAGCGTCTCAGGCACCAGCACCCTCCCGGACGATGCGGGCGGGAACGGTGCCGGTGCCGTGGCAGGTCGGGCAGTGCGCCGTGATGGTGCGCAGGTGACCGCGCGGGTCGCGGCCGCCGAGGGTGACGGCGACGGAGGCGAAGCCGTCGCAGTGCGGGCAGATACGTCGTGCGGGCGGGGTGTGCTGGGCCATGATGGGGGTTCCTTTCGATTGCGGTTGGAAGGAACGGCCCCGGGTGGCGGCGTGCTTGGCGGCTTGTGCGCCACCCGGTGGCCGGTCAGTGAGAGAGGCGCGAGCCCCGGCGGCCACGGCCCTTGGCCGCGTACATGGCCGTATCGGCGGCGGCGAGTGCATCGGTCAGCAGCGGCACCGGCAGCTCGGCGAGACGGCAGATTCCGACCGACGCGGCCAGCGGCAGCGATACGCCGTTGTAGGGCAGCGGCCGGTGCAGGTCGGTGATCAGCGCGTCGAGGTCGGCGGCGGCCAGGTCATGGACGACGGCGACGAACTCATCCCCGCCCAGGCGTCCGGCGGTGCCGTGGCGTCCGCACCAGGCGCGGAGTCGGTCGGCGGTGGCGACGAGGGCGGCGTCCCCGGCGGCGTGGCCGTGGGTGTCGTTGAGGGTCTTGAAGTGGTCGAGGTCGACTAGGAGCACGGCGGCGGCCGGGTGCCGGCGGATGCAGTGTTCGGCGCGGGCGGTCCATCCGGCGCGCGTGTGCAGACCGGTCAGCGGGTCGCGGCGGGCGGAGGCGAGCCGGTGGGCGAGGACGCTCCCATGCACGGCCCAGCCCAGTAACGGCACCAGGGCGGCGGCGATCTGCAGATCCATGATGTTCCCCTTGGCGATGGCGGTTGGCGGAGCGTGGTCCCGGAAGGCGGCGGCGTGCTGGCGGCTTGTGCGTCGCCTCCGGGACCGGTCAGCGGCGGTGTTGCGAGGCGAGCAGCGAGCGCAGGACGACGGCGCAGACGGCGACCGAGGCGGCGGTGATGGCGACCGCCAGGAGCATGGAGACCAGGACGGCGCCGATGACCAGGACCATGGCGGTGCCGCCGCCGACCAGGGCGAGCGCGGTGCTGGGGGTGAGCTGGACCGTGGGCCGGGAGGGAACCGGGGCCGGGGCGGCGGGGGCCGGCGGCGTGGGCGGGGTGCCGGGGGTGATGGTGGTCGGCTCGACGACGACCGCGGGCGGGATCACGGTGCCGGTGGGCTGGGGCATGGTCGGGAGCTTGGGCCGGAACATCAGGGGATCTCCTTACTTGACGGCGGTGCCGATGACCGGGGCGAGGGCGCTGTCAGCGAGGAGGAACCCGCCGAGGAGAAGCACGCCGATGAGCCACCAGGGCGGGCGGATGAGCTTGACGCCGAGGACTCCAACGCAGAGCAGGGCGAACCAGAGCGGGACATCCATGACTGTGGCCTCCTAGCGGACCTTGCAGCGGTGGGTGCGGGCGGCGAGCTGTGCGGCGGACTGGCTGGAGTAGTCGGCGGACCAGCCGCAGCCGTCTGAGCTGCATACGGCGGCGTGCTTGGTGTGGCCATTGCGGTCACGGTGGGTGCCGATCTGTACCGGGCCGATCCGCATCACGGAGTGGAAGAAGTCGCGGGCGGGCATGTCAGTCGGTCTCCGTTCGGGTCAGGTTCGGGTCGGGGAAGGCGGCGCGGATACCGGCGGCGGTGGCCGTGTCGGCGGTGAGTCGGGCAGCTTCCTCGGCGAGGAGGTGGGCGAGGAACGGCCGGTTGGTGGCGGCCATCTCGCGGGCAGCGTCGAGGTGGTCGGCGGCAGTCAGGTCGGCCGGGTTCACGAGCATGAGGTGTCTCCCTTCGGGTCAGCCGAGCTGGGCGGCGATGGCGTCAGCCAGGTTCGGCGGGACGCCGAGGCGGGCGCGCAGGGTGTCGGTGTCGATCCGGGCACCGGTCCGCTCCTCGTGGTCGGCGGCGACCTTGCGGGCGTGGTCCACCAGCGCGGCCGGGACCGGAACGGCCGGCGGTGCCGGGGCCGGATCGGCGGCCGGGAGGGCGGGGGTGTCGTCGACGGGCGCCACCGGTTCCGGACCCGGCTCAGCGGTAGCGACCGGCTCGGACTCCATCTCGGGCGTGGGCTCCGGGTCCGGGGCGTGACCTGCGGGTGAGTGGGCGAGGAGGGTGCCGCCCATGAAGGCCAGGGCGGGCCAGGCGGCGACGAGGATGCGCAGCCAGGCCGGAACGTCGCCCAGGTCGAGGAGTCCGGCGGTGGCGACGTTGGCGCCGAGCGAGGCGACCAGGGCGATCAGGAACCAGCACCAGGCCAGCCGGGATGGCCCGTCCGAGCGCAGCCGACGCCAGGCGGCGACCAACAGTAGGTCCACCGAGACTGGGTAGGCCCATGCCTTCCAGCCGTCCTGTCCGGCAGCGGCAGCCAGGTCGTGCAGGTGGGCAAAGGACAGGGCACCGGCGATGACCGCCTGGACCAGGACGGCGTCCACGCGCAGCGACGAACGGGGCATGACGAACCTCCGGGAAGGTCAGGCGGCGGCTGGCGCCGACTCCACGGCCGGGGCCGGAACCGGGGCAAGGGGACCGAGGGCAGGGCGGAACGGCGCGAGGACGGGCAGGTCCGGAGTCAGGTCGGCGTGCCGGTTGCAGGTGTTGACGGCCTGGCGCAGCGAGGTGTGCGGCGCGCGGATGCGGGCCCAGCCGCCGGTCGAGTCGCCTGTGATGGCGACGCCGGGGGTGTCGGTGGGGATCTGGATCGCGGCCAGGACGGCGTCCGGGGCGATGTCGCCGAGGGCCATGTTCGCCGAGGATTCGTCGTTGACGCGGTGGGCGGTGCGGCCGGTGAGCTGGGCGCGAAGCATGGTGATGCCCTTGCCGAGTTCGGAGCCGAAGCGCTGCCCGCAGATCTCCAGATAGATGCCGGCCGCGCGGCCGAGCTGGGCGAGACGGGCCAGGGCGGTGATGATCCGGTCCCGCCGCTTCTCCTCCTCCTTGGTGGCAAAGAGGGCGAGTTCGGCCACCTCGTCGACCAGGACCACGATCGGCACCGGCCGCAGGTCCTCGGGCAGGTCCCAGATATCTGCGGCGATCTCCGCATCGGGCACGTCCGCGGTGATCCGCTGTTCGGCCCGGATGAGCTGATACACGTCCTGCATAAGCGACACGAGGGCGTCGAGGAGTTCGGCGGCGGTGTCGGGGTTGTCGGCGAGCGCGGAAAACCGGCGGGCCAGCGGGAACAGCTCAACGCCTTGCTTGCAGTCGATGCCCACCAGGGCGACCCGTTGCGGCGCGAGCGCGGCCACGAGGTTGCGCTGATAGACGGACTTGCCGGACTCCGTGGCACCGAGGGTGAGGGCATGCGGCACGGTGCGGTAGTCGCGATAGTGGACGGCTCCGTCCTCGCGCAGGGCGACCGGGACCCGCATCGGCCGGGTGTCGACCAGGACGGGCATCTGCACGCGCTTGAGCACGTCATAGCCGGTCATACGAACCTCGACGACACCCGAGCGCAGTTCACGGGAGGTGACCCCGTACATGGCGAACGAGTGCCGCAGCCGGTCACACGAGGCCGCCACGTCGAAGGCGTCCTGACCGGGCCGAAGCTTCAACCGCAGCGTCAGGCCGGTACGGGTCACCCGGACCCGCAGGATGCGCGGGGCGCGCGGGCCGGGAACGGGCCGGTTGGTCATCCGGGCCAGCGTCAGACGCCAGCGGGGAGCCGGGACGGTGAGGCCGCAAGCATCCATGACCGAGCCGTAGCGGACCAGGACCCGCAGCGTGGCGAGGGCAACCCCAAAGGTCAGCCAGTACCAGGCGGGACGCCGCCACCGCAGGAGACCCGCAGCGGCGACGGCCAGCACCAGGGCGACGATCAGCCACGTCATGGCTCAGGCCGCCTTCGAGGCCGAGCCCGCAGCGGCCAGCGAGGTGACCGCGACCGCGCGGAAGGCGATCCCGTGCCGCTTCTGGCCGTTGAACTCGTTCTCCCACGGCGAGGCGACCAGGCCGGTCAGGACCACTGGGGTGCCCATGGCCAGGTCCTCGGAGACGCCGGACTGCGGAACGGTGAGCTTGAGGATCTCCACCTCGTCGGGCGTGGAGAACATGACCTCCACGACCATCAGGGTGGCACCGTCCTTGTCGAGGGCGATCTCACCGGTGCGGCGGTCCTTCACCTTGGGCTGCGGGGCCTTGGCGACCATCACGGTGGCGTTGGCGGTGTCCACCAAAATCTGACGCATCGTCTTGTCTCCTGTATCGGCGTGATGTTGACCGACATCCCGTCGGTGAGATCAGGAGACCTTGGGGGAGGGTGGACGCATCACCGTCCGTGTGGACGTTTGGGGACGTCTGAGCTACCGTCAAAACGTCCCTAGTGATCCCAGCGGAGGGCACGCCATGGCGAACGAGCGTCTGCGCGCGGCAATTTCGGCGAAGGGCGAGACGATCCAGTCCGTTGCCGAGCACGTCGGAGTGGATCCGAAGAGCGTCGAGCGGTGGATCACCACCGGCCGCACTCCGCACCGCGGGCACCGCTGGAAGGCGGCGAGCCTCCTCGGAGTCGATGAGGTCTACATCTGGCCGTCCGTGGAGAAGCAGGCGGAGAAGGCCAGCACGTCCGAGCTGATCACGTACTACCCGCACCGTGGCGCGGTGCCAGCTGCCCTCTGGTCATCCCTGATCGAGAAGGCGGCGGACCAGGTTGACATCCTCGTGTACGCCGGACTGTTCCTCTTCGACAGCAATCCGGACCTGCCCGACCAGCTGGCCGAGAAGGCGAAGGCCGGCGCCCAGGTCCGCATCCTGCTTGGAGACCCCGACTCCGGAGCGGTCCGCCAGCGCGGCGAAGAGGAGGGCATCGGCAACGACCTGGCCGCACGTGCCCGCATCACCCGGCGCTACCTCGAACCCGCCATGTCGACGCCCGGTGTTGAAGTCCGGCTGCACGACACGATCCTCTACAACTCGATCTACCGGTTCGACGAGGACGTTCTCGTGAACCCCCACGTCCTCGGAGCTCCCGCCGGCCAGAACCCGGTGATGCACTTCCGGTACCTCCCCGGAGCGCGGACCTTCCGGCACTACATGCGGAGCTTCGACTACGCATGGGAGCGGGGCCGGGAGGCGTAGTAAGCGCCGGACGTGCAACGCTGAACACATGGCCCGTGTTGACTACTTCAACGATCCCAATGCCCCGAAGGCGAACAGCCTCGTCCCCTCCGTGACCGCCGTGGCACGCAACGAGGCCGGAGAGGTCTTGCTGATCCACAAGACCGACAACGACCTCTGGGCCTTGCCCGGTGGCGGCGTCGACCTGGGCGAGTCGGCCCCAGACGCAGCCGTGCGCGAGACGAAAGAAGAGACAGGCTTCGACGTGGAGGTGACCGGCCTCGTCGGCACCTACACCAACCCAGGCCACGTCATGGCGTACGACGACGGAGAAGTCCGCCAGCAGTTCTCGATCTGCTTCCAGGCCCGCATCACCGGCGGCGAGCTACGGACGAGCAGCGAGAGTAAGGAAGTGGCATTCGTCGACCCGAGCAAGCTGGACGAGCTGAACATCCATCCTTCGATGCGCATGCGGATCGAGCACGGCCTGGCCGAGCGGGCGGAGCCCTACATCGGCTGATGCGCCATGCGGTCGCGAGTCCGCTCGACAGCGCCCCGGAGATACGGCCGTGCCTTGCTGATCGCGTTGTGAACCTCGCTGCCGGGCTCGTAGCGGACCAGGATCTCGTCAATCCGGGTGTCGAAGTCGAAGGACTGGCCGGCGGGGCCGGTCGTCATGTCAGCGAAGATCAAGGCGTCGAGGACCGGCGAGTCTTCCCGCTCATAGACGGCCAGCTCCGCCGAGAGCCCGCGCTGCTCTGCCTCATACACGGCCCCGGAGTGATGAGCGACCAGCCTCACCAGGCGCGCCGGCGCACCCAGCGATTCGAGGTACCGGGCACCGTCGAGCGGATGGAACCCGGTGTCCCGCGGCTCGGGGGCGTAGCCGATGTCATGCAGCCACGCGGCAGCAACGAGGAGATCCCGGTCCACCTCGGACACAGCCGCGGAAGCCTCACGAGCCCGAGAGGCCACGGCCTGAGTGTGCAGCCAGCGGTTCCCGAGCGGAGGGAGCAGGGACTCGGCGAGTTCGGCCGCTCCCTGGGGCGTGTCCAGTGCAGAAGGCATGCATGGAACGGTAGCCGAGGCGAGCCGAGAGCCGACAGGCCACGATCGGGGCGGTTGCCGATCATGGGTGCGGTAAGACTTTCTCTACGTTCATCAAGAGCCCGCGCACGGCGCGGGCGCGCGCCGCCTCTGCGGCGCGGCCTGCCTCCTGTCTGCGCCCCGGCTGGCCGCGCCCGGCGGCGCGCTCGGCGGCTGCGGGCATGAAGTGGGAGACACCCTATGTGGCTGGGGCGGTCGGCTCCGCGGCTTTAGGCAGCCACTTTGGGGCGAGCCTCTAAGATCTTGGCCCCAACGTCGTGCTTTAACGGGCAGGTCCACAGACTGCCCGACTCGCCATCAGCTTACGGGGCCAAGATCACTCGCCCCAAAGCAGCTCCAGCCCAAAGCCGCTCCACCGACCTCAGAATGGACGGTCCAGATCGTCGATCAAAGAATCGATCACTTCATCCGAATTCCGGGATCGGTTGGCAACTAGATCGAAAAGTTCAGCGATCTTGTGGTCGATTTGGTCGGCGCCGCTAGTTCGTACTTCGTCAACGATTTGACCCTGTTCCCCTCGAATGATCAAAATGAAGGGGGGGAGTCCGTCGCCGTCCCTATTTTGGATCTCCACGGTCCCTCGCGTGAGGGAAAGTGAATAGATGTCATGCGCGGCGGGACGCTCCGGGTAATTGCTCGTCCATTCAACTCGATGGTTAATGGTCGCACGGTGTAGTGCTTCCACTAGATGTAGGATCTTTGCAGGGCTAGCTCCCACTTCCGTTTCCTCCCGCTTGCATACCGTAAGTAGATGCCATTGCGCCAAGCCCACTAGTAACTTTGCTCATCGCCTGCCTGGCGTTCTTGGTTGCCAATACGACGTTTGGTGAGTCCTCGTCGATCAAGCGCGCCTTAGCTGATGCTGCGGCTGAAATTGACGCCTGCAGCAAGGTGATCATTTCGCGTTGAGTAGGTTCATCTTCGTCTAGAAAGCCCCGTACTTGGCCAGCTTGCCAGCGCCAAGTGGAAAGCCATGCGATGGTCAGGTCCAGCGAGCGATCCCTAACTGAGCGCTCGAACTGATCCTCAATGCGATGGAGCTGCGGAATAAGGACCAGGAGCGAAGCTCTGCTGATGCCCTCTCGAACCCCCTCGGCGGCTATTCTTGCAGACTCGGCAGCGCTTTTTGCCTTGTAGGTCTGAAAGATGGTGATGCCGAAACCTAATCCTGCGAGAGGAATTGCAGTCCAGGTAGACGCGGCATCGACTATGGAATAGAAAGACATGCCTTCGCGTCCCCATCGACTGGTGCACCGCTGCGACAGGCGAATCTTAGCGCACAGGGTGCGAGGCAGACCTCTGTGAGCGCGTACCGGCCTACCGCCGGGAAGTCGCGAGATGCTTCTGGACTGGGCTGCTAGCTGTGACGATTTAGATGAGCAAGCCGCCCGTAGCGGCCTGCTTTGCCTGTCTGCTAGAGGTTGCAGTGGGCACTCCCGGCCTCCAGCAGCCAGTGGTCAAGGGTCGCGAGGTGGTCGAAGTGCCAACGGCAGACGACCCCGAAGATTTGCGGACTCTCGGCGCAAGCAAGTGGTGTACCAGTGCAAGGCAGAGTCCACAACCGCGTTGCTTCAGGATGAAGACGTGACGTGCAGCGCAGCGCAGGAGCGATGGCGGCCGCTCAGCTCCTGGGCCGTCCCTGGGCCGTCCGAGGTCGACCAACGCCGACAGTCGGCACCCACGGGTGACCACCCCCACCCCGCACTGGCCTGGGCCCCCGGAGTCGATCTGCGACACTGGTACAGCCATGCCTAAGCCCGGAGAACTCACATTCGTCGCCCCCCGCGGAGCCAAGAAGCCGCCGCGGCACCTTGCCGACCTCACGCCCGCCGAGCGTAAAGAGGCCGTCGTCGCCGTCGGCGAGAAGGCCTTTCGTGCGAAGCAGCTCTCGCAGCACTACTTCGCGCGGTACGCGCACGACCCCGAGCAGTGGACCGACATCCCCGCCGGTTCGCGGGAGGGGCTCCGTGAGGCGCTGCTGCCCGAGCTGATGACCGTCGTCCGGCATCTGTCGACCGACCAGGGCACCACCCGCAAGACGCTCTGGAAGCTGTTCGACGGGACGCTCGTCGAGTCGGTGCTCATGCGCTACCCGGACCGGGTGACGATGTGCATCAGCTCCCAGGCCGGCTGCGGCATGAACTGCCCGTTCTGCGCCACGGGACAGGCCGGCCTGGACCGGAACCTGTCGACGGCCGAGATCGTGCACCAGATCGTGGACGGGATGCGGGCGCTCAGGGACGGCGAGGTCCCCGGAGGTCCGGCCCGGCTCAGCAACATCGTGTTCATGGGCATGGGCGAGCCCCTGGCCAACTACAACCGGGTCGTCGGCTCCATCCGCCGGCTCACCGACCCGGAGCCGGACGGGCTGGGGCTCTCCCAGCGCGGCATCACGGTCTCCACGGTCGGTCTCGTCCCGGCGATCAACCGCTTCACCGGCGAGGGCTTCAAGTGCCGCCTCGCCATCTCGCTGCACGCCCCCGACGACGAGCTGCGCGACACCCTCGTCCCCGTCAACACGCGCTGGAAGGTGCGTGAGGTGCTGGACGCCGGGTTCGAGTACGCCGCGAAGTCCGGGCGCCGGCTCTCCATCGAGTACGCGCTGATCCGGGACATCAACGACCAGGCGTGGCGGGGCGACCGCCTCGGGCGGCTGCTCAAGGGCCGGCCGGTGCACGTCAACCTCATCCCGCTCAACCCCACGCCCGGCTCGAAGTGGACCGCGTCGCGGCCCGAGGACGAGAAGGCGTTCGTGGAGGCGATCGCGGCGCACGGTGTGCCGGTGACGATCCGGGACACCCGTGGCCAGGAGATCGACGGGGCGTGTGGTCAGCTCGCCGCGAGCGAGCGGTAACCTGACCGGCGTCAGTACATCGCCACAGTAACCACATCTTCATATTCCGACAGGGGAGCGCCACAGCGCTGAGAGTGCGGCACCGGCCGCAGACCCTCCGAACCTGGCCCAGGTCATTCTGGGTAGGGAGATCGGTCACCACTCGAGCTGTTGCGCCCTGCCCGGGACCCTCGCCAGGGGCCGCGGGCGGGGCCGCGTCTTCTCCTGGTCACCCAGGAGGAATCAGTGAGCATCACCAAGAAGGTCACCGTCCTGGCCGTCGGTCTCGGCATGGCCGGCGGCCTGGCCGCGTGCGGGTCGTCGTCCGACGAAGGGCAGGGCTCCGGCGACTCCAAGACCGTGACCCTGGTCAGCCATGACTCGTGGGCCGCTTCGAAGGAGGTCATCGCCGCCTTCGAGAAGAGCTCCGGCTACAAGGTCAAGGTCCTGGAGGACGGCGACGCCGGGCAGGCCGTCAACAAGGCCGTCCTCACCAAGGACAACCCGCAGGGCGACGTCTTCTTCGGCGTCGACAACACCCTGCTCTCCCGCGCCCTCGACAACGGGCTGTTCCAGCCGTACGAGGCGAAGGGCTCCGACCTGGTCCTGCCCGAGTACCAAGCCGACCGGGACAAGCACCGGGTCACGCCCGTCGACACCGGCGACGTCTGCGTCAACTACGACAAGGCGTACTTCAGCAAGCGCGGTCTCACCCCGCCCAAGTCCCTCGACGACCTGGTCAAGCCGGAGTACAAGGACCTGCTCGTCACCGAGAACGCCGGCAGCTCCTCGCCCGGACTCGGCTTCCTGCTCGGCACCGCTGCCAAGTACGGCGACGAGGGCTGGGAGGGCTACTGGAAGAAGCTCAAGGCGAACGGCGTCAAGGTCGTCGACAGCTGGGAGCAGGCGTACAACGAGGAGTTCTCCGGCTCGGCCGGGGGCAAGAAGGCCAAGGGCGACCGTCCGCTCGTCGTCTCCTACGCCTCCTCCCCGCCCGCCGAGGTGATCTACGCCGACCCGCAACCGTCCACCGCGCCCACGGGCGTCGCCGACGGCACCTGCTTCCGCCAGGTCGAGTACGCGGGCCTGCTGAGCAACGCCAAGAACTCCGAGGGCGGCAAGGCACTCCTCGACTTCCTCATCGGCAAGCAGTTCCAGGACGACATGCCGCTGAACATGTTCGTGTACCCGGTGCGGGAGGGCGCGCGGATCCCCGAGGCGTTCGTGAAGTACGGGCCGCAGGCCAAGGACCCGCAGACCATGGACCCGGCGAAGATCGCCGACAATCGCGACCAGTGGGTCAAGTCGTGGACCTCGCTCGTACTGAAGTAGGCAAGGGAGCCCCCACGGCTCGGAACCCGCGCGGGAGCGCGGCGCGGCTCGCCCTGATGGCCGCGCCCGTCGCGTTCTTCGCGGTGTTCTTCGCCTATCCCGTCGCCGCGATCGTCGCGCGCGGCCTGGAGGTCGACGGCGCCTGGCAGTTCGGCCGGATCGGGGACGTGCTCGCCCAGTCCGACGTGCGGCACGTGCTGTGGTTCACGACCTGGCAGGCGCTGGCATCCACCGCGCTCACCCTGCTGATCGCACTGCCCGGCGCCTACGTCTTCGCCCGCTTCGACTTCCCCGGCAAGCAGGTGCTGCGGGCGGTGGTGACCGTGCCGTTCGTGCTGCCGACGGTCGTCGTGGGGACGGCGTTCCTGGCCCTGGTGGGGCGCGGCGGGCTGCTCGACGAGCTGTGGGGCGTACGGCTGGACACCACCGTGTGGGCCATCCTGCTCGCGCACGTCTTCTTCAACTACGCCGTCGTAGTGCGCACCGTGGGCGGCCTGTGGGCGCAGCTCGACCCGCGGCAGGAGGAGGCGGCGCGGATGCTCGGCGCCTCCCGCGCGCGGGCCTGGCGGCAGGTCACGCTGCCCGCGCTCGCTCCCGCGGTGGCGGCCGCCGCGCTGATGGTGTTCCTGTTCACCTTCACCTCCTTCGGCGTCGTGCAGATCCTCGGCGGACCCGCCTTCTCCACCCTGGAGGTGGAGATCTACCGGCAGACGTCCCAGATCTTCGACCTGTCCACGGCGGCCGTGCTGACGCTGATCCAGTTCGCGGCGGTCGCCGCGGTCCTCGCCGTGCACGCCTGGACGGTGCGGCGGCGGGAGAGCGCCCTGCGGCTGGTGGACGCCGCCACGACCGCGCGCAGGCCCCGGGGCACGGGCCAGTGGGCGCTGCTGGCGGGCGTCCTGGCCACCGTCGCGCTGCTGCTGGTGCTGCCGCTCGCCGTGCTGGTCCAGCGGTCGCTCGGCGCACCAGGCTTCGGCTACTACCGGGCGCTGACCAGTGCCGACGGCGGCACCTTCCTGGTCCCGCCGATCGAGGCCATCGGCAACTCCCTCCAGTACGCCGTCGCCGCCACCGCCATCGCCGTGGTGATCGGCGGTCTCGCCGCCGCCGCGCTCACCCGGCGGGACGCCGGCCGGTTCGTGCGGGGCTTCGACGCGCTGCTGATGCTGCCGCTCGGGGTGTCCGCCGTGACCGTCGGTTTCGGGTTCCTGATCGCGCTGGACGAACCGCCGCTGGACCTGCGCTCCTCCTGGATCCTGGTGCCGCTCGCCCAGGCGCTGGTCGGTGTCCCCTTCGTCGTACGGACCATGCTGCCCGTACTGCGGGCGGTGGACGGTCGGCTGCGGGAAGCGGCGGCAGTGCTCGGGGCGTCGCCCTGGCGGGTGTGGCGGGAGGTGGACCTGCCGATGGTGCGGCGGGCGCTGCTGGTCGCCGCCGGGTTCGCCTTCGCCGTGTCCCTCGGGGAGTTCGGCGCCACCGTGTTCATCGCGCGGCCCGACAACCCGACGCTGCCGGTCGCCGTGGCGCGGCTGCTGGGCAGGCCCGGGGACATGAACTACGGCCAGGCCATGGCCCTTTCGACGATTCTGATGCTGGTGTGCGCCGTGGCGCTGGTGGTGCTGGAGCGGCTGCGCACCGACCGGAGCGGGGAGTTCTAGAGATGCGACTGGTTGTGCGGGTGATCCAGGGATGCTGCTGAGCCTTGAGGGTGCGACCGTCCGCTTCGGCGGGCGGGCCGTGCTGGACGCCGTCGGCCTGGAGGTCGCCGAGCACGAGGTGGTGTGCGTGCTCGGGCCCAGCGGCAGCGGCAAGTCGACGCTGCTGCGCGCGGTGGCCGGGCTCCAGCCGCTGGACGCCGGGCGGGTGACGCTCGACGGCCGGGACCAGTCCGGGGTGCCCGCGCACCGGCGCGAGCTGGGCCTGATGTTCCAGGACCACCAGCTGTTCCCGCAGCGGGACGTGGCCGGAAACATCGCCTTCGGGCCCCGGATGCGGGGCGCGTCCCGCACCGAACAGCGGGACCGGGTGGAGCAGTTGCTGGAACTGGTCGGACTGCCGGGCGCCGGACGCCGGTCGGTCGCCGCGCTCTCGGGCGGCGAGCAGCAGCGGGTGGCCCTCGCCCGGGCGCTCGCGCCCCGGCCCCGGCTGCTGATGCTGGACGAGCCGCTCGGTCAGCTCGACCGCTCGCTGCGGGAGCGCCTCGTGGTCGAACTACGGCAGCTGTTCGGCCGGTTGGGCACCACGGTGCTCGCCGTCACCCACGACCAGGGCGAGGCGTTCGCGCTCGCCGACCGGGTCGTGGTGATGCGGGACGGGCGGATCGCCCAGTCGGGGACGCCGCTGGACGTGTGGCAGCGGCCGGCCGACGCCTTCGTGGCCCGTTTCCTCGGCTTCGACAACGTGGTGGAGGCGACCGTCGCCGGGCAGGTCGCGGACACGCCGTGGGGCAAGGTCCCGGTTCCCGAGGACGCCCTCCAGGGGACGCGGACGGTGCTCGTGCGGCCGGCCGGGGTCCGGATCGTCGCCGCCGACGCGGGCCTGCGGTGCACGGTCGCGGCCCGCACCTTCCGGGGCACCCATGTCGCCGTGCGCCTCCAGCCGGAGGACGCGCCGCCCCTGGAGGCGGCGTGCGCGCTGCGGGCGGCACCGGAGGTCGGGGACGCGGTCGGAGTGGAGTTTGAGGCGGCGGAGGTCGTCGTGCTCGGCTGAGCGCGGGCCCGCGGCGGGCGGTGCCCCCCTGGACATGACGGTGGCCCGCCCCCGAACCGGGGACGGGCCACCGCCGCTGTCCATCTGTGGGCGGGCGTCAGCGGGTGCTGTTCGCTCCGCGACGGCGCAGGCCGAAGAAGACGGCACCGCCACCGACGACGACCAGGGCCGCCGCGATGCCGGCGATCATGCCGGTGTTGGAGTTGGCGCCGGTCTCGGCGAGGTTGGAGTCACCGGCCGCCGGGGACGGGGCGTTGCTGGGCGCGGCCGCCGGAGCGGTGCTCTCGTCCTCCGTCGGCGCGGGCGCCGAGGTGGACGGCTCGGGGGCCGGGCTCTCCGTCTCGTCGGACGGGGTGGAGGAGCTCTCCGACGGGCTCGGGCTCGGAGTGTCCTCGGTCTTGCAGGGGGTCGACGGGGTCTTGAGGTTGGGCTTGATGTCCTCGTCGACGTAGGGGTCGGCCTTGACGTGGATGCGGTACTCGGCGTTCGGCTTCCAGTCCGCGGCGAAGGTGATGGTGCTGCCCTCGCGCGAACCCTTGACCGTCTGCTCGCCGACCTTCTCGGCGTCGGCACCGTTGTTCTGCAGGTAGACGGTGACGACGGCGGGCACGCCGGCGGGGTCCACGTCGGTGACGGTGATGACACCCTTGTCGCCTTCGCACTTGGCGGCGGCGGAGAACTCGCCGATGTTGCAGGCGAGGGCGTTGCCCGCGGCGCCGACGGCCAAGGCCGCCGAGGCGGCGACGACGCCGAGGGCGCGGACGCTACGGCGTGATGCCGTGCGGCTGATTATGGACAGGACTGCCACGATTGTCCTTTACGGGAGCACAGATGGGGGGTGGGCAGGGTGCCGACGCCCGATGACACGGCATCAGCACACCCATGAGCCTCACTGGTTTATAAGCGGTGCATAAGCAGTGTCAACGCATATGCCAGCCAAGCACGTTGACTTTGCCGTCTTATTAACCACCGACACGTTTCAGCACGTCGGGAGGTGGCTCGGCCCCCTGCCGGCTCAGCCCTCGACCGCTGCCGGGTCCATCCACACGACCTCGAAGGTGTGGCCGTCGACGTCGTCGAAGGCGCGGCCGTACATGAAGCCGTGGTCCTGGGTCTCGCCGCTGACCGAACCGCCGGCCGCGACCGCCTTCTCCACCAGCTCGTCGACCTTCTCGCGGCTCTCGGCGCTCAGCGCGAGGAGCACCTCGCTGGACTTGGCGGAGTCCACGATCTCCTTCTTCGTGAACTGGCGGTACTTCTCCGGCGTGTGCACCATCACGACGATGGTCTCGCTGAGCGGGATCGAGGCCGTGGTGTCGTCGCTGAACTGGGCGTTGATCTCGTAGCCGAGACCGGTGAAGAACTTCTTCGAGGCGGCCAGGTCGTTGGTGGCCAGGTTCACGAAGATCATCTGCTGGTACATGAGGGCCTCTCCCGTAAGTGCGCTGCCGTTGCCGTGCTGTTCGAAGGGTTAGACGTACGGCGCGCCCGGAACTCATCGCCGTTCGGTGGATCTCTTCGAGAATTTTCTCGCGGGTGCCGCGAGGGCGTCAGCGGGACAGGGGGAGCGCCGCCAGTGCCGCGACGATCAGGGTCAGCGGGCCGAAGAGGGCGAGCAGCGCGGCGGCGCGTACGGCGGCGGCGGCGCGCAGGGTGCCCGGGGGCGCCCCCAGCCGCAGCAGGGCGTCGGTGGTGTCGGCGCGGTCGTGCTTGGCCTCCACGGCCGCGGTGAGGAGGGTGGCCACCGTGCAGCCGGCCACGAGCAGGGCGCCCAGGGTGCTCAGCGCGCCGAAGTCCGGGCCGTCGGTGGCGTACAGCGAGGTGGCTACGTAGGCCGCGGCCGCCACGGTGCAGACGACGCCGAGGGGGCGGCCGATGCGGTGCGCCTCGTCCATGAGGACGCGCCCGGCCAGCAGTCGCAGGGCGCCGGGGCGGGCGGCCTGGAGGAGGCGGCCGCACAGGTGGGTGAGGCCGGGGCCGGCGAGGGCGAGGCCCAGGGCGGTGAGGGCCCAGCCGACGAGTACGCCGGCCGACGGGGTGGTGTCGGGGGTGGTGGCCGGGTGCCCGGTGTACGTCTCGACGGCGAGGCCCGCGGCGAGTACGGCGATGCCCCAGGGGAGGACGGTGGTGTTCGGCGGGCGGGGTGCCGGGAAGGCGGGGGCGGAGTCCTGCGCGGGCGGGGGGCCGTCCGGGTCCGCCGCGAGGTCGCCGTCGCCGGCCCGCGTCAGCAGGGCGGCTCCTCCGGTGGGGGCGTCGGAGGGAGCGGCGGAACCACCGGCCGCCTGCCGGGCCGTGGGCGCCGGGGCACCGGCCCGGGCCGGGGACGACGTCCAGCGGGCGCCGAAGCGGCCGTAGGCGCCGAAGGTCTCCCGGGCCTTGCCCCAGCCGTACGCCCCGAAGCGGCCGTAGCCGCGGGTGCCGGTGGCCCGGGGGCGACGCGGCTCGCGGGGGCGCAGGGAGTACGCGACCGTGGCCGAGGCGGCGGCCGGTACCAGGGCCAGCAGCGTCAGGATCGCCGGCGCCGGGAGGGACTGGCCGACGGCCAGCGCGTCGGCCGGGACGCCGTCGATGGGCGGGCCCGTCAGGTCGCCGCGCAGGTGGAGGAAGACCAGCAGGGCCGCCACCGAACCGAGCACGCCCGACAGGGCCGTCGTCGTCGCCGAGACGGCCATCAGCCGGCCCGGCCCGAGGCCGATCGCGGACAGCCCCGAGCGGGGCCGGGTGCCGGGGTCGGTGCGGGCCACGGCGACCGCGAGGTACACCGTGGCGGCGAGCGGCGCCGCGCACCAGGCGAGGCGGAGGGCGGAGGAACCGGGCGCGTCCGAGTGGCTCATCGCGTGTCCGAAGGCGCACAGCAGCAGGAAGCCCGTGCCCGCCGAGGCCACCGCGACCAGCAGACGGCGCAGGTGGACGGCGAGATGGGCGGCGCGGGTCAGGCGGAGAGCGAGCACGCGGCCCGGCCTTCCGTTCCGGAGGCCCCGGCGGCGCCCGTGGCCACCGTGGTCTCGGCGAGCGGGGGCAGATGCACGGTCCGTACCCGTCGTCCGTCCAGCAGCGCCACCGCGCGGTCCGCCAGGCCGGCGGTCTGCGCCTCGTGCGTCGCGAGGACGACGGTGATGCCGTGCGAGCGGGCCGCAGTGGTGAGGGTGCGCAGCACCTGGGCGCGGTCGGCGCGGTGCAGCGGCGCCGTGGGCTCGTCGGCGAAGAGGACCGCGGGGGCGACGGCCAGCGCGCGGGCGATGCAGACACGCTGCCGCTCGGCCTGCTGGAGTTCCCGCGGGCGCCGTCGGGCCTTGTCGCCGACGTCCAGGCGGTCCAGCCACTCCAGGGCGGCGGTCTTGGCCCGGCGCCGGCCCGTGCCGCGCAGCATGAGGGGCAGGGCGGCGTTCTCCCAGGCGTTCAGTTCCGGGACCAGCACGGGGGCGGGGTCGATCCAGCCGAAGCGGTCGCGGCGCAGCCGTTCGCGGCTGAGCGACCCCATGGTGTGCACCGGCACGCTGTTGAACCACACCTCGCCGTCCTGCGGCCGGACCAGTCCGGACAGGCAGCGCAGCAGCGTGGTCTTGCCGCTGCCGCGCGGGCCGCTCACGGCGAGGATCTCGCCCTCGCGGACGCCCAGCGACACGCCTTGAAGCGCGGGGGAGCCGTCCTGGTGCTGGAAGTGCAGGGCGCGGGCCCAGAGCACGTCGTTGTCCGGCGGAGCCTCCATGGGCGTACACCTCGGTTCTGATCCGTGTTTCCCCGGTCACGTCCCCCGTCCGGGGGAACGAGGAGGGGGCCGATCGGTCACTGGGCACGGTAGGGAGTCGCCGCGGGGGAAGCCGGAAAGCACGCGGCCCCGGGCCGCCGTTCTCACTCGAACGGACGGCGCCGGGGCCTGTGATGATCTTCTGGAACTACCGGATGACCATCCGGTAGGCCGATCAGAGCTTCGTCCACGCCTCCGTAAGCGTGGCGCGCAGGATCTGCTCGATCTCGTCGAAGGTCTCCTGGTTGGAGATCAGCGGCGGGGCGAGCTGGATGACCGGGTCGCCGCGGTCGTCGGCACGGCAGTACAGGCCGTTCTCGAAGAGCTTCTTGGAGAGGAAGCCGTACAGGACGCGCTCGGTCTCCTCGTCGGTGAAGGACTCCTTGGTGTTCTTGTCCTTGACCAGCTCGATGCCGTAGAAGAAGCCGTTGCCGCGGACGTCGCCGACGATCGGCAGGTCGTGCAGCTTCTCCAGGGTGGCGCGGAAGGCGCCCTCGTTGTCCAGCACGTGCTGGTTGAGGCCCTCGCGCTCGAAGAGGTCGAGGTTGGCGATGCCGACCGCGGCGGACACCGGGTGGCCGCCGAAGGTGTAGCCGTGCAGGAAGGTGTTGTCGCCCTTGTAGAACGGCTCGGCCAGGCGGTCCGAGATGATGCAGGCACCGATCGGGGAGTAGCCCGAGGTCATGCCCTTGGCGCAGGTGATCATGTCCGGGACGTAGCCGAACTTGTCGCACGCGAAGGTCGTGCCCAGGCGGCCGAAGGCGCAGATGACCTCGTCCGAGACGAGCAGCACGTCGTACTGGTCGCAGATCTCGCGCACCCGCTGGAAGTAGCCGGGCGGGGGCGGGAAGCAGCCGCCCGCGTTCTGCACGGGCTCCAGGAAGACGGCCGCGACCGTGTCCGGGCCCTCGAAGAGGATCTGCTGCTCGATCTGGTCGGCGGCCCAGCGGCCGAAGGCCTCGGGGTCGTCGCCGAAGATCGGGGCGCGGTAGATGTTGGTGTTCGGCACCTTGTGCGCGCCCGGGACGAGCGGCTCGAACGGTGCCTTGAGGGCGGGCAGGCCGGTGATGGACAGGGCGCCCTGCGGGGTGCCGTGGTAGGCGACCGCGCGGGAGATGACCTTGTGCTTGGTCGGCTTGCCGGTCAGCTTGAAGTACTGCTTGGCGAGCTTCCAGGCGGTCTCGACCGCCTCGCCGCCGCCGGTGGTGAAGAAGACCTTGTTGAGGTCGCCGGGGGCCTCGTTAGCGAGGCGCTCGGCCAGCTCGACGGCCTTCGGGTGGGCGTAGGACCAGATCGGGAAGAAGGCCAGCTCCTGCGCCTGCTTCGCGGCGGTCTCCGCCAGCTCCTGGCGGCCGTGTCCGGCCTGGACCACGAACAGGCCGGCGAGACCGTCGAGGTAGCGCTTGCCCTTGTCGTCGTAGATGTGGGTGCCCTCACCGCGGACGATGGTGGGGACGGGGGCCTTCTCGTACGACGACATGCGGGTGAAGTGCATCCACAGGTTGTCGTACGCGGTCCTGCTGAGGTCCTTGGGGCTGTCGGTGCTCACGATTATCGGGTTCCCCACATGTAGGTCTGCTTCTTGAGCTTCATGTAGACAAAGCTCTCGGTGGAGCGCACGCCGGGCACGGCCCGTATGCGTCGGTTGATGACCTCCAGGAGGTGGTCGTCGTCCTCGCAGACGACCTCCACCATCAGGTCGAACGAGCCCGCGGTCATCACCACGTACTCGCATTCGGACATGGCCGTCAGCGCGTCGGCGACGGACTCCACGTCGCCCTCCACGTGGACACCGACCATCGCCTGGCGGCGGAAGCCCACGGTGAGCGGGTCCGTCACGGCGACGATCTGCATCACGCCCTGGTCGAGCAGCTTCTGGACGCGCTGGCGCACCGCGGCCTCGGAGAGGCCCACGGCCTTGCCGATGGCGGCGTACGGCCGGCGGCCGTCCTCCTGGAGCTGTTCGACGATGGCGAGGGAGACGGCGTCCAACTGGGGACCGCCGTTCCTGGACTCGCGGGAGTCCTTCGGGTCTGCGCTTCGACTGGCCACGGGTTCACTCTGCACGACGTCTCGACAGTTTCGCAAGGCCGTACCGATGAAATCCGTTGTCTAGGTCGTTCCAGTCTGCGGATTTCGCAATCAAGAGGCGATCGGGGGTGTTGAAAACGTCGGTGCACGGATTAGGGTGGGTGTCTCAGTGATTGGACACCCAACCTTGGAGGGCCGGCAGTGAGCACCGAGCTGCGTCGTCTGCGCAATTACATCGACGGTGAGTTCCGGGACGCCGCCGACGGACGGACCACGAAGGTGGTCAACCCCGCCACGGGAGAGGCCTACGCGACCGCGCCCCTGTCCGGACAGGCGGACGTGGACGCGGCCATGGCGGCCGCCGCCGCGGCCTTCCCGGCCTGGCGCGACCTGGTACCGGCCGAGCGGCAGAAGGCCCTGCTGAAGATCGCCGACGCGTTCGAGGAGCGGGCCGAGGAGCTGATCGCGGCCGAGGTGGAGAACACGGGCAAGCCCATCGGGCTGACCCGCTCCGAGGAGATCCCGCCGATGGTCGACCAGATCCGCTTCTTCGCGGGTGCCGCGCGCATGCTGGAGGGCCGCAGCGCGGGCGAGTACATGGAGGGCCTGACCTCCATGATCCGCCGTGAGCCGATCGGCGTCTGCGCGCAGGTCGCCCCCTGGAACTACCCGATGATGATGGCCGTGTGGAAGTTCGCCCCGGCGCTCGCCGCGGGCAACACGGTCGTCCTCAAGCCGTCGGACACCACCCCGGCGTCCACGGCCCTGATGGCCGACATCATCGGCTCGATCGTGCCCAAGGGCGTCTTCAACGTCGTCTGCGGCGACCGCGACACCGGCCGCCTGATGGTCGAGCACGAGACCCCGGCGATGGCCTCCATCACCGGCTCCGTGCGGGCCGGCATGTCGGTCGCCGAGTCCGCGTCGAAGGACCTCAAGCGGGTCCACCTGGAGCTGGGCGGCAAGGCCCCGGTCGTCGTCTTCGAGGACACCGACATCCCCAAGGCCGTCGAGGACATCTCGACCGCGGGCTACTTCAACGCCGGCCAGGACTGCACGGCGGCCACCCGCGTGCTCGTCCACGAGTCGATCCACGACGAGTTCGTGAGCGCCCTCGCCAAGGCCGCGTCCGAGACCAAGACCGGGCAGCCGGACGACGAGGACGTGCTGTACGGGCCGCTCAACAACCCGAACCAGCTCAAGCAGGTCACCGGGTTCATCGAGCGCCTGCCCGCGCACGCCAAGGTCGAGGCGGGCGGCCACCGGGTCGGCGACAAGGGCTACTTCTACGCTCCGACCGTCGTCTCCGGTCTCAAGCAGGACGACGAGATCATCCAGAAGGAGGTCTTCGGCCCCGTCATCACCGTCCAGTCCTTCCGCGACGAGGACCAGGCGGTCGAGTGGGCCAACGGCGTCGAGTACGCGCTGGCCTCCTCGGTGTGGACCAAGGACCACGGCCGCGCGATGCGGATGTCCAAGAAGCTGGACTTCGGCTGCGTGTGGATCAACACCCACATCCCGCTGGTCGCCGAGATGCCGCACGGCGGCTTCAAGAAGTCCGGCTACGGCAAGGACCTGTCGTCGTACGGCTTCGACGACTACACGCGCGTCAAGCACGTGATGACGTCGCTGGACGCCTGACACCCCGGTTCGCGCACCGCGGCCCCGGACGGGAATCCCGTCCGGGGCCGCGGTGCGTGCAACGTGAACGCGTCCCGGTCGACAGGGTGTCGGGCCTGGCCGGAGCCGCTCGACGCAGCGTCGATTGTCCCGGTGGGCGCGGGCGCGGGATCCTGCGGCCATGCCCCTGCTCCCGAGGACGCCCTCGATCTCCCGCCGGTCCCTGCTGCGCGGCCTGGGCGGCGGCGCCGCGCTCGGCGCGCTGGCCGGCTGCGGTGTGCCGGCCGCGTACGTCGCGCCGGGCGACCGCGCCGCCGCCGACCGGTCCGCCACCGAACGCCGGCTGACCTGGGCGAACTGGCCGCTGTACATCGACACCGACGACGAACACCCGAGCCGGCGGCCCACGCTGGAGGCGTTCGAGGACCGGACGGGCATCTCCGTCGACTACATCGAGGAGATCAACGACAACGACGAGTTCTTCGGCAAGATCAGCCCGTCCCTGATGAACCACCAGCCCACCGACCGCGACCTGATCGTCATCAGCGACTGGATGTGCGGCCGGTTCGTCCGGCTCGGCTGGGTGCAGGAGATGGACCACTCCCGGCAGCCGAACGTCACCAAGTACCTGGACCCGCTGCTGCGTTCGCCCGCCTTCGACCCCGGCCGCAAGTACACCGTGCCCTGGCAGTCGGGCATCACCGGCATCGCCTACAACCGCCGTCGGCTGGGCCGGGAGATCCGGCACGTGTCCGACCTGTGGGCGGCCGACCTCAAGGGCCGGGTGACCCTGCTGTCCGGCATGGACGAGGCGTTCGCCCTGCTGATGCAGGGCGACGGGGTGGATATCACCGACTGGCGGACGGACGACTTCCACGCGATGTGCGACCTGGTGGAGAAGCAGGTCGGCAAGGGCCAGATCCGCCGCTTCACCGGCAACGACTACATCAAGGACCTCTCCAGCGGGGACGTGCTGGCCTGCCAGGCCTACTCCGGTGACGTGATCCAGCTCCAGGCCGACGACCCGGACATCGAGTTCGTCGTCCCGGAGGAGGGCGCCGAACTGTGGGCGGAATCCCTGATGATCCCCAACCTGGCCCGCCACAAGGGCAACGCCGAGCGGCTGATCGACTACTACTACCGGCCCGAGGTGGCCGCCGAGCTGGCCGCCTGGGTCAACTACGTCTGCCCGGTCCCCGCCGCCCGGGACGTACTCGCCTCCTCCGACGACCCGGACACGGCCGCCCTCGCCGAGGACCCGCTGATCTTCCCGGACGACAGAATGCGCGAGCGCCTCAGGATCGCCCGGGACATCGGGGCGGGGGAGCGGGCGGAGTTCGCGAAGCGGTGGAACGGGATCGTCGGCGTGTAGCACTGGTCGTCGTCCCGTTCACCCTCTGCGCCCGGCTGCGGCGCGCCGGTGCGCTGCGGCTGACGGGGGCTACTTGAGCGCGGCCGCGGTGATGCCGTCGATGACCGGGTTGCGCTCCGCGCTCTTGGCGTCGGTGGAGTTGACCGAGTGGACGAGGGTGCGGCTCAGGTCGCGGGTTCCGCCGATGAGGGCGCTGTAGCCGTAGCGGGAGCCGGACTTGCCCCAGAACATCTGGCCGCCCACCTTCTGGTACTCCAGGCCCGCGCTGCGGGTCGCCTCCGGGAGGCCCGCCGGGGTCGTGAACATCTCCTCCAACTGCGGCTGCGGCACGATCCGTTCCGAGAACAGCCCCGTGAGCAGCCGCTCCAGGTCGGCGGTGGTCGAGATCATGTCGCCGGCCGCCCAGCGGTCCGCCTGGTTCCACTCGGTCACGTCGACCAGTTCCGTCGTCCCGTCGGGCCGTTCCACCTTCTGGTAGCCCCGGTTGTGCGGGCCCCGGATGCGGGGGTCGGTGCCGGGGAAGTAGGTGTGGCGCATGCCGGCCGGGCGCAGGACGAGCCGGGTGGCCTCGGCGGCGTACGTGCGTCCCGTCACCTTCTCGATCAACAGGCCGAGGACCGTGTAGTTGATGTTCAGGTAGTGCTGCTGGTCCCCGGGGTCGAACTCCGGTCCCCGCGCGATCGCCGACGCCGCGACCCGCTGCGGGGTGAGTGTGTCGAAGCGGTGCGCGTACGCCTCCGCGAAGTCGTCGCCGAGGCCGTCTCCCGCCTGGATGCCGCTGGTGTGGTTCAGCAACTGGCGCACGCCGATCGGCTTCCGGAACTCCGGCGTGAAGAGGCCGGGCAGGTAGCGCTGCACCGGCGCGTCCAGGTCCACCCTGCCCTCCGCCGCCAGCCGCAGCACCGTGGCGGCGGTGACGACCTTGGTGATCGACCCGGCCCGGAAGCGGGCGTTCGCGCGTGCCGGGCGCTCACTGGCCAGGTCGCGCACACCCCCGCTGCCGCGCCAGGTCTCGCCGGTTGCGCCGACCCGTACGAGGGCGGCGGTGGCGTGCTGGTCCGGGACCGCGTCGACGGCGGCGCGCAGCGCGGCTTCGTCCAGAACGTCCGACCCGTTCGTGCCGTCCGTTCTGTGCCCGGGGCCGGAGGTTGCGGACGCGTTGGGGGAGGGCGGGGTGGCGAACGCGGGCGCCGCAAGTGGGCCGGCGGCGAGGGCGAGTACGAGGGAAGCGGCGAGGACGGTGGAGGTACGGGCACGCATCGACGGCTCCAGAGGGTCCGGGCGGGAAGGTCGATGATCATCCTCGTCCGCCGCGACCCGTCACGGATCGTCGGTGAGGAGGGCACGGGCCCCGGGCCCGGACTCCGGGAAGTCCCCCACGAGCGGGGGGACTTGTGCGGGATCGCCCCTACGGGCGCGGACCCGCCGCGTCGCGCAGGGCGCAGAGTACGTCGACCCGGTTGGTGGTGATCGAGTCGGCGCCCAGGGCGATCAGCCGGCGCATGGTGCGGCGGGTGTCGGGGGTCCACACCGACAGCAGGTAGCCGTCGGCGTGGACGCGGTCGGACAGGGCCCGGTCGACCAGGCCGAAGCGGTAGTTGAGCCACCGCGGCCGGACCGCCGCCAGCAGGGCGGCCCGGGGCGGGGCCGACGTCGTCCAGGTGAGGGCGATCTCGGCGGCGGGGTCGGCGGCGCGTACGGCGAGCATGGCGACGGGCCCCGCCGTGTAGTACACGCGGTCCTCGGCCCCGCACTCGCGGACCACGTCCACGATGCGCCGGACCGCCCGCTCGCCGGGCGCCCCCGGCAGGTCGAGCATCAGCCTGCTGCCCTCGGTCGCGGCCAGCGCCTGAGCGAGGGTCGGCACCCCGCCCGCCGTGCGCCCCCGCACCTCCTCCGCCGACAGCGCGCGCAGCGGCCGCTCGTGCTCCCACAGCCGCTTCAGGGTCTCGTCGTGCAGCAGCACGGGCACGCCGTCGCGGGTGAGGCGTACGTCGGTCTCGACCGCGTCCGCGCCGCGGTCGAGGGCGGAGCGCAGCGAGTCGAGCGTGTTCTCGCGGTGCCGGTACGGGTCGCCGCGGTGGGCCACGGCGGTCACGTCGCGCAGGGGAGGACGCATGGGGGCCGCCCGCCTCAGGAGGAGAGCCAGGAGGCGGTGTACGTGTCGATCTCGTCCTTGATCCGCGCCTTGCCCGGCGCGTCCAGGAACGACGCCTCGACCCCGTCCTTCGCCAGGCCGGCGAGGCCCCGCTCGTCCAGGCCGAGGAGCCGGGCGGCGACGGCGTACTCGTTGTTGAGGTCGGTGCCGAACATCGGCGGGTCGTCGGAGTTGATCGTCACCAGGACTCCGGCCCGCACGAACTCCTTGATCGGGTGCTCGTCGAGGGTGCGCACCGCGCGGGTGGCGATGTTCGAGGTCGGGCACACCTCCAGCGGGATGCGCCGCTCGGCGAGGTGGGCCAGCAGCTTCGGGTCCTGGGCGGAGCTGGTGCCGTGGCCGATGCGCTCCGCGCGCAGGTCGGTCAGGGCGTCCCAGACGGTCTGCGGGCCGGTGGTCTCGCCGGCGTGCGGCACCGAGTGCAGTCCGGCGGCGATCGCCCGGTCGAAGTACGGCTTGAATTGCGGCCTGCCGACCCCGATCTCGGGCCCGCCCAGGCCGAAGGAGACCAGGCCCTCCGGGCGCAGCCGGTCGTCCGTGGCGAGCCGCGCGGTCTCCTCCGCCGACTGGAGCCCCGCCTCGCCGGGGATGTCGAAGCACCAGCGCAGTACGGTCCCGAACTCGGCCTCCGCCGCCTTGCGGGCGTCCTCGATCGCGTCCATGAAGGCGCGCTCGTCGATGCCGCGCCGGGTGGAGGAGAACGGGGTGATGGTCAGCTCGGCGTACCGCACCTGCTGCCGGGCCAGTTCCCGGGCCACCTCGTAGGTCAGCAGCCGGACGTCCTCCGGGGTGCGGATCAGGTCCACGACGGACAGGTACACGTCGATGAAGTGGGCGAAGTCCGTGAAGGTGAAGTAGTCGGCCAGGGCCTCGGGGTCGGTGGGGACCTTGGAGTCGGGGTGGCGCGCGGCCAGCTCCGAGACGATGCGCGGGGAGGCGGAACCGACGTGGTGGACGTGCAGTTCGGCCTTCGGCAGTCCGGCGATGAAGGCGTGCAGGTCACGCGGGACGTCGGGGTCGACGAGGTGCTCGGTCAAGGGTGTTCCTCCCCACGGCGGCGTCCCGGGCCGGCGTGGGCCGGCGGGGCGCGGGTGATCGGCTGATCGATGACTCGGGATCATCGTAGGCCGGGCCCGTGCCGGACGGGGACGGGCCTTAGCATGACGGGACGTTCGACTGAGGGGGACCCGCACATGCCCGACGACGCGCAGGCGCCGAGAAACGACCCGCGGCACACGCCTCAGGCTCCCGGGAACGATCCGGCACCCGGGTCGGCCGCGCCCGGCACGCCTGCCGACGGCGGCGCCTCCGCGGAGGCCACCGCACCGGCCCCCGGGGTCGGCCTCGACAAGCCGCACACGCCGGGAGCGCCGGGCACGCCGGGCACTCCGGAAGTACCGGTGGCCCCCGATGGTCCGGCCGCCCCCGACCCCTGGGCGCCGCCCGCGGACACCGTCCCTGCGGCCGACGGCGGACCCGGCGCGACCGTCGCCGCGAACGACGGCGCGTCCTGGCCGCCCCCGTCCGTCCACGACCAGCAGACGGTCACGTCCATGCCGGCCACGGACCCCCCGCGGTGGGCCGCACCGTCCGCCCCCGCCAACCCCTTCGCGGCACCGGACCCGGCGGCCGCCGCGGGCACCGGCGCGCCCAACCCCTTCGCACCCCCGGTCACGCCGCCGCCGTACGTCCAGGACCGGCAGCCGGTCCCGCCGCCGCCCATCGCGCCGGACGGTCCCGGCCACGTCCCCTACGGCTACCCGGGCCCGGTCGGCTACGGGCACCCGGGCCCGGCCGGATACCCCGGTGCGCAGCCGCACGGCTACTACGGCTGGTCCGGCATGGGACCGATGCCGAGCAACGGCATGGGCACCACCGGCCTCGTCCTCGGCATCGTCGCCGCCGTCGGCTTCTGCCTCTGGCCGCTCGCGATCATCGTGGGCATCCTCGGGATCGTCTTCGGCTCCCTCGGCCGCGCGAAGGCGAACCGCGGCGAGGCCACCAACGCGGGCCAGGCGCTGGCCGGGGTCATCTGCGGGATCGTGGGCGTGGTCCTGGGCGTGGGCTTCGGGCTGCTGGTGATCCTCGCGCCCTGAGGGCCCGGCCTCGCGCCGCGCCGTGTGGCTCCGCACGGCTTCGCGCCGCCCCGTGTAGCGCTGCCCCGTGTAGCGCCGCCCCGCATCGCGTGGCCCCGCATCGCGCCGCCCCGCATCGCGCCGCCCCGCATCGCGCCGCCCCGAACGGGGACGCGTGGCCTCGTCGGACGCTCTCCGCCGGGCGTCAGCCCGACGCGCGGGCCCGCAGCCGCTCCCGTGCCCCCATCAGCGCGAACCCCAGCAGATTCGCCCCCCGCCACCGCTCCGGGTCCGTCGCCGCCTCGTCGGAGGCGGGCAGGCCGATGCCCCAGACGCGGTCCACCGGGCTCGCCTCGACCAGGACCCTGTCGCCCGTGTTCAGCAGGAAGTCGCGGAGCGCCGGGTCGGAGGCGAACTTGTGGGTGCTGCCCTCGACGACGATCGCGAAGCGCTCCCGCTGCCACACCGCCTCGTCGAAGCCGCGGACCAGCCGGCCCGCCTTCTTGGCCTCGGCGGGGTGGCCGGCGGCCAGGACGCGGCGCTCGGCCTCCGGGTCCTCGAAGAGTCTGGCCTTGCCGGCCATCATCCAGTGCTCGGCCGTCGCGTACTCCACCCCGGCGACGGTGAACGGCGACGGCCACCACTGGCTCAGGCAGCCCGGACCGACGCGGCCGTCGGGGAGCGGGCGGTGGCCCCAGAAGCAGAGGTACCCGATCCGGGCGCCCGCGCGGACCCGGCCGAGCAGCGCCTCCCTGCTGTCGATGACGCCGGCCTTCGGTGCCGCCCCCGTGATCCTGTCCATGCACGCGAGTCTGGCACGCGCCACTGACACTCCGTCCGTGCTTTTCCGTGGCGACTCGACACCTGGTCGACAGATTCCGTCGCGTAACCAAATGGCAACAACGGAATCACTTGTTGGAGCCCTACTGCTCTGTCAGGATCGGCACTCACATCGAGCCTGAGCCACGCCGGCCCCCGCCACGGGGAGACCGAGGAGAGCCGACATGCACAACCCGGGCAACGCCACCCCGGACCGATTCCCGGCCCAGGACCGCTTCGCGGACGGGGCCCAGTACATCGCGGGCCGTCTGACGAAGGGCACCTCCGGGCGTACGCACACCGTCGTCGATCCGGCGACCGGCGAGGACGTCCTGACCTACGAGCTGGCCGGCCCCGACGACGTCGACGCGGCCGTCGCCGCCGCGCGGGAGGCGTTCCCGGGGTGGGCGGGTGCGACGCCCGGTGAGCGCTCCGACGCCCTGCACCGGTTCGCCGCCGTGCTCGCCGACCGCGCCGAGGACTTCGCCCGCGCGGAGTCCCTCCAGTGCGGGAAGCCGCTGAAGCTGACCCGCGAGTTCGACGTGCCCGGCAGCATCGACAACGCGGCCTTCTTCGCCGGTGCCGCCCGGCACCTCCAGGGCCAGTCGGCGGGGGAGTACTCCGGCGACCACACCTCGTACGTGCGCCGCGAGCCGATCGGCGTGGTCGGGTCCATCGCGCCCTGGAACTACCCCCTCCAGATGGCCGCCTGGAAGATCCTTCCGGCGATCGCCGCAGGCAACACCATCGTGCTGAAGCCCGCCGAGATCACCCCGCTGACTTCCCTGATGTTCGCCGAGGCCGCGACCGCCGCCGGTATCCCCGACGGCGTGATCAACATCGTGAGCGGGACCGGGCGGGAGGCCGGTGAGCACCTGGTCGCCCACCCCGACGTCGCCATGACCTCCTTCACCGGGTCCACCGCGATCGGCAAGCGGGTCGCCGAGGTCGCCACCGCCACCGTGAAGCGCCTGCACCTGGAACTGGGCGGCAAGGCACCGTTCCTCGTCTTCGACGACGCCGACCTGGACGCCGCCGTCCACGGCGCGGTCGCCGGCGCGCTGATCAACACCGGCCAGGACTGCACCGCCGCCACGCGCGCGTACGTGCAGCGGCCCCTGTACGAGGCGTTCGTCGAGAAGACCGCCGCCCTCATGGAGACCGTGCGGGTCGGCGACCCCTTCGCGCCGGGCACCGACCTCGGCCCGCTGGTCAGCCACGTCCAGCGGGACCGCGTCGCCGGGTTCGTCGACCGGGCACGCTCCTACGCGCGCGTGGTGGCCGGCGGCGAGGCACCGCGGGGCGACCTCAAGGACGGCGCCTTCTACCGGCCCACCCTCATCGCCGACGCCGCGCAGGACAGCGAGGTCGTCCAGTCCGAGATCTTCGGGCCCGTCCTGGTCGTGCTGCCCTTCGACAGCGACGACGAGGGCATCCGGCTGGCCAACGACACGCCGTACGGGCTCGCCGCCTCCGCCTGGAGCCGGGACGTGTACCGGGCGAACCGCGCCACCCGCGAGATCAAGGCGGGCTGTGTGTGGGTCAACGACCACATTCCGATCATCAGCGAGATGCCGCACGGCGGATACAAGGCGTCCGGCTACGGCAAGGACATGTCGGCCTACTCCTTCGAGGAGTACACACAGGTCAAGCACGTCATGTTCGACAACACCGCGGTGGCGGCCAAGGACTGGCACCGCACCGTCTTCGGGGACCGATAGTCACGTCGAGAGGCCGCCGACCACGGCCGACCCACCCGAAAGGGCAACCACGCGCATGGAGCAGTACGAGCCCGACCGCCTGTCACCGGCCCAAGTGGCCGCCGTGCGGCGCAGTATCAGGAGCGGCAGGGCCGCCCTCACCCGTCGCTCGCTGCTGCGCTCCTCCGCGGGCGGCGCGCTCGCGGTCGGCGGCCTCGGCATGCTGAGCGGCTGCGGGATCCCGGCGGCCGGCAAGACCGAGGGCGGCGTCTCCGCCGAGGACCGGTCCCAGAAGGAGAAGCGGATCGCCTTCTCCAACTGGACCGAGTACATGGACGTCGACGAGGCCGGCCGGCGCCACCCCACGCTGGAGGCGTTCACCAAGCGCACCGGCATCAAGGTCACCTACACCGAGGACATCAACGACAACAGCGAGTTCTTCGGCAAGATCCAGCCGCAGCTCGCCGCGGGCCAGGAGACCGGCCGCGACATCATCGTCCTCACCGACTGGCTGGCGGCCCGACTGATCCGCCTCGGCTGGGTCCAGAAACTGGATCCGGCCAACCTGCCGCACGCCTTCGTCAACCTGTCGCCCCAGTTCCGCAACCCGGACTGGGACCCGGGCCGCGCCTACTCGTACCCCTGGCAGGGCATCTCGACGGTCATCGCCTACAACAAGAAGGCGCTGGACGGCATCGAGGTGAAGTCGGTCGCCGACCTGCTCGACAACCCGAAGCTCAAGGGCCGCGTCGGCTTCCTCACCGAGATGCGCGACACCGTCGGCATGGTGCTGCTCGACGAGGGCAAGGACCCGGCCCGCTTCACGGACGACGACTACGACGCCGCGATCGCCCGGCTCCAGAAGGGCGTCGACCGCGGTCAGATACGCCGCTTCACCGGCAACGACTACACGTCCGACCTGAGCAAGGGCGACTTCGCGGCCTGCCTGGCCTGGGCCGGGGACGTCGTCCAGCTCAAGGCGGACAACCCGGACATCGACTTCGTGATCCCGGACAGCGGCTACGTCACGTCGAGCGACAACATGCTGGTCCCCAACAAGGCGCGGCACAAGACGAACGCCGAGCGGCTCATCGACTACTACTACGAGCCCCGCCCGGCCGCGGAACTCGCCGCCTACATCAACTTCGTCTGCCCCGTCGACGGCGTGAAGGACGAGCTGGCGAAGATCGACGAGGACGCGGCGAACAACCCGCTGATCATTCCCGACAAGGCCATGCAGGCCAAGTCGCACTCCTTTCGCTCCCTGAGTTCGAAGGAAGAGACGGCATACGAAGAGAAGTTCGCGAAGCTCACTGGGGCGTGACGACGATGACGAATACGACGAAGGCTCAGCCGGGCGGCGGCGACGTCCGCCTCTCCGGCATCAGCAAGACCTACGGCTCCTTCACCGCCGTGCACCCGCTCGACCTGACCGTCCCGCAGGGCTCCTTCTTCGCCCTGCTCGGCGCTTCCGGCTGCGGCAAGACCACCACCCTGCGCATGATCGCCGGACTGGAGGAGCCCAGCGGCGGCACCGTGCACCTCGGCGACCAGGACGTGACCGCCCTCCCGCCGTACAAGCGGCCGGTCAACACGGTCTTCCAGTCCTACGCCCTCTTCCCGCACCTCGACATCTTCGAGAACGTCGCCTTCGGCCTGCGCCGGCGCGGTATCAAGTCGGTGAAGAAGCAGGTCGAGGAGATGCTGGACCTGGTCCAGCTCGGCGAGCAGGCGCGCAAGAAGCCGCACCAGCTCTCCGGCGGCCAGCAGCAGCGCGTCGCGGTCGCCCGTGCGCTGATCAACCACCCCAAGGTGCTGCTCCTCGACGAACCGCTCGGCGCCCTCGACCTCAAGCTGCGCCGCCAGATGCAGCTGGAGCTGAAGCGCATCCAGACCGAGGTCGGCATCACCTTCGTGCACGTCACGCACGACCAGGAGGAGGCCATGACCATGGCCGACCAGGTCGCCGTGATGAACGGGGGCCGCGTCGAGCAACTGGGCGCCCCCGCCGACCTGTACGAGAACCCGCAGACCACCTTCGTCGCCAACTTCCTGGGCACCTCCAACCTGATCCAGGCCGAGGTCGACACCCGCAGCGGCGACGACATCGTGGTGCGGGCGGCCGGCGACAAGCTGCTCCTGCCCGGCTCCCGCTGTGCCGTGCCCGCGCAGGCGGGCGGCAAGGTGCTGGTCGGTGTACGCCCGGAGAAGGTCGGCCTCACCCACGCGGACGAGGCCGGCTCCATACCCGAGGGCCGCAACCGCATCACCGGCAAGATCAGCAACAGCAGTTTCATCGGCGTCTCCACCCAGTACGTCGTGGACTGCGCGGCCTGCCCCGACTTCGAGGTGTACGCCCAGAACATCGACCGCGACGCCCGCCTCGTGCCCGGCGCCGACGTCGTCCTGCACTGGAACCCGGCGCACACCTTCGGCCTGGACGCCTCCCAGGACATCGACGCCGGCGTCGCCGAGGGCGAGGCCGCCTGATGTCGACCCTCACCGAGGCGCCGCCGCCGCTCACCCCGCCCGCGCCCGAGCCGAAGAAGCCCCCGCGCAAGAGGGGCCGCTGGACGCCGTACTGGCTGCTGCTGCCCGGCATCCTGTGGCTGGTCGTCTTCTTCGCGGCGCCGATGATCTACCAGGCCTCCACGTCCGTGCAGACGGGCTCGCTGGAGGAGGGCTACAAGGTCACCTGGCACTTCGTGACCTACTGGGAGGCGCTGTCCGAGTACTGGCCGCAGTTCCTGCGCTCGGTCGCCTACGCCGCCTCCGCCACCGTGCTGTGCCTGCTGCTCGGCTACCCGCTCGCGTACCTGATCGCCTTCCGCGCGGGCCGCTGGCGGAACCTGATCATGATCCTGGTGATCGCGCCCTTCTTCACCAGCTTCCTGATCCGCACCCTGGCCTGGAAGACGATCCTCGCGGACGGCGGACCGGTCGTCGGCGCCCTGAACACGCTGCACGTCCTGGACGTCACCGGCTGGCTCGGCTGGACGTCCGGCGACCGCGTGCTGGCCACGCCGCTCGCGGTGGTCTGCGGTCTGACGTACAACTTCCTCCCCTTCATGATCCTGCCGCTGTACACGTCCCTGGAACGCATCGACGGGCGGCTGCACGAGGCCGCGCGCGACCTGTACGCGAAGCCCTCCACGGTCTTCCGCAAGGTCACCTTCCCGCTGTCGATGCCGGGCGTGGTCTCCGGCACGCTGCTGACCTTCATCCCGGCGACCGGCGACTACGTCAACGCCTCGCTGCTCGGCTCGGCGGACACCGGAATGATCGGCAACGTGATCCAGTCGCAGTTCCTCAGGGTGCTCGACTACCCGACGGCGGCCGCGCTCTCGTTCATCCTGATGGCCGCGATTCTCGCCATGGTCACCGTCTACATTCGCAAGTCCGGCACGGAGGATCTGGTTTAAATGGCCTTCGTCAACTGGTTCAAGCGCAATCTGGTCGTCATCGCAGGACTGCTGACGCTCGCATATCTCCTGCTGCCCAACGTCATTGTCACGGTGTTCTCGTTCAACAAACCGAACGGGCGCTTCAACTACGAATGGCAGCAGTTCTCCACGGACGCCTGGAAGGACCCGTGCGGTGTCGCGGGGCTGTGCGGATCGCTGTCGCTGAGCCTCCAGATCGCCCTCTGGGCGACGCTCGGCGCCACGGCGCTGGGCACCGCGATCGCCTTCGCGCTGGTCCGCTACCGCTTCCGAGCGCGGGGCGCGATCAACTCGCTGATCTTCCTGCCGATGGCCATGCCCGAGGTCGTGATGGCCGCCTCGCTGCTCACCCTGTTCCTCAACATGGGCGCCCAGCTGGGCTTCTGGACGATCCTGATCGCCCACATCATGTTCTGCCTCAGCTTCGTGGTGACGGCAGTCAAGGCGCGGGTGATGTCGATGGACCCGAAGCTGGAGCAGGCGGCGCAGGACCTGTACGCCGGTCCCGTCCAGACCTTCGTCCGGGTCACGCTGCCCATCGCGGCCCCCGGCATCGCGGCCGGCGCGCTGCTCGCCTTCGCGCTCTCCTTCGACGATTTCATCATCACGAATTTCAACGCGGGCTCCACCGTCACCTTCCCCATGTTCGTCTGGGGCTCGGCGCAGCGCGGAACGCCCGTTCAGATCAATGTCGTCGGTACGGCCATGTTCGTCATCGCCGTACTGTTCGTTCTGGCCTCGATGGCCATCGGCAACCGCCGAAATCGCCGCAAGGCGTAGCGCACTGAGCAATACCTTCGTAGGGAGTTGAAATCATGGCCCCGAGCGCCATGAGCCGCAGCAACGACTGGACGAAATCCCTTTCCGACGCCCAGCCGGTCCCGTACTGGCTGGACGACCCCGGCCGCCCCCGCCCGCAGCCCGCCCTCACCGGCGCCGAGACCTGCGACCTGCTGGTCGTCGGCGGCGGCTACAGCGGGCTGTGGACCGCGCTGATCGCCAAGGAGCGCGACCCGGGCCGGGACGTGGTGCTGCTGGAGGGCCGCGAGGTGGGCTGGGCCGCCTCCGGCCGCAACGGCGGCTTCTGCGCCGCCTCCCTCACCCACGGCCTGTCCAACGGCCTGAGCCGCTGGCCGGACGAGATCCACAAGCTGGAGGAGCTGGGCGCCCGCAACCTCGACGCGATCGAGACGGCGGTCGCCCACCACTCCCTGGACTGCGACTTCGAGCGCACTGGCGAGATCGACGTGGCGACCGAGCCGTACCAGGCCGCCGAGCTGAAGGACTGGTACGAGGAGATCCGCGCGAAGGGCCTCGCGGACGGCGTCGAGTACCTGGACGGCGACGCGGTACGGGAACAGGTCGACTCCCCGACCTTCCGGGCGGGCCTGTGGGACCGCGGGGGCGTGGCCATGCTCAACCCCGCCAAGCTCGCCTGGAACCTCAAGCGGGCCTGCCTCGGTCTCGGGGTGCGCGTCTACGAGAACACCCCGGCGCTCACCCTGAAGCCGTACGGCGCCGGCATGGCCGTCCGCACCCCGTACGGCGGGGTACGCGCCCGCACGGTCGCGCTCGGCACCAACATCTTCCCGAACCTGGTCAAGCGGGTGCGCCCGTACACCGTCCCGGTCTACGACTACGCCCTGATGACCGAGCCGCTCACCGACGGGCAGCTGGCCTCGATCGGCTGGCGGAACCGACAGGGGCTCGGGGACAGCGCCAACCAGTTCCACTACTTCCGGCTCTCCGCCGACAACCGGATCCTGTGGGGCGGCTACGACGCGATCTACCCGTACGGCGGCCGGGTGCGCGCCGAGTACGACGACCGCCCGGAGACCTACGCCAAGCTCGCGGGGCACTTCTTCACCTGCTTCCCGCAGCTGGAGGGCGTCCGCTTCACGCACGCCTGGGGCGGCGCGATCGACACCTGCTCCCGCTTCTCGGCGTTCTTCGGCACCGCCCACCAGGGCAAGGTCGCCTACGCCGCCGGGTACACCGGCCTCGGGGTGGGCGCGACCCGGTTCGGTGCCGAGGTGATGCTCGACCTGCTGTCGGGGGAGCGCACCGAGCGCACCGAACTGGAGATGGTCCGCCGCAAGCCGCTGCCCTTCCCGCCCGAGCCCTTCGCCTGGACGGGCATCGCGCTCACCAAGTGGTCGCTGGCCCGCGCGGACGCCCAGGGCGGCCGGCGCAACCTGTGGCTGCGGACGATGGACAAGCTCGGGCTGGGCTTCGACAGCTAGCCGGCCGAGTCCGTGTGACCCGCTTCACCCGAACGGGGTGCGGGGACTCGCGTAATGCCCGGCGGTGACCTCCCTCTCCCTCGTGACGCACCCGCGTCCAACGAGCGAGAGGGAGGTCCTCACATGCCTGGTGCGAAGACGGCGGTCGCGTGGCTGGCATCCGTCGCACCGGATCCCGAGTCCTGCCGGCGGGAGTGGGAGCGCGACCCCCTGGGTGTCGCGCTGCTGCCCGCGGGCCGGGCCTGGGACGTGCTCATCCTGCCGAGCAGGCTCGGCTATCCGACCCTCGACGTGCTCTCCCGCGTCCTGGACCGGCCGGGCCCCGTGCTCGCCGACTTCGGCGACGCGCGGACGGGCTTCTTCGTGCCGGCCGGCACGGCGACCCGCTGGGTGGGCACCGGGGTCCGGACGGCCGGGCTCGGCACCTGGATCGTGGTGCCGCACCCGGGGGGAGCGTCCGGCGGGGTCCGCTGGCTGATCCCGCCGGACGGCTCCGGCACCCTCACCGACCCGGCCCTGCTGGAACTGGCGATGCACGAGGCGGCGGCGGCACTCGCGGGGGAGGAGGGAGGGACATGAGCAGCGCGAGGGGTTGACAAGCGAATTGGTCTGGACCAAGTTGGGCGCGCTCCACCCTCCCCATCTCCCCCATGTCCGGAGGCACTTGTGGAACGCTCCAGACCGCTCGCCCGCCGCCCCCTCGTCACCCTGCTCACCGCCGCGGCACTCGCCGCGTCCGGACTGACCGCGCTCACGTCGGCCGCCCGTGCGGCCGACGCGGACCTCGCGCGCAACGGCGGCTTCGAGTCCGCCCTGGACGGCTGGACCTGCACGGCGGGCGCGGTCGTCGGCGCGCCCGTGCGCAGCGGCACGGGGGCCCTCAAGGCCACCCCGGCCGGCGCCGACAACGCGCGCTGCGCGCAGACGGTGACCGTGAAACCCGACTCGCAGTACACGCTCTCCGGTTACGTCCGCGGTACCTACGTCTACCTCGGCGCGAGCGGCACCGGCACCACCGACGTCTCCACCTGGGCCCAGTCCGCCCCCGACTGGCAGCGCCTGACGACCACCTTCCGCACCGGCCCGTCCACCACCCGCGTCACGGTCTACACCCACGGCTGGTACGGCACCGGCGCCTACCATGCCGACGACATCTCGCTCACCGGCCCGGGCGGCGAGGCGGGCCAGCCCCCGGCGGTCCCCGGCGGTCTGACGGCCGGTTCCGTCACGCCGACCGGCGTCGCGCTGAGCTGGTCGCCCGTCCCCGGCGCGACGGGCTACGCCGTCTACCGCGACGGCACCCGCGTCAGCACGGTCACCGGCACCTCGACCACCGTCACCGGCCTGACCCCCTCGACCGCGTACGCCTTCCAGGTCGCCGCCGTCAACGACGCCGGTGAGTCGGCGCGTTCGGCGACGGTCACCGCCACCACCGCCGAGCGCCCGGACGGCGGCGGGTCCGGCGACCTCCCGGCCCACGCCCTGGTCGGCTACCTCCACGCCAGCTTCGCCAACGGCTCCGGCTACACGCGGATGGCCGACGTGCCCGACAGCTGGGACGTCATCGACCTGGCCTTCGGCGAACCCACCTCGGTCACCTCCGGCGACATCCGCTTCGACCGCTGCCCGGTCGCCGAGTGCCCGAACGTGGAGAGCGACGCCGAGTTCAAGGCCGCGATCAAGGCCAAGCAGGCGGCGGGCAAGAAGGTCCTGATCTCCATCGGCGGCCAGAACGGCCAGGTGCAGCTCACCACCGCCGCCGCCCGCGACAAGTTCGTCTCCTCCGTCTCCGCGATCATCGACACGTACGGCCTCGACGGCCTCGACATCGACTTCGAGGGCCACTCGCTGTCGCTGAACGCCGACGACACGGACTTCAAGAACCCGAAGACCCCCGTCATCGTCAACCTGATCTCGGCCCTGAAGACCCTCAAGGCCAAGTACGGCGACGACTTCGTGCTGACCATGGCCCCCGAGACCTTCTTCGTCCAGCTCGGCTACCAGTACTACGGCACGGGCAAGTGGGGCGGGCAGGACCCGCGGGCCGGCGCCTACCTCCCGGTCATCCACGCCCTGCGCGACGACCTCACCCTGCTGCACGTCCAGGACTACAACTCGGGCCCGATCATGGGCCTCGACAACCAGTACCACTCCATGGGCGGCGCCGACTTCCACATCGCGATGACCGACATGCTCCTCACCGGCTTCCCGGTCGCCGGCGACGCGGCCAACGTCTTCCCGCCGCTGCGCCCCGACCAGGTCGCGATCGGCATGCCGGCCTCCGTCAACGCGGGCAACGGACACGTCTCCCCGGCCGAGGTGAACAAGGCGCTGAACTGCCTCACCAAGAAGACCGACTGCGGCTCCTACGCGACCCACGGGACCTGGCCGGACCTGCGCGGCCTGATGACCTGGTCGATCAACTGGGACCGGTTCGGGAACTGGGAGTTCATGAAGAACTTCGACGCCTACTTCGGCTGACCTCCCCCGGGGTGCGGCCGGGCCGCCGTCCGCCGCACCCCGGCCGTCCGCCCCACCTCGGCCACCCGCCACACCCCGGCCAGCAGCACCGCCCCCAGGCACCAGCTGCCGACCACGTCCAGCGGCCAGTGGTAGCCCCGGCGCACCAGCCCGTAGGAGGCGCCCAGGACGAGGAGCGCGCAGAGCACGGCCAGTGCACGGCGTACGGCGGGCGAGCGCAGCGCGCCGAACAGCAGCAGCGTCGCCGCGCCGTACGCGACGAGCGCCGTGGCGGTGTGGCCGGAGGGGTAGTAGCCGACGGCCGGAGGTACCGCCGGGGTGCCGGGGCGGTCGGTCCACGCCTTCAGCGGGGCCACCAGCGCGGGCACCAGCGCCATCGCCAGGGCGCCCGCCAGCGGCGCCGGCCACCAGCGGTCCGCACCCCGCGCCCGCCCTTGCCACGCGACGTACGCCAGCGCGACGGCGAGAACCGGCACGGCGACCTGCACGTTGCCGAGATCGGCCAGCAGCTCGGAGAGGCGGTCCGGACGGACGAGCGCCCGGCTCAGCCGCTCGTCCACGCCGACCAGCGGGCCGTCGGCGACGACCTGCCAGGTGATCAGCGCGAAGAGGAGGACGGGGAGCCCGAGCAGCAGCATGGCGCACAGCTTGGCAAACACACCGAAGGGCCGGCACAAGGGGGGGAGTGTGCCGGCCCTTCGGTGAACCGCCGTCCCGGGTGCCAGGACGGCCGTCCTGACCGGAACGCCGCGCGCCCCGGGGGGTTTGGGGCGGGCGACCGTCCGATCGGTGAGGAGACCCGGAACCCACGGGTTCCGGCTGTGTGCGCGAGGCACGACCAGGTCGAAGCTGGGGAAGCCGCGGCCTGAGATCCGCCCACAGTCCCCTGTGGGCGGGGTGTATCTCTCATCTGCGTAGAACCTACGGCAGGGGGTGCGCTCAGGACAGGGGCATCGGCGTCCTGCCATCCACCCCGCACACCTTCTTCACACGCTCTGCCGCTCCCCACGTCAGGCGTGCGAAACGCAGCTCAGATGCGCGTTCGGGCGCTCGCGCACCTGCCCGTCCTACAGGCCCGCGAAGCCCTGCTCGATGATGTCGAGGCCCTCGTTCAGCAGGTCCTCGCCGATCACCAGCGGCGGCAGGAAGCGCAGCACGTTGCCATAGGTGCCACAGGTCAGGACCAGCAGGCCCTCGGCGTGGCAGGCCTTGGCGAGCGCGGCGGTCGCCTCCGGGTTCGGCTCCTTGGTGGCGCGGTCCTTGACCAGCTCCACGGCGATCATCGCGCCGCGGCCCCGGACGTCGCCGATGATGTCGAACTTCTCCGCCATGGCGGTGAGGCGGGACTTCATGACCGCCTCGATGTGCTTCGCCCTGGCGTTGAGGTCCAGCTCCTTCATCGTCTCGATGGCGCCGAGCGCGCCGGCGCAGGCCACCGGGTTGCCGCCGTAGGTGCCGCCGAGGCCGCCGGAGTGCGCGGCGTCCATGATCTCGGCGCGGCCGGTGACCGCGGCCAGCGGCAGACCGCCCGCGATGCCCTTCGCGGTCGTGATCAGGTCCGGGACGATGCCCTCGTCCTCGCAGGCGAACCACTGGCCGGTGCGGCAGAAGCCGGACTGGATCTCGTCGGCGACGAAGACGATGCCGTTGTCCTTGGCGAACCGGCTGACGGCGGGCAGGAAGCCCTTGGCCGGCTCGATGAAGCCGCCCTCGCCGAGCACCGGCTCGATGATGATCGCGGCCACGTTCTCCGCGCCCACCTGCTTGCTGATCTGGTCGATGGCCTGGGCGGCGGCCTCCGGGCCGGCGTTCTCCGGACCGGTCGGCCAGCGGTAGCCGTAGGCGACCGGGACGCGGTAGACCTCGGGCGCGAAGGGGCCGAAGCCGTGCTTGTACGGCATGTTCTTCGCGGTCAGCGCCATCGTCAGGTTGGTCCGGCCGTGGTAGCCGTGGTCGAAGACGACGACCGCCTGACGCTTGGTGTACGCGCGGGCGATCTTGACGGCGTTCTCGACGGCCTCGGCGCCGCTGTTGAACAGCGCCGACTTCTTGGCGTGGTCGCCCGGCGTCAGCTCGGCCAGCGCCTCGGCGACGGCCACGTAGCCCTCGTACGGCGTCACCATGAAACAGGTGTGGGTGAAGTCGGCGAGCTGCGCGGACGCCTTGCGTACGACGGCCTCGGCGGAGGCGCCGACCGAGGTCACGGCGATGCCCGAACCGAAGTCGATCAGGCGGTTGCCGTCGACGTCCTCGATGATGCCGCCGCCGGCGCGCGCGGTGAAGACGGGCAGGACGGAGCCCACACCCTGCGCGACCACGGCCGTGCGCCGGGCCTGCAGCTCCTGCGACTTCGGGCCGGGGATGGCGGTGACGACGCGGCGCTCCTGCGGAAGGGCGGTCATGAGGGCTCCTGGGGCTTGCGGGATCTTGCGGACTCTTGCCTTCTTTTCTCGCAGGCTAGGACCGGTGGGGTGGGGTGGGCATGCTCCATGTGGGCGTTGTCCGTGGTGTCGGTTGTCCGTCCTGGACAGGTGCCGGAGACCCGACGGGTACGGCGACATCGGGACACGTCGGGGCGGGCCCGGCCGCGTAAGCGGTGAACTCCCCCTGGGAGGGCGTTAGATTGGCTCGCTGATGGTGGACGGAGCGGCTGGTCAGGGGGCAAGGGCGATGGACAGCGACGGGAACCGGGACGCGCGGGGTACGCATGCGAATCCTGTGCCGCGTCCGGCGGGGCCTCCCGAGGTGCCCGGGGCGCCGCCGCGGCCCTCCCGGGCACCGGGGACGCCGGGCGTGCCGCCCTTGCCCGACGGGTCCGCGTTCCTGTCCTGGCTGCGCACCCCGCGGCCGGAGGCGCTGCCCGGCGTGTGGCGGTTCGGACACCGGCCGCGACCGGCGGAGGAGCCCGAGCGGGTGCCGGGACGGCAGCTGGTGAGCGGGGCGGTGATCGCCTTCCTGGTGGGCTGGCTGATCTGGTCGCTGCTGTGGAACGGCTACCTGGGCGGCTGGTGGCTGCTGCCCCTGTACGCGATGATCCCGGACTCCTGGGCCGAGCCGCACAGCTTCGGCTCCGTCGTGGCCGTCTACGCCTACTACGCCCTGATCGCCGGCATCATCATGGTCGGCGTCGGCCGGCTCGGCCGCTGGGACGAGATCTGGCGGCGCTACGGCCCGCCCGCCTGGCGCCCCGCCACCCCGGCCGCCGGACCCCCGCCCGCCCCCGAGGAGGACCCCGCCGCCTGGCCCGCGCTGCGCGCCGCCGGTGCCGTCGAGGCCGCCGAGCGGCTCGCCGGCGAAGCGCGCCAGGGGCTGATGCGGGACGTCGACCACGCCCGCATCGCGCGGGCCTGGCAGGGCGTGCAGCGCGGCCGGCACAGCCTGGCCACCTTCACCGGCGCCGTGCTCGGCGCGGGCGCCGGCGCCTGCCCGCACCCCTCGGGCGACCGCGACCTGCCCGCCCGGCGGGCCCGGCACGACCTGGTCACCGGACAGGTGCGGATCGGCACCGCCGCCGACGACGCCCGCAACCCCTACGCCTACCGCGGCGCCGGCCTCGCCCTCGGCCCCGACCTGCTCGGCACCTCCCTGCTGGCCGTCGGCCCGGCGGGCTCCGGCAAGACCGGCAGCGTGGTCCGGCCGCTCACCGAGTCGCTGTGCCTGCACGCGCTAGCCGGGCAGGCCGCGGTCGTCGTGGTCGGCGCCGCGGGCGCGGACCTCGGCCCCGCCGACGCCTACGACGTCGTCGTACGGATCGGCCACCCGGACTCGGTGTACGACCTCGACCTGTACGGCGGCACCACCGACCCGGACGAGGCCGCGATCGTGCTCGCCGAGGCCCTGGTCGGCGACCTCGCCGACCCGCACCCGGGCAGCGACACCCGCCGCTCCACCACCGTCCTCGCCCAGCTCCTCGGCCCCTTCCGCGCGGTGCACGGCCGCTTCCCCGGCGTACCGGAGCTGCGGCAACTGCTCGACGGGACACCCGGTCCGCTGGCCGAACTGCGGCAGGGCCTGCGGGCGGCCGGCCAGGAGTCCCTGCTGCGCGAGCTGGACGCGCGCGAGCGGCAGATGGGCCACCCCGGGGACGTCGGCGGTGTGCTGGCCGACCGCGTGGCACTCCTCGACCGGCCCGCCTTCGCACCCTTCTTCGACACCTCGGGGCAGTCCCGGCCCTTCTCCCTCAAGTCCCTCGACCACCCGGTGCGGGTCCGCATCGACCTGCCGCAACGCGGTCACGCCGACGCCTCCCGGATGCTGGCCCGGCTGGTCCTCGCCCAGTTCACGGCGAGCGTCTCGGTACGGGAGGACCGGTCGCTCTTCGCCTGCCTGGTGCTGGACGACGCCAGCGGGGTGGTGACGCCGGAGGCGGTACGGGGCGTGCAGCGGCTGCGCTCGGCGGGCGCCGGGGCCGTGCTGACCCTGCGCACCCTGGACGACGTACCGCGACCGCTGCGCGGGCCGTTGCTCGGGGCCATCGGCTGCCGCATGGCACTGTCCGGGCTCACCCCCTGGGACGGGCAGGACTTCGCCGAGGTGTGGGGCAAGGAGTGGACCGAGGCCCGCGACGTCACCGACCGGCAGATCATCGCCGAGACCCCGGCGGGCAAGGCCGCGCACATGGTGCGCCGGGTGATCACCGGGAAGGCGCCCACCGCGCGGGCGGTCACCGTCCGGCAGGTCGAGCGTGAGCGCTGGTCGGCGTCCGAGCTGGCGCACGCCGTGCCGGCCGGGCACGCGGTGCTGTCACTGACCACCGTCAAGGGCGAGCACGCGCCGCCGCTGCTGGTGGATCTACGCGGGTGACCGTCGGGGCCGGGCGCCCGGGACCGTACAGTGAGGCAGAATCGACACAGGTCGTTCATACGCGACGGCCAAAAGATCACAGCCATCTCACACCACTGACACGGATCCGAAGGCCCAGGACCCCATGCGCCCCACGCTCGCCTCGCTCGTCCACCACTCGGCGCTCAAACTGACCGTGCGCGCGGGCGAGGACCGTCTGGACACCCCGGTGCGCTGGGCCCACGTCAGCGAACTCGCCGACCCCGTGCCCTACATGGAGGGCGGGGAGCTGCTGCTCATCACCGCCCTCAAGCTGGACGCCGAGGACCCCGCGGCGATGCACCGGTACGTGAAGCGGCTGGCGGACGCCGGAGTGGTCGGCCTCGGGTTCGCCGTCGGCGTCAACTACGACGAGATCCCCGGGGCACTGGTCGACGCGGCCCGGCAGGAGGGCCTGCCGCTCCTCGAGGTGCCCCGCCGCACGCCCTTCCTCGCCATCAGCAAGGCCGTGTCCGCCGCGATCGCCGCCGACCAGTACCGGGCGGTCACCGCGGGCTTCGCCGCCCAGCGGGAGCTGACCAGGCGGGCGCTGACCGACGGCCCGGAGGGGCTGCTGGCCGCGCTCGCCTCCCAGGTCGACGGGTGGGCGGCGCTGTACGACGCCTCGGGCGCCGTCGTCGCCACGGCTCCGGAGTGGGCCGGGCGCAGGGCCGGCCGGCTCACCGCCGACGTACGGCGGCTGCGCGAGCGGCCCGCGCCCGCCTCCGCCGTGGTCGGCGGGGCCGAGGACCCCGAGCACCCGGAGAACGCCGACCGGGTCGAACTGCACTCCCTCGGCACCTCGCGCAGGCCCCGCTCCGCCCTCGCCGTCGGCACCGCCGCCGCCCTCGGCACCGCCGAGCGGTACGCCGTGCACTCGGCCGTCGCCCTGCTGACGCTCACCACGGAACGCTCGCGCTCCCTGTACGAGGCCGGACTGCGGATAGACGAGGCCGTGCTGCGCATGCTGCTGGCCGGCGAACCGGACCACGCGCGGACGGTCGCCGGGGACCTGTACGGCGGCCTGCTGGACGCGCCCTTCCGGATCATCGTCGCCGAGTCGGTGCCGGCGTCCGCCGCGCGGGCGCACGGCCGCGGGTCCGCCGCGGGCACCGGCGGCGACCGGCTGGGCGCGCTCGCCGAGGTCGTGGAGTCCGCGGCGGCCCGTGCCGGGGAGGCGGTGCTGGCCGTCCCCGAGGGCGAGCGGCTGGTGGTGCTCGCCACGGACGGGGGCGCGGCCGTCGCCGCCTGCGTCGAGTACGCGTCGGCGCTGGAGACCGGCCGCCCGGCGCCCGACCCGGCGGGCGGCGACGAGGACGGCCTGACCGTCGGCCTGTCGGCGCCGTCCGGGCCGATCGCCGCGTCCGCCGCCTACAAGCAGGCCGAGCAGGCGCTGTCGGTGGCCCGGCGGCGTGGACGCGTCTGCGTGGAGCACGAACACCTGGCGGCCGGATCGGTGCTGCCGCTGCTCGCGGACGACGCGGTGCGCGCCTTCGCCGACGGCCTGCTCCGGGCGCTGCGCGACCACGACGCGACCGGCCGGGGCGACCTGGTGGCGTCCCTGCGCGCGTGGCTCTCCCGCCATGGCCAGTGGGACGCGGCCGCGGCCGACCTCGGCGTCCACCGCCACACGCTGCGCTACCGGATGCGGCGTGTGGAGGAGATCCTCGGCCGGTCCCTGGACGACCCGGACGTACGGATGGAGCTGTGGCTGGCCCTGAAGGCGACGTCGGCCGACTAGCCCGTCGGCGCCGGCCCTCACCTGGCCGCCACGTCGAACAACGCACCCCCACCACTACACCCCGGACAAACGCTCCCCGCCGGACCCCGCCCTACCGTGGACCCGCACCCCCGTACACCCCGTACACACCCCCAACGCGGAAGGGCCCGGACGCCACATGACTTCCACCCACGCCTTCTGGCTCGCCGGCCGCCAGGCCACCGGCGAGGCCGCCTTCGACGTCACGTCCCCCTGGGACGGCAGCCGGGTCGGCGCGGTGAGCCTGCCGACCGACGCCCAGGTCGAGGAGGCCGTGGCCGCCGCGTACGCCGTACGGGACGAGTTCGCCGCCACCCCCGCCCACGTCCGCGCCGCCGCACTGGACCACGTCAGCCGACGGCTGGCCGAGCGCACCGAGGAGATCGCCCGCCTGATCTCCGCCGAGAACGGCAAGCCGGTCAAGTGGGCCCGCGGCGAGGTCGGCCGCGCGGTCTCCGTCTTCCGCTTCGCGGCCGAGGAGGCCCGCCGCTTCAACGGCGGCGAGGCCCAGCGCCTGGACACCGACGCGGGCGGTCAGGGGCGGCTCGCGCTGACCCGCCGCTTCCCGAAGGGCGTCGTCCTGGGCATCGCGCCGTTCAACTTCCCGCTGAACCTGTGCGCCCACAAGATCGCCCCCGCGATCGCCGCCGGTGCGCCGATCATCCTGAAGCCGGCCCCGGCCACCCCCCTCTCCGGCCTGATCCTCGGTGAGCTGCTGGCCGAGACCGAGCTGCCGGCCGGTTCCTGGAGCATCCTCCCGGTGCCCAACGAGAAGATGCCCGCCCTCGTCCAGGACGAGCGGCTGCCGGTCATCTCCTTCACCGGCTCCGAGACCGTCGGCTACGCGATCATGGACTCGGTGCCGCGCAAGCACTGCACCCTGGAGCTGGGCGGCAACGGCGCGGCCGTGGTCCTCGCCGACTGGGCGAGCGACGCCGACCTGGACCGGGCCGCGCAGCGCATCGCGACCTTCTCCAACTACCAGGGCGGCCAGTCCTGCATCTCGGTGCAGCGCGTGATCGCCGACGCCGCCGTCTACGACCGCCTGCTGCCGCGCGTCGTCGCCGCCGTCGAGGCCCAGGTGACCGGCGACCCGAACGACGACGCGACGGACGTCGGCCCGCTGGTCAGCGAGGCCGCCGCCGAGCGCGTGGAGGCGTGGGTGCGGGAGGCCGTCGACGCGGGTGCCACGCTGCACACCGGCGGCAAGCGGGACGGCGCCACGTACGCGCCGACCGTGCTCACCGGCCTGCCGGCCGACGTCACCCTCGCCCGCGAGGAGGTCTTCGGCCCCGTGCTCAGTGTGCAGAAGGTCGACGGCGAGGCCGAGGCGTTCGCCGCGGTCAACGACTCCAAGTACGGCCTCCAGGCGGGCGTGTTCACCCACGACCTCCAGGCCGCTTTCCGCGCCCACCGCGCCCTGGAGGTCGGCGGCGTCGTCATCGGCGACGTCCCCTCCTACCGGGCCGACCAGATGCCGTACGGCGGCGCCAAGCAGTCCGGCGTGGGCCGCGAGGGCGTCCGGTTCGCGATGGACGACTACACCTACGAGCGCGTGCTGGTCCTGACGGACCTCGCCCTCTGAGGCACCCCGGGAAGACCGGCGGCCCGAACCCACTGTGCGGGGGTTCGGGCCGCCGGTGCGTGTGGGCCCCGTCCTATCCGGCGTCGAGCTGGTGGTCGGCCCACACGTACGTCTCGGGCAGCAACTCGGCGACGGGGACGGCCCGCAGACGGTCGCCGGCGCCGACGATCACCCGGAGCGCGGGGAAGTAGTCGAGCAGCACCTGGCGGCACCGCCCGCAGGGCGGGACGACGCCCCGCTCCCGGTCGCCCACGGCGACGATCGTCTCCAGCTCGTGGGCGCCCTGGGCGGCGGCCGCGCCGATGACGACCAGCTCGGCGCAGGGGCCGCCGGTGAAGTGGTAGGCGTTGACCGCCGTGACGATCCTGCCGTCCCGGGCGCGGGCGGCGGCCGCCATGGTGTGGTTGTCGCCGCGGCAGCGGGTGCGGGCGACGCCGGCCGCGGCCTCGACGAGTTCGTGGTCGACGGGGTGGTTCTGCGTGGTCATCCTTCTCGCCTTCTCCGGTGTCCGCCGACGGTGCCCCGTGCGGGGCGCGTGTGCAAGGGGATATCGCGGTGCCGGACCGTCCGTTCGGTCAACCGCGAGGGCGGGCGCGCATGGGGCGGGCCGCGTCATACGGGGGCTTCCGCTCCGTTGAAGGCCGGTTTCGTAGAGGTCGTGGCGGCCGCTCCCGGACCGGCCCCACCCCCCGGCCGGCCGGCGCGACCAACTGGGCCTCTCCGGCCGGGCAGGGCCCCCTCAGCCGGAGAAGCCGACGTGCGCGAGCCGCAGTGAGCCGCGCAGCCGGACGCGGACGTCGTGGACGCCCCCGGCGGTGAATGCGCCGTCGAGGTCCACGTAGTCGTACGGCCCCGACGTGGGCGCGTCCGGCGACAGCACCGCCACCGGCGGCCCCCCGTCGAGGGCGATCTCGACCGTGCCCCCGCCCGCCACCGACACCGTCACCCCGGTGACACCGGAACCGAAGTCGCAGTCCTGGTAGAGCAGTTCACCGGTCCGGTCCGTAACCGGCGTCACCGCGTCGCCCGCCGCCCTCGTCCGGTCGACGATCTCGGTGCCGCTCTGCTCGTCGAAGTCGGCGGCCGCCAGGCCGCGTTCGCGCACCGGGCGGGGCGCGGCGGGCTCTCCGTCCAGAACGACGGTCGTCTCCAGGCGCACGTCCTCGCTGGAGGATCCCACCAGCAGCGCGTACGGCCCCGGCTCCAGCCGCCACCGGCCGTGCGCGACGTCCCAGAAGGCGAGGGCGGACAGCGGTACCTCGAAGGAGACCCGGGCCGTCTCGCCCGGAGCGAGGCCCGACCGGCGGTGCGCCAGCAGTTCCCGGCGCGGACGGGGGACCGACCCGCACCCGGCCCGGACGTAGAGCTGGGCCACCTCGTCGGCGGTGACGTCCCCGGTGTTGGTGACGGTGAAGGACACCGACACCCGCCCGTCCGCCACCCGCGCGGCCAGGTCGCCGTAGCCGAAGGACGCGTAGGACAGGCCGTGCCCGAACGGGAACAGCGGCGTCCCCTCGAAGTAGAGGTAGGTCTGACGGCCGCCGATCACGTCGTAGTCGAGTGGGTCGGGCAGGTCGGCGTCGTCCGCGTACCAGGTCTGCGGGAGCCGGCCGCCCGGTGAGACGTCCCCGGCGAGGACCCTGGCCAGCGCGGTGCCGGCCGCCTGCCCGCCGTGCGCGGACCACAGCACCGCCCCGAGCCCCTCCGTGTCCACCGCGTACGGGTAGGCGGACACCAGCGCCAGCACGGTGGCCGGACCGGCGGCGCGGGCCGCGCGCAGCAGCCGCTCCTGGTGTGCGGGCAGCCGCAGCGTCGTACGGTCCTCGGTCTCCCGGCCGTTGATGTGCGGGTCGTTGCCCGCGACCACCACGACCACGTCCGCCTCGGCCGCCGCCCGCGCCACCGCGTCCTCACCGCGTTCGGTGACGACCAGGCCGAAGACCTCGGCGGCGTCCTCGTCCGGAGCGGCAACCTTCACGCCGTCGGCGGCGACCCGGACGTGACGACCCGTTCCCAGGTGCCTCAGGAGGTGACCGTCCCCGTGCGGTTCGAGACGGAACGTCTCCTGCACGACCCAGCCGCCGGGCTGGTCGGCGGAGGCGCGCAGGCGGCCGTCCCCGGCCACCGACAGGTAGCGGCCGTCGGGGGCGCGCAGGGTGAGGACCCCCTCGCCCCAGTCGGTCAGCGCGAACTCGGTGCCGACGGCGTCCGTGGTGAGCGGCGGCAGGTCGGTGCGGCCGGCCAGCAGGGCCGGGTCGAGGGCACCCTCGCTGCCGTGCGCCTCGTCGGCGGAGTCGTCGGCCGGGAGCACGTGCAGGTGGGACCCGTCGGCGGCGCGCAGCCGGACCCGGTCCACGCCCTCGGCGAAGCTCACCCGGTCGGCGCCGAACCGCTCGTACAGGCCCTCCAGCGGAGTGGAGCGGTGGATGAGCGTGCCGCTGTACCAGTCGAGCTTGCACTCGTCGGCGAGCAGCCCGACGACGGCGACGCGGGTGTCGGGGGCCAGCGGCAGAACGCCGTCGTTCCGCAGCAGGACCACCGCCTGTTCGGCCGCCTCCAGCGCCAGCGCCCGGTGCTCCGGCGTGTCGAAGTCCGTGGCGGTGTCGGCCGTGACGGCGTACGGGTCGTGCCCGGGGTCGAACTCGCCGAGCCGGAAGCGGACCGACAGCTGGCGGCGCACGGCCGCGTCGACGTCGGCCTCGGTCAGCAGGCCCCGGTCGAGGGCGCCCCGGACGCGCGCGAGGGTCGTCGAGGAGTCCGTGCCGTGGTCGGTGAAGCTGTCCACGCCGGCCCGGAGCGCGGCGGCCGTGGCCTCCTCGTGGGTGGCGAAGTAGTGCTCGGAGTCGACCAGGTTGGAGGGCGCGCCCGCGTCCGAGCAGACCAGCAGGTCCTCCTCGGTCCAGGTGCGCAGGTGTCCGGCGAGGTGGGGGGAGACGTGGTTGGGGCGGCCGTTGACGAGGTTGTAGGCCGGCATCACCCCGGCGACCGCGCCCGCCTCGACGGTCGCGCGGAAGGCCCGCAGGTCGTACTCGTGCAGGACGCGCGGGCGCACGGACGACGAGGAGGTGTCCCGGTCCCGCTCGTTGTTGTGCGCGAGCCAGTGCTTGAGGACCGGTGCCGTACGCCAGTACACGGGATGTGCGCCGCGCAGGCCCCGGGTGTAGGCGGTGGCGAGGGCGGAGGTGAGCCGCGGGTCCTCGGAGTAGCCCTCCTCGTTGCGGCCCCACAGGGGGTGGCGAAGCAGGTTCACGGTCGGCGACCAGACGTTGAGGCCGACCCGGTCGTCGCGGGCGCGCATCGCCCGGGCCTCCTTGGACACCGCCTCGCCGACCCGGCGCAGAAGGTCCTCGTTCCAGGTCGCGCCGAGCCCCACGGCCTGGGGGAACACGGTCGCCGGGCCCATCCAGGCCACGCCGTGCAGCGCCTCCTGCCCGGTGCGGAAGGCGGCGATGCCGAGCCGTTCGACGGCGGGCGCGAACTGGTGCAGGAACCGGGTCTTCTCGTCCGGCGTGAGCCGCGACATCAGGTCGTCGACGCGCTTCGCGAACGGCAGACGCGGATCACGGAAGGGTGGCGCGGGCGGCGTGGATGCGGTCACGTGGGGTTCCCCTTGCGATGGATCGACCAGGCGCATTCGAAGCGCTTCGATGCTGATTTGCCGCAAGGGTGGGTGTCAAGGCGCATGAGCGTCCCACCTACGACTTCTCGTCACAACCCAGTTGGCACATATGCAGGTTCGGTAGATCCGGGCATGCGTCCACCCCGGAGGAATTCTGGGAGCGGCTCTTGTGCGCCCCCAGGGGTTCACTTAACCTCGCAGCAATATCGAAGCGCTTCGACTAAGCCTCCCCACATCGCAGCCGACGGCCACCGCCGCGTGTCCCGGTGCGCCACGAAGGGTTGACGCAAATGACGCCGAACGCCGCCTCCGGTCCCAGCCGGAGAAGTTTCCTCGCCTCCACGGCGGTCGCCACCGCGGCGGTGGCCGGAGGGGTGCCGCTGCTCTCCGCCTGCGGGGGATCCGACGGAGGCTCGCGCGACGGCACCACATCGGGCAAGGACGCCGACAAGCTGCTGCCGGCATACGTGGCGGCCGGCGTGGTCACCCCCGACATCCCCAGCAAGAACGGCTCCGCGGTCGGCTTCACCGGCAAGCTGGACCTCGCGGACCTGAAGACCTCGGTGCCCGAGAAGCTCGGCAAGGGCGGCCGGGTCACCGTCATGTCCCCGTTCTGGGGGTCACCGCCCAAGGAGGGCAACGCCTACTACCGGGCGATGAACGACCTCATCGGCGTCGACGTGGCCTGGCAGAACCAGGACGGCAACACCTACGACCAGAAACTCGGCGCGGTCCTCGCCTCCAGCGAGGTGCCCGACGTGGTGGTCGTGCCCGGCTGGAACATGACCGGCCGGATACCCAGCGCCATCATCGGAAAGTTCGCCGACCTCGGCCCCCACCTCTCCGGCGACGCGGTCAAGGAGTACCCGAACCTCGCCGCGATCCCGACCGACGCCTGGCGGCGCTCCATCTTCGGCGACAGACTCCGCGGCCTGCCGATGCCCTCCTCCTACGTGACCGCCATCGTGCCGCTGTTCCGGCGGGACGTCTTCGAGAAGGAGGGCTACGAAGTACCCCGCTCCTGCGACGAGTTCATGGCGCTGGCCAAGGAAGCCACCAGCGCGAAGGCCAAGCGCTGGGCCTGCCTGGACATGAAGTGGACCGCCTTCAACGCCTTCGGGGTGCTCTCCGGCAACGAGAAGTCCCTCGGCTGGAACGAGGTCGACGGCAAGCTCGTGTACCGCATCGAGACCGACGAGTACCTCGAAGCGCTGGAGTGGACCCGCAAGCTCTTCGCCGCCGGTGTCGTGCACCCCGACGCCAGGCTGGGCAAGAGCAACGCCGCCGACCCCGGCCCCAAGTTCGCCGCCGGCGAGTTCCTGGTCTACAACCAGGACGTCTCCCAGTGGTGGAGCCGCACCGCCGAACAGGCCACGCAGAACCCGGAGTTCGAGATCTGGGGCATGGACGTCTTCGGGCACGACGGCGGCGCCCTCACGCTGTGGGCGCAGAACCCGGCGAGCATCTTCGCCTTCGTCAGCAAGAAGGCGTCCGAGTCCGTGATCCGCGACGTGCTGGCCGTCGCCAACGTCACCGCGGCGCCGTACGGCACCAAGGAGTACATGGCGACCAACTACGGCGTGGAGGGGACCCACTACACGGTGAAGGACGGCGTGCCCACCAAGACCGACCAGGGCAACATCGACGTGCTGAACGCCTTCGTGATGGTGGCGAGCCCCGCCGCGACCATCGCCCACCCCGACTTCCCCGAGGTCGCCCGCGGACAGGTCGAGTGGCAGCAGCGGATGGGCGCCGTCACGAAGAAGCCCGCGTTCTACGGCATGCAGATCACCGAACCCGCCCGCTACACCAACCTCGCCAACGACTTCGAGCAGCTGGAGGACGACGTCGTCCGCGGCCGCAAGAAGATCGGCGACATGCAGCAGGCCGTCGCCGACTGGAAGAGCAAGGGCGGCGACAAGCTCCGCGACTGGTACCGGAAGATCCTCGACGAGAACGGATCCGCGGCCGGCTGACCGGGTACCGAGGCAAGGAGAACCGCCGTGTCGCACAGCACGGTGCCTCGGACCGACACCGAGGCCGAAGCAGAAGTGAAGGAGAACCCCCCGGCGGCACACCGCGGTGGCCCCGGATCCCGGGGGAGACCGCCCGGCGGGAGGCTCGGCCTGCGGCTCAGGCTGCGCCGCGACCGCGTCCTGCTGATGATGACCCTGCCGGCCGTCCTGCTGGTGCTGCTCTTCAACTACGTGCCGATCCTCGGCAACGTCGTCGCCTTCCAGGAGTACGACCCCTACCTCAGCGACAACGGCGTCGTCTCCATCCTGCACAGCCCGTGGGTGGGACTGGAGAACTTCCAGCGGATCTTCCAGGACTCCGCCTTCTGGAACGCGGTGCGCAACACGCTGGTCCTCTTCGTCCTCCAGCTCGTCCTGTACTTCCCGATCCCCATCCTGCTCGCGCTGCTCATCAACAGCGTGGTCCGGCCCCGCGTGCGCGCGATCTCGCAGGCCATCCTCTACCTGCCGCACTTCTTCTCGTGGGTGCTCGTCGTCGCCGTCTTCCAGCAGCTGCTCGGCGGCGCGGGGCTCCTCTCCCAGCTGCTGCGGGCGCACGGGTACGACGGGCTCGACATCATGACCGACCCGGAGACCTTCAAGTTCCTGATCACCGCGCAGAGCGTGTGGAAGGACGCCGGCTGGGGGATCATCGTCTTCCTCGCCGCCCTCGCGTCGGTCAGTCCCGACCTGTACGAGGCGGCGGCGATGGACGGCGCGGGCCGCTGGCGCCGCTTGTGGCACGTCACCCTGCCCGCCCTGCGGCCGGTCATCGCACTGCTGCTGGTGCTCCGCGTCGGCGACGCCCTGACCGTCGGCTTCGAACAGATCCTCCTGCAACGCGGCGCCGTGGGACCGGGCGCCGCCGAGGTCCTGGACACCTTCGTGTGGTGGAACGGCGTCCGCAACCAGGACTTCGGCTACGCGGCCGCCGCCGGCCTCGTCAAGGGCGTCATCAGCCTCGGCCTGGTCCTGGCCGCGAACAAGGTGGCCCACCTGATGGGCGAGCAGGGGGTGTACAAGAAGTGACCGCCTTCACCGACAGAACCGCGAAGCCGAGGCCCGCGCGCCCGCCCGGCCGGTGGGCGGCCCCGCCCCGCCCGGTGTGGGAGGAGCAGCCCAGCCGCGCCGGACTCGCGGGCAAGGGGCTGGTGCTGCTCCTGGCCTGCCTGGGGATCCTGTTCCCGCTGTGGATCGTCGTCGTCACCAGCGTCTCCACCCGCAGGACCATCGACGAGGCCGGCGGCCTGGTGATGATCCCCAAGGACGTCACCTTCGTCGCCTACCAGGAACTGCTCAGCGGCGGCCAGGTCACCCGCGCGGCGATCGTCAGCGTCGGCGTCACGCTCGTCGGCACCCTGTTCTCCATGGCGGTGTCCGTGCTGTGCGCCTACGGACTCTCCCGCAGCGGTTCCCTCGGCCACCGCTGGATCCTGATGCTGCTGCTGGCCACGATGTTCTTCAGCGCCGGCCTCATCCCCACCTACCTGCTGGTGCAGTCCCTCGGCCTGATGGACAGCTACCTCGCCCTGATCCTGCCCAGCGCCATCAGCGTCTTCAACATCCTGGTGCTGCGCGGCTTCTTCATGGGCATCTCCCCGGAGCTGATCGACAGCGCCCGCATCGACGGTGCGGGCGACCTGCGCATCCTGTGGCGGATCGTGCTGCCGCTGTCCCGCGCGGTCGTCGCGGTGATCACGCTGTTCTACGCGGTCGGCTACTGGAGCGCGTGGTTCAACGCCTCCCTGTACCTGAACGACCAGGACATGCTGCCCCTCCAGAACGTCATGATCCAGCTGGTCCAGAAGCAGGAGGCGCCGGTCGGCCTAGGGCAGGCCATCAAGACCGGTGAACTCTCCGGCCTCGCCGTGCAGATGGCCGTGATGGTCATGGCCCTGCTGCCGGTCGCCGTCCTGTCCCCGTTCGTCCAGCGCCACTTCAGGAAGGGCATGCTCACGGGGGCGGTGAAGGGCTGATGCCGGACCTCGCGGACGTGACCCGGCACCGCATCCTCTACGGCGGCGACTACAACCCCGAGCAGTGGCCGGAGGAGACCTGGCCCGAGGACGTCCGCCTGATGAGGGACGCCGGCGTCAACACCGCCACCGTCGGCGTCTTCTCCTGGGCGCGGCTCGAACCCCGGCCCGGCACGCACGACTTCGCCTGGCTTGACCGGGTCATGGACCTGCTGCACGAGGGCGGCATCGGCGTCGTCCTCGCCACGCCCACCGCCTCACCCCCGCCCTGGCTCGGCCACCTGCACCCCGACACCCTGCCCCGCGACGCGGACGGCCGCACCGAGTGGTGGGGCGGCCGGCAGCACTTCTCGCACTCCAGCGCCACGTATCGCCGGCACGCCGCCGCCATCACCGAGGCCCTGGCCGCGCGGTACGCGAGCCATCCCGCCCTCACCATGTGGCACATCAACAACGAGTACTGCACCCATGACCACGGCGACGAGGCCGCCACCCGGTTCCGCCGCTGGCTCCAGGACCGGTACGGCACCCTCGACGCCCTCAACGCCGCCTGGGGAACCGCCTTCTGGAGCCAGGGCTACGGCGACTGGGCGGAGGTCGCGCCGCCCCGCCGCACCCACTACCTGGGGAACCCCGCGCAGGTCCTGGACTTCCGGCGGTTCACCTCCGACATGCTCCTGGAGTGCTTCGTCGCCGAGCGCGACATCGTCCGCCGCCACACCCCGCACCTCCCGGTCACCACCAACTTCATGCCGCTCTGGTCCGGCCAGGACGCCTGGCGCTGGGCCGAGGAGGAGGACGTCGTCTCCGTCGACCTCTACCCTGACCCGCGCGACCCGTACGGCGCGCAGGAGGGCGCCCTCGTCCAGGACCTGACCCGCTCCCAGGCGCGCGGTCCGTGGATGCTCATGGAGCAGGCGGCCGGCCCGGTCAACTGGCGCGGTGTGAACCACCCCAAGCCCCGCGGCCTGAACCGCCTGTGGTCCTTGCAGGCCGTCGCCCGGGGCGCGGACGCCGTCTGCTACTTCCAGTGGCGCCAGTCGAGACAGGGCGCCGAGAAGTTCCACTCCGGGATGGTCTCCCACGCGGGCCCGCGGGGCCGCACGTACGAGGAGGTCGTGCGGCTGGGCGCCGACCTCGCGAAGCTCGGCCCGCACACCGCCGGCACCCGCGTCGCCGCCGACATCGCCGTCCTGCACGACTGGCACTCGTGGTGGGCCTCCGACCAGGAGGCCCGCCCCTCCGCCCGCGTCGACCACGCCGGCGTCCTGCGCGCCTGGCACCGCGCGCTGTGGCGGGCCCACCTCACCGCGGACTTCGCCCACCCCGACCACGACCTGACCCCCTACAAGGTGGTCCTCGTCCCCCAGCTGTACGCGCTCACCGACACCGCGGTCGACAACCTCCTCGCCCACGTCCGCCGCGGCTCCACCCTGGTCTGCGGCTTCCTCACCGGCGTCGCCGACCAGGACGACCGGATCAGGCCCGGCGGCATGGACGCCCGGCTGCGCGAGCTGTTCGGCATCCGCACCCTGCACGAGTGGTGGCCCCTGGAGGAGGACGAGGCCGCCGACTGCGACGGCTTCCGGGGCGTCCTGTGGTCGGAGGAGATCGAACCGGACGGCACCGCCGACGAGGTGATCCCGTATCGGGGCGGCGAGCTGGACGGACGTCCGGCCGTCCTGCGCAAGGGCGGCGCCTGGTACCTCTCGACCCTCCCCGAACCGGACGCCCTGCGCGACCTGCTTGCCCGGATCGCCGCCGACGCCGGCGTCCGCCCGGCGCTCGACGGACTCCCGGCCGACGTCGAGGCGGTGCGCCGCGGCGGCCTGCTCTTCCTCCTCCACCACGGCCGCGACCCCGTCACCGTCGCCGTCCCCGGCACCCACCGCGACCTGCTGACCGACGCCACCTTCACCGACCGCGTCACCCTCGGCCGCCACGGCGCGGCCGTCCTCACCGAGCCGCCCCATGAGCGCCACCCGTGACTCCCCCCACCCATGGAAGGAACCCCATGGCACCACGCACCCGCACGCTGAAAGCCCTCCTCGCCCCGGCCCTCGCCCTGGGCGCCACCCTCGGTCTGGCCTCCGCCCCCGCCCAGGCCGCCGTCTGGAACTCGTGCGACCAGTGGGGCAACACCACCCTGGACGGCTACATCCTCTACAACAACATCTGGGGCTCCGGTGCGGGCGCCCAGTGTGTCTGGGCCAACTCCGGCACCAACTGGGGCACCTGGGCCGACCACCCGAACACGGGCGGCATCAAGTCCTACCCGAACGCCAAGAAGGTGATCAACAAGCCGGTCAGCTCCCTCGGCTCGCTCCGCAGCAGCTACGACGTCACGGTCCCGGCGTCCGGCGCGTACAACACGTCGTACGACATCTGGGACACGGACTACGACTACGAGATCATGCTCTGGGTCAACCAGAACGGAGCCGTCGGCCCGCTCGGCAGCCCACAGGGTTCCGTCACCCTCGGCGGCCACTCCTGGAACGTCTACAAGGGCAGCAACGGCGCCAACGAGGTCTTCTCGTTCCTGCGCACCTCGGACTCCACCTCCGGCACGGTCGACATCCTGCCGATCCTGAAGTGGATCAAGGACACCAAGGGCTGGATGGGCGACGAGACCATCGGTGACGTGCAGTTCGGCTACGAGATCACCTCGTCCGCCGGCGGCCTCGACTTCACCACCCACAACCTGACGGTCAGCGGCGGCTGACCCACCGCACGCACCCCGGCCCGGGGACCGGCCCCACGCTCACGACCGCGCGGGCGCCGGTCCCGAGCTGGCCCGGACGGTCAGCTCCGGCGCGAGCAGCACGACCTCGTCGCTGCCGCGTCCGTCGAGCTTGGCGATCAGCTGCTCCACGGCCTGCCGGCCCATCTCCTGGGCGGGCAGGGCGACCGAGGTGAGCCGCACCGAGGCGTGGGTGGCGACCTGCTCCGGGCAGACCGCGACCACCGACACGTCCTCGGGGACGGCCCGGCCCTGCTGGCGCAGCAGGGAGAGCAGCGGCTCGACGGCCGACTCGTTCTGGACGACGAAGCCCGTGGTGTCCGGACGCTCGTCGAAGACCCGGGCGAGGGTCGCGGCCATCGCGTCGTATCCGCCCTCGCAGGGCCGGTGCAGCAGCCGCAGGCCCAGCTCCCGGGCCCCGCCGCGCAGTCCGTCGAGGGTGCGTTCGGCGAAGCCGGTGTGCCGCTCGTAGACCGCGGGGGCCTCGCCGATGACGGCGATGTCGCGGTGGCCCAGCCCCGCCAGATGCTCCACGCACAGCGCGCCGGTCGCCCGGAAGTCGAGGTCGACGCAGGTCAGCCCGTCGGTGTCGGCCGGCAGACCGATCAGCACCGACGGCCGGTCGGTGCCCCGCAGCAGCGGCAGCCGTTCGTCGTCCAGTTCGACGTCCATCACGATCATCGCGTCGGCCAGCCCGCTGCCGGTGACGCGGCGCACCGCGTCGGGGCCCTCCTCGCCGGTGAGCAGCAGGACGTCGTACCCGTGGGTGCGCGCGGTCGTGGCGACGGCGATGGCGATCTCCATCATCACCGGCACGTACATGTCCCTGCGCAGTGGGATCATGAGCGCGATGATGTTCGACCTGCTGCTGGCCAGGGCGCGGGCGCCGGCGTTCGGGTGGTAGCCGAGCGTGCGGATGCTCTCCTCGACCCGCTGCCGGGTGGTGGTGGAGATGGACCGCTTGCCGCTGAGGACATAGCTCACCGTGCTCGCGGAGACTCCGGCGTGCTGGGCGACCTCGGCGAGGGTGACCATCCAGCTCTCCAAGCGTTGTGAAGCGCTTCGACAGCGCGCGGGGTTGATACGGGGCGGACGAGGGTGGTTCGACAGTAGCTTCGGGGCGGACGGGTGTCCATAGTCTGTCGAAGCGCTTCGACAGCGTACTCCACCGCTTCTCCACTCCACACGACCCGCCGCGGCATCGGCCGAACGGCCGCACGAAGGGTGGTGGGGTGGCCCGGTATCGGGTACATACGATCGGGTAGCACCGACTAGTAACGTACGTCCGCAAGTTCGCGCAGGACGAATCGTTGAGGTGAGCCTCATGTCCGCAGCAACCACCCCCTCCTCCCGGCCCACGGTCACCGAGCGTGAGGCCCGCCAGGTCGCCGAGGCGGCCCGCGAACAGGACTGGCGCAAGCCCAGCTTCGCCAAGGAGCTGTTCCTCGGCCGCTTCCGCCTCGACCTCATCCACCCCCACCCGTTGCCGGCCGACGACGACGTCCAGCGCGGCGAGGAGTTCCTTGCCAAGCTGCGCGACTTCTGCGAGACGAAGATCGACGGATCCGTGATCGAGCGCGACGCGCGCATCCCGGACCAGGTGATCACGGGGCTGAAGGAGCTGGGCGCCTTCGGCATGAAGATCGACACCAAGTACGGCGGTCTCGGCCTGACCCAGGTCTACTACAACAAGGCCCTCGCCCTGGTCGGATCCGCGAACCCGGCGATCGGCGCGCTGCTCTCCGCCCACCAGTCGATCGGCGTGCCCCAGCCGCTGAAGATGTTCGGCACCCAGGAGCAGAAGGACACGTTCCTGCCGCGCTGCGCCCGCACCGACATCTCGGCGTTCCTGCTGACCGAGCCGGACGTCGGCTCCGACCCGGCCCGGCTCGCCACCACGGCGGTGCCCGACGGCGACGACTACGTCCTCGACGGCGTGAAGCTGTGGACGACCAACGGCGTCGTCGCCGACCTGCTCGTCGTGATGGCCCGCGTCCCGAAGTCCGAGGGCCACAAGGGCGGCATCACCGCCTTCGTCGTGGAGGCCGCCTCCGACGGAGTCACGGTCGAGAACCGCAACGCCTTCATGGGCCTGCGCGGCCTGGAGAACGGCGTCACCCGCTTCCACCAGGTGCGCGTCCCCGCCGCCAACCGCATCGGCCCCGAGGGCGCCGGCCTCAAGATCGCCCTCACCACCCTCAACACCGGCCGCCTCTCGCTGCCCGCCATGTGCGTCGGCGCCGGCAAGTGGTGCCTGAAGATCGCCCGCGAGTGGTCGGCGGTGCGCGAGCAGTGGGGCAAGCCGGTCGCGCTGCACGAGGCGGTCGGCTCGAAGATCTCGTTCATCGCGGCCACCACCTTCGCCCTGGAGGCGGTCCTCGACCTCTCGTCCCAGATGGCCGACGAGGACCGCAACGACATCCGCATCGAGGCCGCCCTCGCCAAGCTCTACGGCTCCGAGATGGCCTGTCTGATGGCCGACGAACTGGTCCAGATCCGCGGCGGCCGCGGCTTCGAGACCGCGGCCTCCCTGGAGGCGCGGGGCGAGCGGGCGGTGCCCGCCGAGCAGATCCTGCGCGACCTGCGCATCAACCGCATCTTCGAGGGCTCCACCGAGATCATGCACCTGCTGATCGCGCGGGAGGCCGTCGACGCCCACCTCTCGGTCGCCGGCGACCTGATCGACCCCGACAAGACCCTGGCCGACAAGGCGAAGGCGGGCGCGCAGGCCGGCGCCTTCTACGCCAAGTGGCTGCCCAAGCTCGTCGCGGGACCGGGCCAACTCCCGCGCTCCTACGCCGACTTCCACCCCTCCGGCCACCCCGACCTCGCCGCCCACCTGCGCTACGTCGAACGCGCCGCCCGCAAACTGGCCCGCTCCACCTTCTACGCCATGTCCCGCTGGCAGGGCCGGATGGAGACCAAGCAGGGCTTCCTGGGCCGGATCGTCGACATCGGCGCGGAGCTGTTCGCGATGAGCGCCGCCTGCGTCCGCGCCGAACACCTGCGCGCCACCGAGGACCACGGCCGCGAGGCGTACCAGCTCGCCGACGCCTTCTGCCGCCAGTCCCGGATCCGCGTCGAGGAACTCTTCGGCCGCCTCTGGACCAACACCGACGACCTGGACCACAAGGTCGTCAAGGGCGTGCTGGGCGGCGCGTACGAGTGGCTCGAACAGGGCATCGTCGACCCGTCGGGCGACGGCCCCTGGATCGCGGACGCGACCCCGGGAGCCTCCCAGCGGGAGAACGTCCACCGCCCCATCCCCTGAGCGAGGCGGCCGCGGTCCCGGCCCCGTGGCCGGGACCGCGGCCCGGCACACCCTCCCGCGACACCCGTGCGAGGGACGCGCTGTCCTCGCGAAGGGCCGTTGCGGCCACAATGGGGGGATGAGCGACAGTCCAGCCCCACTCGCCGACCCCCACCTCGTCTACGACCCGGTGGCGGGCGACGGCCCGAAGGACGTGGTGATCCTCGGGTCCACCGGGTCGATCGGGACCCAGGCCATCGACCTCGTGCTGCGCAACCCGGACCGCTTCCGGGTCACCGGCCTGTCCGCCAACGGCGGCCGGGTCGGCCTCCTCGCCGAGCAGGCGCACCGGCTGAGGCCGCGGACCGTCGCCGTCGCCCGCGAGGACGTCGTCCCCGCGCTGCGCGAGGCACTGGGCGCCCGGTACGACGGCCGGGAGCCGCTCCCCGAGATCCTCGCGGGACCGGACGCGGCGACCCGGCTGGCCGCCTCCGACTGCCACACCGTCCTCAACGGCATCACCGGCTCCATCGGACTCGCTCCGACCCTCGCCGCCCTGGAGGCCGGCCGCACCCTCGCGCTGGCCAACAAGGAATCGCTCATCGTCGGCGGCCCGCTGGTCAAGGCCCTCGCCAAGCCGGGGCAGATCATCCCGGTCGACTCCGAGCACGCCGCCCTCTTCCAGGCCCTGGCCGCCGGCACCCGCGCCGACGTACGCAAGCTCGTCGTCACCGCGTCCGGCGGCCCCTTCCGCGGCCGGACCAGGGACCAGCTGGCCCGCGTCACCGTCGACGACGCCCTCGCCCACCCCACCTGGGCGATGGGCCCGGTGATCACGATCAACTCCGCCACCCTGGTCAACAAGGGCCTGGAGGTGATCGAGGCGCACCTCCTCTACGACATTCCCTTCGACCGCATTGAGGTGGTCGTGCATCCGCAGTCGTATGTCCACTCGATGGTTGAGTTCACGGACGGATCGACCCTGGCCCAGGCGACGCCCCCCGACATGGGCGGGCCCATCGCCATCGGCCTCGGCTGGCCCGAACGCGTTCCCGACGCCGCCCCCAGCTTCGACTGGAGCAAGGCATCCACCTGGGAGTTCTTCCCACTGGACAACGAGGCCTTCCCCTCGGTGAACCTGGCCCGGCACGTCGGACAGCTCGCGGGCACGGCCCCGGCGGTGTTCAATGCCGCCAACGAGGAGTGCGTCGAGGCCTTCCGCTCCGGCGCGCTGCCGTTCCTCGGGATCATGGAGACCGTCACGCGGGTGGTCGAGGAGCACGGCACCCCCCGTACGGGAACCTCGCTCACCGTCGCGGACGTCCTCGAAGCGGAGACCTGGGCACGCGCCCGGGCCCGGCAATTGGCGGCACAGACGGCGGAGGCCCGTGCATGACGACCCTGATGTTCATCCTCGGCATAGTCCTCTTCGCCGTCGGCCTGCTGTTCTCCATCGCCTGGCACGAGCTGGGCCACCTCTCCACGGCCAAGCTCTTCGGCATCCGGGTGCCGCAGTACATGGTCGGCTTCGGACCGACGATCTTCTCGCGGAAGAAGGGCGAGACCGAGTACGGCGTCAAGGCCATCCCGTTCGGCGGCTACATCCGCATGATCGGCATGTTCCCGCCCGGCCCCGACGGCCGCATGGAGGCCCGCTCCACCTCGCCGTGGCGCGGGATGATCGAGGACGCCCGCTCGGCCGCCTTCGAGGAGCTCCAGCCCGGCGACGACAAGCGCCTGTTCTACACGCGCAAGCCGTGGAAACGGGTCATCGTGATGTTCGCGGGCCCGTTCATGAACCTCATCCTGGCGGTGGTGCTGTTCCTCACCGTGCTGATGGGCTTCGGCATCTCGCAGCAGACCACCACCGTCAGCTCCGTCTCCCAGTGCGTCATCTCACAGACGGAGAACCGCGACGACTGCACCAAGTCCGACCCCGCCTCCCCGGCCGCGGCGGCAGGCCTGCGGGCCGGCGACAAGATCCTCTCGTTCGACGGCGTACGGACCGACGACTGGGACAAGCTGTCCAACCTGATCCGCGCCAACCCCGGCGAGCAGGTGCCGGTCGTCGTCGAACGCAAGGGTGAGGAAGTCACCCTGAACGCGACCATCGCCACCAACCAGGTCGCCAAGAAGGACGCGAACGGCCAGATCGTCGAGGGCGAGTACGTCACCGCCGGCTTCCTCGGCTTCAGCGCCGCCACCGGCGTGGTGAAGCAGGACTTCGGCCAGTCCGTGACCTGGATGGGCGACCGGATCGGCGACGCCGTCGACTCCCTCGCCGCCCTGCCCGCCAAGATCCCCGCCCTGTGGGACGCCGCCTTCGGGGACGGACCCCGCGAGGCAGACTCCCCGATGGGCGTGGTGGGCGCCGCCCGGGTCGGCGGTGAGATCGCCACCCTGGACATCCCGCCCACCCAGCAGCTCGCCATGTTCGTCATGCTGGTGGCGGGCTTCAACCTGTCCCTGTTCCTGTTCAACATGCTCCCGCTGCTGCCGCTCGACGGCGGCCACATCGCGGGCGCGCTGTGGGAGTCGCTGCGCCGGGCCGCGGCCAAGGTGCTGCGCAGGCCCGACCCGGGGCCCTTCGACGTCGCCAAGCTGATGCCGGTGGCCTACGTGGTGGCGGGCATCTTCGTCTGCTTCACACTGCTGGTGCTGGTGGCGGACGTCGTCAATCCCGTACGAATCTCCTGATATCGGCACAATCCGAACGATCCGATGAGAAGCCCGATCCGGAGAGCCTGTCCCTCCGGGTCGGGCTTCACTCCGTTCGTCCGGCAGATGGACGCCAACGGGTGCATCTCGCGCGCACCGTGTCCCCGGCGTTCATGTGCGTGCCGTAATCTCGATTGCCGGAGCCCGCGTCAGAACGGGGCCGGACCTTGATCCACGACTTGGGGTTGCACAGCAGATGACTGCCATTTCTCTCGGCATGCCGGACGTTCCGACCAGGCTCGCGGAGCGCCGCAAGAGCCGGCAGATCCAGGTCGGCGCCGTGGCGGTGGGCGGCGACGCCCCCGTGTCGGTGCAGTCCATGACCACCACTCGTACGTCGGACATCGGCGCGACGCTCCAGCAGATCGCCGAGCTGACCGCGTCGGGCTGCCAGATCGTGCGGGTGGCCTGCCCGACCCAGGACGACGCGGACGCGCTCCCGGTGATCGCGCGGAAGTCGCAGATCCCGGTGATCGCCGACATCCACTTCCAGCCCAAGTACGTGTTCGCCGCGATCGAGGCGGGCTGCGCGGCGGTCCGCGTCAACCCGGGCAACATCAAGCAGTTCGACGACAAGGTCAAGGAGATCGCCAAGGCGGCGAAGGACCACGGCACCCCGATCCGCATCGGCGTGAACGCGGGCTCCCTGGACCGCCGGCTGCTCCAGAAGTACGGCAAGGCGACCCCCGAGGCACTGGCCGAGTCGGCTCTCTGGGAGGCGTCGCTCTTCGAGGAGCACGACTTCCGCGACATCAAGATCTCCGTCAAGCACAACGACCCGGTCGTGATGGTCGAGGCCTACCGCCAGCTCGCCGCCCAGTGCGACTACCCGCTGCACCTCGGCGTGACGGAGGCCGGCCCCGCCTTCCAGGGCACCATCAAGTCGGCGGTCGCCTTCGGCGCGCTGCTCTCGCAGGGCATCGGCGACACCATCCGCGTCTCCCTCTCCGCCCCGCCGGTCGAGGAGATCAAGGTCGGCATCCAGATCCTGGAGTCGCTCAACCTGCGCCAGCGCGGCCTGGAGATCGTCTCCTGCCCGTCCTGCGGCCGCGCCCAGGTCGACGTCTACAAGCTAGCCGAAGAGGTCACCGCCGGTCTCGACGGCATGGAGGTGCCGCTGCGCGTCGCCGTCATGGGCTGCGTCGTCAACGGCCCCGGCGAGGCCCGCGAGGCCGACCTCGGCGTCGCCTCCGGCAACGGCAAGGGCCAGATCTTCGTCAAGGGCGAGGTCATCAAGACCGTCCCCGAGTCGAAGATCGTGGAGACCCTCATCGAGGAGGCCATGAAGATCGCCGAGCAGATGGAGAAGGACGGCGTGGCCTCCGGCGAGCCCTCCGTCTCGATCGCGGGCTGACCCTCCCCGCTCCGGCCGCGTCGCCCGGAGGGCGGCGCGGCAAATGCGTGGCAGGTACAGTGCGGGGACCAGCAGATCTCAGGGTGAGGCCCCCGCACGTGTTGACGCAGACCACCTCCCGCGTGCTCGAACCGAGCGACCTGGACGCCGCGCTCGCCATCCTCGACCGCGAGCCGGTCGCCAACGCCTTCGTGGCCGCCCGCGTGAACATCGCCGGACTCGACCCGTGGCGCCTCGGCGGCGAGATGTGGGGCTGGTACGAGCAGGGCATGCTGACGTCCCTGTGCTACGCCGGCGCCAACCTGGTCCCCATCTGCGCCAACGAACGCGCGGTCCGCGCCTTCGCCGACCGCGCCCGCCGGGCCGGCCGCCGCTGCTCCTCGATCGTCGGCCCCGCCGACCAGACCGCCCAGCTGTGGCGGCTGCTCGAACCCGGCTGGGGCCCCGCCCGCGAGGTCCGCACCCACCAGCCCCTCATGGTCACCGACCGCATGCCCGGGGACATCGTCCCCGACCCCTACGTCCGCCGCGTACGCAAGGACGAGCTGGACCGCGTCATGCCGGCCTGCGTGGCGATGTTCACCGAGGAGGTCGGCATCTCGCCGCTGGCCGGCGACGGCGGCCTGCTCTACCAGGCCAGGGTCGCCGAACTCGTCGGCTCCGGCCGCTCGTTCGCCCGGTTCGACGCGGACGGCAAGGTCGTCTTCAAGGCCGAGATCGGCGCCGCCACCGACCGCGCCTGCCAGATCCAGGGCGTGTGGGTGGCCCCCGAGTACCGGGGCAAGGGCCTGGCGGCACCGGGCATGGCGGCGGTCCTGCGCTACGCCCTCGCCGACGTGGCCCCGGTGGCGAGCCTGTACGTCAACGACTTCAACACCGCGGCACGGCGGACGTACCTCCGGGTGGGCTTCCGAGAGGTCGGCGCCTTCATGAGCGTGCTGTTCTGAGCCCCGCGACAGGGCTGTAGGCTCCCCGCCATGGACCTCGTGATCGGCCCACTGGACCTCTCCGCGCACGTGGACGAGGCCTTGGCCGTCCAAGCCGCCGCGTTCGGCCTCGGCCCCGACGAGGTCGCCGTCCGCCGCCAGATCGTCCTGCGCCACATGACCCACCCCGGCGCGCGCGCCCTGGGAGCCACCTGCGACGGCGAGCTGGTCGGCTTCGTCTACGGCATGCCCAACGACCGCACCCACTGGTGGTCCACCGTGGTCGAGCCCTACCTCCGCGCCCAGGGCACGGACACCTGGCTCGACGACTCCTTCGTCATCACCGAACTCCACGTCCACCCGGTCCACCAGAACCGCGGCGCGGGCCGCGCCCTGATCACCACGATCACCGACAGCGCCACGGAACCCCGCTCCATCCTCTCCGCCATCGACACCGAGAGCCCCGCCCGCGGCCTGTACCGCTCCCTCGGCTACCAGGACCTGGCCCGCCAGGTCCTCTTCCCGAGCGCCCCCAAGCCGTACGCGGTGATGGGCGCCCCGCTCCCGCTGCACAGGCGATAACCGATTTCCACCGGGCAGGACCACCCGGCTAACCTCCTAGCACCACCCTTACGCAGCAGGAGACACGAGATCCATGGCCAACGCACCGGTCCAGCGCATGTCGAAGTTGATGGCGAAGACGCTGCGCGACGACCCGGCGGACGCCGAGGTCCTCAGCCACAAGCTGCTGGTCCGCGCCGGCTACGTGCGCCGCACCGCCGCCGGCCTCTGGAGCTGGCTGCCGCTCGGCAAGAAGGTCCTCGGCAACATCGAGCGCATCGTCCGCGAGGAGATGGACGCCATCGGCGCCCAGGAGGTCCAGCTCCCCGCCCTGCTGCCGCGCGAGCCGTACGAGGCCACCGGCCGCTGGGAGGAGTACGGCCCCGAGCTGTTCCGCCTCCAGGACCGCAAGGGGGGCGACTACCTCCTCGGCCCGACCCACGAGGAGATCTTCACCCTCCTGGTGAAGGACCAGGCGTCCTCCTACAAGGACCTGCCGGTCATCCTCTACCAGATCCAGAACAAGTATCGCGACGAGGCCCGCCCCCGGGCCGGCATCCTGCGCGGCCGCGAGTTCCTGATGAAGGACTCCTACTCCTTCGACGTCGCCGACGAGGGCCTGGCCGAGTCCTACGCCCTGCACCGCGCCGCCTACCAGCGCATCTTCGAGCGCCTCGGCCTCGACTACCGCATCTGCGCGGCCACCGCGGGCGCGATGGGCGGCTCGAAGTCCGAGGAGTTCCTGGCCCCCGCGCAGGCCGGCGAGGACACCTTCGCCGACTGCCCGAACTGCGACTTCGCCGCCAACACGGAAGCGATCACGTACACCCTCAAGCCGGTGGACGCGGCCTCCGTACCCGCCGCCGAGGACATCCCCACCCCCGACACCCCCACGATCGAGACCCTGGCCGCCTCCCTCGGTGTCGAGGCGTCCGCCACGCTGAAGAACCTCCTGGTCAAGGTGGACGGCGAGATCGTGGCCGTGGGCGTCCCCGGCGACCGCGAGGTCGACATGGACAAGGTGGAGGCGCACTTCGCCCCCGCCGCCGTCGAACTGGTCACCGCGGAGGACTTCGTCGGCCGCCCCGACCTGGTCCGCGGCTACGTGGGCCCGCAGGGCCTGGGCGACAAGGTCAAGTACATCGCCGACCCCCGCGTCGCGCCCGGCACCGCATGGATCACGGGCGCCAACAAGGCCGACACCCACGCCAAGAACGTCGTGGCGGGCCGCGACTTCGAGGTCGACACCTACGTCGACGTCGTGGTCGTCCGGGAGGGCGACCCCTGCCCGAACTGCGGCACCGGCCTCAAGCTGGACCGCGCCATCGAGATCGGCCACATCTTCCAGCTGGGCCGCAAGTACGCCGACGCCCTCAAGCTCGACGTCCTCGGCCAGAACGGCAAGCCGGCCCGCGTCACGATGGGCTCCTACGGCATCGGCGTCTCCCGCGCCGTCGCGGCCCTCGCCGAGCAGCACGCCGACGACAAGGGCCTCGTCTGGTCCAAGGAGGTCGCCCCGGCCGACGTCCACGTCGTCGCGGCCGGCAAGGCCCTCCAGACCGAACTGGCCCTCGAAGTCTCCGACAAGCTGGCCGCGGCCGGCGTACGCGTCCTGGTCGACGACCGCGCGGGCGTCTCCCCGGGCGTCAAGTTCACCGATGCGGAACTCATCGGCGTACCCCAGATCCTGGTCGCGGGCCGCCGCTCGGCCGAGGGCGTCCTGGAACTCAAGGACCGCCGCACCGGCGAACGCGAGGAACTGACGGTCGACGAGGCCATCACCCGCCTCACCAGCTGACCCCTGCCGAGGGTGGGTGTCGCGGCCCGGCGCTTGCCGGATGCCGCTGCGCCCACCCTCCCATCGCCCCAGCGGCACGACTCACAGCCAGCCCGCGAACTCCAACAACAGCTCCGCGTCCTTCTCCCGGCCCACCCGCCGAGCCCGTACCCCCGACTCGACCGCGCGGAACAGCGTCCACCCCCGCAGCCGTTCCTGATCGACCTCCAGCGACTCCGCGAGCCGCTTCACGCGACGCCGGGTCGTAGAGGCCCCCGAGGGCTGCGCGATCAGGTCCTCGACCCGATCCCGCACCAGCCGCGCCAGGTCGAAGGCGCTCTCGCCCACCACCGGATCCGGCCCCACCGCCAGCCAGGGCATCCGGTCCCCGGCCAGCACCTTGCTCTGCCGAAACGTCCCGTGCAGCAGCCGCGCCGGAGGCGGCCCCGCCAGCAGCTCCTCCCGGGCCCCGAGCGCCGCGTCGACCAGCGGCGCCACCTCGGGATCCGCCGCCGCCCCCGCCAGCATGGCCTCCGCCTGCCGACCGGTCCGCTCGGCCACCGTCTCGAAGGGGTGACCGTCCGGCGGCTCGACCCACAGCCGCCGCAGCGCCCCCGCAGCCTCCAGCAACGCCTTCGCCTCCGGCAACGACCGCACCGACACGTCCGGATGCAGCCGCTCCAGCAGCAGCACTCCCTCGCCGCCCTCCCCGGCAGCGGCCTCCTCGCGCAACTGGACCGCCCCGAGCCCACCCCAGTGCGCCAGCGCGGCCCGCTCACTCTCCGGACGCGCCCGCCGCGGGGCCAGCTTCAGCACCGCCGGCGTCCCCTCGGCATCCCGCACGAGGACCACGAGGCTGCTCCGCCCACCGGGCACCTGCACCCGCTCGGCGCTCAGCCCGCGCAGCGCCACCGCCCGCTCCGCCGCCTCCGGCAGCCGCGCCAGCCAGTCGTCGCCGCCAGGTGCCGTCTCGCCGAGCGCCCTGACCAGCCGCCGCGGCGCTTCGAAAGCCATGCGCGAGCCGTTCCCTTCCCGTACGTGCAGCCGTACGCGTTACCCAGTCGGTGTGGCCGAGGCCGAGGCATCAGGAGCCGAGGCATCCGGAGCCGAGGTGCGCGCCGACGACGTGCCGGTCCGCTCCGCGAGCCCAGGGAAGGCTACGCTCCCGCCCCGCCACCGCGCCGCACGGACCGCGGCCTCCCGCAGCGCCCCGGCGGCAGCGGCCCGCCGGTCGCCTTCGGCCGCCCGCACCAGGTCGGAGTAGACCCCGGCGAGCCGCTCCTCCAGCTCGCCCGCCAGCCGCACCGCGGCGGCCGCATCCGGCACGGAGAAGGGCAGCGCGTACCCGGCGGACGCGGCCACCGGCCGCCCGCCCAGGCCCCGCACGTCGCGCACCAGCGCGTCCCGCCGTGCCCGGTGCGCGTCGTACGCGGTACGCGCCTCGCCGCGCCGTTCCTCGCCGATCCGCCCGCCGACGACCCCGTAGCCGTACACGGCCGCGTGTTCGGCCGAAAGCGCCGCCTGGAGGGCGTCCAGCTCCCGGTCCTCCGCCTCGCTCACCGTCACCCTCCGTCCGTCAGCAGAAACACGTGCGCCGCCCCGGCCGCCGCCACCGACGCCAGCAGCCGCGCCAGCTCACCCGGCACCTCAAGCAGCGCCTCCGCCCGCCGGTCGGCCAGCTTCCGCTCGGCGCCGGCCAGCAGGGCCACCGCGTCCTTCTCGTCCGCCGGCACCCGCCCGACGTCGTCCCCCGGCCCGGCGGCCCGCGCGGACACCGAAGGCGAGGCCCCCGACGACGCCGACGCCCCCGGCGAGGCCGTACCCCCGGTGCCCTTCGCGCCGAACGCCTTCGCGTGCCGCAGCACCTCCTCCCGCAGCGGACGCAACCGCTCCGACAGCCCCGGATGAGCGGCGATCACCGCCGCGTAACGCGCGGCCAGCGCCTCGCTGTCCCGGCCCGCACGCGCGCGTGCCGCGTCGGCCGCCGACCGTTCGGCGGCCGGTTCCCCGGAGTCCGGGTCGCCGGAGCACCCGACGAGCAGGACGGCACCGGCGGCCCCGGCGGCCGACACGAGCAGACTCCTTCTGCGCGGCCCGGACGGCGGGCGCGGCGATGCGGAAAACGACACGGCAGACGTCCTCGACAAGCTCGTACGGAAGCGGCGGCAAAGCGACGGACAGCGACGGACACAGCGACGGGCAGAGCGACCGGCGACGCGGCGGCGACCCACGGTGCGGCCGGCCCGTGATCACGGTACCCGGGCCCCGGCCGGGCACCGGTCATCGGCACCGCCGAGCCGGGGGTGGACGGCAACACCCCCCGGGACCCGATACCCTTTGACCAGACACGCGCCCCATCCCACAACAGCACACGCGGCCGAGGAGTCACCCGGATGAGCACCACCCAGAGCGAGAGGCTGCGAGAGCTGCTTGAGCCGCTCGTCGCCTCCCAGGGACTGGACCTCGAGGAGATCGCGGTGGACTCGGTCGGCCGCAAGCGTGTGCTGAGAGTGGTCGTCGACTCCGACACCGGCGCCGACCTGGACCGGATCGCCGATGTGAGCCGCGTGCTCTCGGCGAAGCTGGACGAGACCGACGCGATGGGCGACGCGGAGTACACCCTCGAGGTGGGCACCCCGGGCGCCGAGCGCTCCCTGACCGAGCACCGCCACTACGTGCGCGCCACGGACCGCCTGGTCCGCTTCCAGCTGCACGAGGGCGGTGAGCTGGTCGCCCGCATCGTCGCCGTGGACGGGGACGGAGTCGACCTCGAGGTGCCCGGCGTCAAGGGCCGCAAGGCCACCACCCGCAGACTCGCCTTCGGTGACATCGACAAGGCACGCGTCCAGGTCGAGTTCAACCGCAAGAACCCCGAGCACACAGAGCACACCCAGAACAGCGACACGACGGAAGAGGAGGCGTAGCCGTGGACATCGACATGAGCGCCCTGCGGGGCTTGGTACGGGAGAAGGAGATCTCCTTCGACCTGCTGGTCGAAGCGATCGAGTCGGCCCTCCTCATCGCCTATCACCGCACCGAGGGAAGCCGCCGCCACGCGCGCGTGGAACTCAAGCGGGACACCGGACACGTGACCGTGTGGGCGAAGGAGGACCCCGACGACCTCGAAGAGGGCCAGGCGGCCCGCGAGTTCGACGACACCCCGTCCGACTTCGGCCGCATCGCCGCCACCACCGCCAAGCAGGTCATCCTGCAGCGGCTGCGCGACGCCGAGGACGACGCGACGCTCGGCGAGTACGCCGGCCGCGAGGGCGACATCGTCACCGGCGTGGTCCAGCAGGGCCGCGACCCGAAGAACGTGCTGGTCGACATCGGCAAGCTGGAGGCCATCCTCCCGGTGCAGGAGCAGGTGCCCGGCGAAACCTACCCGCACGGCATGCGGCTGCGGTCCTACGTGGTCCGGGTGGCCAAGGGCGTGCGCGGTCCCTCCGTGACGCTGTCCCGCACCCACCCCAACCTGGTGAAGAAGCTCTTCGCCCTGGAGGTGCCGGAGATCGCCGACGGGTCGGTCGAGATCTCCGCGATCGCGCGCGAGGCCGGCCACCGCACCAAGATCGCCGTCCGCTCCACCCGCTCGGGCCTGAACGCCAAGGGTGCCTGCATCGGCCCCATGGGCGGCCGGGTGCGCAACGTCATGGGGGAGCTGAACGGCGAGAAGATCGACATCGTCGACTGGTCGGACGACCCGGCCGAGATGGTGGCGAACGCGCTCTCCCCGGCTCGCGTCTCCAAGGTGGAGGTCGTGGACCTGGCCGCCCGCTCCGCGCGGGTGATCGTGCCGGACTACCAGTTGTCGCTGGCCATCGGCAAGGAGGGCCAGAACGCCCGCCTCGCGGCCCGGCTGACCGGCTGGCGCATCGACATCCGCCCGGACACCGAGCAGCCGTCCGGACAGCCCTCCGAGCAGCCCTCGGGCGAGCAGGGGGAATAGATCCAAGCCGTACGGCGCTGAGATCACGTCAGCTTTGCGTGCGGCACGTGTTCGATTCTTGCCCCGAAGGGGTGAGGTCGGCCCGGGGAGGTAGACTTAGGAGTGTCTGGCCGGACACGTACCCGAGCATGCCCTGAGCGCACCTGCGTGGGGTGCCGGGAGCGAGCGGTCAAGAGCGAGCTGCTGCGCACCGTGGCGGTCGAGGGTCATTGCGCCCCTGATCCACGCGGTACGCTGCCCGGCCGGGGTGCGTACGTACACCCCGTACCGGTCTGTGTCGACCAGGCGGTGCGCCGCAAGGCGTTCCCGCGGGCGCTCCGCGTCCCGGGTCCGCTCGACGTAAAGGCGTTGCGTCACTACGTCGAGCAGGCACAAGGTTGCTGAAAGCAGCATGTAAGCAACGTGGTAAGGAAGACGAGCCGTGCGGAACCCACCGCGCGGCCCGGTACCTCGCGAGTCGAAAGCAGGTCGAGATTGCGATGAGCACTCGATGAGTACGCGATGAGTACGCCCATGAACTAGCGACGGTCCGGACGCAACCCGGACCTCAGAGGAGCGAAGTGGCTAAGGTCCGGGTCTACGAACTCGCCAAGGAGTTCGGCGTTGAGAGCAAGGTCGTCATGGCCAAGCTCCAGGAGCTCGGTGAATTCGTCCGTTCGGCGTCTTCGACCATCGAAGCGCCCGTAGTACGCAAGCTGACAGACGCCTTCCAGCAGGGTGGTGGCAACGGCCGGGCAGCCGGTCGCCCCGCCGCCCCGAAGAAGGCCGCCCCCAGGCCCGCCGCGCCGTCTCCGGCGCAGGCTGCGGGCCCCTCCCGCGCCGCTCAGGCGGGGGATCGTCCGGCCGCGCCGCGTCCGGCCGCCCCGAAGCCCGCGGCTGCCCAGCAGCCCGAGGCCCCGGCGGCCCCCGCTCCGGCGCCGTCCCAGGGCCCGCGTCCGACGCCGGGCCCGAAGCCCGCGCCGCGTCCGGCTCCGGCCGCGCCGGAGTTCACCGCTCCGCCGGCCGCTCCGGCCGCCCCCGCCGCCTCGACGCCCGCTCCGGCCGGCCCGAAGCCCGGCGGTGCGCGTCCCGGTGCCCCCAAGCCCGGCGGTCGTCCGTCCGGTCCGGGTCAGGACCGTGGTCAGCAGGGCGGCCAGGGCCGTCCCGGCGGCCAGCGTCCCGGCGCCCCCGCGCAGCGTCCCGGCGGCCGCCCCGGCGGTCCGCGTCCGGGCAACAACCCCTTCACCTCCGGCGGCAACGCCGGCATGGCGCGCCCGCAGGCGCCCCGTCCGCAGGGCGGTCCGCGCCCCGGCGGCCCCGGTGCCCCCGGCGCCGGTCCGCGTCCGCAGGCCCCCGGCGGCCAGGGCGGCGGTCCCCGTCCCCAGGCTCCGGGCGGCAACCGTCCGAGCCCCGGCTCGATGCCGCGTCCGCAGGGCGGCGGCCAGGGCGGTCCCCGTCCCGGCGGCGGTCCGCGCCCGAACCCCGGCATGATGCCGCAGCGTCCCGCTGCCGGCCCGCGTCCGGGCCCCGGCGGCGGCGGCGGTCGCGGTCCCGGCGGTGCCGGTCGTCCCGGCGGCGGCGGTCGTCCCGGTGGCGGCGGCGGCTTCGCCGGTCGTCCCGGCGGCGGTGGCGGCGGCGGTCGTCCCGGTGGCGGCGGCGGTTTCGCCGGTCGTCCCGGCGGCGGTGGCTTCGGTGGCGGCGGTGGCCGTCCCGGCTTCGGCGGTCGTCCCGGTGGTCCCGGTGGCCGTGGTGGCACGCAGGGCGCCTTCGGCCGTCCCGGCGGTCCCGCGCGTCGCGGTCGCAAGTCGAAGCGGCAGAGGCGCCAGGAGTACGAGGCCATGCAGGCCCCGTCGGTCGGCGGCGTGATGCTGCCTCGCGGCAACGGCGAAGCCATTCGCCTGTCGCGCGGTGCGTCGCTCACCGACTTCGCGGAGAAGATCAACGCCAACCCGGCGTCGCTCGTCGCGGTCATGATGAACCTCGGCGAGATGGTCACCGCGACCCAGTCCGTCTCCGACGAGACGCTCCAGCTCCTCGCCGGCGAGATGAACTACACGGTTCAGATCGTCAGCCCGGAGGAGGAGGACCGCGAGCTGCTCGAGTCCTTCGACCTGGAGTTCGGCGAGGACGAGGGCTCCGAGGAGGACCTGGTCGTCCGTCCGCCGGTCGTGACCGTCATGGGTCACGTCGACCACGGTAAGACCCGGCTGCTCGACGCCATCCGCAAGACGAACGTCATCGCGGGCGAGGCCGGCGGCATCACCCAGCACATCGGTGCCTACCAGGTCGCGACCGAGGTCAACGAAGAAGAGCGCAAGATCACCTTCATCGACACCCCGGGTCACGAGGCGTTCACCGCCATGCGTGCCCGTGGTGCGCGGTCGACCGACATCGCGATCCTGGTCGTCGCGGCCAACGACGGCGTCATGCCGCAGACGGTCGAGGCGCTCAACCACGCCAAGGCGGCCGATGTCCCGATCGTCGTCGCGGTCAACAAGATCGACGTCGAGGGTGCCGACCCGAGCAAGGTGCGCGGTCAGCTGACCGAGTACGGCCTGGTGGCCGAGGAGTACGGCGGCGACACCATGTTCGTCGACATCTCCGCCAAGCAGGGTCTGCACATCGACTCCCTGCTGGAGGCCGTGGTCCTCACCGCGGACGCCTCGCTCGACCTGCGGGCCAACCCGAACCAGGACGCGCAGGGCATCTCGATCGAGTCCCGTCTCGACCGCGGCCGCGGTGCCGTGGCGACGGTCCTCGTGCAGCGAGGCACCCTGCGGGTCGGCGACACGATGGTGGTGGGCGACGCCTACGGCCGCGTCCGCGCCATGCTCGACGACAACGGCAACAACGTCGCCGAGGCGGGTCCGTCGACCCCGGTCCAGGTGCTGGGTCTGACCAACGTGCCGGGCGCCGGCGACAACTTCATCGTGGTCGAGGAGGACCGTACGGCCCGCCAGATCGCGGAGAAGCGTGCCGCCCGCGAGCGGAACGCCGCGTTCGCCAAGCGCACGCGCCGCGTGTCGCTCGAGGACCTGGACAAGGTGCTCAAGGCCGGCGAGGTCCAGCAGCTGAACCTGATCATCAAGGGTGACGCTTCCGGATCCGTCGAGGCCCTGGAGTCCTCCCTGCTCCAGCTGGACGTCGGCGAAGAGGTCGACATCCGCGTCCTGCACCGCGGCGTCGGTGCGGTCACGGAGTCCGACATCGACCTGGCGATGGGCTCCGACGCCATCGTGATCGGCTTCAACGTGCGCGCCGCCGGGCGTGCCGCGCAGATGGCCGAGCGCGAGGGTGTGGACGTCCGGTACTACTCGGTCATCTACCAGGCGATCGAGGAGATCGAGGCGGCCCTCAAGGGCATGCTCAAGCCGGAGTACGAAGAGGTCGAGCTGGGCACGGCGGAGATCCGCGAGGTCTTCCGCTCGTCCAAGCTGGGCAACATCGCGGGTGTTCTCATCCGCTCCGGCGAGGTCAAGCGCAACACCAAGGCGCGTCTGCTGCGCGATGGCAAGGTCATCGCGGAGAGCCTCAACATCGTGGGCCTGCGTCGCTTCAAGGACGACGTCACCGAGATCCGCGAAGGCTTCGAGGGCGGTATCAACCTCGGAAACTTCAACGACATCAAGGTCGACGACGTCATCGCGACGTACGAGATGCGCGAGAAGCCGCGGGTGTAACCACCCCGACTTCCGAGACGGTGCGGCCCGGGGCCGGTCGGCGGAGCACAATATCCGTCGATCGGCCCCGGCCGTTCGTTGTACGGTTCTGATGTCCCCGCCGGTGAACGGCGGGGCCATCGATCCCGAACCGGCGGGTGAACCGGTTGCATACATGTATGTGGGGACGCTGTCCTTCGACCTCCTCCTCGGCGACGTACATTCGCTGAAGGAGAAGCGCTCCGTGGTCCGCCCGATCGTCGCCGAACTCCAGCGGAAGTACGCGGTGAGCGCGGCCGAGGTGGAGCACATGAACCTCCACCGCCGGGCGGTCGTCGGCCTGGCCGTGGTGTCCGGCGACGCGGGCCACCTCAGTGACGTACTCGACCGGTGCGAACGGCTGGTGGCCGGCCGGCCCGAGGTGGAACTGCTGTCGGTGCGACGGCGCCTCCACGGCGACGACGACTGACCAGCGGCACGCCAGACCACGCAAGATCACGAAGAGAAGAAAGAACGGGAGACGGACCAGTGGCCGACAACGCGCGGGCGAAAAGGCTGGCGGACCTCATCCGAGAGGTGGTGGCCCAGAAGCTGCAGCGCGGGATCAAGGACCCGCGGCTCGGCTCGCACGTCACCATCACGGACACCCGGGTCACGGGTGACCTGCGGGAGGCGACCGTCTTCTACACGGTGTACGGGGACGACGAGGAGCGAGCGGCCGCCGCGGCGGGCCTGGAGAGCGCCAAGGGCATCCTGCGCTCCGAGGTCGGCAAGGCGGCGGGCGTGAAGTTCACGCCGACCCTGGCCTTCGTCATGGACGCCCTCCCGGACACCGCCCGCAACATCGAGGACCTCCTCGACAAGGCGCGCCAGTCCGATGCCAAGGTGCGCGAGGCGTCCGCGGGCGCCGCGTACGCCGGGGAGGCCGACCCCTACCGCAAGCCGGAAGAGGACGAGGCCGCCGAAGCCGCCGAGGGCGACGAGACGGACGACACCGCTAAATGACCGACAAGCACACCACGCCCGACGGCCTTGTCATCGTCGACAAGCCGTCGGGCTTCACTTCGCACGACGTCGTCGCCAAGATGCGGGGCATCGCCCGGACGCGGCGCGTCGGGCACGCCGGCACGCTCGACCCGATGGCGACGGGCGTCCTGGTCCTGGGTGTGGAGCGGGCGACCAAGCTCCTCGGGCACCTCGCCCTCACCGAGAAGGAGTACCTGGGCACCATCCGGCTCGGGCAGACCACCCTGACCGACGACGCCGAGGGCGAGATCACGGGGTGCGCCGACGCCTCGAAGGTCACCCGTGAGGCGATCGACGCCGGGATCGCCGAACTGACCGGCGAGATCATGCAGGTGCCGTCCAAGGTCAGCGCCATCAAGATCAAGGGCGTGCGCTCCTACAAGCGGGCGCGCGAGGGCGAGGAGTTCGAGATCCCCGCCCGTCCCGTCACCGTCTCCTCCTTCTCCGTGTACGACGTCCGCGACGCCGTCGCCGAGGACGGCACCCCGGTGCTGGACCTGGTCGTCTCCGTGGTCTGCTCCTCAGGTACCTACATCCGGGCCCTGGCGCGCGACCTGGGCGCCGGTCTCGGCGTCGGCGGCCACCTCACCGCGCTGCGCCGCACCCGGGTCGGCCCCTACAGGCTGGACACCGCGCGGACGCTGGACCAGCTCCAGCAGGAGCTGACCGTGATGCCCGTCGCGGACGCGGCCGGCGCCGCCTTCCCGCGCTGGGACGTCGACACCAGGCGGGCCAAGCTGCTCACCAACGGCGTCCGCCTGGACATGCCCGAGGTCTACGCGGGCGCCGGTGCCGTCGCCGTCTACGGGCCCGAGGGCGGACTGCTCGCGCTCGTCGAGGAGCACCAGGGCAAGGCGAAGAGCCTGGCCGTCTTCGGCTGAGCCGACGCGCCGTCGGCGTCCGCCCGTGGAGCGGCGATCACGGGGACTTCACTGTCGCCGCTCCACGGTCCCCCCTCGGTTCCCCCGCCTCCTAGGGTGTATCCAACCGACCCCTCCTGTTCACCCGTCCGGGCAGGCGCTCGGAGTGAACCGGGGGAGTGGAAGGGGGCGCGTTCGCCAGGCGATCTGTCCCGCTGATCATCACGCGCCTACCGTCGAACACACGGCACGGGTGTACGGCGGGGAGGTTCGGCGATGGCGTCGAGGAACCGGTCCCGGGAGGCGGCGGGCGGCAGGGCGGTACCGGGGCCGCGGGACGGAGCCCGGGACGCGCGCGGCGGGCCCCCGGCCCGGGTGGCCGATCCGGCCCGGCACGCGCCCGACGACGCCCTGGTCCAGGTCCACGACCTCGCCGGCCGCCCCCGCGGCACCGGATTCGTCGCCGATCACCACGGCACCGTGCTCACCAGCCACGAAGCGGTCGACGGCCTCTCCCGGCTGGTCCTGCGCACCGCCGGGGACCGGCGCCGCGTGGTCGCCGCCGCCGACGTGACCCCACTGCCCGCCCTCGGCCTGGCCCTGGTCCACACCGAGGGCCTGGGCGTCCGCCCGCTGCCCGTCACCACGCGGGACCGCGTCGAGGCCGGCACCTACGTGCGCATCGCCGCCGGCGGCTGGCGCGAGGCCCGCGTCCTGGGCACCACCGACGTGACCTACACGGCCACCGACCGCTTCCACCTCCTCGGCGACGCGCTGGAACTGGCCTGCGGCACCTCCGGGCGGGACGCGCTGCGGCTCGGCGGCGGGGCGGCCGGCGGTCCCGTCGTCGACATCGAGACCGGTGCCGTCCTCGGGGTCCTCGGCACCGCGCTCAGCTCCGGGCACAGCGACGTCGGCTTCGCCGTGCCGCTGCGCCGCGCGGACACGGGCCCGCTCGCCGCCCTCCTCGCCGAGAACGCGGCGACGGTCCCGGCCTACGGAGCCGATCTCAACCTCGCGGGTGTCCTCGCCCTCACGGCGACCTCGGTCGGGCAGGACGGCCCGCGGGGCGCGTCGGGGGAGTGCGGGGACGCCCGTGCGGTCGAGGGCTCCGGGCCGTGCGGCGGCGCACCCTCGGCGGAGCCGGTGGTGAGGCCGGTCGAACGGCCCGCGGTGACCCGCGCGTTCACCGCCTTCGCGGCCGGCCGCGCCGGCGTACTGGGCCTGGTCGGCGCGCCGGGCAGCGGCCGTACGACCGAGCTGACGGCCCTCGCCGCCCGCCGCTCCCGGGGCCCCGCACCGGCACCCACGTTGTGGCTGCGCGGCGCAGACCTGTGCGACGAGGACATGTCGCTGGCGGACGCGGTGCGCCGGACGCTGGACCGGGCCGCCCGCATCGTCGCCGCCTCGGACCGCGCCCGCCCCGACGACCTCGGAGACATCGCCCCGGAACGCCTCGCCCGCCTGGCCCGCATCGCCGGAAGGCCCCTCCTCCTGGTGCTGGACGGCCCCGAGGAGATGCCGCCCGTGCTCGCCCACCGGCTCCCCGAGTGGACCGAGGGCACCGCGGCCTGGCTGGGGGAGACGGGCATCCGGCTGGTCGTCGCGTGCCGGGCGGAGTACTGGGAGCACGCGGGGGCGGAGTTCCCCCGGGACCTGCTGTACGGCCCGGCGCCCGAGGAGCGTGCCGCCGCGCCGGTCGCGGCGGACGGCGCCCGGAGGCCGCTGTGGGCGGCACGTCAGGGCGGGGCCGCCGTACCGGTGCCGTCCTGGGCGGTCGCCGGAGGGCGCCCGTCGGCCGGTGCCCTGTCGCCGGCCGGGGGACGAGGGCCGGCCGGTTTCGTGTCGTCGGCCGGGTCGGCCGTCGCCCGGGGCGGGGCGGCCGTACCCGTGCCGTCCTGGGCGTCTGCCGGGACACGCCCGTCGGCCGGGGAGACGAGCGCCGGGACGGCGGTCGCCGTACCCCGGCCGGGACTCGACGGCGTGGAGCCGGCGGCTCCCAGGCCAGTGCTCCCGCCCTGCGTTGCGCTCGGCGACCTGGGCGACGAGGAGGCCCGGGAGGCGCGCGCCCGCCATGGCGTCCCGGACGGCGCCCTCGGAGCCCCCGACGACCGGCACCCCCTCACCCTGCGCCTGCTCGGTGAGGTCCGCGCCGGCCTCGACCTGCCCGCGGCGCCCGTCGACCGGGACGAGGTCTTCCAGGCGTACCTGGACCTCGCGTGCCTGCGCGTCGCGACCCGCCTGGCCCGGGAGAACGGGCTGCACGGCACCGCCGTACGCCGGCTCGCCGCGAAGGTCTCCGGGCAGGTCCACGAGGCCGCCCGGCGCAGTCTCGGCCCCGGACAGGGCGCGCTGGACCGGGAGTCCTTCGAGGCGCTCTTCCCGTGGGGGCCCGCCCCGGCCCGGCTCGGCGGCGGCACGGGCTGGGCGTCGGCCGTGCTCGCCGAGGGCCTCCTCGTCCCCGCGGGCCCCGGCTACCGCTTCGCGCACGAGGAGCTGGCCGACTGGATCCAGGGCGTCCACCTCGACCTGGACGAAGCCCTGCGCGCCCTCGTCCACCGTCGAGGCACCCCGCACGAGAAGCACGACACGCACACCCTCCCGGTGCCCCACCACCGCATCGGCCCCGTCGTCGAGGCCGTCCTGCTCCTCGCCCGGCAGCACGGCGTCCTCCAACTCGCCCTGACCCTCGAGGAGCTGGTGCACGCCCTCGACGCCGACCCCCACTCCTGGTGGGCCCCCCGGCTGCTCACCCGCGTCCTCGCGCGCGTGCCCGACGCGACGCCGTACACGGAGGTGCTGCGGCTCCTCGCCGACGGCCTCGCGGAACGGCGCGGAGAGGGACGGCCGGCGCCGGCGGAGTTCGGGCCCGCCTTCTGGACGGGCCTGCGGCTGCCCGACGCCCTCCGGCTGGACCTGCTGCGCCGCCTGGTCCTCGCCGACGGCCCCCCGAGCGAGCCGGGCCCCCGCCACCTCGACACCGTCGCGGCACTGCTCACCGCCGCTCCCCGTGCCGTACAGCCGCTCCTGGTCCGCTGGTTCGACGACGACCGGCCGCTGCCCGCCACCCCGCACGCCACCGTCGCGACGGCCGCGCAGGCGCTGCTGCACACCCACCGCCACCGCGGCCTGGACGGACTCACCGAGGTCCTCGTCGACAGCACCCACCGACGGGCCGACGAACTGCTCGCCGTCCTGGCCGAGGAGGAGCCCTCGGCCCTGTGCCGCGCCGTCGAGCGGTGGGCGCGCGACGAGCGCCCCGAGCGGCGGAGCGCCACCGTCACCCACGGCCTGCGCACCGCCCCGCACGCCCGCACCGCCGCCGACCGCACCCTGCTCCGGCACGCCGCCCTCGTCCTGCTCGCCGCGCCCGCCGACAGCCCGCTGCACGGCGGCGCGCTCGCCCTGCTCGTACACGACCCGGACAGCCGTGAACGCCACCTCCCGAGGGCACTGGACCACTTCGCGGCCGGCGACCCCCACCTCCCGCCCACCGCGGTGGCCACCGCCCTGCCCACCCATCCGGAAGCCGTCCTCGAAGCCTTCCGGGCCCGGCTGCGCGGCCCCGACGCGGGGGAGGCGCTCCGCGTGCTCGCCGACGCCACCACCCCCGCGCTGGCCCGCCGGGTGGCCGCCCTCGTGGCGCGAGCCGTCGCGGACCGCCCCGAGACCGCCGGACACCTGGCCGCCTACGTCGACCGGCGCCTGGACCGGGACCCCGCCGACCGCGCCGTACTCCTCCCCTTCGTCACCCCTCTCCTCGACAACGGACCCGAGCCCGCGCGGGCCGCCCTGGCCGGTGTCCTCCCCGGCGACGGCACCGCCGCGGCCGGCCCGCTCCGCCGGGAACTGCGCGAGCGCCTCCTCACCCACGAGCAGGCCCCCGCCGTCCTGGAGGCGCTGCTGTACGCGGCCGCCCGGTGCGCCGGTGAGGACCAGCGCGCCCTCGTCCACCGCACCGGTCTCCTGCTAGTCCGCACCCCCGACGGAGCCACCCGCTTCGACCGCGGGCTGGTCGACCTGGCCCGTCACCTCCCGGGGTTCGCCATCCGGCTGACCGGCTGGCTGGCCGACGCGCCGCCGGACTGGGCCGCGCTGGTCGGCCCCAGCGCCCGCCGCACGATCGAGAACCTCGCCGGAGCCCGGGTCCCCGCCTGACCCCGGCCCGGACGGCATGGCACCCTTAGACCTGCGTAAGGGTCACCACCGGACCCACCGAGATCACGGAAACCACCAAGGAGCAGACACAGTGCAGCGCTGGCGTGGCTTGGAGGACATCCCCGAGGACTGGGGACGCAGCGTCGTCACCATCGGCTCCTACGACGGCGTCCACCGCGGGCACCAGCTGATCATCAAGCACGCCGTGGACCGCGCCCGCGAGCTGGGCGTCCCCGCCGTCGTCGTCACCTTCGACCCGCACCCCAGCGAGGTCGTCCGCCCCGGCAGCCACCCGCCCCTGCTCGCCGCGCACCACCGCCGTGCCGAACTGATGGCGGACCTGGGCGTGGACGCGGTGCTGATCCTGCCGTTCACGACGGAGTTCTCGAAGCTCTCCGCGGCGGACTTCGTGGTGAAGGTCCTGGTCGACCGGTTGCGCGCCAAGGCGGTCGTCGAGGGCCCCAACTTCCGCTTCGGCCACAAGGCCGCGGGCAACGTGGACTTCCTCACCGAGCAGGGCAAGGTCTACGACTTCGAGGTCGAGGTCGTCGACCTGTACGTGACCGGTGACGCGGGCGGCGGCGAGCCGTTCTCCTCCACCCTGACCCGCCGCCTGGTCGCCGAGGGCGACGTCGAGGGCGCCGCGGAGATCCTGGGCCGCCCGCACCGCGTGGAGGGCGTGGTCGTGCGCGGCGCCCAGCGGGGGCGCGAGATGGGCTTCCCGACGGCCAACGTCGAGACCCTCCCGCACACCGCGATCCCGGCCGACGGCGTCTACGCCGGCTGGCTGCACGCCCAGGGCGAGGCGATGCCGGCCGCGATCTCGGTCGGCACCAACCCGCAGTTCGAGGGCACCGAGCGCACGGTGGAGGCGTACGCCATCGACCGCGTGGACCTCGACCTGTACGGCCTGCACGTCGCCGTCGACTTCCTCGCCTTCGTACGCGGCCAGGCCAGGTTCGAGACCCTGGACGCGCTGCTGGAGCAGATGGGCCAGGACGTCCAGAGGTGCCGCGAGATCATCGCGGCCTCGGACGTCCACCGCCCCTGACGTTCAGCCCGGCCGGACGGCCGCCTCGTCGCCCGCTCCGGCCGTGGGCCGCTCCGCCCGCGACCGGGCCCAGTGGCAGGCGACCTGGGCCTCGTCGCCGCCGGACAGGACCTCCAGCTCCCCGTGCCGGCACGCGTCCGCCACCCCGGCCCGCTCCGCCTCACCGCCGGCCAGCACCTGGCAGCGGACGTGGAAGCGGCAGCCGGAGGGGATGAACGACGGGTCCGGGGGCTCGCCGGTGAGCACGACCGGCGTGCCCGGAGCCTCCGGCAGGACCGACAGCAGCGCCTGCGTGTACGGATGCCGGGGCGCGGTCAGCACCTGTTCCACCGGCCCCGACTCGACGATCCGGCCGAGGTACATCACCGCCACCCGGTCGGCGATGTTCCAGGCCAGGCCCAGGTCGTGGGTGACGACGAGCGCGGCCAGGCCCAGTTCGGTGCGCAGCCGCAGCAGCAGCGCGAGGATCTCGCCGCGTACCGACGCGTCGAGGGAGGCCACCGGTTCGTCCGCGACGAGCAGTTCCGGCTCCAGGACCAGCGCGCCCGCGATGACGACCCGCTGCCGCTGGCCGCCGGACAGCTCGTGCGGGTAGCGCAGGAAGAACCGCTCGGGCGGCCGCAGCCCGGCCCGGGACAGGGCCTCGGCGACCGCCGTCCGCTCGTCCCCCGCGTGACCGTGGATGCGCAGGCCCTCGGCGACGATGTCGTACACCGTGTGCCGCGGGTTGAGCGAGCCGCTCGGGTCCTGGAGGACCAGCTGGGCCCGCTTGCGGTACGCCTTCAGCGCGCGGCCCGAGCGGGCGAGCGGGGCGCCGTCGAAGGTGACACGGCCGCCGGTCGGCGGGACCAGGCCGAGCAGGGAACGCGCGAGGGTGGTCTTGCCGCAGCCCGACTCGCCGACCAGCGCGACGATCTCGCCCCGCCGGATGTCGAGATCGACCCCGTCGACCGCCCGCGCGTCCGCCGCCCCGCGCCGGCCGGGAAAGGTGACGTGCAGCCCCTGGACGCTCAGCAACGGGGGTGTGGTGCTCGTCATGGGCTGCTGCTCCTCACTCCGTCGTTCGTCACGGCACCGCCGGAGGGACCGGCGGCCGCCTCGGTGGCGCCGGGCGCTCCGCCGTCCCCCGCGCCCACGTGGACGCAGGCCGCCCGCCGGCGGGCTCCCGCCTCGCGCAGTGTCTGGTCCTCGGTGGCGCAGACATCCAGGGCGACGGGGCACCTCGGGTGGAACGCGCAGCCGGAGGGCACCGCCGCGGGGTCGGGCGGGTCGCCGGGCAGGCCGCGGGGCGCGAACCGCGAGGCCGGGTCGCCGATCGTCGGGAAGGCCGCCGACAGCGCGCGGCCGTACGGATGCCGGGCGTCCTCGTAGACCTGCCGGGCCGGACCCTCCTCGACCACCCGGCCCGCGTACATCACCGCGAGGCGGTCGCAGGTGTCGGCCAGCACCGCGAGGTCGTGGCTGATCATGATCAGGCCGACGTTCTGCTCGCCGACCAGGCCCTCGATCAGCCGCAGGATCTGCGCCTGGATCATCACGTCGAGCGCCGTGGTCGGCTCGTCGGCGACGATCAGACGCGGGTCGCAGGCCAGCGCCATCGCGATCATCACGCGCTGCCGCTGCCCGCCCGACAGCTCGTGCGGGTAGGCACTCGCCCGCGAGGCGGGCAGCCCCACCTGCTCCAGCAGCTCGCCCGTCTTCCTGCGCGCGCCGGCCGCCGTCGCCCCCTGGTGCAGCAGGACGGGCTCGGCGATCTGGTCACCGATGCGGTGCACGGCGTTCAGGGAGTGCATCGCGCCCTGGAAGACGATCGACGCCCCCGCCCAGCGCACCGCCCGCAGCCGCCCCCACTTCATGGTCAGCACGTCCTCGCCGTCCAGCAGGATCTCCCCGCCGGTCCGGGCGCCGGGCGGCAGCAGCCGCAGCAGCGCCAGCGCCAGCGTGGACTTGCCGCAGCCGGACTCGCCCGCGATGCCGAGCTTCTCGCCCGCGCCGAGGCGCAGGTCGACCCCGCGCACGGCGGCCGCGCCACCGGCGTACGTCACCTTCAGGTCCCGTACCTCCAGGAGACTCAACGGGACACCCCCAGCCTGGGATTGAGAACGGCCTCCACCGCACGCCCGCACAGCGTGAACGCCAGCGCCACGACCGCGATCCCGACGCCGGGCGGCACCAGGTACCACCAGTCGCCGGAACTCACCGACCCCGCCTCCCGCGCGTCCTGAAGCAGCCCGCCCCAGGACACCACCGTCGGGTCCCCGAGCCCGAGGAAGGCCAGCGTCGCCTCGGCCAGGATCGCGGAGGAGATGATCAGGGTGGTCTGCGCCAGGACCAGCGGCATGACGTTGGGCAGCACGTGCCGGGACATGATGTGCCAGTGCCCGCCCCCGAGCGCCTTCGCGCGTTCGATGTACGGCCGTGACTCCACCGCCAGCGTCTGCGCCCGCACCAGCCGCGCCGTGGTCGGCCACGTGGTCACACCGATCGCCAGCACGATCGTGGCGAGGGAACGGGACATGACCGTCGCCAGCACGATCGCCAGCACCAGCGTCGGCATCACCAGGAACCAGTCCGTGATCCGCATCATCACCGTGGCGTACCACCCGCGGAAGTGCCCGGCCGTGATCCCGATGACCGCGCCGATCGCCACCGACAGCGCGGCCGCGAGCAGCCCGACGAGCAGGGACACGCGCGAGCCCCAGATCAGCAGGCCGAGCAGGTTCCGCCCGAACTGGTCGGTGCCCAGGGGGAACCGGCCGCTCGGGCTCTCCAGCGGCTGCCCCGGCGCGTCGGTGACGCTGTCCACGTCCGACCCGACCGTCAGCGGCGCGGTGAGCGCGACCAGCACGAACAGCGACAGCGCGGCCAGCCCGAAAAGGCCCGCCCGGTGTCTGCGGTACTCCTTCCAGAAGCGCGCGACGGAGGCACGGCGCCGCCGCCGGGCGAGCGCGCGCGGACTCGGCGCACCCGGCTTCCCGGAGGACTCCTTCCCGGGGGGCTCCGCAGGGGTCTCGGTGGTCTCGGCGGTCATCGGCCCACCCTCGGGTCGAGCAGCGGATACAGGAGGTCGGCCAGCGTGTTCATCAGGATCACCGCCGCGGCGAAGACGAAGAACAGCCCCTGCACCAACGGCAGGTCGGGCACGCTCAGCGCCTGGTAGAACAGCCCGCCGAGCCCCGGCCAGGAGAAGACGGTCTCGACCAGGATGACACCCGCCACGGTCCGGCCCAGGTTGACGAAGACCAGCGTCACGGTCGGCAGCAACGCGTTGGGCACGGCGTGCCGGCGCCGCACGAGGTCGTCCCTGAGCCCCTTGGCCCGCGCGGTCGTCAGATAGTCGCCGCCCATCTCGTCCAGCAGCGCCGACCGGGTGACCAGCAGCGTCTGCCCGTACTCCACGGCGACCAGCGTCACCACGGGGAGGACGAGATGGTGGGCGACGTCGAGCACGTGGGCGAAGCCCTCCTCGCCGCCCGACTCCATGCCGCCGGTCGGGAACAGGCCCGGGATCGGGTCCACGCCGACCGACAGGACGATGATGAGCAGCAGCCCCAGCCAGAACGACGGGATGGAGTAGAGCGTCAGCGCCAGACCGGTGTTGAGCCGGTCGCCCGGCCCGCCGTGACGCCACGCCGACCGGGTGCCGAGGAAGGCACCCAGCGCGGTGTAGATCACGAAGGCCGTGCCGGTGAGCAGCAGCGTGTTCGGCAACGCCTCGACGATCTTGTCGACGACCGGCGCGTGGAACTGGTACGACGTGCCGAGGTCCCCGCTCAGCGCCTTGAGGCAGTAGTCCGTGAACTGCTGCCACATCGGCAGGTCGAGCCCGAACTCCTCCCGGTAGACGGCGAGCTGCTCGGCCGAGACCGGACGGCCGCCGGTCATGAACTTCACCGGGTCGCCGGGGATCAGCCTGAACAGGAAGAAGCTCGTGACCAGGACGGCGAAGAGGGAGACGACCGCTCCGCCCAGCTTCCCCGCCACGTACCGCGGATACCCGCCGCCCCCGCGCCGCGACGGCCCGGACGGCCGCTTGCCGAGCGCGGCACCGGTCGCGGCGAGGGGCGCGGAATCCGTCGCGCTACTCACGGTCGTCCGCCGTCGCCCGGCGGCGGACGGCGAAGAGCACCCCGAGGCCGGCGAGGACGACGACACCCGCGACGATCCCGATCACGGTGCCCGTCGACGACGAACCGCCCGAGGAGTCACCGGAGTCCGCGGGGACGGCCGACCACCAGCTCCAGTACCCGTCCTGGCCGTAGATGTTGCCCGCGTCGGACGGCATGGTGGTGATCGACTCGATCTGGTCCGTGCGGTAGGCCTCGACCGCGTTCGGATACGCCATGACGTTCATGTAGCCGGTGTCGTAGAGCCGGGACTGCATCTGCTTGACGAGGTCCGCGCGCTTGCCGGCGTCGTACTCGCCCAACTGCCCCGCGTACAGGTCGTCGTACTTCTTGTCGCAGATGAAGTTGTCCGTGGCGCCCGTGTCCTTGGGCGTCGCCGGGAGCGCCGCGCAGGTGTGGATGGAGAGCACGAAGTCCGGGTCGGGGTTGACGGACCAGCCGTCGAAGGCGAGGTCGTACTTGCCGGCCAGCCACGGGTCGGTCACGTTGTCGAGGCAGTCGAGGGTGATCGAGATCCCGAGTTCGCCCCACCACTCCTGGAGGTACTTGCCGACCGCCTTGTCGTTCGGGTCGGTGGCGTGGCACAGGACGCGGTAGTTCAGCGGCTTGCCGTCCTTGCCGACGCGCTTGCCGTCGGCGTTCGTCTTGTAGCCCGCCTCGTCCAGCAGCTTCGCCGCCCCGGCCGGGTCGTACGCCAGTTCCTGCTGGGCCGTCGGCTCGTAGAAGTACTGCGAGAAGCGCGGCGGGATGTAGCCGGCGCCCTCGACCGCGTGCCCCTGGAACACCTTGTCGACGATGGCCTTGCGGTCCACCGCCATGAACAGCGCGTTCCGTACCCGCTGGTCGAGGAGCGAGGGATCGCCGTCACCGAACTTCGTGCCGTCCTTCGCCCGGGCGCCCGGGTTGGTGGCGAGGGCGTAGAAGCGGCGGCCGGGGGCGTCGTTGACGCGGATGTTCTCCTCGCCCTTGAGGGAGTCGGCCTGGGCGGGCGTCAGGGACGGCGACCCGGCCACGAAGGACACCTCGCCCTTGCGCAGGGCGGCGACGGCGGCGTCCTGGTCCTTGTAGTAGCGGAACACCAGGTTGTCGAACTTGGGGGCGCCCCGCCAGAAGTCCTTGTTGGCCTCGAGCCGCACATAGCTGTCCGGCTTGTAGTCCGTGAGGATGAACGGCCCGTTGCCGACGACCGGGAAGTCCTTGTCGTTGTTGAACTTCGAGAAGTCCCCGACCTTCTCCCAGACGTGCTTGGGCACGATCGGCACGTCCAGCGCGGTCATCGTGGCCTGCGGCTTCTTCAGCCGGATCACCAGTTGGGTCGGGCTGGGCGCGGTCACCTTCTCGAAGTTGCCGACGAAGCTGCCGTTGGCGGTGGCGGCGCCCTGGTCGGTCATCATCTTGTTGAACGTCCACGCCGCGTCCTCGGCGGTGGCCTGCTGCCCGTCCGACCACTTGGAGTCGGAGCGGATCGTGTACGTCCAGGTCAGCTTGTCGGACGACGCCTTCCACTCGGTCGCGAGCCCCGGTATGACGTGGTTGTCCTTGGCGTCGTAGTTGGTCAGGTACTCGTACGTCAGCTTGTGGATGCTCGTGCTGAGCAGGCGTACCGCCAGGAAGGGGCTGAGCGAGTCGACGCTCTGCGCCACGGCGACGGTGAGCGTCTTGTCGCCGTCCCCGTCGCCGTCCGCCGCCGTGGCCGCGGGAGCGACCGCCCCGGACGTGAGGAGCAGCGCGCAGGCGCCCGCCGCGGCGAGGAGCCGGGCTCTGAACCGGCGGGGAGTGGTACGTCCACTGCCGTGCTGATCGTGTGTGCTCATGACTACCTGACCTCGCGTCATCGCACGCGGGAACGCCGGACGTCCCCGCGTGAGGCGGGCTTGAACAGTGGTGAACGCGGAATGAAGTGTGTGTCTACCAGCGGCAGTCTGCGCGCGTCAACGGTCCGTCAAACCCCATGTGGCCTGCGGAAACGGCGAGTTGACCAACCCGTCACTCTCATTGGCACAGACCTCTGGCGCCTCCCTGGTGAGAGCCTGGCGCCCGTGTTTCACCGGTTCTGCCCGCGCACACGCGAAGGCCCGCGCCGTCCGGGACGACGCGGGCCTTCGGGACTCCGACGGGCTACTGCTGCGGCGGGGGCGGAGGGGTCTGCCCCGGCTGCGGATAGCCGTAGCCGGGCTGGGCGTGGGGCTGCCCGGGCTGGGGGTAGGGCTGCCCCGGCTGCTGCGGCGGCACCTGGCCCGGCTGGTGCGGGTACGGCTGACCGGGCTGCTGCGGCGGCACCTGCCCCGGCTGCTGCGGGTAGGGCTGGCCGGGCTGCTGCGGATAGGCCTGGCCCGGCTGGGGGTGACCCGGCATCTGCTGCTGGCCCGGCATCGGCGGGGCGGCGACCGGCGGCGGGTTGCCGTCGGACGTCCACAGGCCGTGCGACTGCTGGTGGCGGACGAAGTCCTCGGCGACCATCGCCGCGAGGTTGAAGTACGCCTCCCGCACCTTCGGCCGCATCATGTCGAGGTCGACCTCGGCGCCGGCGGACAGGTGCTCGTCGAAGGGGACCACGACGACGCCCCGGCACCGCGTCTGGAAGTGCCCCACGATGTCGTCGACCTTGATCATCTTGCCGGTCTCGCGGACTCCGGAGATGACGGTGATCGACCGCGACACCAGGTCGGCGTACCCGTGCGCGGACAGCCAGTCCAGCGTCGTACTGGCGCTGCTCGCACCGTCCACGGAGGGCGTGGAGATGATGATCAGCTGGTCGGCGAGGTCGAGCACGCCGCGCATCGCGCTGTAGAGGAGCCCGGTGCCCGAGTCGGTGAGGATGATCGGGTACTGCTTGCCGAGCACGTCGATCGCGCGCCGGTAGTCCTCGTCGTTGAACGTGGTGGACACGGCCGGGTCGACGTCGTTGGCGATGATCTCGAGACCGGACGAGGCCTGCGAGGTGAACCGCCGGATGTCCATGTACGAGTTGAGGTGCGGGATCGCCTGCACGAGGTCACGGATGGTGGCCCCGGTCTCGCGGCGCACGCGGCGGCCGAGCGTGCCGGCGTCCGGGTTGGCGTCGATCGCGAGGATCTTGTCCTGCCGCTCGGTGGCGAGCGTGGAGCCGAGGGCGGTGGTGGTGGTCGTCTTGCCGACACCGCCCTTGAGGCTGATGACGGCGATGCGGTAGCAGGAGAGCACCGGGGTGCGGATCAGATCCAGCTTCCGCTGCCGCTCGGCCTCCTCCTTCTTGCCGCCCAGCTTGAACCGCGAACCGCCGGCCGCCGGACGGCTGCTCTTCGCCTTCTGCCGCTTGTTGTTGAGCAGCCGGTCGGACGACAGTTCCACGGCCGCGGTGTAGCCGAGCGGCGCGGCACCCGGGTTGGTGGGCTGACGCTGGTCGTGCTGCATGGGCTGCGGCCAGGCGGCCCCGAGCCGGGGGTCGACCGGCTGCTGCTGGGGCTGCGGGGCGTCCGGCTGCTGCGGGTACTGGTGCTGCGGCTGGGGTGCCTGAGGTGCGTGGGGCTGTTGGGGGATGTGAGGCTGCTGCGGTGCCTGGGGGTGCTGGTGCTGCTGCGGCTGATGGTCGGGCTGACCGGGCACACCTGGCTGAGCGGGCACACCTGCCTGGCCCGGCTGACCGGGCGCGCCGGGCTGCATGGCCTGCGGCGGCTGCATCGCCTGGGGCGGCTGGGGCGTCTGGGGCGGAGACTGCGGTGCCTGGCCCGGCTGCGGCATCGGCTGGACGGGCGGGACCTGCGGGGCGTAACCGTGCGGCGTCGCCTGCGGCGGGACCGGCGGAACCTGGGCGGCGTCGGGCTGCGACTGCCCCTGCGGTGCCTGCGGGAACCCGTAGGCACCGGGCTGGGCGGGGGAGTGCGGCTGGGGCGGCTGCGCGGCGGCCTGCGGGAAGCCGTACCCGCCATCGGTCGCGGGCGTGGGAGCGCCGCCCGGCTGCTGGACGGGAGGCTGCGGTGCCGGAGGCGTGGCGCCGGGCTGCGGGAAGCCGTAACCGGCCTGCGGAGCGGGCTGCGCGGGCGGCGGGTTCCACGCGGCGGGCGCCGGCTGCGGGGCCTGCGGCTGGAACGGCGGCTGCTGGGCCGGTACGGCGGGCTGCTCCGGGGCGCCGGGTGCGGGCTGCGCGGGCCACTGGTGGGCCGGTGCGGGCGCGGTCGGCGGGTACGCCGGAGGCACCGGCGGCATCCCACCCTGGGCCGCGGGCGGCGCGTCCTCGGGAACGGCGTCCCGCGGGGCGTCGTCCTCGGGCGCGGAGTCCTCGGGCTCGTCCACCGCCGGGACGCTGTCCTCGGGCTCGGGGTCGGGCGCGGGCTCGGACACCTCGTCGGCGACCTCGCCGACAGCGGCGTCGTCCGCACCGTCCGTGTCCTCGTCGGCGTCGCCGGTCTCGGAGCCCGAGGCGTCCTCGTCCTCCGGTTCCACGGCATCGTCGGTGCCCGTGTCCGTGTCCGTGCCGGTGTCGGCGTCCGCGGCGGCACGCTTGGCGATCTCCTGCTGGAGAGCGGCCGCGGAGAAGCGCATGGTCGCGCCACTCTCAAGATCACCGTTGGCGGGCTCGGGCTCGGGCTCGGCCTCGGGCTCGGGTTCCGGCTCGGGCTGCGGCTCCGGTTCGGGCTCGGGCTGCGGTTCAGGCTGAGGCTCCGGCTCGGGCTGCGCCTCCTGAACCGGAGGGGCAGCGGGCGCCTGGAGCTGGAACCCTCCGGCCGGGAAGCTCGGCACGGCCGTGGGAGAGCTGAAATCCGCACTCGGGGCGGGCGCGGGCGCGGGCTCCGGCGCCTGCACCTCGGGCTCGGCCTCGGGCTCAGGCACCGGCTCCGGCTCGGGCCGCGCCGACGGCTGCTGCGGCGGCTGCGGCTCGAACCCGCTCCCGACCGGCAGCCGCGGCACCCCGGCCGGCCCCCCGGCAGGCGGGGCGGGCGGCGTGAAGGGCGCCCCGGGCCCGGGCGGCGGGGGCGGCGTGTACGGGGCACCCGGCGCGGGCGCGGGAGGCGGCGGTGTGAAGGGCGCGCCCGGCGCGGGAGCCGGAACGGCGGAAGGCCCGCCGGCCGGCGCCGCGTGCGGCGGAGGCGTCAGCCCCGGCAACGGCGGAACCGGACCACGGGGAGCAGGCGGAGCGGAGGGCGAGGCCGGAGAGGCGGAATCGGAAGCACCAGAGGAAGCGGACGACGAACCGGACGAACCGCTCCCGGCCCCCTCGTCCTCCTGCCCCGATCCGCTCTCACTGGACGCGTTCTGCGTGTACCAGGCGGGCGGCGCGTAGTCGATGGTGAACTCGCCGGTCGTCTCGACTGAGGACTCCGCGTCGGGCTGGTCATCGCCGGGTGTAGCCCAGCCCCCGCGGTTCCCGTCCCGGTCGCTGCTCACAGTTCCTCCTGGTGTGGTCGAGCACCCTCAAGCCGTGCTGGGGCGACCCTTGCTTGTCATTCGAAGTTGTCCAAGGCCGTTCGAGGTCGTCCGATGAACCGGCTCTTCCCCCTGAGACGCCGACGCCCGGTCCACGGATTCTGGCGTCGCGCCGGTCCCAGCCTAATCACCGCGACCCCCGCGACGGCAGGCCCGTCCGCCCGCCGACGTGAGCCCTCCGCGCCACAGTCCGGCAGAAAATGACACGGGCGGCCCCCGTCAATGAACAAAGCGGGCGATACCGGTGAACAACTCGGGCAGAACCCGGCCCCATCCGTTCCGAGCCTGCCCGAACCCCGTGGTGTGAATCCCGGTACCGCCCCCTGTCACGCCTCTACTCGGCGGCCTCGACGTCCCGTGCCGCCGGCTCCAGGTCGAACTCGCCGTCCCTGGCGCCGAGCACGAAGGCCCGCCACTCCGCCTCCGTGTAACGGAGCACGGTGCTCGGGTCCAGCGACGACCTCATGGCCACGGCACCCTCGGGCAGGTAGGCGATCTCGACCCGCTCCTCGTGCTCCTCGGTGCCGGGCGCGCTGTGCCATTCGACGCCCGAGATGTCGAGGGCGTAGAGCTCGTCCCGCTCCCGATCCTTGCGCGCCCTGAGTTCCTGGTCCTCGGCCTCGGCCATCGCGGTCCGGTCCTTCCTGCTGTGCCAACGAGCTGTGCCGTCACCCTACTTGTCCGTGTTACTCCAGGTCAGCGGTTCGCCCATGTACGTCCCCGGCGCGGGTGACGGCCCGCACGGCCCTCCACGGGGCCCTCCCCGGCGGCCGCTCGGGCCCGCGGACAGGGGCGTCCGCCCGGACTGGTACGCTGTGTGACGGCCGTATGTGTACGCGCCCCCGGAGCCTGAGCCCTGGAGGTCGCGCCCAGCGGATCCCCGCCTTCCGAGTTACGGAAGATCCCCCGAGACGTAGACCGGGGGCACTCGGTGGCCACACACAGACTAAGAGGAGTAAGCGTGTCGCTCGACGCCGCAGTGAAGAAGCAGATCGTCTCCGAGTTCGGTACCAAGGAGGGCGACACCGGCTCCCCCGAGGTCCAGGTCGCGCTCCTGTCCCGTCGGATCTCCGACCTGACCGAGCACCTCAAGACCCACAAGCACGACCACCACTCCCGTCGTGGTCTGCTGATCCTGGTCGGCCAGCGCCGCCGGCTGCTGCAGTACCTCGCCAAGAAGGACATCCAGCGCTTCCGTGCGCTGGTCGAGCGCCTCGGCATCCGCCGCGGTGCGGCGGGCGCCAAGTAGGACGCCGTGAAGGGAGCGGTTCCCATTCGTTCGGGGGCCGCTCCCTTTGCTGTACGTGCGCGGTGTCGCCCGCCCTTTGTAGTGTGGTATCAGACACAGCACGTACGACGTAGGACCCAACGAACGAAACGAGGAGAAGCGCGCTTCGCCGCCGCCGGTCCTCGGTAGTGGCCCCCGGGGGCAGAACCCCGGGTGCTTCGATCGAAGACCGGCCCGCATTGCACGGAGCGCTTCTCCGCGACCGTCCCCCCGCCACACGGGCGAGGAGGGACGAAAGACGACAAGTAACGGAGAAGACACTAGTGGAGAACGAGACCCACTACGCCGAAGCCGTGATCGACAACGGCGCGTTCGGCACCCGCACCATCCGCTTCGAGACGGGACGGCTGGCCAGGCAGGCCGCCGGTTCCGCCGTGGCGTACCTGGACGACGACACCATGGTGCTGTCGGCCACCAGCGCCTCCAAGAACCCCAAGGACCAGCTCGACTTCTTCCCGCTGACGGTGGACGTCGAGGAGCGGATGTACGCCGCCGGCAAGATCCCCGGCAGCTTCTTCCGCCGTGAGGGCCGCCCCTCCGAGGACGCCATCCTCACCTGCCGCCTGATCGACCGGCCGCTGCGCCCGTCCTTCAAGAAGGGCCTGCGCAACGAGATCCAGGTCGTCGCCACGATCATGGCCCTCAACCCCGACCACCTGTACGACGTCGTGGCGATCAACGCCGCCTCCGCGTCCACGCAGCTGGCCGGCCTGCCCTTCTCCGGCCCGATCGGCGGCGTCCGCGTCGCGCTGATCCGCGGTCAGTGGGTGGCCTTCCCGACGCACACCGAGCTCGAGGACGCCGTCTTCGACATGGTCGTCGCGGGCCGCGCCCTGGAGGACGGCGACGTCGCGATCATGATGGTCGAGGCCGAGGCCACCGAGAAGACCGTCAAGCTGGTCGAGGGCGGCGCCGAGGCGCCCACCGAGGAGGTCGTCGCCGCCGGTCTGGAGGCCGCGAAGCCCTTCATCAAGGTGCTGTGCCGCGCCCAGGCCGACCTCGCCGCGAAGGCCGCCAAGCCGACCGGCGAGTTCCCGGTCTTCCTGGACTACCAGGACGACGTCCTGGAGGCCCTCGCCGGCGCCGTCAAGCCGGAGCTGTCCCAGGCGCTCACCATCGCCGGCAAGCAGGAGCGCGAGGCCGAGCTGGACCGCGTCAAGACGCTCGCCGCCGAGAAGCTCCTCCCGGAGTTCGAGGGCCGCGAGAAGGAGATCTCCGCCGCGTACCGCTCGCTGACCAAGTCGCTGGTCCGTGAGCGCGTCATCAAGGAGAAGAAGCGCATCGACGGCCGCGGTGTCACCGACATCCGCACCCTGGCCGCCGAGGTCGAGGCCATCCCGCGCGTGCACGGTTCCGCGCTGTTCGAGCGTGGCGAGACCCAGATCCTGGGCGTCACCACCCTCAACATGCTCCGCATGGAGCAGCAGCTGGACACCCTCTCCCCGGTGACCCGCAAGCGCTACATGCACAACTACAACTTCCCGCCGTACTCCGTCGGCGAGACCGGCCGCGTCGGCTCCCCGAAGCGCCGCGAGATCGGCCACGGCGCGCTCGCCGAGCGCGCGATCGTGCCGGTGCTGCCGACGCGCGAGGAGTTCCCCTACGCGATCCGCCAGGTGTCCGAGGCCCTCGGCTCCAACGGCTCGACGTCGATGGGCTCGGTCTGCGCCTCCACCATGTCGCTGCTGAACGCCGGTGTGCCGCTGAAGGCCCCCGTCGCCGGTATCGCCATGGGCCTGATCTCCCAGGAGATCAACGGCGAGACGCACTACGTCGCCCTCACCGACATCCTCGGTGCGGAGGACGCCTTCGGCGACATGGACTTCAAGGTCGCCGGCACCAAGGAGTTCGTGACCGCCCTCCAGCTCGACACCAAGCTGGACGGCATCCCCGCCTCCGTCCTGGCCGCCGCCCTCAAGCAGGCCCGTGACGCCCGCCTCCACATCCTCGACGTGATGATGGAAGCGATCGACACGCCGGACGAGATGTCCCCGAACGCGCCGCGGATCATCACCGTGAAGATCCCGGTCGACAAGATCGGCGAGGTCATCGGCCCCAAGGGCAAGATGATCAACCAGATCCAGGAGGACACGGGCGCCGACATCACGATCGAGGACGACGGCACCATCTACATCGGTGCCGCCGACGGCCCGGCCGCCGAGGCCGCCCGCGCCACGATCAACGGCATCGCCAACCCGACCATGCCCGAGGTCGGCGAGCGCTACCTGGGCACGGTCGTGAAGACGACCACCTTCGGCGCGTTCGTCTCCCTGCTGCCCGGCAAGGACGGACTGCTGCACATCTCGCAGATCCGCAAGCTCGCCGGCGGCAAGCGCGTGGAGAACGTCGAGGACGTCCTCGGTGTGGGCCAGAAGGTCCAGGTCGAGATCGCCGAGATCGACTCGCGCGGCAAGCTCTCCCTGATCCCCGTGGTCGAGGGCGAAGAAGGCAGCGAAGACAAGAAGGACGACGGCGACAAGTGACGCCCCGTGGCTCCAAGGCGACGGCCCGCACCTCCTCGGAGGCGCGGGCCGTCGCCCGTACCCAAACCCTGATCAAGGGCGAGCACGGCACCGGCACGGTCCGCCGGACCACCCTCCCGGGCGGCCTGCGGATCGTCACCGAGACCCTGCCCTCGGTCCGCTCGGCGACCTTCGGCATCTGGGCCCACGTCGGCTCCCGCGACGAGACCCCGGCCCTGAACGGCGCCACCCACTACCTGGAGCACCTGCTCTTCAAGGGCACCCGCAAGCGCAGCGCCCTGGACATCTCCGCCGCCCTCGACGCCGTCGGCGGCGAGATGAACGCGTTCACGGCGAAGGAGTACACGTGCTACTACGCACGCGTGCTCGACACCGACCTGCCGCTCGCCATCGACGTCGTCTGCGACATGCTGACCGGCTCCCTGATCCAGGAGGAGGACGTCGACGTCGAACGCGGCGCCATCCTCGAAGAGATCGCGATGACCGAGGACGACCCGGGCGACTGCGTGCACGACCTCTTCGCGCACACCATGTTCGGCGACAGCGCCCTCGGCCGCCCCGTCCTCGGCACCGTCGACACGGTCAACGCCCTCACCGCCGACCGCATCCGCCGCTTCTACAAGAAGCACTACGACCCCACCCACCTCGTGGTCGCCTGCGCCGGCAACGTCGACCACAACAAGGTCGTACGCCAGGTCCGCGCCGCCTTCGAGAAGGCCGGCGCCTTCCGGGAGCCGGTGGCCCGGCCCGCCGCCCCGCGCGACGGACGGCGCTCCATCCGGGCCGCGGGTCGCATGGAGCTGATCGGCCGCAGGACCGAGCAGGCCCACGTCATCCTCGGCATGCCGGGCCTCGCCCGCACCGACGACCGGCGCTGGGCCATGGGCGTGCTCAACACCGCCCTGGGCGGCGGCATGTCCTCGCGTCTGTTCCAGGAGGTCCGCGAGAAGCGCGGCCTCGCCTACAGCGTGTACTCGTACACCTCGGGCTTCGCCGACTGCGGCCTCTTCGGCGTCTACGCGGGCTGCCGGCCCTCGCAGGTGCACGACGTGCTGAAGATCTGCCGGGACGAGCTGGACCACGTCGCCGAGCACGGACTGACCGACGACGAGATCGGCCGCGCCGTCGGCCAGCTCCAGGGCTCCACGGTCCTCGGCCTGGAGGACACCGGCGCGCTGATGAACCGCATCGGCAAGAGCGAGCTGTGCTGGGGCGAGCAGATGTCCGTCGACGACATGCTGGCCCGGATAGCCTCGGTCACGCCGGACGACGTCCGCGCGGTCGCCCGCGACGTCCTGGGGCAGCGGCCCTCGCTGTCGGTCATCGGCCCGCTGAAGGACAAGCAGGCGTCCCGGCTGCACGACGCCGTCGCCTAACGATCCCCGGTAAGGAAGCAAGAGACATGAGCAAGCTGCGCGTGGCCGTCCTCGGTGCCAAGGGCCGGATCGGCTCCGAGGCGGTACGGGCGGTCGAGGCCGCCGAGGACATGGAGCTGGTCGCGGCCCTCGGCCGGGACGACAGCCTGGACACGCTGGCCGACACCGGCGCCCAGGTCGCCGTCGAGCTGACCACCCCCGCCTCGGTGATGGACAACCTCGACTACTGCGTGAGCCACGGCATCCACGCCGTCGTCGGCACCACCGGCTGGACCGACGAACGCCTCGCGCGGCTGAACTCCTGGCTCGACGCCTCCCCGGGGACGGGCGTGCTCATCGCGCCCAACTTCTCCATCGGCGCCGTGCTCACCATGAAGTTCGCGCAGCTCGCCGCCCCGTACTTCGAGTCAGTCGAGGTCGTCGAGCTGCACCACCCGAACAAGGTGGACGCCCCCAGCGGCACCGCCACCCGCACCGCCCAGCTGATCGCCGAGGCGCGGCAGAAGGCAGGCTCCGCTCCGGCGCCCGACGCCACTGCCACCGCCCTGGACGGAGCCCGCGGCGCGGACGTCGACGGTGTCCCGGTCCACGCGATCCGCCTGCGCGGCCTCCTCGCCCACCAGGAGGTCCTGCTCGGCGGCGAGGGAGAGACCCTCACCGTCCGGCACGACTCCCTGCACCACAGCAGCTTCATGCCGGGCATCCTGCTGGGCGCCCGCCGGGTGGTCACCACCCCGGGCCTCACCTTCGGCCTGGAACACTTCCTGGACCTGAACTGAGACCCGGCCCGGACCCCGAACAGAGCCCCTGACCCCATGCGCGCGAAGATCTCCTACCTCGTCACGGCCGCCGTCCTGGTCTTCTACTTCGTCCTGGCCGGCGGCCGCGGGGTGATGCTCATCGAGGCCGGCACACCTCTCACCGTCACGTTCGGCGCCGCGGTGCTGATCCTGCCGGTCATCGGCGTCTGGTTCCTCTGGAAGAACACCCAGTTCGTCCGCAGGGCCAACCAGCTCGCCGCGGAACTCGACGCCGAGGGCGGACTGCCCGTGGACGAGCTGAAGCGCACCCCCAGCGGCCGCGTCGACCGGGAGTCCGCCGACGATGTCTTCGCCCTGCGCAAGGCCGAGACGGAGGACGCCCCGGACGACTGGCGCAGCTGGTTCCGCCTGGCCGTCGCCTACCACGACGCCCGCGACACCCCGCGGGCCCGCAAGGCGATGCAGCGGGCGATCGCCCTCCACGACGGCAAGCCCGTCGAGGCCGCCTGACCCCTGCGCGGCTCAGACCCGCCGGTACTCGGCGGCCCACGCCTCCACGGCGTCGGCCGCCCGGTCGAAGGCCTCCTCGCGCGCGAGGAAGTCGGAGTTGTGCGTGGTCAGCAGGGGCGGCAGCGGGTCCGTGGACCGGCCCTGCCGGACGAGGAGCAGCGCCTGCCCCTGCACCGTGCGCGGCAGCCCGAGCCAGCGCACCGGCTGCTGCACCGTGCGCATGCTGGCGACCTGCTGCCAGGCCACCGTGCGGGTGCTGAGGAAACTCACCTGACGCACGCCGTGCGCGCTCACCCACACGCCCATGCGCAGAATCCGCAGGGCGCAGGCGATGACGACGGCCGCGATGCCGAAGACCACGCCGGCCGAGGACAGCGTGCCCGTAGCCGCGATGATCACCGCCGCGAACAGCACGAACGAGGCGAGCAGCAGCATCACCGCAGCCGCCCCCACCCGCCAGGGCCCCGGCCGGTAGGGCCGGCGCCACAGGTCGCGGTCGTCGTACGGCAGCGCGACGTCGTCGGCCGCGTCGAAGGCGCGGTCGGCCGTCAGGAAGGGCAGGGGCACGGCTGGTCCTCACTCGTTCCATGGCACATGACATGTGCTGTGCCCGGTGAGGCTACCGACCTGTGTCTGCGGTCACCACTCTCGGGGGTCCGGACGGGAGCTGCCCCCGACCGTCCCCCGGCCCGTCTAGCGTCCCTCGGACGCCTGTGACGGCTGCTTGTGCGGTGCGGGCTGGTCGGTCGACAGGGCGGGCATCCCGATCAACAGGGAGCCCGCGATTCCCGCGACGACGGTGAGACCGAGCAGCCAGCGTCCGGCCTGCTGGCCGAAGGACGCCCGCTCGCGGGGAGGGGGTGTGACATTGCTGCGGAACCTGTCGGCTTCGGCGACGAAGGCGAACGGCACGGGTTCACGCCGGCGGATCATGGAGCTGCGTCTCCCTTCGGGGACTTGATGCTTCGCTGTTACTCATACAGACGAACGAACGCCCCTCCAGGTGCCCTGTTTCACCGACTTCATTGCGGCACGGCAGTGAAAGCCCGATTCAGCGGTGGCCGTAGAGTGGCCCCGCCAAACGACGAGCTGGGAAGGCCCTCCACACCGTGACCGACACACCCCCCGACGACTCCAAGATCGAACTCCGCAGCGACGTCACCGTCGAGCTGGTCAAGAGCAGCGCGACCGACTCCGACGTGCTGTTCGCCGCCCGTGTCTCCACCGTCGGGGAGCAGTCCCTCGCGGAACTGGACAAGGACCCGGAGCGCTCCAAGGGCCTGATCAACTACCTCATGCGGGACCGGCACGGCAGCCCGTTCGAGCACAACTCGATGACCTTCTTCATCAGCGCCCCGATCTTCGTCTTCCGCGAGTTCATGCGGCACCGCGTCGGCTGGTCGTACAACGAGGAATCGGGCCGCTACCGGGAGCTCCAGCCGGTCTTCTACGTCCCGGACACCTCCCGCAAGCTGGTCCAGCAGGGCCGGCCCGGCAAGTACGTCTTCGTCGAGGGCAGCCCGGAGCAGTACGAGCTGGTGGGCGGCGCCATGGAGGACTCCTACCGCCAGGCGTACGCCACGTACCAGCGGATGCTCGCCGCCGGCGTCGCCCGCGAGGTCGCCCGCGCGGTGCTCCCCGTCGGCCTGTACTCCTCGATGTACGCCACCTGCAACGCCCGCTCGCTGATGCACTTCCTGGGCCTGCGCACCCAGCACGAGCTGGCGAAGGTGCCCTCCTTCCCGCAGCGGGAGATCGAGATGGTCGGCGAGAAGATGGAGGCGGAGTGGGCCCGGCTCATGCCCCTCACCCACGCCGCCTTCAACGCCAACGGCCGGGTCGCGCCGTAACGCGTCCCGAAGCCGGGCACAGATGTGCGCATCAGCCGTGCGAGGTGTCCGTATTGCGGCGTTTGGAGAAGTTCATCTAGCCTGATCAAAGGGACCCGGCACTGCTTGAACCCCCGAGCAGGCAGTGCCGGGCTCCACATACCTCTCGACAGGCCCTAAGGCAGACCCCGCCCTGAGCAACGAGTAGCGTGTAACCCATGGCTCCGACCTCCACTCCGCAGACCCCCTTCGGGCGGGTCCTCACCGCCATGGTCACGCCCTTCACGGCGGACGGCGCACTCGACCTCGACGGCGCCCAGCGGCTCGCCACCCACCTGGTGGACGCAGGCAACGACGGCCTGATCGTCAACGGCACCACCGGCGAGTCCCCCACCACCAGCGACGCGGAGAAAGCGGACCTCGTACGAGCCGTACTGGAGGCGGTCGGCGACCGGGCCCACGTCGTCGCCGGCGTCGGGACCAACAACACCCAGCACAGCATCGAGCTGGCCCGCGCCGCCGAGCGCGCCGGAGCACACGGCCTCCTGCTGGTCACGCCGTACTACAACAAGCCCCCGCAGGACGGCCTCTACCTGCACTTCACGGCGATCACCGATGCCGCCGAGCTGCCGGTCATGCTCTACGACATCCCCGGCCGCAGCGGCGTCCCGATCAACACGGAGACCCTGGTCCGCCTCGCGGAGCACCCCCGGATCGTCGCGAACAAGGACGCCAAGGGCGACCTCGGCCGCGCCAGCTGGGCCATCGCACGCTCCGGCCTCGCCTGGTACTCCGGCGACGACATGCTGAACCTGCCGCTGCTCTCCGTGGGCGCGGTCGGCTTCGTCTCCGTCGTCGGCCACGTCGTCACCCCGGAACTGCGCGCCATGGTGGACGCGCACGTCGCCGGTGACGTACAGAAGGCACTGGAGATCCACCAGAAGCTGCTCCCGGTCTTCACCGGCATGTTCCGCACCCAGGGCGTCATGACCACCAAGGCCGCGCTCGCCCTCCAGGGACTGCCCGCCGGACCGCTGCGCGCGCCGATGGTCGGTCTCACGCCCGAGGAGACCGACCAGCTCAAGATCGATCTTGCCGCCGGCGGGGTACAGCTCTGACAACAGACTTCGCACCACCGCACGGCCGCACGGACTTCACAACTGAATAGGCGGGCCACCGGTGCCCGCACCCACACGACAACTGCTTCTGCACGAACGTCACGCGCGCCACGTGCCCACCGGTACGTGGCGCGTGTGGTGAGGAGAGTCTTTTGAGTCATCCGCACCCTGAACTGGGCCGGCCCCCGGCGCTCGCGAAGGGCGGCCTCCGGGTCACCCCGCTCGGCGGCCTGGGCGAAATCGGCCGCAACATGACGGTCTTCGAGTACGGCGGCCGTCTGCTGATCGTCGACTGCGGAGTGCTCTTCCCCGAGGAGGAGCAGCCCGGAATCGACCTGATCCTGCCGGACTTCTCGTCCATCCGGGACCGCCTCGACGACATCGAGGGCATCGTCCTCACCCACGGGCACGAGGACCACATCGGCGGCGTCCCCTTCCTCCTGCGCGAGAAGCCGGACATCCCGCTGATCGGCTCCAAGCTGACCCTCGCCCTCATCGAGGCCAAGCTCCAGGAACACCGCATCCGCCCGTACACCCTCGAGGTGGCGGAGGGGCACCGCGAACGCGTCGGCCCCTTCGACTGCGAGTTCGTCGCGGTCAACCACTCCATCCCGGACGCGCTGGCCGTCGCCATCCGCACCCCCGCGGGCATGGTCGTCCACACCGGCGACTTCAAGATGGACCAGCTGCCGCTGGACGGCCGCCTCACGGACCTGCACGCCTTCGCGCGCCTCAGCGAGGAGGGCATCGACCTCCTCCTGTCCGACTCGACGAACGCCGAGGTCCCGGGCTTCGTCCCGCCGGAGCGGGACATCTCCAACGTCCTGCGCCAGGTCTTCGCCGGAGCCCGCAAGCGGATCATCGTGGCGAGCTTCGCCAGCCACGTCCACCGCATCCAGCAGATCCTGGACGCGGCACACGAATACGGCCGCCGGGTCGCCTTCGTCGGCCGCTCCATGGTCCGCAACATGGGCATCGCCCGGGACCTCGGCTACCTCAAGGTGCCGCCGGGCCTCGTCGTGGACGTCAAGACCCTCGACGACCTGCCGGACAGCGAAGTGGTCCTGGTCTGCACCGGGTCCCAGGGCGAACCGATGGCCGCGCTGTCCCGCATGGCCAACCGGGACCACCAGATCCGCATCGTCAACGGCGACACGGTGATCCTGGCCTCGTCCCTGATCCCGGGCAACGAGAACGCGGTCTACCGCGTGATCAACGGCCTCACCCGCTGGGGAGCCAACGTCGTCCACAAGGGCAACGCCAAGGTCCACGTCTCGGGCCACGCCTCGGCCGGCGAGCTGCTGTACTTCTACAACATCTGCCGCCCGAAGAACCTGATGCCGGTCCACGGCGAATGGCGCCACCTGCGCGCCAACGCCGAGCTGGGCGCCCTCACCGGCGTCCCGCACGACCGCATCGTCATCGCCGAGGACGGCGTCGTCGTCGACCTCGTCGAGGGCAAGGCGAAGATCTCCGGCAAGGTCCAGGCGGGATACGTCTACGTCGACGGCCTCTCCGTCGGTGACGTCGGCGAGCCCGCCCTCAAGGACCGCAAGATCCTCGGTGACGAGGGCATCATCTCGGTCTTCGTGGTCATCGACTCGTCCACCGGCAAGATCACCGCGGGTCCGCACGTCCAGGCCCGCGGCTCGGGCATCGAGGACTCCGCGTTCGCCGCGGTGCTCCCCAAGGTGACCGAAGCACTGGAGCGCTCGGCCCAGGACGGGGTCGTCGAGCCCCACCAGCTCCAGCAGCTGGTGCGCCGGACGCTCGGCAAGTGGGTCTCGGACACGTACCGGCGCCGGCCGATGATCCTGCCTGTCGTGGTGGAGGTCTGACGGTCCGTCGGATCTCCGGCAGCGTCAACCTGGAGCGGGGGGGGGGGGGGGGGGGGTGGGGGGGGAGGGCCACAAGAGGGTGCGAAACCCCTCTCGGAGGAAAACCAAAACATAGGAGGGGGGGGGAGGGTAAGGGGGGGGGGGGATGTACGCTAGAGA
>NZ_JBVJPF010000011.1:296361-296776 GCF_055582785.1 Streptomyces sp. NPDC107500
CTCCAAGAACGCCCCCATTCCCGGCTTGTCTCCCTCTCTGGGGTTGGAAGGCTTCCCCTCCCTGTCCACCCCCAGGCCCCCCCACCGTTAATTGGCCCCCCCTCCCCCCCCCCCCCCCCCCCCCGCTCCAGTACGTTTACAACTCCGCTCGGACGGGCACCCGACCACTTCGTGGATCGGAGCCGGCCCCGGAGGGCGGGAATTCCGACTCAGAATCTCTGATAAAGTCGGAGTCGCCGGAAAGGGAAACGCGAAAGCGAGAACCTGGAAAGCGCCGAGGAAATCGGATCGGAAAGATCTGATAGAGTCGGAAACGCAAGACCGAAGGGAAGCGCCCGGAGGAAAGCCACGAGAGATTATCTCGGGTGAGTACAAAGGAAGCGTCCGTTCCTTGAGAACTCAACAGCGTGCCAAA
>NZ_JBVJPF010000012.1:0-157497 GCF_055582785.1 Streptomyces sp. NPDC107500
CACCGGCCGGGCTTCGCCCGGCCGGTGACGCTCCGTCCGCTGCGCTCCCGGAGCAGCGGGGCCTACGGCCCCGCACGGGCGCCCTGCGCTGCGCTCCGGGCCCCCGGCGGTGCTCCGCACCGCACAGGCCGGCCCCGCTGCGCGGTGCGGCCAACGGGCCTACGGCCTGAGCAGCAACAGGAAGGTGGTGGGTGGGGGTAGTGACCCTGCATCAGGTGACACCCCATGTACCGTTGGCAGAACCAGGGCATCCCCTGTGCTTCAAAGTGAAGCACCAGACCAACTCTGGAACCAGACCCCACCCCCGTCCCTACTGCGGAATTCACTTGCGCTCGATGTGGGCCACCCATGTGACGGCTTGTACTTTGCTCGGTACGTCTCCGATCTTCTGAGCGGCATTCCTGTTACACGCCAAAATCTAGCTCCTGCTATTTCGGCGCGCTACAAAAATGATAGACATCACGATAGCGGCCACGAGAGCAATTATTACGACGACTACCAGAAGTTCCACGGTTCCCATATTTCCCACGACGGCAATACCCTTCCATATCTATGACGATTGCGACCTTGATGGGGAGTCGGCAGCCGAGGCTCTACCCTCGAACTACCGGCTCCCCATCAACATCCACCTACGGTCAGTCTGATTTTTCACTGCGTCGACGGAACCACAGAACGATGTACGCCACGAGGGCTAGGCCGAAGAGGATCGAAACCGCGATACGCAGGATCAGCCACGGCTGCCCATCCGGATCCCACACCGCCTCTACCAGATTGAGAAGCAGCGCAATGGCGAATGTAACGGCCAGCACGTTCTTCGCAGTTACGGTCTTCTGTGTGGTTTCCATCAGAGATCTCTCATTCTGTAACCCATGCATATGGGTTGAAGCAGCTGTTTAGATCGCTCGCTTCGTCGCTCCAGCTGTTATCCGTGTCTTCCCACGCCTTATCTACGTAGCAGCCGAGCGGGGCTACGCTGCTTGCACGACCCAAGAACTTGGGCCCCTTGGTCTTCACGAAATCCACCACGCCTGAGTACCAAGCGAGTCCGGCTGGATCGATTCCGTTTACCGGGTCGCCGCCCGCGTAGAGGTAAGCGTTGGTTTCCTGGCCGGAGGGGTCGGGTTGAGTGAAGCGGCCGAGGGTGGGGTCGTAGTAGCGGTGGCCCATCTTGTACAGGCCGGTCGGGTCGGCGTAGGCGCCCGCGTAGCGGTAGGGCTGGGGGACGGACTCCGTGGGTGTGGTGCGTGGGAGGCCGGTGGGGCCGTAGGCGTAGGTGTGGGTGCGCTTGCCGGTGCTGTCGGCGAGGCCGAGGACGTTGCCGGTGGCGTCGGTGAGGTAGTAGTAGGACTTCCCCCCAGTCGTCATGGAGTTCAGCGTGCCCGCCGGTTCGCGGATGAATCCGGTGTCGACGCCGTTTGTGGTCGTGGACGCCAGTCCGAGCGCGGTGTGGTGGAACCAGGTCGAGCCCAGTTTGGTGCGCTCGGCGTTGCTGGTGCCGGCGTGGACCAGGTCGTAGGTCTTGCCGTCGGCGGTGATGCCGGCGAGCTGGCTGTAGTCGGTCCAGGACTCGCCCGTGCGGGGGGTGTTGTCGGCCGCTGACGTCTCGTTGCCGAGCTTGTCGTAGGACCAGCCGGCCGTGGTGCCGTTCTTGGCAGTCAGCTGCGAGGCGTCGTTGTAGGTGTACGTGCTGCCGCCGGGGCAGGTGGTTTTGCTGCCGTCGCGGCTGGTGAGGTTGCCGGCCTTGTCGAAGCAGTACAGCCACGAAGCCTTGGGGGTGCCGGCGGAATCGGCTTCCAGGGCGTAGGAGAGGCGGTCCTGGGAGTCGTAGGTGTACGTAGTCGTGTACTTGGTGGTGTTGTCGGTGCGGGTGCGGATCTTGGTGGTGTCCTTGCCCGCGGTGTTCTTGTAGCTGTAGGTGAGGTCGATGAAGGTCTGGGTGCCCGAGGTGGTCTTGATGTTCTCGGGGCGGCCGTTCTTGTCGATCGTCACCGACTGGGTGGTGCCGCCGGGGTAGACGGTCTTGGTGCGCTTGTCGTTGTTGTTGTAGTCGAAGTCGGTCTTCTTGCCGTCCGGCGCCGTCAGGTAGTCGAGGCGGCCGGCCGTGTCCCAGGTGTAGTCCGTGGTGCCGGTTGGGTCGGTGTAGTAGTCGACGTCACCGCCCGGGGTGTAGGCCAGGACGGTCTGCGCGCCGTTCTGCAGGGTGCGGCGCTTCTCCCGGTTGAGTTTGTCGTACTCCCACGTGGTGATGCCCGAGGCGTCGGTGCGGGTCTTCACGTTGCCGTCGCCGTCGTAGGTGTAGGTGACGGTGGAATTGGTGGAGGAGATCTCGCGGACGCGGTCGCGGTTGTCGTAGGCGTAGACGGTGGTGATGTTCCGACCGTCCTTGACCGTCTCCACCCGGCCCAGCGCGTCGTAGGTGTTGATCGTCTCCCCCAGCGGCGCCGGCGGCTTCACTTTCCACAGGTTGCCCTGGTCGTCGTAGGTGAAGGAGGTGACCTTGCCGCCCGCGTCCTTCGCCGTGCAGCGCTGGCCCTCGAACCCTCCGCACTCGGGGGTGGCCTTGTTGTACGTGTACTCCCTCACCCCGCCCGCGGTGCCGGACGTCGTCACCGACATCGTGTTGCCGTTGGCGTCGTACGTGAAGGAGTCCTTGCGGCCGTCCGCAGTGGTGAAGTCGTTGGGCAGGTCGGTGCCCGCGACCGTCTGGTACGCCGACACGGAGGCCGTCGCGCCGAGCGGCAGCTTCTGGGACAGGGCGTTGTTGCGGCCGTCCCAGCCGTAGGTGGTGGTGTTGCCGCCGGTGCCGTCCGCGCCGGTGCCCATGGCGTCGATCGCCGTCTGGGTGAGACGGTTCTTGTACGTCGAGTGGCGGGCGTGGCCGAGCGGGTCGGTGACCGTGGTGACCTCGCCGTCAGCGTTGTGGACGTACTTCGTCGCGTCGCCGTCCGGGTCCGTGACCGTCGTGGTGCCCGCGTCCGAGGGAGTGGCGGCCGTGTAGTCGTAACGCCAGGTCGGCCCCGTGTGGCCGCCGGACGTCGACTCGGTGGCGCGCTGCATGGACCTGACGCGGTTGTGGCCGTCGTAGGTGAACAGGGTGACCGTGCCTTCGGCGGTGGTCACCTTCGTCACGCGGCGAGAGCCGTCGTACTCGTAGGCGGTGGCCTTGCCGTTCGTGTCGGTGACCTTGGCCAGGTTCCCGGCGCCGTCGAGGTCGAGGACGGCGGTGCGGCCCGTGTGGTCCTTGGCCTGCCACTGATTCGGGTACGTCTTGACCAGGTCGATCCAGCGGCCCGAGCGGGCCTCGGTGAGCTTGAAGCCCTTGTGCTCGCCGCCCTCGTCGTGCTGCTCGACGGTGATCGTGCCCTTGTTCTTGTCCGTCACCTTCAGCAGGGTGCCGTGCTCGCTGTACGTGTCCTTCGAGCCGGACTTGCGGTCGGTCAGGGTGTAGGTGCCGTCCGCGTTCTTCTTGAGGTCCTTGGAGTAGCCGGCCGGGGTGGTGTAGGTGCCGTCGGCCTTGGCGGTGAAGCGGAGCAGGTTGCCGGTGGCGTCGAAGACGTCCACCTCACCGTCGCCCACCTGGAGGTACCGTTCGTACGCCTGCCACCAGCGCTGCGACACCTTCCCCCACGGGGCTTCCAGGGAGTTGTACGTGCGGGCCAGCTGGAGTTTCCGGCCGACGCCCGCGATGTCGAAGTCCGTGGCCGCCAGCATCAGGTTGCCGTCGGAAAGGTTCACCCGCGCCACCAGGGCGTCGTTCAGGCGGGTGTCGACGATCCGGTGCCAGGGCACCTCGCCCTGGCCCTCGGGCAGGTAATCGGTGGATGCCGCGGCAGACCGGGCTCCGGAAGCCTTGGCGGTGTGCCCGCCGGTCGTGCGGGTTTTCTCGTCTGCCGTACGGGCCTGCTGCGCCGCTCGCCAGGCGGCCACCTCGGCCGACGGCTTGGCCTCCGCCTGCGAGGCCGGCGCCTTGGTCGTGCCGGCGGGCGTCGCGGGAGCAGCCACCTTCGTCGGCTTCGTCCACGGGCTCTCCGGTTCCGGCAGCTGCGGCTTGGGCGTCGCCGCCAGGCCGGGTGCCGCCGCGATCACCACGGCAGCCGTGGTGATCGCCGAGACGAGAGCGGTTCTGTGCGTTCTGCGGGCACGCCGAAACGGCGTGCACGTGGCACGCGAGTGCATCAACTTCCCCCACAGGAAGACAGACACGGCAACCCCAACGGTCACCGCGGACTCACAACCTGTCACAAGAAGCACACAAAACAGCCCGCCCTCCCCTCGAAACGCATATGCATTCCGGCCGGAATAAGCCCCACCGCTTCCATGGGTCATACATGCACGAAGGGGCCTGAAGCGGACGCAGATCGGAGCAACGAAGCGGTTCCGTTATCGATCTACGCGGGAAACCTGGCTTGAATCTAACGAAACGACCTTTTCCCGGAAGTAGGCCGTCAACTATGGGCGCTTTCAGGACAGGTTCAGACCTGACTTGATCTTCTCGCCGAGCCCGGCCACCAAGGGTTCGGTAGTTGTCACGTCACGCCACCGAGGCCGGGAAGTTGTCTTAGAGCAATGGTTGAGTCCGAGGCCGTGCTGCGAACCCGGCCTCACCCCATGCACACTTGCCGCGCCCTGCATGCGTGGTCCCCCCAGCCCGCGGCAACCGCCCCTGCTGCAAAGGACCCCCTGACATGAGCGTGCCCGGAAGACGCAGAGCCTGCCCGCACCTCACCCCCGGGTGGTTTCGTCAGTGGAAGCGGGCAACGTTTGTCGACGGTTTCGGGTAGCAGTTGGCGATCAGACAGCTCGGAAATGTCGATGAGAACTGACAACGCTGCGAGCTCTTCCCGGTGTCAGCGGGAAGCGCATACTGTGCGGTGTGGCGACTTACAACCGCATCGGTGCGACCTACGCTGACACCCGGCGACCGGACCCCCGAATCGCCGCCAGGATCCATCAAGCCCTCGATGGTGCCACCACTGTGATCAACGTAGGCGCCGGCACCGGCTCCTACGAACCGTCACACACGGTGTTAGCTGTTGAACCCAGCTCAGTGATGATCGCCCAGCGCCCAGCCGGATCCGCACCGGCCCTGGAAGCATCCGCGGAGTCGATCCCTCTCGCCGACGACTCGGCCGATGCGGCGATGGCCCTCCTGACCGTGCACCACTGGAGCGACCTGGAAGCCGGCATCGGCGAACTCCTCCGCATCGCCCGGCAACGGATCGTCGTCCTCACCTTCGACCCCGACATCAACCACAGGTTCTGGCTGCTGGAGGAGTACTTGCCCGAAGCAGCCGCGTTCGATGACACACGAGCCGTCGCGGTCGACCGTTTGTCCAGGTTGCTGGGAGGCGCGCGCATCGAAACCGTCCCCGTCCCGCACGACTGCACCGACGGATTCCTCGCCGCCTTCTGGCGCCGACCGGAGGCATACCTCGACCCGGAAGTGCGGGCCGGTATCTCGCTGTTAGCTCAGACCAGCGACGAAGTTCTCCAGCCGGGCTTGGCCCGGCTGTCAGACGACCTTTCCTCCGGCCGGTGGCACGAACGCCATGCCGACCTGCTCGATCGCGAAGCCCTCGATGCCGGCTACCGGCTTCTCGTGGCCGACCTGTAGAACCAGGCGAGCTGTCTGACTGCACACTCAGACCTGTGAGAAAGGGCCGGTCACGGCGGAGCGCCAGAGGTGATCAGTTCGCGGCGACGTCCTGCCCTTGGGCCGCCCTGGTGCTGGCGAGCCGGTAGGATTCGGTGCCGGTCTCGATGATGTTTCCGCCGAAGGTGAGACGGTCGACAATGGCCGCGCAGAGCCGCGGATCCGTGAACGTCCTGGTCCAGCCGCCGAATGACTCGTTGGAGGCGATGGCAACGCTGTTCTTCTCCTCGCGTTCGGTGAGCACCTGGAACAGCAGCTCAGCGCCCCTGCGGTCCAGCTCCATGTAGCCGAGTTCGTCTAGGCAGAGGAGATCGACGCGTCCGTAGCGGGCGATGGTCTTGGTCAGGACCTTCTCGTCCGCCGCCTCGACCAACTCGTTGACCAGCTTGGTGGCAAGTGTGTAGCGGACCCGGAAGCCGGCCAGGGCGGCCTCGGTCCCGAGCGCGATCAACAGGTGGGACTTGCCGGTGCCGGAGTCGCCGATCAGGCAGAGCGGCAGGCCCTTCTTGACCCACTCGCAGGTCGCCAGAGTGTGAATGACGGCTGCGTCGACGTTCCCGTTGGCCTCGAAGTCGAAGGCCCTCAGCGACTTCTCCCGCGGGAACTGCGCCGCCTTGATGCGCCGTTCGGAGCGTCGGCGGGCCCGGTCGTCGCACTCGGCCATCAGCAGTTCGGCGAGGAAGCCGCGATAGGACATCTGGTCGCGGGCGGCGGCTTCGGCCAGGTCGGGGAACTGGGCCCGGATAGTGGGCAGCCGGAGCATGCGGCATGCCTGGTCGACGGCGGCGGTCGCGGCCTGTTCGGTCAGCCCGCGGTGGCCTTTGAGTGTCACGGCATCTCTCCCTGGATGGCGGGGCGGTCAGCCGGCTGCCGGGCTCGCAGCAGCTGGTCGTAGGCCGCGACCGAGGGCAGCGGCCGGGTGTCGGGCGGAAGCTGGGCCAGCCGCCGCTCGGTCAGCGAAGTCACGTTCGTCCGTTCCGGCTCCGCAGGGACAACCGGAGCCGCGACCTCGTCAGCTTCGGCAGCCTTCCGGGCCTCCAGGGCGACGGCGTCCGCGGTCAGGGCGCCGGCCCTGAGCGCGGAGGCGAGCCCAGCGACCAGGTGCTCGTGGGGGACGTGGCGGCCCATCAGCAGGACCTCGATCAGGGCCCGAGTGCCGTCCCGCTCGCCGTGGGAAGCCTTCGCCGCCTCCCACCAGGCGTCATGGACGGGCGTGAACTTCCCTGCGGAACGTGCCTGTTCGAGGGCGGTGGCCCCGGGAAACGCTCCGGGCTTGCGAACCAGGGCTTCCAGGTAGTGGTCCAGATCCAGCCGGGCCTTCCCCTTGGCGATCAGCCGTTCATGACGGGCGACCTCCTGCTGGCCGTCGTAGACCACCAGCTCGGACGCGTGCAGTATCGCCCTCACCGTCCGCCCGATCAGCCGCACCGGCACCGAGTAGCGATTGGTGCGGACACTGACCTGGCTGAAGCGGTCCACCCGCAGGCTGAACAGCCGTCCCGTTTCGAAGGGTTCGTCCGGTAACGGCTGCAGCAGCGGCCGTTCGAGAGCGAAGTACTCGCTCACCGGCCGTGGCCGAGAGCCAATCCGGCGCCGTTCGTCGTCCTCGTCCCACTGCTCGATCATTGCGTTGAGCTCGGCGAGGGAGGCGACCTGGGGGACGGGGACCATGTGATTGCGGCGGAACCAGCCGATCTGCCCCTCCACCCCACCCTTCTCATGAGCGCCCTCGATGCCGGGCAGGCAATACGCAGCATCGATGCCGAAGTGCGACCGGAACGCGGTCCACCGCTCGTTCTCCACGCGGGAGCGTGAGCTCAGCACCCGGGAAACCGCAGAGCGGAGGTTGTCGTAGCGGACCTTGCCGGTCGGGACGCCGCCCAGCACGCTGAGAGCGTGGACGTGACCCTCAAGGAACGCCTCCTGGCCGCAGGAGGCGAAGACGCGGTGGACGGCCTTGCCCGAATACGACAAGCGCATCGCGAACACGAAGCAGGTGACCTGCTCACCGGCCAGGCGTACCTTCACGTCACCGAAGTCCACCTCCGCCTCGGCCCCCGGCCGGTGGGACTGCGGAATGAACGCGTGTACCACCCCGCGGCTGGCCTCAACAGCGATCTGGGGCCGCCGGTCGGCGACATAGGCCCGCACCATCGGATAGGTCACCGCCTCCGCCCCATGCTCGTCCAGGAGCCGGTCGAAGATCCGCTTGACCGTGTGACGCTGCTTGCGCGGAGCATCCAGATCCGCTCGGAGCATCGCGTCGATCAACGGCTTATAGGCATCCAAGCGGGTCCCGCGCGGCCGCGGCTTCTTCCGGGGCTCCGGCCAGACCGACTCCAACGCGGCCTTCACCGTGCGAAATCCGACTCCGTACTCACGCATCAAGGCCCGGTACGACATCCCTGTCCGAGCGTCACGGCGGATCGCCGCGTACAAGTCGACCTTGGATTTCGGTGGCGCCATCGCAGCCTCATCCCGCAGAGCACGTCAATGCTCCCACCGAAACCCCTCAAGCGTTGCCAGAACTCACAAACATCGCCCTCCGGCGAAACACGGCGTTCTCGGCCCTGAGCGACAAGTGGTGTCGGATTCCGTCAACAGAACCACCACCAGGTCGGCACCGTCTACAGCGATCTCGACCTGGTGGCCGGCGGACCGGTGTCCGTTACGCCCATCGCATCCCGATGGCGGAGAGCTGCTCGACCGCTGCGGAGTCAGCGTCGCGGCCCGGCTGCGCTGGTTGCCGATCCACGCCCCGAGCTTCAGCTCCCGCGCTGTTCCTCCTGGTCGTCGCCGCCGGTCCGCGGCCTCGCACCAGATAGGTGGCCGCCGTCATCTCCAGGCCGGAGACGACCTTATCCGTTGAGTGACCCATCGCAGTAAGACGGTCAGGCGGGTGATGGAGAAGTAGGGTTGCCCGGACTGACCATCAGCACCAGCGGTCCGCCGGCTCCCATGATGCGAGCGCAGTTGCTACTGCAGCTCGACCTCGACCGACTCTTCTCTCACCCGCTACTTCACCCCTTCGTTCACCAAGGCCGGTGAGTTGCCGGCAGACGGAGCGTGCACCGTAACCCTCAGCAGGGTCGTCGCGGAGAAGACACGGCGCGGCAGCCTGGGCGTTTCCGCTGGTCAGAGCGCTCGTGATGGTGGAGTGTGCGCTTTTTGGCCGTCAGTCGTGCACGCCTGGACCGTGATTTCTCGTCTGCGCGGTCCGGGACGGGACAGCAAGGCTCGCCGAGTCGCCGTGCACAGGGCCTCGGTATCCGATCGTCCTCCAGGGGCTGTTGCTCAGCCGCGCCCGCTTCCTGCCGCGAGGTGGTTCACATAGAGGCAGTGGGGTGGAGTCCTGTGTGGTGGCCGAGGAAGGTCACGATGTCGGTGAGGGCTTGGAGTGCGGTGGCGTTGTCGGTGGGGCCGTGTCCGGCGTCGCTCTGTCGGCGGAGCAGGACCGGCCGGTCGCTGGTGGTGGCGTGTTGCAGTGCGGCGCACATTTTGCGGGGGTGGGCGTCACCGGTGCGTTCGTCGGTGACGGCTCCGGCGAGGAGGACGGCGGGGTAGGGGGTTCCGGGTCGGACGTGGTGGTAGGGGGAGTAGCCGAGGAGCCAGGTGAGCTGCTCGGGGTCGGTGGCGGTGCCGAATTCCTCGGTCCAGGTGTGGCCGATGCCGAAGTGTTCGTAGCGGACCATGTCGCACAGGGGGCCGCTGGCGACGGCGGCGGCGTAGAGGTCGGGCCGCTGGGTGAGGGCCGCGGTGACGACAAGTCCGCCGTGTGATCCGCCGTGGGCGGCGAGCTGGCCGGGGGTGGTGCGGCCGGTGTCGATGAGCCAGGCCGCGGCGGCGTTGAAGTCGTCGATCGCGGTCTTCTTGCGGCCGCGGCGTCCGGCTTCGTGCCACGGGGTGCCGTGGTCGCCGCCTCCGCGCACGGCGGCGATGGCGTAGATGCCGCCGGCTTCCACCCAAGCGCGGGCCAGGGGCGAGTAGGCGGGGCGGACGAAGGCGCCGAAGCCGCCGTAGGCGGTGAGCAGCACCGGCCTGGAGCCGTCGGGCGGGCCGCTCGGCAGCAGGAGTTGGAGTCCGATGCGGGTTCCGTCTTCGGCTTCGTATGTTTCCTGCCGGGTGACCGGATGCGGTTCGTGTGCGGGGGTGGCGGCGGTCGGGGTGGTGGGTGTGCTGCGGAGGGTGTGTGCGCTGAGGTGGTGGACGGTGGGGGGTGTGACGTGGTCGGTGTAGAGGTACCAGGCGTCGGTGCCTCCTTCGGGCCGTGTGCGCAGGTGGCTTGCGGCGCCGGGGCCGGGCAGGTCGATGGTGTGCAGAGTGCGGCCATGGCGGTCGTGCACGGTGAGTTCGGACGTGGGGCCGCGGGAGCTGAGGACGAGCAGGGTGCCGTCGCCGGGTCCGGCGGGCTCCCACCACGCGCAGTCGTCCAGGAGGGTGCCTTCGCGGTGGGGCAGGCGTTCGGGCCAGCCGTCGGGGTCGGCGGGGGCGCCGGGGCCGGGGAAGGTGAGGATCCTGCCGCCGGGCGCGTGGTGGTCGGTGATGAGGTGGAGGGTGCCGTCGGGGGCGAAAACGGGGCGCCACTGGGCGTCGGTGTCGGCTTGGTCGGTGATGTTCGTGAACTGCCAGGCCCGGTCCGGAGCGGGGACGTCGGCCAGGTGGACGTCGTTGCGGGAGCTGGAGCCCTCGGCGGCGGTGACGGCCAGGCGGCGGCCGGCCCGGTCGGTGCTCACGGCGTAGTAGGTCGCGGCCGTCCCGTCGCCGAAGACATGCTCGTCGGTCTCGACGGGCTGTCCGATGCGATGGCGCATGACGCGCATGCCGTATCCGGCGGGAGCGGCGCCGGCGCTGTGGAGTCCGCGTACGTAGTAGAAGTCCTGGCCGCCGGGGCACCAGGCCAGTGAGGGGGAGCGCATCCCGGTGATGGGTCCGTCCAGGATGCTGCCGTCTTCGACGGACATGACCCACAGCTGGGTGATGTCGGAGCCGGCGGTGGACAGCAGGCAAGTCAGACGCTCGCCTTCCCAAGAGGGCCGCCATGCCACGATCCGGGTGCGGCCCGAGGGATCGAGACGGGTGAGGTCCACGAGCGGTCGGGCCGCGTCTTCGCCCTGCTGGACCCACAGGGCCGGTTGCAGGGCTCCCGCGGTGAGGCGTTCGAAGAACCGGTGGGAGCCGCGGGAGAGGGGGGTCTGTGTCCACTGGTGGGGTGTCGCCTCGCGCAGCAGCCGCTCCCACTGCGGCCGTTCATGCCACTGCTCGCGGTGGTGGGCGAACCACTCGTCCTGTCGGCCGGCCCAGTCCTTGACCGCTGGGTCGTCGCCGGCCTCAAGCCACCGGTAGGGGTCGGCGACCGGGTGGCCGTGCAGGTGCTCCACCTCTGCGGATCGTGCGGCTGCGGGGGCTGTGAGTGGTGCGGTCACTCGGGTTCCTTCCACGGGCTTAACGGGGACCGCCCCGGCCCCGAGGAAGCCGGGGCCAGGGCGGGTTCGCGGTCATGTGCCGCCAGCGCCGGTGTTGGCGCTGGGGCAATGCCGGGGTGTCGTCAGTGCTCGTCGCCGACGAACACCGCGGCGCGCCAGCTGGCGACGACGACGTCGTCACCGGCCGGGTTGTACTGGTATCCCTGGGCGGGGTTGTACTGGTAACCACCAGCGGGAAGGAACATGATTTCTCCTCTTGCTCGGCGACCCCATTTCGGGTCGCTCTGACCGCCATGGTGTCCGCGATCACTTTCCGGAAACTCGCGTGGCACCTGCATTCATTCGTTCGAGGGAGCGCCCGAGGGGAGCGAGATTGATGCAGTATTGAACGCCGGGCGCACACCCCTTCTTTCCGGTCACATGTTCATTCTTTTGAATGTTTTCGACTCTCTTTTCCGTTTCAGGGATAGCGTTCACGTCCGAGGGCATCTGCACCGTGCACCGCACACCGCGCGGGAAGCGTCACCGTCCTGGCGGTGGCGGCCGTTGGCATCCACTCAGCACATAATTGCTGGTGAGAGGTTCACCTGACGTCGCGGGCAAGGTGCCGCCGCAGTCTGGCCGCTCGACTGGAGCGGCCATGAGTGAAAGGAAAAAACATGTTCCCTGTTGCCCCTTTTCTGGTGGGTCTTGCCCTGGCTCCGCTGGCGAAGCGACTTGCCAAACCGGTCGTCCGCGGAGCCGTCAAAACGTCCGTGAGCCTGGCCATGGAGGCGAAAAGGGCGGCCCAGGATGTCACCGAGGGAATCAACGACATTTCTGCTGAAGTAACGGCAGAAGTCATCGCCCAGGAAAGCCGGAAGAGCAGTTCTAAAAGCCCGGCGGCTGTGACGCCCGGCGCGGCGAAGAAGCAGACGGCGAGCTGAACGGCATGGCCCCGCGCCGCCCACCCCTCTGCCGGGGCGGCGTGCGGGGCCCCGCCTGGCGCGCACAGGCCGCCCGGACATCCACGGCGCGGCCACCGACGAAAGGACCGGGGTGAGGATGCGGGACGTCCCGCTGGACAAGACAGACCTTGGGCAACGGGATGAAGGCATGCGGCTACGGTCCTGTATCGCGGGGCGGCAGAGCTGGGACGTCCCCGCTTTGGTGAGCCGTCCCCGTCTCGGCAAGCTGCTGACATCCGTGCTGCGCGAGGCGCCGGAGATCACTGCAGTGCATGCGAATCCGGTCACCGGCCGGGTCCTGCTGCACCACGATCCGGCCGTTCTCCCCAATGTCGTCGGCGAGCAGCTCGCCAGGGTCGTGAGCGCTCTGCAGGAGCAAGTGCAGCAGGCACCCACAGCAGGGGGAGACGCCCGGGCCGGCCTGGGTCCGGCCGGCAGCATCGGGCGTCCGGGCCCTTCCCGTACAGCTGCCTCCGGTTCACGTGGTGCTGTCCGTGAGCCGGAGGCCATGGTGCTCGCCGCGTGCGGCGTGGCCGGCGCCGCGGTGCTGGTGGGCGGCACACGACGCCGGCCGGTCGTGGCCCTGGGCGCGGCTGCCACGCTCACCGCAGCCCTGCTCCGGCATGCCTGGCGCCGGTCACGGCCGGCGCCGGTGTCCACACCGCACCAGCAGCCGCAGCAGCAGCCACCGCAACAGCGGCCTGCTCTCCTGCAGGGCCAGCGGCGCCCGGCGATGCGCGCCGGCGCTCTGTCAGCGGCCGGGCAAGCCGCCGACACCGGCCTGCATCTGCTGTTCGGCTGGATGTCCGTGATCGTTTTCAAGGGGGAGAACCAGAGGCTCGCCACGTTCGGTCTGAAGGGCTCCTCCCGTCAGCTGGCCGCGCTCGTCGCTGTGGCGGCCGCCACCCGTGCGGCGGCCTCGGCCCTGTCCTACAAGGCCGATGTCGCCTGGCGAGACCTGGGCCAGGACGTGCAGCACGAGTGGCGCAGCGATCTGTTCCCGCATGTGCAGCGCCTGCCGCTGGACCGGCTGGAGGATGAGCGGGTCGCGCCGCTCTCGCAGGTGCTCACCGACGACATCGACCAGATCGGCCTCTTCGTGGCCACCGCGCCGAACGAGGTCGTCCAGCTCGCCACCTGCGTCGCCATGCTGAGCGCCGGCTATCTGATCTGGGCCCCGCAGCTCGCCTGGATCGCGTTCCTGCCGCTGCCGCTCATCGTGTGGATCTCTCTGCGCCACCAGCAGCGCTCCGCCTCCGTCTACGCGAAGGCCGCTGAGGACCGCACCCGGCTGACCGGTCGGCTGCTGAACTCGCTGCAGGCCAACGCCACCGTCAAGAGCTTCTGCGGCGAGGACCACGAGAGCGACCGCGTGCGTGATCTCAGTCTCGCCCACCGCCGTACCAGCGCCGCCACCGACCGCTACACCGCGCGCTATGCCCAGACAGTCCTGTCGGTGACCGCCGCTTCCTTCCTCGCGAACCAGCTCGGCGGCGGGCGGGCGACCATGGCAGGGCGACTGTCCCCCGACGTCTTCAGCATGCTGAACGTGCTGCCGATGCAGACCATCTTCAAGCTCACCGCCCTGGGCAACACCCTCGACCAGTACCAGCGGACCCTGGGCGCCCTTGAGCGAGTGGGCCGGCTGCGCGCCCTGTCCCCCGAAACATCGGCGCAGGGCCAGCTGCTGACGGGCGAGCAGGCCAGGGGCGAGGTACGGCTGGAGAATGTCACCTTCTCCTACTCCTCGCGTCCCCCCGCGGTACGCGACCTGTCCCTACGGTTCGCTGCCGGCAAAACCACCGCACTTGTGGGCGCGACCGGCGCAGGCAAGTCCACCATCGCCAAATTCCTCACCCGCTTCCACAGCCCCCAGGCAGGCAAGGCCACCATCGGCGGCCAGGATCTCGAACACCTGGACCTCGGCAGGCTCAGGCGGAACGTCGGCTTCGTCGCCCAGGAGGCCTATCTCTTCGACGGCACCATCGCCGACAACATCCGCTACGGCAGCTTCGACGCCGACGACGCCTCCGTCGTCCACGCTGCGCGCCTGGCCCAAGCCCACTCCTTCATCGCAGCACTCCCCCGCCAGTACGACACCCCGGTCGGCGAACGCGGCAGCACCCTGTCCGGAGGACAGCGGCAACGTATCGCCCTAGCCCGCACCTTCCTCAAGAACCCACCCGTGCTCATCCTCGATGAGGCCACCTCCGCCGTCGACAACGAAACCGAGGCAGCCATCCAGCAGGCCCTCGCCCGATTCGCCACCGACAGAACCGTCATCGTCATCGCTCACCGGCTCACCACCGTCCGCCACGCCCACCAAATCCACGTCCTGGACGAAGGCGGCATCCTCGCCGAGAGCGGAACACACGACGACCTGCTGCAAAGCGGCGGCCTCTACGCACGCCTGTGGGCGCTCCAGACCCACGAAACCCCCTGAAGGCCAGCCACTGCCCCGGACCACACCACGAAAAAGTCCGGGCCCGCCCTCGACGACCTGCGAAGGAGCCCTGATGACCACACTCGACACCGAAGCGTCATGCCCCCACCCGGCGCCCGCTGACACAGAGCCGCTCTACACCGCCGAACTGATCCACACCGCAGGCGCCTACCAGCTGACCGTTCGAAATCACACCTGCGGCGAAACCCAGACCCTCCACGTCCCCGCAAAGACCGTCCGGCTGCTGCCACTCGTCCTGGCCAAGCTCGCGCGCGAAATCTGAACACCTCGCAAGGGGACCTTGGTGTTGCCGCCGGAGCACTTGGTGGAGTCACGGCCCGGCGCGTCGTACTGCACGCCCTTGATCTTCAAGACCGAGGAGTACTCGCCGGCTTGGGCCAGAACGGCAGCTGCCAGGCCGAGCGCGGCGACGGCCACCGTGGTCGCGGCAGCGGTCACAGTGCGGTGGATGCGCATGAGGAATCCCCCCTCAGTGGTGCGAATGAAGCGCCCGGAGCCTACCGGACGTGATCACCAAGTGGCGGTGAAGTGGAGAAAGTGTGACCTCTCGCCGCGATGGCGGGCCGCTCTTCCCCAGGTGAGGCGTGCGCCGGAGGAGAAGTGACCGGTGGCCTCGCAGGGGTGAATACGAAGCGGAACGAGAACTGCCGTCCCGAGCACGGGCGTCGTGCCGGCCATGGAAGCGATCAACGATGTGCACGTGTCCGAACTCGGCCTGATCGTGGTCGACGTCGCCGCAGCCGACGACGAAACCGCCTTCGCCTTCCGCACAGCACTGGCCACCCGGTGGGCGACGACGTCCGTGGAACGCACGACACGGGAGGCCGGACGAGCAGGCGTGCGGCTGCGCTGCTACCTCGATCTGCGCCAGCCCCTCACCCCGCTGGACCACCCCGGCGACCCTTCGTAGACAGCCTCTGGGCCAGCACCCGAACATGCAGCCCCACATGTTTTGGGTACCCAAAATTGCAGAACCGTGTATTATGGGTACCCAAAATAGTCGGAGGTCTCATGAGCGCTGCCCTGCCCGGCCGTCCCGCCATCGGCCCGAAGGTCCCCATCAACTTCCCCGCCGACCTCCTGGCGGACATCGAGGCCAGCGCGCGCCTCGCCGGGCTCAGCCGCGCCGCATGGGTCCGGCGCGCTGCCGCGCGCGCCCTGCCCGAGACTTTCGACGGCGTCCTGACGCCCGACGACATGTTCCGGTTCCTGACCACCGCGGCCAAGGGTGCCGAACCCGCTCACGAGATCGACGACGCCACCGTCCGCCGCCTGCTGAGCGCGGCCGACGACGGCACCCTCGTCATCCAGCCGTTCACCACCAAGACGCTGACCTCCCAGACGGCCCGACTGAGCTTCCTTACCCGCACCTTCCTCGCCGACGGCACAACGATCACCCTCTACCAGGTCGCCCACGCAACGACCTACCGGCAGCCCGACGACGACCCTGCCCACCACGGCCAGCACACCCTGTACCTCGACCGGACGGCTGCCCGCGCGTGGCACGAGCAGATGCGCGAGAACCTCTCCCTCCCCGAAGGATCCCGCTCATGACGCGACTCCGCCCCCACCAGCGCGAGGCCGTGGACGCTGTCCTCGCCGCGCTTCAGGTTCCCGCGGCCGGCACCGTCCCCGAGCGCGGGCTGCGCACCCAGGTCGTCATGGCGACCGGCTCGGGCAAAACCCTCGTCGCCGCGCAGAGCGCACGCGAACTCCAGGCCGGACGCGTCCTGGTGCTCGTGCCCTCGCTGGACCTGCTCGCCCAGACGGAGGCCGCATGGCGCGAGGCCGGACGCACCGGCCCGATGATCGGCGTCTCCTCCCTGCGGGGAGAGGGCGTGGGCTTCCCCAGCACCACGGACGTGGGCGAGCTGGTCGACTGGGTGCGGCCGTCCGACACGGTCACCGTCTTCGCCACCTACGCCTCGCTCGGACTCGGCACGCTGGAGCGCGCACACCAGGCCGGCCTTCCGGGGTGGTCGCTGATCGTCGTGGACGAGGCACACCGCGTTTCGGGCCGCAGCGCGAAGCCGTGGGCGGTCGTCCACGACAACCAGCGCATCCCGGCGCTGCGGCGCCTGTACATGACTGCCACACCGCGGCTGTGGCAGCTCGGGGACGAGGATGGCGACCAGGGCGCGCCGGGCGAGCTGGTCGCGAGCATGGACGACGACCCCGACAGTCCCTTCGGCGCCAGGGCGTACACCCTGACCCTGTCGGAGGCGATCGACCGGGGGATCTGCGCGCCGTACCAGGTGGTGTGCGTGGACATCACCGACACCCACCTCCAGGCCGCGCAGCTCCTGGGCGTTCAGGCCCGCTCGGACGAGGTGCGCGGGGCCCGCCTCGCCGCTCTGCAGACCGCGCTGCTCAAGGCGTCGTCCGAGGAAGCCTTCCGGCGCACCCTGGCCTTCCACCACCTGGTGAAGGAGGCCGAGGCGTTCGCGGCCGGCCTGCCCGACGTGGCCGCCAAGCTGCACGCCGAAGACCCCGCGCTGTACCCGCGCACCATCTGGGCGAACTGGCTGTGCGGCGACCACAAGCCTGCCCACCGGCGCCGGATCCTGGACGAGTTCGCGACCGGGACCGCCGCCGACGGCACGGTCGTGGAGAAGGGCTTCCTGGGGTCCGTGAAGGTTCTGGGCGAGGGGGTCGATACCCGGGAATGCGACTCCGTGTACTTCGCAGACGTACGCGGCTCCATGCCCGACCTGGTCCAGGCCGTAGGCCGCGCCCTGCGCATCCAGCCCGACGAGGGCAAGGTGGCCTCCCTCGTCGTACCCGTCCTGCTCGGCCCCGGCGAGACGACCGACAACATGCTCACCAGCCGGGCGTTCGGCGGACTCGCGAAGCTGCTGATGGCACTCCGGGCGCACGACGCCCGCGTGGTGGAGCAACTCGCCGAGCAGCAAGCCCCGAGCGCCCCCGCGGCCGCTCAGGGCCCCCAGCAGGGCCCGGACAGCGAGGGCGAGGCAGACGGCGGGCCGTCGGTGCCCGCGCGGAGCCTGCTGAAGTTCTCCACGCCGCGCGACCCCGCGCAGCTGGCCGCCTTCATCAACCTGCGCGTCCTCAACCCCGAGCACGCACACTGGCGGCGCGGCATCGAGGCCGCCACCCTCTACGCCCGCACGCACGGCAACCTCAGGGTGCCCTTCACCTACCGGGTGCCCTCCGGCGACGACAAGGAGGTGGCGTCCGAGGGGTGGCCGGCCTCGCTCGCCGCGTTTCCGCTCGGGCAGTGGATCGCCGACAGCCGGCGCACCTACGCCCGCGGGGCCATGGACGCCGACCGCGCCCGGCAGCTGGAGAAACTGGGCATGGTCTGGTCGCACTTCGACGTCGCCTGGGAGGAAGGCCTCGCCGCCGCCCGCGGGTGGGCCGCCGAACACGGCCACCTCCTGGCGCCGCTGGACGCCACCTTCCAGGGCTACCGGGTGGGAATCTGGCTGAAGAACGCCCGGGCCGCCGCCCGCAAGGCCGCCGAGATCGAGCAGCGGCGGGCCGAGAGCCTGCCGGTGGAGTCGTCGGCTGGGGCGCTGTCCGAGTTGCGGCGCGAGCAGCTGGACGACATCGACCCATCGTGGTGTCCGGCCTGGCCAGTGGAGTGGCAGCGTGCTTTCCACCTCGTGCGGCTCCACTTGGACGCCGGCCGCCCGCTGCCCATGTCGCCGGGAGACGTCGTGCACCAGGGCGAAGACCTCGGGCGGTGGGTCCGCTCAGTCCGGTTCGGCTGGGACAGCCTCACCACCGTGCAGCAGTGGATGTGCGAACAGGTCCTCGGCATCGAGCCCGCCGGCGAAGACGAGAAGCCGCAACGGCGGCGTACGCAGGCCGACAAGTGGACGCTCAACTATCAGGCAGCCAAGCAGTTCTACGACCGCGAGGGCCACCTCCAGGTCCCACGCAAGCACGTCGAGCGGACCGTCGTCGGCGAGGACCAGGAGGAACGGGAGCACAAGCTCGGAGCGTGGATCGGCAACCAGCGCAGCCGGGCCGCGACACTGGCCCCGGAGCGGGTGGAGCAGCTGTCCGCAATCGGGATGCGGTGGGCGTAGCGGACGCCAATCCGGGCGGGGACACCGCCAGGTTGTGATCGCTGTAGGCCGTGGCGACCTGGTGGTGTCGGTGCCCATTCCCCCTGCTCCTGGTGCTTCCGCCCGGGCGTTGGGTGGCGTAGAAGGGATGTCCGGACAACCGGACGGCCCCACCACGCACCTCGCCGTGCGACAGCATCGTCCAGCGGAACCCGGACAGCGCAACCTCTACCGCAACCCCTTGCGCAACCTTGGCGCAACACCTCCCGCACCCCGGCCACGCGCCCGCTACGCGCCGAACACGGCACGGATTCGGCGGACAGGTCGGGGCGTGTCCGGTGGAGGCGTGCAGGGTGACGCCATCGGCCGGCGGAATCGCGGGCGACGTCCACGGCGACTTCAACCACCAGCTGCGGGTCGACGAGCGTGACGTCCAGTGCCTCGCGGCTGCCCCACGAGGCCGTGAACGTGCAGCCCGTCCACGGATGCCCGCCCGCCGCCGGCAGCAGCACTCCCTGAAGGGAACGCGTCACGGCGCGGGCGAGGGGCGTGGTGCGGCCGGTGTAGCGGAGCGCGCCCGCGCCGTCGTAGCGGCCGAGCAACAGGGTGTGGGGCGCGGTGGGCGGGCCGGTGACCGCGCCGACGATGGCGTCCTCGGTGGCGCGGACCTTGTACTTGCCCCACGCTTTCGCGCCGGGGCGGTAGGGCTCGGTCAGCTTCTTGAAGCAGAGGCCTTCGAGGCCGGCCGTCGTCCACTCCAGCCATGCGCGGGCGGTGGCGAGGTCGGTGGTCGACGGGCACAGCGTGAACAGCGCGGACAGGCCCCGGCCAGCGAACAGGGCTTCCAGGGCCGCGCGGCGCTCGCTGTAGGAGCGTGGCGTGAGGTCGGCGCCCTCCAGGCGCATCAGGTCGAAGACGAAAGCGAGCAGGTTCGTGGATTCCGGGCGTCGAACAGAGAGGAACCCGACGCCGCGTCCGGGAGGGAGCCAGGCGGGCAGGCAGGTTCCTCGGGGCGGCGCCGGTTCGAGCTGAGTCGAGCCGCTTCCGGTGCGCCCAGAACCACGAAACGAAAGAGGGCCGACGACAAGCCGTCGGCCCTCTGATCAGCTACCCCACGAGAGGTCGCTTTCGTCGTGTGGGCTTCTCGGTAGGCCGGTGGCCGTACTGGTCTGCCGGGGGACTTCCGGTCAGGCGAGGTTCTTGGTGAAGAAGTCGTCGAGCTTGTCGAAGGGGATGAGGTCCTTGCGGTCGTACAGGTCGACGTGGTCCGCGCCCGGCACGATCACGAGGTCGACGGTCTCGGGGGCCATCTTCTGGACGTCCTGGGAGTAGTAGAGGGAGTGCGCGTCGGCGCCGGCCACCAGGAGGGCCTTGCGGGGGGCCAGCATGTCAATGTTCGTCATCTGCCGGAAGGCGAAGAACGACATGGGCGTGGTCGCGGTCCACGCGGTGGTGGAGTTGATCGAGCGCGGGTGGTAGCCGCGCTCGGTGCGGTAGTAGTCGAAGAAGCTCTTTGTGACTGGGTCGGCGTCCGCCGGCAAGGTCTTGGGCAGGACGCGGTTCGAAGGGGCGACGTCGCCGTTCTCATCGAAGGGGACCTCGTGGGACGCCCGCGCGAAGGTGCCCTTCTCGGCGTCGATCCAGCGCTGCCGGCTGACGTAGTCCACGACCTTCTGACGCTGCTCACGCGTGTAGAAGTCCTCATGGCCGCGGGACATGCTGCGCGACATGTCGTACATCGAGGCCGTGGCGACCGCCTTGATACGGCTGTCCGCAGCAGCAGCGGTGAGCGCCATACCGCTCAGGCCGCAGACGGCCTGCACGCCGATCCGCTCGCGGTCGACGATCTTTTGCAGGCCGAGGAAGTCGATGGCGGCGCTGAAGTCCTCGGTGTAGATCTCGGGCGAGCCCACGTCGCGCACGGTGCCGCCGCTCTCCCCGGTGAAGGAGGGGTCGAAGGCGAGGGTGACGTAGCCGCGGCGGGCGAACTCGTTGGCGTAGAGCCCCGAGGACTGTTCCTTGACCGCGCCGAACGGGCCGCTCAGCACCAGGGCGGGCAGCCTGCCCCGCGGGTTCTTCGGCACGTAGAGGTCTGCGGCGACCTTGATGCCGTAGCGGTTGTTGAACCGTACAGAGGTCCGCTTGACGTTCTTGTCCAGCGCGAAGGTGTAGCCGCCCCTGGCCTTGTCCTGTCCAGTGGCGCCCGCGGCGCGGCTGCTCTCCTCACCGAAGGCGGGCAGAGCCGTGAAGGACGCGGCGGCGGCAGCGCCGCCACCGGCGATCAGTCCGAGCGCTTTGCGACGTTCCATGGAATGGACCTCATATTCGATCGGTGGAGGGGAGGGCGCGACGGTCGGTGGTGTCGTGACCGAGGCACAGTTCCAGGAGACCGTTTCTGCGCCAGGCGTGACAGGTCGGGTTTGTGGGGGGTACAAGCTCAACCCCCCAACTCCGCAGGGTGGTCCGCCGCAACCGAGGCGAGGCAAGGGCTCCGTCCCACGGCCGAAGCGGTGGGTGACCGGGCAGGTCAATGGCACCTGCACGCTGCGGCGGCGCCTCGCCCGTGACCACGACGACTAGCCGCGGCCGCCCGCGTGTACTGGGCGTCCGCGGCCCTCCGCCTCCCTCTCGGGAAGGTATGCCTGCACCCCACCCACCCGACGTGTCTGGAACGTCGGGTGGGGTGGGGTGCGTGTGTTCCTGGAGCTTGTCGAACGGGACCGGGCTCGGAAGCCCGCCTCTCCGGGCAAGCGGCGCCGGGTCAGGGCTTGACGAGGACCTTGAGGCTCTTGCGGTCGGCCATGTCCTGGTATCCGACCGGGACGCCGTCGAGGTCGGTGGTGGTGTCGAAGACCTTGCCGGGCTCGATGGTGCCGTCGAGGATGTCGGGCATCAGTTCCTCGATGTAGGCGCGCACCGGTGCGGGGCCTCCGGCCAGACGGATGTTGTGGCGGAACAGGCTGCCGAAGCCGATCGGCGCCTCCTCGTACTGTGGGACGCCGACACGGCTGATGACGCCGCCCGGTCGGACGATGCCGGTGGCCTGCTGGTAGGCGGGCATGTTGCCGACGCACTCCAGGACGACGTGAGTGCCGTGGCCACCGGTCAGTTCCCGCACCTGGGCGATGCCTTCGTCGCCGCGGGCGGAGACGACATCGGTGGCGCCGAACTCGCGGCCGAGGTCGGTGCGCGCCTGGTGGCGGCCCATCAGGATGATCTGTTCGGCGCCCAGGCGCTTGGCTGAGAGCACTCCCAGCAGGCCGACCGCGCCGTCACCGATCACGGTCACGCGGGTGCGCTCGTTGACACCGCCCGCCACGGCGGCGTGGTAGCCGGTGCCGAGGACGTCCGAGAGGGTCAGCAGGGACGGGACGAGGGCGGAGTCCGGGGCGACGGGGAGCTTGACGAGGGTGCCGTCGGCGAGGGGGACGCGGACCGCTTCGGCCTGGCCGCCCTCCTCGGCTTCGCCGTCCCAGAAGTTGGCCTGCGGGTGGGCGCAGGAGGTGTGCAGGCCCTCGCGGCAGAATTCGCAGGTGTTGTCGGAGATGGCGAACGGGGCGACGACCAGGTCGCCGCGCTTGACGGTGGTCACCTCCGAGCCGGTGTCCTCGACGACGCCGATGAACTCGTGGCCCATCCGGGCGGGACCGTCCTCGGGCTTCAGTGAGGCGTACGGCCACAGGTCGCTGCCGCAGACGCAGGACGCGGTGATCCGCACCAGCGCGTCGGTGGGGTGCTTGATGACGGAGTCGGGGACGTTCTCGACGCGGACGTCGCCGGCGCCGTACAGGAGGGTTGCGCGCATCAGTGGTGCTCCGTTCCAGATGGTGCGTGAGGGGAGTGGTGTAGATCAGGTGCCTGTGGCGAGCAGGACCTTGCCGATGGTCCGGCGGTCTTCCAGCAGGCGGTGCGCCTCGGCGGCGTTGGCCAGGGCGAGGATCCGGGAGATGCGGGGCGTCAGCCAGCCGTTCTCGATGCCCTCCATCACGGCGCCGGCGCGGTGGAGCATTTCTTCGCGGGTTTCCATGAAATGCCACAGATCGCCGCCGGACAGCGACAGCGAGCGTTCCATGAGGACGTTGGGCGAGATGGGATCGGCGGGGCCACTGGCAGCCCCGAAGATCACGATGTGTCCGCGCAGGGCAGCGGCCTTGAGGTTTCCGGCGAAGGTGGTCGCTGCGACGCCGTCGATGATGAGGTCGGCTCCGTGCCCGTCGGTCAGGCGCAGGGTCTCTTCGGCGAAGTCCTGTTCGGTGTAGAGGATGACGTCGTGGGCGCCTGCTTCGCGGACCCCCGCTGCCTTCTCCTTCGTGGACACCGTTCCGATGACGCGTGCGCCGAGGTGGCGTGCCCACTGCACCAGGAGGAGGCCCACGCCGCCGGCGGCGGCGTGGATGAGGACCACGTCGCCTGCTGACGGCTTGCGGTACTCGTGGATGAGATAGTGGGCGGTCATCCCCTGGAGGGGGAAGGCTGCGCCCTGCTCGTAGGAGACGTCGTCGGGCAGCGGGATCAGGCTGTCGGCGGGCACGACGGTGGCTTCGGCGTAGGCGCCGGTCTGCTGGGCGTAGGCGACGCGGTCGCCAGGCTGGACGTTGCTCACGCCGGGGCCGACGGCCTCCACCACGCCGGCCCCTTCTAGGCCGGGCGTGAAGGGTAGTGGCACCGGCTTCAGGCCGCGGCGCATGTAGATGTCCACGAAGTTGACGCCTGCCACGGCCAGGCGGACCAGGACTTCGCCGTGTCCGGGAGCCTTCAGGCGGACGTCCTGCGCGGTGAGGGTGTCCGGGCCGCCGTAGCTGTCGACGACCATCGCGCGGACATCTGTCGTACGGGGAGAGTCAGACATGGCTACTGTCCTCCTTTTGCGGTGTTCGGTGTGCGGCCGCCGGGGCGGGGTCTGGGTCCCTCGTGAGTGGGCAGGCCCCGTTGTTTCACCGCGGCCGTTGACCGACGAGGGCGGTTGCAGAGGGGGCCTGGTCACCAGGCGGTCCAGCCGGCTTCGACGGGGACGGTGGCTCCGGTCATGAAGGAGGCTTCCTTGCTGATCAGGAAAACGATCACGTCGGCGATCTCCTGCGGCTGTGCATACCGCTTGAGCATCTGTCGGCCGGCGAGCGCCTCGACGGCGTCCTGAGGGGTGGCGAAGCTCTTCTGGTGCTCGGCCGCCATCTGCGTGTCGACCAGTCCCGGGCACAGGATGTTGGCCCGGACATTGTGGGGCGCGTACTCCATGGCCAGTGAGCGGGTCAGGCCCAGGACGGCGGCCTTCGACGCGCAGTAGACGCCGATGTTGGGAAGGGCCGCGAGTGCGCCGATCGAGGACACGTTGACGACGGACCCGCCGCCGGCCTTCACCATCTCCGGGACGACCCGCTTGGCGGTGACCAGACAGGACAGGGTGTTGATGTGCATCACCTTGTCGAAGTCCTCGACTGTGTGCTCCAGCAGCGGTTTGGAGAAGACGATGCCTGCGTTGTTCACCAGGCCGTCCACCTTGCCGTAGGCATCGACGAGTTGGGTCGTCAGCTCGTCGATGGTTTGCTCGGAGACGATGTCGCCGGCCACCGTGATGGCTTCACCCCCGGCTTCCCGCACCAGGGCCGCGCTCTCCTCCAGGGAGGAGGCGTCCAGGTCGGTCAGTCCCACGCGCGATCCCGCTGCGGCCAGCCGCAGCGCCGCCTGGCGGCCCACGCCGCCTCCTGCTCCCGTGACGACCGTGACCGCGTTGTCGAGGCGTGCCATTTCTTTCCTCATTTCCGGTGCAGAGGTGTGTGCTGCGAGTGCTGCCAGAGGGGAGGGACAGCCGGGACCACCCTCACCGCTTCAGCAGTGGTTAGCCGTATTTATTGGTGTTTGCGCTTCTGTGTCACGTGTGGTGCCAGCGTCCGTGGCTGCCTAGCCCATGGCTGCGGCCCGGCGGCGCTGGAGGAGCGCGATGGCGGTGGTGGGGATCAGGGTGAGGGCGGCGATGGCGGTGCCGATCATGGCGGGGCCGGTGGTCCCGAGGGAGGTGTCGAGGGTGAGGCCGGCGATCCAGGAGCCGATGGCGGTGCCGAGGTTGAACGCCGAGACGGTCAGGGCGGAGGCCAGGACGGGGGCCTGGCGTGCGAAGCGGACGGCCAGGGCCATCAGCACCGGGTTGGCGCCGAGGCCGAAGAAGCCCAGCAGGGCGACCAGGATGATGGTGGGCACGGCGTAGCCGGCCAGCAGGGAGATCGCCAGGAGCAGGAACGTGGCTCCCGCGGCGGCCGTGATGGTCACCGTGTGCGGGCGGCGGTCGCCCAGACGGCCTCCGACGAGCGAGCCGGCCAGGGCGCCGAGGCCGAAGCCGGCCAGGACCAGCGGTACGGTTCCGGACGCGATTCCCGACCGCTCGGTCAGCAGGGGGGAGATGTAGGAGTACGCCGCCAGGACACCGCCGGTCGTGGTGGCGCAGGCCGCCAGGACCAGCCACAGGCGGCCGGAGCGCAGAGCGGTCAGCTCGGACCGGATCGACACCGCCTGCTGGTCGCCGTCGTCGTGGGGAACGGTGCGGGCGATCAGGGCGATGGCCGCTGCGGAGAGGGCAGCCAGGGCCCAGAAGGGGCCGCGCCAGCCCATGAGCTGCCCGGCGAGCGCACCCAGCGGCACGCCGACGACGTTCGCGAGCATGGCTCCGGCGCCGACCAGGCCCAGGGCGCGGGAGCTCGCTGCGGGGCCCGCGGCGCGTGCGGCGGCCACATTGGCCACGGCCCAGAACGCGCCGGTGGCGATCGCGGTCAGGAACCGTGCCGCCAGGACCACGGTGAAGTTCGAGCTGAGGGCGACGATGACGTGCCCGGCGGCGAAGACGCCCAGGGCGAGCATCAGCGTCAGCCGCTTGGGCAACCGCAGGGTCAGCATCGCCATCAGCGGGGCGCCGACGATCATCCCGATGGCGAAGACGGTGATCATCAGGCCGGTCCGGGCGACGCTGACCTGGAGGTCGCCGGCGATCTCGGGCAGCAGACCGGCCACGACGAACTCGGTGGTGCCCATCAGGAACGTGCCCAGCGCGAGCACGTAGACGACGAGCGGCAGCCTGGCACGCGGTGCCTGGTGAGGCTGCTCGGCCCGTGCTTCGGCGGGGGCGTGGAGGGTCGCTCCTCGCGTACTCAAGGTTCATCTCCTGGGGTTCGTGATCGAGGTACGCGTCCCAGGAAACTGGCTGGCTCAGGGTTGAGGAAGGTTGCGTTTATAGGGGGTACAAGCTCAACCTCCCTCCGCGCGAGCAGGTGGCTACCGTGGAACGCATGAATGACCAAAGCGACCACCGCACCGAGATCCGGGACTACCTCGCAAGCCGCCGCGCGAAGATCACCCCGGAGCAGGCCGGGCTGCCCACCGGCGCCCGGCGCCGGGTCCCGGGACTGCGGCGTGAGGAGGTCGCCGTCCTCGCAGGCGTCAGCACCGAGTGGTACACCCGCCTCGAGAAGGGCCACATCAGCGGCGTGTCCGAAGACGTCCTCGCCGCGGTCGCCCAGGCACTCCAACTGGACGACGACGAACGCACCTACCTCTTCGACCTGGCCCGCGCCGCCCGGCCCGCACGCCGCACGCCGTCCCGCCGCAAGGACGTCGAAGTCCCGCCCCGCATCCAGTGGCTGCTCGACTCCGTCACGATGTCCGCCGCTTTCGTGCGCAACGGCCGTCTGGACGTCATCGCCCACAACGCGCTCGCCCGGGCTCTGCACGCGCCCATGTTCGACAGCCGCACCACCGACAAACGCGGCCGTGCCAACTTCGCCCGGTACCACTTCCTCGACCCCGGCTCACAGGACTTCTTCGTCGACTGGGACGCCGGCGCCGCCGCCACCGTCGCGCTGCTGCGTGCCGAGGCCGGCCGTGAACCGCATGACCGGGCCCTGCGCGACCTGATCGGCGAGCTGTCCACCGTCAGCGCCGACTTCCGCACCATGTGGGCCGCACACGACGTCCGTATCCGCCACGAGGGCACCAAGCGGCTGGAACACCCCGAGGTCGGCCATCTGGAGCTGACCTACCAGTCTCTGAACCTGCCCGTTTCGCAGCGAGCCACGCACGACCTGAGCCTCTACACCGCCGAACCGAACAGCACCTCCGAAGAGCGCCTCAAGCTCCTCGCCAGCCTGGCAGCCACTCCCATCCAGGCGACAGAGCCCACCGACCGGCTGCACTGAGCGGCTGATCAGGACATCGGTTACAGGCTGTTGAGCCCTCGGCGGGTCCGCGTGCTGGTTCACCTCGTCCACATCGTTCGCCAAACCGGCAGTGACGATCGGACGCGCGTTCACCAAGTTCGCGGGCATTTCCGCCCGGCTCGATGGCGGAGTCCATCCACATGCAGATCGTGGGCGCCGCAGCGGGGCTCGAGGCGCTCATCGTTATTGCCCGTCGAGAAAGCCGCAGTCCGCGTAGTTCAGAGAAGTGACCAGGCCGAAGCTGATAGCGCCGGACCAGATCGTTCGGGGCATGGCAGACCTCCGCGACAACCCCGAGCGCATCCAGCCTACGAGCAGGCCCGGCGGCCCGCATGCGTGCTCCTGTCACCCCGCGCACCCTGGGCTCATGAACCACACCCGGCCCGTCATCATCTACCCGCCCGCCGATGACGGGGGCCGGCGCGTCCGCATCAACGACCACTTCGTCGGCATCGCCTACACCCCCACCGACATCGCCGCCTTCATTCAGGAAGCCGGCCTCCAGTCCTTCGACGAAATGGATGTCGTCCGATCCCAGCTCATCGAGTGGCGGGGCGGCGGGCCTTCACCCGCCCCCTGGACGAAAGCGTGAGAGCCAACCGCCCTCCGCCCTCTGTTCGGGCACGCCCTGGTCGTGCTCCTGGGGCTCATGCCGGGACTGCTCGGCTTGGCGTTCGGCGGCGACGACGCCCTGCTTGCAGTCGTCGCACAGGTGCGGGTGGGTCTCGCGCGGTGTCCCCCACCCGGCGGGCTCGAGGGCCTTCCACCGTTCGTCGGTGAACCGGGTGCCGCAGCCGGCGCACACGGGACGGCGGGCCTCCCGCTCGGCCCGGTGCTGTGCGGCGATGCGGCGCCGCTCCTCCTGGTGCTCCCGCTGACGGGCTGCGTACTCGGCCTGCTTGCGGACATCGTGGGCTTCGCGGCGCGGGTTGCCTATCGCCTCGAGGAGCGTCTGGTTGTGCGGCCGGCCGAAGCGCCGGAAGACCGCTCCGGCCGGGCCGTGCTCCTTCAGGTGCTCCATACTGGTGGCCACGATGGGCAGCTTGCCGTCGTACATGTGGAAACCGCCCTCGTACCAGGTGCCCTTCCAGTGCCGCTCGGTGAGCTCGGCCAGCTGCCGGGTGACGGTGTCGGGGTTGCGCGGGCCGATCCGGTTGAAGACGAGCAGCAGCGGCGGGTGCGGCCAGTCGCCGCGGCGGCCGTCGGGCACCCACCAGCGGGTGCGCCACATCGGCCGCTCCTTGCCGTCGACGTCCTTCACCTTCCGCCGGCCAAACCGCATGTACTTGTCGATCTTCGCGGCGAGGACCTGCGCGGCCTCGAAGCAGTTGTCGATCTCCACGAACAGCAGCGGCACCCCGTCCTCGGGCGCGGTGATGACGATGTCCGCCTGGGCGCCGCCCTTGCCCGGGTTGGCCCAGGTGCCCGTCGCGGGCAGCGCCACCTCGGTCGCATAGGAGGCGATGGTGCCCAGCCCGGCGGGCGCGTCGAAGGCGGCCTGCGCGGCGGCGCGGACATCGGCCGGCTCGTTGGCGAGCTGGGCGAGGTTCGGCTTCGGGCGCAGCAGGGCGAGCACGGCTTCGTTGACCGTCATCGGGTGGGAGGCGCCGGTACGGCCCGCACCGCGGGCCGGGTCGCCCATCTCCCCCACCGGCCGCCCCAACTCCCGGGCGGCGGCCTTCAATCCCATGGGCGTCAGGTTGCGCAGCGTGTCCCCGCCCGGGAGCTGCCCGCCGTTCTCTGCCAGGCCGTGCATGCGCAGATCGGACAGCGCCCCGGTGTGCGAGGCGGTGCGGGCCTGCTTCCGCTTCGACGGGGTCGGCTTGTCGGTGTGCCGGTAGCTCAGGTGCGGGGCTGAGATCTGCTGGATCTGTTCGACCGTCGCGACCTTCAGCACTCCGAGCACCCGCAGCACATCACCGCGGAGGTTGTTCGACGACCCCGCCGGGTTCTCCTCACGCTTGACCGCCATCAGCTGCGCCCCTTCCCCGTCGTCTGGCACGCGCGGCCACCTGCCGAGCGCCGGCCCCGCCCGGCCGCCAAGGGCACCCCGACCCCGAACCCGATGATCTCCTCCTCTACGGACATCACACAGAAGTTCAGGAGTAGATAAGAGGGTTGTGACAACGCGGCGCGAGACCGTATCTGCGTGGTGACCTGGGCTTTCTCCGCCCGGCTCGGTGCCGGGCACCAAAGTGGGTTCCACAGTGGCCTCCCAAGTGCGCACCACAGGAGGCCGGGACGGCTTGCCCGCCGGTGGTCGAGCCCGTGGTCGGGGCGGGCGCGCCGGGCGCCTGCCGGGGGTCGGTGCGTGGTCATCGCAGTGGCTCCTTCGCTTCGGGCCGCCCTGGTGGGCGGGGATCGAGGGAGCAGCGTGCAGGGGGCCCCCTTGTCCGCCGTCTAACCGTGGCCAGGTCAAGGAGAAACGTGGCGATGGGCGGGCGGTAGCAGAGGCGGACAAGGGGGTCAGGGTCGGGATCGTGGTCGGGCCGACCACCCTGGACAAGGGGCCCGGTTTGACCCTTGCAGCCGCGATTCGCCCCGGTGTTGAGACAGGGAGAACTACCTGGTCTCTGTCCACAGGCCCGCACGCCAACCATGCGATGAGCACACCGCGCCCGGGTGGAGGCGGTGCGTTTCTCGATGTCGTCCACTTCCACCCGGTGGGCTCCACTCGGTGGAGGGGATGCCGAGCGCAGGCGTTCACTCCGGCCGGTGGGCTCCACTGGGTGGAGTGGATGCCGGACACCGTCGGCGCGCACCAACCAACCTCATCAGGCGGCGCGGGCCTCGAGTGTCGGGAAGACGTTCTAGGCGGCTGAGCGCTGGTGGCGGGACGGGAGGGCCTGTGCGAGCCACTTGGGGTCAGCACCTGCCGCGACCAGTCGCTCGTACTCCTGGTCGGTGTCACGGCCAGCGCGGGCACGCCGGAAGTGGAGTCCGATCTCGCCGCGACGGCCTCCTCCCGTATCGAGGGTGTACCAGCAGTTGCGCTCTGCTCCCTTGTCGCAGTCGCAGGGCTTGCACACGCAATGCTCGCGAGTGGCTTGGAGCGGCATTCCCCATACCGGGTGGGTCAGGTGCGCAAGGAGCGCCTCATGGTCCATCGGGACGTCGTGTTCGTAGCGGAGCTCGAACTTCCAGCCCAGCCCGTGCGGCCAGTACTTGAGGGAGTACGGCTTGGTCACCGTGTGGAACAGGGCGATGCGGCGCAGCAGGCCGCTGGCGACCCACGCTTGGTCTGCTTGTTCCTCACACCAGGTGGGGTCGGCTGCAAGGTAGGCAGTCTCGAACGGGGTCATCGCGGGCTCGTCCCACAAGGGGATGAGGTGGTGGTCAGAGCATGATGCCCGGTGCCGGGTGAGGATGGTTCCCCACTGCTTGGGGTCCGGCCCGGCGATCGTGACGTGTGCGTGGGTGCCTGCCAGTCCGAGGTGGAGGCCGGCTGCGTCGGTCCCGAGGACCCTCACCCCGGCGATGCCTCCCGGCTCCCGTCCCTCGTCCTCGTCCGGCCCGGTGTACTGGGTAGGCAGCAGAGCCTGGAGGCAGTGCTCTGGCAGCGAGTGCTCAGGACCGAGCTTCGGATCGACATCCAGGACCAAGTGGTCGGTGCTGGGATGAACGCGCGCGACGCCGGCGGGGTGGGCACAGTAGTCGATCGTGCCGCCCAGCCGCTCGAACACGGCGGCCTCCAGGCGGGCTTGGTCATGGTTGGCGGCAGGTACCGGGTCCTGCCCCTGGAGGGCCTGGAGGTGCTGGAGGCCGGTCTGGTGCCCGATGCCGGTGCATCGGGAGCGGTAGCGGGCCTTCTGCGTGAGGAGGTCTCCGTGACTCATCAGCGTTCCTGACTGCGGACCGTCCGGCCCCGGTACGCACAGGTAGTGCGAACAGGTTGCGTGCTGCGGCATGGGGTCGGGGCCTGGCTCCTTCGCATCCGCCATAGGACATCGGGGCGTCTGGCCGGAGAGCGCCCTGCGGATGCTGGCCCACCGTTGAGGGCCGCCCAGCAGTGTGCCGTAGGGAGGGCACGCCGCCGCAGCTGGCTGGCCGCTGCGGCAGCTCCTTCATTCGTCCGGGTGACGGCACCGACAGCTCTCCTTGGTGCACCCGGTGGGTGGGGTCAGCGGCCGGGGCCGGCCTGTGGCCCTTGGCGTGGGTCCGGCTGCTGGGGGTGATGCGTGCGTGGGTCGTCCGGGAGCGTCGGGCACACTGCGTCGGCATCAGCCTGTTCGGCGTAGCGGTTCATGGTGGCGTGGGCGCGGGCGGCTGCCGCGGTGAATGCCTCTTCGAGGTGGCGCAGGCGTTCGGCGGTGAGATCGAGGGCTTCCACGTCAGTGCGGGATTCCTGCCGGGCCCGCAGCGCCGTCAGGTCCAGCGCCGCGCAGCGGTCGGGCTGTTGCTCCTGGTCGTCGTGTTTGGGGTCAGCCGGCTCGGGCGCGAGCAGTTGCTCGGGCATCGCCGCCTGCTGGTGAGCGACGACGTCGTACGCCCGGCCCCGCACGGCGGTGGCTGTGGCGGTGGTGGTGGCGGTCCGCAGCTTCTCCCGCACCACAACGCCGGCGAGGACGGCGCGCTCGTACTGGAGCGGGACGCGGGGGATCTCCCACTCCCCCGCCTCCTGGCCCGGGGGCCGGGGTTCGGCCGGGTCGCCGGGATCGGCTGGAGGTTGCCGGTCCGGGTCGGGCGCCAGGGTCGGAGGCCGGCGACGGGAGGGGAGGTCGGGCAGGGCCCACCGGGCGGTGTAGAGGCGGTAACTGGCCTCCAGGCCGCGTACGGTCTTCGGCTCGGTGATGTCCAGGCAGTGGGTGAAGATGGCGGCGGCCACCACCTGGTCGTCCAGGCCGGGGTCGCGACGCCGGCCGCGCTGGACCAGGGCGAGGTGGCGACGAGCTTCGGCGAGCAGGTGCCGGCGGTGGAAGCGGCCACCGTCGTTCATCACGAACACGGTCGCGGCGACATCGACGGCCGCCAGCGCTATGTCGACCACGGCGGCGGCCCGGGCCCGGATCGCCGCGGCTGCGGCGCGGGCCTGCTCGAGGAGGGAGGTGATGACGTCGGCGGCAACACCGGAGGTGAGGATCGCGCTCGCCTTCCACCACGCGCGCAGCTGCGCGAGCGGCCGGGCTGACTGCTTGGGCGGGCGGGTCTTTCGGGCGGCTATGGCGTTGAGCTTGGCGCGGGCGCGCTCGGAGACCACGGGCAGGAACAGCGGCTCGCCGTCGTCGTCGACGGCGGTGACGTACTCGTGCTCCAGCTCGGTCAGGCAGGCGGCGATCTGGTCACTGCGCCGGGCGGTCCAGCGGATCAGCTCGTGCGGCACCCCGGCGATCTCCATCACAGGCCGGCGCCCCGGCGTGACGATGCGCGGCTCGGTCGCCAGCCCCAGCGCCTCGCAGACCTCCGCGGCCACCAGTTCGTTGTAGAGCGCGGATGCGGCCACGGTGTTCTCGTACAGGGCCGTGGTGTGGATCGAGCCCCACTTCCCGTCCAGGCGCTGCCCCTTCACCGACAGCAGCAGATGGTCATGGAGCAAGGGCCGCCCGGAGCGAGCCTCGTAGTGGCGGAAGCGTGCGGCGACCAGACCGCCGGGCGGCCGGACCCGGTAGATGCCGTCCTTGCCGTACCGGATCACCGCGGCCTCGTCCTCGATCCACTCCAGAACCCGCTCGATCGCGTACTCGTGCGCGGCCTCGATCAGCCGCCGGGTCTCCTCATCCCCGAACGCCCACAGGAGGTAGATCGTCGGCTGCGGCCGGAACACGAAGTCGACACCCGTCACCGTCACCTGGCGTCCGAGGGCGCCGGCCCGATACGCCTTCTTCGGGGAGTCGCCCGCGGTGAGCCGTGCGGTCTCGATCTGGTCCGCGTACGGGTGGCGGCCCCGCTCGCCGAACAGGTTCCGCAGCTGCGCCTCGGTGACCTCCTCACCCACCTTCAGCCCGAGCACGACCAGGCCGCGGCCCATCCAGCGCCCGACCGGGACACCGGCCTGCTCCTGGGCGGCGCGCAACGGCATGCGGGACGGGCGGCGGCCGTCGCCGACAACGGTCTCGCGCAGGTAGTAGCGGTACATCTGACCGGCCCGAATCACCCTGATATCCACTGCCATGCAGACCACGCCACACGGCTCTGAACTGCAAGAAAAGGCCGATCAGCCCGGCGTCCCGCCAGGCGGGAGCAGCGGCCGAACTTTCTTCACCGGGGCCCGCCGGACGGGAAGCGGCCCCTGGCCGGACGCGAATGTCATCGCTCTCCAGCTACGAGGCCTTGCGGTCGCCCACTCGGCTTGCGCATGCCTCGCACCACCAGAACGTCCCAGGTTTGCCGCTCCGGGCTTCAGCCGTTCCAGGCACTGCGACGCTGTTACAAGAGTTGCACGTGGGAGCAGCACCGTAGGCGGGCGGCAGCTTGGTTCGGAAGCTGGCAAGGGCCTTGACCACGAGTGTGCGCTTCTCCCTGTACTCCTCTGGATCTGCGTCGTCAACGGAGGCCACAAAGGCTTCTTGGGCGACAGTGTGGTTCAAAGCACCGAAGACAGTCAGGACCTCATTCAGTACGACGGTCCACTCTGACCCGGCGGCCGCTCCGTCCTCTTCAGTCGGGTCGGGGTCACTGCTCAGGTAGCCGTCGAGCTGTCTGAGCAGGCCATGCACGGCAAGCAGTGATGTCAGAGCAAACTCAGGGCGGTAGATGTCCTGGCGCGTGTGGTGCGCGGTGAGGTTCCGGTTGAACGTCGACTGGTGCTGATGCGGCCCATCGAAGGCGTTCTTCAGGGAGAGCACCAGTAGGTACGGCGCGAGCTTTGTCCCTCCCCCTGCGAACGTCGAGCCAGGGCGGTGCTTGAGGCTGCCTTGGATCAGCTTGTGGGAGGTGTCGCCGGAGCTGCCGAATTGATCTTTGAACCAGCTACTGCCATGAACCCGAAGTGCTGAGTCCAAGATGTTGCCGAGCAATGCTTGGGCGGCTGCATCCTGTCCAGCCTGAATGCATGAAGCCGCTTGTTTGGCGAAATTTATGTATGCGTTCAAATCCGGGTGGATCACCTCACCCAAGCCCGCTATGACGTCTTCTGCGACCTGCGCTCTGTGATCGAGGAGACACTGATGGCGTTCCTTTGACGTCCTGTACTGCAGCAACTCCTGAACGATGCTGGTCCGTGGAGCCCATGTCAGGCAGACGCCGTCCTTGACAGTCACGCGGAAAAGCCAGTCCCAGTGCGTCGGGGGGAGATGCCGCAGATTTTCTGGGATCCACTCGGCCCGGAGGCGAGTGATCTGCTGAAGAAGCGCAAGAGGGTAGGCGTGACGTGCCTGTTCAGCGAGGTTATGCAGAACTCCCGCGAGCGGGTCGGTTCGCATCCTGTCCAGCGCCGCCCTGTACCCCGCCAACGGGTCAGTCCGCAACGCAGCCCGGTACCCCGCAAGCGGATCGACCCGCATCCTGTCCAGCGCCGCCCTGTACCCCGCCAACGGGTCAATGCGAAAGAGCGATGCTGGACGCGCTACGGGACGCGGCACCAGGTGTGAGGAGGTGTCGTCCTCCGCAGGTGTTACTTGGTCGTCCCCCGACTCAGCAGACTCAGCCTCACTGTCACTGGTTTGCTGCTCGTCTGGGTCCTCGTCCTCAGGATCTTGTTCTCGCATTCATTGAGGTTCTCTCATCCGAACGATCAAGACATCCACTTTCCCGACAACGGTCTCGCGCCGGTAGCCGGTGCATCTGACCAGTTCGGACGATCTTTACCACTGTCATGCAGACACGTCACGCGGCGTGAACTGCAAGAAGAGGCCGAACAGCGGCGCGTCCCGCCAGGCAGGAGCAGCGGCCGAGAGGTGCGTCAATGCGGGCAGCGGCCCAGCGCCAGGACGGTGCGGGGCCGCCTGCGTCCCGCCTATCAGTCGCCGAATAGCGCTACGGCTCGCGGGGAGAGGTCGAGGCGGACACGGTGCGGGCGTACAGGGTGACGCCATCGGTGGGCTCCGTCGCGGCGACATCCACTGCCACCTCCACCACCACCGTGTGCTGGACGAGGGTGACGTCCAGCACGTCGCGCGCACGCGGGAAGCGCTCCGCCTGGGTAGGGCGGCACGGCGGCCAGCACGGCGCATAGATCACCCTCATCGACGAGGAGACGCACAGCGCGTTGGCGCAGTGGCCAGAGGACCAGTGATCGCCTCCGGCATCCAGCGCCTCTCCCCCGCTCAGCGGTCATCGGCATGGGGGTTGGCCCTCAAGTGAGGGAGCACGGCGAGGACGCGCTCCCGCAGGGCTGTGGGCAAGTGATCGAACGCCTGAGAGTCGTCTGGGTAGTTGGCGTAGACGGCGTGCAGGAGCACTTCGAGTTCATCGTGCCGTTCGGGCTTGCTCCATCCCGAGCGGGCGGCGATGTGACGGCCGACCTCGTGCCAGATCACTGAGTCATGCGGTTCTTCCCTGCCTAGGAGGCCAGCCAGGTGTTCCTCGACGCTCGGGGTGAAGTACGCCTCTACCTGCCGGTCGTCTCGTACTTGGAGGTAGCGGCGCAGGAAGTAGTCCGTCACTCCTGCGTCACGCAGGTAGGCGGCGATCGTCCCGACGAGCAGGTGCAGGTGTTCCAAGGCGTCGGTGAGCTTGTACAGCGTATTGCGCTGCCACTCTGCGAGGTCGTCTCGGTAGTGGCCTTCGTCGACGGCGAAGTAGAGGTACTTGGCGATGCGGTGCGAGTGGTACCGCACGAGTTCGGTTAGTTCCTCGGGTACAGGCCTCTCATGGAGGTCGGTGGACGCGTCCCCTGGTGTGCCGTCTGCTCCGCCGAGGTCGCCGAGCCGGCTCAGCCTGTCCAGCCGGACCGCTTGCAGCGCGGCCGCGTAGGATTCGCCGGTCTCGCGCTGCCGTCGCCGTGCAGCGTTGGCTCGTGCCTGGTTGTGGGACTCCATGGTTCGTTTTCCGTGCCAGCCCCGTGACCTGACACTGGCTGTTCGCATGACTCAGAGGCGCCAGCAGCGATCACGCGGAGCGTATTTCAGCTGTCATTGCAGAGCTACTACTCACGGGGTAGCAGTTGCTGAGCTGGAGCCTTCACAGAGCGACTCTGCTGTAGGCAACGATCCTCAGGCGGAACAGTCACGGGCGTCTGCGGGCATCTCCGCCGTAGCTTCGGCCCACGGTCTCGTCAGGCCGCTGGGGTGTCCCGGTTCCGGTCGAGCTCAGTCGCTTCCAGCTATGGGGCTCCTCCGCAGGGCGGGCGGTGAAGTGACCTCGGGCAACTTCGGAGGCCAGCCCGATCGGCGAGTTTGGCCGGCTTGCGTCGATGGGCTTCTGCGTGACCAGACGCGTTGACGCCTACTCCCCAAGCAGCCGGCCTCGTGAGCGATGACCAGTCCAGCCAAGGGTGGGAGCTGCGCTTCGCTGCGGCCAGTTGTTGGTGACCGCCGGAGAGCGTGCCGACCCGCGCGGACAACGGCACGTTGCCCTCGGCGATGATCCCCTCAGCCCGTGCCTGGTCCCAGGAGGGGTTGAGTTCGCGCCCCATGCGCAGGGTCTCCTCGACCTTGAAACGCTTGTAGAGGGCCTTGTCCTGACTGAGGAAGGCCGTGCGCCGCCGCGCGGCGGCGCACGCGGGAGCCTCGCCGAACACGCTGATCATCCCGGTGCTCGGGGTGAGCAGGTCCGCGGCCAGCGAGAGCAGGGTGGTCTTGCCCGCGCCGTTCGGTCCGACCAGGGCACACAGCCGTCCGGCGGGCAGCCGGAAGGAGCAGTCCCGCAGCGCCCAGCCGCGGCGGTAGCGCCGGCCCAGCCCGACGGCTTCTAGAGCGTATTCGGTCATGACGTGTGCCTCCCGTGGGCACAGATGCGCGGCAGCGCGGGTGGGGCGCCCTTGAACGGGCCGGGGCGGGTGGTGAAAGTCTTCATGGTCGGCAACGCTAGGGCGCGGGAGAGGCCGGGACTTCGGCCGAAGGGCGGCGGATACAACCCGCCCGGTGACGAAAGATGGGCACTCCGCGGCGCGGGTCATACCAAAGTATGTGTGTGCCTCTCCCGCGTCCGTATGGGGCCGCGACGTCGTCGAAGGTCGCAACCCCGGATTCGGCCGCCCGTACGCGGCCCTCGGGACGAGGGGCGCGTCGCCGCCCGTTCCGGTTCGCCGACAGTGCCGGCGCCGGGCGGTACGGGCGAGGTGGGGCGGGGTGTGTACTTACTGAGTTTTGGGGGTGAATGGTCAGGCCGGTGTGGGTGAGGAAGGACCACGGGAGCTGCGCATGCGTCGGCGCAGGCGATGGACGGCCGGGTGAGGGGACCGGGCATGGCTAGGTGAGACGCGGGCGTCCACGCGGGATGAGCGCGTTCCCCGAGTGCCGTGCAGACAGGGCGTGTTGTCCTGGGCACGGTGTTATCGTAACCGCGTGATCATCGAAGTCGACAGACCGTAGCCGTCTCCAAGGCGGCGTTCTCGCAGGCGCACCCGCACCGTTCCTCCGCGAACCTGACGCGGACCGTGCCGTGCGTGCTGTGACCCCCTGCCGGGCCGTCCGCGTGGTCACCTGTTCCCTCCTCCGCAGGGAGCTCTCTCCTTCCGTCCGCCCCTTCCGTGCGCGAGCCGTGCGGGCAGCGAGGTGTGCGCCGGGCCGTGCCAGCGCGCCCGGGGAGGGTGACCGAACCGTCGCTCCATCGGGCATCACCCCCGCCTTCGCCAGCGATCCCCCCACACACACATCGTGCTCAGGAGGAGACACCAGTGCCGCAGACCACGATCGACGACTTCCCCTTCGAACGAGCCCTCGACTGCCCGTTCGACCCACCGCCGCAGCTCGCGGCCCTGCGCGCTCAGGCCCCGCTGGTGCCGGTACGGACCTGGGACGGCGAGACGCCATGGCTGGTCACCCGCTACCAGGACCAGCGCGCCCTCCTGTCCGACCCTCGCTTCAGCGCCGATTCGAGCAGACCGGGCCTGCCCACGCCGACGGAGGGGTTCGCGGCCCAGGGCCGCCAGGAGGTACGGGCGCTGAGCATACAGGACGGTCCCGAGCACGCACGTCAGCGCCGCATGCTCATCGGGTACTTCACGGTCAGGCAGGTCGCCGCCATGAAGCCGCGGCTGGTGCAGATCATCGACGACCTGCTGGACGGAATGGAGGCCGCCGGACCGCCGGCCGACCTGGTGCAGGCGTTCGCGCTGCCCCTGCCCTCCCTGGTCATCGGCGAACTGCTGGGCGTCCCGGAGCAGGACCAGACCCTCTTCCAGCGCGTCTCCGCCACAATGATCTCCCGGGACAGCACCGCGCCCGACTTCACCGAAGCGAGCGCCGAACTCAGCACCTACCTCGGCGAGCTGATCCGGCGCAAGGACGACGATCCGGGCGACGACCTGCTCAGCTCCCTGGTCGTCACACGTATGCGCACCGGTCAGCTCACACCCGAGCTGCTCGTCGAAACCGCGATCACCCTGCTGGTCGCGGGGCACGAGACCACCACCAACCAGCTCGCCCTCGGCACTCTGGTACTGCTGCGCGACCCCGATCAGCTCGCCGTCGTCCGGGACAGCGACGACCCCGCCCGGGTGGCGTCGGCCGTGGAGGAACTGCTGCGCTACCTGTCCATCACGCAGACCGGACTCGCCCGGGTCGCCACCGAGGACGTCGAGATCGGGGGACGGATCGTCCACGCGGGCGAGGGCGTCATCGTGCCGAACGCCTCAGGCAACCGTGACCCGGCCGTCTTCGACGACCCCGACCGGTTCGACATCCACAGGCCGGACGCACGCGGACACCTCGCCTTCGGTCACGGTCCCCACCAGTGCCTGGGACAGGCCCTGGCCCGCCTTGAACTGCAACTCGCCCATCCGGCCCTGCTGCGCCGCTTCCCCACACTGCGCATCGCCGTTCCGAACGAGGCCATCCCCTTCAAACACGACATGATCACCTACGGCGTGCACGAACTACCCGTCACCTGGTGACCCGTCGCCCCTCCCGCGTCCCCCCACCCGCCGAGTCCCGGCCCACACCCCTGCAAGGAGAGAACCATGCACACCCGCGCCACGCCGGACGCCCGCCCACCAGGCACGGAGCGGGACGCCCCGCCCTCCGTCCCCGTACCGTTCGACCCACACCTGGCAACAGTCCTGGACGGGCTGGGCGACCTGCGCGCCGCCGAGCCGGCTTCGCCCACCCATGTGCCGCGGTGGCGCGCGCACCTCGCCGGCGCCGCTCCCGACCCCACTCGAGCGGAACTGTGTGACGGCGGCCGCTTCGAGGTGACGGAACGAGCGGTGCCGGGACCCTCCGGAGCGCCGAACGTCCCGCTGCTCATTGCCCGCCCTACCGGACTGCCCGAGGGCGCCCCCGTCATCTACCACCTGCACGGCGGCGGCATGATCGGCGGCACCTGCCGCACCGGCCTGCCCGGCATCCTGCGTGAGTGGGCCGCGCCCCTCGGGCTCGTCGTGGTCTCGGCCGAATACCGGCTGGCTCCCGAGCACCCCTACCCGGCAGGCGTCGAGGACTGCTACGCGGGCCTGCTCTGGGTGGCACGGCACGCCGAACGGATCGGCGGCGACCCGGACCGGATCGTGATCGCGGGCGGAAGCGCGGGCGGCGGGCTGAGCGCAGCTGTCGCGCTCATGGCACGAGACCGGGGCGGACCAGGCCTGACGGGCCAGCTGATCATGTGCCCCATGCTCGACGACCGCAACGACTCCCCCTCGGCACGGCAGATGACCGGCCGCGGCGTGTGGGACCGGCGCGCCAACGAGACCGGCTGGGCGTCACTGCTGGGCGACGCCCGCGGCACCGACCGGGTCCCGCCGTACGCCGCCCCGGCCCGCGCCACCGACTTGTCCGGCCTTCCGCCCGCGTACATCGACGTCGGCGCGGCCGAGACCTTCCGCGACGAGGACATCGCCTACGCCACCCGCATCTGGCAGGCCGGGGGAGATGCCGAACTCCACGTATGGTCGGGCGGTTTCCACGGCTTCGACCAGATGGCCCCCGACACCGCCGTGGCCCACGACGCCCGCGAGGCCCGCCTCCGCTGGCTCCGCCGCATCCTGGACCGGTAGCGGCGCCACGCCCCCGCGCACCGCCGGAGCCCTTCCTCGCGGCACTGCGCCCCAGGGCGAGGTGGGGGCTCGGTTGGGTGGACGACGTAGGTACTGCCGTCGACTCGTGCTGCGCCGTCGCGCCATTACGGCGAACCGCCACCCGAACGGGCCCGCTCCTCGGCACACGGTGCCTGAGGCGGTCCGCCCTCGGCGTGACAGCGATCCCACGCGGCGAGCGCGGTCCCGAAGCCGCTGCCGGTGCCGACGTCGAGCAGCTGGTCCCCCGTCGTCGATCCGTGTGTGCCGGAACACGCGCACCACGAGGCTGGGCAGCGTCGCGGACGACGTCGGCCGGCCCGTCGGGTGGTCGTCGGGCTTGGTCGCCCGGGGACCCGTGCGCCGGGGCGGACGGGGCGGTCGGCCGCCCTGGGGAAAGACTCGTGCGAGCAGGATGCGGGCCATGGAGCGGACGGCGACCAGGTGCATCTCCCTCTGACCGGCGTGCGCGCGGTGCGCCCACACGTTCCAGCCGGACCCGGAGTTGCCGGCCTCGTGCCCGGCCAGCACGGCATCCTCCGGCGTGGCGGCGACCCGAGCGCCGAGGAGCCTGGGGCGACGTGTCCGGATGCGCCAGCGCTGTCACGATCGCGCCTCTTCAGCTCCGTGACGGCCCTCGTCATCACGCTGCCCCGCAGGCCGCTGCGGCCCAACCCGCCTCGGCTCGCATACCCGGCTCGGCAGGTTGCTGACTTGTTGTCGCCCCCCTTCGCTCCGTGATCAGCTCCCCGCGCCACAGCGTCGGTGAGCGACACACGAGCCGTCGTCGCGCACCGGGTTCAGGGAAGTGACTCATCCGGGCGATCGGTCTACGAGCCTCAGCCGCCGCGCACGGTCCCGGCCGATCACCCACAGAAGCGCAGGTCAGCGGGATAATTTCAGGCCGCTGGTCCTGGTGGGGTCTCAACCGGCATACTCGATGCATGGCTGGCATCGAGATCGACGACACCACCGCAGACACGCTGCAGGCCCTGGCCGACGCGGCGGGGCTGTCGCTGGACGCGTACCTGGCGCAGGTGGCCGCGGAGAAGCGGCGCGAGCGTGCGCTGGCCGAAGGCGCCGAGGTCTTCCGGCAGGTCACCGGCGATCCCGAGACCCTCGCCGCGTTCGACGCCGAGTACGGCGGCCCCGCCCAGGCTCGTACCGCTCCCCGGGCGGCCTGACCTGTGCCTGCCGAGTACTACGTCGACTACCGATGGTTCCTGGAGCGCCAGGCCGAGCTGCTGGACGACGACCTCGCGGTGAACGACTACTCCGTCTTCGTCGGACTGGCCGCCCGGCACAAGGTCGACCCGCCCCGCCACGACCAGCACCACCCGGATGCATTCTGGCGCGCGGCCGTGATGCTGGAGGAGTGCATCGTGCTCCGGCCGCTGCCCGCGCGCAACGAGCTGTACGGCTTCGGCGTGGCAGTGGCGTACCTGAGAATGCACGGGGAGCGCGTGAACACGAAGTTCGAGGCCTGGCGTGAACTGATCGCCGACATCACCTCGCTGCAGCTCGACTCCTTCACCATCGCCGAGCGGCTGCGCTCCCTGCGGATGCCGACGACCTGATCCGCCCTGCCGCACGAGTGGATCATCGTGCGGGGCATCCTGGACGAGAAGAGCGCCGCTGCACTGGTCTCCGACGTCGTCCTCGTCGACCGCCGCCCCACGGCGCCACCTTCCCAGCACCGGCCGGCCCCAGCACTCGGACAAGATCGTGGCCGCAGCGCAGGACGGCCCGGCCCCATGCACACCCCAACGGCCACCGCGCCGGCACGCGCACCGTATGCGAAGCGGCGGCCGCCGGTCGTCGGCGTCTCGCTGCTCGTGCCCGTCGGAACCGACTGCATGGCCATCGCCAGCCTCGCCGACATGCCGATGCTCCCCGCGGGGCGGCGTGTACGACGGTCAGACACCTGCCGAGGCCAGCCGCCGCGTGCTCACCGACCCCGATGGCTCACTGCAACCCCTTATCACCACCTGCACCTTCGTGGTGGCTTCACCCAGGACACGCCCAGCGGCAAGTGGGGCGCGATGGGCACAACCACCGCCCCCCACACCGAGCGCCGGCAGTAGGCATGCGGCGGGCGTCGAGGAGGTGGCCGTGCCGTCTCCCCGACGCCCCGATCTGAAGGCCACCGGACGCTTGACCTGACGGCACACTCACCGCAGTTGGCCGGTTGATCGCGTCGGCGGAGACAGTCGGTCAGCCGTTGGGGTATTCGATCCAGTAGTGGCTGTCCGCAGCCGTCGTACCGAGTGAAGCGAACTTGCGTCCCGGCCTCAAGTGGCTATTCCGGCTAAAGCCGCTTGGTCGGGTGTATGTCAGCGGCGTGCCCGGTCAGGAAGTCGCGCTGCCGTCAGCGGGCGGATCCGGAGCGCCGTGCGCGCGTGCGGCCTGACGAGGGACCGACGCGTGAAGAAGCAGCAGCACGAGGACTCGTGGGCGGCACCCCGCGGCGTCGGGCTCACGGTCCTCGCGTCGGACCTCGGAGCACGCGGCGGCGAACGGCCGCTCGCAAGCCCACCGGTCAGGCGGCCGACGGATTCAGCATTCTGAAGACGTGGCCACTGACGTCGTCCGGACCGAGGTCCAGGAAGCTCTCCCCAGGACCAGGCGCACCGCCGTCGTCCGGACCGAAGTCCAGGAAACTGCGACCCGGTTCCTGGGCTTCTGCAGACGGGCGGACGGCAGGGGGCGTGCCACCGGGGGTCTTGTTGAGGCCCGCGAGATGGTGGTCGATGAGTTCTTCCAGGTGCTCGGCTGGTGAGAGAGCGAATCGGCCCGCGGGGTTCTGGGCATTGTGTCTGGCTCCCCAGACGGCGTTGTAGGAACCGTTGGCAGCGCCCGCGATCCAGTCGCCGGACAGGCCGTAGACGCTGTCCTGTGCTGCGGCTTCCGCCATTCCTGTCAGGGCCCCGAAGCCCGCGTTGAAGCTCACCACGGTGCCGAACTTCGCCAGTGACTGTGCGGTGTTCGGCAGCTTGCTGAGGAACGGCTTCTTCGTGAGGTTCTTCAGTCCGGCCATCGCCGCGCCGCCCACCAGCCCCATGCCGAATCCCACGGGAGCGCCGACCGCGCCGTTGACGGCGGCCACTTCCAGTTCATGCCCGTCGAGCGAGTGCCGGTGGCCCTCACCGAGTTCGATGATCTGGGCAAGGAGCGCCATCCCGACCATGGCGACCACGGATTCGGCCAGGCGCGTCAGCATGTGCGCGACGGCCTGCCGTACGAAAGCCAGGCACAGCACCCTCGTGGCAACGACGTCCTCGGCGGCCTTGGCCGCTCCGCCAAACATCCACATCGCCGAGTCGATGATGAGCTGCAGGAAGAGCACCACCAGCGCACCGATGATCTCGATGCGCAGCGTCTCGATCTGCAGCGCCTCCTCCTCCAGCGCCTCCGCCGCGGACTCGGCGGCCTCGATGAGGAGCGGCAGCACCGCGTCGGACCCTTCCGCTCCCCGACCGTCGACGAGCCGGGCCAGGAAGGCGTCGACCGCGTCCTCGCCGGCACCGGACAGAGCCTTGGCCGTCAGTGACCGGACGGTTTCCATCCGCTCGACGATGGGCTCGAGCGAGTGGGCCGTCTCCCGCCAAGCCGCCGCTTCAGCCCGCAGCGCCGTCTCGTCACCGGTGGGCCAGCGGTTGCCCGTGGTGATGAGCAGCAGGTTTTGCAGCTCAGGCGGAACGTTGTGTGCGTCTGCCACGCGGAACGGGCCCTCCTCAGATGTGGGTGGTCGAGGTCTGGATCCGGGCGATCGCGCTCAGGGCGTCCTCCTGGGCCTCGTGGAAGCCGGTGTCCATGGCGCTGAGGTTGTCGGCGATGCTCCGCAGTACCGTCGGCAGTCCTCGGACGGCTTGGAAGAGCGCGTCGCGCGGCTCGGCGAAGACAGTGCCGAACGCCTGCCCAAGTGCCGGATCGTCGCCCCAGGGGGCGGGGCCGGAACGATGGACAACGCTCGCCATGCCCTCGGCGAGGACGCCAACGGCCTCGGCCGCTTCCTCGGCTTCCGCGATGGCGCGCGCCAGCGCCTCGAAGTCGACAACGAGGAGGCCACCGCCTGCGGGTCCGCTGCCGGGCAGGTCGGGAACGTGCAGGTCCGGCCGAGGCGCCGACACGGGAACGTTGCGATAGCCATCCGGCGGAGACGGGACCGAGACGCTCCCGTCCGCGGGCGGCGGTGATCCAGACACAATCCCCATCCCCTCAAGTCGCACAGCTCACGGGCGACTTCTGTCACGGCCCGACCAGGACATCACCACCACGAGGCTCCCGGACCCGCCATGACGAACTCCTGATGCGTGCACGCCGACTCCTGACGCGAAAATGACGGCAGCGGAGGGTCAACTGCTCGCGCGCCTCCACGTGCTGGCGGGCCGGGCCGGAACTCCTTCCCAGCGCCTCGAACATCCGGTCGACAGAAATCAGCAACATGATTCGACGGAAAGTCCCCGCGCGACGCCAGCACCGTCCCGTGCCGCAGCCCGAGCGCCGCGTGGAACAGACCGGTCGAGGCGTTCGGCAGCAGGACGGTGTGCGCCGCGTCGGTGCCCGCCAGCCGGGCTGCCGCATCCCGCGCCACTGCCTCCACCCGCATCAGTTCGTCCACGGTGGTGTGAGTCGCCCGCGCCGAGGCAGCCATGGCCCGTGCGGTGGCGTCCACGGCGTCCCGCGACGGCGGTCCGAAGCGGGCGAAGTCCAGATATCCGGCTGGGGCGTCGAAATGCGCGGCGCAGGGCGTGAGCACAAGGTGTCCTTCGGGCCATGCGGTGCGGGCGCACCCTCGGGCACGCACAAGCTCATTGCCGGGATTGCAGGGGGCGCCGGTTCAGGGTGCCGCCCTCGCCCGGCGTGCCTCACAGGGATGCGCGCCTGCCCGGTTGTGACGCAGGTCGGCGGAGACGGCGATGCGGGCGGCACGGGGGACGGAGCCCGCCCAGCGTGTCGAGAAGCGACTGCTTGAGGGCAAGGACCTCTCGGGCTGGTCCGCCTCGAAGGCGGTGCGGCCTCCGGCCTGCCCCCCCCCAGCGGACCCGCGTCACCGGCCGGTACTTCGTCATGACGGCAGGATCCCGGTACAGCCGACCCGGGCTGCGGTCCCGCGCAGGGCCGCGATCCGGGTCGGCCACTGGCTACGGCACCGTGTAGCCCGCGGCGCGGAACAGTTCGTACCACTCGGGGCGGGTCAGCGGAACGTCCGAACCGAGAGCGGCGGCCCTGACACGCTCGGGCGTGGTGGTGCCGAGCACGACCTGCATCCGTGCGGGGTGGCGCGTGATCCAGGCGACCGCGATCGCCTCGGCGGGCACGTCGTACTTCTCGCTCAGGCGGTCGATCACGGCGTTCAGCTCGGGGTGGCGGGGCGAGCCGAGGAACGGGCCGTCGAAGAACCCGGCCTGGAAGGGCGACCACGCCTGAACGGTGATGTCGTGCAGGCGGCAGTAGTCGACGATCCCGTCGTCGCGCACGATGGACTGGTCCAGGCCCTGCATGTTCGCGGCGATGCCCTGCGCGATCATCGGCGCGTGCGTGATCGAGAGCTGGAGCTGGTTCGCGACGATCGGCTGCTTCACGTACTTGCGCAGCAGATCGAGCTGACGCGGCGTCTGGTTGGAGACCCCGAAGGCACGCACCTTGCCCGCCGCCGACAGGTCGTCGAAGGCACGGGCCACTTCCTCGGGCTCGACGAGCGCGTCGGGACGGTGCAGCAGCAGGATGTCGAGGTACTCCGTACCCAGTGCATCGAGCGAACCGTCTACCGACGCCACGATGTGCTCGTAGGAGAAGTCGAAGTACGGGCCGTCCTTGACGATGCCGGCCTTGGTCTGGATGACGAACTGCTCTCGCTCCGAGGAACTCAGTTTCATGGCCTGCGCGAAACGGTGCTCGCAGCCGTGGCTGTCCGAGCCGTACACGTCCGCGTGGTCGAGGAAGGTGATGCCGGCGTCGCGCGCCGTGTGCACGAGCGTGCGCACTTCGTCGTCGCTCATGTCCTGGATGCGCATCAGGCCGAGGACGACGTTGGAGACGGTCATGTCGGTGCCGGGCAGGGTGAAGGTCTTCATGCGGCTCTCTCGCTGTGGCTCGGAGGATCAGGCGGACAGGAACGCGCACCGGTCGATAGGTGGTCACTCTAGGAAGCGTCGATCCAGAAATCCAACAGTTGTCGTTTCTGGGATTCAGAAGCGTGGGAGGTGGATCGAACCGGCACGGGCGGTACGTCGTTCAGCCTCGCGACCGTTCACGCCCACGTCGTCGACCTCGTCGGCGAGGAGATCCCCCTGGTCCTCCTGTACGAACACCCCACGATCGCCTCCCTCGCCGAGACGCTGTCCCGGCGCGCGGGCGATCGGCCGTCGCCGCCCGGGGACGGGCAGGCCACCACGCACGCGGACCAGCGGATCCGCACCGGCTTGCATCGCCTGGACCGCATGCGGCGCGACCGGTCCTGAGCCGCTACTGGCGGGCCGCCGTCGGGCGGCCGTCGAAGGCTCCAGAGCCCTCGCCGCGGAGCCCCTTGCTCCGGCCGGCACGTGCTCGGAGGAAGGGGCCTCGCACCGGGGGTGTGCGGCCGATGATGCGGGCGTTACCGGGAAGCGAAGACCCAGCGGTTGTCGGCCAGGCCGTCGTCGGGAACCCGCGGCAGGGTGACGCCGTACAGCCCCGCGAAGTGGAACACGCTGTGGACGTCCGTGCTCCAGCCGCGCCCCTCCAGGCCCGCGGCGAGGTCCGTACGGGGCTCGGTGTTGAAGAGCTCCAGCAGGTTCATGCCGAGCCGCTCGCGTGCCGCGGCGTAGATGGGGTAGTGCTGCTGCGAGTCCGGGTCGATCCCGATCTTCGTCTCGAAGCCCAGCACACTGCCGGGCGCACTGTGCGCGTCGATGACCGCGAGCAGTTCCTGTTCCACGGCGGGCGTCAGGTAGGGCATCACACCTTCCGAGAGCCAGGCTGTCGGGCGGGTCGGATCGAAGCCGGCGTCGGTCAGGGATCCCATCCAGTGGTGCCGCAGATCGGCGGTGACGGCGACGCGGGTGGCGCGGGGGACGGAGCCCAGTCCGTCGAGGACCGACTGTTTGAGGGCGAGGACCTCGGGCTGGTCCACCTCGAAGACGGTGCAGCCCGCCGGCCAGGCCAGGCGGTAGGCGCGCGTGTCGAGGCCCGCGCCCAGCATGACCACCTGACGGCAGCCGCCGGCCACGGTGTCGAGCACGAAGTCGTCGAAGGCCCGGGTGCGCAGCGCGAAGAAGCGGGCCAGCCTGCCCCACAGTGGATCCGTGTCACCGCCCGGTACTTCGTCATACCGGCGCGGCCAGCCTGCGCAGCCGGGCTCCGTCCGGACGAAGTGCTCCGCGTACCCGTCCCGGGACAGCGCGTCCGGGCGGGACGTCTCGATGGCCCGCGCAGCGGCGACCAGAAAGGCCGTCAGTCCGACGCCCCCAACTTTGGGGGCGGCTGTCGAGCTCGTCTCGGTCATCTCGTTTCTCCCTTGCCGCCTTTTTGCTTCCTTCTGTTTCTCACCGGTGAGACGTTCCGGACGGATCGGACGTTCACGCACACCTGGTTCTTTGAGTGTTCTTTGTCGGTGGTGTGTATGCCGATCGAGGCGCTCCGGCTACGTGTGTGTGGGGGGAACGTCAACGCGGCGGCTGATCAGCGCGGCGCTCGCGCGGCCGTGCGTATGCTGGGGAGTGAGACAACCGGTCGGCTGAACACAGAGAGGGGTTCCTGATGGGCGCAGACCAGGGGAACCGTCCCCTGTGGCTCTTCGGCGACCACTCCTTCCGGAGCGATTTCTACGGCTGACGTCGGCCCGCGACGGGGGCGCAGGTGTGCCCTCGTTCCAGGTTCACGGCACCTGTCGTGCCACACCGTCACCGCTTCAGTCGAGGAACTTCGCCATGACTCAGTTTTCCCCTGCCCACTGCCCGATCGCGCACGACGGCACCCAGTGGGCCGCTCGTCACATGCCGATGCTGGCGGCCACCATGCAGACCCACGCGAAGGCCTTCGCCGGGCGCCGCATCGGCATCTGCCTGCACATCGAGCCCAAGACAGCCGTCCTCGTCGGCGCCCTCGCCCAGGCCGGCGCCGACATCACGCTCACCGGTTCCCCGGGGACGACTCAGGAAGACACCGCGGACGCGCTGCGCGCCTTCGGCGTCACGGTCCACGGTCACCGCACCGACGGCCCCGACCAACACCGCGAGAACATCGCGCGGGTTCTCGACGCGCGGCCCGATCTCATCCTGGACAACGGCGCCGACCTGATCGAGGGCGTTCTGGCCCGTGGCGGTCTGCCGGGTCTGATCGGCGCGACGGAGGAGACCACGACCGGGGGGCTGCGCATCCGCTCCTGGGACAGGCAGCCGGACTTTCCCGTGATCGTCATCAACGACAGCCGTCTGAAGCTCCTGGTCGAGAACGAGTACGGCGTCGGACAGAGCGTCGTACAGGGTTTCATGAACGCCACCAACTACATGATTCCCGGCGCTCACGCCACGGTCGTCGGTTACGGCCCGTGCGGCCGCGGCGTCGCGGACACCCTGGCGCGCCTCGGCGCCCGGGTGGCGGTGGCCGACACCGACCCCTACCGCGCTCTCGAGGCCGTGATGGCCGGCCATCAGGTCGGCGACCTCGTGGACCTGCTGCCCTGGACTCAGCTCCTCTTCCTGGCCACCGGGCAGCCCGCCGTCATCGGGGAGACGGAACTCGGTGAGCTGCGTGACGGCACGATCATCGCCGGAGTCGGGCACCAGCCCTGGGAGATGGATCAGGCCGCGCTGGCAGCGGCGACGGTGTCCGTGCACCGCTCCGGTACCAGCGGGCAGGAACGCACCGTGCACCGGCTGGACGACGGCCGCGAGATCGTGGCCCTCGCGGACACGAAGATGATCAACCTGACCGCGGCGAAGGGCAATCCGATCCAGGCCATGGACCTCGGCCTCACCCTCCAGGCGCGCAGTCTTGCCGCCATCGCCACCGGTGACGATGTGCCGCTCGTGCCCGAGGTGCAGGCCGTTCCGCCGTCGATCGATCGTCAGATCGCCACCGACCTGGTCCACACGTTGAGCCGGATCTGAGTCCGGAGCCGGCCGTCGGGCACATGGGCGGTGCCGTCCCGGACCTATGCGCCCGTCGGTCGGTCGGGTGCACACTTCTTCCTATATGTGTGCGCCGCTGCATCACATGTCACCGGTGCCGAACGGCCAACATGGCTTCTCAGGTGTCCGGCTGGCCGACTTTCACCCTTGCCTCCGCCTCTGCACACGTGTTTACGTGTGTGCAGAAAGAACGGTTGTTCTGCCCGAGGGAAGGTATCCACGATGATCGACAGGCGCGCTCTCCTTCGTACCAGCGGCATCGCGGCGGTCGGCGCGGCCGGCGCCGTCGCCCTTCCGTCGACCGCGGCGGTAGCGGCCCCCGTCGCTGCCCCGGCCCCGTCCGGTTCCGATCCGACCTCCGGTGTCACCCGCACCCTGCTCCAGGAGCACCCGTCGCCCGCCGAGGGCTGGGAGGCCGTGCAGACCCTGGTCCGGATCCCCCGGCACAAGGAGTCGGGCCGGCACAGCCACCCCGGCATCGAGGTGGGCTACATCATCGAGGGCGACGTCCTGATGGAGTTCGACGACCGCCCGCCGCTCCGGCTGAGGACCGGCGACCCGTTCTTCATCCCGAACGGCGCGATCCACAACGCCCGCAACGTCGGCAAGGTGACCACGATGATGCTCTCCACGTATGTCGTGGACGAGACGAAGCCGCTGGTGACCACGTACTGATCGGTGCCCCGGGTTCCTTCCGTACCCTGATGCCATGACGTCGGGTGGTACTGAGAGAACACATCCACGGGACCGGCTGCTGGACACCGCGGCCCGGTTGTTCTACACCCTCGGAATCCACACCGTTGGGGTGGAGCAGCTGGTCAGCGAGTCCGGGGTGACCCGGGCGACCTTCTACCGGCACTTCGCCGGGAAGGAAGGCCTGGTCCTGGCCTATCTGCACCAGCGGGACACGCGGGTGCGACGGGACGTGGCGGCCGTCCGGGCAGCCCACCGGGGACGCGAGGCCCTGCTCGCGTTGACGGCACTGGTCGGCGAGGGCGTGCGGCGGCACGGCTTCCGGGGGTGCGGGTTCCTCAACGCCGCCGCCGAGTACCCCGACCCCGCACACCCGGTCCGCCAGTACGTCGCCGAGCACCGCCTCTGGTACCTCGGCGTCCTGCGCGAGCTCGCCGAGGAGACAGGCCACCCCGAACCCCTGTGTCTGGCACGTATGTTGGCCATGCTCCGGGACGGGGCGATGGCCGGCGGCCACCTGGACGAGGACGGTGACACCGCTCAGACCCTGCGGTCGGCGACGGAGCGGTTGCTGAGTGCGTGAGGGGCCGGGGGTCGCCCGGAGGCCGTCGAAGCCGCGGCGCGGCTGCTGCGGTTCGGGAGCCCTCGCCCCCTCCTGGTCCTGCTTCGGCTGCGGGCACCGGGCAGGACGCTCGCCACGGCCCGTGGCCGAAGGGCAAGGCCAGTGCCGCCGCGCGCAGCGGTGTCCCGTGGGATTCGGTGATCTCCCGCAGACGCCGGGCGCGGTGCAGGAGACCGGCGAACGCGGCCACCGCGGCGGCAACCTGTTCCGCGCCGGCGAGGGCGGACTGCTCCAGCAGCCGGCCGAGCGACCGCTCAAGTTCGCCCCCTCAGGGTGAGAGCACCGACGCCCTTGCTCACCGGCGCCGGGCGCGACTTCGCGGCGGGCCGTGGCACACTCCGGCGTCGTCGTATCTGCCCGCCGGTGCTTGTCACAGCCCACGTTGCGCGGTGCGGAGATCCTCACCGTCAGGGTGGCCTGCTCGAAGGCGGCGGTGACCGCTCCCCCGGCCGACAGCCCGGTGCGGTCGGCCGACTCCGGTTGCCCTGCGGCTACTCGGCGGTCAGGAACTCGCGCTGCGCCAGCGGGCGGTTCACTACACGTATGTCGCCCACGCCGCCATGGAAGACGACGTCGATCGCACCGGCGTACTCGTGCCCGCCCACCAGCCAGGGCAGCCCGAGCGAGCTGAGGCCGTTCGACACCCGCTTCGGGTCGTCGGCGACCGGGGAGCCCTCGACGTACAGCCGGGTGTACCGCCCGTCGTTGACCACCGCGATGTGCCACCACTTCAGCTCCGCCAGGCCGTGGCTCCAGTTGGTGGTCGGATAGGTGGTGTTGAGCGGGTAGTGGTTGAACTGCACCTCGCGGCCGTTGTTCGTAATGTTCAGCTGCGCCAGCGGCTCGTCCGGGTCGGTGTTCTTGCCGTGCTTGCCGGCCGCCCCCGCGGCGCCACGGCGGCTGAGGACCGACGCGTTGCCGTTGCGTCCGGCGTCCCAGTCCAGCGGCATCCGCACGAACGTTTCGATCGTGTACCCGCCCTTGAACGCTTCGGTGTTCAGCGGAGCGCCCGCCGCCGTCGTGAGATACGCGCCGTGGACCGGGCCGCGGCCCCCGGCGAAGGTCAGGCTGCCGTGCCCGGGCTGATCGGGGTGGTGGTCGTCGGACCAGGTCAGCGCGTCGGCGGACGTGCCGGGCACGGCGACCACCGTGAGGTCGTTGCCCTTGCCCGACAGGTCGCGGACCTTCTGCCCCGCCGCGAGCGCGGCCCCCGGCGCCCCCTGACCGTCGAAACGCCAGTACGCCATGGTCCCCTTCACCAGCAGCCGGCCGGCGGGCCGCGCGGGGCGCACCGGGACCGGGATGAAACCGGAGAACCGCTTCTCGAAGTCGACGGGGATCGAGAAGTTGTCGACCGGCCCGGTGATCCGGGCGTGCTCGGCCGCGAGCGCGCTGCGCGACTTCGGGTCCTGGGCCAGGATCCACGGGTTGACGGTCTCGACGTCGATCGTGTTGCGGGCCAGGTCGAAGTGGTAGAGCCGGATCATGGCCCCGCCGCCGAAGAAGCGGTTCTGGTAGTTGGTGATGTGCAGGTGCACGTCATTGCCGTGGGCGTTCTTCCTGGTCGTGCGCGCCGACGGCCAGTAATGGCCGTTGAGCGTCAGGAAGATCTGGTCGTTGTCCGCGATCAGTCTGTCCCAGATCGCCTGCCCGTGGTCCGAGAGCGCCGCGTTGTTCTCCGGGTCACCGGACTCGTAGGGGAAAACGTTGTCATCGTAGTTCGAGTAGACGATGTCGTGCGCCGTGAGGATCACCGGCATCTCGGGGTGGGCCTTGATCACCTCGTTCGCCCACGTGAAACCCTGCTCGGTGGTCCGCCAGTCCAGCGCCAGCACCAGCCAGGACCGTCCGGCCGCCTTGAAGACGTGCGCGGTGTTGTACCCGGTCCGGTCCGCCCCTGCGAAGGTCTTCGAGTGCCTGAAGCGCCGCGGCCCAAGAGTCCGCAGATACGGGGTGTCGCCCCGGGTGTCGTCGCCGCTGACGTCATGGTTGCCGGCCACCACGCTGTACGCGGCGCCCTTCGAGTCCAGGAGGTCGAAGGCCCGGTCCACCTGCTCGAACGACGACTCGTCCGCGTCCTGCGTCAGATCCCCGAGGTGGGACATGAACACGATGTTCTGATCGGCGACACCGCTGTTGCGGACTATGTAGCGGAACGACTCCTCCTGCGGAGTCCGGTTGACGCTGTCCTGGCTCCCCCAGTAGAGGTACTGCGTGTCCGGCATCACGGCGAAGGTGAACTGGAGCGAGGTGTGGTCCGGATTCCACCTCAGATCGTCCCCCGCTCCCGACGCCTCCGCGGCGTACGCGGGAATCGCGCCGAGCCCCAGCGTCCCGCCCCCCACGGCCGCCGCACCGGCACCCGCGCCCGCGAGCGCCGCGTTGCGCAGAAAGCCGCGCCGATCCTGAACACACATGTCAGAGCCCTTCCGGGTGTCGGTTCCAAACGCCGACGACCTTACGGAGAAGGACTCCGACCTGGGCGGACTTGAGATGTCGAACAGAGATCGAGTACCTGTCCGCCGAGGGACACGTACGGCGCCGCTGTCGACACTCGGCTCCCTGGCCGCCGCCTCCGGACGGCACCTCACCTCAGGCCGCGGGTCCGGTCACACCGCCGGCCGCCCAGCCCGCCGGGGTCGTCGGCAGGCTCTCCTGCCCCGCGTGCACCCGTGGCCCGGCGGTGGCGAGCGTACTCGCCCCGTACCAGCTCCATGACCGCCCCGCCCCGCCCGCTCAGGAGCGGGGCGGGACGGCTGCCCCGGGTGCGTCCGTGGTCGGCCGCGCTCGGGCCGACGGGCTCCACTGAGCGGCGGGCGAGCCGGGTTGGTCAACGCCTCTCCTCGCGGGCCGCGTTGTTGCCGACGGCGACGGCCGACACGGCGCCCACCGAGAGCACCGCGGCGAAGGCGACCATCGCCGGTCCGAGACCGACCAGCCGGCTCGCCACGCTGAACAGCACGGCCGGCAGGCCCATGCCCAGGTATCCGGCCACGAAGAACATGGCGAGCACCCCTGCCCGGGATTCCGCCCTCGCGACCGCGGTGGCCCGCACCACCCCGCTCTTGAACAGCAGACCCGCCCCCGCCCCCGCGACCGTCACCGCGAGCAGGAACACCCACAGGGCCGGCCGATACAGGGATGCCGTCACCAGCAGTAGTCCGGCCGGCAGCAGGGCGGCGCCCAGCAGGGACATGGGACGCGGCGCCAGCCTGCGCAGCAGCAGTTGGGCCAGCGCCGACGCGCCGAACATCAGGAACGCCGCGACACCGGCCACCAGGTGCGAGGTGATGCCGAGCCTGGCCACGAGGATGACCGCCCCGAGGGAGGAGATCAGCCCGAACAGCGCGAAGGAGAAGACGGCCAGCGCGGCGGACGCGCCGAACACCGTCCCGGTGCCGGGCCGCAGCGCGAATCGCGGCGGCGGATCTCCGGCGTCGCCCGTGCGCTCCACCGTCTCCGGGGTGACCAGGACCGTCACCAGGCAGAGGGCCGACGTCACCGCGAAGCCCGACTGGACCACGGTGAGCGGGTGCCCGACCCATTGCGCGACCCCACCGGCGACCAGGGGGCCCAGGGCGAGCCCGCCGAGGTTGGCGAGCGAGGCGACGACGCCGGGCAGTGCGGCGTCCGGCCGGTCCGGGTGGCGGCTGTGGTGCAGGTCGTGCAGATACGCCGTGGCCGTGGAGGCCATCAGCCCGATACCGGCTCCGGCGAGGAACCGGCCCACCAGCAGCCCCTCCAGTGACGTCCACTCGATGAGCACCAGCGCCGCGACCGTTGCCACCGCCAGGGCGGGCACCACGATCCGCCGACGCCCGAGCCGGTCCGACAGGTGCCCGAGGCCGAGGAAGCCGGCCACCGCGCCCAGCACGAGCACCGCGAAGGCGACGGTGACGGTCGTGGCGCCGAAGCCGTCCCGCTGCGCGTACAGCGGCCACAGCGGAGTCGGCGCGGTGCCGAAGGCCATCAGCACCGTGAAGGCGACGGCCACGGACCAGAATCCGCGGGTGTGGGCGGTCCGGTGGCGGTCCGCGTTCCGCCGGGGAGGCTCGGACGCGGGCGGGCGGACGTCGAGGCGGGTGCGGCCGGACGCCGCGGCAAGGTGTGACATGCCTCAAGCGTCGTACCGCTCGGGCTGGGCGTCCAACGTATCCTCGTGATACGCGGCATCTCCGTGGGTGATAGACACGTGTCTGTGGAACTGCATCATTTGCGCTACTTCGTGGCCGTGGCGGAAGAGGAGAGCTTCACCCGGGCCGCCCGGCGTCTGCACGTGGTCCAGTCGGCCGTTTCGACGGCTGTGCGCGCCCTGGAACGCGAGCTGGGGGCCGAACTGCTGGAGCGCACCCCGCGGGGCGTCCTTCTCACCGAGGCCGGGATGGCGCTGCTGCCCAAGGCCACGGCCACCCTCGACGCGGCGCAGGAGGCGTACGACACGGTGCTCGGTCTGCGTGGCCGGCTCCAGGGAACGCTCCGGGTGGGCGGGGTCGCCGCCGCCGGCCTGCTCGACATTCCCGCCCTGCTGGGCCGCTACCACGCGCTGCACCCCGACGTCACCCTCCGCCTGCACGCCTCGCCCACGGGCTCGGCCGGACTGGTGCGCGACCTGCTGACGGGTGAACTCGACCTCGCCTTCTCGTCCCTGCCGGGCAGCCGCCCCGCCGGACTTGACGTGCGGGAGCTGGCCACCGTACCGATGGTGCTGATCGTGCCCGCCGCGCATCGCCTGGCCGGCGCCGGTTCCGTGGCGCTGAACGCCCTGGTGGACGAGCCCTTCGTCGACTCACCCGTCGGTTACGGCAACCGCGACCTGGTGGACCGTGCCTTCACCGCCGCGGGACTGGAGCGCCGGGTGCTCCTGGAAGCCACCGAGATCGCCACCACCACCTCGTTCGTCCGGCACGGTCTGGGCGTCGCCTTCCTGCCCTCGTTCGTGGCCGGTCGGGCCCCAGAGGGACTGGCCGTTCTCCCGGTGCGGGACGCCCCCCTGCACTGGTCGCTGTACCTGGCCACCGCGGACCGGCGCCGTCCGCGGGCGACGGTGTCGGCCCTGCTGCGGCTCGTCGATACGGAACTCCCCCGCTTTCTCGTCGCGCCGGTCTCGGCGCCGCGGTGCGATGTGCCGTCAGGCTCGTGAACTCCGGTGCGCCATCGCCCCGGAGTCGGGGGCGTCGGACTGACGGCCTTTCCGGTCACCGATGTGTGGGCCATCGAGTCGTCTCATCCCGGCGAGCTGGGCCAGGACGGGTACGCGGAGCACTTCCTCCGTGCGGAGTCCGGCTGTGTCGACTGGCCACGCCGGTACGACGAAGTACCGGGCGGTGACGCGGATCCGCTGTGGGCAGGACCGCTTCTTCGCGCTGCGCACCCGGGTCCTCGACGACTTCGTGCTCGACACGGTGACCGGCAGCTGCCGACAGGTCATCATGCTGAGCGCGGGCCTCGACGCGCACAGTGCGCCCAGCAGTGTGCTGGGCTTCGAGGCGAAGATGGGGACAGACCCTGGCTCGCACCAGCGCTACCCCATCTACGCCGCGGCACGCGAGCGCCTAACATGACCTGCCACGGCTGTTCAACGCCGAACCCCGTCCCGACCCCGCCGCCGGGCTGGAGGAGCCTTGCTGGAGCACGGACGTCCACAGCGTGCTCCACTCCGCGGAACCGGTGGGTCTTCGCATCCCGGTAGCGCCCGCGGGCACGTGGTCGGGTTCCGCCCGCGGCCGTTCGGCACTCCGAGGCAGGGCCGCTTCTCCTTCATGTGGGACGAGCTGGCCGTCGGGGTGCGCCGAGCACTGACCCTGCAGCCGGAGGTACCGGTCATGCTGTGCGACGCGCGCCTGCGCACGTCGGTCAAGGACGTACTGGTGAAGGCCGTGGACCACGTCCTGCTGTCGTCCCGAGGGAGGCATCCGGCTTCCCCACGGGGCCCCTTCAGGACCTGCACCAAAGTCGTCTGCCCTGATGAACTGGATTAAGAAACGGGCATCCGCCGCGGCGGTACCGCCGCACGCGGGCCGGCCACACGTACGAGACGGAGGGCAGGGCTAGGAGGTTGCGGGGATGTTCCAGGGACCACAGGCGTCGCCGCCGATGTAGTTAGGTCCGCAGACTCTGAAGGTGACGACCTTCTTGGACAGGGCCGTCGAGGACGAACCACCCGCCGGGTTGTAGAGCTTGCGCATGGTCCCCTCACCCTGCAGGTAGTAGTCCAAGTGGCCGCCCTGCTTGTTCGACCCGACCCAGATCCAGCTGGTCAGCCCTGGGGCGGAATAGGTGTTGTCGACCGTTCCTTGGTACCAGGCGCCGAATCCCACGATCTCGACGGTGGCCGTGCAAGTGGCGGCGCATGCGGACGGGCTGCTGCTTGCGGCCGAGGCGGGGGCGGCAAGACCCAGTCCCGCCACCGTCACTCCGGTGGCGAGAATTCCCGCCCGCCGAGCCAGGGTCCTCGAAATCATCACTCTTCCTCCTCTGTGAGGGCGTGTCGGGAACACACGAGAACGCCGTAAAGCAACGTCAGAGCCACAGGACGAGCTCACTACGAAGCCCTGAACCGATGTGCCCAGGTAGCCCGCTACCCGCCCCATGGCGATCGTCCACCCGTTCGGGAGATTTGACGCAAAATGTAACAGGGTTTGGGTGATACGTGAAGCGATGGCGAGGTTGTGAGTAGGTGTGAGTTCGGGCAGGGTGGTGTGCGGTGCCCGGCGGGCTGCAGAGAAGTCGGTCTTCCCCGACCCATGTGTCTGCGGCTACGTATGAGCCACCTCAAACCTGTCAACGGTGAGGGTCAGGCACAGAAGGCAGCAGAGGAGGGCTCCGACCCGCACATCGCGGAGATCAACGCGGACAAGGACTCCAGGCCGTCGCCGGCAACGGCTGGCACTCCGACGGCGCCGCCGACGCCGAGCCCTTCCTCGGTGTGACAGCGCTCACACGACGTGTTTCTCCTCGCACAGGTAAGAAGCGGCTCGCCGCGCGCATTGCTGGGTGTGAACGCGAGACGAGAGGAGGGCGCGTGACGCCTGCCGAGCGCTTCCGCAGTGTCTACGAAGAGCAGTACCCGCGTGTCCTCGCCTATGCCACGAGCCTGGTCGGACGGCAGGTGGGAGAGGACATCACCAGCGAGACTTTCACCGTCGCCTGGCGGCGTCTGAGCGACATGCCCCACCCCCCGCTGCCCTGGCTGCTGGGGGTGGCCCGCAACCTGGTGCGCGAACTGCGCCGCCGGGACGCCCGCCGGTACCTGACCGCCGCCGAGGAGGCCCAGCGCCTCACCAGCGGCGACAGGGCCCACGTCGGTGATGTCGCGACGGTGGTCACCGACCGGCACGCCGCGCTGCAGGCCCTCGCGAGCCTGCCGGAGGCCGACCGGGAACTGCTCACCCTGATCGCCTGGCACGGCCTGAGCGCCCGCGAGGCCGCCCGGGTCCTGAACTGCACCGGCCCGACGCTGACGGTGCGTCTGTACCGGGCCCGGCGCCGTCTGGAGAAGGCGCTGGAGACGGCGCGGGCCGCGGAGGCGGCCCCCGTGGACGACGTACACACCACATATCCGCATGGCCAAGGAGCACCCGCATGAAGAACCCTGTCGAGCGATCCGGGCGGCACGACGTCATGGACGTGCTCGCGGACGCACGGCCCGACGCACTGGACCCCTCCCGGCTGACGGACCCGACGCGGCAGCGGCAGGACCTCGCGCGTATCGTCGCCGAACCCGCGGACAGCCGCTCGGCCCGCCGCGGCATCCGCCTGCGCCCGCTGGGAGCGGTGGCACTGACCGCGGTTGCGGCCTCGGTGGTGGTGGCCGTCGGCAGGACGGACGGGCAGGCACCGGCCGACCCCGCCGTGGCGCAGCCGCCGTCCCCGACGACGACGCGGACACCGGGGAACGGTGAGGACGTGCGCGTCGACGGTCACATCCAGCTGCTCAGCGCGGCCCGGAACGCGGAGGCGGCGCCCGCGAAGGGTACGTACTGGCAGACCACCACGCGGTCACGGTACGTGGAGCTGGCCGAGGCGAACGGGCAGTCCTTCGCCGTGAGCACCACGTCGGGCGAGCAGTGGTCGGTGGGCGTACGGCCCGGGACGCAGAGCCTGATGATCACGGGACTGGACGCGGTGGTCGAGCCCTGGTCCGCCGCGGACAAGGCACGCTGGAAGGCCGCGGGCTCCCCCGACACCGTCAGCATCGGCGCCGGATCGAAGGACGGGGTCCGCAGGCCCGTCGCCCTGGGCACCGACCGGCCGAGCGTCACGCACACGAACGTCGACGGCGACATCTACGCCGTCGGTCCGGACAACGTCTCCTACGAGGACCTCCGGGCGCTGCCCTCCACCAGCAAGGAACTGCGCCGCCATCTGGAGGGGCTGTACGGGCGGGAGAGCAGCGCCGACAGCGCCGGGGCGGGCCGCAGCGCCTTCGTGCTGCGCCAGGCGGCCAACCTCGTGACGATGCCCGTGAAGCCGGCCGTACGGGCGGCGGCGTACCGGGTGATGGCCGAGCTGCCCGGAGTCCGGGTGGTCGGACACGTCACCGATCCGCTGGGGCGTGCAGGTGTCGGCGTCGAGTTCCCGAAGACATACCGCACTCCGGCGGGCACCACGCGGCAGCGGCTGGTCATCGACCCGTCGACCGGCGCGCTGCTCTGCGACCAGGACCTGCTGGTCGAACGGTCAGCCGCTGCCGAGAAGGTGGGTCTGCGGGCGGGCGCCACGCTCAACTACCACGCGACCGTCCGGATGAGCTGGGCCGAGCGCCAGATCTCCGTGCCGGAGAACGCCGCCAGCTGAGCCGGGCAGCGAGGACGCGCGGCACGCGCCGAGCAGCGTGCCGCCGCTCCTCCCCCACCTGCCGGTTCCGCCTTCCCTTCCACTCGTTCCACACAGTCCGTATGCACAACGTCCTGGGACAGGAGCTCCTTTTCATGCGCAGACCCAGCGGGCACGTGACGGGGGCCGTCGCCCTCGCCGTGGCCCTCGCCTCAGGCCTGACCGGCCACGCCGCGGCGGCCCCGCCCGCCGGTTCCCCGGACGTGGGCGGTTCCGGTACGGCAAAGGTGCCGAACACGGTGACGCTGATCACCGGCGACCGGGTCACGACGAACGCAGCGGGCCGGGTCGTCCAGGTCGAGCGTGCCAAGGGCCGGGAGCGGGTGCCGATCTCGGTACGGAAAGTCGCCGGACACACACGTGTGATACCCGGCGACGCCGAACTGCTGCTGGCGACGGGCCGGCTGGACCCGCGGCTGTTCGACGTGACCGGGCTGGTGGCGGACCACTACGACGACGCGCACCGTTCCGAGCTGCCGCTGATCGTCACCTTCCGCGACGGTGAGAGGCGCCCGAACACCTTCGCCGGCACCGGGGCGACCGTCGCACGCGCGCTGCCGGTCGTGGGCGGGGCGGCGCTGCACACCCCCAAGAAGCGCGCCACCGAGTTCTGGGACGCCGTGACCGGCGGGACGACGGAGTCCGGCGGTGACGAGGGCGAAAGTGCCGGGTCCGGGGCGCGGTTCGCCCCTTCGACGGCGGTGAAGAAGGTGTGGCTGGACGGCACGCTGCGGGCCGCCCTCGACCGGAGCGTCCCCCAGATCGGCGCGCCCGCCGCCTGGGCCGCCGGCTTCGACGGCACCGGCACCAAGGTCGCCGTCCTGGACAGCGGGGTCGACGCGGACCATCCGGACCTCGCGGGCCAGGTGATCGCGGAACAGAACTTCTCCAGCTCCCCCGACGCGCAGGACCGCTACGGCCACGGCACCCACGTCGCCTCCATCGTGGCCGGCACGGGGGCCGGGTCCGGCGGCCGGTACAAGGGCGTCGCCCCGGGGGCCGGGATCCTGGACGCCAAGGTCCTGAACGACTCCGGTGCCGCCGACGAGTCCACCGTCCTCGCGGGCATGGAGTGGGCGGTGGCCCAGGGCGCCGACATCGTCAACCTCAGCGTCGGCGCCACGGACACACCCGGCACCGACCCCGTGGAAGAGGCGATCGGCCGGCTCTCCGCCGACACCGGAACGCTCTTCGTCGTCGCGGCCGGCAACGACGGACCGGGCGAGCACACGGTCAACACACCGGGCAGCGCCCCCGCCGCGCTCACCGTCGGAGCCGTCGACGACTCCGACCGGCTCGCGGAGTTCTCCGGCCGCGGCCCACGCGTCGGCGACAGCGGCGTCAAACCCGACCTGACCGCACCCGGTGTCGCCATCACGGCGGCGTCCTCTCCCGGCAGCAGGCTGGAGAGCGCGTACCCTTCCGACACACCGGGCTACATCACCCTCGACGGCACCTCGATGGCCACCCCGCACGTCGCGGGAGCCGCCGCCATCCTGGCCCAGCGCCACCCCGACTGGAGCGGCCGGCGTCTCAAGGCGGCGCTGACCGCTGCCGCCGAGCCCGGCGCGTACAGCTCGTTCCAGCAGGGCACCGGCCGGGTCGATGTGGCCCGCGCCATCGGACAGAGCGTCGTCACCGAGCACGGACCGCTCGACTTCGGCGCGCAGCAGTGGCCGCACGACGACGACAAGCCGGTGACGCGGCAGCTCACCTACCGCAACCTGGGTACGGAGCCGGTCACGCTGGACCTGTCCGTCGACGCGCGCTCGGTGAACGGCGAAGGCGCCGCCGAGGGCATGTTCACCCTCTCGCCCGGGCGTCTCACGGTCCCGGCGGGCGGTGAGGCGAGCGCCGCGGTCACGGCGGACACCCGGGCGGGCACCGCCGACGGCACGTTCGGCGGCTCGGTGTCCGCCGTCTCCGCCGACGGCGGGGTCAGGGTACGCACGGCCGTCGGGGTGGAGCGTGAGGTGGAGATGTACTCCCTGACGCTGAGGCATCTCGACGAGCACGGCGAGGCGACGGGCGACGCCGTGGCCGACGTCCAGGGCGTGGACAGCGACTTCCAGGCCTCCTACGCCGACGAGGAGGACGGCGAGGTCACGGTCCGGCTGCCCAAGGGCGACTACTCCCTCCTCGACACCATCCACCCGGGGTTCGATTCCCCGGTCCACGCCGTGCTGTTCCAGCCGAGGCTGCGGCTGGACGCGGACACCACCGTCACCCTCGACGCCCGGCAGAGCCGACCGGTCCGGGCCACCCTGCCCGAACCGGCGGCCACGAACGTCGACGCTCTGGTCGCCCTGGGCTGGCAGCGGGACGCCGGCCTGGACCCAGGGCTGTTCACCTACGCATTTCCCGACTTCCGGAGCTTCACCGTCGGGCAGCTCGGCGCCGCCGTGCCCGCCGGTCAGGCGTTCGCCCAGTACTCGGGCACCTGGAGCGGCAACGATCCGGGCAGCCGGACGCCGGACGCCTACCACCTCGCCTGGAAGCGGTCCGGCGACCTCGGGGGCTTCACCACCGAGGTCGAGCGCGGACAACTGGCCGAGATCGACTTCCGGGTCGGCACGCCCACCGCGGGCGGGCAGGCAAGCCTCCTCGCCCAGACCCTCACCCCCGACGGGGAACTGACCACGCTGGGGTCGCCCGTCACCGGGGACCTGCCGCTGCGCGGCACGCACTACGTCCTCGGCGACGGCGTCCGGTGGAACTTCCTCGTGCTGACGGGCGACGGCCCCGACAACGAGTTCTGGACCACCGGGACCTACCGGGCCGGCCGGCACTACACGGAGCGGTTCAACACCGGCGTCTTCGGACCGGCACTGGGCGACACGAGCACCGCGCCGCCCATCGTCACCCCCGGCATCTCCCGGAACGGGAACGTCATCAGGGCGTACCTCCCCCAGTACAACGACGGCGCCCGCCACTGGAACACCCACTCGGGAACGCTTCGGGAGAGTGCGCTCCTGGCCGACGGCCAGGAGGTCCTGGAGCCCGACGGCGTCTCCCCGGCCGAGGACCTCGCCCATTACACCGTCCCCGCCGAGGACAGCGCGTACCGGCTGACCCTGGACAGCTCCCGCGACCCGGAGGTCACGCCGGTGAGCACCCGGGTCAGGTCGGTGTGGACCTTCCGTTCCGCGAAGACACCGGACGGCACATGGTCGGCACTGCCCCTGTCCGTGGTCCGTTTCACGCCCCGGCTGACACCGGCGAGCACCGCGAAGGCGGGCGTGCGCTTCGAGGTGCCCTTCCACGTCGAGGGCGCCGCGGCGGGACAGCGGCCCGGGAAGCTCGCCTTCGCCGTCTCGTACGACGAAGGCGAGACCTGGCAGGCCGCCCGGGCCGTCGACGGGACCCACCTGGTCCTGCGGCACCCGGCCGGCGCGGGGTCGGTCTCGCTGCGGGCCGAACTGACCGATGCCGGGGGCGACACGCTCGTCCAGACGATCGAACGGGCCTACCTCATCACTCCGTAGCCCTTCGCATCCGCCACGCCGTCACCGGCCGGGGTGTCCCTCCCGGCCGGTGACGGCCGTGGCCGCGGTGGCGGGCCCGCCTCCCCCCGCTCCTGGGCCCGGCCCGTGTCCGCCTACGATCGGCGCGTGAGCAAGTGGAGCAGGAGCCTGACCGCGGCCGGTGTCACGGCCGCCGAGGACCGCCGGGACTACGACGCGCAGCGGCGGCTGGTGGCCCGGTTCCGCCCGACCTCCTACCTGGCCGTCCGCCTGCTGCTGCCGCCTTCGCTGCTGCCGCACGTCGTCGCGATGACGGCCGTGATGCACCACGGCGACAACCTCCTGGACACCGGTCCGCGGACGCGGCGCGAGGCGGCCTGGGCGGACTGGGAGCGCCGGGTGCGCGACGGACTGGCCACGGGCACGAGTGACGACCCGCTGATCCGCGCGCTGGTACGCACCGTCGCCGCGCGCCCCCGGCTCGGCCGGAGGGTGGAGGAGTACCTGTCCACCGCCACCGCCGAGCTTGAGTTCGCCGGTTTCGCGACCGAAGAGGACTACCAGGCCTACGTGGACGCCTACTCCCTGCCCGCCTTCATGCTGGTGGCCGAGCTGCTGGGGCCGGACGGTGACGACGACGGGCGGTACCGGGCGGCGTGCCGGACGTTCATCGACGGCAGTCAGCGACTCGACTTCACCAACGACCTCGCCGAGGACCTGCGGGAGGGGCGTCTGGGCATCCCGGCGAGCACGCTGGAGAAGTTCTCCGTCACGGCGGCCGAGCTGGCCGCGGGGCGGCCCTGCGCCGGCCTGCGGGAGCTGCTGGACGAGCAGATCGGCCTGGCCCGTGCCGCGCTCCTGGCGAGCCGGGGACTCACGGGGCTCGTCCCGGCCGGCAGCCGGCGGCTGGTGCGCACCCTCATCGAGATCGAGCTGCTCACCGCGGACGCGGCGCGCGGGCGCGGACCGGGGCTGCTGCGCGCGGCGGCCGGCCCGCCGAAGGCGAGGGCCGCACGCGCGCTGCTGCGCGGCGGTGCGTGAGGGCTTGTTCAGCGAGGCGCGGCCCGGGGCGTGTGCGGGGCCGGGCGTGGGCGAACGAGGTCAGGAGCCCGTCGACGGACGGTCGGTGCGGGGGCCGTTGTCCCCGCCGGGCGGGCCGGGCGGCGTGCCGCCCGGCTGCAGGGCTCACGGCCGGAGGGCCTCCGCCCTGGCCCGCATGTCCGCGGCGCGGGCGACGCGCAGGCCGGTGAAGAGGTCGGCGGCCCTCAGCCAGCAGGCTCTGGCCTCGTCGGTGGCTCCGCGCCGCAGGTGGACGGAGGCGAGGTTGTCGAGCGTCTCGGCCTGGTTGTAGACGTCGAGGGTTTCCTCGAAGAGGTGCAGCGCCTTCTCCAGGTCGTCGACCGCGGCGTCGAGGTCGTCGAGGCCGAGCCGGGCGACACCGAGGGTGCCCCAGGCCATCGCCTCGAAGCGGCGCTCCCCGGTGTCCCGCAGGACGGGCAGCGCCTCGTCGCACAGCGCGACCGCCTCCGTGTGGTCTCCGTTCTCGGACACCTTGAAGGCCAGTTCGAGCAGGGCGCGGACCAGTTCGTCCGGCCGGTCGAGCGTGCGGGCGATCGTCAGGGCTGTACGCGCGTGGGCCATGGCCTCGTCGTCGCGCCCGAGTTGGCTGCACACCCAGGAGGCCCGACGTTCGGCCCCGGTGCGGTGCTCCGCGGACAGCCGGGACAGGTGGGCGAGCCTTATGCCGAGCAGCCCGTCGGCCTCGTCGCCGCGTCCGGTCTCGATGAGGGCGCGGATCAGGTTGTGGCTGCTGCGTTCGACGGCGACGGGGTCGTCGAGCGCGAGGGCCGCGTCGAGCGCGATGCGCGTGGCGGCGATCTCCTCCGGCCAGCGTCCCGTGGCCTCGTTGTAGACCGCCCACTCCAGCGCGACGTGGATCCGGCGGCGCACGAGTTCCGGGGCGTCCACGGCGCGCAGGGCGGCCGCCGCGGTCTGCTCCTCCTGGCGGTACCAGTCCAGGGCGTCCGTCCGGTTGTCGATCGGCACGTGGACCGCTCCCGCCGGCACGTCGTCGGGCAGGCCGGAACGGAACTGCGGCATCACGTGGACGTTGGCGCTCCTGGCGTTGTGGTGGAGGTAGCCGAGCAGACGGTCCTGGGCGCCGAGACGGTCGTCGCCGTGCCGCTCGGCGAGTTCGGCGCCGTAGGCGCGCACCAGGTCGTGCAGGACGTAGCGGCCGTCGGCGTCCCGGGAGAGCAGGCTGGCCGAGGCCAGTTCGCGCAGGTGTCCACGTGCCCGCGCCGTGGGAAGTCCGGCGAGGGAGGCCGCCGCCTGCGCGGAGGCGGCCGGGCCGGGGTGGAGGGACAGATGCCGGAAGAATCGGGCCGTGGCCGGGCCGAGCGCGCGGTAGGACCGGGAGAAGACGGCGCGGACGTCGACACTGCGGTCCTCGGCGGCCAGCGCGTCGAGCCGGGGCCGGGCCTCGCGCAGTTCGGCGACGGCGACCCGCAGCGCGAGGCGGGGTTCGGCACCGAGCTGGGCGCCGACGACCGCCACCGCCAGTGGCAGGTGCCCGCAGAGCCGGACCAGTTCCGCGGCGGCCTCGGGCTCCGCCGCGCAGCGTCCGGCGCCGATCCTCGCGTCCAGCGCGGCCAGGGCCTCCTCGGGTGTCCACACGTCGAGGCCGACCGGTGAGGCGCCGTCGGCCGCGGCCAGGCCGAGGAGCTGGTTGCGTGAGGTGACGACGGTCAGGCACCCGGGGGCGCCGGGCAGGAGGGGCCTGACCTGGTCGGTGTCGCGGGCGTTGTCGAGGACCACGACGAGCCTGAGGGACGCGGCCCGCCGACGGAACAGCTCGCCGCGCCGCTCGGTCGAGGAGGGGATGTCGGCGCTGGGGACACCGAGCCCGCGCAGGAACCCGCCGAGGGCGTCGCCCGGGTCGAGCGGCTTGCCGGAGTCGTCGAAGCCACGCAGGTTCACGTAGAGCTGGCCGTCGGGGAACCGCTCCGCCATCCGGTGCGCCCAGTGCACGGCGAGGGCCGTCTTGCCGACGCCGGCCATGCCGCCGATGGAGGAGATGACGACGTGGCCGCCGCGGGCGGCCGCCCGGTCCCCGATGGCACGCAGTTCGGCCAGTACGTCTTCCCGGCCGCGGAACACCGCGAGGTCGGGCGGCAGTTGCCGGGGGACGGGCCGGGTGTGCGGCCGGGCCGCCGCCACCAGGTGCCGCCGCTGTTCCTCGCTCACGTCTAGGGCGTCCATCAGCTCACCGAGTGTGGACTGGCGCGGCAGGCTCTTGCCGCGCTCCATGTCGCTGATGGCGCGGACGCTGACGCCGGAGGCCTCGGCCAGGCTCTCCAGCGTGAACAGTGCTCTCTGCCGTGCCTCACGCAGCAACGGACCGAATGTGTTCGTCTCCACCGCCCACCCCCGGATCGATCTCCGGGCAAGCGTCTCACGGGGCGGTTTCCCGCCACGCGTCGCGGCCGGGCCGAACTGCATGTGAACTGCCTGGCCGGGCGGACCCCTGTCCGGTGGGATGAGGAGCGGCCAGGAGAACGTCCCCGCACACGCCGGTGGGGCCGTTCGCGCAGGGGAACAGGGGTCATCATGAACGCAGCCGCCGGGGCCGTCTCAAGCGGGCAGTCGACACCGCAGCACGCCGTACCGCCGCTCGCGCCGCTCCCCGCCGCGGTCCGCGGGCGGCCGGACTCCGCCCGGGCCCGCCTCATCGGTCGCGACAGCGAACTGGAGGCGCTGGCGGCGTTCCTGCGGCAGGGCCTGGCCGACGGGGCGACACGGGCGGTGTACGCGATGGCGGGCGCGGGCAAGTCGGAGCTGTTGGAAGCCGGGGTCGAGGCGGCGGCCGGCGCGGGCCTGCGGGTGCTGCGCTGCGCCGGTGTACGGGGCGCCGGTGCTGGCCCCCGTTCCGGTCTGCTGCAACTGGTGTGGCCGTTGCTGGACGGACCCGCTCCGGGCGGCGGCACGGGCCCGCTGCGGGAGCTGGAGGGGCTGCTGCTCGACGGCTCACCGGGCACCGGCGGAACACCGCTGCCCTTCCTGGTGCTGGGTGCGCTGGAGTCGGCCGCGGCCGAGCGGCCGCTGCTGCTCGTCGTGGACGACTTCGACGCGCTCGACACGGTCAGCGCGGACGTGCTGGCCTTCGTGGCGCGGCGGACGGCGGGACGGCCGCTCTCGGTGCTGATCGCCGCGCGTCCCCATCCCGGGCGGCGTGTGCTGCTGGCCGGCCTGCCCGAGTTGCCGCTCGGCCCGCTGTCCCCGACGCACTGCGCCGAACTGCTGGCCCTGCGGCACCCCGGCTGCGACCCGCTGGCCGCACGTGAACTGCTGGCGACGGCCGCCGGGAACCCCCTGGCACTGCTCGAACTCCCGGCGCGCAGCGGGGAGTCGGTGCCCGACCTGCCCCCGTCCTCCGACCGGCTGGCCGCCGCGCTGGCCCCGGCCGCCGCGCTGCTCCCGGCGGGCACCCGTGACCTGCTGCTGGTGGCGGCGCTCCACCCGGACGGCGAGCTGCCGCTGCTGATGGCGGCCGCGGCCCGGCTCGGGGGCGCCCCGCCGGGCTTCGCGGCGGTGGAACGGGCCGAGCGCTCGGGGCTGGTGGAGTGCGAGGGCACGGGGTTGCGGTTCACGCATCCCGCCGCGGCCGGGGCCGCGGTGCACGGCGTCGGCCCGTCCCGGTGCCGTGCCGCCCACGCGGCCCTGGCCGAGGTGATGGAGCGGGACCCGGTACGCCGCGCGTGGCACTCGGCGCAGGCGGCGCGGGGGACGGACCCGGAGCTGGCAACCCAGCTGGAGGCGGTGCACGGCGACGCCCTGGAGCAGGGCGACCCGGTGACGGCGGTCCGCTTGCTGCGGCGCGCGGCGGACCTGCACGCCACGCCCGAGGACCGGGGTCGGTGTGCGCTGATGGCCGCCCGGCTCGCCCACGACCTCGGTTCGCGCCGCGGGGCACGGACGCTGGCACACCGGGCGCTGCGGCACCCGCTCGGGCCGCTCGGCACGCTGTGCGCCCGCGTCCTGGCGGAGGCCGAGGACGGGGACGGGCGGTGTTCCTGGGCGGACCCGGCCGGCTGGCCCGTGCCGGACGGGCCGCGCGAGGAGGAACACGCGCTGGAGCTGGCCCGGTTGACGGGGCCCGGGATCGCGGGTGACGCGCGGCGGTCCGAGGCGCTGCTCGACTTCCTCGACCGGATGCCGGGGCGGGCGGCCGATCCTCGGCTGGTGCACACCATGGCGACCGTGGGCCGTGCGCGCCGGGCGGGGACCGTCGTCGCGCGGCTGCCCGCCGCCTCGCGCGCGCACCCGGTGCCCGTGCGCGGCCTGGAACTGCTGGGTGAGGCCGCCCTGCTGGCCGGGGCGGCGCCGCGGGCGCTGGACCTGTTCCGGCAGGCCGAGCACCGGTGCCGTGCCCTCGGCCTGGACGACCGTCTGCCGCAGTTGTGGCTGCGGCAGGGGCTGGCGCACCTGTTCATGGGCGACTGGGGCCAGGCCGGTCGGTCGTTCGCCCGCTGCGGCGGGGCGGCGGCGCCCGGCCGGGACCGGCTCGCGCCCGCCGCGAACCTGCTCGGACGCCTGGTGCGGGGGCTGCGGGCGGGGACGGTACCCGCCGTGGACGGTGCCGACCGGGCGGCGGCCCGGCCCGCGGTGCCGTTCGTCGACGACGTGGTCGCCGTCGCGACCGGCTGGGCGCGGGTGGAGGGCGGTGACTTCGCCGGGGCTCACACCGGACTGCTCGCGCTCCTGACGGACCCGGACCGCACCGCCGTGGCCCGGTACGCCCTGGTCCCCTTCGCGGAGGCCGCGGAGGCGGTGGGCGCGGGCCGCGAGGCACGGGTGCTGGTGAGCCGGCTCGCCGCCGAAGCGGAGGCGGATCGTTCCGAGTCGGTGGCCGCGGAACTCGCGGTGGCACGGGCGGTGCTCTGCCGTGACCAGGACGCCGACGCCGCGTACGGGCGGGCGTTCGCCCTGGACCTGTCCCGACGGCCTCATCTCGCCGCCTCGTTGCGGCTGGCCCACGGGCGTCTGCTGCGGCGGCGGCGCGAGGTCACCGACTCCAGGGTCGCGCTGCGGCAGGCGGCGGCCGCGTTCGCCGTGGCGGACGCGCGGGCGCGGGTGGCGGGCATCACGGCGGAGCTGCGCGCGGCGGGGGCGCGGACGGAGACCGCAGGGCCCGGCGCGACGGGACGGCCGGCGGGCGTCCATGACCTGCTCAGCGCGCAGGAGCTGCGTATCGCCAGGCTGGCGGCACGCGGTCTGTCCAACCGGGCCATCGGGGAGGAGATGGGCCTGGCGCCGCGCACCATCGGAGCGTATCTGTACCGCGTCTTCCCCCGGCTGGGGGTGACCTCGCGTACGCAACTGGCCGCGGTACTGCGGGAGGCGCGCGTCGGCTGACGGCCGTGCGGGCCGGCGGGGTGGGGGGTCAGGAGGGGTCGATGCGCTCGGCGAGCTGTGCGCGCGAGGTGATGCCCAGTCTGGGGAAGATCTGGTAGAGGTGCGCGGCCACCGTGCGCGGCGACAGGCGCAGTTGCTCCGCGACGGCCCGGTTGGACAGGCCGCGGGCGGCGAGGCGGGCGATGGTCAGCTGCTGCGGGGTCAGCAGGTCGGCGGCCTGGCCGCGGGAGCCCTGCTCCGGGCCGGACCGCTCCGGACCGGCCGGCCCGGGTCCGGTCCGCACGGCTGCGGTCGGCTCGGCCCGGGTCCGCACCAGTCCGGTCGCTGCCAGCTCCGCGGCGGCCAGATCGGCGCGGGAGGCGGCTCCCAGGTCCCGGAAGACCCGCTCGGCGGCGAGGAGCGGCTCCCGGGAATCCAGCAACCGACGGCGGCGCCGCAGCCGGGCCCCGTGCGCGAACCGCGTCATCGCGTACAGCAGCGGCCACTGCTCGGCCCCGTCACCGAGCGCCTCGGCGTGGCGGGCCCCGGCCCGGTCGTCCTCGGCGAGCACGGCACGGGCGTGGGCCAGGACACGGTCCAACAGGGGTGCCGGGCCACTGTCAGGTACCCGGGCCCTGATCCGCTCGACGAGCGCAGCGGCGTCGGCGCGCTCACCGGCCGGCCAGGCGGCCTCGGCCAGGAAGACCAGGGCACAGACCTGTTCGAAGGCGTACGGTGCCGTCCGTTCGGTGAGCAGTGCGCGCAGTTGGGCGTATGCCTCGGCGTACCGTCCGGCGCCGGACGCCGTCAGTGCCCGGGTGAGGGCGGCCAGGTCCAGGTGCCGGCTGCGGCCGAGACGCAGGGCCGCCTCCTCGGCTTCCGCGGCGCACCGCAGCGCGTCCTCGGGCCGGTCGCACAGGGCGTGCAGGACGCCCTGCGCCCCGGCGGCCCGCGCCGCCCAGTCGGCCTGTCCGGTCCGGGCGGCGAGGACCCGGGCCTCCTCGGCCATGGCCAGGGCGGTGGACCACCGGGTGCCCAGCCACACCTCGCCCAGGGCGCGGGCCACGAGGAGGCGCGGCAGCCGTCCGTGCCGTCCCTCGGCGCGGGCGGTCCTCTCCGCCCGCGCCAGCAGCGGCGCGGCCCGCTGGAGGTCGCCGGTGAGGTGGGCGACCTGCCCGAGCAGCAGCAGCTCCTCGGTGCCGGACGGCCCGGACGGCCCGAGCGGGGCGGGCGGTGCCTCGCGGCTCGCGGCCGACGGGTCGGCCAGGGCCAGCACGGCGAGGTCGCGGGCGTCCCAGGGGCGGGGGCGCAGGTCCTGGAACGTCCGCAGGAGCAGGTCCCGTTCGGAGCGTGCGGCCCGCTGCCACCAGCACCGGCCGGCGGCGGCGTGCAGCAGCTTCTGCGCGAGGAGCGGGTGGTCGGCGGCGACGGCGCGGGCCGTCGCGCACAGTTCCATGACGCGTTCCCGGCCGACCGCGAAGTCGTCCGGGAGCAGGTCCTGCAGCCACAGCGCCCGGGCGCGGCCGACAGCGCCCTGCCCGGCCGCCCCGACGCCCTCGGCGTACCGGCGGGCCTGCAGCTCCAGCCCGTGGTGGCAGGCGAGTTCGGCGGCGCGCGCCAGCCGGGACGCACCGGTCTCCGCATCCGGGGAGAGGTGGGCGGCGCGTTCCAGCGCAGCCAGGGAGGGCAGTACGTCCGTCCCCTCGTGCGGCCCGGCGGCCAGGGCTTCCAGTTGTGCGGCGAGTGCCTCGTCGGCACGGGCCGTGCACTGGGCCGCGTGCCAGGCGGCGCGGGCCGGGTCGGTGACGGTTTCGCCGAGCGCCGCGTGCGCGGCCAGGCGCCGCGACCCCGGCTCCAGCGCGAGCACGGCGATGCGCAGCAGCGGGTCGGGGAACCGCAGTCCGCGGTCCGGGCCGGGGTGGACGCGCCGGTGGTCCGCACCGGGGCCCTCCTGCCGGCCGCCGTCCTCCTGCCGGTCACGGACCTCCTGCCGGCCGCGGTCCTCCTCCGGGGCGCCGTCCCGTACGGGGCCGTTCTCCCGTCCGCCGTCGGGTCCGGTTACCAGTCCCCGTGCGAGAGCCTCCCGCAAGCCGGCGCGGGCCGCGTCGTCGCCGCCGGTCAGACGGGCGGCGGCGCTCAGGACGTCCCGGGCGGCCGGTGAGGTGCTCAGCGCACCGACGAGCAGCAGATCACGGGCGGGCGGCGAGACGCCTTCCAGGTCCCGTGCGTACGCCCGCGCCAGGCGGGGGGTGGCGGGCAGCGTGCCGAGGCCGGCCGTGTCCGGGGAGAGGGTGTCGCCGAGGGAGAGTTCGCGGAGCGCGAGGGGGTTGCCGCGCGCCACGCGCAGGACGAGTTCCTCCTCGGCGTAGGTCGACACCCGCCCCGCCAGGGCGACGAGACGGCGTGCCTCGGGGGCGGTCAGCGGTCCGAGGGTGGCCGTAAGGGCGTCGGGAAACGGCTCCCCCGCCGCCGGGGCGGCCCGCTCGGTGACGATCAGGCCTATGCGGGTCCCGGCACAGAGCCGGGACAGGGCGCGTACGGTCTCCCGGCTCGCGGGATCGAGGAGGTCCAGGTCGTCCACACAGAGCAGGACGGGGTCCGCGGTCAGCGTCAGCAGGTCCCGGGCCGCGGCGGCGAGCGGGCCGGGATCCGCTCGGGCCGCTCCGGGGCCGCCGGAGCCGAACGCGGCCCGCAGGGGGGCGCACCGGGCACTCGGCAGATCGGCGAGGCGTGACAGCCAAGGGCCGAGGAGGCGGTGCAACGCCGCGTACCGCAGGTCGCGTTCGGCGGGGGCGGGGGCCGTCTCCAGTACGGGCACGCCGCGTTCGGCCGCCGTGCGGGCGGCGAAGCGCAGGAGTGCGGTCTTCCCGGACCCCGGTCCGCCGTTGAGGTGGAGCACCCGGAGGCCGCCGGTGCGGTCGGCCTGGTCGGTGCCGCCAGCGCGGTCGATCCGGCCGGTGCCGTCGGCGGACAGCGTGGCCAACAGGTCGGTCACCATGCGCCGTTCGGATGCCCGGCCGACGGGCGCGGCGTCCTCGGGCCCTGTGTGTGCGCTCACCTGTCTCCCTTTCCGGCTCCTTCGGCCGGCGCCGCGACCAGCGGTATCCCGACCACGCCGGAAGCGCGGGAGGAGGGTAACACCGGCGGTGCCGGGGAAGACCGCGCATCAACGAAGGTCTGCAGCAGCCCACGCGCACCGCCGACCGGCTGGACGTCACGATCCCGTCCTGGGGGGACTCCGGCGGCGGCCACGCGAACCACGCGGCCTTCGGCAGCACCGCGACCACGGACCGGACGGGGCTGTACCGGGGGGGGCACCCTTCTCGCCAGCGGGTCCTCCGGCCTGACGGCGACGGTGCCGACGACGCGGGGAGCGTACCGCCTGACGCAGACGGCCACCCGGGACGCCACGGCCGAGTTCCCCTACTCCACCGCCACGCGCACCGAGTGGGCGTTCAGTTCGGCGGCACCGCGCGAGGAGGACCGGCCGGAGCAGCTCCCGCTGGTGCAGCTCGACTACACGCTGCCCACGGACGAGGACGGCAGGGCGGCCCGCGACGCAACCCTGCTCGTCACGCCGTCGCACCTGGCGGGCGCGCCCCGCGCGGCGCTGCACACGCGGAAGGTGGAGGTCTCCTACGACGACGGCGCCACCTGGACCGCGGCCCGTATCGGCGGCCGGGGCAACGGCGCGGTCAGCGCCGTGCTGAAGGCTCCGGCGCGGGCACGGTACGTCTCCCTGCGGGTGTCCGCCGGGGACAGCCGCGGCAACACCGTCAGCCAGACGGTGGTGCGGGCGGCCGGCATCGGCCGGTGAGGAACTCCTGAGGACGGCGGCCGGGGACGTGCGGCGAAGGGAGCGCCGTCAGCGGCGAGGTGCGGCCGCAGCCGGCGCATGTGGTCGATCATGGCGGGCCGGTACCGCGACTGGCCGGGGAAGCCGGGCTCCTCGTCGGGACTCTCGTCCATGTCGCCGCGTGCTTCTCGACCACGCTCCGGTCCGCCACCCATTGCCGCGCCTTGGACTCCGAGGCGGATGAACGTCCTTGTGCAGCGCCACCGCGAGGACGACCTGGTGGGCCGTGTGCCGCGGTCCGGCCGGTTGGTCGCGGCGTCGCGCAGCGGTACGGCACTGCGGACCTGGTCGAGGGCGGGGGGGGCCGCGGCACCCCGGAGCCGGTCGCGCCCGCCGTGTCCGCAGGAGCGATGACCCGTGCCGTTCGGGTGTGGGCCGCGGCCGTGTCGTGTCCGGCCGCCCTCGCGGGTGTGCGTGACGGACCCCACACATACGCACACCCCATGACGGCCGGTCCCGGCGGCTGCCGGGACCGGCCACCCCCCCCTCCGTCACTGTCTTGACCGGTGACCAAAAGGAGGGGCAGAATGTCCGGCAGGTTCGGTCAGTGGTACTTCCTCCGGACCCGTGGACACACGGCAGGACGGAGAACGGCATGCGCAGAGGTGGTGACACGGTGCGCCGCGCGGCGGCGCTCGTCGGGGGCGGTGCCCTGCTGTTGACGGGTGTCGCACTGCTCGTCCTGCCCGGCCCCGGTCTGCTCCTCGTCCTCGCCGGACTGCTGGTCCTGTCCCGGGAGTTCCCCGTGTTCGGCCGGTACGTGGATCCGGTGCGCGAGCGCGCTCTGCGCGCCGCCGACGAGAGCGTCGCCTCACCGCTGCGGCTCGCCGGCTCCGTACTGGCCGGCGTGGCGCTGCTGGCCGCCGGGGTGACGTGGGGCCTGCGGCCCCGGCTCCCGTTCGGCGGCTGGGCCACGGGGACCGGCCTGGTCCTGTCCGGGCTGGTCCTCCTCGCCCTGCTGGTGTGGAGCCTGCGCCGGGTGCGGCACACCGGCCCTCCGGGTTCCGCGCGGCCACACCCCCGCGCTCCCGGCCCGGCCCCGACCCGGGGGACACGGGACACGGGGTCCGCGGACCTCCGCCCACCGGCGGCCCGGCCCCGGACGTCCGACCACACGTATCGGTGAGGCCGCCCACGCGCGGAGCGGCACACCGCCCGAGAGCCCGGCACGTGCCCCGTCACCTCGCCGCCAGTGCCTCGGTCGGGGTGAGCCGGAACGCGCCGGCGGACGGGTGAGCCCCACCGTCACCGGACTGGGGCGCTCCACCAGCCACCGGATCGTTCTCCGGGGCAGCGGCCGGACCCTCGCCGACTCGGCCCCCGAGCCGGACCACGCGTACGTACCGCCGCCCGAGCCGACCGCCGTCGTCGATCCGCTCGCGGTCGACCCGCGCCTGCTGCCCGCCACGGCGCGCACCGACGGGATCGACCCGCGCGTGGTCGGCCCGTACCGGCTGTCGGACGCGGAACGCGCGCGGCTGCGGGAGACGGCCGAGGAGGTCGCCACCTGTCTGCGGGCCGCGACGGGCGCGCGGGTGCGGATCGTGTTCGCCGCGGGCGGCCGGCCCAGCGTACGGTCCAGCGACGGACGGGCGATCTCCCCCCGGTGCGAGGAACCCGCGCTGAGCGACCCGATGCCCTCCGAGCAGACGGCCCTCGACGCGCTCTCCGACCTGGTGGCCTCGTGCCTGGCGCGGCGCGGATTCGGTCCGGTGGCCGTGGCGCTCGACGGATCCTGGCACCGGACCGGCTCGTCCCGCTCGGCCGTCCCCGCGCCCGCCAAGGACGTCCGGGACTGCGTCCGGAGCGGCCGCGGTGAGCAACTGGCCCCGTACGTGGCGCCCGCCGCCCAGCTGTACGTGAGCGGTCCGGGCGGCCGGACCGCCACCACCTTCCTCGATCTGTCGGCGTCCAACAAGCTGCGGATCGCGTGGGGGGCCGCGCTCGTGCTGGCGGTGACGGTCGCGGTCACGGCCTTCGCGGGCGTCCGCCTGGTCACGCCGCTGCGACGGCTCACGCCGGCCGCGCAACGGACGGAGGCCGGGGACGTCACGGCGCGGGTGGAGGTGACGGGCCGCGACGAGATCGCGCGGCTGTCGGCCGCGTTCAACGCGATGTCGCGGCGGCGCGAGCAACTGGAGTCGGCCCGCAAGGCGATGGTGAGCGACGTGGCGCACGAACTGCGCACGCCGCTGAGCAACATCCGGGGCTGGCTGGAGGCGGTCGAGGACCGCGTCGTCCCGGAGGACGACGCCCTGGTGACCTCGCTGCTGGAGGAGGCGCTGCTGCTCCAGCACCTCATCGACGACCTGCGGGACCTCTAGGCGGCCGACGCCGGTGACCTCAGGTTGGCCGTCGAGCCGTTGAGCGTCGGTGACATACTCGCCCAGGCGGTGCAGGGACACGGCCATAGCGCCGAGGCCGCCGGGGTGCGGCTGGAGGTGGCGGTGGAACCGGACCTGACGGTGCCGGCGGACCCGCTGCGGCTGAGGCAGGCGCTCGGCAACCTCGTGTCCAACGCGGTACGGCACACCTCGTCCGGCGGCACCGTCGTCCTCACGGCGTCCGGCGATGCGGCAGGCCCCGGTCTCCCCGCCCGCGCGGGCGTGCGGATCGAGGTGCGCGACACGGGTTCGGACATCACTCCCGAAGACCTGCCTCACGTCTTCGACCGCTTCTGGCGGGCCGACAAGTCCCGTTCCCGCGCGACGGGTGGCAGCGGTCTGGGCCTGTCGATCGTGCGCAAACTGGCCGAGGCCCATGGGGGCACGGCCGAGGCCCGCAGCACCGCCGGGGCCGGCTCCACCCTCACCCTGTGGCTCCCCGCCCTCGCGCCCGCACCCCGCTGGGCGGGAGAGGCACACGGTGTGCGGCCCGCCGCCACTCCCACCGGCGGCCCGGATACCTTGCTCTGACACCTCACACCTCACGCCGCACACCCCGTAGAGTCGACGGGGGCGCCACGACGCCCCTGCGGGCGACGACAGAGGGGGCGGACCTTGGCAGGAAGGGACGGCACCGAGGCCGCTCGGCAGCCCACGTTCTCCCCGCCGCGATTCGTCGGCCGGCACGGCGAGACGGCCGCGCTCGAAGCGCTGCTCGAAGAGCCGGCCGTCGTCCTGCTCGAAGGCGAGGCGGGTATCGGCAAGACCCGCCTGCTGCGGGAGTTCCTCGCCGTCCAGGCACGGCGCGGGTACCGCGCCCTGGTCGGCGCCTGCCCGGAGCTGCGGGTGCCCTACACGCTGGGCGCGGTGGTGGACGCGGTGCGCGACGGCGTCGGCAGCGTCGCGGGTCTGGGGCTGAGCGGGCTGGGCGGTGCGCTGCGGCCGCTGTTCCCCGAGTGGTCGAACGACCTGCCGCCCGCGCCCGAACCGCTGGAGGACGCGACGGCCGCCCGGCACCGCCTGTTCCGCGCCCTCGTCGAGGTCCTCGGCCGGCTCGACATGGCGGTGCTGGTCCTGGAGGACGTGCACTGGGCCGACGAGGCGACGCTGGAGTTCCTGCTCTTCCTGGTGTCCCGCAGGCCCCAGCCGGTGAGTCTCGTACTGACCTACCGGCGTGACGAGGTGCCGCCCGGCTCGCTGCTGCTGCGGCTGTCCTCGCGGGTGCCCGCCGACGCGCGCCCGATCAGGCTGACGCTCCAGCCGCTCGACATCGGCGAGACCGCCGAACTCGTCTCCTCCATGCTGACCGACGAACACGTGTCGACCGAGTTCGCCGCCTTCCTGCACACCCGCACCGAAGGGGTACCGCTGGCGGTGGAGGAGTCGGTGCGGCTCATGTGCGACCGTGCCGACCTGGTCCGGCGCGGCGGCGGGTGGGCGCGCCGCCGCCTGGACCGCATCGAGGTGCCGCCCACCATCCGCGACGCGGTACTGGAGCGCGTCGGACGGCTGCGGCCGGACACCCGGACGGTCCTGTACGCCATGGCGGTACTCTCCGATCCGGCCGACCCCGCGACGGCGATGGCCGTGACCGGGCTCGACGAGGACCGCTTCGACGCACTGGCCACCGAGGCCCTCGGAAGCGGTCTGCTGCGGGAGAGCAGACCCGGGCAGTGGTCGTTCCCGCACGCCCTGGCCTCGCACGCCGTGTACCAGGCGGTCCCGGCGCCGGAGCGCCGCGCCCTGCACCTGCGGGCGGGCCGGGCACTGGAGCGGTGGCCACTGCCACCGGTGGAGAAGCTGGCCCGGCACTTCCGGCTGGCCGGGGACGCCGAGGCGGCCTGCCGGTACACCGAGCAGGCCGCCGGTCTCTGCCTGCAGTCCGGTGACGTCACCACGTCGGCCCTGCTGCTGCACAGCCTGGTCACCACGGTCGCCCTGCCGGCGGAGGCGCTGGTGCGGCTGGTGACGAACATCCAGTTCCAGGTGCTGCCCGGTGCGGATCCCTACGCGGACGTCGTCGCGTCGCTGCGGTCGTGCCTGGACGGGGGCACGCTGACGCCCCGGCAGCGGGCGGGCGTGCTCTTCCAGATCGGCCGCGTCCTCATGGTGGCGGGCGAGATCGAGACGGGCAGGCGCGAGATCCTCGAGGCGGTGCCCCATCTCGCGCCCGGTTCGCCGGAGGCCGCGCGGGCCCGCGTGCTGCTGGCCCTCCCCCTGGGGACGGCACGGCCGGCCGAGGAACATCTGCGGTGGCTGCGGGAGGAGCCTGCGGTGGCGCCGTCGGCCACCCGCCAGGACCGGCTGCGCCAGACCTCGGAACGTGCCTTCGCGCTGCTCAGCCTCGGTGAGGAGGCCGGGTGGGCGGCGGCCCGGCAGATCCCGGACGACGTGACCGGTCCCGGGGAGGCGGCGATCGTCGCCATGGGCCACACCAACGTCGGCGAGGAGGCCATGCGGTGGGGCAGGTACGAGGAGGCCGCGGCGCGTCTGGCCAGGTCGCTGGCGCTGGCCGAACGCCACCAGCTCCGCGACTACCTCGACAGCATCGCTTCCTCACGGGCGCACCTCGACTGGTTCACCGGGGTCTGGGCGGGGCTGGCCGACCGGGCGGCGCGGCTCGCCGAGGACGACGGCGGCGTGCGGCTGAAGGACCGGTGCGAGGCGGCCCTCGTGTCGGGTCTGGTTCTGTCCGCCTGCGGGGACCGGCAACTGGCCGGGGAACGGCTGCGCTTCGCCGCACGGGACGACCAGCAGCGCGTCGAGGCCGCGGCCGCGCTGGCGCGGCTGTGCCTGCGCGACGGTGACGTCGACGAGGCGCTGCGCCTGACCGGGGAACCGGCCAGGACCACCGTCGCCGGCGGGATCTGGCTGCGCGCCACCGAGGTCGCCCCGGTGCGGGTGGACGCCCTGGCGGCCGCGGGCCGGCTCGACGAGGCCGCCGGCCTGGTGGACGCCTTCGCACGCTCCCTGGCGGGCAAGGACGCGCCCGCTCCCCGCGCTTCCGCGGTGCTGTGCCGCGCGATCCTGGCCGAGGCACGGGGGCGGCTCGAGGACGCCTCGTCCCTGTTCGCCGAAGCGGCCGCTGCGTGGCAGGCGGTGCCGCGCCCCTACGACGCCTCGCTCACCCGGGAGCGGCTGGGCCGCTGTCTGCTCGCCGCCGGACGGACCGAGGCGGGGCTGTCGCTGCTGGCCGAGACCGTGGGGGAGTTGAAGGGCCTCGGCGCCCGCAACGACGCCGACCGCGTGGCCGGAGCCCTGCGGCGGCACGGGCGCGGTGACGCGACGCCCCGGGGCCGCGGACGGCCCGGCTACGGTGACCGGCTCTCGCCCCGCGAACTGGAGGTGGCGCGGCTGCTCGCCGACGGACGGACCAACCGCCAGATCGCCGAGGCGCTCACGGTGTCCACGCAGACCGTCGGCAGCCAGGTGAGGTCGGCGATGCACAAACTGCGCGTGACCTCACGCACCGCCCTCGCGATCAGGCTCCTGGAACTGGGCGTCGTCGGCTCGCGGACGACGCCGCCGGCGAACGACCCAGTAACCCCCTCGCCGAACGACCAGTAGCCCCCTCGCCGAGCGACCAGTAGCCCCCTCGCCGAGCGACAGGGGGCGGCCGGATTCGCCCTCGCGACCAACTGCCCTGAGGCGCAACACAGTTGATTCCCGGCGGGGGCGGGCGGCGTGCCAGGTCACGGGCGCGTTGCGATGACGGCTCGGGCACGTGCCCGCGTGAACCCTCCTCCTCCCTCGTCCCGTTCCCCTGTCGACGCCGGTACGGAGCACCGTCCCGACCGCGCACGGACGCGACCCGTTCGCTCCTCCCACTCGACCCCCTGAAGGGACTGCACGTGACCACTGCCGTCAGCACGTCGACCCACGCCCACGACGAGGAGGACACAGCCGTCGCCGCACGAGGGCGCCAACTCGTCAAGGACTACGGCTCGGGGGAGACCCGGGTCGTGGCCCTGGACCACGTCGATGTGGACATCCGGCGCGGCCGGTTCACGGCGATCATGGGTCCTTCCGGCTCGGGCAAGTCCACCCTGCTGCACTGCCTGGCCGGTCTGGACACCGTCACCAGCGGGAGCATCGAACTGGGCGGCACCGAGATCACCGGACTGAAGGACAAGGCGCTCACGCGGCTGCGCCGGGACCGGATCGGGTTCGTCTTCCAGGCGTTCAACCTGCTGCCCACGCTGAGCGCGCTGGAGAACATCACCCTGCCGATGGACATCGCCGGGCGCACGCCCGACCAGGCCTGGCTGGAGGAGATCGTGGCCACGGTGGGTCTCGGTGAGCGGCTCAAGCACCGGCATGGGAGGGCCTTGGAACAGAACATACGTATCCATCAGGGGACACCTAGACTCGTGTCCCGGACGTGTCCGCACACCGGCTCGACGGTGAAACACGGCATCTGAAGGAGTACGGCCCGTGAGTTCCGTTCCGGCGGCAGTTCCACGACCAGGGCCCGCACGGGCGTTCCTGCGGCTGGTGATGATCGAACACTCGGCGTTCGCCCTTCCCTTCGCCTACACGCGCGCTGCACGGCCTGCTGGTACGCGGTCTGTCACCGGTGTGAGCCGCGGACACCGCAGACAGCACCTCGCCGGTTGAGTTCTCAACGCCAAGGAGCACGTCGTGACCGCGCAGTTCCAGGACCGGGTCGTCCTCGTCACCGGTGCGGGAGCCGGTACCGGCCGTGCCGGCGACGCCCGCGCCTTCGCGCGCGAGGGCGCCCAGGTGGTCGCCGCGGGAATCCGGCCGGCGTCCGTGGAGGAGACGGTGCGGCTCATCCCTGACGACGGCGGGACGGCCGATGCCGCCATCGCGGACGTCACCCTGCCCGAGGACATGGAGCACCTGGTACGCACCGCGATGGACCGCCACGGCGGTCGGCACGTCGCCCACAGCAAGGCCGGTGCCCTGGGCGCGTCTGCGGAGGCGGGCACCCTGGACAGGTCCACCTGGCGACACGTTTCGCCGTAGGCCAGGACATCGTGGTGGACGGGGACGTCACGTCCTGATGCGGCCGGCCCGGATCGTCATCCGTGGATGGGCTCGGCGTAGTGCCGGAAGGCACCACGCTCGGTGTGGATGGCATACAGGCGCTCGGCCAGCGCCGTCGGACTGGAGTGCTCCGCATCCGGGCGGATCGCGCCGGGGACGATCAGCTGGGCGGCGTGGATGTTCTCGCCGGCAAGGGCTTCGTGGAGCATCGCCGCGTAGGCGCTCTCGGCGGCGAACGCGACCGAGGTGCCGGCCACCCGGGGGTTCGGGCGCGCGGCGCTGGCGCCGTTGACGAAGAGCAGCGTGCCCCGGCCCAGTTCCCGCATTCCGGGCAGGACCGCGTTCACACAGGTCACAGGGCCCTTCACGGAAAAGGCCAGCGGGTCGTCGAGGTCGGCGGCGGTGGTGTCCAGAACCGGCTTCAGGAAATCGCGGCGGGGCACCGGACTGTACTGCAGGATCTCGACGGGCCCCAGCGTGTGGGCGGCTTCGTCCAGGGCCGCGGTCAGGGAGGCCGGGGCGAGGACGTCGGCGGTGAACCCGCGGGCCCGGACGCCTTCCCGCTCCAGTTCGGCCGCCAGTTCACCGTGGTGCCGGACGCTGCGCGAGACGAGGGCGACGCCGTGACCCGCGGCACCGAAGCGGCGGGCGGCGGCCAGGCCCAGGCCGGGGCCGGCGCCGATGAGAGCGAACGTGGTCACGGTGGTTCTCCTCGGAAGCGGGACGGACGGGGTGGTGGGCCGGCCGGGGAACCGGCCCACCACCCCACCATCGGCGACCGCGCTCCGGCCCGCCAGGCCTGGGGGTCGCCCGGGGCGGGGCTCGAATCAGGCGAGGTGACGATGCCACATGTTCACGTTGCCGCCACCGGCGTCGGCGCAGTAGTACTTGACGGAACCGTCAGGGTTTCGCCCTTCCTCGGCGTTCGACCTGTTGGCGTCGCTCTGGCAGATACCCCAGGGATCTCCGAGTCCCGACCAGTACTGCACCACGACGTCGTTGACGTAACCGCTGGGGCTGGCGGGTGCGGCGGAAGCACTTCCCGCGCCGATCGCCAGGGCGGCCGTCGCGCCTACCCCCACCAGGGCCGCCACGACCGTGCGCCTCAAACGCCGTGCATTCATCTGACACCTCATAAGTCGCTTGGGAGAAGGGAAGCTTGAGTATCCTCACGGCGCTTCTCACGGGCGGTCAAGGCAACGAAATCCGGGCCGCCCGGGTTCAGTGTGTGTGTCGAGAACGTGGCACCGGGGCCGAATCGGTCACCGGCCGCGGGATTGAACACATGTGAATCTCACGATACATTTGACATGTGCTCGTGGAGTGCGGGGTTCACTGTCTCGGCGCCTCCGCCCCCTCGGCCCCGATGGAGTCCCACAGGTCGGGGAACGAGCCCGGTACCGGGCGGAAGTATGAGGGGAAAGATGGCTGTGACGCTTCCAGGACCGACAACTCCGGCGCTGCGGACGCAGGACGTGGTCAGAATGGCGCTGAGGGAGGTCGTCGGGCCGGTCATGACGCCCGGTTCGCGGGGATACGCCGCGGAGTGCGCCACCTTCAACCTGAACCACCCCCTCAGGCCCGCCGTCGTGGTCGGTGCCACCTGTGAGGAGGACGTACGCGCGGCGGTCCGGTTCGCCGCACGCCAGGGCATGCCGGTCGCGGTGAAGTCCACCGCCCTCCAGGTGGTGGGGCCCGCGGAGGGCGCCCTGCTCATCTCCACCGGACGGATGAAGCACCTGTCCGTCGACGCGCACACGCGCACGGTGCGGGCCGGCGCCGGAGTGCGCTGGAGCGAGGTACTGCCACGCACCGCGGAGCTGGACCTCGCCCCGGTCATGGGCTCCGACGCCCGGGCGAGCGTGGTCGGTTACACCCTCGGCGGCGGGCAGAGCCCCCTGCTGGGCCGCACCCACGGGTACGCGGCCGACCACGTGCGGCGCATGCGGGTCGTGACCGCCGACGGACATCTGCGTACCGTCGCTCCCCACACCGAACCGGATCTGTTCTGGGCGCTGCTCGGCGGAAAGGGCAACTTCGGTGTGGTCACCGAAGTCGAGTTCGAGGTGTTCCCGGTGGCCCGCTTCTACGGGGGAGGTCTCTTCTTCCGCGGCGAGGACCTGGACAAGGTGCTCCGGACGTGGCGCCCGTGGGTGGAAACGGTGCCCGAGGAGATGACGTCGTCCCTCGCCCTGAGGCAGCTGCCCGACGTGCCGGCGCTGCCCGAGCCGCTGCGCGGCGCGTTCGTCGTCGAGGTACGCATCGCCCACCTGGGCGGGGCCGAGGACGGCGAACGGCTGGTGGCACCGCTGCGCGCGGCGGCCCCCGTCCTGTCCGACACGGTGGCGGACAAGCCGGTCGGCGCCGTCGGAGAGGACCACGGGGCCCCCGTGGGCCCGACGGCCTACGTGGAACGCGGCGTGTGCCTGCGGGAGTTCCCGGAGGAAGCGGCCGACGCCCTGGTGAAACTGGCCGGCCCCGGCTTCGGCCGCGGGGCGGCGAGCCTGGAGATCCGTGCGCTCGGCGGAGCCCTGGACCGGGAGCCGGAGGTCCCCAACGCGGTCGCGACCCGCGGGGTGCCCTTCGTGGTCCACGGGTACGCGATGAGCGGCGGCCGGAGCGACGAGCCTGGCCGGGAGCTGGCCGGGGTCATGGACGGGCTCGCCCCGTGGGCCGCCGACCGGCGCATGGTCAACTTCATCTCGCCGGACGAGGTGGGCGACGCCGGGGGCCTGCGCGCCGCGTACGGCTCCGGGCGGTACGCCAGGCTCGTCGAGGTCAAGCGCCATTACGACCCGGACAACCTCTTCCGTTTCAACCACAACATCCGGCCCGCCTGAGCCGCACGACCGCCGCCGCGGGCCGCCACCGGGGGGACACGCCTGCGCGTGGGCACCGGGCGCCCACGCGGGAGCGGCGGGCCGGCGCCGCCGCCCGCCCCGGTCACCACGTACCGAACAGTGCTCCCGGGTGGCTGCCCTCGACGTCCACCAGCCGGGGGCGCACCCCGGCCGCGCGGCAGGCCAGTTCCACGCTCGGCGGCAGGAACGGGCCGTCCTCGTCCGCCCGGTACACGCCCAGGCCCATCTCCGCCATGAACGGCGTGAAGGCGTCGCGTCGCGCGCCCCGGGGGGCCGCGGCCCCGCGTGCCAGCCGCTCCGTGTCGTCCTCGCCGTACTCCGCGAGCAGCCGTCCGTCCCGGTACCAGGCGAGGAGTTCCCAGCCGTCGTGGTCGAGGTGGCGTACGACCACGCTGCCGCCCCGGGAGAGTTCCGCGGCGCGTTCCACGCCCTGGAGTCCGCACGGTTCGACGAGCATGACCCGCTCACCGAGGGCCACCGCCCATGCGCTCCTGGGCGGTTCGGGCATGTCGAAAGACGCCTTCTCCAGTTCCCGGTAGGTCATGGGGCGGATCGCGCCGGGCGCGGCGCCCAGCCGCCACAGTGCCCCGGCGGCGTCGCCGTGCTCCACCAGCGTCAGGGTGCTGGGCCCGTCGAGGTCGAGCAGGTCGAACCAGTCCCGGGGCAGGGCGCCGTCGGCGGGCCGCGCCGGCCTGGCCGCCTCCTTGGCGCGGCGGCGGGCCTCGGCCCTGCGGAGCCGCGCGAGGCGGGCCTCTTCGTCGGCGGTGCGGGTGTCGTGGAACTCGGCGCCGGTGCCGTCCAGCAGGACGACGTCCCCCCGGTCGCGGACGACGGCGGCGGAGATCCGCACCGCCGCCGGGTCGAGGCGGTACCGGCCGGTCCAGCGCAGCAGGACGGTGGCGTCGGTGCCGGTGCGCAGCACGCCGTCGGGGCCCAGGGTGAGGGCACCGGACCGGGGTGCGGGGCAGGACCACACCTGGCGGCTGAGGCCGTCCTCATCGGTGGTGAGCAGCATCTTCCCGTCGGGTGCGCGGGTGAGCCGGTACCGGCCGTCGGGGGAGGTGAGCGGTTCGGCCAGGACCTGTCCGGGCAGGAGCCGGTCGCCGGTGGCGGGCCGGTGGGCGGCCAGTTCGGCGTCGGTCAGCGGGTCCCTGCTCCAGCGCAGGCCGCCGTCGAGGTCCCGCAGGACCAGGCGGCCCCGGTCGGTGACGGCGGCGACGGCCGCGCGGCGGTCGATGTCGCCGGACACCCACGTCGGCGCCCCCGACCCCGCCTCCAGCACGAGGCGTCCGTCGGGCAGCAGAACGAGCCGTCCCGGCCCGGCGTCCGGGCTGCCGACCCCCCACACGTCACGGCCGACGCGGCGGTCGCGCAGGACCAGGGTGCCGTCCGGGCGGTGTTCCAGAGCGTGGGAACCGTCGGGTGACACGAGGCCCTGGAGGCTCAGTGACGCACCCGCCTCCAGCGCGGTCCGGTCGGCGGTGCTCATCGGGGGCCTCCAGCGGTCTCGGGCGGCGGGGTTGCCGGGCGAAACTAACACGTGTCTCACATCAGAGCACACATGTATGGACGCACCGGCGTCCTCTCTCCATCGTCCGCGGATACGCGGAAGCGTCCGGCACGCACCTCGTGCCGGACGCTTCCGCGCGGTGACCGGGCCTACTGGCGAGGCCGGCGATGGCGGGCCGGCCCACGGGCAGGACCAGCTGGAAGAAGATCCGCCACTCGCCGCCGCCGTCCATGCGCGCGGCCTCCAGCATCTTCTCGAGAAGCTCCGCCGGGGGACGCGGCGGAGGCACTGCTCCCGGCCCGTGAGCGGGACATCCGCCAGCGCGAGGCTCTCGCCCAGCGTCTGGGCGAGAGCCATCACCGGGCCAAGGGCGGGCGGGAGTCGCGTCACCGATCGAGGTGATCACGGATGTGCACGCCGGACAGCCCGCGGCCTCCCCCGCTCGCTCGCCCGGCGCCGCAGCGGGTCAGGTGCGCCGGTGTCCGGGCGCGGCGGCGGATGCGGATCCGCCGGGCGGCGGGCCGGATTCCGGCGGCGCGTCCTGACCCATCATGATCGCGAAGACGTCATCGGTGCGGGTGCGGTCTCCGTCCTGGCCGTCCGCCGGCGGCCGACCCCGCTCCGGCACGGGCCGGGGCGTACCGCTGTGACCGCCGTGCGTCTGCCCCCGCTCCTCGTCACCGCTGCCGGACGGCCGGGGCTCCGGTATCGCCGTCCCGCCGTCGGTGAGGGTGTCGCCGTTGTACTTCGGCCCGTCCTCGGCCCGCTCCGTAACGGGGTTCCGGCCGAGACCGGCACCCGCGCGCGACGGCCCGTTCCCCGCGGCAGGAGGCCGTGGCTCCTGCCCCGGCGGCAGGAACGCGACCTCCACGGTCGCGGTGCGCCGCGGGTCGACGGGCCCGCCCGCCCGGTGGCCGTCGGCCGGCGGGACCTGACGGCCGTGACTCTCCACGTCGAAGGTGATCCCCTCGACCAGGCTCAGATGCCGGAAGAGGTAATCCCGCAGGGCCTCGGCCCGCTTCTGCCCGGTCGCTCGTGCGGTGTTCTCCCGGTCCTTCCAGGGCAGCCGGCTGCCGTTGCCGCCCGCCCTGACGGTGACCACGATGCCGGGCAGTCCGCGCCGCCGCCTCTCCTCGACGACTTCCCTGAGCCGCGTCGCCAGCACGTGCGCCTTGTAGGCCTGTTTCCCGGCCACGACCTTGCGCGACTTGTCGAACTGGAAGGTGAGCAGCTCACGGGGCAGCTCGGGCACCGCCCGGTCGTCCGGCGCCGGCTCGCGGGACGGCTGCGGCTCCCGCGACGGCTGCGGCTGTCCGACCGCCGGGTCCGGCGCGGGCGCCCCGGGACGGTCCTGCGGTGCCGGGAAGAACAGGACGGGCGCCGGGCCGCCGTGCGTCCGCAACCACTGCTCGTCCCTCAGCGTCTCGTCACGCATCCGGAGGACCTCGTGGTCGGTCGGGGGAGTCGGCTCACGGCCGGACGCCAGGTCGTACAGCCGCCGCAACGTCTCCTCGGTACGCGTGCGGATGTCGCGGATGCGGTCGGCGTCGTTGTACCGCGTCTCCACACCGAGCGCGTCCAGCCCCTCGCGGATGGACCGGGCCCGCTCGAGAAGCTCCGCGGGCCTGGGGTGGTGGTCCAGGAACAGCGCCCGGCGGCGGTCCACTTCCTGCCGCACGGCCTGGTCAAGGGTCAGGTCGCGGCTGTACGAGGTGCTTTCCAGGGTGCCGAGCAGGGTGGCGTCCACGCCCCAGAAGGCCGCGAGGCGGGCCGCTTCCGGGGTCAGCACACCCGCTCGTACGGCCTCGGCGGTGGTGAGCGGGGAGCCGTCGATACGCCGTGCCGGGTCGAAGGCGTGGATCCTGCCCTCCGGGTGGAACCACCAGCTTCTGTCCCGGCCGCCCTGGTGGATCCGCAGTTCCACGTAGGAGTCGAGGTCCACCGCCACGCGGCCGGCCAGATGCAGGATGTTGGCGCCCAGGGCCGGCTGGTCCGGGCTCAGTACGCCCTCCTCGGGCTCCCGGAATCCCGTCACCGGCCGTACGCCCGGTTCCGTCCGCGCGTCGATCCGGTCGGCGTCGAAGTCCAGGACCAGTCGCCGGGTGTCGGTGATCAGGTGCCGTGCCCGGGACCGCGCCTTCATCAGTACCCGGGGTCCCGCGACCTTCAGCCGGCCGTGGTCCATGCGGTCGCCGATCGCGCGGGCCACCAGCGCGGGCGCCGCCTCGGCCGTCGCCCTCGGATCCCGTGCCACGTCCAGGAACACCTCCGTCAGGTCGAAGTGCTGGATCGACCTCGGACTGTCCTCCCAGCGCAGCACGTGGCCGGCTCGCTCGGCGCGGGCCTTGTCGGTGGCCGCCCGCATCGCCCGGTAGTCGTCCTCGTTGACCAGGGCGTAGAACTCCCCCGAGATCTTCTGGCTCTGGAACGTACCGACCTCGTGCGGAGCGACGAAGGGCACCATGTGGCTCTGCTTGGCGCTCGTCGGCAGCCGGATCGCCGCGTTGGCCACGACGAGGTAGACCGGCTTGCGCTCCTTGGTGAAGGACTCGGTGCGCGGTTGCTGCTGCTGGCCGTCCGAGGCCCCGGTGGAGCCCGAGGCGCCCACGTTGGCCGCCTCGCTGTCCGCGGCGGTGCCGTGCCCGGCGTTCAGCCCGGGGGCCGCGCCGTTGCTCGTCCTCCAGGACGGGGAGACGGACGTGATGTGCTTGAAGTACGTGCCGAATCCCGCGTCGTCGAACACCTTCAGCACCCGAAGGTCGGTGTACTCGACGAACTTCAGCACCATGGCGCGCCTGAGCGGGTCGGACGGCATCGCCCAACTGTCCGTCAGCCGGGTGCCGTCGGGGCGTTCCCGGACTGCCTGGGCGGTGAGCAGCGAGTTCGCCATCATCGACGGGAGGAAGGTGTCCCGCCGGACTCCGGGAGCCACGTGGGCCTGCCCGAACACCGCGTTGAGCAGACCGTGCACCTGCCGGTGGTAGCCGCCGGTCGCGACGAATCCCACCGGGTGGATGTTGAGGGGGAACTTCACGGGGATCGTGGACGGCGGCGCGGGGCGCGGGGGCGGCTCCGGGCCGAGCATGGTGGAGGGCACCCCGAGCTGAATCGTTCCCGTCAGCAGGCGCTCGGACGAGGTCCGGCCGGTGAGCCTGCGCTGCTGGGCCATGGCGAGGTTGTTCAGATCGGCGTCCGGCGCGTCCCCGAGCCGGACGTGGACCGCTACGGACAGGCCGCCTTCCAGGTCGACGGTCTTGTTGTAGTCGCCGAACACGCTTTCCCAGTACTGCGTCCGGTTGTATTCGACCTGCGTACTCGTGCCCAGTGACAGCCCCTGGGCCGCGCCCGCGTTCCCGTCGCGGCCGCTGCCGCCCGCCTTGACGGAGGTGCTGAGGGATGTCGACCGGCTGTCCGAGGTGGTGCGCGCGTCCTGGCCGTGCAGGAAGAACTCCTGGCCGTCCAGCCGTTCGTCCAGCGGTTTGATCCGGCCCACCAACTCCGCCGACAGCACCACCGAGACGGTCTCGTGCAATGGGCCCCAGGTGTGGGCGAACTGCAGCTCGACCTCCCCGCCCACCAGGTCCATGTAGAGGATCGTCGACAGCTTGGAGAAGAGGACTTCCGCGGTCATCAGACCGCCGTGCACCTTGCCGAGGGTCTGACCGCCTCGGCTCACCTCGATCAGGGGTGACGAACTGAGCAGGCCGGGCGCCGACTCCTCCACCAGTTCCCGGATCGTCCCCCACAGCGTGGCGCCGTCCCCGAACCGTACGCCGGTCACGGCGGAGGGCCCGATCCGCCGGTGCGGCGCGTACGGGTTGGCCAGGTAGCGGGGCAGGTGCAGGGTGGCCGGCGTGAGAGCGTGCTCGGGGAACGCCTCGTTGAACCGGCTCAGCACCTCGTCGTCGACGACCCTGAGACCGCCCGACTGGTGGAGTTCACGCAGGCGAGAGGCGAGCACCGCCGGATCGGCGCCGGCCGGGGCCCGGTCCGGCCGGTCGTTCCAGTGCAGGAGCAGCCGGGCCATCAGGACGGCGCCGAGTTTCAGTTTCGCCCAGTCCTTGGCCTCCCACAGCTCCACCACGTCCGCCAGCGCTTCGTCCGGCACGGGAAGCTGACGCCTCAGGTAGGCCTGGAGCGCGGCGTCCCGCGACATCATGAACACCATCTGCCGGTCGTCGACGACCGTGGTGCCGGAGCCCTGGTCGGACGGCAGCAGCAGCGCGTTCTTGTGCCAGCCGACGCCGAGGTCGAACCGCGCGTTCGCGCCGTACACGAACACGGAGCCCACGGAGAGGGCGATCGACTCGAATCCGCCCACCTTCTTCAGCGACTCGGACGAACTCCAGCCGTAGGACAGGTCGGTGCCGAAGGTGGCCGACTCGGCCGCGGCACCAGTCTGCCCGCCGAGGGTCGCGCCGATCGTGCCGAAGCCGATGCTGCCGCCGGCGGACCGCCCGCTGAACACCTGGTTCTGCAGCAGGGCGATCTGTGCCAGGACCACCGGGTCTTCGGTGGCACCGAGATACGTGGCCTCCTTGACCGTGAGGGCGCCGGACATGACGGTGTAGGCGTTCTTCCACAGTCCGTAGACCGCGCCGTTGTCCACGTCGTAGTGACCGGGCCCCTGGAGCAGATGCGGCGCCTGGGCGACCATCGTGTGGTTGGCGGTGAGCTGCCGGATCGAGTGCTCCACCGGTGAGGCGGCGCCGCGCAGGTCCTGCGGCAGGTGCTTCAACAGCGCGTCCGTCACCCCGCTGGTGTCCAGCGAGAAGATCACCGCTCGCTCGAAGATCTCGGAAGGCGTGTGCCCGGCGGTGCTCAGGGTGTCGGGGAGGTGCGCCGGCAGGTCCGGTACGAGTATCTCGGCGCCGCCGGTGAACGACGTGGAGTCCACGATCCGGTCACCGCCGACGCGGTGGCCGGGGACCTTGCCCGCGACGCCCTCGGCGATGGTCACCTCGAGACGCAGGTTGCGGATCCGGTGCTTGCGCAGATCGCTGGTCGGCTCGAACAGGATGGGATGGTTGAAGACCTGCGTCCCGCCGTGGTTGGAACCGGACGAGTGACCCGCCGACAGGTTGAGACCGGCGTTCTTGAGGATCTCGTGCGAGAAGCCGAGGTTGAGACCGACCGACGCGTTCTCGCTTCCGCCCTGTGACTGCCCGGCGATCCGCAGGGCCATCAGCAGGATCGCGATGCGCTCGTGAGGCGCAGGCCCGAGATCCTCGGCCTGTGCGATGTCGTAGTCCACCTTCAGGTTGACGGTCGCGAACTGCTCCGTCCAGGGGACCGGGCCCAGGCCGGACTTGCGGGTCAGCCGGATCTGGGCTCCCTCCTCGGTCATGGCGCTGTTGAAGTGGTCGCCGATCCCCATCAACCAGTTCTCCAGCGCCCGGTCGTTCTCGATCCTGGTGTCGTGACCCTCCCGGTGGGACAGCAAGGTCACGTCCGTGAACTGGCCCGCCTCGGGCGGGAGGTAGCCGAGGTCCCGCAGTGTCGACCGGATCTGTGCGCCCAGGGCGTCGACCGTGGCCTCGTCCAGGCGGACCGGGCTCAGTCCCACCGTCCTGCGCATGTAGGCGGGCAGCGGTCTGCGGTCCTCTCCGGTGACCGGCCGGGGGGAGGTCTCCTGGTCGATGCGTTCGACCGACGTCGCGTCCACGGGGAAGCCGTGTGCGTAGGCCGCGGCGTCCGGCAGGGTCAGGGACGCGGTGCCGAAGGTGCGCAGTTCCTCCTGCCGCGGTGGCGGCTTCGTGCTCGCCGGCTCGCGGACCTCGATCTCCAGCGTGTACTCAAGAGGCACCGAGTAGAAGGGGGTCGGACCCACCCACCGGCTCACGGTCACCTTGAGGCCGTCGTAGTTGCCGAAGCTGTTCTGCGAGTGCGAGGTGCCCAGGGTCGCGGACGCGGAGATGCCCAGGGCGACCTGCGGCACCGGGGGTGCCGCCCTGAGCGCGAGGCCCGCCGAGCGGCGCTGCTCGACCGAGTTGCTGCCTCCGGCGGCGTTCAGCAGGGTCTGCACCCGTTCGATGTTGGCGTTGCCCTGCGTGGCGGCGTCGGAGAACAGCGTGACCGGGCGAAGACCTGCGCGGACGGCCTCGGCGGGGCCGAGGACCCGAGTGAGGATCCGGACCGTGGCGACCGTCTTCGCGGTGCCGGACTGGAACAGGTCGATGGCGTAGCCCTCCCGCGACTGCCCCGGGAGACCGCCCCCCATCTGTGACCGGCGCAGATTCGTCGACAGCTTGTCGATCCCGTTCCACAACTGCTCCCGGATCCCGCCACGGCCCTGGAGGTGGGTGTTGCCCACGTGGTCGGGCCAACGAGCGCGCAGCCCTCGCAGTGCCCTGTCGTACAGCTCCGGCAGCCCGGTCATGCCGAGCGCCGCGTACCTCACCGGGACGAGGAGCCGTTCGATGCCCGGTTTGGTCGCCGGCTGCGCCCGCTGCTCGGCCAGGAAGCGGTCGGGGACCCACAGCATGAGCTTCTCGTCACCGTCCGAGGTCGTCCTGCCGGTCGACGACCGTCCGTCCTCACCCGCGGACTCCGGCGGAGCGGGTGCGGGCGCCCTGGTCTGCGGCACCCGCGCCCAGTCCCGGCCGTCCCCGTCGAACCTGATGCGGTACGACAGGTTCATGTCCACCGCGAGGAGTGAGTTGGCGGTGCGGTGGTTGCTGACCTGCCCGTCCTCCACGAACTGCGCGGTGCTCATGCCGTGGTGCTTGGCGTTGGCGGTGGCCGAGAAACTCAGGCTCGGAGTAACGAGGCCCGCCGGTATCCCGGCGGACGCTCCCGCAGAGTAGGCCGTCCTGTGGACGGTCGCGCTCTGAGAGAAGGAACCCGTGTTGAACATGGCGGCGTTCGACTCGGTGCCGAGCGGGGCGCGCGGGTCGGTGTCGTCGGCCAGCGTGCTCAGCACCAGGTGCGCCATGCCCGGGCGGACGGTGAACAGTACCTCCGCGTCGCCCAGGCGCTGCATGAATCCGCCGGTCCGACGGCTGTCAGGCGACACCATCCGCCGGAAGTTCTGCTCCAGGTTCACCGGCAGTGCCTCGAGGTCGCCCTCGCCCGCCGCGGGAATCCTCGTGCGCAATTCGTCGACCAGGCGGTCCATGCCGGGCAGGCCGGAGCGTGGGGTCGTGGAGTAGTACGCGAAGGCGTTCAGGTCCGTCCGCCGGCCCAGGACGAGCCGAGGCCCCGGTGGCCGCACGTCCCCCTCGGACGGCGGGGCTCCCGGGTCCTCTCCCGGATGCCGTCCGGCCTCGTCATCGGCCGCCTCCGCCCCGCTGTCGTCCCGCGCGCGCGACCCCGTGCCCTCGGGAGCACGCGCAGGGACCGTCTCGGTACGGATCGGCTCTCGGACCTGTGCTGGAACCTGTGCCTGCGCCTGCTCACGGACCTGCTGGGGCGGGTGGGCGTCCAGGTCCTCCGGCGACTCGTCGATGGTGTCGAGGCGTGAGCGGAATCCGTGGGTGACGAAGTCCCTGGCCACGGTGGGGAAGGGAACGCCGTCGCCGCCCGGCCGGCCGCCGGAGTCCGTTCTTGGTCGGAGGAGGCGGTCGGCCCGGTCGGTGGCGGTGCCGACTGCCGGGCGGGTGCCGCCGGGCAGGTGGGTGGTGCTGCGGTAGGGGGCGTCGGTGAGGATGCGGTGGACGAGGTGTTCGGTGCCGCTCTGGTCGCCGGGGTGGTCCAGGAGGTGCTGGGCGACGATGAGGCCGTCCTGGTCGATGCGGTCCAGGGTGGCGGGGTCGGTGGTCTGCTCCAGGCGGATGACCAGGCCGGGCTCGGGGGCATGGCCGAGCAGCCGGTAGGCGGTGGCCAGGGCGCGTTCGGGCGGACCGAGCACCGGTGTGGGCCCGTCGGTGCCCGTCTGGCCCTCGGCCACGGGGGACTTCTGCCACCGCCGCCACTGACGGGAGAAGTCCTCCACGGCCTGGTTCCGCTCGGTGTCCGTCAGACGCACCGGACCGGCCTCCGGCCGGTGGACGGCTGTCACGGCCGTGGTGGAGCCACTGCTGTCGGCTGTGGGGTCCGTCGCTGTCGCCGTGCTGTTCGGTTCCCGCTGCCCGGCTTCGTGTCCGGTGTCCTGGCTGCTGTCGCCGGGAGAGACGGTGGAGACGCGGCTGGTCTGTGTGGGGTCGGGCTGCTGGGCGTGGGACTGCGGGGACGTAGTACCGGCATCGGTGTCACGGTTGTCGCTCTGGGGCTCCGGGCGGGCCCGGTCTGTGTCCGCGGTGCCGGTGGTGGCCGTGCCTGCCGTGCCTTCCGTGCCTGCGGTGCTGGTGGTGGTGATGCGGGCGGGGGTGGTGGGCTGGGTTGGGGCGGCCGGTGGTTGTGGGGTGGCGGGGCGGCCGGCGGCGCCGGTCGCGGTGGGGGTCGCCGCGGTGGCTCCGGTACTCGTACCCGTGCCCTTTCCGGAAGCCTCGGACGTGCCGGTGCCGGTGCCGGTGCCTGGGGTGCTTGTTGCGGGCGCCGGGGCGGAGCCGACGTGGGAGGCGGTGGGCAGGGGCTGCCCGGTAGGGCTGTTGAGGCCGTTCTGGGCTTGCGTGGTGTCAGGGAGGACGGAGGTACCGAAAGTTGGTGTGCCGAAGGTCGGGACGTCGATCGTGGGGATGTGGAGTTGGGGTGCGGTGATCGGGCTGGTGGTGGGGGTGGGGAGAGGGGACAGGTGGGTGTCGAGGGCGGGTCCGGTGGGGCTGGTCTCCCTGGTGGTGGGGTACTGGGTGGCGACCGGGGGCACGGTGGCGAAGTAGCTCGGCGTGTGGGTGTTGGCCACCTCGGGCAGCAGGATCTGGGGGATCTTCATGCCCAGGTGCACCGCGCTGTGGAACGCGCCGTGCACGGCACCCAGGACGGGATGCTTGAGGCGGCCGATGAACTCGCCACCCGCCGCGCCGAGCGTGGTCTCCATGGTGGTGGAGAACCTGCCCTGCTCGATGTAGTTGACGACGCCCTCGGCGACGTTCTGACCGCCCATGCTGAAACCGATGTCGAGGGCCTCGCGCGCGGGCCGTTCCTTCCACACCGACGGCATGACCTCGGCCAGATCCCTCGACAGGGCCGTGCGCAGCGGGTCGTACCTGGCGCCGAGTTTGTCCAGCGGGCCCAGCGTGGAGCCGAGGGCGTCGGAGAGGGCTCGCTTGTCGCGGTTGGCCAGGAAGGCTGTGGCCCAGTCGGTGCCCATCCGCCGGGCCTCGTCCGCGCCGATACGGGAGCCGAAGGCCCGCTCGAACTGGCCGGCCACCGACTTCTGGAACCCCAGCCGCGCCTGCTGGGTGACGACACCGTGGGAGAGGCTGACCCGCATCGGCACGGTCAGCTTCGCCATCGCCGGACCGAACCAGCCCCCCAGATCCGCCAGTTCCCTGTCCAGCGGCAGATCCGCGGCCGGATCGGCGGCCTTGCCCGCGCCCTTGGACCCCGGCTTCACCGCCCTCACCACATCCGAGGCGGCCGCCTTCGTGGGAGCGGAGGTCGCGGCCGGGGGGATCTTCAGAGCGTTCTCGATCGACTCCCGGATGGACTTGCCCGCGGTGAACGAGAACCCCTTCGAGAGCAGCTTCTTCAGCGGCCCCGTGACCAGCGGCGCCCCCACGCCGATGATCGCGCCCTGGATCGCGCCCGACAGCACCGAACTGTGATGATAGTCGTCCCCGAACTTCGTGTGCTTCCCGTTCAGCGCCAGGATCCACTGCGACAGACCGTCCAGCGCCGTCATCAGCGCCACGTTCGTCACCACACCGATCGCCGCCGTCGTCAGGAACTTCCGCAGCGTCGACCCGAACAGGAACTCGAAGATGTCCAGCAGCAGGCTCTGCTCGACCGCCGCCCCGATCGGGTTCCAGCTCCACATGACCAGCGTGATCGCCCACTCCACCAGGAACGCCAGCACCTGAAGGATGATCATCATGTTCGTGTAGTCCAGCTGGTACGCGAACTCCCCCGCACCCTCCGCCAACTGCGCCGCCGTGTCCCGCAACCCCGAGATGTAATCCGCCCCGTCCCCCGACATGAACGTCTTCATCGCGTCCACATACGCCTGCGGCCACTCACCCGTGGCACCCGCCGCCGTACCACCCGTGATCTGCGCCATCAAGTTCTCGAACCCGTCGAAGAACTCCACCAGCTCCAGATGCGGCCGCTCCACCTCGTCCCGCACCCGCTGCGCCGACCCCAACGGCACACTCATACCCGACACGAACACCACGATCGGGTTATACCAAGGCTCCTCAGTCACAGCGGCTCACCTGCCATCAGTCATCCTTCGGACAACAGGAGCTGGTCCAGGAAGGGCCAGAAAGCAATCTCGAGAGAACCGCCGTGCGCATACCACTGGCCCGGCCACTGTCACAGCCTCAGGGGCCCACTGGTACCCGCTTCGCCTCCCTTAACACGTATCTATAGCGCATGAGGTCATCTCGCGTTAACCCCTTGTAAGCATCGAAGTAGGATTTGTCGTGTGGGTTCGGCAGACGTGTTCGCCCGGAGAGCGCGACCGGGGCGCAGGGAAGGGGAGGCCACCACGGAGTCCGGTACGACTCCGGTTCGACCGGACTACGAACGGTGCCTCAGCGCGGGACGACCACCGTGAGCGCGGTGCCGGTATGGGGCGTGTGACTTACCGTCAGCGTGCCGTGCAGGGTCGCGGCGCGCTGGGCCAGGGCGGACAACGCTGCGGCGTCCGCGGCCCCGGTGGGCGGCACCCCGTTGTCCAGGACGGTGACCACCAGGTGGGTTCCGGTGTCGGCGCACACCTCGACGTGACCGGCGCGGCCGTGCTCGACGGCCCGCTCGACGGCCTCCGCGACGAGGAGGTACAGGTGCGTCTCGACCAGGCGGGGCAGCCGCTCGTCCAGTGTGCCGGAGACGGCCATCGGAACCGGGCAGCGCCGGGCGAGGGCGGCGAGCGCCGCGGGCAGCCCGCCGACCCTGAGGGCACCGGGGCTCAGGGCGTCGGTGACCTCCCGGACACCGGCCAGGGCCTCCTCCGTGTCGCGGGCCGCGTCGTGCAGCAGGTCGAGCGCCCGTGAGGGCACGGCGCCCAACTCCTGGCGGGCCAGGCTCAGCCCGAGCAGGGCCCGGACCAGATTCTCCTGTGCCCCGTACTGGAGTGTCTCGGCGTAGTGGTGCCGGCGCTCGGCCTGGCGATGTTCCAGCAGGCGATACGGGGGACTCGCGTCGTCCGCGCCCTGGGCGGCGGGGTCCGGGACGGGCAGGGGCCGGAACACGTACAGGGTCGTGTCACCGTCCGGCCCGTCCAGCGGTACGACGGTCCACTCGACGAGCAGGAGCGAGCCGTCGGCGCGGAGCAGCACGCCCTCGCCGCATCCGGCACCGGTCGGGCCGACCGGCTCCGGCGGCCCGCCGGACGCCACGGTGAGCGGACGGCCGTCGCGGCCCAGCAGGTCGCCGGAGCGTTCGTGCCCCAGCTTCCGGGCAGCCGCGGGATTGGCATAGCGAACGGCGTGCTTGGAGTCCACAGCCCAGACCGGCTGCTCCATCACGTCGAGGACGCTCCCCCAGGCACCGGTGATCGCCGTCATCTCGCACTTCCCTTTCCCCGTACCCCGCGCCCGCCGCCCGCCGACACCGAAGAGGCTCGGCGCACCCGACCCACATCGGCACCGCTGGTCCGACTCTCACAGGAGGGCCACCGTTGCGCATCAGTCATTCGACTTGGAAGAGGGCTCGGACTCTCCCGCACCGCATGGAGCCGCCGAGCCCGGAGGCCGACCGGAACAACGCGGTCCGCCCACGGACGCGCCGCGCGCCGAGACACCGCTCCCGGTCGCTCGGCCCTCCGACCGCCGCCTGCCGGGCGATGCGCTGCGGGTGACTACCCGCATACACGTGCGGACGAGGTGTCTCGTCTCCTCTCGTCCGCACACGTAGGAGTGAACCGGCTGTGGCAGCATGTCAGTTCGCCGCCCGCTCGTGGCGGGCGGCAGGGATCCACCGACCGAAGGAACAGCTCGATGACGGTACTCGACTCAGCTCCCCTGGATGTTCTCGACACCTACCGGACCGCTGAGTTCGTCACGCTGGGACGCGACGGCACGCCGACGGCGTGGCCGACCGCCGTATGGCGCCGCGAGGACGGCAGGCTCGTGGTGACCACGTGTCTCGCGTTCGCCCAGAAGGCGCTGAACGTACGCCGGGAAGGGCGCGTCGCCCTGCTCTTCTCCGATCCCACCGGCAGCGGTCTGGACAACCCTCCGCACCTCTTCGTGGGAGGTACGGCCGAATGTCCCGAGGAGATACGCACCGGGCCCGAGGGCCTGGAGGAGTACTGGCGGCTGCTGTTCGAGCGGCAGCCGCACAGCAGGTCGTATCTGGCGCGGCCCCTGCGGCGGCTGACGGACTGGTACTACCTGCGACTCGTCATCACCGTCACCCCCGAGCGGGTGCTCGTGCGTCCGGCCGCCGAACCGCCCGTGCCGCAGGTGGAGCCCGCCCCGGTAACCGGTGTGCCGCTGCCCGGGGCGGCGCAACTCGCCGCATACCCCACGGCGGTGTTGGCCGCCCGGGACGCGTCTGGCGCGCCCGTCCTCGCCCGGACCAGGCCCGTCGCGACGGCTGACGGCTTCGCGGTGCGCGTGCCGGCCGACTGCGCGGCGACGGCCGGTCCGGCCTCGCTGCTGGTGCACCGGCACGACGAACAACTGAACAACCTGACCAACGCGGTGGTGCGCGGCGAACTCAAGGAGGCGGGCGACGACTGGCTGCTCGTTCCCGACTCGGTGCTGGAGCCCATGGGTTCGGGGAAGGGGCTCGACGGGATACGGCTCCTGCGCCGCACCGGCCGTGCGACGGACCGGTACCTGGAACGCCGCGGACTGCCGCGGCCCAAGGTGCGGTGGGACCTCTTCCAGCCGCTCGCGGCCCCTCGGCGCCTGTCCTGAACGGACGGTCCCGGTCACAGTCGGATATCACACGTTTCCGCCCATGGATGGCATCTCGTCGCCCGCGGAGGCATGCTGGAACCCGGACAAGTCCACACATTGGTACTTGTATACAGGGGAGGTATGTCATGGCCGGTGTGACTCCTTATGGCGATGCTCCTCACCGGCGACCGAGCGACGGCCCGAAGTACGGCCCTCCGACGCCGCCGCGCCCCGTCGCGGCCGGACGGCTGTGGGCCACGGGCGTGGCCACGGCGGTCGTGGCGGCTCTGGTCGCCGCCGTGGCGACGATGCTGGTGCGCGGCGTGCTCGGCATCCCGGTCTTCGCCCCCCGGCACGCGGGGGTCTGGGGCGACGTCACCACGGGCTGGCTGGCCGCCTGGGCCGCGGTCGGCGCCCTGGCGGCGACGGGACTGCTGCACCTGCTGCTGCTGACCGTCGCCCAGCCGCGCGCCTTCTTCACCTGGATCGCCACGCTGGTCACCGTGGCACTGGCTCTGCTGCCGTTCACGACGGCGCTGGGCATCGGCGAGAAGTGCGCCACCGCGGGCGTCTTCGTGGCCATCGGCGCGACGATCACCGCGCTGCTCGCGGCCACCGCGTACAGCGTCGCCCCGTTCCAGGACGACGACTGGTGACGGCCGGTGCGACGGCCTGAGACGGGGACGCGTTCAGGCCGACGCCGACGCCGGCGCACCGGGTCCGGCGGCGGCGCGGGCCTTGGCACGGAGGGCCCGGTGGTGGAGCAGGCGACGATCCGCCTCCGTCGTGCCGCCCCAGATGCCATGGACCTCCCTGCTCTCCATCGCCCAGCGCAGACAGGGTTCGACGACGGGACACAGGGCGCACAGGGCCTTGGCCTCTTCTATCTGGAGCGCGGAGGGGCCGGTCTCTCCGATGGGGAAGAACAGCTCCGGGTCCTCGTCTCTGCAGACGCTCCCGGCCTGCCAGTCGACGGCGGTGAGGAGATTGCGGTACATCAGGGCCTCTCAAAGGTGCGCCGGGGCGTGCCCCCGGAACGGTCGTCGGGGTGGTCACACCTAATGTGACACATCGGTTATAGCAGCCTTTTGAGGTATGTGTCCGGTCTGTGTGGAAGCAAGAATCCGAGCGGAAGCTTCCGGTGGAGGCCGGCCGTACGGCCTCGAGGGGAACCGGTCGGGCTACCACCGGGCACGGCGGGCGCTACGGCGCCGCTGCCGTGCCCGTTCCGCGTAACCCGCGAGCGCGAGAACGGCGGCGACGAGAACCCAGTTGGCCAGCACGAACAGCACACCGCTGATCGTGCCCAGCACCGGCCGGGCCGCGAGGACCATGATCACGGCGATCGGCGTGCTCGCGCACAGGGCCAGGACGACGGGCCGGCGGGCCGCGAACTCCTGGACCACGGTGGGCGGCCGGTCCCGTCGCGCGGGACCGGCGCTGAGATGGGTGATGAGGCGGCCGACAGTGCGCAGCACTCGTCGCGGGAGGCGCATGGAACGTATTGTAGGCGGACGAACATGTACCGTCTGATACGTGTTCCGCTGCTCACACCTGGCAGGACGACCGCCGGAGGGTGACGGCGAAGTCCCTGACGTCGGTCAGTAGAAGATCGGCCCCTTCACCCCGCCGCCGGCGGCGATCGTGTCGCCGTTGACGGCCACGCTGAGCGGGCTCGCCAGGAAGGCGACGACGGCCGCCACTTCGTGCGGTTCCACGATTCTCTCGATGGAGACGGTCGCGGCGATCTGCCGCTCCAGCTCCGCCCGCTCGCACCCGAGGGCCTCGGCCCTGCGACCGAGGTTGTCGAGCCAGGTGTCGGTCCGGGTGGCGGCGGGCTGCACCGAGACGACGTTGACCCCGGACGGGCCGAGTTCCTCCGCCAGGTTCTTCGACATGGCGACCACGGCCACGTTGCGGATCGAACCGGTCACCGACCCGGCGTGACGGGCCGCCAGACCGCTGATGTTGATGATCCTGCCCCAGCCGCGTTCCGTCATCTCCGGGGCGAAGGCGCGGACGCACCGCAGATATCCGCGGACCTTGACGTTGATCTCGGCTTCCAGGTCGTCCTCGGGAATGAACCCGGGGTTCGTCATGGCGGCGTTGTTCACCAGGATGTCCACGCCACCGAGCCGGTCCTTCACGACGCGGGCCATCCCGGTCACCGACGCGCCGTCGCCCGTGTCGGCCACCACACCGATCACGTCCGCCCCGGTCTCCGCTCGGAGTACCCCGGCCTGCTCCTCGACGTCGGAGGCGGTCCTGGCGACCAGTGCGACGGACGCCCCCTCCGCCGCGAGGGCCCGCCCCACAGCGAGACCGATGCCGCGGCTGCCACCGGTGATGACGGCTCGTTTGCCCGCGAGTTGCAGATCCACTTCGCCTCAGTTCCTGTCGGGCACAGACATGTGTCGAGTTCACAGACATGTGCGGAACGGTGTCTGGTGGCATCGCAGTTCGCCACCACACCTGAGGGTACCCACCTGTCACGGCTGACGGATGTGGGGATACGACATCAGGCAGCAGGTGACACCCGACGCCGCTGTCACCGCAGTGACAGCGCGTCCTCGGCGAAGTGGCAGGCGGAGTCGTGGGCGGCGGGGCCGGACACGCCCTGGAACTCGGCGGGTACGGCGAGGGCCGGCACCTCCAGCGCGCACCGCTCCTGCGCCTTCCAGCAGCGGGTGCGGAAGCGGCAGCCGGAGGGGACGTTCGTCGGGGACGGGACGTCGCCGGCCAGGATGATCCGCTCGCGGTGCTCCCGGGCGTCCGGGTCGGGCACCGGTACGGCGGACAGCAGGGCCTGGGTGTAGGGGTGGGTCGGGTGGTCGTAGATCTCGGCGTCCCGGCCGGTCTCCACGATGCGGCCGAGGTACATCACCCCGACCCGGTCGGAGATGTGCCGGACGATCGACAGGTCGTGCGCGATGAAGATGTAGGACAGGTCGAACTCGTCCTGGAGGCGGCCCATCAGGTTGATCACCTGGGCCTGGACGGAGACGTCGAGGGCCGAGACGGGTTCGTCGGCGACGATGATCTCCGGGCGCAGGGCGAGGCCGCGCGCGATGCCGATGCGCTGGCGCTGGCCGCCGGAGAACTGGTGGGGGTAGCGGTTGATGTACTCCGGGTTGAGGCCGACCACGTCCAGGAGGTGCTGGACCCGGGCCCGCCGGTCGCCCTTCGGCGCCACCTCGGGGTGGATGTCGTAGGCCTCCCCGATGATGTCGCCGACGGTCATGCGGGGGTTGAGGGAGGTGTAGGGGTCCTGGAAGACCATCTGGATGTTCCGGCGGACCGCCTTGAGGGCCTTCCCGGAGAGCTTGGTGATGTCCTCGCCCTTGTAGCGGATCTCGCCGGCGGTCGGCTTCTCCAGGTTGACCAGCATCTTGGCGACCGTGGACTTGCCGCAGCCGGACTCGCCGACGATGCCGAGGGTCTCGCCGCGGTCGAGGTGGAAGTCGACGCCGTCGACCGCCTTCACCGCGCCGACCTGCTTCTTGAAGAGGATGCCCCGGGTCAGCGGGTAGTGCTTGACCAGGCCGCGCACCTCCAGGATCGGCTCAGGCACCGAGGTTCTCCTTCCAGAAGTGGCAGGCACTCGTCCGGTGGTCGTCCACCGGGTGCAGAGCGGGTTCGTCGGTACGGCAGACGTCCTGGGCCATCGGGCAACGGGGATGGAAGGCGCAGCCGGGCGGGATGCGGGTGAGGTTGGGCGGCAGGCCCTTGATGGCGTACAGCTCCCGGCCCTTCTGGTCCAGGCGCGGGATCGACTCCAGCAGGCCGCGGGTGTACGGGTGCGCGGGCTTCCTGTACAGGTCGTGGACCGGGGCGGTCTCGACGATGCGGCCCGCGTACATGACGGCGATCTTGTCGGCGACGTCGGCGACCACGCCCAGGTCGTGGGTGATGAGGATGAGGCCCATGTGCAGCTCGCGCTGGAGTTCCGCGAGCAGGTCCATCACCTGGGCCTGGACGGTGACGTCGAGGGCGGTGGTCGGTTCGTCGGCGATGATCAGCTTGGGCTCCAGGGCCATCGCCATGGCGATCATGATGCGCTGGCGCATGCCGCCGGAGAACTGGTGCGGGTACTGCCGCACCCGCTCCTTCGCGGCCGGGATGCGGACCCGGTCCATCAGCTCGACGGCCTTGGCCCGGGCGTCCTTGCGGGACATGCCCCGGTGCACGGTGAACATCTCGCCGAGCTGGTCGCCCACGGTCAGGACGGGGTTCAGCGAGGACAGCGCGTCCTGGAAGATCATCGCCATCTCGGCGCCGCGGACCTTCCTGCGCTCCTCCTCCTTCAGCTTCAGCAGGTCCCGGCCCTCGAAGAGGACCTCACCGCCGGTGACCCGGCCGGGTGGCGAGTCGAGGATGCCCATCACGGCCTGGGCCGTCACCGACTTGCCGGAGCCGGACTCGCCGAGCACGGCGAGGGTCTCGCCCGCGTATACGCCGTAGGAGACGCCGTTGACGGCCTTCGCGATCCCGTCGCGGGTGCGGAACTCCACGTGCAGGTCGCGCACTTCGAGCAGCATGGCGGCGGCTCACCTCAGTTTCGGGTCGAGGGCGTCGCGCACCGCGTCGCCGAGCATGATGAACGCCAGCACCGTGACCGCGAGGGCGCCCGCCGGCCACAGGAGCATGTGCGGGGCGTTGCGGATGTACGGCGAGGCCGCGGAGATGTCGATGCCCCAGCTGACGGCCGGCGGTTTCAGGCCGACGCCGAGGTAGGAAAGGGTCGCCTCCAAGGAGATGTAGGTGCCCAGCGCGATGGTCGCCACGACGATGACGGGGGCGACGGCGTTGGGCGCGATGTGCCGCAGCAGCAGCCGGGAGTTGGAGGCGCCCAGTGCCCGTGCCGCCTGCACGTAGTCGTTCTGCTTGGCGGTGATGACCGAGCCGCGGGCGATGCGGGACACCTGCGGCCAGCCCAGCAGCACCATGAAGCCGATCACCGGCCACACCGTGCTGCTGGTCACCACCGACAGCAGCACCAGGCCGCCGAGGACGACGGGGACCGCGAAGAAGACGTCGGTGACCCGGGAGAGGATGGCGTCCCAGATGCCGCCGAAGAACCCGGCGAGCCCGCCGAGCACGGATCCGAGGACGGCGACGCCGAGGGTGGCGAGGACGCCGACGGTGACCGAGGCGCGGGCGCCGTAGACGGTCCGGGTGTAGACGTCACAGCCCTGGCCGTCGTAGCCGAAGGGGTGGCCGGGTCCGGAGCCCTGCTGGGCCTTGGACAGGTCGCACTTGAGCGGATTTCCCGAGGCGATCAGGGACGGCCACAGGGAGATGACGACCAGGAAGAGGATCACCAGCGCCGAGACGATGAAGACCGGGTTGCGGCGCAGGTCGTGCCAGGCGTCCGCCCACAGGCCGCGCGGGCTCGCGGACGCCGGCTCCAGGGATCGGGCCTCGCTCACCGCGAGGTCCGTCGCTCCACCGGCGCCGCTCCCGGTGATCGCGCCCTCGGGTTCGTACGGCGACTGCTCAGGCATAGCGGATCCTCGGGTCGAGTACGGCGTACAGCAGGTCGACGAGCAGGTTCGCCACCAGGAACACCAGCACCAGGACGGTGACGAAGCCGACGACGGTCTGGGTGTTCTGGCGCAGGATGCCCTGGTAGAGCTGGTAGCCGACGCCGTGGATGTTGAAGATCCGCTCGGTGACGATGGCGCCGCCCATCAGGCCGCCGATGTCCGTGCCGATGAAGGTGACGACGGGGATGAGCGAGTTGCGCAGCAGGTGCCGGGTGACGACCCGGCGGCGCGGCAGGCCCTTGGCGATGGCGGTGCGGACGTAGTCGGAGCGCCGGTTCTCCGCGAGGGAGGTGCGGGTCAGCCGGGTCACGTACGCCAGAGAGACCGAGGCGAGGACCAGGCCGGGCACGAAGAGTTCGCCGAAGGGTGCCTCGGGGGACACCGACGGGGAGATCCAGCCCCACTCGACGCCGAACAGGAGTTGCAGGAGCAGTCCGGTCACGAAGGTCGGCACCGAGATGACGACCAGGGTGAGCAGCAGGACCCCCGAGTCGAGGGCCCGGCCCCGGCGCAGGCCGGTGAGGACGCCTAGACCGATGCCGAGGACGATCTCCAGGACGATCGCCACGACCGTCAGGCGGATGGTGACCGGGAAGGCGCTGCCCATCAGGTCGATGACCTTCTCGCCGTTGAAGGCGGTGCCGAAGTCACCGGTGAGGACATGGCCCATGTAGGTCAGGTACTGCTCGAGGACCGGCCGGTCGAGGCCGAACTCGCGCTTGAGCTGGGCAGCGGTGGCCGGGTCGCAGGTCTTGTCGCCGCACAGGCCCGCGACCGGGTCGCCCAGGACGTTCACCATGAGGAAGATCAGCAGCGTGGCTCCGACGAACACGGGGATCATCTGGAGCAGTCGCCGCACCACATACCGCCCCATGGTGGATCAGCCGACCTTGATCTCGTTGTAGACCGGGACGCTGAACGGGTCCAGGGTCACGTGGGAGACCCGGTCCGACCAGCCGGCGCTGCCGTTCTGGTACCACAGCGGGATGGCGCCCATGTTGTCCCGCAGGACGCCCTCGGCCTGCTGGAAGAGCTTGACGGCCTGCTTCGGGTCGCTCTCCGCGTTGGCCTGGTCGACGAGCTTGTCGAACCGCTTGTCGGACCACTTGCCGTCGTTGGAGGAGGCGCCGGTGTAGTAGAGCGGCTGCAGGAAGTCCTGGATGAGCGGGTAGTCCATCTGCCAGCCGGCCCGGAACGGGCCCGTCAGCTTGTCCTGTCCGATCAGGTCGCGGAAGTCGGCGAAGGTGCCGACGGGGGATCCGACGCAGGCCTTGTCGTTGCCCAGGACGTTGTTGATGGAGTTGCAGACCGCGTCGACCCACTGCTTGTGGGAGCCGGTGTCCGCGTTGTAGCTGATCTTGATCTGGCCGCCGGGCAGGCCGCCGCCCTCCTGGATCAGCTTCTTTGCCTCGGTGGGGTTGTACTCGCAGGCGGCGCCGCACAGGTCCGCCTGGTAGCCGCCGCTCTCGCCGAGGACGGGGGAGGTCCAGTCGGTGGCGGGGGTACGGGTGTTCTGGAAAATCGTCTTGGTGATCTGGGCGCGGTCGATCGCCATCGACAGGCCCTTGCGGACCTTGGCGGCCCCGGCGGTGTTCCAGTCCTTGTCGTAGAACGGGAAGGCGAGGGTCTGGATGATTCCGGCGGGGGTGTTCAGGTAGCGGCCGGACAGGTCGTTCTTGACGTTCCTGAGCTGCTGGGCCGGGACGTCGTCGACCAGGTCGAGGTTGCCGGCGAGCAGGTCGGTGTAGGCGGTGTTGTTGTCGGTGTAGACCTTGAGGTCGACGCCGCCGTTGAGCGCCTTGTCCTTGCCGGGGTAGGCGTCCCACGTGCGCAGCTTCATCTCGGAGCCCTTGGCGTACGACTCGATGGTGTACGGGCCGTCACCGACCGGCTTGGCCAGCCAGGCGTCGTGGTCGGTGAAGAACGCCTTGGGCAGCGGGGCGAACGCCGCGTAGCCGAGGGTGTCGGGGAAGGTGGAGAACTTCTGGCTGAGCCGGATGGTGAAGGTGTGGTCGTCCACGACCTTCAGGCCGGAGAGGGTGTCGGCGCTCTGCTTGCCGCTGTCGGGGTGGACCTTGTCGTAACCGTCGATGTAGCCGAAGAAGTAGGCGTTCTTCTGGTTGTTCTTCAGGCTCGCCCCGTAGTTCCAGGCGTCCACGAAGGAGTGCGCGGTGACGGGCTCGCCGTTGCTGAACTTCCAGCCGGTCTTGAGCCTGACGGTGAAGTGGCGGGAGTCCCTGGTGGTGACGGACTGCGCCACCGCGTTCTCGGCCGCACCGGTCTTCGGGTTGTACTGCTTCAGTCCCCTGAAGATCATCCCGAGCACCTTGCCGCCCTGCACCTCGTTGGTGTTGGCCGGCTCCAGCGGGTTCTGGGGATCGCCCCAGACCGCGCTGAGGACGGCGTCACCACTGCCGCCGGCGTCGGAGCCGCCACCGCCACCGCATGCGGTGAGAGTGAGGGCCAGGGCCGCGCCCAGGGCGGGCCAGGTGGCATAGGTGACTGCGCGCATGAGGTATCTCCTCCGGACGGGACCGGACCATCGACGTGTATACGGACAGGAACCGTAGATACTTACTGAATACCTCACATCACACGTTTGAGCGATATGAGGTTGCTTACGTGTGTCTATGCTTCCGCGTGTGTCGAGGACCGCGGCAGGAGACGACGGAAGCACCTTCGGGCGGCGTGTGTCGGTACGGCTGACCGCCGCCGCGGGCACCGCGGTCGCGTTACTGCTGCTGGTCTACGCGGGCTTCGTGCGCACGACGGCGGGGCAGCGCTGGGAGAACGCGGTGCTGGCGGGACGGGCGCGGGACGAGACACCGGCCGCCGCACACCGGGCGGGCCGGCTGCTGGACCACATCACCGTGATGTCGCTGGGCACGGCGGTGGCCGTGCTGGTGGTGATCGGTGTGGCGCGGCACCGCTACGCGCTCGCCGGGACCGCGGTCGCCACCGTGGCCGGCTCACTCGCCCTGGGCGAGCTGCTCAAACGCGACGTGTTCCGGCGGCCGGAGCTGGTCGCCGCGCCGCGCGAGCTGCTGGGCAACAGCTACCCCAGCGGGCACACCGCCATCGCGACGAGTGTGCTCTTCGGGCTGGCACTGGTGGTGCCGTACCGGCTGCGGGGCGCCGCCGTCGGCATCGGCTCCCTGTGGGCGTCGTTCGTGGGGGCCTGGACGGTGGCCGCCGGGTGGCACCGGCCCAGCGACATCCTCGGTGCCGACCTGCTGGTCCTCGCCGCAGTCTGCGGCCTCACCGCGGTCCTGGCCGCCACCGGCCGGGTGCGTCCGGCCGCGGGTGTCCGGCATCCGCTGGGCGCCCTGTCGGTGCTGGTCCCGTCGGCGGTCGTCGCGCTGTCCGGGCTGGGCGGCGGCGGGGTCCTGCTCCTGGGCGCGGTGTCCGAAACCGTACCCGGCTGGTCCGCGCCGGACGTCGCCTACCTGGCCGGGCACTCCCTGGCCGCGGGGACGGGCGCGGCAACCGCTCTGGTCCTCCTGCTCCTGTTCCGCCACTGCGACCTGGGCCGTTGACGGGTGGCCCGCGGTCCCGGCGGACGGATCGGCCCGCCGGGCGCGGGGCCGGACTCCGTAGGAGCCGCCGCCTCCCGGAGTCGAGTGATCACGGATCGTGCATGCTTCGGCTCCTGCGACACATTTCTTTCGGACACCCCTACCATCACCACCTCTTTGACTGCACACTTTTTGAGATCTCAACAACATCCACTGGCGGGCGGTCATGAACACAACGCGGGAACACCGGGACCGGCAGCTGGGACTGACCAGTCTCACGGTCGTGGCGAGTGGCCTGTTCGCCCTGCTGATCGGTGTCGCCTTCGCCGTCCTGCTGTGGGCGATCAGCGACGCGAACAACTCCGTCGCGGCCCGGCGCGCCTCCAGGACGGCGCTGGTCGAGTCCGGCTCCATGGAGCGGCTCCTCATCGACCTGGAGACCGGTCAGCGCGGCTACGTGATCACCGAGCGGGAGGAGTTCCTCGAACCGTGGAAGGCGGCGCGCGAGGCGCTGCCCGCGGAGACCCGCGCGTTCGTGGCGAGCACCACCTCCCGGGAACAGCGGCGCACCGCGGAAGAGATCGCCCGGGGGGTGCGGTCCTTCCTCGACGACTACTCGGTCCCGCTGGTCGAGAGGGTCCGGCGCGGGGACCCGGCCGCCCACTCGCTGCCGGAGGCGGTCGAGGGCAAGAAGCGCGTCGACACCCTGCGGGCCGAGTTCCACCGGTACATGACCGACGAACGCGCGCAGCTCGCGGAACGCACGGACGCCGCGGGAACCAACAGCCGCCAGGCGGTCCTGACCGCCGCACTCGGCCTGGCCGCGTCGCTCGCCGTCGTCGCCGCGTTCACCGTGCTCCAGCACCGGGCCGTGGTGCGTCCGGTCCGCGGGGCGGCGACAGCGGCCCAGGAGCTGGCGGACGGCGACCTCGGCGTGCGCGTCCCACCCAGCAGGGTCGCCGAGATCAGCGCGCTGGGCACCTCGTTCAACACCATGGCGGCCTCCCTCCAGGACAGCCGCCGCCGCATCATGGAGAGCACCGAGGCGGTGCACCGGCGCACCGCCCGGGACCTGCACGACGGGGCACAGCAGCGGCTGGTGAGCCTGATGATCGGGCTACGGCTGGCGCGGGAGATGCTCCCCGACACCGAGGCGGCGGCGACCGATCTGATGGACCAGTCGATCGACAACGCGCAGACGGCCATCAACGAGCTGCGCGAGCTGGCCTCCGGCATCTACCCGCTGGTCCTGACGGTGAAGGGCCTGGTCGCGGCGGTGAAGGACCTGGCGTCCCGGTGCCCGGTGCCGACGATCGTCACCTGCGAGGACGAACGCAGGATCTCCACCACGGTCGAGTCCAACGCGTACTTCGTGGTGGCCGAGGCCGTGACCAACGCGGTCAAGCACGCCCAGGCGTCCCGGATCGACGTCCACGTCGAGTTCGGCGAACTGCTGCGGATCAAGGTGGTGGACGACGGGATCGGCGGTGTGGGCAGGGCCAGCGCCGGCAGCGGCATGACGGGACTCGCGGACCGGGTGGCGGCCTTCGACGGCAAACTGTCCATCGACTCCCCGCCCGGCGAGGGCACCACCCTGCGGATCCGGATCCCGATCCCCGACTGACCCGGCCAGACGCACCCGCCGTGTCCCGCGGGACCCCGGCCGTCCCCCGCCGTACCCGCCCCCCCGCAGACGTCTGCGGGGGGGGCGGGTACGGCGGGCGTCATCCGTGTCGCGTCCCCCGGGAGGCCACCCCGGCGACCCGGTAGGCGTCCGCCTCCTCCAGCGTCTCCCGCTCCAGCAGGGCCGCGGCCAGGTCGTCCAGGCGGTGGCGGTTGTCCTCCAGTGTCGAGAGGGCCTCGGCGTAGCACTCGTCGACGATCCGGCGGATCTCGGTGTCCACGAGGTCGAGGGTGCGCGGGGCGGCGGACATGGCGTAGGGCTGCTGGGAGTCCGCGGGCAGTACCGAGAGGTGTCCCACCCGTTCGCTCATGCCCCAGCGCGTCACCATCCCGCGGGCGATCGCGGTGACCTGTTCGAGATCGCTCTCCGCACCGGTGGTGATCACCCCGAAGACGACCCGCTCGGCGGCCATTCCGCCGAGTGCGCCGACGATGCGTCCGCGCAGGTACTCCTCGGTGTACGCGTAGGTGTCGGAGTCCGGCGCGGACAGCGTGACGCCGAGCGCGCGGCCGCGCGGCACGATGGTGATCTTGCGGACCGGGTCCGCGCCGGGCCGCAGCATGCCCAGCAGGGCGTGCCCGCTCTCGTGATAGGCGGTGCGCCGCCTCTCCTCCTCGGGCATCACCAGGGTCCGGGCCGCACCGAGCTGGATCTTCTCCAGCGCGTCGGAGAGGTCGGACGCGGTCACCCGGTCCTGACGGCGCTTGACGGCGAGCAGGGCGGCCTCGTTGGCGAGGTTGGCGAGTTCGGCGCCGGTCATGCCGGGAGTCACCCGGGCCATCCGGGCGAGGTCGACGTCGGGGGCGAGCGGGACGGCCCGGGTGTGGATGCGCAGGATGGCCTCCCGGCCACCGCGGTCGGGCGGCGAGACGGTGACGACCCGGTCGAAGCGGCCGGGCCGGGTCAGCGCCGCGTCCAGGATCTCGGCCCGGTTGGTGGCGGCGACCACGACGACGCCGTCGGAGGCGGTGAAGCCGTCCATCTCGGTCAGGATCTGGTTGAGGGTCTGTTCGCGTTCGTCGTGGCCACCGACGGAAGCACCGGTGCGGGCCCGGCCGATGGTGTCGATCTCGTCGATGAAGACGATGGCCGGTGCCACCTTGCGGGCCTCGGCGAACAGCTCCCGCACCCGGGAGGCCCCGACGCCGACGATCATCTCGATGAACTCCGACGCGGAGGCGGAGAAGAACGGCACCCCGGCCTCGCCGGCGACCGCCCGCGCGAGCAGCGTCTTGCCGGTGCCGGGCGGACCGGCGAGCAGGACACCGCGCGGCATCTTCGCGCCGAGGCGGCGGTAGGCCTCGGGGTGGGTGAGGTAATCGACGACCTCGCTCAGTTCCCCCTCCACCTCGTCGATGCCGGCGACGTCAGCGAAGCTGGTGCGTCCCTGCTGCGCCTCGACCGGGGCGGGCCGCTTGCGGTTGCCCAGGATGCCGCCCGCCCCGCCGCCGAGCCCGCCGCCCGCCCTGCGGGCCACAAACACCCAGACGCCGATCAGCAGCGCGGTCGGCACAAGTGACACCAGCAGCGACTGGCCGAGGCCGGGCCCCTGGGCCACCGGTGAGGCGGACACCGACACCTTCTTCACCGTGATCTCCCGCCACAGTTGGGCGGAGTCGGCGAAGGCGGGCTTGTACGTCTTGAACTTGACATAGGTGGCGTCGCCGTCCTTGCCGGGAACGTCGCGGGCCCGCTTCAGCGTGCCCTGGATCTCCGAGCCCCGCGAGTAGACGGTCCGGACGTTGCCCGCGTCCAGCTGCGCGGTGAACGCGGTGTAGTCGACGGACGTGGTGCCGTCGCCGTGCATGCCGTTGTAGACCAGACCCGAGAGCACGTACACGACGAGGAAGAGCACGATCTGCGCCGGCCATCCCAGTCGCCGCCGTCGGCGACCGCCCGGGGCGGGCGGCTGGTCGGGCACCCCCTCCGAACGCCATGGGGACCGCGGATCGTCTCGGGGCGGTACGGGTGCGGACATCGGACTTCTCCTCGCGGGACACGGGTGCCCTTCGGCGGACGGGGGCAGGGCGGTACGGACGGCTGCGCGCCGGGTCACGGCAGACGGTTGACGCGGCGCACCAGCGCGGTGGACAGCACCCCGAGGACCAGGGCGAGTACGCCGAGGACGACACCGTCGACGGCGGCGGCACGGCCCGGGTCACGTGCCACCACCCAGGGCGAGAGCGCCATCCAGCCGCCGGTGACCGCGAGCGCGGCGCTCAGTCCCGTCATGCGCTCGGGCGCCACCGTGAAACCGGCGGCGAGCGCGCAGACGGCGCAGCCGACGACGAGGTTGTGCGTGGCGAGGTCGCGGTGGGCGTCGGCGAAGCCGAGGACGTACGGGGAGACCGCGTAGAACAGGCCGATCAGGAAGACCGGTCCGTTCACCAGTGCCGCGTCGTGGCCGCTGAGGACCCACAGGCGGCGGGGCCGCGTTCCGAGGGTGTCCGGAGCGTACGACGTGTCGTCCCGCCCATGGGTGAAGCCTGGCACCTGAGCACTCCTCACTCGCCGTTCGCCGGGATGCTGCGATCACCATCGTGTCCGGGACACCGGTACGGCACATCACACATGTGAGTGATGTGTTTCGACGTCCGGCGGGACACGCTCGGGCCAGCACACTTCGTCCGTCTAGGGAGGAACTCGTGTCCGACACTCTGAACGCGGTCCACCGGAAGGACGGCGCCCTGCTCGCCGTCGGCCGGTGCTGGGCCTGGGTGGCCGTTCTGGCCGTGGGCCTCGCGCTGTTCTGGCTGATCCACTCGGCACTGGTGTCCACCCAGAACCCGAATCTGATCCCCGCCCTGATCTTCTTCGGGGCGGCCCTGGCACCGGCCGCGTTCGTCACCTTCGTGGCGGGGCGCCGGATCGACTTCGGTGTGGGCGCGTCGGTCGTCGGGACCACGGCCCTGGTCGGCGGGGGCCTCGGGGTGGTCACGGCCGGGTTCTTGGAGTACCGGACGCTGGTGCTGCTGGACGTGCTGCCGACGGTCGCCGTCGGCGTGATCGAGGAGGCGGCGAAGCTCGTCATGCCGCTCCTGGTACTGCTCCTCGTCCGCAGCCGGCACCCCGGTGACGGGCTGCTCGTCGGAGTCGCGTCGGGTGCCGGGTTCGCCGTGTTCGAGACAATGGGGTACGCCTTCGTGGTCCTCGTGCAGTCCAATGGCGATCTGCACGCGGTCGACCAACTGCTGGTGCTGCGCGGGCTGCTGAGCCCGGCCGCCCACATGGCGTGGACCGGGCTGACCAGCGCCGCCCTGTGGTGGGTCGCGGCCCGGCCCCGCCGGCCCCGCGCCATCGGCCTGCTGGCGCTGGTCTTCCTGGTCGCCGTGGGGCTGCATACGGCGTGGGACAGCTTCGACAGCGACACCGCCTACTGCGTGCTCGCCGCCGTCAGTCTGTCGCTGCTGGTGTACACCACGCATGTGCTCGCCGACCGGTCCCGTGCCGTCCCGACCCGCTCCGTACCCGACCCGCGGGTGCGGTAGCGCGTACCGGTCGACACGTCCGCACCGCGGCACGGTGTCCACCGCCGTCGCGGTGACCGCCTCCTCCCGGCCGACGGAAGCCCTCACGGGCTACCGACCGGCCGGGTTTCGGCGTGCCGGCGCCACGGCGTCTCGGCGTCATGGCGTCATGGCGTCATGGCGTCATGGCGTCATGGCGTCATGGCGTCATGGCGTCATGGCGTCACATCCTCCCGGCGTCACGACGTCACGACGTCCCGGCGCCACGACGTCCCGGCGCCACGGCGTGGCATACCGGGATCGTCGTCATCGTCAACGGGCCCGGCGCACGCCCCGGTTCGCCGTGACGAGGCGGGGACGCGCCGTCTGAGCGGCCAGGGCGCAGGACGGGCGGTACGTCGGGGGACGTACCGCACCGCGCCGGGCGCAGACGGCGAAGACGGAGCACGCGGCGGCGGGCGGGGCGTCGCGGAGCCCCCGCCCCCGCCCGCGGCTGCGCGGTGAGGGGCGAGGCGGACGGGCGCGGCAGCACGCACGCCGACGGGCCGCCCACCGAGTCGTCGTGCTCGGTGGGCGGCCCGTCTTGACGGTACGTCCCCTGGGGAAGGCCGGAGCACCACGAGGACGCCCGGCCCCGCGCGGGCGCCCTCACTCGGCCAGCTGCACCAGTTCGTTCCAGTCGACGCCGTCCAGTTCGGTGCCGCGGGGCACCATGGACCAGGTGCGGGCGAGCCACCGGCCCACGGGCTCGGTGGGGATCTCGAAGAGCGCCGTGCGGTCGCCCGCGCCCACCCGCACGCAGAAGGCGGTCCGCTCGCCCTCGTCGTCCAGCAGCGGCCAGAGCACGACCTCCCCCTCGCCGGAACGGGTCACCATGCCGTCGGCCAGCAACTGCCGGCAGAAGATCCACCGCACCGGTCGCTCACCGTCGGTGTCCAGGACCAGGGTGACGGCCAGCGGGTCACTGGTGTCGTACGAGAACTCGCAGTTCAGCTCCAGTTCGAGTTCGTTCGTCACCCAGTGGGTGATCTCCAGGGAGAGGTGGCACTGCTTCATGGTCGCCTCCTAGGGGCTCGGCCGGTCGACCGGCCTGGACACGTATGTGGTCGTGTGCTGTCCCGGTGTCCGGGATACGTCTCAGTCGATGGCGCGGAGCGTGCGGGGGTCGCGTCGGGCGGCGGCGAAGGCCTCGACCGCGCCGGTGATCATCAGTGCGCAGCCGCCGACATGGGCGAGCTGCCCCAGGGAGGACAGGGGAAGGGCGGTCATGAACAGACCCGCCGAGACGATGACCGCGTTCAGCAGGTCGTCGTAGACGAAGACGTGGCTCACCGAGTGCGAGGTGACGGAGACGGCCATGGTGAGGCCGCGCAGCAGCCAGGCGCCGCCGGTCCACAGCCCCAGCAGGAAGACCGTGTCGGCCCGGCCGTCGAAGAGGACCGCGCCCAGCAGCAGCTCGGCCACGCCGGCGGCGCACAGCAGTGCGCGGACCGCCCAGGACGCCCGGGACTCGTACACGGCGAGGAGTTGCAGCACCCCCTGGACGGCGACGTGCACCCCGAAGAGCATCCCCGCCACGGCCGGCGTCCGCGGGGGCCAGACGAGCAGCACGGCTCCCACCGCGACCGAGAGCAGCGCACCGGACAGCATCGCCGTCCGGGTCAGTACGCCGCCCGGGCCGGCGACCGCCCTCGCCGCCGGACGGCTCGACGTGGGCCGTGCCGCCGCAGTCGGGGGCATTTCCAGCTGTGCCATGTCCACTTCCCGTTCGTCAGCCACATACAGGTGCGGCGCCGCGGTGGGTCCGCGTCCTGTCGGCAGGTCCCGCCGGTCCCGTACGGGCCGGTGGCCCGTACGGAGTTGCCGGGTGCTGCCCGTCCGCCGTGCGATGCCGACCGGTGCCGGGCCCCACCGGTTCGAGCGACAGTCTGGAACGTGGTTGCGACGGGGTCTGTCGTGTGTTCCCTCGCTGTCCCTGGGGGCGCCCCCACACGTTTGTAGGGCACACCCCACGCCGGACTGGGCAACCCCGCTCTGACGTGGTGCGCAGCGGACGGGCCGGCCGGGGCCGCGCCGTGCAAACGCGGGCCGCCGCGCGGCGATTGTGGGGTTGTCCCCACACCGGACGTCCGGCGCGCCCCCCGGCCGTTTCCGGTACCCCTGACAGCCAGACGGGGTCCGGGAGACACATGCTGGGGCACTACCGAGGACACCTCTGGCTGACCGACGCCCGAGTTCGCCTCATATGTGTGCCGCCTTCGGTGCGGAAGCCCGGCCGGCCCCGGCCGGCCCGCCCGCGCGGCCACCGGACCACTGGAGGCTGCCGTGACCCCGGCCACCGACATTCCGACGGCCGCCGGCACCGCGCCGGCCCCGGACAGCGCCGGCCGCTCCGTGCCGTCGGCGGCTTCTCATGGGCACCGCGCGCAGCGGGAAGGGCTGGTGAGGCGCCTGTTGCGCCTGGTCCACCGGCGGGAGGGCGGTGTGCTGTGGGTCGAGGGCCCCGCCGACTCCGGCAAGTCCCTGCTGCTGGACTTCGCGGCCGAGGAGGCCGTCCGCCGCGGGGCGACGGTCCTGACCGGTGCCGGGTCCGCCGGCCCCGGCACACCGCCGCTGGCTCCCCTGCTGGACGCCGTCGCACCGGTGCTGGCCGCGGGCGACCTGGAGTCCTGCTCCCCGTACGAGCTGACCCGGCGGGTGGCGGACCGTCTGTGCGCCGCCGCTCGGCGAGGGCCGCTCGTGCTCGTCGTCGACGACGTGGAGCACTGCGACGAGGCGACCCTGTACGCGGTGCGTACGCTCACCGCGCGGCTCGGTGGCGCGCCGGTGCTGTGGATCCTCGCCTCACGGTCGCATCCCGGAGGGCCGGCCGTGCGGGCGCTGCGCCGGGGCCTGCCGGCCGAGGGCACGGACCGGCTCGAACTGACCGCGTGGGACGCGCGGACCGTACGCCTGCTCGTCCGTGAGCTGCTGGGGCCGCGGGCCCGGGAGGCGGAGCCGTACCTGACGCTGATGGGCGGGCTACCCGGGGCCGTCCGGCAGGTGTGCGCCCTGCTCGCTCGCGACGACGCGGCCGGCGAACTGCCCACCGGACCCGACCCGGTGGGGCCGGCGGTCGTCGCCCGCCGGCTCGACGGCCTGACCCGGCAGGCCAGGGACCTGGTGGTGACCGCCTCCGTCGTGGACCCGGGGCTCGGGGTGCGCCATCTGTGCCGACTGCTCGACCTCGGCGAGAGCGCGCTGGTGCGGCCGCTGCGCGAGGCGCTCGGGGCGGGTCTGCTCCGGGCCGACCAGGACCACCTCGCCTTCGTCCACCCCGCGTTGCGCGACGCCGTGGCCGCCACGGTTCCGGCGCCGGTACGGCGCTCCGTGCGCCGCCGCTCGGTCGATCTGCGTCTCGCGGCCGGTACGCCCGCGACAGCGCTCGCGAGCGAGATCGCCGACCTCGCCGAGCCGGGGGACGCGCAGGCCCTGCGCGTCCTGGAGAGCGCCGCGCGGGAGCTGGTGCCGCTCGCCCCGGCCGCCGCGGCGGCTCATCTGCGCCGCGCGATGGAGCTGAGCCGGACCGACCCGCCCCGGCGGATGCGGCTGGCGGCGCGGCTGGTGCCGCTGCTGTGGGAGACCGGCGAGCCCGGTGAGGCCCGGGTGCTGGCCCGAGAGGTCCTCCAGGCACCGCCGGACGCGGTCACCCACTCCCAGGTGTGCCTCGAACTGGTCCGCACCGGCGGGCCGTTCCCGGTGGCGCAGGCCGAGGCGCACCTGCGCCGTGCGCTGCACCATCACCACGTGCCCCAGCCGGTGAAGGACCAGCTCCTGTCGACGGCCCTGCTGCACCGCCTGCTGGCGGGCGAGGCCGAGCAGGCCGGGAGCGGCGCCCTGGTGCGGGCCCGGGGCACGCACCTGCTGAGCGACCTCACCCAGCACACCCTGCGGTCCGTGAGCGCGTGTCACCGCCAGCGCTGGACGGAGGCCCTCGCGTACAGCGAGTCGCTGCCCGCCCAGGCCGCGGAACTGGACCCGGACTACGGACCCGCGCTGCCCGAGGTCATCCTGTCGACTGCCTGGCGGGCCGCGCTGCTGGGGCTCGCCGGCGCCGGCCGGGCCGCCGCCGAGCTGGTCGAGGTCGGCCTGGCAGACGCGGAACAGCGCGGCCGGCGGGCGTATCTGCCGCTGTGGCGCACGGCGCGGGCCCGGCTGCTGCTGGACGAGGGGCGGCTGGCCGAGGCGGCCCGGGAGGCGGTGGCCGCCGGGAACGGCGCGCACCCGGCGGGTGACTCGGCGGCGAACGACGCGGCGCTGGCCTGCGTCCGGGCCCGGATCGCCCTCCACACCGGTCAGGACGGGGAACTGGAGGAGTGCGCCGCCCTGGTGGCGGAGCCCGGGGCGGCCGGTGACGCGCAGACGCAGCAGGCCTGGGCCTGGATCACACTGCTGGCCGCGGGGCGCCGGGGCGCGGGTCTGAACCGCCGGCAGCTCGGTGCGGCGGCCGCGCACCTGCGCCGTGGCTTCCTGCACACGACGTGTGCCGACGCCGGGGACGTGGTGCTGCTGGTGGCGGCGGCGTTGGGCTCCGGGGAGCGTGAGACGGCGGCCGAGGCGGTCCGGTTCGCTGAGGAGCGGGCGAGGCTCAACCCGGGCCTGCCCCTGTTCTCGGCCGCCGCGGTGCACGCGCGGGGCCTGTTCACGGGGGACGCGGACCTGCTGGCGCAGGCGGCGGACCGCCACGGCGACGCCCGTCCCCTGCTGCGGGCCCGTGCCCTGGAGGACGCCGGGGCGTGCGGGGCGGCGGGCGACGAGGTGGCCCGGTCCCGTCTCGAGGAGGCGCTGCGCCGGTACGACGCGTGCGGGGCGGTGCACGACGGGCGGCGGGTGCGCAGCAGACTCCGCGCCTTCGGTGTCCGGCCGACGGCGACGGGGGACACCGGCACGGCCACGGGGTCCGCCCCCGGGGCCGGCACCGGCCCCGAGTGGCGTGGACTGACCCGGGCGGAGCTGGGTGTGGTCCGTCTGATCGCCCACGGCGCAACCAACCGTGAGGCGGCCCAGCGGCTCTTCCTCTCCCCGCACACCGTGAACACCCATCTGCGCCACGCCTTCGACAAGCTCGGTGTGCGGTCACGGGTCCAGCTGGCCCGGCTGTACGCACGGGAGGTCGACGCGACCGGCGTCTCCGCGTGAACCGCTTGGACACCTACCACACGGTGATGTCACATGTGTTTACCAACCACAACTGTTCAGTTTGCTGAATACATGTTAATTTGTGGGTGTGAGTCAGGACCAGCAGAAGCAGCCCCCCGCCGAGCGGAGCACGGATTCCTCGGTGCTCGCGACGGATCTGCGGATCGTGCTCAGCAGACTCGTGCGCAGACTGCGCGAGCAGAGCACGGTCGGGGACCTCACCAAGTCGCAGGAGGCCGTCCTGCTGCGACTGGAGCGGGAGGGCACCGCCACCGCGACGGACCTGGCCAGGGCAGAGGGCGTGCGCCCTCAGTCGATGGCGAGGACCGTCCGGACGCTGGAGGAGGCAGGGCTGGTGAGCGGAGCCGCGGACCCCCGCGACGGCCGCCGGACCCTGCTCACCCTGACCGGGACGGCCCGGGAGCACTTCCGCACCGGAGGGCTCGCCAAGGACGACTGGCTCACCCGGGCGATCGTGGGCAGCCTCACGCCCGAGGAGGCCGCCCGGCTGCGGGCGAGCCTGCCGGCCCTGCGCCGCCTGTCGGAGTACCCCTAGGCCGGCTCCCGGGCCGGTCCCGTACGCCTGACCGTCCGCGCGCCCCGATGCCCTGGCGCTTGGCACCTTGACACTCCCGGCGCTGGATTAATCGGATATTTCATGAATCGGCCCGCACACCCGGTGTGAGGCCCACCGCAAGGAGAAACATGTCTGTCACCGGCATCGACCCGAAGACCGCCCTGATCGTCGTCGACCTCCAGAAGGGCATCGTCTCGCTGCCCCTCGCGCATCCGGCCGCCGACGTCCTGGCCCGCAACGCCGAGCTGCTCGCGGAGTTCCGACGCCGGGGCCTGCCCGTCGTCCTGGTGAACGTCGCCGGCGGCCCCGCCGGCCGCAACGACCTCGGCGCGAGCTTCCCCTCACCCCCTGCCGAGTGGAAGGAACTGGTCCCCGAGCTGGAGGCCGGCGCGGGCGACCACCTGGTGACCAAGCACTCGCGCAGTGCCTTCACCAAGACCGGCCTGGACGCCTGGCTGCGCGAGCGGGGCGTCACCCAGGTCGTCGTCACCGGAATCGCCACCAGCAGCGGTGTGGAGTCCACCGTTCGGGACGCCCACGAGCAGGGCTACCACGTCACGGTTCCGCTCGACGCCGTGACCGACACCGACGGCACCGCCCACGACCACACCATCGCCAAGATCTACCCGCGCATCGCCGAGACGGGCAGCACGGCGGACGTCCTGTCCGCTCTCCCCGACGCCGGCTGAGACACGGTGCCGCCCGGGCCCGCCCGGGCGGCAGCACCCGCCTGTCTTGACATGTATATGCGATGCGCTCTCGCGTTAGGATGCCGCCATGAGGGAACCACTTCGGGCGGTGCTCGGGGAAGACCAGCCGATCGTGCGCGAGGGCATCGCAACCATTCTCCGCTCCGCGGGCGTCGACGTGGTGGAAGCAGTCGACAACGCGGTGGACCTCGTGCGCGCCGCCGAGGAACACCTCCCCGACGTGGTGATCACCGACATCCGCATGCCGCCCGCCCTGGAGGCGGACGGCCTGCACGCCGTGCTCAAGATCCGTGCCGCGCGCCCGCAGACCGCGGTCATCGTCCTGTCCCAGTTCCTCGACGCTTCCTACGCGCTCGACCTGGTCGGGGACGATCCGAGCGGCGTGGGGTACCTCCTGAAGGAGAAGGTGGCCAGCCCTCAGCTCCTCATCGACGCCGTCGAGCGCGTCGTGGCACGGGACTCCGCCCTCGACCCTGACGTGATCTCCGCGCTGCTGGGGCGCAAGCGTCCCGAGGACCCGCTGGCCGGACTGACGCCGAAGGAGCGCCAGGTACTGGCGCTGATGGCCGAGGGGCACTCCAACACCGGCATCTCCGAGCAGCTCTTCGTGAGCGTCGCGGCCGTCGAACGGCACGTCACGGGCATCTTCATGAAACTCGGACTCAGCCAGTCGGCGTCGGGCCAGCACCGGAGGGTGCTGGCGGTGCTGCGCTACCTGGGACAGTGACGACCGCGCGGGCGCTCGCGCGGCGGCCTGGGCCTCAGGAGGCGGAGGCGGCGAACAGACCCCGCAGGTCGGCGTCGAACAGCTTGTCCTTGGCCACGAAGCACTCGACGCCCGCTCTCTCCAGCTCCTCCTGCGACCAGAACGACTTGTCGGTGGAGGTCAGCACGATCCGCGGCCGCTCCTCCTCCTCCTCCTCCTCCGCCAGCTGACGCGCCACGCTCAGACCGTCCACGTCGGGCAGGTGCAGGTCGAGCAGCAGCCCGTGGGGGCGGTGTGCCCGCACCGCGGCCAGGGCCGCGGCGCCGTCCCCGGACTCCGCCACGACACGCAGGCCCCGTGCCGTCAACAGCGTCGTGGCGATGCGGCGGAACCCTGGGTCGTCGTCTACGACGACGATATTGATGCACATACTCTCAGCATGCCCAACGCGTTGGCGGACGGACCATAGGGGGAGCCCTACGGTTTGTGTATCACTCACGCATGGGGCGCCCCCGTCCGGGCCGAGGATGGCCCCCGGGTGCCGCCGGGGCCCCGGGTCCCGCCGGCCGCGAGGACACGTCCGCTCCGGCCGCGTGCACGCCGACGGCCCGTACCCCGGTGCGCGGAATCGTGGTACGGGCCCGGTGACACCGCGTGCTACGAGCGCGGGGTCGCCTCGATCTCCATCCAGGCACCGGCTCCGGCGTTCGCCGTGGTGCCCTTGGCGAAGAGCTTCCAGCCGCCGGCCGTGGGATTGACGTTGAGACCGTCGACATAGAAAGAGTCGCTACTGGTGTTGTATCTGCCGAAGAGACTGATGCCCGTCTGCCGGCCGCCGCCGTAGTTCACCACGTTGAAGGTCTGGCAGGTGCCCTGGGCGACGGTGGCCGTGGCGACGGACTGCTGGTCCTGCTGCGCCGTGTTGAACACCAGGTACGCACTGTAGTTGCCCTGGGCGCAGAGCTGGACCCGGCCCGCGGAGATCGCCTGGGTGGCCGCCTGGGCCGAGCCGTTCGACAGCAGTACAGCGGCCGACAGAGCGGCCCCCACGACACCTGCGGCGGCACGCCTGGAATACGACTTGGAGTTCATGTAACACACCTTTCTCACTGTGTCCGGTCCCGGACGCATATGACTATGAGGCGCACCGACCTCGACGACAAGGTATGTATTTTGGTCAAGGCAAGATACTTTTTTGGACTGATGGAGCAGCGTGCGAGCAGTTTCACCCGTTAAGCAGACATGTGTACTGCGGTAGAGCTCAGCAGGAGCGAAGGTGTCTACTCGACACACGGTCTGACGGTTCATATGTTCGTGTCGCCGGGTGAACCACCCCGGACAGCCGACGTCACCCTAGGAGCACTCATGGGACCGGCCCCCGATCAGCTCGAACAGGCCCGCACCGCGTACGAGGAGCATGTGCGCAACTGCCGCTTCTGCGCGGACAGAGGCACTGTCTGCCAGGCGTCGAAACTCCTGAGACGGACCTACAACAACCTGCTCCGCGAGTCCGGCGACCGAAAGCTTGCCAGCGGCTCCGCCGGCGCGTCGGTGCCCGCCGACGGTCTGTCGGACGCCTCTCGCTGAAGTGGGCGCACGCACGCAGCGCGACGGCGTCCCCCCACCCCGGACGGGTGGGGGAGACGGCGTCGTGCGGACCTCTGCCCCTGGGTCAGCCCGCGGACGCGGTCAGCCGCACGTCATGGACGACCGGTGCCTCGGCGACCTCGATGGTGGAGGTCTGCGACCCGTAGCCCTCGGCCGAGGTGATCAGGACGTACCGGCCGGTGCCTGGCGCGTCCACGGTCCACGAACCGTCGTCGCCCACTTCGGCGCGGCCCAGTTCGCGGCCCTCCGGGGAGGCGAGGGTGACCGCCGCGCCCCTCGGCACCGGGGCCGCTCCCGACACCCGTATCCGGCCCCGGACCTCGACGCCCCGGGACGCACGTACCGTCTCGTCGACGGCTTCCGCCGGCACCGGCGCCCCGGCGACCGCCTCGGCGTCCTCCATGGCCACTTGCGCGGCGGCCTGGTCGAGGCCGCTGGAGGCGCGCAGCGGGATCTCCTTGATGAACAGGGTCACCAAAAAGGCGACCAGGGAGATCGGGGCGACGTACAGGAAGATGTCGCCGATGGCGTGGCCGTAGGAACCCTCCAGCCAGGTGCGGACCGGCGCGGACAGGGCGCCGAGGTCGGGCAGTTCGCCGCCGCCGGACGCCTTGGCGGCCGCCGCTTGGTCCTGCGGCGAGAGCTGGGTGATGGTGTCCCGGGCGTAATGGCCGATCCGGGTGGTGAGGACCGAGCCGAGCACCGAGACGCCGACCGCACCGCCCAGCGACCGGAAGAAGGTCACAGTGGAGGACGTGGCCCCGAGGTCGGAAGGCGCGACCTGGTTCTGCGTGCACAGGACCAGGTTCTGCAGGGTCATGCCGACGCCGAGGCCCATCAGCGCCATGCAGCAGGCGATGTACAGGTACGGGGTGTCGTAGCGGAGCATGCCCAGCAGGGTCAGGCCCGCCGTCAGCAGGACGCCGCCACTGAGCAGCCAGCCCTTCCACTTTCCGGTCCTGGTGATGACCCGGCCGGAGACGGTGGAGGAGACGAACAGGCCCGCGATGAACGGGATGGTCATCAGGCCCGACCTGGTCGGGGAGTCGCCGCGGGCCAGTTGGAAGTACTGGCTGAAGAAGACCGTGCCCGCGAACAGCGCGACGCCGACGAACAGCGAGGCGAGGGAGGCGAGCGCGATCGTGGGATTGCGGAAGAGCCGCAGCGGGATGATCGGCTCGGCGGCCCGCGTCTCCACGAACAGGAACACCAGCGCCAGCACGATCGCCGCGGCGACCAGCGTGTACGTCTGCCAGGAGAGCCAGGCGTACTTGTCGTCGGCGAAGGTGACCCAGATCAGCAGGGTGCACACGGCCGCCGTGACGAAGAACGCGCCGGCCCAGTCGACCTTGACGGCGCGCCGGTTCACCGGCAGGTTCAGGGTGCGCTGGAGCACGACCAGGGCGACGAGCGCGAAGGGGATGCCGACGAACAGGCACCAGCGCCAGCCGAGCCAGGAGGTGTCGGTGATGACGCCGCCGAGCAGCGGCCCGCCGACGGTGGCGACGGCGAACACGGCCCCGAGGTAGCCGGAGTACCGGCCGCGCTCGCGCGGGGAGATCATCGCGGCCAGCACGACCTGCGCCAGCGCCGACAGACCGCCGCCGCCCAGGCCCTGGATGACCCGGGCGGTGATCAGCGTCGCGGGGTTCGGCGCGAAGCCCGCGACCAGCGACCCGATGACATAGACGACCAGCGCCGACTGGACCAGGATCTTCTTGCTGAACAGGTCGGCCAGCTTGCCCCACAGCGGCGTCGACGCGGTGACCGCGAGGAGGGAGGCGGTGACGACCCAGGTGTAGGCGGACTGGCCGCCGCCCAGGTCGCCGATGATCCTCGGCAGCGCGTTGGTGACGACGGTCGAGGAGAGGATGGCGCAGAACAGGCCGAGGAGGAGGCCGGACAGGGCACGCATGATCTGCGGGTGGGTCATGGGCGCGTGAGGGTCTCTCCCTCCGCCCGGGGCGGGGGCCCGCACGCCGGCTTGCGGGATGCTTGTCATGAGGATCTTTTCCTTACGTGGTGACGTTCAGGTGTGAGGGGGCGGGTGTCTCCCGGCGGCCGGACGGCGGGGCGTCTTCGCCGTGTCCGTCGTCGAAACTCGCCCGGAGCCGGGCCATGAGCCCGGTCAGCTGGCGGACGTCCTCGTCGCTCCAGGTGCTCAGCCGGAGGGCGAGCAGCCGGGAGGTCCGGTCGGACAGGTCGGCCAGCCGGTCCCGGCCCTCGGCGGTCAGCCGCAGGATGCGCGAGCGTCGGTCCGCGGGGTCGGGACTGCGGTCGATCCAGCCGAGCGCGGTCAGGTGGGTGACGTAGCGGCTGGTCACCGACATGTCGACGGCGAGCAGTTCGGCCAGTCTGCCGATGCGCAGATCGCCGTGTCGGCCGAGCAGAGCCAGTACCGAGGCGGAGCCGCTGGAGCAGCCGTCCGGGAGGATCCGGCCCAGCTCCCGCTTCACGCACCCGATGGCGCTCAGCTGCCGCATCAGCTCCTCGTACTGAGCTTTCTCGGCCACACCTACCTCCAGATACATTGCTTGAGGCAACTATGCGCTCGTTGGTTGACGCAGGCAAGTATCTATCGATATGTGTGCTCAAGCACACATATGTCTGTCATGTGTCGCGTCGCCTCGGCCCGGTCAGCGCAGGATGCGGCGGGCCACATTGGTGGAGACCAGGTCGAGGAGTTCCCCGCCCCGGCCGTCCAGGACGGTGCGGATGGCGTAGAGGGTGAACCCCTTGGCCTGCTCCACGGTGACCGCCGGGGGAACGGACAGTTCCTGCCGCGCGGTCATCACCTCCACGAGGGCCGGGCCCTCGTGGGCGAAGGCTCCTTTCAGGGCGTCCTCCAGGTCGCCGGGCCGCTCGACCCGGCGGGCCCACAGCCCCATGGCGGCGGCCACCTCGGCGAGGTGCGGGTTGTCCAGCTCGGTGGCGTAGTTGACGAAGCCGGCCGCCTTCATCTCCAGTTCGACGAAATTGAGCGAGCCGTTGTTGAACACGACGATCTTGGCAGGCAGCTCGTTCTGACGGAGGGTGAACAGCTCGCCCAGGAGCATGGTGAGCCCGCCGTCACCGGAAAGGGACACCACCTGCCTGCCGGGGAACGCCGCCTGCGCGCCCACGGCCTGCGGCAGCGCGCACGCCATGGTGCCGTGGTTGAACGAACCGAGCAGTCGCCGGTGCCCGTTGAAGGTGAGGTACCGGGCCGCCCACACCACCGGGGAGCCGACGTCGACGGTGAAGACGGCGTCCCGGTCGGCGAGACGGTCCAGGGTGCTCGCCACGAACTGCGGGTGGATCGGGGTGCGTTCACGGTCGTTGACGGCGAGCGCGTCCAGCGACTTGCGGGTGCGGGCGTAGTGCGCGCGGGCGTCGTCGAGGTGCTTTCGCCCGGTCTTTGCCGTCAGCAGCGGCAGCAGTGCGGGCAGGGTGTCGCGCACGCTGCCCACCAGCGGCAGGTCGACGCGGGTGCGCCGGCCGAGCTGCTCACCGCGGATGTCGAGCTGGATCACCTTCGCGCGCCGCGGGTAGAACTGCCGGTAGGGGAAGTCGGTGCCCAGCATGAGCAGGACGTCGGCCTCCTCGATGGCCTTGTAGCCGGAGGCGAAGCCCAGCAGGCCGGTCATTCCCACGTCGTAGGGGTTGTCGTACTCGACGTACTCCTTGCCGCGCAGCGCGTGGACGACCGGCGCCTTGAGGGTCTCGGCGAGCCGGACCAGGTCGTCGTGGGCACCGGCGGCGCCCGCGCCGGCCAGGATCGTCACCCTCGAACCCTCGTTCAGCAGTGCCGCGGCCTCGCGCAGGGAGCCGTCGTCGGGGCGGACGACGGTCCGGGCCGGACGCACGGCCGCAGGGGGCAGGTCGCGCCCGGTCCTGCCGAGGAAGATCTCCCCGGGGACGACGACGACCGCCACTCCCCTGCGCTCGACGGCCGCCCGCATGGCCGTCTCCAGGATGCGCGGGCCGTGTTCCGCGCTGGTGACGACCTCCGCGTAGACGCTGCAGTCGGCGAACAGGTCCTGCGGGCGGGTCTCCTGGAAGTAGCCGGAGCCGATCTCGGCGCCCGGGATCTGGGCGGCGATGGCGAGCACCGGTACCCGGCTGCGCTGGGCGTCGAAGAGCCCGTTGATCAGGTGGAGGTTGCCCGGACCGCAGCTTCCGACGCAGACGTTCAGTTCGCCGGTCAGTCCGGCCTCGGCCGCCGCGGCGAGGGCGGCGCTCTCCTCGTGCCGCACATGGACCCAGTCGATGCCGTCGTCGCGCCGGATGGCGTCCGTCAGACCGTTGAGTGAGTCTCCGGGCAGGCCGTAGAGGCGCTGCACGCCGGAGGCCTTGAGGGAGGCGATGACGTGGTCGGCAAAGGTGGGCATGCGGGTTGCCTTTCGTCGGTCGTTCGGGAACCCGAGAAGTCTCCGATACCGGACATCACGCCCACATCCGTCGAATGACTGTGTCACCGGAGCCGGCACACGGTCCGTGCCTGGGTCGGACGACTGCCGGGTTTCCGCGCCCCGTTCGCGCTCCGTTCTCGGCCCCCGCGGGGGCCGGACAATGACGTGCCCGCCTCGCGGGCCCGGCGCACCCGTCACATGTGCTCGGACACGGGCCGGCCGTGGGACGGACACCTCGGCGGTGGCGGGCCCGGCACGAGGGGCGGGGCCGGAGCACGGGCCGGCCGGCGAGGTCGTGCGACGCGGGACGACGGCGGCCGCCGATACGCGCGGGCGGGGCCCCGGCGAGGAACGCGCGCCCGCCCTCGGACGGACCGGGGGCCAGGACGCAGGGGGCGGGCGTTGGTCACCGGCCCCGGCGGGCGAGCCTGCCCGACGGCTTCCGGGCGATGGCGGCGGCCGGTGACCGCGCCGCGCCGGACCGCCGGGTGGGCGGCGCGCCCGACTTCGGCGGTCTCGGCGGCACCCGGGCCGACGGGGCCGCCGTCCGGCGGGCGGGCGAGCCGGCCGACGGCTTCGCGGCCGCCTCACCGCTGGTGCCGCGCGCCTCGGCGGACGCGGCGGTCACAGCACGGCGCTGAGATAGGTGACCGCCGCGAGCCGCTGGGTGCGCAGGGCGTACTCCGTCGCCTCACGGTCGTCCCGTTCCCGCCGGTCGTTGCAGTTCACCCGGCGGAGCAGGTCGTGGAGGGCCTGCTCCTCCCTGCTGCGGCGGCCCGGAAAGAGGGGGTACTCATAGCTGTTCATCTGCGCTGCTCCCTTCGGTGTCCTCAGCCTGCCCCACCATGCGTCACCTGTCAAGAAGGTGACGCATGGGTGTGCGGGGACCCCGTGTCGCGCGCTGGGCACGTGTGCGGGAGAAACACCGGGGAGGTACCGAAGGCGGCTTCCGGCACGGGGGCGGGCGTCCGGCGCGATGGCGCGGCGCCGGACGCCCGGTGCTCAGCAGTACCCGATGGAGGAGATCTGGTTGTCGGTCCAGGACGGCAGGTTCCACCACCACTCGTAGGCGTGGATCTGGAAGACCGTGCCGCTCTTGTCGTAGTTCGCGTTGCCGTAGAAGCAGAGCGTGTAGGGGGTGCGGTTCTTCAGGGACGAGATGGTGTCGTTGAAGTTCACCCATTGCAGATTGCCGAATTCCGGGTTGCTCAGAGACCGGCACTCCCCGCCGTAGTCGGGGTCGGCGAAGATCACGAGCACGCCGTCGTGATCGTGGGCGGCGTCACACTGGTAGGCCGCGGGCGCGGCCTGCGCGGCCAGGGTGGGGGTGAAGAGCATGCCCGCTACGGCCGCAAGCACGGCCGCGAAACTGCGAAGAGTTCTCATGTGTCGATGTCCTCCTGATGCACGGTGATCACGTGGGAAGAGCGTCGGCCACACTAAAGGGTCTCAGTGGACACCTCCAGTGTCTGATGTGTCGTCAACTGAGTTTGTGTGCAAGGGTTTTGCGCATCAGCTGACCAGGTGACGGTCGACGCCCGGGGGCAGGGCTCCGGCCACGGGCGGCTGTGGGCTAAGCTCCCCGTACCGCAACCTGCACACATACCCACATCTCACACATGTGCAATTGGTCAGGTGTGCCTCTGATCCCACCGCCTGCGCCGTCTCCTGCGCGGAGTACGGTCCGGTCGCCGAGTTGGTCACCACCGCCGGTGGCTCGCGTCGTTGGAAAGGACCCCATGACATCTCCCCACACTCCCCCGCCGACGGGAGACCTTCCCAAGCGTGTGCCCGGCAGTGGCAAGCAGGTCGGCCCCTCCCCGACGCCCGTCCGCTCGAACACCGAGCCCCGTGCGGCCGACCGCGACGATTCCCTCCCCCGGCTCACCCAGTTCTCCTCCCTGGGCTCCCGGCGGAATTTCGACGGCCCACGCGAGGACCCGGCCGCGCCCGGGCCCGGCCCCTCCGCGAAGGACCAGCGCTCCCCGGGGGACCGGCTCTCCAAGAAGCGCGGCGTCCTCGGGTGGTCCGGCGACAGGGCGGGACGTGAGGGCCTGCGCGGCGCCCTGGGCGTGGTGGGCGTCGTGGGACTGCTGGCGGCGGGGGCCGTCGCGCTGGTACTCGGCCTGAGCGGCGAGGACCACGGCAGGGAGACCGGGGCGTCGGCGTCCGTGGGGGCCCACGAGCAGCGTCTGGAGGACTTCCCGGCCTTCGCACCCGAACCGTCGGCGAGCGCGCCCCAGGGCAAGAGCGCCGGCAAGGACACCGACGGCAGGGACGGCAAGGCACCGGCGAGTCCTTCCGCCACCGCCTCTCCCGGCGGCACGTCAGCCAAGGCGTCGAGGGCTCCCGTGGACGGGACCCACGCCCCTGCCCAAGGGGGGCACGAACCCGGGAAGGAGACCCCGGCGGTGCCGTCGGGGGTGAGCGTCGTCAGCCACGGCTCACAGCGCTGCCTCGACGTGGTCGGCGGACGGCCCGTCGTGGGAGCGCGGCTGATGATCTGGGACTGTCACGAGGACTCCGCACCCCAGCGCTGGACGTTCGCCTCGGACGGGACCATGCGCACGCTCGGCATGTGCGTGCAGCTCGCGGGGGGTTTGACCGCCGACGGAACGGCACTGCGGCTCGCGCACTGCGACGGCGGCGACGCGCAGCAGTTCGAACTGAACTACCGTCACGACCTCGTCAGCAAGCTCGCCGACAAGTGCGCGGACGTCCAGGACGCCGCGACCGACGACGGCACCCGCATCCAGCTGTGGTCCTGCAACGGCCTGGACCAGCAGAAGTGGTCCCGGTCCTGAGCGCACGCGCGGGCACGGAGGTGCGCGTGCCCCATCGGGTGCGGCGGGCACGTTCCCGGCCCTGCCGACGGCCGCCCCCGGGGGGACCTCGCGCCGGCACTGAACTGCCCCAGGCCGGCCACCCCGGGCGTCGGGTCCGTCGATGACGCACCACGATCGGCCCGTGACCTGGGGTGACCCAGTACGCGTCGGTTCCGGAGCGCTCCTAGAATGGCGGGGCACCGACGGAGGGACGCAGATGGCAGGCAGCGCCGGGGACCTGGTTCAGCGCCGCCCCGCCGAAGTGAGGTCCTACCGCACACGCAGGTGCCTGCGGCCCGCGCCGGCGGCCGTCTTCCGCGGCCGGGAAGGGGCGGTGCCCGGTGCCCCGTGCTGACTCCTCCCGCCTCGGCCCCGCCGCCCCCCTGGTGGGCCGCGAGGAAGACCTGGACCGGGTCCGGGCGCTGCTGGAGCGGCACCGGGGCGGCACGGTCCTGCTCTCCGGGGAGCCCGGGGTCGGCAAGTCGGCGCTGTTGGACGCCCTGGCCCGGGCGGCCGCCGCGGACGGCACCCGGGTGCTGCGCGCGGCCGGCGCCGAGTTCGAGGCGGACGTCGCCTACTCGGCGCTGAACCAGACGCTCCTCCCCCTGCACGGCCTCCTCGACCGGCTCGACCAGCCCGCCCGGGAGGCCGTGAGCGTGGCCCTGGGCTTCGGTTCCGGACCGGCGCCCGAGCGGCTGGTGGTCTGCAACGCCGTGCTGGCGCTGCTCCGGTCGGCGGCCGAGGACGGACCGGTCCTGCTCGCCGTGGACGACCTGCCCTGGGTGGACCGGGCGAGCGCCGCCGTCTTCGCCTTCCTGGCCCGGCGGCTGCCCGGCGACCGCGTCCGCTTCGTCGCCGCCTCCCGCACCGGTACCGACAGCTTCTTCGACGGCAGCGGCCTGCCCTCGTACGAGGTGCCCGCCCTCGACGGGGCGTCGGCCGCACGCCTGGTCGACCTGTGCTTCCCCGACCTGGCGCAGCCGGTGCGCCGGCGGCTGCTGGAGACCGCCCAGGGCAACCCCCTGGCCCTGCTGGAGCTGCCCGACGCGCTGCGCGCCGACCAGCGCCGGGCCCGTGAGGTGATGCCGGCCGTCCTGCCGCTGGGCGAGCGCCTGCAGTCCCTGTTCGCCGACCGGGTCCGCTCGCTGCCCGCCGCCACCCGCGCGCTGCTGCTGCTGGCCACTCTGGACGACACCGGCGACCTCGGGGTGCTGGCCACCTCCGCCCGGGCCACCGGCGGCGACGCCGACCTCGTCGCCCTGGACGCGGCCGAGAGGGACGGGCTGGTCCGGGTGGAGGAGTCCCCGCGCCGCCTGGTGTTCCGGCACCCGCTGATCAAGTCGGCCGTGGTCGCGGAGGCGACCAGCAGCGCCCGGCGCGCCGCGCACCGCGCCCTGGCGGACGCACTGGCCGACAAGCCGGAACGCCGCGCCTGGCACCTGGGCGAGGCGACGCTCCAGCCCGACGAGGACGTGGCCGCCCTGCTGGAGCGCACGGCACGGCAGATCCAGCGGCGCGGGGACGCCGTCGCCGCGATCGCCGCACTCACCAGGGCCGCCGACCTCAGCCCCCGCGACACCGACCGCGCGCGCCGGCTGGCCGAGGCGGCGTACGTCGGCGCCGAGGCGATCGGTGCGCTGAACAGTGCCTCGGCGCTGCTCGAGGACGCCCGGCGGGCGGACCCGCGTCACGTCGCGTCCCTGCACAGTGCCAACGCCGCGGTCCAGCTCGTGCTGAACAGCGACGGCGACCTGGCCACCGCCCACCGTCTGCTGGTCGGCGCCATCGCGGACGGCGACCACGGCTTCGACGCCGAGGACCCGGCACTGATCGACGCGCTGCACTTCCTGCTGCTGCTGTGCAACTACGGTGCCGACGAGGCGCTGTGGGAGCCGTACTACGCGGCCGTCGCCCGTCTGCGGCCCGCTCCGCCTCCGCTCCTGCTGGTGGCCGCCCGCACCTGGGGCGATCCGGCGCACGCCGACACGGCGACGCTGCGGGAGCTGGACGGGATCATCGCCGCGACCACCGGGGACACCGACCCCGCCCGGATCGTGCGGGTGGGTACGGCCGCGGTCTACCCGGACCGGCTAGCGGCGGTCCGCGAGCCGGCGTGGCGGCTGGTGCGGCAGGGGCGGGACGGCGGTGCGGTGCGCCGGCACATCGGCGCGCTGCTGCACCTGAACCTGGAGGACTACCACCGCGGGAGGTGGGCCTCTGTACTGGAGTTGTCCGAGGAGGGCCTGGTCCAGTGCACGGAGTCCGGGTACTCCGTCTGCCTGTGGTTCTTCCAGTACACCAAAGGCCTGGTCACCGCGTCCCGGGGCGACACCGGGACCGCGCACGCGCTCGCCGACGCGATGATCAACTGGGCGGCGCCACGCGGCATCCGCGAGGCCGTGCACACGGCCCTGCACGTGCACGCCCTCGCCGACATCGCCGACGGCGACTTCGACGCGGCGTACCGCCGGGTGACGGCGATCAGCCCGGCGGGCAGCTTCCCGCCGTACGTCGCACACGCCTCCTGGGTCTTCTTCGAGCTGGTGGAGGCCGCGGTGCGCACCGCCCGGCGCGCGGAGGCGGTGGCCCATGTACGCGCCCTGCGCACCGAAACGAACATCGCGGGCCTGTCCCCCCGGCTCGCCCTGCTGGCCGACGCCGCCGAGGCGATGGTGGCGGAGGACGACGCCGAGGCGGCCCGCCTGTTCGAGCGGGCGCTGACCGCGCCGGACGCCGAGCGCTGGCCGTTCACCCTGGCCCGGGTGCGGCTGGCCCAGGGGGAGCGGCTGCGCAGGTCGCGGGCTCTGTCGGAGTCCAAGGCGCCGCTGTCCGCCGCGCTGCGGGCCTTCGAGCAGTTGCAGTCGACCGCCTGGGCGGAGCGGGCCCGCAAGGAGCTGCGGGCGGCGGGCCGGGTCGCCACGCCCGGCGAGGGCGGGACCGGGGCGGCCCTGACCGCGCAGGAGCGCGAGATCGCGGAGCTGGCGGCGACCGGCCTGACCAACAAGCAGATCGCCCAGCGCCTGTTCATCTCGCACCGCACCGTCGGCGCGCACCTGTACCAGATCTATCCGAAGCTGGGCATCGCGTCCCGCGTGGCGCTGCGGGACGCGATGCGGCGGCAGGAACAGACCTGACCGGGCCCCGCGGTCAGTGCGCCCCGGGCGGGACGGCGAGTGCGGCGGCCGGGAGGTCGTCGGGGAGCAGGGTGGTGAGCGCCTCCAGGTCGGGCGCTGCCAGCGAGGCCAGACGCCCCGCCTGACGGGTCATCATGTTCTCCAGCAGCTGGCGGGCGAGGCGCGCGTTGCCGAAGGACCGGGTGCGGGGCACGCCGTCGAGGTGGACGCGCAGTGCCTCCAGGGTGTCCGGCGCGCACACGTAACCGGCGGTCGTCGCCTGCTCCACCATGATCGACAGCAGTTCCTCGGTGGAGTAGTCGTCGAAGGTCACATGCCGGGAGAAGCGGGAGGCCAGACCGGGGTTGGAAGCCAGGAAACGGTCCATTTCCGTGGGGTAGCCCGCGACGATGACCGCGATCTGGTCGCGGTGGTCCTCCATCAGCTTCAGCAGGGTGTCGACGGCCTCCCGGCCGAAGTCCTGCGACGCGTTGTCGGGGGTGAGGGTGTACGCCTCGTCGATGAAGAGGACGCCGCCGAGCGCCTCCTGGAACTTCTCGGTGGTCAGCTGCGCGGTGTGACCGATGTACCGGCCCACCAGGTCGGCCCGGCCGACCTCGACGAGCTGACCCCGGGACAGCACTCCGAAGGACTTGAGCAGATCGGCGTAGAGGCGGGCCACGGTGGTCTTGCCGGTGCCGGGCGGGCCGGAGAACACCGCGTGGTGGCTGACCGCGGGCGTCGGCAGCCCCATCGCGGCCCGCTGACGGTAGGCGTTCAGCAGGTCCGCGATGCCGCCGACTTCCCGCTTGACCGCGGACAGACCGGTCATGCCACGCAGCTGGGCCAGTACGTCGGACTCGCCGGGTGACTTCTTCACCTCCGTACGCACCTCCTCGGCCACGTCGGCGCCGACGTCCTCCGGCACCATCAGCATCAGGTCCGCCTCGCTGGCCTCGGGCAGGGTGGCCAGGCGCAGCGACTGCCGGTCGATCATCTCCTCGAACACCCCGCGCGCGGCGCGGCCGTTGCCGAACGTGGCGTCCCGCCGCATGCCGGAGAAGCGCAGGGCCAGCGCCTCCTTGGTGAGCGGATCGAGGACGTAGCGGTGACCCTTGCACATGGACTCGGTGATGGTGACCAGTTCCTCCACCGAGTAGTTCTCGAACTCGATGGTGCGGGTGAAGCGGGAGGCGAGGCCGGGGTTGGCGGCGAGGAGCCCCTCCATCTCCTTCGGGTAGCCCGCGACGATCACGACGGTGTCGTCCCGGTGGTCCTCGATCAGCTTGACCAGGGTGTCGATGGCCTCCTGGCCGAAGTCGGCGCCCGAGCCCTTGCTGTCCGAGGTCAGGGTGTACGCCTCGTCGATGAACAGGACGCCGCCCAGGGCCTGTTCGAACACCTCGGTGGTCTTGATGGCGGTGCCGCCGATCACCTGGGCCACCAGGTCGGCGCGGGACACCTCGACGATGTGTCCCGACGACAGCATGCCGAGGCTCGCCAGGATGCCGCCGTAGAGGCGGGCCACGGTGGTCTTGCCGGTGCCGGGCGGGCCGGCGAAGACCAGGTGCCGGCTCATCGGCGGGGCCGGGATGCCGAGCTGGGCCCGCCGCTGGGCGAGCTTGCCCAGGCTGACCAGCATGCTGACCTGTTCCTTCACGCCCGCGAGTCCGACCAGCTCGTTGAGTTCGGTGACGAGCCTGTTCTCCGGGGACTTGCCGTCCTGCCCCCCTCCCTCGGACGTGCCGCGCTCGCCCGCGGGAACCGGGTCGGCGGCCGGGTCCGTGCCCTCGTCGGGGGACTTGTTGTCGACGCTGGTCAGTCCGGACAGCGTGAACCCGGCGCGGGAGGGGGCCCGCTTCAGCCCCGAGCCGCGGTTGGACCGTACGGTGCAGTCGGTGACCTCGACGTCCTGGTCGGTGTCGATGCGGACGCCGTCCCCGGTGTTCCCGCTGAACTCGCAGCTCTTCAGCGAGGCCCGGCCGCCCATGCCGACGAGGGCCCCGTGGCCGCCGCTGCCCAGCACCCGGGTGCGCAGGAGGGTCAGTGCGCCGCCCTCCTCGGCCGAGGCCCCGGACGCGGAGCAGCCGGAGATCTCGCAGTCCCGCAGCGTCGCCCTCCCCTCGGCGCCGACACAGACGCCGGACTTGCCCGCGCCGCGCAGGGCCGAGGTGCCGAGGTGGGGGTTGCCGCCACTCTCGGCGCGCAGGGCGTGGCCCGCGCAGTCGCTGATCTCGCAGTCCTCGAACCGGCCGCGGGCCTCCCCGGCGACGAGGATGCCCGTGCCGCGCGCCTCGGTGACCCGCGCCCGGCGCAGCAGCGGATTGGCCCCGGAGGTGACCGCGACGCCGTGCCCGCCCGCCCGGACCACGTCCAGCTGGTCGAACTCGGCCGCGCTCTCGCCCTCCAGCGCCACGCCGACGCCCTTGCTGTTCGTCACCCGGGTCCCGCTGAGCGAGGGGGAGCTGCTGTCGTCGACGTAGATCGCGGCCTCCTCCGCCGCGTCGAACGCGCAGTTGACGAAGTAACCGCGCGAGCGGCCGGTGACGTACAGCCCGCTGCCGCGGGTGCCCGACGTCTCGCAGTACGACAGTTGCGGGTCGGAGCGTTCCGCCACCACGAAGCCGTGTCCGCGGGAGCCGCGGATCTGCACGTGGGACAGCTCGGTGCGGGCGGAACTGGCCAGGTGGGCACCGACCGTGCAGTCGCGCAGCGTGGTGCGCACCACTCGCAGGGACGTACTGCCCTCCAGGGCGAGGCCGGGCTTCTCCGCGGCGGTGATCTCGCAGTCCTCGACCACTCCGCGGGACTGGCCGTTGGCCAGCACGCCGTTGCCGCGGGCGTCTCGGATACGGCAGTTGCGGACATCCGCGTGGCCCTGCTCGCTGATCACCACGCCGGAGGTGCCGAGGTTCTCGATCACGCAGTCCTCGATGACGCTGCCGGTGGTGCCGGCCTCCACCACACCGGCGCCGACGGGGTTGGTGATCCGGCACGACCGCAGTGCGAGGGAGCCGGTGCCCCTGCTGAGCAGGGCCGTCCAGCCCGCTCCGAGGACCTCGCACCCGTCCATGGCGACCTGGCCGCGGACGGCGTCGATCACCGGCAGTTCGCCCTCGCCGCCGCGCAGGAGCAGGTCGGTCAGCATGACGGCGTCGGCGGCGAGCGTCACGGCCGCCCCCTTGAACGGGGCGATCTCGACGCTGCCGCGCGGGCCGTCGGCGGCGATGGTCACCCGGTTCTCCACCACCAGGGTCTCCCGGTAGCTGCCCGGCCGGACGCTGATGACGGCTCCCGGCCGGGCGTTGCGCAGCGCCGCGCCGATCGTGCTGTGGTCGCACCCGTTCTCCGGGCCGACGGTGATCACATGGCGGGCCACGCCTGCTCCTTCGTGTTCGAGGTGGACTCAGTGCTGGGTGCCGGCGGCCCAGAGGGTTTGATCGTCGGCGCCGAGGATGGTGATGTTGCCGTCGTTCTGGATGACCAGCTTGGCCCCGGTGTGTCCGCCCGTGTGCGACGACCACAGGGTCTGCTGGTAGGCCGAGCGGATGACGAGTTCGCCGTCCGTCTTGAACGTGGCCGCGTTGTTCTCACCGGTGGTCCCCGAGGACCACCGGACCGCGCCGTTCTCGTCCGTGATGACGAGGTTGCCGCCGGCCTGCATGGTGATGCTCATCCGGTCGGAGGAGACTGACTCCCCGGCGCGCAGGGTGAAGGTGGAGTCGAAGACCTTGGTGCCCCACTGGCGGGGTGTCGCCTCCGGCGCGGTGTCGGGTTCCGCCTCGGCGGCCGGTTCCGCGGCGGTCGCGGTCTCGGCCGCGCGGGCGGAGGCCGGGACGGTGTCGGCGGTGGTGTCCGACTCCGGCTTCGCCGTCGTGTCGTCCGACTTCACGGTGGTGTCGGACTTCACGGTCGTGTCCGCGGCGGCCACCGGGGCCGCGCTGCGGGCCGCCACCGTGGTGCCCGTGGTGCTCGTGGCCGGGGCCGCGGGCTTGTCGTCGGCCTTGTCCGTGGTCTTGACGGACGTCTCGGCCGCGTTCTTGACCGGTGCCTTGTCGGTGCTCTTGGCGGGTGCCTTGTCGGTGTTCTCGGCCGTGCTCCTGCCGTCGCCCTCGGAGGATCCGTCCTTGGTGGCGGCGGACTTCGCCGAGTCGGCGTGCGGGGCGTGCGCGGCCTTCGACGCGGCGGACGCCCCGCCGTCTCCCGCGAGCCCCGGCTTGACGGCCGTACCGGCGACGGGGGTGTGCGCGCCGGTGTCGCCGGCGGCGAGTGCTTCGGGGACGACCGGCGCCTGCGTGGTGGCGGTGTCACCGGTACCGGAGGTGCCCTCGCCGTGCCAGCCGCCGGCACTGGGGTCCAGCAGGTTGTCGGCGGACGTCGTCTCCCCGCCCGGGGCCGGTATCGAGACCTGGCCGGAGTAGCCGTCGGTGTGCGCGCCGCCCTTCCCGCCCGACTCCACGGCGATCGGGTCGCCCTTGCCCATGCCCTCGTACGTCGTCGAGTGGTCCTTGGCGTGGGACGTCAGGAACGGGGTGGAGGCGACCACCGCGCCCGCGACCGCGGCGGCGACCAGGAACGGCCGTTCGGTGATCTTGGTGCCCAGCCGGCCGCCCGGGCGGCGCTGCGGGACGGCCGCCGGGTCCGTGCCCTCGGGGGCGGGCGATTCCGCGCCGCCCTCGGCCGTCCCCTTGGGACGCCAGGCGGCCGGGTCGCCCTCGGGCTCCTTCTCCTCCGTGCGGGCCGCGGCCAGCACCGAGGTGAGCGAGCGCATCGTGGCCTCGTCCCGCCCGGCCGCCAGGGAGTCGGCGGGAGCGAGGGGGCTCATGCTGGCCCCGTCGGGCATGGGCAGCGCGGCGGCCCGGCGGACTCGCCGGGCGGCGGGGGCGGACCTGCCGACCGTGGCGGTCTGCTCGGTGGGAGTCCTCGGCGTTCTGGGGGTCATGACGCTCCTCGTGGCGGGACGCGGAAAAGTGCGGGACAGGACGGACCGACAGCCGCCCGGGACGGAGGCCTAGGCACCGGTTCCCGTGGGCGGCGCCGGGAGGCCGGCGTCATCTGCGGGCTCGGCGGACGGCAGGTCGAGTACGGCTCGAAGACGTTTGAGGAGGGCCGCGTCCAGGGCCGCGGTGGAGGCGTGCGCCTGCCGCGGCACCTCCTGCAGCAGCCCGACGGTGGCGTCGCCGCGCCGGGCGAGTCCCAGCACCCGGAACCTGGACTCCTGCCCGAAGAGGACGTCCGGGGCGTGGTCGTCCGCCGGATCGCCCATCAGGTCGCCGGCCCGGCGGCCGGTCACCGACCAGATGAGGACGTGGTCGACGGGTGTGCCCGGGTGGGCCGCGGAGACCGACGTGGCGCGCACCGGCAGGTTCACCGTCCACTCGGCGCCCACCGCGTCGGGTCCGAGGCGGGAGACGAGTTCCCCGGCCGTGCTCAGCGCGACGCCCCGGTAGGAGGGCAGCCGGCGCATGCCGGGCTTCAGACAGCGCAGCAGTGTCCGGCTCTGGTCGTCCTCCTCGGCCAGTGCGGTACGCAGCTTGGCGTCGTCCACGGCGGTCATGTAGACGTGCACGGCGATCAGCTCGACGACCGCCGGGTCGGAACCGGCGTCCGTGGTCTGTTCCTTGAGCAGACGCGGCATCGCGCGCGCGGCGGCCTCGCGGTGGCGCTGCCAGAAGGGCGCCAGGTAGGCACGGAGCTTGACGTGATCGCTGTCCGACGGGTTCACCACCGGCGCCTTCTCCGCGCCGCCGCCCCCGGCGAACGGGGTGACAGCCCGGACGGCCTCGGGGGCGACCGGCTCCGACGGTGTGGCTGGTGACGGTGACCGGGGCTCCCGCACAGGGGGGTTGGGAGCCCCGGCCACCGGGTCGGTGCGGGTGCCGGGGCCGGTACCCATGCCCGGGTCGGTGCGGGTGCCGGGGCCGAGGCCCAGGTTGATGCCGGTGCCCGGGTCGGTCCCCGTGCCCGGGTCGGTGCCCGTGCCGGGCGAGGTCCGCGCCCGGAGGGCGGCGGGTTCCTGCGGGCCCACCGGGGTGCGAGCGGGGGGCCAGGGCTCGGCCGCGACCCCTGCGGAAGGCGGGGTCAGCCCCTCGGGCCGCGCCCCCGGGAGGGGCGGCGTCGGCCCGAGGGACGCCGGCCGCGCGGGAGGCGGGACCGGCCTCTCAGGCCCCGTCGGTGCCGGGGACAGCGGTCCGGCCGGTCCGGTCCGGGCGGTCAGCGGTCCGTCCGGCTGCGGCCGGCCCTCGGCCCGCCCCTCGAACGGGACCCGCTCGGGAGCCCGGGGCCCTGCCTGCCGCGGGGCCCCCGAAGCTGCGGCCTCCACCGAACCGCCCCTCGGCGCCCCAGGAGCTGCGGCCTCCGCCGACCCGCTTCCCGGTGATCCGGTCGGTGCTGTCCCGGACGCCGAGAACCACGCCCCCGGGGAGGCGGGTTCCGGAGTCCGGCGAAGCTCCGGGGACCGGGGCCCGACGGATTCCAGGACCGGGTTCCCGGGCGCCTCCGCCGTGTACGGCTCCGGGGTCCGGGTGCCCTTCTGCTCGTCCTCCTCGGCCGTGCGGCCGAGGCCCGCCGGTCCCTCGGACTCCGCCGCCATGTGCGCGTACGTCCGTCCCAGGGACGGGATGCCCGCCGTACCGGTCTCTGCCGGATCCTGTTCCAGTCCCGGTTCCGGTGCCTGCGTCTGCGTCTGCGCCTGCGCCTGTGTCTGTTCCTGCGGCATCAGGGAGAAGTTGTGCCGGATCGTCAGGCGCCGCAGGTGGTCCATGCCCTTGCTGCCGAGGACCCCGTGGACATGGACGACGGCCCGTTCCCGGACCTCGGGCTCCAGCTCCGCGAAGAGGCGGTCGAGGCTGGGCCAGAGCGAGTCGTCGAGCGCCCGGCGCGGGGCCCCCAGTTCGATGGCCACGACGTCCGGACCGGCCGCGCGGGTCGCGGCGACCGCCGGCGGCTCGCTGCTGCGCGGCCCGACCCACAGGCCGGCGGGCGTGACCGCCAGCTTCCAGAGTTGCTCGAAGGGAAGCGCGCCGGGATCCGTGCCCTCGAGCACGGAAAGGGGGGCGCGCCACGAGGTCACCCGGGCGGATTCCGCCCGGTCACCCGTGGCGGGCGCGCAGGTGAGCGTCTCCGCGAACGGCCGCCACAGCGGGGTGCCGTCGGCGTCGACCGCGTACAGCTCCGTCGAGGTCCCGGCCGACGAGTCGTCCGGGCCGTCGGCCTCGTCACCGCCGTCGACCACCACCGGAACCCCGTTGCCCACGTGCACCTCGGTCCCGAGGATGTCGGCGACGGCCTGCCCGGCCTCCAGCAGGGAGTGTCCGTCCAGGGACACCAGCCGGATGTCCCTGCGCACCCGGCCCGGCAGGGCGGCGATCACCGTAGCCAGCCCGGCGGCCGGCACGCCCGGTGCGTCCACGAGCAGGTGTGGCCGGTCCGGGTCGGGCGGGATGGCGTACGGCAGGGTGTGGACGGCAGCCGACGCAGCTACCGTCGGACGGATCATCAGTCCGGCCGGTACGGGTTCGATGATGTGGTCGAGGACGGGGGCCGTGTCGTCCACCCGGCGCAGCGCGGCCTCCCAGTCGGGGATGGGCAGGCGGCTGCCCATGAACCGCGGCACCTCGCCGACGGTGAAGTGCCACCAGCCGCCGGGCGCGTCGGGCAGGTCGGGCGAGAAGAGGGAACCGTCCGGGACGACGACAGCCGGGCCGGCGGTGGCCAGGATGTCCAGTTCCCAGCGCTCGCACAGCAGCCTGGCCGTCGAGGGGCGCCCGTCGGGCTCGTCGGCGCCCGCCGACATCACCAGCCGCAGCAGGCCGACGCCCTCGTCCTTGCATTCCCGCAGTACCGGCGCGAGCAGTTCGCACAGGGCCGGGATGCCTCCGTCGCCAAGGGCGGCCCCGACCAGGACGGCGGCCTCCTTGTCGCGGGCCGGGCCGAGCCAGTCGGCGAGTTCCGACAGCCGCTCGGGCGGCTGCGTGCCCGCGTGCACCAGGTGGACGTGCTCGTGGGCACGCGTGACCGTCAGGTGCGCGCCCCGGTCGGCGTGCCCCGTCCGCCGGGCGCTGCCGCGGCGTTTCATCGCGCGCTCCTCCTGAGATGGGCGGTCATGCGGTCCTCACACATCGGTACACATGGGTGGTGCGCTCCCCGTATGTGGGAAGGTGTCTTGCCGTTGACGTACGGTCGGCCGAAGTGCCGTTCCGGTACCACACGTGTCTCTCGTTCGCAGCCTACCCGGAGCGGACGACGATGAGCGAGACGGTCGGGGTCACGATGTGCCCGGTCCCAACACCTCGCGTGCGGGCGGGGCTTCTAGCATGTTTCCACGCCCTCTCCTCACTCCTGAACCTCACACACATACCACCGGGCCTGCCAACCGACCAGCCAGCCAGGGAACTCGATGACATGAACGACGACCGTCTCTTCCTCCGTCCCCGTCTGAGGGTGCTGACACCACTCCTGGGCGCCGCGCTCGCCGTCGCCGGTCCGGCGAGCGCGTCGGCAGCCACCCCGACTCCCTCCCCGACGGCGTCGGCCGGAACGCGGCTGCCACTGATCACCCCCTCGCTCGACCCCGACCGGGCCGTGTGCACGAAAGCTTCCAAGACCCAGGTCGGCTCGGTCTCCTGGGCCCAGCAGCGGCTGGGTCTGGCGCAGGCGAACCGGTACTCGCGGGGTCAGGGCGTCCGGGTCGCGGTGGTGGGCACAGGTGTGTCCCCCAACGCCACCGGTCTCTCCGGGCGGGTCGACGCGGACGGCGCCGCCGCCGACGACTGCGTGGGGCACGGAACCTTCCTCGCCGGAGTGGTCGGCGCCTCCGCCGTGCCCGGCAGCGGGTTCGCCGGGGTGGCGCCGCAGGCCCGGATCCTCGCCGAACGGGGCACCGACCGGTGGGGGGCGCCGAGCACCGCGCTGACGGCGCAGGGCATTGAGGCGGCGGTCAACGGGGGCGCGGACGTGGTCCTCGTATCCACGGCGCTGTCCAAGGACGCCCCGGCGCTGCGGGCGGCGGTCGAGCACGCGGTCCACAAGGACGTCCTCGTGGTGGCGCCGGCCGCGCCCGACACCGCGCCGAGCAGCATCTCGGCGCGGGCCTCGGATCCGCCGCCCGCCGACTACTGGCCGGCCGCCGCGGACGGCGTGCTGTCCGTCGTGGGCGCCGGCATCGTCGGTGACCCGCTCCAGAACGTCCCGCAGCCGCTGCACGCCGATCTCGCGGCACCCGCTGAGGCCATCACCAGCATCGGCCCGGCGGGCAAGGGCAACTACGTCGCGAACGGCTCCTCCGTGGCCGCCGCCTTCGCGGCCGGCACCGCCGCCCTGGTCCGGGCGCGCCAGCCCGACCTGACCGCGGCCGAGACCGCGGCCCGGCTCCGGGCGACCGCCGCGCACGCCCCGGTGCCGCTGCTCGATCCGACGGCCGCGCTCAGCACGGTGCTGGGCCCGTCTGCCCCCTCTCCCGCACCGGAGAGCGCCGTCTCTCTCCCGGAGGCAGCGCCCAGGAGCGCCGTCGTGCCCCGGGCGTGGACCCTGGCCGCAGGCTGTCTGCTGCTGATCATGATCGCGGGCGGGGTGATGGCACTGGCCAAGGTCCGGGCCTCCCGGCGGACACCCGGCGGCGAGCCGGCCTGAACCGGCCGGACCGCCGGGGCCGGAGCACCGGGGCCGGGCCACCGGGGCCGGGCCACCGGGGCCGGGCCACCGGGAGACCACCGGACCCCGTCCGTACGGGGCCGGACCGCGCGCTCACGCACGACCCGGCCCCCACCGGCCGTCGCGGCCCGGTCACCTCCCCGCGCCCACCCCCTGCGCGGGGTCCTCCAGGAACGCCGTGTGGATCTGCGTCACGCTGCGACGTGTGACGTAGTTGCCGCGTCCGGGCGGCAGCAGCCGCGGCTTGAGGTTGCCGAACACGTAGCCCTCGCTCGGCGGGCAGGACATCAGCAGGCCGGGCGCGTTGACCTCCAGCAGCCGCCTCACGAGCGGGTCGTTGAGGCCGCGCATGGCTCCGGCCGCCGAACGGGTCAGGACGACGTGCAGGCCCACCTCGTAGCCCAGGGGCAGGTGCTCGATGAGCGGTTCCAGCGGACTGCGTCCGGGGGAGCCGATCAGGTCGTAGTCGTCGACGAGGACGAACAGCCGGGGGCCGACCCACCAGTCCGCCTTGCGCATCCTGGCGGGGGTGATGTCCGCGCCGGGGGTGCGGGTCTTCATCGCCCGGGCGGCGCCGTCCACGTACTCGGTCAACTGGTCGACCGACACCGCGTGGCCCAGCCGGTACTCCTCCGGCACCCACTCCACGAGTTCCCGCCGGAAGTCGACCGCGAGGATACGGGCTTCGGCCGGGGTGAACCGGTCGGTCACCGCCTTCGCCACGAGCCGCAGCAGGTTCGTCTTGCCCGACTCGGTGTCGCCGAAGGCGACCAGGTGCGGGGTCTCGGCGAAGTCGTGCCAGGCCGGTGCCAGTTCCGTCTCCTCGACACCGAGCGCGACCCGCAGCGGCTGCCCCTCGGGGAAGGGGGCGAGGTCGCGGGCGGAGAGCTTCGTGGGCAGCATGCGCACCGGCGGCGCGGGGTCGCCGGGCCAGGCGTCGGTGATCGCTTCGACCAGGTCGGCGACACCGTCGCTGAGGTCGGCGGCCTCACCGACGCCGTCGATGCGCGGCAGTGCGGTGAGGAAGTGGAGTTTGGAGCCGAAGGTCAGGCCGCGGCCGGGCACGCGCGGCACGTTCCGGGCGAGCCGGATGTCGATCATCGAGTCGAGGGCGTCGCCCATCCGCAGTTCCAGCTTGGTGCCCGACTGGTCGCGGACCGGGCCGGACAGTTCCACCCAGCGGGTGGTGGTGGTCACGATGTGGACGCCGTAGTTGAGTCCGCTCGAGACGAACTGGCCGATCAGCGGCACGTAGTCCTGGAACTCCTGCCGGACGGTCTGCCACCCGTCGATCACCAGGAAGACGTCGCCGTGCTGCTCCTCGGGGAACTCCCCGGCCGCGCGACGCCGCCGCAGGGTGGCCATCGAGTCGATGCCGTGCTCCAGGAAGAACCGTTCGCGGTGGGCGAGCAGCGCGCTGATCTCGGCCAGTGTCCGTCCCACCCGTTCGCCTTCCAGACGGCCGGCGACCCCGCCGACGTGCGGCAGGTCCTTGAGCGAGGAGAGCGAGCCACCGCCGAAGTCCAGGCAGTAGAACTGCACCTCGCGCGGGGTGTGGGTGAGGGCGAGCGCGGCGACGAGGTTGCGCAGCAGGGTGGACTTGCCGCTCTGCGGGCCGCCGCCGATGGTCACGTGTCCGCCGGAGCCGCTGAGGTCCACCATCAGCAGGTCGCGCTTCTGCTCGAAGGGCTTGTCCACGAGGCCGAGCGGCACCTTCAGCTTGCCGCGGTCCTCCCAGTCGGCGGTGGTGAGCCCCAGTACGGGATCGGGCACCAGCAGCGGCAGGAGCGCGTCGAGCGTGGGCGGCGCGCCCAGCGGCGGCAGCCACACCTGGTAGGCGGGCGGGCCCGCGTCGCGGAGCCGGTCGATGGCCACCGCCATCAGGCTGGTGTCGTCCTCGTCCCCCTCGGCGTCCGGGTCCGGGTCGGGGGCGGCGGGTTCCTCGCGGACGTTGACCCAGTCGCCGGTCCACGGCATCACCTGGCCGGCGATCTTCTCCTGGGCGAGGGCGCCGACCCGCTGCCGGTAGGCCCCCGACACGTAGGCGGCGCGGAACCGGGTGAGCGGTTCCACACCGCTCTTGAGGTAGCCGGCGCCCGGCTGGGAGGGCAGCTCGTAGGCGTCCGGCACGCCGAGCACACCGCGGCTCTCCATCGCGGAGAAGGTGCGTAGACCGATCCGGTAGGACAGGTGGCTCTCCAACTGGTGCATGCGCCCCTCGTCCAGGCGCTGCGAGGCGAGCAGCAGGTGGACGCCGAGGGACCGGCCGAGCCGGCCGATGGCGACGAAGAGGTCCATGAACTCGCGGTGCGCGGAGAGCAGCTCGCTGAACTCGTCGACGACCACGAGCAGGCTCGGCAGCGGCTCCAGCGGCACGCCGGAGGCCCGTGCCTTCTCGTATTCCAGGGCGGAGGTGTAGTTGCCGGCGGCGCGCAGCAGTTCCTGGCGCCGCTGCATCTCGCCGCGCAGGGCGTCCTGCATCCGGTCCACCAGCGCCGCCTCGTCCGCGAGGTTGGTGATCACCGCGGAGGTGTGCGGCAGCGCGTCGAATCCGAGGAAGGTGGCACCGCCCTTGAAGTCCACGAGGACGAAGTTCAGCGTCTCCGAGGAATGGGCGAGGGCCAGTCCGAGAACCAGGGTGCGCAGCAGTTCGCTCTTGCCGGAACCGGTGGCGCCGATGAGCATGCCGTGCGGGCCCATGCCGTCCTGCGCCGACTCCTTGATGTCGAGTTCCACCGAGCGGCCGTCGGCGCCGACGGCGATGGGGACCCGCAGCCGCTTCTGCTGTGCGGAGCGGCGCTCCCAGAACTCCTGCGGGGAATACCGGTACAGGTCCGTGATGCCGAGCAGGGTGGTGAGCTGAATGTCGGCGGACAGGGGCTGGGCCGCCTCCGCGGTGACGCCTGTACGCATCGGCGCGAGCTGGGTGGCCAGGGCACGTGCCGCGGCCGGTCCGATCTGGTCCGCGCGGCCCAGCGGGATCGACGTCTCCTTGCGGTCGCGGTCCGTGCGTACGATCTTGATCACGTCGAAGGGTGTGTCGGCCCCGGCCGCCGCGCCCGCCATGCCCGCCGTGTCGGCGTCGGCGGCCTCCACCAGCATGCGCAGCACGGTCCGGCCGGGCTTCCAGGGCAGGGTGTCGGAGACGTCCACGACCACCGTGTTGCGGAATCCGGCCCGCTCGAAGCGGTGGGCGGAGGGCACCTGACCGCCGTCCACGACGACGACCAGGTACGGCTCGTCCTTGGTCGGTGCGGCGCCCGCCTCGAAGAGGGGACGGTCGGTCAGTTCCTCGCCCAGCAGGTCCTCCAGCTCGGCGACGGTGGAGGTGATCAGCCGGGCCGGGCCCGCGCCGTCCGTCTCCGTGGGGTGCAGGGCGTGCGGCAGCCACTTCGTCCACTCCCACTCGCCGCGGTTCTCCGGGGAGACGCAGAAGGCGATCAGCAGGTTCTGCGGGGTGTGCAGGACGGCGAGCTGGACGAGGAGGGCACGGGCCGTCGCCAGCACCTTCTCCCGCTCGCCGCGGAAAAGGACCCGCGCCCAAGCCCGCAGGAAGAGGGCGATGGGCTGCTCGGGCACGGTGGAGTAGGCGTTGATGAAGGCGCGCAGCGCGTGTGCGGTCAGCGGGTCGAGGTCCTCGACGGGCTTCTCCGCCTTGTTCACCAGCTGCATCGCCAGGCGCTGCTCACCGACCGCGATGCGCACCTCGGCGAAGTCCTCGTCGGTGGTGCGGCGCTCCCACAGCCGGCTGGTCCGGACGAAGGACCACAGGCCGGACGGGTCGGGGTGCCGCCAGGCCAGCGCGCGCTGCTGTTCGGCGATGGCGGAGCGCACCTTGTGCCGGACGCCTCCGAGGTAGCGGAGGTAGTCACGGCGTATGCCCTGCATCTTCTGTTTGCGTTCGGAGCCGGCCTTCACCAACTGCCCGATCAGCATGGTGATCATGGACAGCAGCATCAGTCCGACCACCAGGTAGATGATCGGGCCCGTCCCGCTGCCGATACGTGTGTAGAGCAGCACCATTCCGATGGACATGCCCGCCATTGGCAGATAGGTGAGCATGTTGGCCGCGGAGGAAGGTGCCTCCTCCGCGAGCGTCGGTGGTTCCTGGAGCGACAGCTCGCCGTCCGGCAGTTCCGGGCCGCGGCGGCGGGCCGGCCTGCGGAAGAACACCACACTCAACTGGCTCTCCATTCAACTGTGCACGAGAGATTCGGCGGGACCCGCGCGGGTGTGGGCGTGAGGTCCCGCACCGGGGCGGCAGCGGAGCGGCACAGAGACACATAGGGCTCCGGGCTCCGGTCAAGAGACGCTTCCGAACATGAGAGTATCTGCTGTCAGGTATTTCTGGCCAAGACACCGGAGCCACCCGACGACCCGCTTCACCCGGCAGTCCGACAGGCCCTGGCCCCGCCGGAGCGAAGAACGTCCCCGATCGCCTCGTCCTGCCGCGACGTGTTCCGCGGAGCACGTTGTTGCGGCTGTGTATCTTCCCTCGGAAGGCTGTTGCCCCCATGAGCGAAGGCTCGCTGAACGGGCTGTGCCGTCTCACCGTGCGCGCCCCTGACAAGACACTGGATCTGGCCGTCCCCGCCGACGTGCCGATCGCGGATCTGCTACCCGTGATCGCCGGACACGCGGGCGAAGACCTGCCCGAACAGGGCCTGGAACATGGCGGCTGGGTACTGCAGCGCCTCGGCGGGAACCCCCTGGACGTCGAGGGGACCCCCGAGTCCCTGGAACTGCGTGAGGGAGAGACACTGGTGCTCCGGCCCCACACCGAGGCCCTCCCGCCGGTGCGTTACGACAGTCTGCTCGAAGCCGTCTCGGCCGTGGTGCAGCAGTTGCCGCACGCGTGGAGCCCGCAGGTCAGCCGATGGGTGCTGCGTCTCGTCATGGCTACGGCCCTGCTCGGCTGCCTGGTCCTGCTCGTCGTGTCCAAGGGCGCGACGGGCGACCGGGCGATCCTCGCGGCGGGCGCGGCCCTGCTCCTGCTCTCCGGGGCGGGGTCCGCCGCCCGCGTGCTGGACGACCCACAGGGCGGCGTACTGCTGGGGCTGTTCGGCTCGGCCTTCCTCGCGGTGGCCGGACTGCTGCTGACCGGCGGCGGGCAGGCCGGCGACGATTCGGCCCGGACCGTGGGCGCCCATCTGCTCGCCGCGGGCGCGGCCGGCACGGTAGGGCTGGTCCTGGCGACCGGCGTGGTGGCCGGCTACCCGGTGGTGTTCGCCTCCGGCGGGGTGCTGACCCTGGCGACCGCCCTCGGAGGCGGACTCATGGTGGCCCTGAACGTCTCCGCCCACCAGGCCGCCGCCGCGGTCGCCTGCGCGGCCGTGCTGCTGGGCGCGTTCATCCCGATGATGTCCTTCTCGCTCTCCGGTCTGCGCCTGCCCCCGCTGCCCACCAGGCCCGACCAGCTCCAGGAGGGCATCGAGCCGCGCTCCGAGGACGACGTCGCGGACGGCGGCGCCGCGGTCGACCACTGGATGACGGGCCTGTACGGCGCCGTGGGCCTGGTCTGCCTCGCCACGCTGGTCCTGATGGCGCGGCATCCCGGCCGGGCCGAGACGATCACGGTGCTCGTGCTGGCGATCCTGCTCCCGCTGCACGGACGCAACCTCGGCACCTCCTGGCAGCGGATCGCCCTGAGCCTGCCGGCGGGCATCGGCACGGTCGTCCTGATCATCGCACTCGCGGTGCGGCACGGCGAGAACGGGGAACTGCTCGGCACGGCCGCACTGCTCCTGGGCGCCGTGCTCGCCGCGATCGTCTCCTGGACGGTGCCGGGCCGGCGCCTGGTGCCGTACTGGGGGCGCGCGGGTGACCTGATCCAGTCGGGCGCGGCCCTCGCCCTGCTGCCCCTGGCCCTGTGGGTCCTCGACGTGTACCAGCGCCTGCGCGGCACGTTCGGCTGAATCTGAGGAGGTGTCATCTTGCAGTCCCGACGCGACCAGGTCATGGCGCACCAGTTCCTGGTGTCCCGGCTGACCTCGGGTTTGCTGCGCGCCGACCCCGACGTGGTGGAACCGCCCACCCGGCGCACCAATCGCGGCATGACCTACGGATTGATCATCTCGGTGGTGGTGGCCGCCGGGTTCCTCCTGTTCGGCCTGATCAAACCCGGTGGCAACACGAGCTGGGAGAGCGGCAAGTCACTGATCGTCGAGAAGGAGACCGGGACCCGGTACGTGTTCGACGGCCGGCTGCACACCGTGCTCAACTACCCGTCGGCCCGGCTGCTGCTGGGTGCGGACATGTCGACGGTGTCCGTGTCCGCGAACTCCCTGCGTTCGGCCCGGCACGGCTCCCAGGTGGGCATCCCCGGCGCACCCGATTCCCTGCCCACCCAGGGCGACCTCAACGTCCATCCCTGGCAGGTGTGCGCGGCCACCACCAAGACCGACTCCGGGGCCGTGCGGCCGCTGACGGTCCTCGCCGTGGACTCGCCGCAGGACGGTACGGGTGTGCGCGCCGAGCAGGCCGTGCTGGTGAAGGGGCCGGACGGTGACACCTACCTGCTGTGGGGGGACAGCCGGTTCCAGGTGTCGGGCGGTCAGGCGGCGCTGGCGGCCCTGGGATACGGCGGAGCCACCGCCACCTCGGTCTCCGCCGCGTTCCTCGACGCCGTGCCCTCCGGCCCCGATCTCGCGGCGCCGCCCGTGCCGGACCTCGGCGGGAGCGGGCCCGGCCTGGACGGGCAGGCCACCCGCATCGGCCAGGTGTTCACCGCCGAGACCCCTGGGTCGGCCAAGCGCTACTACGTGCTCGGCGGCGACGGTCTGATCCCGGTCACCCCGACCCAGGCCGCCCTCGCGCTCGCCGACCCGCAGGTCAAGGAGAAGGCCTACCAGGGCGGCACCCCGAAGGAGACGGTGCTGTCGGCGCAGGCGCTCAGCGGTGCGCTGGCGCCCGCCGGCTCGGCCACCGGTACCGCCGTGCGCGAGGCCGGTTCCCATCTGCCTCCCGAGCCGCCCGCGCTGCTTGCCGTGCCCGGAACGACCGGTGTGTGCGTCGGCCTGGACGCGGAGGGGACCAAGAGCATCGCGGTGACGATGTCACTGGTCTCCGCGAAGTCGGTCGTCGAGGCGGCCCTGCCGCCGCTCAAGGCGCTGGCTCCCGCCTGTCTGCCGGTCGACGGCGTCGCCGTGGCCCCCGGCGGCGGAAGCCTGGTGCGCGCGCTGAACAGCACCGGCGGCGGTACGGGTACGACCATCTATCTCGTCACGGACAACGGGGTGAAGTACCGGGTGCCCTCGGCGGAGGCGGCCCAGGCCCTCGGGTACGACCTGTCCGCGGTCGACGGCCTGCCGGCCCCGCTGCTCAACATGTTGCCCACCGGTCCCGACCTGTCGCCCCAGGCCGCGACCGACGGTGGGGCGAAGGCCACGGGGACACCTGTGTGCGGGCAGAACAACAAGGCACATACGAAGACGGGTTGACACCTGCAACAAGTATGGTGAGCCTCGAAGCCAGGTGTCTCGTGTTACATGAGAGAACACCCTGATGACAAGGAGAGAAGTATGCCCAGCATGAACAACCAGGCGTCATCGGACAAAACCTATAACGACGCCATAACGCTCCTGGTGGACGCGCAGAAGGACATCACCAGGGTCAAGGGCACGATCGAGACCGAGCAGCACGTACTGGGCGGCACGTACGGCGGTGACGACGGTTCCGCCTACGGCGTCCAGCTGGTCAAGTGGCTCGACATCATGCAGGACATCATCAACACCTGCCGGACCATGCAGGACAAGCTCGCGGACAACCAGCAGGCCGCCAACATCGCGCAGCAGTCGAACATGCACCTCATCGCCGACGCCGGCCGGGCGACGGGCGGCGGGGACACCTCCCTCAGCGGACACACCTACTCGGCGCTCACCTCGTAGCATCGAGACGTCGCCGACCCCCCGGGCATCCGCCCCGAAACCGTACGCAGCCAAGATCAAACAGCCACAAGGGAGCAAACGTGTCTGAAGGCATCCGCATCGACCACACCGCGGTCCATGCATCGGCGGGCGAAATGGAGGACCAGTCGCAGCAGATCCGGCGAACCGTGGAGAAGCTGATGAGGGATCTCGCTCCCGTCGTCTCCACCTGGGAGGGTCCGGACCAGGAGTGGTACACCACGCACACGGTCCCCTCATGGAATGACTCGCTCACGCAACTCGACGCACAGCTGGTCCGGCTCATCGAGACTCTCCGGCAGAACTCGCACAACCTGTCGCAGACCGCCGCGCGCAACACTGAGAACTTCCAGGCCATCAGGTTCTAGACGTCCCACGATCCCTTCGAAGCGGCAGGAAGGCGCCCATGCCCGGCAGCGAGCACCACAACCTGGAACAGCTGAACTACGCAGCCCTGCAGAATTTCATCGACACGGACGTGAGCGGCTTCCTGCACCGCATCGACGACCTGCGAGCGCCCGGCGCGCACCCGACCTCCCTCTACGACATCGGCAAGAAGCCCCAGGTGCTGACCATCGGTCCGATGGCGGGTGACGACCAGACCGGCGGCAAGAACCTGTGCGACAGCGCCAAGAAGGCCGCCTCGGCCATCGACAGTGTCCTCAACCGGCACAGGGACGCGTTCGCCAAGCTGAAGATCGATCTGGGGAACGTCATCCGGGACATGAAGAAGACCGAGGGGGACAATCTCGCCAACGTCAAGTCGAACGACTTCATGCGTGAGATCGGCGACTACACGTCGGCGATCGGCGGTTCGAGCACCGGTGCCGGCACCGGTGCCGGCAACAACCTGCCGCTCTGAGGCTCTCGACCACCCCTGACATCCCCGGAGAAGTATCACCATGCCCGCACAGAGCTGGGAAGACGTCCTTCACCTGCTGACCAACTGGTCGCTTGTCGCACGCGGCGACGTCACCAAGGTCTCGGGCGACAGTGGCATCCCCTGGATCAATGTGTCCTTCAAACGGCTTGGTGGGGGGCTCGACGACCCTGACGAGTACTTCGCGATGATCAACCCCATCAACCCGAACAAGGGATGGCACTTCGAGTTCTTCACCACCAGAGGTGGGGATTCCAAGTGCGCGCTCGACGTCACCTACGTCGACAATCCCGCGTTCCACCGTTTCTGGGGCGACTCGGACGGCGTACTGAAGAGCATGCTCTCGCAGTACTCGTCCGAGAAGGGCGACGTCCAGGTCCGCGGAGACGGGGCGCCCACCGCTGACGGGGTGAAACTCAAGTCGTTCGCCGAGCTGGCCCAGTCGTTCGACGCTGCGGGAAAGTTCTTCAAGGAACAGACCGTGGTCCTGGACGAGTGGAAGAAGCAGCTCGGCAGCGAGCAGGCCTCATGGAAGGGGACCGCGGCCGGCGCGTTCTGGCTTCTGGTGGACGACCTCCACAAGAAGTACGAGAACTACACCTCGCAGTTGCAGCCGCCCGGCTTCTCCCCGCAGCACCGGTCCCCTTCCACCGGGTACACCGCCACCACCCTGCACGGAGACGATCTGGTCGGCGCCGAGCAGGCCCTGTACAAGGCCTATCAGGACCTGTACAAGATCTACGGCGACTTCTTCTGGCGGCAGGGACAGGGCATCCCGGTCAATCTCCCGGACGGCTCGACCGCACAGCAGCAGGTCGCGGCCGACCCGCTGGACATCATGAACGAGGTGTTCGTCGAGATCGCACACTGGATCATCGCCAACAACTCCACCAAGTTCGGGTGGGAGACGCTGCCCCCCGCCACCAGCCAGGGTTCGTGGAGGACCGTGCCGACGGCCGCATCCGGTTTCAGCGAGGACCTGGCCTGGGGCGGACTGATCGACACGGCCACCTGGCACCGGGCCGCTCAGGAGGCCGTCGACCGCTGGACCAGGAACGTCGAGACCAATCTGGACGCCAAGGCGAAGCCGGTGCTGGAGACTCTCCAGAAGGAGTGGGCCCGGGTGCTCGACGCGGCCTGGAACCCGTCGTTCGCCTTCAGCGACACCGGCTCCTCGCTGAGCTCCGCCGTGCAGGACGAGAACGCCGACAAGGGCAACAGCAGCCTCGACGACAACCTGAAGAAGCTCGGCGACGGCATCGACAACCTCGGCGGCGGCATCAAGGGCCTCGGCGACGGCATCGGTGACAGCTTCAAGGGGCTCGGCGACGGCCTCAACGACAGTTTCAAGGGCCTCGGCGACGGCATCGGCGACAGCTTCAAGGGCCTCGGCGACGGCCTCAACGACATGGGGAACGGGCTGAGCAACGGCCTGGGGGACCTGAGCCCTATCCACGGATCGGCCACGGGCGCCCTCGGCGGCCTCCCGACCTCCGGACCGGGGGGCGTCGACGGGCCGTCGCTGGACATCCCGACCGTCGGCGGTGGCGTCGCCGGCGGTGGCATCGGCGGCGACTTCGGCGCGGGTCTGCCGGACACCAGCGGCTTGCCGGACGGCGGAAGCCTGCTCGGCGGCGGCACCGCACTGGGCGGATTCGGCGCCGGTCTCCCCATCAGCAACATCGACGGCAGCACCTCCCGCTCCGGCACCGGCGGCGGCGTCATCACCGACTACCCGGACGGCAGCTCGGTCACCCGCAACCCCGACGGCAGCATCACCTCGGTGTTCCCCGACGGGTCCACCCGGACGGTCACCCCCGACGGCGATGTCACCACGGTGGACCCGCAGGGTCACACCACCACCAGCCACCTGGGCGTGGGCGAGTCGCTCGACAACCCCGACGGCAGCAGCATCACGCGCAACGCGGACGGCAGCCTGACCCAGACGGCCGCCGACGGGACGAAGACCACCCACTTCCCCAACGGGGCGTCGGAGATCGTCACCCCGGACGGCCAGATCCAGCTCACCTCACCGGACGGCGCCGTCTCCCACGTCAACGCCGACGGCAGCATCACCACCGACGGCATGAACGGCTCGAAGGTCACCGTGCACCCCAACGGCGACGTGACCACGGTCGACGCCGACGGCAACAGCACGACCAGCCACCTCGGCTCCGGCGAGAGCATCACCACGGCCGACGGCAGCACCATCACCGTCGACAAGGACGGCAACATCGTCACCCACAACCCGGACGGCAGCACCACGACGCTCCACCCGGACGGCACGGTCACCACCACCGAGGGGACCTCGACGGGCCTGGGCAGCGGTCTGTCCGGCGGTGGCTTCTCCATACCGTCGTACGACTTCCCCACGTTCAGCGGCGGCAGCGGCATCTCCTACACGCCGGACGGCACCAGCATCACCAGCCACCCCGACGGCAGCACCGAGTTCCGGCACCTGGACGGCAGTGGGCTGATCACCTCGGCGGACGGACAGTCCCAGACGGTCCCGAGCCCGACGACCGTGGCCGCGATGGAGGCCGAGAAGGCCGCGGCCGAGGCGGCGGGCACCGGGTTGGGGGCGGGCACCGGCATCGGCGCCGGCGCCGGGATCGCCGCGGGGGCCGGGATCGGCGCGGGTGCGGCCGCCGGAGGGGTCCCGGACAGCCAGAACGCGATGGGCCTGCTCTCCCCCATGATGATGATGGCCGGCATGAACCGCATGGGCCAGCAGGGCGGGGGCGGCCAGCAGGGCGGCGGCGACCGGGAACGCGAACTGTTCAGCGGCAACGACATGGACGGTGCCGTCTTCCAGCACGGCGGGTCGCCGTTCGGCCAGCATGCCGCTCCCGCCGAGGACCCGGAGGAGTGGGAGGAGGAGGAGACCGACAGCGACGAACTCCTCGGCCCACGCGGTACGTCGAGCGATTCCCCGTTCGGGCCTCCCGCCGGCCAGCGGCCGGGAACGCAGAGTTCCGGTCGGTCGGGGAAGGGCAAGGACGTCTGGGGCACCGAGGAGGGCGGCCTGCCCGCCTCGATCGGCCACTAAGCCTGGCCACCGATTCCGCCACCGTTCCGCCCGAGCGGCCCACCGTTACAGGAGCACTCGTGAGTTCGTCACTGGAAGAACAGCAGCACCAGGCGCTCGCCGAATTCATGAAGAAGCGCGACGCGCTCATGGAAGCCAAGCAGCAGATGGAGTCGATCTCCGTCACGGCACGGTCCCGGGACGGTGCCGTGGAGATCACCATCGGCACCGACGGCACGCCGTCGGGACTGCGCTTCCCGAACAACAAGTTCAAGGAGATGACCGGACAGGCGCTCGCGGCCAGCGTGCTGGAGGCCATGTCCGCGTCCCGCGCCCAGGTGGCCTCGCGCGTCACCGAGATCATGGAGGCGGCAGGCGCTTCCGGCCCGGGTATGAAGGGCGGCGGCGTGCTCGACCGCCTCAACATCGACAAGCTCCTCGACGGCGGTTCGCTGGAGGAGATCTTCAAACGCCCCAACGGAGGTGACAGGCGTGTCTGACGGCAATGTCTTCGCGGCCGATCCCAGCCGCATCAAATCCGGCGGCAGCGCGACCGGAAACGTCGCGGACGTGACGGACGGCGCCGCCGAGACGTTCGCGGACGCCACCGCGTACGACATGGTCGACCCGCCGTGGGGCAACGACATGTACGGCAAGCAGTACGTCCAGAACTACATCCCGGTCCACAGCATGCTCCGGGACGGTGTGCGCAGCCTGGCCCAGGCCCTGGAGAGTGCCAGCCGTCTCACCATCGACTCGGGCAACAGCTTCACGAACGCCCAGAACGACAACATCGACAACATCCACGACGTCTCGAACATGCCCAACGTGCCCAACGGGGCCGACGGTCCCAACGGGCACCGCAAGTAGCCTCTCCGGCGCGGCAGAAGAAGACCTCACCGCATCCTCGTCGGGTGCGGTGAGGTCTTCTCGTAGGTGCCGGTGCGGTTACTTCTTGGACCACTTCTGGTTGTCGTGCCCGTTGCAGTCCCACAGTTGCAGGCGGCTGCCGTTGCCCGTGTGACCGTCCGTCACGTCCACACACCTGTTGGCCCGGATGCTGACCAGGTCGTGACGGTAGTTGAGCTCGAAGTGCTGTGCGGGGCCGCCGTTGCAGGTGGCCAGTTGTACGACCGTTCCGTTGGAGGTCGAGGCGCCGGCCGCGTCCATGCACAGGCCGAAGGCACGGATCGTGCCGTCGGATCGGATGGACCACCGCTGCGCGGGCGAGGAGGCCGAGCAGTCCCGGATCTCCAGCGGGCGGCCGTCCTTGCCCACACCTCCGTAGACCCCGATGCAACGCCCGGAGTCATGGCTGAACACCATCACCCCGGAAAGGGGGGCCGCGTTGTTCGACTGCCCGGACGAGACCGGAGCGCTCGTGTGAGGTGTGCCGCCCGGCGCCTGCGTCTCCTGGGTGACGGGCCGGCCGCCGCCACCGGAGGAGGACGAGGACGACGTGCCGCCGTCCCCGCCCTCGCTCTTGCCGTCGCCGTGTGAGGAGGACGACCCCGATGAGGAGTTGTGCGCACTGTGCGCACCGGCCTTGTCCGGAGCGGAGTCGTCCTGCTTGCCGTCCGGTGTGCCGCCCTGCTTGCCGTCGTGGCCGTCAGGACCACCCGACTTGGCGTCGGGACTGGCACCGGACGCGTCCTTCGTGGGCAGCGGCAGGGCTCCGGGCACTCCCCCTTGCGCACCGCCGTCGGCGCCCGCTTCGAGCATCGAGGCGGCGACGTCCGGTACGGCGGCCTTGTCGTCGGACGAACCGCCACCGCGCAGACCCACGAGGACGCCGGCCACCAGGACGACACCGGTGACCGCCGCGACGGTCAGCACGGCACGGTGACTGCCACGCAGGAGAGCGCGAGCGCCTCGTTTGCCCGCGGCCTGCCGGTCACCGACGGCAGCGGTTCCGGCTGCCGCTGCGGTGGTCGGGGCCGTGGCGGACGAGGCGGTGGCTGTCGCCTCCTTGGAGGCCGGGCCTGTGGAGGCCTCATCCTTGGAGGCCGGTGCGTCGGGGCCTCGCCCGGCGGCCGGAGCGCTCTCCTCGGCCTTCACCCCGGTGGCGGCCTTCACCCCGGTGGCGGCCTTCACCCCGGTGGCGGCTGCAGCGGCGGACTCGGCCCGCGGCCGGAGGGCCTTGCTCTCCTCGGCTTCACGGCGAACGCCGTCGGGCCGGACCGCCGGTTTCTTCCGCGCTTCGCCAGAGCGTGACTTGATGGACTCCTTCCGTCCGACCGACGCGTCGCCGGAGGTTCGAGAGGTGGCTGCCGACTCGGTGGGCAGCGACGGAACGGGTTCAGCGGTACCGGTGCTTGTGCTGGACGACGCGGCCGAAGCAACCGGTTTGCTCGCCGGAGCCGCGCGTGCCGGCCGCGGCGGATCAGCAGATTTCATGTGCTTCCTTCCCGAGGGAGCGCAATCGGATCCGGTGTGCCAGGTTTCGGCACACCTGCCTACTCCCACACCTGCATGACGAATCCGAGTACCGCAGGCTACAGCACGTGTGAGTCAGAACTCACGATCTCGTTCACACTCCGCAGGGTGGATAGGGTGGGTTCGTCCACACACATACGCGATAATGATCCGCTGTACGCGCGTTGCCACCCGGTCGGGGACCGCGCCGCGCCGACCCCGTCGCCATCTGACGAGCAAGCACATGTGGGGAAGCTGTGACTGAGGAGCCTTGGTACAACCCGATCGTGGTCTTTGTTGCGGGTATGAGTGTGCCGTTGGGGTCGGCGCAGCGGGTGCGGGACGAGGTGGAGCGGCCGCATCTGGAGCTGGTGGAGTTCTTCGACGGGTTCGAGAACTTGATGGCGCAGATCACGGGTGGTACGGCGGCGGGTGCCACGGGTGAGTGGCCGCAGGCGTATGTGGACGCGATGAAGACGTTCATGTCGGGGGACGGGGCGGATTACATCTCGGGGTTGCGGGACACGGCGGCGCAGTTGGCGGAGGGTGCGGGGGAGTTCGCGTACCAGCTGGACTACACGAACATGATGATCATCCTTCAGGTGCTGGCGTTCCTGGTGGAGTGGGCGATCACGCTGGTCATGTGGAGCTGGAACCCGATCGGGGCGGCGGTCGAGCAGAGCCTGCTGCTGGACATCTTCGAGTTCCTGTTCGGGTCGACGCTGCGGAAGTTCCTCACCACGGCGGCGATCGGTGTGGTGACGAACGTGGCGCTGATGACGGCGCTGGACGGTCTGTCGCAGTGGATCCTGGCGCTGAACGGGAAGCACACGAAGTTCGGGGACGACTATCACCACAGTTCGGTGCTGTCGGGCGCGATCCAGGGCGCGATCATCGGCGTGGGGGCGCCGCTGGTCACGGGGCCGCTGAAGAAGCTGCTCTCGAAGGGGTTCTCGTTCACCGCGGGCAAGTCCATCCGGGAGTCCATCGAGAACGCCCTGAAGATCCCGCCGCCGGTCAGGACGGCGTCGTCCGCGCCGGCCAAGGCGGGCATCGCGGATGTGGTCAGGTCGGTCACCGGGGGGTCCAAGTCCGGTGGGAAGGTCCCGGACCTGCCGCTGGACAAGGAACTGGCGGACCTGGGCGGCTGGTTCGGACCGGCGATGGCGAAGCTGACGGTGCCGATGCGGGTCAGCCTCTCCCACGGCGTGGTCAACCAGGAGGCGCGGCTGGCGTTCCAGAAGTCGGTGGCCGGCCAGTTCGAGCGGGCCTTCGGCTCCCGGATCGGCGCGGACGCGGCCCGGCGGATGGGCACCGACTGGGCCACAGCCTTCCTGAGCAACCGAAACAAGCAAGCCCTCACCGACGCCCTCGGCTCCACGCTGGGCCCGCTGGACAAACTCGGCGCCAAGTACGACCCGCTGCGCACGGCCCTGTCCAAGGATCTCGCCGACGCCATGCCGTCGGTGTGGAAAGAGAAACCGGTGCGTGAGGTCCTCGACATCGGCTTCAGCATGGGCGGGCAGAACGTCGCCGAGGGCGTCGTCAACTACATCGAGCAGGGCAGGTTCTCCACCACCAAGGAGACCACGCTCGGCGCCCTGGGCGGCGAGGCCATCGGCCGGGCCAAGCATCCCGTCCTGGCCGGCGTCCACGAGTTGTTCAAGGGATCGCCGCACCTCGGCATGAAGATGCCCCAGATCGTCCTGCCCGAGGTGACCAACACCCACGAGCCGAGCGACTTCTCCACCGTCCCTGCGGTCCCCACCCGCTACCCCACCGTCAGCGAGTCCAGCCCCACCTCCACGGGCCCGGGCTCCTCCACCCCGCTCCCCAGCATCCCCACCCCCGCCATCGGCCCGATCACCGCACCCGACCTCCACATCCCGACCATCAGCGCGCCCACCGTCTCCGTCCCCTCCTTCCAGGCAACGGCCCCGGACACGGCGTCCTCCGACGCGGGTCCAACGCCGCAGCCCCTGCCCGCCAACTCCCAAACCGGTGCCGCCCCGGCGACCGCACCCGGCACATCCACACCCTCGTCCGGAACCAGCACCCAGCCAACCGGCACGGGCACGGGCACCAACCTCAGCACGGCCCCAAGTGCCGCATCGAACACATCCGCCAACCGCCCCGCCCCGGCACAGCCCCCGGCCGCCGATCAGACCCCGCAAGCCTCTCCCGCCCGGCTCAGCACCACCAGCACAGCCGGTAGGGACCAGATACGGTCTGAGCCTCAGGCCAGGCCCGGGGCCGCCGTCGGCTCCGCACGCCCGCAGACCTCCGGACAGCAGCCGGACTCCGCGTCTACCGGACACCTGTCCACCGTCTCGACCGGCGACACAGGCCGGGAAGCCGGCCGACAGCAACAGGAACCGGACAGCACGCAGCCCACGTCACCGAACCCGGTAGACACCCCTGCCCCGGTGCAGGAGACAGCCACCCTCGGCCGCACAGCCACGCCCCTGAACGGGGCGTCAGCCCCGGACACGGCGTCCCACGTGGCAGCGGTCCTCGAAGGCCCCCCAGCACCCCTCCCGCAGACGGACCCGGTTACGGTCCTCGATCAGGACTCCCCCGCCCACATCCCTGAGGACACACCTGAACAACACCCCGTCTCCCGCACCGATAGCGTCCACGGCACCCGCACCACCACTGCGGATGCCACGGTTTCCGCATCGGCGGACGGGTCCTCGGCCGCGGTGACGGGATTGTCGGAGGGTGAGCGCACCCCGGCGTTGGAGGACTTTGCCCGTCAGTGGCGGCGGTGGCAGAAGACGCCGGCCGTCGAGGACCCGGCCGACACCGACCAGACCGCCCCGGTCCTCGGCCCGCCCGAACGCGCCCTGGCCACCGCCTACCAACTCCTCGGCCACACCCCCGAACCCGGCCTGACCA
>NZ_JBVJPF010000013.1:0-125236 GCF_055582785.1 Streptomyces sp. NPDC107500
GCCCGGGGTGATCGAGGAAGAGGAGAGCAGGCGAGGTCGGACAGGACGTGGGGGCCAGCCTCATCAGGCGTCTGCGGAGGGCGGGGGCGGCCTGCTGGGTGCGGGTGACCGGGGGGGGCAGCGCCGCAACCGAGTGCCGGCCTTCCGTTGCTTCGCGCGGCGGTCGTTGTCCAGGGGGCGGTCGTCCGGGCCGGCCGGCTCTCCGGCTCACGGTCGAGGTCCCGCTCCTGGGTTGCCGTGGGGCTTAGCCGAGCGGTGGCGTGAGGTATGTGGTCGCGGACGAGGTGAGTATCAAGGTGGGCGTGGTGGTGTGGGAGCGGCTGGGCGGCGTGCGTCACGGCCTGTAGATGGCGGTGACGTCGCGGACGATTTCGCGGTGCAGGGCGTCGAGGTCGGCGTCAGTGACGGTGTCTGCGAGTGCGGCCTGGTCGAGGTAGTCGTCGATGCTGCGCGGCACGGTGTTACTCCTTCTCCTCGTCGTCACCAAGGTCTATGCCGAGTTTGATGGCGATGCGCTTGCGGGCCAAGCGGCGGTGGGTGCGGGCGGTGGCCGCGGTGATGCCCATGATGTCGGCGGCCTGTCTGCAGGGGTAGCCCAGGACGTACTGGAGGATGATGACGTCGAACTGGCGCTCCGGCAGGGTGGCGATGGCCGGGTAGAGGCCGAGGGGGGGGAGTCTATGGCCGCCAGCTGCGTGCGCATGTGTTCCAACGTGGCGCGCACGGCGTCGTGGATGGCGGTGGTGCGCGCAGTTCCTGCCGGGGTGGTGCTGCGTCCGTCGTCGGAGGGGCCGACGTTCATGCGCAGGCGCATCTCGACGCGCATCTTCAGCACGCGCCAGGCGTAGGCCTCGGGTCCGCCGTCCTGGAGCAGGACGACGGACCAGTTGAGGGCGAGGTGGCTGTACAGGCGGCGCACGACCTGCCGGGCGGCCCTCATGTCACCCAGCACGGTGGCGGCGTAGCGCAGCTAGGGGCGGGCGTACAGGCGGTAGAAGGCGTCCAGATCGGACGGCATCGCATAGTGGACGCCCCGCAAGGCGTTCAGTTCCCTGGACAGGGTGGGAAACGTGTAAGGGGTGTTGCTGTCCTCGGGGAGAGTCATCGTCATGCACCCTCGTCCCGGGCAGGCACCACAGCGAGACCCGCAGCGCCCGCAAGGCGGGCCGCGGGGCGGGCGGGGGCCGCGAGGCGGGCGAGGCGGGCCGGCTGCGTGCTGAGCAGCTCGGCAACGCCGACCCGGGCGCCCGCGCGCAGCACCCGGCGCAGTCCCACGACGATGTCCGGGAGGAACACGCGCACGGCGGTAGCGGCCGCCAGCAGCACAAACAGATCATTCACAGTCATCGGAACTCTGGTCCTCTCCTGCCAACACTCGTGACCACCCCACCACACAGAGGCATAGACCACCGCATTGAGTCACCACCCAGACACCAGACGCGACCACTGCAACCCCGTGGTGCCGAAGTTCAGTGTGCTGATGTGGCTACGCGGTCGCGGAGCAGGGCGAGCTTTTCGGTCGCGCCGGTGTCTGGTGCGGCCCAGTTCAAGACGATGTGCAGGTCGGCGCGTTCGATGGTCATGATGTCGCAGTCGAGGACGATCTCGCCGAGTTCGGGGTGGACAACTGTCTTGTGTGAACGCCCGATCGGCAGTGTTTCGTAGCGGGTCCAGAGGTCGGCGAAGCGCCGGTTGGTCTCTCGCAGGCCGTTGATCAGCTCGGTGACGGCGCGGTCGTCGGGGTACCGGTCGGCGGCCCGGCGCAGGTCGGACACCATCATGCGCTCGAAGGCGTCGGCATGTGCGGCACCGCGCTCGATGCGGGAAGCGCCAGGTGCGGGCAGGGCGGCGAAGTGCCCCCAGATCAGGTTGCTCGACCGGGCATCGGCGTCGGCCGGGCCGCCGAACAGTTCGGTCCAGAGCGGGTTGCTCTGCACGATGTCCCAGGAGGCGGTGAAGACGGCCAGCGGGGTGTCGCTCATCCGGTCGATCATGCGCTGCACGCCGGGCGGCACCTCGCGTGGCACCGTCCCGGACGGCGGGATGACCGCGCCTGCCAGGCGGTAGAGCAGTTCGCGCTCCACGGCGTTGAGCCGCAGTGTCTGCGCGAAGGCCGCGAGGACCTGGGGGGAGGGATTCCTCGCGCGGCCCTGTTCGAGCTGTACGAGGTAGTCGACGGAGATGCCGGCCAGGACCGCCAGCTCTTCACGGCGCAGTCCCGGAACCCGTCGGTTGCCCGCAATCGGCAGACCGACCGCGGCCGGGCCGATGCGCTCTCTCCACGCTCGCAGTGCCGGGCCGAGCTCGGTGTGGGTGGTCATGGATCCAGTATGAGTCCGCTGCTGAGGGGCTGGGTGGTACCGGCGCTACCAGGGACGACAGCGCCTGGTGCACCCCCGCGGCCAGGCCGAGTATCGGCGTGTCAGTCCAAGCGCGTCACAGGCCGGCGGAGCGTGCCGCCGGCTCGCGGCGCTTTTTGTCCAAGGAGATACCCAAGATGGCACCCACCATCGGGATCATCGGCTCCGGTCTGGTCGGCGGCTCCGTCGCCCGCCTGGCTGTCGACGCCGGCTACAGCGTCGTGCTCAGCAATTCACGGGGCCCGGAATCGATCGCGGCACTCGTTCAAGAGCTCGGTCCGCTGGCGCGCGCCGCAACGGTCGGTGAGGCGATCGACGCCGGCGACATCATTGCCCTTCCCGTCCCGCTCCCGAGTTTCGACGCCCTGCCCGCCGACAAGCTGGCCGGGAAGGTCGTCCTGGACCAGACGAACTACTACCCGGAGTTCTGGCGGAGCGCCGAGCTCGATGCCGGGAAGCTCACCTCGAGTGAACTCGTGCAGCGGCACCTCAAGGACTCCCTGGTCGTGAAGGGCCTGCACAATCTGGACTGGAACCACATGTACTCCAACGCCCGCCCGGAGGGCGACGCAGAGCGGACGACCCTGCCGATCGCGGGCGACGATCCTGCCGCCAAGGAGGCGGTGACGCGGTTCTTGGAAGCGGTCGGCTACGACGTCGTCGATGCCGGCTCGCTCGCGGAGAGCTGGCGCATCGAGCCCGAGACGCCCATCTACTTCTGGCCGTACGCCCCCGCCATCCCGGACGGCATCACCGGGGATGAGGAGAAGCGCTTCTACCTTGAGCACCCGGTCCCGCCCGTCTCGCCCGAAGCCGCCCGCACGATGATCGACAGCGCTCGGCGGCCGTCACCCGTCGGTGGCACGCTGGCTGGGATGCCTCCCGCCCATGTCGCCATCTTCATGGACCAGGCGAGTGCCGGCACGGTGAACAAGTAACATCCGGGCGCGCCGGGGGCCGTCCTGCGGTGCTCCTGCGCCGAATCCTCAGCCCCTGGCATGAACGCTGGGCGGCATGCGGTGGGGCCCTGCCCTCGGGCAGGGCCCCACCGCATGGGACACCTTCTCTCCCGCCGGCCGGACTGCGCCGCACCTCGACGTGACAGGGCCGGGGTATGGCCCGAGTGCCGGCTATCCGGCCCCTGCCTGTTGGCGTGCCTCGTCGCGGAAGTACCGGGGAGAAGATCCGACTACGCGCCGGAATGCCGTACTGAAGGCGCTCTCGGATTCGTAGCCCGTCGCCGCGGCCAGCTCGGAGATGGAGCGGGTGTCGCTGCGCAGCGCGTCCCGGGCCAGGCTCATCCGCCATTCGATGAGGTAGGTCAGCGGGGCTGTGCCGATCCTGGCCTTGAATGCCGCCGCGAACGCGGACCGTGACATGTGGCTGATCGCTGCGAGGTCGTCGAGCGTCCAGCGCCGGCCCACGTCCGCGTGCATCGCGCGCAGGGCCGCGCCGATGCCGTCCTCGACCAGGGCGCCGAGCCAGCCGACGGGCCGGTCGGTCTCATCGGCGTGGACGCGCAGCACGTGGACGAGGATGAGCTGTGCGAGGTGCTCCAGGACCAGGGTCCGTCCGACGCCGGCGGATTCCATCTCCGCGACCGTGAGGGCGGAGAGGTTCGACAGGAGGGCTCCGCGCGGGTCGGCGGCCCGGACGAGGACGATGGGCGGCAGCATCTCGAAGAGCACCGAGGCGTTCGCCTCCTCGAAGACGAAGTCGATGCAGCACACGTAGGTGTCCTCATCGGCCTCGGCGCCGATACGCACCTCGCCGTCGTGCTCGCTCTCGTGAAAAGCAGTGGCCTGGCCCGGCGCAGGATCGAGGGAGCCGGCCAGGGTGTAGGAGGGCGGGTTGTTCAGCAGGAAGAAGTCGCCCTTGTGCAGCAGCACCGGCTCGCAGCCGTCGAGGGACATCCAGCACTCGCCCTCGAGGACGACGCCCAGCTTCACGTGCGTGTACGGATCAAAGCGCACGGCCCAGGGAGAGGCCGCGTGCACCCGGGCGGGGACGACCGCCTGCGTACGCAGAAGCCGCAGCACATCGACGATCGGGTCGCCCGATCCGACAGACCCACCCCTCCTGGACGATGCGTAATGTTTCTTGGAATCCACGTTATTCATCATACGCATGTGCGCTCCTACGGTTGAGCCCATGAGCAACGCACAGCCGGTGCCCGCAACCGGCACCCACACCACAGACGCACTCCCCGCCAAGAACTACAAGAGGATCGACGCCCTCGGTCACCAGCTGCGGGTGTACGACGAGGGACCGGCCGGCGCGCCGACCCTGGTCATGTTTCACGGCGCCCCGCACAACTCGCTCGAATTCCGCTTCAACGTTCCGGCGCTCGTCCGGGCCGGATACCGCGTGGTCATCCCCGAGCACTTGGGCGCAGGCGGATCCGACCGCCCCGAAGACGTCGAGCTGTACTCGGGCCACCACGACTACGAGCGGGCCCTGGCGGTCGTCGACGCCCTGGGCATCGACACGTTCTACGTCGAGGGCGGCGACCGCGGAAGCCTCCCCCTGTGGATGCTCGCGGCCCTGAACCCGGAGCGGGTCCTCGGTCTCATCTCGGAGAACGTCAGCCACCTCAACGGCTTCTTCATCGATCCCGCCCTCGATCAGCGCAAGCGGTCCTGGTACATGTCCTACTTCCAGTTCGAGGCCGCGGAAGAGGCGCTGCGCGCAAACGACTGGGCTCTGGCCAGGGAGTTCTTCGACTGGCACCCGGACATGGAGCACATCATCGCCGACTGGGAACGGCCCAACGGCCTCAAAGCCAGCTGGCTCAACTGGTACCACGCGACGGTCAACCCCGACAGCGCCCCCAAGGCGGAGCCGCTGCCAGACGTGACGGTGCCCGTCCTGCAGCTCTACTCCATGAACGACCCCTACATCGGCCCGGAGCAACTGATCACCGGCCGCGAGTTCATCAAGGGCCCCTTCACCCTCAAGCGCATCGCAGGAGCAGGCCACTTCATCGCCCGCAACGCCCCCGACGTGTTCAACCGCGAGGTCATCGCGTGGCTCGGCGACCGCGAGAACGAGCGTCGCGGCAGCTGACTCCAGCCGAGATGTCCCGAGCCCGTGCGCCGGAACCGACTCCGGACGACCCGCCGACGCGGGACGCCGCCCGCCCGCGCATCGCTTGCCCGTCCGCGTCGCATCGCTTGCCTGTCCGTGCATCGCTTGCACGCAGGGCAGATCCCGCACAGTGAAGAAACGGCCGCCTGGACGGAATGACGGAATGAACCGGCCACATCCTCTTCTCAGTAAGGAATTACCCGTGTCACCAAAGCTCGCCGGAAAGACCGCCCTCGTCACCGGAGGCTCGCGCGGCATCGGCCGCTCGATCGCCGAGCGCCTCGCGGAGGAAGGCGCGCTCGTCGCGCTCACCTACAACACCGGCAAAGACGGCGCCGAAGAGACGGTCGCAACGATCCAGAAGACCGGCGGGAACGCTCTCGCGCTCCACGCGGACCTTGCCGACGCGGAGTCCATCCCTCACCTGTTCACGCGGCTCGACGCCGAATTCACGCAGCGCAAGGGAGCCCGGACTCTCGACCTGCTCGTCAACAACGCAGGGAACTCGGGCTGGGGCGGCCTCGCGGACACCACACCGGACAGCTGGGACACGATGTTCGCGGTCCACGCCCGCGCGCCCTTCTTCATCGTCCAGTCGGCACTGAGCCGCCTCGCGGACGGTGGACGGATCATCAACGTCTCCTCCGGCGCCGCCTCGCGACCGATGCAGGCGGTGCCCGTCTACTCCATGGCCAAGGCCGGCATCAACAACCTGACACACGCCCTCGCGATGGAGCTGGGACCCCGAGGCATCACGGTGAACGCCGTCGCTCCCGGCTGGGTGCGAACCGACATGAACGCGGCCGTCCGCGAGAACGCGGAGATGGCGGCGGCGATCGAGGCGGACACTGCCCTGGGACGCTTCGGTGAAGTCTCCGACATCGCTTCGGTCGTGGCCTTCCTGGCGTCCGACGAGGGCCGCTGGGTGACCGCCCAGGTCATCGAGGCGAGTGGCGGCTACAAGCTCTGACTCATGCAGAGACACGGCGGTGAACCGGCGGGCGGACCGACCCTCGCTGGACCCGGCCGAAGGTGACGCCCCACAGCCGGGTCAGCAGGCCAGACTCGCATTCGCCAGCCGGCCCGCCTGACCCGGCGTTCACGGAATCCGGTCAGGTGGCGGCTGTGCGGGCAGCGCCCTGATCGCAGGTCGGGCTGCGATCAGGGCGCCGCGCAGTTGCCGGTTCTCCGCGGCCAGTTGGAGGACGGCCCTGCCATCGGACACGGAGGGACCTCGCGGACGCCACGGGCTTCCGGGGCCGGGCCTCTCACCTCGGGGCGGACCGTCGGAAGCGAGGAGCCGATGGCGCCGCGTGACTACCGAGGACCGCCGCGGGTCACCGGGCTCGGCGCCTCGACCGTGTCCACCACGAGCCAGTACTCCGAGAGGTAGTGCACCTCGTCACCCGCGTAGCCGAGCACGTACTGGACGTTGCCCGCCTCGCCCGGCAGAACGTCCTCCAGTACGAACGTCCCGTCCTCGGCGACCGGCAGCGGCGGCAGGTCAGTGACCTCCGCACCGTTCAGCCGCTGCACCGTGATCCGCGGCGTCCCGGTGGCGGCCAGGCCGTCCAGGTCGAGTCGACCGGCCGCCCTGAACGGCGCACCGGCAACGGCCGGCCCGTGCGTCACGTCCACGATGCGCGAGATGGCCAGGGCCTCCCGCGTCTGGATCGTGTGCAGCCAGAACCTGGTGCCCTCGTGATCGGAGGTCACGACGAAAAGCTGCTCCCCGTCCCCGGAGAACTCCATGCCGCGCGGGACCACGCGGTGGCCGGCGGCCTCGTCCTCGAAACTGATGCGCAGCGGCTGCCGCTCGATCGACGCATCGGCGAACGCCAACGTCAGGTCGGCCTCCTCGCCCGACGCCGCGCCGCCCTGGGCGAACCACTTGCCGTCGGGGCTGAAGGCGACCGCCGTGGGCGCCACGCCCTGGGACAGCGGCGTGTACGGGTTGCCGAGGAAGCGGGCGTCCTGGCCGCTGAGCAGTACGGTGCCCCGGTCCCCGTCGGCCACCGCGAGGACGGAGCCGTCCGCGGAGAAGTCGGCGTCCCGGAAGTCCATGCCCGTGCCCGTACCGTCCTCGGCGAACCGGCGTTCGCCCAAGAACTCCAGCAGGTGGCCGTCCGCCCCGTCCGTCACCCGGTAGATGCCCAGGTCCGGGTCGTCGAACGGAGAGGGACGCTCAGGAGCGATCACCAGCAGGCCACCGGGTCCTCCCTCGAGATGGAGCGGGGCACCCGAGTAGAAGACCTCCCCCGCGCCGCCGCCGTCCACCTGCCCGGCGACACCGACACTGCCCAGCCCGTCCGCGCAGCCCCCGGGCGACACCGAAGGCCGACTGGTGAAGAACAGCCGACCACCGGTATGCACCACCTCCCGCCCACAGTCGTCGGCCGACGCCGCGATCGGGTCGAGCGGGTCCAGTGACCCCCGGTCGTGCCGGAAGGTCGCGATGTGGTCCGACTGCCCGGCGTAGACCTTCGAGCCGTCCGGTTCCACCGCGACGCCGGACAGCGGGGCCTCAAGGTGGGCGCTCGCGGTGGCCGGGCCAGTGCCTCCGTAGAGGATGCCAACCAGCTCCCCGTCCCGGGATCCGTCCGGGTAGACCCGGTCACCGGCCAGCCACACTCGCCGGCTTGCCTCGTCCACCGCCATCTGTGTGAACGACGCGGCCGGCAGCTCCATGCCCGGCCCCGAGGGCACCACGGCCGTCGCGACGCCGCCCGGGTCGGCGGCTCCCGGGGCCGCGAACGCGGTACCGGGGGCCGCCGTCAGCACCGTCCCGGCCAGCGCACCCGCGAGCAGTACTGCCGTCAGCCTGCTGCTTCTTCCTAACGTGTTGCCCAACGCTGATCCCACCCCTGATCCCACTCCTGATCCCACCCCTGATGTCGGCGCGCCATCGTTCACGCATGGCGCGTGTTCAGACACGAAACGTCGCCAATGATCCAAGACAAATCATCAATTGTCACCGCTGTCTCACAGATGACGCGCGACCCGGCCGCACCGTACGCGTGTCCGGCCCTGTCGCGGTCAGCCGCGGGAAGGCGTGTGAGGCGGCCAGGAAACCGAGCGCCGTCAGGACGAACGGCCACGTGAAGACATGCCCGCCGGATGGTGCGAGCAGCGCGTCGACGGCCGGGGTCAGAGCCGTCGCGGTGGCGGCGCCGAGGAGGGCGTACAGCAGCGTGACCGGTGTTGCCGGCAGGAACACCCCGCACAGCGCGAGCGCGACCAGTACCGCGTTGTACCCCATGGTGCCGTCCGCGATCCGCTCGGCCGGAGTCCCGAGCGCCCACGCCGTCACGATGCCCGTGAGGCTGCCCGCGCAGGCGACCAGCCCGGCCGCCCTGCTCGCCAGGAAGACGCCTGCGAGCAACAGGGCTCCTACGTGCCACAGTTCCAGGAAGAGGATCTGGGAGACGTTGTGGAGGAACGCCCGCACCACGTCGCCCGGGTGCAGGGCGCTGCGCCCCGAGGCCGCGCCGGGGAGCGCGGCGAGGCTGGTGCCGTTCGGCCAGACCCGCCGGAAGGCCGGTGCGGCGACGGTCACGGAAACCGCCACGAGGCAGTACGGCAGGGTCAGCGGCGGCAGGTTCCAGACACTCAGTACACGCACCGCCGCAGCCGTGCCGACGGTGACCACGAGGCAGCCCGCGGCGGCGAGCAGTACGGTCGCCGGGCGGCCCGGGTCGAGGAGGACGGCGAGGCAGAGGGCGAGCAGGGCGGAGTTGAAGCTCTCGGGGCCCGCCTCCTGCCGCTCGCGCGGCACACCGAGGCCGCGGGCGGCGCCGGCACCCAGGGCGGCGCCGCCGACCGCGTACGCGGCGTAGCGCCAGTCGGCCGTGCACAGGGCGACGACGAAGACGCCGCCCGTCCAGGGATTCGCCTGGAACACCACCTGCCCCAGAGCGCTCAGTTCGCGCGTGAGGAAGTCCGGCATGCGTGCCGGACGCCACCGCCACCGGACCCGTACCGACCGTCCCATGACCCGCCCCCGATATTTCCATGAAACGATATTTGATTTCCGCAATACGATATCCGATGTCGGGCGGCCGGTCATGAGAGAGAGCACGCGGCGGCCCTGACGGGCCCCTCGTGAAACCGGTGTTGACGAGGCGGCGGGTGCGCTACGGTATGACAAGCGTCGCGTGCCGGTGACAGACCGTGTCAGGCATGGAGGCGCCGTACCGAAGGAGACCGACGATGCCTTCGTCGCACCCTTCGTCCTCGCGTGACTGAGCGCGAGACGACCAGGCTGGTTGCCTGGAGCCAAGAACTCCGCCGGGTCCACCACCGGCTGCGCGACGCCATGGCCGTGACCCGCGCCGCTCTTGCCGACGGCACGCCCGGTGAGGCGGCCACCCGGGAACTGCTGCTGTACTGCCACGGCTTCTGCGCCGCTCTCGACGGCCACCACCGAGGCGAGGACCGCACCCTCTTCCCGGCCATCGCGGCCGCCCACCCCGAACTGCGCCCGGTACTGCGCGCGCTGGAGCAGGACCACTCGATGATCGCCCACCTGCTGGGCGGACTCCAGGCCGCGGTCGACCGCACCGCCCCGCCGGAAGAACTCGACCAGCACCTCGAAGGCATCGCCGCGATCATGGAGAGCCACTTCCGCTACGAGGAGCGGCAGTTGCTCACCGTGCTCGACACCCTGGAGCTGGCAGCCGTACCCGGTGAGGTACTGGGACCGATATGACCAATCCTTCGTCCAAGCCCCTCGCCGCCGATCAGCGCGGCAACCTGCTGGTTTCATTCACGTTCGGCGCCGAAGATGTCCCGCCTGGTGGGGCTCCCACGCCCATGGCTCTGACTGCCCTGTGGCACCGCGACGAGGTCGTTGTGGTCTACGACCGGTTCCGGGGGCAATGGGAACTACCCGGTGGCCTGCTCGACCCCGGGGAGAGCCCTCGCCAGGCGGCCGTTCGTGAACTTGCCGAGGAGAGCGGTCAGGTGTCCGGCGCTCCTTTGCAGTTCGTCGGCTATGCCGGATTCCTGTTGGGTGCTCCACAGCGCGCCGAATACGGCGCCCTGTTCACCGGCAGCGCCTTACGGCGCCGCGTTTTCGAGGCCGATCGCGAGATCGAGGCGATGCGCTGGTGGGATCTGAGCGCACCCCTGCCTGGTCGTGTATCCGGCATCGACGTCTACCTCGCCCGGCTCACTCTGCCCGCCGGTTCGCACTGAGCCTGCTGTGCTGCCAGGCGAGCCGAGGCCGCCCAGCACTCCCGCAATGCAAGCCCCGCCTCCGATGGCTGTACTGCGTGCCGCAGGCGAGCTGCCTCAGGTGATCAGGCCGGCGCTGATCAGCCAGATGTGTTCGCATGTCGCCGATGCCTCCTGAAGCTTCTCGCGGGATTCCTGTGAGGCGTGGTAGAAGGTCCGCTCGATCATCCAGCACAGGGCACGTGCCATCGCTGAGGCTTGGTCCGGTCGGGTGCCGGCCTGAATGCCGGCCCGCTCCAGGACAGCGGTGATGGCCGCGATGAACAGGTCAGCAGTGTGCTTCCACAACTCGCCGATCTCCGGCACGGTCAACGACAGGTCGATCGCGGTGCGCATGACCAGGCCGTGCTCGTTCCACAGCTCGACCGTGCGCTGCATGGCCGCCGCGATGGCCTGGCGTGGCTCGTCCGTCTGCGCGGTGGCCCGGGACCGTTCCCACAGGTGCTCCACGGTCCGGGCGACGAGTGCCGTGACCACTTCCTGCTTGGAGCCGAAGTAGAAGTACAGGGCACCACGTGTGATACCGGCGCCCTGGGCCACGTCGCCGACGGTCATGGCGTCGTATCCCTTGTGCGCCAGCAGGGCCTCGCAGGTGTCGAGGATGGCCCGCTCCCGGACATCCCCCTTGCGCTCGGTGGTGCGACGGCCGCGCGCGGAAGGCTGGCCGGGCATCAGAGCTGAGCGCCCTCGGCGAAGTCGGTCGTACGCGAGAGCGCCTCCCACGCGCGAAGGTCCTCGTCCACGGCCGTGCGCGCGGCGGTGACCAGTCGCAGCGCGTCCGAGCCCAGGACGAGGTGGGCCGGCGGCTGGTCGACCGAGGTGATGTGTACGACCGCTTCCCCGGCCTTGGCCGGATTGCCCAGCTGGTTCCCGCTGGCCTTCTGCCGCGCTTCACGGATGGGGGCGAACAACTCGTCGTAGTCGTCGATGGTCCGCGCGGCGCGGGTCATGGACCGTCCGGCCCAGTCGGTGCGGAAGGAGCCGGGTTCGATCGCCGTGACGTGGATTCCGAACTGCGCGACCTCCTTGCCCAGCGCCTCCAGGATGCCTTCAAGGGCGAACTTGCTGCCGCAGTAGGCGGACATGCCGGGCACGGCCATGAGGCCGCCCATGGAAGTGACGGCCATCAGGTGTCCGCGGCGGCGTGCGCGCATGTGGGGCAGCGCCGCTTGCAGCGTGGCCACGGCCCCGAACACGTTGACCTCGAACTGCCGCCGCACCTCGGCCAGCGGGGTTTCCTCGAAGGTTCCCTCCAGGCCGTAGCCGGCGTTGGCGACGACGACGTCCAGAGGACCGACGCTCCGCTCGACCTCCGCGACCACGCCGGAGACGGCATCACCGTCCGTCACGTCCAGGATGCGGCCGTGAGCATGGCCGGGCCCGAGTTCCTCGTAGGCCCGCAGGTCCTTCTCGGAGCGGACGGTGCCGACCACGGTGTGCCCGGCAGCGAGGGCGGCCTGCGCGAAAGCGCGCCCCAGGCCCGTGCTCACGCCGGTGATGAGCCAGTTCTGCTTCTGCACTGTTCCTCCAGCAAGGTCTTGCGAGGGGGCCGAACCGCGCCCTCCAGCAATAAGTCTACACAGCGTCGATTTTTATCGTTACTGCGTCGATTCTGTTGGGGGCTCATGGGATGGGATGGATCCTCAGCGTCGTCCACGTGCCACGCATCGCCCGGATCGGCGCCGTCAAGGTCCAGCGGTCGGGCTGTCGATCGACCGGGTTTGGCGACGGACAGGGTCCGGCCTTGCGCGAGGAGCCGGTCGAGACTGGCCCGGATCCATGCCGGGGCCACGTCGTTGTCGATCTCGACGGCCCCGGTGCCGGGGGCCGGAGTGAACCTTGATCTGGTCGAAGATCCTGCGGCCCCGCGGGGCTACTGGGCGGCGGCGAGGAGCCGAAGACGGGTCAGGGTGTCGCGTACGACGTCCCGCAGGTCGCGGTTCTCGGTGGCGTCACACCACTGGCTGAAGGCGACGCGGAACACTGCCGTGCCGGTCTCGGCGGCCAGGCCGGCCTCGGTTTCGTCGACACCTCGCCGGTGCAGGGCGTCGGTCAGTGCGGCTGTCAGGGCCGCCTGCTTGATCAGCTCGCGTTCACGAAGTTCGGTGTTGGCCGTGATCACCGCCTGGCGCGCCCTCGCGCGATCACGGTCGTCGCCCGCAAGCTCGGCTACCGCGTCGAGCACGGCCGCGACGACGTCCAGCGCCGATGCCGTGGGCGGCATCGTTTCCACGACGTCCTGCACCTGCTTGGCCAGGTCGGCCGAGCCGTCGAAAAGCACCTCGCGCTTGTCGGCGAAGTACCGGAAGAAGGTGCGGGCGGTGACGCCGGCGCGCTCAGCGATGTCGGCCACCATCGTCTGCTCGAAACCGCGCTCCATGAACAGTTCCAGCGCGGCTTCGCGAAGTCGCCCCCTGGCCCCGGGTTCCCACCGTCCCATGCCGCGAGTGTAGGTGAAGTCATCCGGTGACATGCCTCCGCCCACGGGATGTCACCTCGTGACATCAGAAGTGTTAGAGTGATGTCACGCGATGACATCACCTGAGGAGGCGGTCATGGAGCGGATCCAGTACCACCAGTACGGCGGTCCCGAAGTCATGCGACTGGAAGAGTTCGAGCCCGCCCGGCCCGGCGGTGGCCAGATCCTGGTCCGCGTGCGGGCCGCGGCAGCCAATCCGATGGACTGGGGGCTCCGCGGCGGCGCCTTGAAGATGGCGACCGGGCGGACCTTCCCCCGCGGGCTGGGCCATGACTTCGCAGGCGTCGTCGAGACGGTCGGACCGGGCGTCACCCGACTCGTCGTCGGTGACGAAGTGCTCGGCGGAGCATCGATCAAGGCGTCGGGGGCCTTCGGCGACATGGTCGTCGCCGACGAGAAGGCGGTCGTGAAGAAGCCTGCGAATCTCTCCTTCGAGGAGGCCGCCGCCCTTCCGACCGTCGGGCTCACCGCCTTCCAGGCCCTGACCAGGAAGGGCAAGCTACAGCCTGGGCAAACCGCGTTCATCAACGGCTGCCTCGGCGGAGTCGGCCGAGCCGCCGCTCAGATCGCCCTGGCGCACGGCGCCTCGGTGGGAGGCAGTTGCCGCGCCACCGCCGCGCAGGACGCCCGCGACCTCGGCATCGACCCGGTCGTCGATTTCGACTTCGACCCGGAGGCGCTCGGCGGGCGATTCGACATCGTCCTCGACACCGCCCACACGCTGTCCGGCAAGGAAGCGAAGCGGCTGCTCAAGCCAGGCGGGCGCATCGTCGGCCTCCACCCCACGCCGGCAACGTTCGTGAAGGCCGCTCTGCCGGGCCCCTTCCGCGTCCTGGTCGCCCAGGCCTCGCCAGAGGACCTCGAGGAGGTCGCGCGCGCCGCCGGACAGGGCCTCCTGCGGGTGCCGATCGCCCGCACGGTGCCGCTCGCACAGGCCATCAAAGCGCTCACCGAACTCGAGCGCGACGGCACGCCCAAAGGCGGCAAGCTCATCATCACGACCGCCTGACGGTCACCGCCGGCCGACCATCGGCTTCACCCCCCCCCCGCAGGAGTTCTTCGAATGAAGACACAGATCTGGATACTCGGCGGCACCGGGCGCAGCGGCCGCACCATCGCGGCGCACCTCGCTCAGCGCGGCCTGACGGCCGTCCTCGTCGGCCGGGACGCACGCCGCCTGCACGCCGCAGCGGAGCGGACCGACAGCGAGACGCTTCAGGTTCCCTCCCTGGCCACCGCCGCCTCGGAAATCCGGCGGCAGCGACCCGCCGTGGTCATCAACACGATCGGGCCGTTCACCACCGCGGCCCCTGAGGTCGTCCACGCCTGCCGTGCCGTCGGCAGCCATTACCTCGACCTGGCGAACGATGTCGCGGCGCTCTCCGCCGCGTTCGAGATGCACGACGCGGCCACCCGGGCGGGTCACACGCTGGTCACCGGCGCCGGGTTCGGCGTGACCGCCACCGAGAGTGTCGTGGTGAAGCTGTGCGAGGGCCGTCCCGCGCCGCTCCGGGTCCGGGTCGACATGGTGCCCTCGATGGCGATGGAGGAAGGCACTGCCGGTGAAGCTTTGATCGGCACCCTCTTGGGCGGCCTCGTAGGCCGTCGGATCACCGATGGCCATCTGGCGCCGGCCCGGATTCTCAGCGATGCGGTACGTCTCACCCTGCCGGACGGATCGCGGGTGACCACGGCCAGCATGCCGTTGGGCGAACTTCTCGCGGCTCACCGGGCGAGTGGCGCCCACCATGTCCTTTCGGCGTCCAGCGAGACACCGTCCTCGCCCGTGATCCGGGCGATGATGCCGGCCGTGAGCACGCTCATGCGGTGGGAGCGGCTGCGGCTGTTCACCACACGCCGCCTCGCACGGGTACGCGTCAAGGCGAAGGAACGGCCGCGTGAGCACTCCTGGGGGCACGCGGTCGTAACCTGGGCGGACGGCGAGACCCGGGAGGGCTGGCTGCGCCTGGGCGACGCACAGGCGTACACCGGAGCCGTGGCCGCGGAGATCACCCGTCGGCTACTGGCCGGTCAGGGCCGACCTGGCGCATACACCCCGGCTGCCCTCTTCGGCCCTGCCCTCGCCGAATCGTGCGGCGCCGAATACCTGCTGCCCCGGCCCGGCGGACGACGGCACGCGTCCGACTCCGACCCGACGCGCTGACCTGCCGATGGCGGCACGGGTCTCGCCGCAGGGGTCACCGTTGGCGCCCTGCGCGCCCAGGACGCGCTCGCTCCACCAGTCTCGCCGGACTGCCCAGCGTGGCTTGGTTCACCAGGTTCGACAGCGGTTGTAAAGGCGGGCAGGTCTCGGTCCTAGTGGCCGGCCGTGGGCGTGGCCGTCGGGTGATATTCGCGGCGGAGGAGGCCGAAGATCCAGGAGTCGGAGACGTCGCCGTTGACGACGCAGTCTTCGCGGAGGGTGCCTTCGCGGACGAAGCCGAGCTTCTCCAAGACCCGGGCGGACGCTACGTTGCGTGTGTCGGTCTCGGCTTGGACGCGGTTCAGGTCCAGGGTGTCGAACGCCCACCGCAGGACGGCGTGCGCGGTCTCCGTGGCGTAGCCGTGGCCCCACGCGCCGGCGTCGAAGACGTAGCCCAGGGACGCGCTGCGGAAGTCCGGGTTCCAGCTGGTCAGGCCGCACCAGCCGATGAACGCGCAGTCGGAGACGCGGTCGACGGCCACCCGCGCCCCCGTGCCTTCCTCCTCGATCGTCCGGCAGGTCGCGATGAAGCGCTGGGCGCGGGCCGGTTCCGTCCACGGCGGGGAGTCCCAGTAGCGCAGCACGTTGGCGCTGCTGTGCAGCGCGTACAGCGACGCCGCGTCCGCGTCGGTGAACGGCCGCAGTCGCAGGCGGGCGGTGTGCAGTTCGGGGGTGGGCAAGGGCATGCGGAGCATCCTGCCGCGTCACGCTCGCCCCCGGCCATCCGTTTATCCGGACGGTTGGGGGCGCGTACGTCCGCGGTGACCCCGGACGCGACGGATGGGCGGTGAGTCCGCAGTACCCTGCCGGCCGTCGCACTCAGCAGCGCCCTGTTTCACCGCCGGATCCGTCGTCGCCGCCGTCGCCGTCTGACGCGTTTCCCAGGACCGCGGCTGCCGTTACGGCCTCGCCACCGGCGCCTGCTTGAATGCTCCGGTGATCGAACTGGTGGTATTCGCGGCAGCGGCAGGACTGACGGTGTGGCTGCTCCGACGCAGGGTGAAGCAGCGGGCGCTCAGTGCCGCTCAGGGAAATGAGATCAGGATTCCCTGCCTGCTCCGACACCCTTCGCTTGAAGGACAATGGCTGCGGGGACGGCTGTTGGTAGGCCCCTCCGGAATGGGCTGGGAGCCACGAACCAAAGCCGGGGCGGCAGTGTCTCTCCCGGCGGGGCTGCGTCAGGTCAGCGTGCGGTCACCGTCATGGCGCGAGGCGGTGAAGATCAACGGTGGGTCCAGAATCGTAGAGTGCAGCTCTCCCGAGGGTGCTCTTCTCATTGCTGTGATGCCCAATGAGTTGGACCACCTGCTCACGGCCTTGAACAGCAGCTGAGCAAGGCAGTAGGCATCCCTTCATGCCTGGGCGGTGCTCGCGCCTGTACGCCGACGTTGGACGCCTCCGTCCAGGTCGCGCAAGCCCAGTCCACCAGTTGGGCGCGGCCGCCCGCGAGCATCGCTGGGCCGGCGCTGCGAAGGACGGGGGCGGGGACTCGTCGGGTGGCCGGCGGTAGGGCGGGCTACCGGGAGTCCGCCACAGGCTGCCGCTTGTAGAAGGACTCCTCCAGGTAGGCGGCCTCGTGCGGCTGGTAGGGCTCCTCCAGGTAGGCGGCCTCGTCCCCGTCGAGTTCGACGTCCACCGCGGCTACCGCATCGGCCAGTTGGGCCGGCTTGGTGACCCCGACGATGGGCGAGGTCACCGCCGGGTTGCGCATGACCCAGGCCAGGGCGACCTGGGCGGGGGACAGACCCCGCTTGCCCGCGATCTCGTGGACGCGCTCGGCCACCGCCTGGTCCCCGTCGTGGTAGAGGATCTTGCCGCCCGGGTCTGTCGCGGCACGCGCCGTGGCAGTGTCCCGGACCCGCGTCAGCCTGCCCCGCGCCAGCGGGCTCCACGGGATCACGCCGATGCCCTGGTCGGCGCAGAGCGGGAGCATCTCCCGCTCTGCTTCTCGGTGGATCAGGTTGTAGTGGTCCTGCATCGACACGAACCGGGTCCAGCCGTTCAGGTCAGCCAGGTACAGGGCCTTGGCGAACTGCCAGGCGTACATGGAAGAGGCGCCGATGTAGCGGACCTTCCCGGACTTGACCGCGTCATGCAGCGCCTCGAGGGTTTCCTCGATCGGGGTGTCGTAGTCCCAGCGGTGGATCTGGTACAGGTCGATGTAGTCGGTTCCCAGTCGCTTCAGGGAGGCGTCCAGCTCGGAGAGGATCGCCTTGCGGGACAGCCCGGCGCCGTTCGGGCCGGGGCGCATCCGCATCCACACCTTGGTGGAGAGAACGACCTCCTCGCGCCGGGTGAAGTCCTTGACCGCCCGGCCGACGATCTCCTCGCTGCTTCCGGCGCTGTACCCGTTGGCCGTGTCGAGGAAGTTGACGCCTGCCTCAAGGGCCTGCTTGATGATGTCCCTGCCGGCGTCTTCGCCCAGTGACCAGGGCTCGCCGCCCCGGTCCGGCTCGCCGAAGCTCATGCAGCCGAGGGTGAGGGCGGAGACTTCCAGTCCGGTCGTTCCGAGTCTTGTGTATCGCATGCTTCGGAACCTAGGAGTTGGAGTGCGCTCCGACGCAAGTGTCGGAGGCATCCGCAGCACCCTGGACAGTGCACCGGAGACCGACGGGGTGAGCTGGGTTCGCAGGCGGACCTTGGCCGGTTGTCAGGTGCGGTTGGCCGGCGGTTCGGAGGGGCCCCGGCGGTGTTGCCAGCCGTAGCCCCTCCGGGAGTGCGTCAGCCCGCTGCCGGGGAGCCCAGCTTGTCGACCGCCTGGTAGTACGTCCAGGCCGTCGCGTCGCAGGAGGTGCGCTGCGCGCCGCTGTAGGCGGCGCAGACTCTCTTCAGGTCGGCGTAGAAGGCGCTGTCCACGCGGGACTTGTTGGCGGCGAAGGTGCCGGCCTCCTTGTAGTTGCGGTAGCCGAAGTCGTGGCGGGCGCAGGAGGTCTTGAAGGGGAAGCCGAAGGGGTTGTCGGGGGACGTCGAACAGTAGTCGGTGCTCCAGTTGAAGCCGTAGGCGCTCCACGCTCCCTGGTTGGCGCGCGCCGCGGTCCAGGCGTTGTAGCTGCTCGCGCTGGTCTGCGTCCAGCTCGCGAGTACCTGGGCCTTGTCGGCCGGGGCGGCCGACGCAGGGGCGGAGACCGTGGCGCACAGGGCGAGGGCTGCGGACGCAAGGGCCGCGGCGGTGATTCGACGGCGCACGTGTTCCTCCTGAGGGACGGTTCCGAGGTCGTCCTCAGCTTCGACCGGGGCGGGGTGGCCCGGAAGTCTCCGGCGCCGGGTCTGGGGTCGTGCGGACCGTGGACAGGGGTTGTAGGGGGCCGCCGGCCGGAAGTCGGTGCTTTCGGTCCCCCGTCCCCACCCCGCAGGGTGATTTGACCGTTCACCATCGGCCCGCGCTGCCGGACCTCGCGGACGTACCGGCCGATGTCCTAGTGCCGCGACTCCTCCGCGTCGGCCCGCTGCCGGGGCGGTCGGCCGGTGGGCCAGGGCCCGGAACCGGGGTCCGGATGCACGGGCCTGGTGATCCCGGCTCGGGTGGCCTCCAGTTGGGCCGCGAAGGCCACGCCCAGGAAGAGTGCGATGCCGGCCAGGTTGGCCCAGAGGAACAGGGCCATCAGGGCGGTCAGCGGCCCGTACAGCGAACCGAAGGACCCGCTGTGCCCCACGTAGAGGGCCAGCAGCCAGGTCGCCGTGATCCACAGGACGAGCTGGACCGCGGACCCGAACACGAGCCAGGTGTAACCCGGTTGGTCGCGCCGGGGGGCCCAGCGCAGGATGACGGCCGATGCCATGCAGGCGAGCGCCACGCCCACCGGGACCTTCCACCAGTTCCACCAGGCGAGCCACTCCCCGGGCCAGCCGAACACCTCGGTCACCGCGCTGCCCACCGGCCCGCCGGCCACCGTCACGAGGAAGCCGAGCACCAGCGGCCCGCCCGCACCGACCGCCAGCAGCAGGCTGCGGGCGTACTTCGCCCAGAACGGCCGGTCGCGTTCGATGCCGTAGATGCGGTTGCACCCCCGCTCGATCTGGCCCATGGCCGACGCGAGGTTCAGCAGGGCGAAACCGAGGCCGGTCCACATGGCCACGGTGCCCGCCGTGTCGGCACCGGCGTGCGCGCGGGTGGCCATCAGTCCGTCGCGCACGAGCTCGGCGCTGGCCGGCGGAACGACCTCGCTCAAGGTCAGTTCGATCAGTCGGCCGACGCTCTCCGTGTGGGTGGCCGCGGAGACCCCGACCAGGGCGATGGCGAGCGGGACCATCCCGATGACCAACTGGAAGGCGAGGGCCCGCGCGAAGCTGAATCCGTCGGCGTACCGGAAGCGCAGGAACGCGTCGGTCACCAGCCGGCGGCCCCCGTAGCGGCGCAGCGCGGTCCACGCTTCGTCTCCGGACAGCTCTTCGCCGATCATGTCCCTCGTCTGCGGTACGTGCACCACGGTTCCCATGCAGGAGGTGTGCTCCGCCGGACCGTTTCCATGCGGTCGGCGTGCCCGTGGACGAAGTGGGTCGGCGCGCGGCTCGTACCACCCGTCCGGTAGGTATCATGCCCCTCATGGCGGCCTACGTTGACCAGCGGTTTCGTGCCTCGTGATCAGTCTTCGGGAGCACCAGGCCGAGGCCGTCTCGCGGATCCGCGCGTGGGCGGGGTTTCCCGTGCGGGCGTCCGCATCAGCACAGGGGCTGCGGGCGACGGTGGTCTCCGCGACCGGGTCCGGAAAGACGATCACGGCCGCGCGGGCGGCGCTGGAGTGCTTCAGGGGCGGGCGGATCCTCGTCATGGTCCCCACCCTCGACCTGCTCGTGCAGACCGCCCAGGCGTGGCGGACGGTCGGCCACACGGGGCCGATGATCGCGGTGTGCTCGCTGGAGAAGGACGACGTCCTGGAGCGGCTGGGCGTACGGGCGACCACCCACCCGATCCAGCTGGCCCTGTGGGCTGCCGAGGGGCCGGTGGTGATGTTCGCGACGTACGCCTCGCTCGTGGACCGGGACGACCCCGAGGACGTCACCGGCCGGGCGAAGGTGCGCGGGCCGCTGGAGGCCGCTCTGGCGGGCGGGGAGCGGCTGTACGGACAGTCCATGGCGCCGTTCGACCTCGCCGTCGTCGACGAAGCGCATTCGACCGCCGGTGATCTCGGGCGGCCGTGGGCGGCCGTCCACGACAACACCCGCATCCCGGCGGACTTCCGGCTCTACCTCACCGCCACCCCCCGCATCCTCGCCCCGCCGCGCCCGCAGCGGGGCCTGGAGGGGCGGGAGCCGGCGATCGCCACCATGGCGTCCGACCCGGACGGCCCGTACGGCGAGTGGATCTACGAACTCGCACTGTCAGAGGCCGTCGAACGCGGCATCCTCGCCGGGTTCGAGATCGACGTGCTGGAGATCCACGATCCCTCCCCCGTTCCCGGGGAGCCGGAGGAGGCACAGCGGGGCCGGCGCCTCGCCCTGCTGCAAACGGCGCTCCTTGAGCACGCCGCCGCGCGGAACCTGCGCACGGTCATGACCTTCCACCAGCGGGTGGACGAGGCGATGGCGTTCGCGGAGAAGATGCCGCGGACGGCCGCCGAGCTGTACGCGGCCGAGGTCTCCGACGCTGTCCTGGCCGAGGCGGACCTGCTGCCGGAGTCGTCGATCGGCGCGGAGTTCTACGAGCTGGAGACCGGCCGCCATGTGCCCCCGGACCGTGTCTGGTCGGCATGGCTGTGCGGTGATCACCTCGTCGCCGAACGCCGGGAGGTCCTGCGCCAGTTCGCCAACGGCGTCGATGCCGGCGACAGGCGCGTGCACCGGGCCTTCCTGGCCAGCGTGCGGGTCCTGGGCGAGGGCGTCGACATCGTCGGCGAACGCGGCGTGGAGGCGATCTGCTTCGCCGACACCCGCGGCTCCCAGGTCGAGATCGTCCAGAACATCGGCCGGGCCCTGCGCCCGAACCCCGACGGCACGGCCAAGACCGCCAGGATCATCGTCCCCGTCTTCCTCCAGCCCGGTGAGGACCCGACCGACATGGTCGCCTCCGCCTCGTACGCACCCCTGGTGGCCGTGCTCCAAGGTCTGCGCTCGCACTCGGAGCACCTCGTCGAGCAGCTCGCCAACCGGGCGCTGAGCAGCGGGCAGCGGCAGGTGCACGTGCGGCGGGACGAGCACGGGCGGATCGTCGGCACCGAAGGCGGAGCGGACGAGGGGCGGGAGCACGACGACTCCGCCGGCGCCGCGCGGTCCGCGCTGCTGCACTTCTCCTCGCCCCGGGACGCCGCCACCATCGCCGCGTTCCTGCGCACACGGGTCTACCGGCCCGAGTCCCTGGTCTGGCTGGAGGGCTACCAGGCCCTGCTGCACTGGCGGAGGAACCATCACGTCACCGGCCTGTACGCGGTGCCCTACGACACCGAGACCGAGGCCGGCGCCACCAAGGCGTTCCCGCTGGGGCGGTGGGTCCACCAGCAGCGGCGCGCCCGGCGCGCCGGTGAACTCGACGACCACCGCAGGGAACTCCTCGACGAGGCCGGGATGGTGTGGGAACCCGGCGACGAGGCGTGGGAGACCAAACTCGCGGTGCTGCGCTCGTACCGGAGGGCGCACGGCCATCTGGCCCCCCGGCGCGACGCGCTTTGGGGCAACGCCGACAGTGAACTGGTCCCGGTCGGGGAGCACATGGCCAACCTCCGCCGCGAGAACGGCCTGGGGAAGAACCCGGATCGCGCCGCGGCCCGCGCCGCGCAACTCGACCGGATCGACCCCGACTGGAACTGCCCCTGGCCCCTGGACTGGCAACGCCACTACCGCGTCCTCGCCGACCTCGCCGCCGACGAACCCGACGCCGTCCTGCCCGACATCGCTCCCGGCGTCCTCCACGAGGGCGACGACCTCGGCAAGTGGCTTCGCAGGCAGCGCCACGGCTGGGCGGAACTCTCCGAGGAGCAGCGGCAACGGCTGGCCGCGCTGGGCGTCACGCCCGCCGAGCGGCCCACACCGCCGGCCACGCGCGGCGGACGGGCGTCCGGGCGGAATCCCGCCTTCCAGCGCGGCCTGACGGCCCTCGCACAGTGGATCCAGCGCGAGGGCGTCCAGAAGGCGGTGCCGAGGGGACACGTCGAACACGTCGTCATCGACGGCGAGGAGCACCACCTCAGGCTCGGCGTGTGGATCTCCAACACCAGGACCCGGCGCGACGGACTCACCCACGACCAGCGCACCGCACTGCGGGAGCTGGGCATCGCCTGGCCGTAGCGGGGAGCGGGTCAGGCGGAGGTCCGGGTCACGTTGGCGTGGACCCAGTCGGTGACCGCCCGGGTGGTGGTGCCGGGGGTGAACAGGGCGGCCACGCCCAGGTCGAGCAGGGACTGGACGTCCTCGTGCGGGATGATGCCGCCGCCGAACAGCACCCGCATGTCGTCCACCGAGCCGATCGCCACACCGGTCTTCCGGAGGGGCCTTTCAGAGGCCGATGTCGACCCGGTCGATGTCGGTGAACTCCACGCCCAGGCCGTGGGCGCGGGTGTTGTTGTCGCGGAAGTACATCTCGGCGAGGCCCTCGGCCGCGATGTTCTGGAGTTGTTGTTCGCTGGCGCCCTGGTCGCGGGCGGTGAACAAGCGGTCCGCCCAGTGCGGGGTGAGGGCCTGGGTGATGTCGCGGACTCGGGCGTCGTCCGTGGTGCCGGGGGCGGCGGTGAAGCCGAAGCGGGCGCGGGTGGAGAGGATCAGACCGTCGGTGGTGGACGCCTTCTTCCTGGCGCGCTCCCTCACCTTGGGCTGCCAGCGCTTCCTGACCTCGCGCTCCATGCGGTCGCGCAGTTCCGGGCGGGGCCGTTTGAGCTGTCCCTTGACGTAGCGCTCCACGGTGCGCTGGGAGATGCCGAGGAGCCGGGCGACGGCGCCGGTGCCCTTGAGCTGCTTGACCAGGTACCTCATCCGGGCTTGGGCGCTCTGGGGAACGGGGCGGGTGAAGGCTTCTTCCAGTGAGCGGTCCAGGCCCTCTCCGACGGGGTCCACCATCGTCGGTCACTCCCCTTCGCCGGCGGCCGGGTCGGTCTTGATGTGGTTGGCGATGTTGAAGACGCCGCCCTGTTCCTCGAACCGCTCCTCGGCCCACAGGACCGTCCGGGTGCCCTGGTGTTTGACCATGCCCGGGGAGATGCCGAGCCGGAAGGTGCCGGGTACGGGCTTGCCCTCGGGCGTGTGGGGCAGGACGTCGAGCGGGGACGGGCCGGGTGAGGGGTAGACGACGGCGTCGGTGCCGATCGCCACGGGGTAGAGGCCGGCCGCGGCCGCGGTCTTCATCAGCTTGCGGTGCAGGCCGACGCGCTGGTTGGCCAGGACGGCGGCGCGGATGTCGGGGCGCCACGTCTCCCGTTCGAGGGCCGGCCACGGTTCGTAGTACGGCACCTGGCCGCGGTTGCGCTGGCGGAGCTTGCCGATGCCGCCCTTCGCGGTCGCCTTGATGGCGCCGGCCAGCAGTGCCATCGTCGGGTCGGTCCCCCGGGAGCGGGCCATCGCCTCGAGGAACTCGCTGCCGCCCATGGCGGCGGTGACGCCGAGGTCGGCCATCGTGGCGACGTACGCGTCGCGCAGGCGCTTGTACCAGGCGTCGAGGTAGCGGCCGTTGCGGGTGCGTACGTGGGCCTCGACGGGGGCGACCTCGTAGCCCAGCTCCACCGCGTAGGCGACCGTGGGGGTGGCGTACCAGGCGGGGCCGGTGGGGCGGTCGCCCTTGGGGGTGAACGGGGAGGGGAGCCGGTCGCCGTCGACCGTGCGGCCGTTGATCTCCACGCGGGAGAGGTCGACGTGGCTGAGGTCGACCAGCCAGGAGCCCGGCAGCGCGGGGTCGAAGCCCGGGTTGCCGGTGAGGTGGGTCGGGCCGCCCAGGCCGACGGTCAGGCCGTTGGCGGCCGCGGCGAAGGACATGTTGACGTCGACCGCGACCAGGTAGTGCCGCATGCACTCCTCGTCGGTGAGGGGGCGGCACCAGTCGTAGGGCTCCTCCATCAGCATCTCGGCCGGCGTACGCAGGTGGTGGCGGGCGAACCTGCCCTTGAGCACGGGGTGTTCGTCGGGGACCTCGCACTCCACGACGTCGTACACGGCGGTGAGCGCGTCGTCGTTGAGGGCCCGGGTGAACTCGCCGGTGGCCGGGTTCTTCTCCGCGCGGGTGGGCGGGCGCAGCGCGGTCATCAGTTCCAGGCCGGTGACCGCCGCGGTGCCGCGCGGTGTCATCACCCGCTGGGCGTAGGCGCCGAGGTAGCGGGCGAGGTCGGCCGGGTGCATCGAGGGCAGCCGCGGGGCGTTCCTGTCGTCCCATTCGCGGGCGTCCAGGGCGTTCCAGGCGGGGACGCAGAGCTGGACGCAGTGGCGCTTGGCGCCTTCGGCGGGGCGGTAGATCCGCGCCCAGGGGCCCAGTCCGCGCCGGGTCAGTTTCCAGTTGGCCCGGGCGAGTTGCCGGACCGACTTGTGGCCGTCGGGGAGGCGTCCGGCGCGGCGTTCCTCGTCGGTGAGGGCGGTGGGCAGCCCGTAGCGTTCCAGGGCGGCCGGGGTGAGGACGAGGAGGGGGTCGCCGTCGCGGCCGTTGCGGTGGAGGCGGGGCTGGCCGAGAGCGGCTTCGGTGAGGGTCCAGTCGACCAGTGAGGGGAGGGACTTGGCGGGTACGTCCAGGACCAGGCCGCCGGCGCAGTAGGCGTGGGTCTCGCCGTTCTCCACGTCGATGACGGCGAGCGGGCCGTTCTCGAAGCGCCGGTCCGCGGTGCGCGTGGCGGCGGTGGGGGCGGCGGTGGGGGCGGCGGGGCGCTCGGCCGGCTTCCCGGCCTCCGGGGCGCGGGGCGGCGAGATGGCCGGTGGGGTGCCGGTCCGTGCCGGGGGCGCGGGTGCGGTGGGTGGCGGAGGCGCCGACGGAGCCGGTGCGGTGGGTGGCGGAGGTGCCGCCGGAGCCGGTGCGGTGGGTGGCGGAGGTGCCGCCGGAGCCGGTGCGGGGTCGGTGGTGGCCGGTGTGCCGGGGGCGGCGCCGTCCGGGGCGGTGGCGGGCGCGAACTGCTGCGACCAGCCGTCGAGGAGGCGCTGGTATGCCTGCCGGCGCGGGGGGCGGGGCTCGGCTCTGCCGGACTCCCAGTTCTTCACCGTCTGCGTGGTGGTCTGGAGTACCTGTGCGAGCCTGGCCTGGGTGATCCCGGCCGCTTCGCGCAGCCGGGCCCGTTCGGCGGGGTCGGGCATGTGCGGCTCGCCCGCGAGCAGGGTGTCAACGGCTGCGAACAGCTCTTCTTCCGTCGGCATGGGGCCGGTTCACCTCCGGCGGCCACCGTACCACTCGTTAACCTCCGATTACGGGATCCTTTTAGCCTTGGATTTAACCCGTGGCGTGGCTGCCCTTGGCGGGAAGTGGCCGGTCCGCTCGGCGTCCGCTAGAGGATCGCTGGGCTCCGGCCGCAGGATCCTGTGCCGTGGCGGCGCGCTGGGTCAACGTGTGGGCGTGTCGGAGCCACCGTCCCGTGTTCAGCCGGGGCGGTCGGACACATCGGTCCCTCTGCCCCCCACCCGACGGAAGTGCGGTTACCCGTGGCTACCTTCCTGTACAAGCTCGGCCGCTTCGCCTTCCGGCGGCGCGGCCTCGTGACCCTGTTGTGGGTGCTGATCGTCGTCGGCGTCGGTGCCGCCGCATCCTCCGCCCCCACACCGCCGAACGAGCAGTTCTCGATGCCGGGCACCGAGTCGCAGAAGGCGTTCGACCTGCTCGAGGAGAAGTTCCCCGACGCGGGCGCCGACGGGGCCACCGCCCGTGTGGTGATCCGCGCGCCCGAGGGCAAGAAGATCGACGGCGAGAAGCCGGCGATCGAGAAGCTCCTGGGCGAACTCGGCAAGGCACCCCAGGTGGCGGGCGTCGCCGACCCGTTCACCGCCGGCACCGTCAGCAAGGACGGCCGGACCGCGTACGCGGTGGTGACGTACGAGGTCACCGCGCCCGACCTCACCGACGAGGCGCACGACGCGCTCGCCGCGGCCACCGACCGGGCCCGCGACGGCGGACTGACCGTCGAGGCCGGCGGTGACGCCGTCCCGATCGAGCAGACCGTGTCCGGCACCGGCGAGCAGATCGGCGTGCTGATCTCGGCCATCGTCCTGCTGCTCACCTTCGGCTCGGTGATCGCGGCCGGCATGCCACTGCTCACCGCCCTGATCGGCGTGGGAGTCGGCGTGTCCGGCATCACCGCGCTGGGCGCCACCCTCGGGCTGTCCGCCACGACGTCGACGCTGGCGATGATGATCGGCCTCGCGGTCGGCATCGACTACGCGCTGTTCATCGTCTCCCGCTACCGTTCCGAGGTCGCCGAGGGCCGCACCGCGGAGGAGGCGGCGGGCATCGCCGCCGGCACCGCCGGGTCGGCCGTCGTCTTCGCCGGGCTCACCGTCATCATCGCGCTGGGCGGCCTCGCGGTCGTCAACATCCCGATCCTGACCAAGATGGCGCTCGCCGCGGCCGGCACGGTCGCCGTCGCCGTGCTGATCGCGGTCACCTTCGTGCCCGCCCTGCTCGGCTTCGCGCCGCGCCGGGTGCTGCGGGTCGCCGACCGGCGCCTGGTGCGGACCAAAAAGCCGCTGTCCGCGCGCAAGCTGCGCAAGTCCGAGAAGAAGGCCGCGAAGCTGGCCGCGCGGACCAAGCCGATCCTGTCCACGCGCTGGGCTTCCTTCGTGGTGCGCCGCCCGCTCGGTGTGCTGCTGCTCGCGGTGGTCGGCCTCGGCGCGATCGCCCTGCCCGCCACCAAGCTGGAACTCGGCCTGCCCGGCGAGGGCACGATGGCGACCGACACCACCCAGCGCAAGGCGTACGACCTGCTGTCCGACTCCTTCGGCGCCGGCTTCAACGGCCCGCTCACGGTGACCGTCGAGGGCGACGACGCGGCCGCCGCCGGCGACCGGATCGGCAAGGTGCTGAGCAAGGACGAAAACGTCGCCTCGGTGTCCCCGGCGACCGCCAACAAGGCGGGCGACACCGCCATCTTCAGCATCGTGCCGAAGAGCGGGCCGACCGAGACCGAGACCGAGGACCTGGTCAAGGACATCCGCGCGCGGGCGTCCGCACTGGCGGGCTCCGCGGGCGCCACGGAGATCCTGGTGACCGGCCAGAGCGCGATGTTCATCGACTTCTCCGAGACGCTGTCGGACGCGCTGCTGCCGTACCTGGGCCTCGTGGTCGGCCTCGCCTTCCTGCTGCTGCTCCTGGTGTTCCGCTCGGTCCTCGTGCCGCTGAAGGCGGCGCTCGGCTTCCTGCTCTCGGTGAGCGCGGCGCTCGGCGCGCTGGTGGCGGTGTTCCAGCTGGGCTGGGCCTCCGGTTTCTTCGGGGTCGAGCAGACCGGCCCGATCATGACGACGCTGCCGATCTTCATGATCGGCGTGGTCTTCGGCCTCGCCATGGACTACGAGGTCTTCCTGGTGACCCGGATGCGGGAGGCGTACGTCCACGGCGCCTCGGCGAAGGACGCCGTCGTCTCGGGCTTCCGGCACAGCGGCCGGGTGGTCGCGGCCGCCGCGATCATCATGATCAGCGTCTTCTCGGGCTTCGTCTTCGAGACCGACGACCTGGTCGCGATGATGGGCTTCGGTCTCGCCGCGGCCGTCCTGTTCGACGCGTTCGTGGTCCGGATGGTGATCGTGCCCGCCGTGCACTCGCTGCTCGGTGACGCCGCCTGGTGGCTGCCGCGATGGCTGGACCGGCTGCTGCCGAACGTGGACGTCGAGGGCGAGCGGCTCCAGCGGCGGCTGCGGTCCACCGGGCCGCGTACGCCGCGCGGTTCGGCGGAGCCCGAGCGCGACCTCGTGCACTGACACCGCGCACGCCGGCGAGGGCTCGTCCCACCGTGCCGCTCCAGCCTCACGCGACCCCGCGTCGAGGCCGGAGCGGCACTGTCGTCGGTGTGAGCTCCGGTGACGGACGGGCGTGAGCCCCCGCGGGGCGATGGACCGCCCGTCGGTGCCCCACGTCCCCCGAGGGCACCGGCGGGCCGTTCCCCTGCGCGCCGGCCGGTACGGACGAAGGGATACACCGACTGTGAACAGCACGTGGTTCCGGCGCTACACCACCCCGGGGAACGGGCCTAGGCTCGTGTGCTTCCCGCACGCGGGGGGTTCGGCGACGGCGTACCGGCCCCTGGCCCTGGCGTTGTCCCCCGGCCTCGACACGGTGTGCGTGCAGTACCCGGGACGTCAGGACCGGTACTCGGAGGCGCCCTTCACGGATCTGACCCGGCTCGCCGGGGCGGTGGCCGAGGAGCTGGCGCCGGTGCTGGCCGAGGAACCCGGGCGGCCGTACGCCCTGTTCGGCCACAGCATGGGCTCGCTCGTCGCGTTCGAGACGGCCCGGCTGCTCGCCCGCGGGCCGCTGCCCGCACCGCGGCGGCTGTTCCTGTCCGGGCGGGGCGCGCCCGACGCGCACAGCACGGCGGGCTTCGCGCGGTACGACGACGACGCCGTGCTCGCCGAGGTGCGCCGACTGGGCGGCACCGACCAGTCCATGCTCGACGACCCGGACATCATGGAGATGGCGCTGCCGGCGCTGCGGGCCGACTACCGGGCGCTCGGCTCGTACGGCTGGCGCGGGGGCGAACCGCTCGCCGCTCCGGTGACCGTGCTGGTCGGGGACGGCGACCCGATGGTGACCGTCGAGCAGGCCGGGACCTGGGCGTCGCACACCCGCGGGGACTTCGCCGTGAAGGTGTTTCCCGGCGGTCACTTCTACCTCTTCGACCAGGTCGACGAGACCGCCGCGGTGCTCACCGAGGGGCTTCTCACCGAAAGCGCCGCCGCCTGAACCGGCGACGCCCGGCGACCGCCAGGGGCGGTACGGACCTGGTCCGTACCGCCCCTGTGTCATGCCGCGGTGCTCACAGCACCGCGCCCTCCCTGGTCCGCCTGCGCAGCGTCGGCCTGCGGGAGCGGCCGGCGTCCTTCAGCATGTCCGACAGGCCGAGGACGGTGCGGGTCGCGAACAGCTTGCGGATGGACACCTCCTGGTCCAGTTCGGCGCGGATCAGGCCGACCAGTCTGATCGCCCGGAGCGAGTTGCCGCCGAGGTCGAAGAAGTCCTCGTCGATGCCGACCCGGTCGAGTTCCAGCACCTCGGCGAAGGCCTTGGCCAGGGTCCTTTCGGTCTCGTTGCGCGGCGCCCGGTACGTGTCCTGCTCGGACACCGGCCTCGGCAGCGCGGCCCGGTCGACGCGGCCCGCGGCCGTCACCGGCAGGCGGTCCAGCACGGTGAAAACCGACGGTACCGCCGACTCCGGCAGCCGGCCCGAGGCGAAGCCGCGCAGTTCGTCGGCGGAGACGGTCCGGCCGGTGACCGGGACGACGTAGGCGAGCAGGCGCCGGGTTCCGGAGTCGTCCTCGTCGACGGTCACGACGGCGTGCGCCAGCGCGGTGTGCTCGGACAGCGCCTCCTCGGCCTCGGCCGGTTCGACGCGGACGCCCCGGAGGTCGGCCTGCTGGCCGGCGCCCCCGATGTGGGCGAGGACGCCGTCGGCGGTCCACCGTACGCGGTCCCCGGTCCGGTACATCACGGCGCCGGGCGGGCCGAACGGGCAGGGCACGAAGCGTTCCGCGGTCGCCGCCGGCCGCCCGGGGTAGCCGCGGGCCACCCCCGGTCCCGCCACGTAGAGTTCGCCGGCGACGTCGACGGGGACCGGTGCCAGGCCGGGGCCGAGGACGTAGAGGGCGGTGTGGCCGGCGGCGTGCCCGGCGGTGGCCGTCCGGGGGCCGGGCCCGCCAGCGGGCAGATGGTGGCGGGCGGCGAGGGCGGTCGTCTCCGCCGGGCCGTACCCGGTGACGACCGTCAGCCCGGGGCAGGCCTCGCGGACCCGGCGCAGGACGGCCGGGGGCACCGGGTCGCCGCCGGTCCACACCTCGCGCAGTCCGGCGAGCCGCTCCGGGTCCGCGCCCGCGATCGCCGCCAACCGGGCCGTGGGGAGCCGGAGCGTGGTGATGCCGTGGGCCGCCCGCAGTCCAGCAAGCGCGTCGGGGTCCAACTCGCCTTCGGGGGCGACGACGACCCGGCCGCCGCCCAGCAGGGGCGTCCACAGTTCCAGGGCGAGCGCGTCGGAGGTGAGCGGCGCGTGCCAGAGCACGGTGCCGCGGCCGGCCTCCCGGCACCGGCGGTCCAGGACGAACCGTTCCGCGTTCCGGTGCGTCACGGCCACCGGTCTGGCGGCACCGTCCGGTCCGGTGCCGTGGAGCACGGCCAGCAGGCTGTCCGGGTGCGGCGGTACGGCGGTTCCGGGCCCGGTGGCGCCGTCGTCGGCGGGGTCCGCGCGCAGGTCGTCGAGGAGCAGGACGGGCAGGGCGGGGCCGTCCGGGCGCGGGCCCGCAGCGCCGCTGCCGTCGCCGGTGCCGCTGCTGGTGAGCAGGACGTGCGCCGGGAAGCCGTCGGGCGGTACGGGGGACGCCGGGTCCAGGGGCAGGACGGCGCCACCGGCCCTGGCCACCGCGAGCAGTGCCAAGGCCAGGTCCACCGACCGGGGCAGCGCCACGGCGACGACCGTCTCGGGGCCGATGTCCCGCAGGCGGAGCGCGGTGGCCAGCCGGGCGGACCGTTCGTCCAGCTCGCGGTAGGAGACCGAGGTGTCGCCGGCGCTCAATGCGACGGCGTCGGGGGTGCGTTCGGCCTGGCGGGCGAACAGCTCCGGGACCGTCAGTCCCGGCAGCGGCGGGTCGGCGGGGTCCGGCGCGAGGGGGATCAGGTCCCGTTCGGCGCCGCTCAGCACGTCCAGCGTTCCGACCGGCCGGTCGCCCGCGGCGAGCACGGCACGGATGTGGGAGATCAGCTCCTCGCCGATGAAGCGCAGCTCCGCCCGGTCGTACAGGCCGGCGGGGGCGTCGAGGCGGATGTACAGGTCGCTGTCGGGGCTGCCGTCGGTGTAGACGCCGATGGACAGTTCCTCGAACGTGCCGGTGGTGGCGCCGAAGTAGCGGGCCGGGCTGTCGCCGAAGTGGAGCTGCTCCGCGAACTCGACGACGTTGACGACCGCGCCGAAGCTGCCGCGGTCGCTCAGGGCGGTGCCGCTCGCCCGCTGGATGTCGGAGTAGTGGCAGGCGCTGTGGTCGAAGATCTCGTACGTCTCGTCGACGAGTGAGTCGGCGATCTCGGCGAAGCCGGCGCCCAGCGGGACCCTGGCCCGTACCGGCACCACGTTCACGGCCAGGCCGGGGGTTCTGCTCGCCACCCCGACGCGGTTGCCGACGGCCAGGGACAGGAGGAACTCCGGACGGTCGCAGCGGTGGCGGAAGTACACCGCCGCCGCCGCGGTCAGCATCTGCGACATCCACACGCCCAGGGAGCGCGCGGTCTCGGTCCAGGCGTCGGCCTCGGCGCGCGGGACGGTCAGGGTCCGGCTCACCATGCCGATGCTCCCGGCCACCTCCGCCCAGCGGTCGACGCCGCTCAGCGGCTGCGAGAGCGCGGCGCGCCGCGCCTCGGAGAGGGCGACGCGCGGGACCCGGGCGGGCGGGGGCGCGTCCTTGAGGTAGTCGCGCCAGAACTCCGTGTCCTCGGCGAACCGCTGGGAGGCGAGGTAGTCGACGGCCTCGCCCGCGAAGGACGCGACGTCCCAGGGGTGCGGCAGCTCGGGCACCGGCTCGCCCCGCAGCAGGGCCGTGTAGACCTCGGCGAGGCGCCGCGAGAGCAGGCCGCCCGCGCCGAACCCGTCGGAGACCAGGTGGTGGTAGGCGATGACGAGCAGGGAGCGGTTCTGGGCGAGCCTGACCACGCCCAGCCGCAGCAGCAGGTCGTGCGCCAGGTCGAACGGCTGCCGCACCAGGTCGGCGAGGGCTTCGCGGGCCGCCGCTTCGGGGTCGGCCTCGGCGCTGAGATCCAGCAGGAAGGGCCGCCAGTCGCCCGGTTCCCGGGGTACGAGGCGCAGTCCGGCGCCGTCGTCGACGAAGTTGACGCGCAGTACCTCCGCCTCGCCCATCACGTGCAGGAAGGCGGATTCCATGACGGCGGCGTCGAGTTCGCCGTCCACGTCCCACATGGTCAGCGCGTGGTTCGGCGTGTCGGGCGCCATCTCCTGCGCTCGCCACATGCCTGTATGCGCGGATGACGCTCCGAACGAAGGCACACTGATCAACCCCTCAGAGAACAGACCCGGTTGCCGGGCATTCGCGGATCACCTCCACCTTCCGGGAAACGGACCGGGCGTTGGAGACCTCTCGGTGCCGGCGGGACAGGGGGCGCGGGGCCCTTGCGGTGTCCCGCCGGCGGGACGGTCCTACGCCGCGAGCGAGGACACGATGTGTCCGGCGATCCGCCGCGGTGACGGGTGGCGCAGCACCAGGTTCGCCCTCAGCTTCAGTCCGGTCGACGCGGTCAGGCGTTTGCTCAGCTCCGCCGACAGCAGCGAGTCGAAGCCCAGCTCCTTGAACTCCTGGTCGGGGTCGACGGCTTCGGCGGTGGGGTGTCCGAGCACGACGGCGACCTTCTGCCGCACGTGTTCCAGGACGAGTTCGCGCGCGTCGTCGCCGGTGAGGGCCGCGAGCCGCTCCGGCAGGGGGACGGCCCGGTCGTCGTCCGCGTCGGGCGCGGGCGCGGGCAGTTCGGCCGTGGCCGCCGCGGTGGGCGAGGAGCTGAGCCAGTAGCGCTGCCGCTGGAACGCGTACGTCGGCAGGTCCACGCGCCGGCGCGTGGCGAACACGGCGCCCCAGTCCACCGGCCCGCCCCGGACGTGGAGCTGGGCCAGCGAGCCGAGCAGGGACCGCACCTCGTCGCCGTCCCGCCGCGAGGACGACAGCACCAGCGTGTCGTCCAGGTCCTCGACGGTCTCCTGCACCGGGACGGTCAGCACCGGGTGCGGGCTCATCTCGACGAACACCCGGAAGCCGTCGTCGGCCAGCCGCCGCACGGAGGTCTCGAAGAGGACCTTCTCGCGGAGGTTGTCGTACCAGTACTCGGCGTCGAGTCCCGCGGTGTCGACGACCGCGCCGTGGAGGGTCGAGTAGAAGGGCAGTCGCGAGGTGCGCGGGCTCACGCCGGCCAGGGCGCCGGTCACCCGTTCGCGGACCCGGGCGACCTGCGGCGAGTGGGAGGCGTAGTCGACGGGTATGCGGCGGGCCTGGATGCCGTCGGCTCTCATCTTCTCGACGAACTCGTCCAGCGCGTCCGGTTCGCCGGACACCACGACGGAGCGGGGTCCGTTGACGACGGCGACGCCCGCCCGGTCCGCCCACGGGACCAGCCGCTCGGCGACGACGTCCGCGGACTCCGCGACGGAGGCCATCCCGCCGTGGCCCTTGAGGTCCACCAGGGCCTTGCTGCGCAGCGCCACCACCCGGGCCGCGTCGCGCAGCGACAGGGCGCCGCCGACGCAGGCGGCGGCGATCTCGCCCTGGCTGTGGCCGATCACCGCGCCCGGTTCGACGCCCCAGGACCGCCACAGGGCGGCGGTGGAGACCATCACCGCGAACAGCGCCGGCTGGACGACGTCCACCCGGTCCAGGCCGGGCGCCCCTGGTGTCTGGCGGATGACGTCGAGGAGCGGCCAGTCGACCCATTCGGCGAGGGCGTCCGCGCAGGCGTCGAGGGTCCGCGCGAAGACGGGGAAGGTGTCGTAGAGCTGCCGGCCCATGCCGGCCCACTGGGCGCCCTGGCCGGGGAAGACGAAGGCGACGCCGCCGAGTCTGCCCGCGCCGCCGCGCACCACCGCCGGGGACTCGGTGTCGTCGCGCAGCGCGGTCAGGGCGTCCATCAGCTCGTCGCGGCCGCGCCCCAGCACCACCGCGCGGTGCTCGAAGCGGGTGCGGGACGACGCCAGGGACCAGCCGACGGCGGCGTCGTCCGCGTCGGTGCCCGCGGCGAGGAGGTCGCGCAGTCGGCCCGCCTGTCCGCGCAGGGCCTTGGCGCTCCTGCCGGACAGCACCCAGGGCACCAGGCCGCCGGTGGCACTGGCCTCCGGGGCGTGTTCGTCGGCCTGCTCCTCGGGAGGGGCTTCCTCCAGGATCACGTGCGCGTTGGTGCCGCTGACGCCGAAGGACGAGACGCCGGCCCGGCGCGGCCGGTCCCCGCGGGCCCATTCGCGGCCCTCGGCCAGCAGTTCGACGGTGCCGGAGGACCAGTCGACGTGCCGGGTGGGGGCGTCGACGTGGAGGGTCGGGGGCATGTACCCGTGCCGCATGGCCATCACGGTCTTGATGACCCCGCCGACGCCCGCGGCGGCCTGGGCGTGCCCCATGTTCGACTTCAGGGAGCCCAGCCACAGTGGCCGGCCGGCGGGCCGGTGCCGGCCGTAGGCCGCCAGCAGCGCCTCCGCCTCGATGGGGTCGCCCAGGGTCGTGCCGGTGCCGTGGGCCTCGACCAGGTCCACCTCGCCCGGTTCGACCGAGGCGTTCTCCAGGGCGCGCCGGATCACCTTCTCCTGGGCGCGGCCGTTGGGGGCGGTCAGCCCGTTGCTGGCGCCGTCCTGGTTGACGGCGCTGCCGCGCACGACGGCGAGCACCGGGTGCCCGTTGCGCCGGGCGTCGGAGAGGCGCTCCAGCAGCAGTACGCCCACGCCCTCGGCCCAGCCCGTCCCGTCGGCGCCGTCCGCGAACGCCTTGCAGCGGCCGCCGGGTGACAGGGCGCCCTGCCGGGAGAACTCCACGAACATCGCGGGTGTCGCCATCACGAGCGCCCCGCCGGCCAGTGCGAGCGAGCACTCCCCCGAGCGCAGCGACTGGACCGCCATGTGCAGGGCCACCAGGGACGAGGAGCAGGCGGTGTCCACGGACACGGCCGGTCCGGTCAGCCCCAGTTCGTAGGCCACCCGGCCGGAGGCGACGCTCAGGGCGCTGCCGTAGAGCAGGTGGCCCTCCAACTCCTTCTGGCCGCCCTCCAGGAAGCGCCATCCGTACTCGGAGGAGCTGACCCCGGAGAAGACGCCGACGTCGCTGCCGCGTACGTCGGCGGGGACGATGCCGGCCCGTTCGAAGACCTCCCACGACGTCTCCAGGAGCAGCCGGTGGTGCGGGTCGACGGCGAGCGCCTCGCGCGGGCTGATGTTGAAGAAGTCGGCGTCGAAGTCGGCGACGTCCCGCAGGAATCCGCCCTGGCGGGTGTACGAGCCGCCGACCGCGTCGGGGTCCGGGTCGTACACGTCGCGCCAGCCGCGGTCGGCGGGGAAGTCGCCCACGACGTCCAGGCCGTCGCGCACGACGTCCCACAGGTCCTCCGGCGAGGACACGCCGCCCGGGTAGCGGCAGGCCATGGCCACGACGGCGACGGGCTCCGTGCGGCCGGCCTTCAGGGCGTCGTTCTCCCGCCTCAGGCGGTCGCGTTCCTCCAGCAGGGTGCGCAGTGCCCGCTGGACCCGGTCCGCGCCGTCCGCCGTGCCTTCCGCGGCGTTGGTCATGTCACTTACCTCTTCTCGTCCAAGGCCAGGTCGACCAGTGCTTCCAGGTCCAGGTCGGACAGTTGGTCCGCCTCGGTCAGTACGTCCGCCGCGAGGTCCGTGCCGGTGTACGGGCCGGGGTCGGAGTCGGGCGCCGGGGCGGGGTCGGGGGCGGGGCGGAGCAGGCCGACGAGGTGTTCGCTCAGCTCGCGGGGGGTCGGGTAGCTGAAGACGAGGGTGGTCGGCAGGCGCAGTCCGGTCCGGGCCGCGAGGCGGTTGCACAGCTCGACGGAGGTGAGCGAGTCGAAGCCGAGCTGGGTGAACGCCTGTTCCGCGTCGACGGATTCGCCGGAGGAGTGCCCGATCACGAGGGCCACCTGGTCGCGGAGCCAGTCCAGGGCGGCCGTCTCCACCTCGTCGTCCGGCACACCGGCCAGCAGGGCGGACAGGCCGCGCGTGCCGTGGTCGCCGGTGTTCCCGGGCCGCTCCCGGCCGGGGCGGCGGACGTCGGCGAGGTCACGCAGGAGGGGCGACAGTCCGGCGCCCTTGCCGCCGCGCGGCGCGGTGATGTCCAGCCGGGCCGGGACGAGGACCGCCTTGCCGCTCGCGCACGCCGCGTCGAAGAGGGCCAGGGCCTCGGGGGTCGGCATCGCGGCGATGCCCATCCGCCGCAGCCGGGCGAGGTCGGCCTCGTCCAGGTCCCCGGTCATGCCGCTGCTCTGCTCCCACCAGCCCCAGCACAGCGAGGTACCTGGCAGGCCGGACGCCCGGCGCCGTACGGCCAGTGCGTCCAGGAGGGCGTTGGCGGCGGCGTAGTTCGCCTGCCCGGCGGTGCCGAGCGTGCCCGCGAGGGCGGAGAACTGCACGAACGCCGTCAGCGGGCGGTCCTGCGTCAGTGCGTGCAGGGTGAGCGCGCCGCCCGCCTTGGCGTGGAGCACGTGCTCGACGCCTTCGGCGGTCAGCGACTCGACGGTGCCGTCCGCCAGCGTGCCCGCCGCGTGCACGACCGCCGTCAGCGGGTGGCGCGGAGGCAGGCCGGCGAGCAGGTCGGCGACGGCAGCGGGGTCGGTGACGTCGCAGGCCACGGCGCGGACCTCGGCGCCGGCCTCCCGCAGCTCCGCGACCAGATCCGCGGCGCCGTCGGCGGCCGCTCCCCGGCGGCTCGCCAGCACCAGGGAGCGCACCCCGTGCGCGGTCACCAGGTGGCGTGCGACGAGGGAACCCACTCCCCCGGTGCCGCCGGTGACCAGGACGGTGCCGCCGCCGAAGCGGCCGCCGACGTCGAGGACGAGTTTGCCGACGTGGCGGCCCTGGCTCATCTCGCGGAAGGTGGCGCGCGCGTCGCGGACGTCGCGGACGGACACCGGCGTCAAGCGCACCCGGCCGTCGGCGAACAGTGCCATGACGTCGCGGAACATGGCGTGGATGGCGTCGGGGCCGGCCGCGTACAGGTCGAAGGCGTCGTACGCCACGCCGGGGTGGTCGGCGGCCACCCGCCGGGCGTCGCGGATGTCGGTCTTGCCCATCTCGATGAAGTGGCCGCCCTCGGGGAGCAGGGTCAGCGAGGCGTCGACATGCGCGTGTGCGAGGGAGTTCAGGACGACGTCCACGCCCCGCCCGTCCGTGGCCGCCAGGAACTTCTCGGCGAACTCCAGGTCGCGGGAGGACGCCAGGTGCGCGTCGTCGATTCCGAGGCCGCGCAGGACGGGCCACTTGGCGGGGCTCGCGGTCGCGTAGATCTCGGCGCCGACGTGCCGGGCGAGCTGTACGGCGGCCATGCCGACGCCGCCGGCCGCGGCGTGGATGAGGATGCGCTGTCCCTCGCGGAGCCTGGTGACGTGGAAGAGGGCGTAGTAGGCGGTGAGGAAGGTGCTCGGCATGGACGCCGCCTCGGCGTGGCTCCAGCCGTCGGGGACGGCCGTGAGCAGGCGGTGGTCGGCGACGGCCACGCGGCCGAAGGCACCGGTGAAGATGCCGGTCACCCGGTCGCCCGGCGCGAAGCCGGTGACGTCGTCCGCCACTTCGAGGACGACGCCGGAGCCCTCGCTGCCGATGCCGGAGTCGATGGCGGTGCGGTCCACCAGGCCGAGGGCGATGGTGACGTCGCGGAAGTTGAGGCCGGCCGCCTGGACGGCGATGCGGACCTGCCCGCTCACGAGGGGCGCCTCGGCCTCGGGGCACGGCACCCAGGTCAGGTTCTCCAGTGTGCCCTTGTCGGGGATGCCCAGCCGGTACGCGCCGTCCGGCACCGCCGGCAGCCGCCGGTCGTCGGCCGTGGCCGGGGCGAGCCGGGGGACCAGGGCCGTGCCGCCGCGCAGCGCCAGTTGCTCCTCGCCGAGGGCGAGCGCGTCCGGGAGGGCGGCCCAGGAGGTGTCGGCGTCGTCGACGTCCACCAGCCGGAACCTGCCGGGGTGTTCGGTCTGGGCGGAGCGGACCAGGCCCCACACGGACGCGCCGGGGAGGCTCTCGACGTGCTCCCCCGCACCGGTGTCCACGGCCAGGCGGGTGAGCACCACCAGCGTGGACCCGGCCGTCGCCTCCTCGGCGAGGAAGCCCTGGACCTGCTGGAGGACGTGCTGGTCGGCGGTGCGCACGGCGGTGAGCGGATCGGTGCCGTCGCCGGGCGAGTCGCCGTCCGGGCACAGGAAGAGGAGAGCGGGGGCGCTGCCCGGACGGATGTCGTCGAGGGAGGCGTAGCCGACGGCCCGTTCGCCGCCCGTGCGCAGCAGCCCGGCGGCCAGGCCGGTGCGGGTGCCGAGGACGCCCCACGTCGCGGTGGCGTCGGTGGCGGCCCCGTCCCGTGCGGCCGGTTGCCACCGGACCTCGTACAGCGGCGGCTCCTGGCCGCGGAGCGCCGCGCGGACCTGTCCGGCGTCGGCCGGCCGGAACGTCAGGGAGGCCACGGAGGCGATCTCGCGGCCTTCCTCGTCGGCGACCGTCAGGGACACCGCGTCGTGGCCGGCGGGGGCGAGCCGGACCCGTACGGTCGGGCCGCACGCGCCGGTCAGGCATGCGCCGGCCCACGCGAAGGGCATCCGGCCCTGGTCGCCCGTCACCTCGATGACGCCGCCGGCCACCGAAGCGTGCAGCACGGTGTCCATCAGCGCCGGATGCAGGGTGAAGGCGCCCGTCCCGGCGCCGTCCGGCAGGGTGGCGAGGGCGTAGAGGTCGTCGCCGTCCCGCCACACCTCCCGCAGTCCGCGGAAGGCGGGGCCGTAGTCGAACCCGGCGTCGGCGAAGGAGTCGTACAGGCCGTCGAGGGGGAGCCTGGTCGCGCCGGCCGGTGGCCAGACGGCGAGCGGCCGGGCGGCGGCGCCGTTCTGCGGGGACGCGGCCGGGGTGCCCGGTGCCAGGTCGCCGTGGGCGTGGCGGGTCCAGCCGCCGACGGTCCGGGCGTCCTCTGCGGGGCGCGAGTAGACCTCCAGGGAGCGGCGTCCCGTCTCGTCCGCCGCGCCGACGACGACCCGTACCCGCACGTCGCCCGTCTCGGGGACGATCAGCGGGACCTCCAGGGTGAGTTCCTCCAGCGCGGCGCACCCGACGTGGGCGCCCGCCGACAGGGCCAGGTCCAGGTAGGCGGTCGCCGGTACGACGACCGCGCCGAACACGGTGTGGCCGGCCAGCCAGTCGTGGGCCGCGAGGGACCACAGCCCGGTGAGGACGACCTCGTCGGTGCCGGGGTGGTCCACCACGGCACCCAGCAGCGGGTGGTCCGGCGCGGAGAGGCCGGCCGCGGCCACGTCCGCCGTGCGCAGGCCGGCCTGGAGGTCCAGCCAGTACCGCTGCCGCTGGAAGGCGTACGTCGGCAGGTCCACCGGCCGCCGGGTGCCGAAGAGCGCGGCCCAGTCCACCGGGACGCCCCGCACGTGCAGGGCGGCCAGTGCGCCGGCCAGCGTCCGGGCGGCGTCGCGTCCGGGCCGGTGCACCGGGACGACGAGGGCGTCGTCGACGCCCGCGCCGGCGAAGGCGTCCTTGGTGAGGCCGGCGAGGGTCGCTCCGGGGCCCACCTCGACGAGGACGTCGGCGCCCGCCGCGCGGGCGTGCTCCACCGCGGCGTGGAAGCGGACGGGTTCGCGGACGTGGCGGGTCCAGTGCCCGGCCGAGGACAGCTCGGCGGGGGTGGCCTCGCGGCCCAGCAGGGTGGAGACGACGGGGATCGTCTGCTCGCCCGCCGGGAGGTCGCCGAGGGCGGCCGCGAAGTCGGCCAGGACCGGCTCCATCAGCGGGGAGTGGAAGGCGTGGCCGACCGGCAGCAGCTTCGCCGAACCGCCGTCGGCCAGGATCCGGTCGCGCAGGGCGTGGACCTGCTCCCGCAGGCCCGAGAACACCACCGACTCGGGGCCGTTGACGGCGGCGACGCCCACGCGGTCGTAGGCACCGAGCAGGGTGGCCGCCTCGGTCTCGGTGACGCGGGCGGCCAGCATGGCGCCTTGCTCGGTGACGGTCTGCATGGTCCGGCCGCGGGCGGCGACGAGGCGGGTCGCGGTGGCCAGGTCGAGCGCCCCGCAGACGTGCGCGGCGGCGATCTCGCCCACCGAGTGGCCGATCAGGTGGTCCGGCGGGGACACGTACCGGGTGAGCAGCCGGTAGAGGGCGGTCTGGAGGGCGAACAGCGCGGGCTGGGCGATGTCCGTCCGCTCGGGGTCGGCGGGTTCGTCGGCGAGCAGCAGGGGCTTGAGGGCGAAGGGGAGGTGGGCGTCGAAGTGCGCGCACACCTCGTCGAGGGCCTCGGCGAAGACGGGGAAGGCCGCGTACAGCGGTCCCGCCGCGCCGGCCCATCGCGCGCCCTGGCCGGGGAACATGAAGACGGTTCCGCCGTGTTCGGCGGCGACGCCGCGCACCACCGCCGGGGACTCGGCGTCCTCGGCCAGTGCGGCGAGGCCGCCGAGCAGTTCGTCCCGGTCGTGCCCGATGACCACGGCGCGGTGTTCCAGCCGGGCCCGGCCGGTCACCAGGGACCAGCCGGCGTCGGCGAGGTCGAGGCCGGGGTCGGCGGCGGCGAGGTCGCGCAGCCGCTCCGCCTGGGCCCGCAGGGCTTGTGCCGAACGGGCGGAGAGCGCCCACGGCACCAGGGCGCCGGGCAGCTGCCCGGTGGCCGTGCCGGGCTCCGCCTCCTGCTGGGGGGCCTCTTCGAGCAGGACGTGCGCGTTGGTGCCGCTGACGCCGAACGCGGACACGCCGGCGCGGCGGGGCCGGTCCGGGGCGCTCGGCCAGTCCCGGGCCTCGGTGAGCAGTTCGACGGCTCCGGCCGACCAGTCGACGTGCGTGGAGGGGCGGTCGACGTGCAGGGTGCGGGGCATGGTGCCGTGCCGCATCGCCATGATCATCTTGATGACGCCGCCGACGCCGGCCGCCGCCTGCGCGTGGCCGATGTTCGACTTCAGCGATCCCAGCCACAGGGGGTTGCCGGGGTCCCGCTCCTGCCCGTAGGTGGCCAGCAGCGCCTGCGCCTCGATCGGGTCGCCCAGTGTGGTGCCGGTCCCGTGCGCCTCGACGACGTCCACGTCGGACGCCTGGAGGCGGGCGTTGGCGAGGGCCGCCCGGATCACCCGCTGCTGCGCGGGGCCGTTGGGGGCGGTGAGCCCGTTGGACGCGCCGTCCTGGTTGATCGCCGAGCCCCGGATCACCGCCCAGACGCGGCGCCCGCCTCGCCGGGCGTCGGAGAGCCGCTCCAGGACCAGCATGCCGACACCCTCGGAGAAGCCGGCGCCGTCCGCCGCGTCCGCGAAGGCCTTGCACCGGCCGTCGGCCGCCAGGCCCCGCTGCCGGGTCATCTCGCGCAGCACCTGCGTGGTCCCCATGACGGTGACCCCGCCGGCCAGGGCGAGGCCGCACTCGCCCAGCCGCAGCGACTGCACCGCCTGGTGCACCGCCACCAGCGACGACGAGCACGCGGTCTCGGTCGACACCGCCGGGCCCTGGAGGCCGAGGGCGTACGACACGCGCCCGGACGCCACGCTCAGCAGGGAACCGGTCTGCGCGTAGCCCGCGATGGCCTCCGGGGTGGCGAAGTGGTTGCCGTACCCGAAGTAGGCCAGGCCCGCGAAGACGCCGGTGTCGCTGCCGTGCAGGGAGTGCGGGTCGATGCCGGCGCGTTCGAGGGACTCCCAGGAGGTCTCCAGGAGCAGCCGGTGCTGCGGGTCGGCGGCCAGCGCCTCGCGCGGGCTGATCCCGAAGAACTCGGCGTCGAAGTCGCCCGCGTCGTACAGGAATCCGCCCGCGCGGGCGGAGCAGCTGTTGGGGCGGGAGGGGTCGGGGTCGTACAGGTTCTCGACGTCCCAGTGGCGGTCCCGCGGGAAGTCCGACACGGCGTCGGTGCCCGAGCGCACCAGCTCCCACAGTTCCTCGGGGGACGCGGCCCCGCCGGGGAAGCGGCAGGCGACGCCCACTACCGCGATGGGCTCGGCGGCGGCGTCGGTCAGCTCCTGGAGGCGCCTGCGGGTCTCGATCAGTTCGATCGACGTCCGCTTCAGGTAGTCGAGAACGTCGGCGTTGTTGTCGTTCGTCATGGCTCTCCCTAGCCGAGTTCCTTGTCCAGCAGCGCGAGAAGCTCTCCCGCCGAGGCCGAGGTGATCTGGTCGGCGATGCCGGCCGCCGCTCCGGCGCCCGCCATCGAACGGACGCGCCCCTGAAGGTCGCCGAGGAGCGTGGAGATGGTGGTGCGCTCCTGGGCCGCGAGGCCGAGGAAGGCGTCCTGGAGCCGGGTGCCGAGCTGCTCGATCTCGTCGGCGAGTTGTTCGGCCGGGGAGCGCTGGCCGGCGGCGGCAGGCGCGATCCGCTCGGTGAGGAACCGGGCGAGGACGTGGGGGCTGGGGTGGTCGAACACGAGCGTGGCGGGCAGCTTCAGGCCGGTCACCGCGGCCAGTCGGTTGCGCAGTTCCAGGGCCGTGAGCGAGTCGATGCCCAGCTCCCTGAAGGCCACGGCGGGGGCGATCCGCGCGGCGTCGGCGTGGCCGAGGACCGTCGCGGTCTGGTCCCGCACGGCGTCCAGCAGCGCCGCCTCGGCATCGGCCGGCTCCAGCGACGCCAGCTGCTCGGCGAGCGGTCCGTCGGTGTTGCCCGGGCCCGTCGGTGCGCCCGGGGTGGCGGACGTGCCGGTCAGGCCGCGCAGCAGCGGGGAGCCCGGCCGGCCGCGCGGGGCGGTGAGGTTCAGTCGCGCGGGCACCAGCACGGACTCGCCGTCCACGGAGAGCGCCGCGTCGAACAGCGCGAGTCCCTCCGGTGAGGACATCGGCAGCACGCCCTGCCGTTGCAGGCGGCCGAGGTCGGTCGCGTCGAGGCCGGCGCTCATCTCGCTGCGCTCGGCCCACAGGCCCCAGCACAGGGCGGTGGCGGGCAGCCCCTCGGCCCGGCGGGCGTCCGCGAGGCCGTTGAGGAAGGCGTTGGCCGCCGCGTAGTTGGCCTGCCCGGCGGTGCCGAGGACGCTCGCGACCGAGGAGAACAGCACGAACGCGGACAGGTCCAGGTGCCGGGTCAGCTCGTGCAGGTGCCAGGCGCCGCGCACCTTCGGGGCCAGTACGGCGTCCAGGCGGTCCTCCGTCAGCGCCTCGACGACGCCGTCGTCCAGCACACCCGCGCAGTGGACCACCGCCGTCAGCGGGTGCTCGTCGGGTACGGCGGCGAGCAGCGCGGCGACGGAGTCCCGGTTCGTGACGTCGCAGGCGGCGATGTCGACGTGTGCGCCCGCCGCGGTCAGCGCCGCGGTGAGTCCGGCCGCCTCCGGGGCCGCCGGGCCCCTCCTGCCGGCCAGCAGCAGGCGGCGCACGCCGTGCCGGTCCACGAGGTGCCGGGCGAGCATCGCGCCCAGGCCGCTGGTGCCGCCCGTGATGAGCACCGTTCCGGAGCCGAGGGCGGGGACGGCGGATGCGCCGGTGTCGGCGCGGGCCAGCCGGGGGGCGGCAAGGGTGCCCGACCGGAGCCTGAGCTGGTCCTCCCCGGTCGCGGCCACCGCCGGGAGGAGGTCCCACGAGGCGGGCTCGTCGTCGATGTCGACGAGCGTGACGCGGCCCGGGTTCTCCGTCTGCGCGCTGCGCACGAACCCCCAGACGGCGGCCGCCGCCGGATCGGGGCGGGGCACGCGGTCGTCGGGGAAGGCACCCCGGGTGACGACGACCAGCCGCGACTCGGCGAAGCGGTCGTCGGACAGCCAGGACCGGGTCCGGCCCAGCACCCGGTGCAGGGCGCGCTCGACGGCGGCGGGCGTGTCCCCGCCGTCCGGGCCGGCGCGGTCCACGGCGGCGATCACGAGCGGGGGTACCGGCGCGTGGGCGGCGAGTGCGTCGAGGTCGGTGAAGACCGCCGCGTCCGCCGCGGGGGACGCGTCCGTGCCCAGCACCGCGTACGCGGGGGCCGCCGCGGCCGGAACGGGCAGCGGCTCCCAGTCGAGCCGGAACAGCGCGTCCTGGTGGTCGAAGCCCAGTGCGGTGAGCTGCTCGACGTCCGCGGGGCGCAGGGTCAGCGACGCGATGCCGCCGACCGGGGTGCCGTGCTGGTCGGCGAGGGTCACCGACACCGTGTCCTCGCCGGCCGGTTCGAGCCGGACGCGCAGGGTGCCCGGCCGGACGGAGCCGAGCCGGATGCCGGTGGCGCGGTGCGGCAGCCGGCCGCCGGGCCGGCCGGGGCCGCCGACAAGGCCCAGGACGGCGGGGAGCAGCGCCGTGTGCAGCAGCGCGGGGTGGATCCGGAACCCGTCCTGTCCGGTGCCACCGGCCGCGGGGGGTTCCACCTCCGCGAACAGGGTGTCGCCCCGGCTCCACAGCGTCTTCAGGCCGCGGAAGTGGGGGCCGTGGTCGAAGCCGAGGCCGGCCAGCCGGGCGTACTCCTCCTCGAACGGCACGCGCGTCGCGCCGGGCGGGGGCCAGGCGCCGAGGCCGTCCTGGGCGGGTGCGCCGCCCGCTCTGCCGACGGCGTTGCGCGTCCAGCGGGTCTCGCCGTCGCCGCGCGAGTGCACGCCGACGGTGCCCGTGCCGTCGAGCACGACGCGGATCTCCCGCTCGGCCGTGCGGGAGAGCACCAGCGGTGTCTCCAGGGTGAGTTCGTCGACGGCGTCGAAGCCGGCCCGGTGCGCCGCCCACGCCGCCAGCTCGGCCGGCACCGTGGCGGGCACCAGGTGGGTGCCGTGGACCACGTGCTCGGCGAGCCAGGGGTGGCGCTCCAGCGACAGCCGTCCGCCGCCCACCACTCCCCCGTGCCCGGCGTCGCCGGGCAGGTCGACCACGGCGTCCAGCAGCGGGTGGTCGGAGGTGGCGCCGTGGGTGGTCTCCTGCGGGGTGTTCAGCCAGTAGCGCTGCCGCTGGAAGGCGTACGTGGGGAGTTCGGCCCACCGGCCCTGCCCGCCGCCGGGGGACGCCGTCCGCCAGTCCACCGCGGTGCCCGCGACGAAGGCCTCCGCCACCGACCGGTACAGGCGTGCCAGGCCGCCCTCGTCGCGGCGCAGGGAGCCCACCACGAGACCGGTGGCGCCGGGAGTGGTGTCGAAGATCTCCTGGATGTTCATCACGAGCAGCGGGTGGGGGCTGAGTTCGACGACGGTGCTGTCGGGCTCGCGCTCGACCAGGCGCTGCATCGCCGCGCCGAACTGGACCGGCTCGCGCAGGTTGCGGAACCAGTAGGCCGCGTCCAGGGTTTGGGGGTCGACCGGGCCGCCGGTCACCGTGGAGTAGATCTCGACCGGTGTGGGGGTGGGGGCGATCACGCCCAGCTCGCGCGGCAGCCGCTCCGCGAAGCGGTCCATCAGCGGCGAGTGGCCGGGCACGCTCGACTTGATCAGCCGGGCGCGGGCGCCCTCGGCCCGGCAGGCCTCGACCAGTTCCTCGACCGCACCGGTCTCGCCGGAGACCGTGGTGGAGCCGGGCCCGTTCACCGCGGCGATCCCGATGCGGGCCTCCTGACCCGCCATCAGCTCGCGCACGCGCTCTTCGGGCAGCAGGATCCCGGCCATGCTGCCCTGTCCGGCGAGGGTGGCCAGCAGCCGCGACCGCAGGGCCACGATCTTTGCCGCGTCGTCGAGGGACAGGGCGCCCGCGACGTGGGCCGCGGCGATCTCGCCCTGGGAGTGGCCGATCACCACGTCCGGGGTGACACCCAGCGACTGCCACACCCGCGCCAGCGCCACCATCACGGCGAACAGCACCGGCTGGACGACGTCGATGTCCTCCAGGTCGGCGGAGTCCGGCCCCGCGCACACGGTGTCCACGAGTGACCAGGAGACCCACGGCTCCAGCGCCTCGGCGCAGGCGCGAAGCTGCTCGGCGAAGACGGGGGAGGTCTCCCACAGCTCCCGGCCCATCGCGATCCACTGCGCTCCCTGCCCGGGGAAGACGAACACGGTCTTGCCCACGGGCCGCGCGAGGCCGCGTACGCCCGCGGCGGTGCCGGGCTCCTCGCCCGCGGCCACGGCGGTCAGGGCGGCGAGCAGGGCGTCGCGGTCGGCGCCGACGACCACCTGCCGGTGCTCGAACAGCGGGCGCGTCGTCACCAGCGCGTTCCCCACCTCCGCGAGCGGGAGGGCGGGGTGGGCGGTGACGTGGTCGTGCAGCCGGCGGGCCTGCTCGCGCAGCGCCTGCTCCGACCGCGCGGACAGCACCCACGGGACCGTGCCGGGGGCACGGGTGGCGGCCGGGTCCTGCTCAAGGGTGTCGAGGGAGTCGGGGGACGCGAGGGCTTCGGGGGACGCGGGGGCCTGCTCCAGGATCAGGTGCGCGTTGGTGCCGCTGATACCGAAGGAGGACACCCCCGCGCGCCGGGGCCGGCCCGCGTCCGTGGTCCACTCCCGGGCCTCGGTGAGCAGCTCCACCGCCCCGGCCGACCAGTCCACATGCGTCGAAGGACGCTCGACGTGCAGGGTCCGGGGCAGCACCCCGTTCCGCATCGCCATGATCATCTTGATGACGCCGCCGACGCCGGCCGCAGCCTGCGTATGGCCGATGTTGGACTTCAGCGATCCCAGCCACAGCGGCCGGTCCTGGTCCCGCTCTTGCCCATAGGTGGCCAGCAGCGCCTCCGCCTCCAGCGGGTCGCCCAGCCGGGTCCCGGTGCCGTGGGCCTCCACGGCGTCCACCTCGCGGCCGGTCAGTCCGGCGTCCGTCAGCGCGGCCCGGACGACCCGCTGCTGCGCCAGGCCGTTGGGCGCGGTGAGCCCGTTGGACGCGCCGTCCTGGTTGATCGCCGAGCCCCGGATCACCGCCCAGACGCGGCGCCCGTTGCGCCGGGCGTCGGAGAGCCGCTCCAGGACGAGTACGCCCGCACCCTCGGAGAAGCCGGTGCCGTCGGCGGCGTCCGCGAACGCCTTGCACCGCCCGTCGGCCGACAGGCCCCGCTGCCGGGACAGTTCCACGAACATCCCCGGCGTCGGCAGCGTGGACACCCCGCCGGCCAGGGCCAGCGTGCACTCCCCGGACCGCAGGGACCGCACGGCCTGGTGGACGGCGACGAGCGACGCCGAGCACGCGGTGTCGGTCGAGACCGCCGGACCGTGCAGGCCCAGCACGTACGCCACCCGGCCCGAGGCCACGCTGAGGTAGGTCCCGGTGAGGGTGAAGCCCTCGACCTCGCCGGCCGCGCCGCCGCCCATCCGGGGGCCGTAGTCGACGCCGTAGATGCCGGTGAACACCCCGGTGGCCGAGCCCCGCAGGCCCGTGGGGTCGATGCCCGCCCGCTCCAGTGCCTCCCACGACGTCTCCAGCATGAGCCGCTGCTGCGGGTCCATGGCCAGCGCCTCGCGCGGGCTGATGCCGAAGAAGTCGGCGTCGAAATCGGGGAGGTCGCTCAGGAAGCCGCCGGAGCGCGTGTACGTCTTCCCGTGCGCCTCGGGGTCCGGGTCGTACAGGTCCTCCACGTCCCAGCCGCGGTCCGACGGGAAGTCGCCCACCGCGTCCACGCCGTCGGACACCAGGTCCCACAGGCCCTCGGGGGACGCCACCCCACCGGGGAAGCGGCACCCCACCCCCACCACCGCGATGGGCTCGCGCGCGGCCTCCTCCAGCTCGCGCACGCGCTCACGCAGGTGCTGCGCGTCGCCGACGGCGCGACGCAGATAGGACCGGAGCTTGTCGACATCCTCCACCAGGGCCTCCCCCTAACGGTTGCTGGGACGAACGGTGTTGCTACACGTATCCGCGGTCGATCAGGGCGTACAGATCGTCGTCGTCGCGGCCTTCCAGACGACCCTCGTCCGGTGCGTCCGGTGCGTCCGGTGCCGTGTCCGGCGGTTGTGGCTCCGTCGGTGTCAGCAGGGAGAAGAGGCGCAGGGCGAGCTGCCGGGGCGTGGGGTAGGTGAACGCGACGGTGGCCGGGAGGCGGACTCCGGTCACCGCGGTGAGGCGGTTGCGCAGCGCCACGACCATCGAGGAGTCGAACCCCAGGGCCTTGAAGGTCTCGTCCGAGCGCGCTCCGAGGCCGGCCACCGCGAGGTCCGGGTCCTTCGCCGTCAGCAGCGTCGCGGTCTCGGCGCACACGAGCGCGCGGGCCGCCGCCTCCGAGGCCAGGTCCGGCCGGTCGGCGGCCGGCTGCGGGTCGGGGACGTGGTCCGGCGCGGTCAGCCAGTACCGCTGCCGCTGGAACGGATAGGTGGGCAGGCCGATCCGGTGCGGGCGGGCCGGGGCGAACACCGTCCGCCAGTCCACCGGCACGCCGCGCACGTGCAGTTCGGCCGCCGACGCGAGGATCTTGGCCGCGCCGCCGTCGTGCTTGTTCAGGGTGTTCACCACCAGGGGCGGGCTCGCCAGCGTGTCCGCGGTCTCCTCCATCGCCACCTGAAGTACGGGGTGCGGGCTGACCTCCACGTACACTCCGCCGCGCTCCCGCATCAGCGCGGCGACGACCTCGCCGAACCGCACCGTGGAGCGCAGGTTGTCGTACCAGTACGCGCTGCCCAGCTCTCGGGTGTCGAGCCGCCCGCCGGTGACCGTGGAGTGGAACTCCACCGGTGTCGGCCGGGGCGTCACGTCCGCGGCGGCGGCGAGCACCTGCTCCCGGATGCGCTCGACCTGGTGGGAGTGGGAGGCGTACTCGATCCTGACCCGGCGCACCCGGACCCCGTCGGCCCGGGCCGCGGCCGCGAACTCGTCGAGGGCCTCCAGGTCACCGGAGACCACGGTGGACGCCGGTCCGTTGACCGCGGCGACCGACAGCCGTCCTGGCCACCGGGCCAGCCGCTCCTCGACCTCGGCGAGGGGCGCGGCGACCGCGTTCATCCCGCCGAGTCCGGCCAGCGCCGTCAGGGCCCGGCTGCGCAGGGCGACCACGCGGGCGGCGTCCTCCAGGGAGAGCGCGCCCGCCGCGCAGGCGGCGGCGATCTCGCCCTGCGAATGCCCCACGACCGCGTCGGGCACGACGCCGAGCGAGCGCCACACCTGAGCCAGGGAAACCATCATGGCGAACAGCGCCGGCTGCACCACCGCGTCCCCGCGCTCCAGCGACGGCGCCGACTCGGCGCCGGTCACCAGGTCGAGCAGGGACCAGTCCAGCCAGGGCTCCAGGGCCCGCGCGCAGTCGTCGATCGAGCGGGCGAAGACCTCCGACTCCGCGTACAGCCGCTGCCCCATGCCGAGCCACTGGGAGCCCTGGCCGGGGAAGACGAGGACGACCGGTCCGGCCGGCCCGCCCGCCGTTCCGCGCACGACGGGTGCCGCGTCGGTGCCCGCCGCCACCAGGCCCAGACCGCGGAGCGCGTCCTCGCGGTCGGCGCCGGGCACCACGGCCCGGTGCGCGAACGCCGTCCGCGTCGTCACCAGCGAGTGGCCGACGTCGGCCGCGGTCAGCGAGGGATCGGCGGCCACGCGGTCGCGCAGCCGGGCCGCCTGCTCGCGCAGCGCCGGTTCGGAGCGCGCGGACAGCACCCAGGGCACCGCCCCGGGTACGCCGGGCGACGGATCCGCCGCCTCGGCCGGCGTGCCGGGGGCCTGTTCGAGGATCAGGTGGGCGGTGGTGCCGCCCATGCCGACCGATGTGACGCCGGCCCGCCGCGGCCGCTGCGGGGTTCCCGGCCAGGGCCGGGAGGCGCGCAGGATCTCGAAGTCGGCCGGGAAGTCGGGGATCTCGGGGTTGGGGGATCGGAAGCCGGGGTGCGGGACCAGGTGGCCGCGGTCGAGGCAGAGGGCCGCCTTCACGAAGCCGACGATGCCGGCGGCGGGTTCCAGGTGCCCGACGTTCGCCTTCGCCGAGCCGATCACCAGGGGGGCGCCGCGCCCGGTGTGCCGGAGGACCTCGCGCAGGCCGGCGATCTCGGCCGGGTCGCCGCGCCGGGTGCCGGTGCCGTGCGCCTCGACGTACTGGACGCCGTCGAAGGGGACGTCCGCGGCCTTCAGGGCGGCCAGCACGGCCGCCGCCTGCCCGGTGGGGCTGGGGTCCGGCATCCGCGAGGTGGCGCCGCCGCTGCCGACGCCCCAGCCGCGCACCACGGCGTAGACGTGGTCGCCGTCGGCGACGGCCCGGTCCAGCCGCTTGAGCAGGACGAACGCCCCGCCCTCGCCCCGCACGAAGCCGTCCGCGCGGGCGTCGAAGGGGTAGCAGCGGCCGTCCGGCGACAGGGCGCCCAGGTTCGCGAGCCCGAGGCCCGCCTCCGGGTCGGCGATGAGGTGCACACCGCCCGCGAGCGCCATGTCGACGGCGCCGCCGCGGATGCGTTCACAGGTCAGCGCCAGCGACACGAGGGACGAGGACTGGCCGGAGTCCGCGGCCAGGCTCATGCCCCGTACGTCGAACAGGTGTGAGATCCGGTTGGCGATCAGCGCGCCGCTCGACCCGAGGACGGCGTAGTGGTCGTCCTGGTCGCTGCCGGACAGCCTGCGCAGGAGTTCGTACCCGGAGGGGCCGGCCCCGACCACGACGTCGACCTCGCGGCCGGCGAGCGCCTCCGCCGGGACGCGGGCGTCCTCGACCGCCTCCCAGGCCAGCTCAAGGCCCAGCCGCTGCACGGGATCCATGGCGGCCGCCTCCGCCGCGGGCGTGCCGAAGAACTCGGCGTCGAAGCCGTCGATGGCGTCGAGGAACGAGCCGGAGTTCACGGTGGCGGCGTCCGGGTGGGGCGTGCGGTCGGGCAGGGGCGCGCGGTGCGCGGGGAACGTGCCGAAGGTCGACCCGCCGTCGAGCAGCAGGCGCCAGAAGCCGTCCAGGTCGTCGACACCGGGGAAGCGGCAGGACATCCCGATGACGGCGATGTCGGTGGCTGCGCCACTCATACGAAGTCCTTCCGGTTGCCTCGGTGCAGGGCTCTTGCGGACGGCCGCGGCGCGTTCATCGCCAACTGGTCAGTGCGTTCAGCAGTTCGTCGGGCGCGTCCATGAAGTCGTAGTGGCCGCCGTCGACGGCCAGGAACTCGACCGAGTCGGCGTACCGGCGCCAGCCCTGGAGCTGGTCGAGGCCGACGTCGGGGTCGTCGCGCCAGTGCAGGACGACGACGGGGCAGGGCACGGGGACGGGCTCGGTCCGCCGGTAGCGGGCCGCGGCGGCGTGGTCGCGCAGCAGCACCGTCAGACCGAGGTCGATCATGTCGGGCCGCGGTTCGATGCCCCGGCCGCGCAGGAACGTCTCGAGTTCGGTGCGCAGTTCGGCCTCGGTGAGGGCGAGCATCCGGTCCTGTGCGGCGTCGTGGGGTGCCGGCTGGCCGGACACGATCAGGCGGGCGGGGGTGGGCAGGCCGAGTGCGGCGAGCCGGAGCACGGTCTCGTAGGCGGGCAGCGCGCCCGCGCAGTGCCCGAAGAAGGCGTAGGGCACCTCGCCGAGCAGTGGGCGCAGCGCTTCCGCCAGGTCCTCGGCGAGTCTCTCGTAGGTGCCGTGGTGGGGGTGGGCGAGCCGGTTCTCGCGGCCGGGGAACTGCACGGGGCAGATCTCGGTGTCGCCGATCGCGGCCGGCCAGGCGCTGAAGGCCGAGGCCCCGGAGCCGGCGAAGGGGAAGCCGAAGACGCGGGCGGCGGGGCCGGCGGCCGGCGGCCGGACGAACCACGGCGACGCGAGGGTGGTGGGGCCGGAGGTCATGGCGTCCGCCGTTTCTGCGCGGTGATGGGCAGGTGGGTCATCCCGGCGATGAAGTACGACCGCAGGTGCTGCGGTTCGCCGGCCGGCTCGATCGAGCCGAAGTGCTGGAGCAGCTCTTCGAAGAAGACCCGCAGGGTCAGCCGGGCCAGGGGTGCCCCGATGCAGAAGTGCGGCCCGAAGCCGAAGGCGACCTGGCGCTTGGCGTTGGCGCGCGTGATGTCGAAGGTGTGCGGGTCGGGGAAGCGGGACGCGTCCCGGTTGGCCGAGCCGATCCACGCGACGACCGCGCCCCGCGCGGGGATCGTGCCTCCGGCGATCTCGACGTCGTCCACCGCGTACCGCATGAAGTTGCACGCCGCCGAGGTCCAGCGCAGCCCCTCCTCGACCAGGTTCGGGATCAGCGTCGGGTCGGCCTGGGCCTTGTCGAACTGCTCGGGCCGCTCCATGAGCGCGTGCACCGTGCCCGAGACGGTGTGCGGGGTGGTGACGTTGGCGCCGAGCAGGATGCTGTAGCCGTCGAGGGCGATCTCCTCGTCGGTCAGCGGTGCGCCGCCGGGCCGGACGTTCATCAGGTGGTGCAGGAGGCTGTCGTCCTCGAAGCCGGACTTGCGCCGGGAGAGGACCCACTCCCTGACGTAGGTGACCAGTTCGTGGTGGGCGATGGCCAGGGTGGCGGCCTCGCTGCCGGTCCGGAAGTGCGGGTCGGAGGGGGCGGTCACCATCGCGGTGAGCTGGACGAGTTCGGCCCAGTCCTTCTCGGGGATGCCCAGCAGCGGTCCGGTGACCAGCGCGGGGAGCAGCAGCGCCTGTTCGGCCAGGTCGAAGGGCTCGCCGTCGAGGGCCGGCGCCAGGAAGCGGACGATCGTCCGCCGGATGGAGTCCTCCCAGGACTTCACGGCCCGCGCGGTGAGCTTGGCACCCAGCGGCCGGCGGACCTCGGTGTGCCGGGGCGGGTCGGTGGAGGTCAGCAGTACGCCGGCCGCGACGTCGTCCGTCCCGAGGTGGGTGGGGACGGTGCCGCGCTCGGAGGTGAACTCGCGGTGGTCGCCGAGCACGCGGCAGACGTCCTCGAAGCGGGTCACCGACCAGAACTCCCGGCCGTCGGGCAGGACCTGGTGGTGCAGGGGCGCCTTCTCGCGCATCGCGTCCCAGACGGGGTGCGGATCGCCCTCGGCGTACAGGTCCAGGTCGAACAGGTCGACGCCGTCGAGGTCGATCTCGCGCGCAGGGCCCGGCGTCAGCCTCACGTCCCCGCCCTCCCCTGTTGGATCAACTCGGCGATCCGGGCCGGGGTCCCGGCCAGGTAGAAGTCGCGCACGGAGAGCTGGACGCCGTGGTCCTCGAAGATCCGCTCGATGATTTTGATTCCGGTCAGTGAGTTGCCGCCCAGGGCGAAGAAGTCGTCCTCGGCCCCGACCTCGCGGCCGCCCAGGCACTGACCCCACAGCGCGGCTATCTCCTGCACCAGGGACACCGGCGCACTCGAAGGCGCGGCTTGCTGCTCCATTGCCATTTCCCTTCCTCCGCCGAGCTCTTTTCCGCCGTCCCGCCGGCGGGACGGAATTCTCGAAGGGCCGAGTGCCCGGCCGAATCGAGTGTCGTCCGGACACGGGGCCGCTCCCACCGGGTCGGTGGCCTGCCGGCTCGCATCGGCAGGTGGGGTTGAGGATGGACCGGAGCCCTCGCATGCTGACACCCCCGCACCGTCCGCCCGCCGAATCCGTCCCGCCGGCGGGACAGTCGGGGTGAGAAACGACGCACGGCGCTCGAGGCGCACTCGAATGCCGCTGGAGCGGCACGGGACGAGCACGGGAAAGCCGGAAATCCGGAAAGCCGGAGAAGGCGGAATCAGAGAAGAAATGGGGGCGGACGACGTGGGAGACACCGGCATGGACGCGGACGTGGTCATCGCTGGCGCCGGGCCGACCGGTTTGATGCTCGCCTGCGAACTGCGGCTGGGCGGCGCCGACGTGGTGGTCGTCGAGCGGCTCGCGGAGCGGACCGGCGAGTCGCGGGCCGGCGGCATCCACTCCCGCACCCTGGAGGTGCTGGACCAGCGCGGCGTCCTGGACCGCTTCCTGGCGGAGGGCGAACTACAGCCGGTGGGCCACTTCTCGGGGCTCTACCTGGACTTCGACGAGTCCGAGTCCCGGCACCCGTATCCGCTGATGATCCTCCAGTCCGCCATCGAGCGGCTGCTGGAGGAGTGGGCGAGCGAACTCGGCGTGCGCTTCCGCTGGTCCTCCCCGGTCGGCGGCGTCCACCAGGACGAATCGGGCGTGACGGTGGAGCTGGACACCGGCGACGCCGCGCCCGCCGCGCTGCGCGCCCGCTACCTGGTGGGCTGCGACGGCGGGCGCAGCTCCGTGCGCAGGCTGGCGGGGATCGACTTCCCCGGTACCGAGCCGACGATGACGGCGCTGATCGGCGACGTCGAACTGCCCGACCTGCCCGAGGAGTACGTGTGGGTGCGGCGCCGCCCGGCCGGCGACTACTCGGCGATCGCGTTCGAGCCCGGCTGGTACCGGGTGATCACGTCGGAGTACGACCGCGTCCCCGGGCGCGACGAGCCGGTGACGTTCGAGCAGCTCCGCCAGTCCCTGATCAGGGTCGCGGGCACCGACTTCGGCATGCGCGAACCGCGGTGGGTCTCCCGGTTCACCGACGCCGCCCGGCAGGCGGCCCGGTACCGGGCGGGCCGGGTGCTCCTCGCGGGCGACGCGGCGCACATCCACTTCCCGGCCGGCGGCCAGGGGTTGAACATGGGCGTGCAGGACGCGGTGAACCTCGGCTGGAAGCTCGCAGCGGTGGTGCGCGGCCAGGCCCCGCAGAGCCTGCTGGACAGCTACCACGCCGAGCGCCACCCCGTCGGTGAGCGGGTGCTTCAGAACACCCGCGCCCAGTCCGCCCTGGTGCGTCCCGGCGCCCAGACGGACGCGCTGCGCGAGGTGTTCGGCTCACTGATGGTGTTCGACGACGTCAACCGGCACCTGCGTCACATGCTGAACGCGCTGGACATCCGTTACGCGGTGGACGGCGACCATCCGCTGGAGGGCCGCCGGGTCCCCGACGCCGACCTCGACACGTCCGACGGCGCCGCGTACGTCTCCGAGTTGCTGCACTCCGCCCGGCCCGTCCTGCTGGACCTGGGCGGCAGCGCGGAGCTGGCGGCCGCGGTCAAGGGCTGGGCCGACCGTGTCGACCTGGTCGAGGCGCGCAGCGCGGACGAACTGTGGACGGTGCCGGCCGTCGGCGAGATCCCCGCCCCCGCCGCGCTGCTGGTCCGCCCCGACGGCCATGTCGCGTGGGCGGCCTCCACCGGGGAGGCCCTCGACCTGGCCTCGCTGCGGACGGCCCTGGCCACCTGGTTCGGCCCGCCGCTGCGAGGGTGAGGGACGGCCTCCTGAACGGCGGGTCGCGCCACGCCGGCACCAGACCGCGGCCTGCGGTTCAGGGGGCCGTCCGCGTCCAGGTGACCGGCAGTTCGTGGACGCCGTAGATGTTCATGTCGGTGCGCAGTGGCACCTGGTCGGCGGGGATCGCCAGCCGCAGGGTCGGGAACCGGCGCAGCAGTCCGGCGAAGCCGGCCCGCATCTCGATGCGGCCGAGCTGCTGGCCGAGGCACTGGTGGACGCCGTGGCCGAAGGCCAGGTGCCCCCGGGCCGCGCGGCGGACGTCCAGGGTGTCGGGGTTCTCGAAGCGCCGCGGGTCGCGGTTGGCGGCCAGCAGGGAGACGACCACGGTCGATCCCGCACCGATCGTCTCGCCGCCCAGCTCGATGTCCTCGGTGGCGTACCGGTAGAAGATGTCGGCGACGGACAGGTAGCGCATCAGCTCCTCGACGGCGCCCGGGAGCAGTTCCGGGTCCGCGCGCAGGGCGGCGGTCTGCTCGGGGTGCTCCAGGAGCGCGAAGGTGCCGAGGGCCAGCATGTTGACGGTGGTCTCGTGGCCGGCGAGGAGCAGCAGGAAGGCGCAGCCGGTCAGTTCCTCGACCGTGAGGTCCTCCTGGCGGGCCAGGTCGGACAGGATGTCGTCGCCCGGGTCGGCGCGTTTGCGGGTGACCAGTTCGGCGAGGTACGCGGTCATGGCCCCGTAGGCGGCCATCTTCTCGTCGAACGCCTGGTCCCGGACGAGGAAGGTGGCGGTGTTGGTCTGGAAGGTCGCCCGGTCCTCGTAGGGCACGCCGAGCAGTTCGCAGATGACCAGCGAGGGCACCGGCAGCGCGAACCGCTCGACCAGGTCGATCGGCGGGGTCAGCCGGGCCATGGTGTCGAGCTGCCGTTCGGCGACGAGGACGATGTGCTCCTCCAGCTCCTTCATCCGCTTGACGGTGAAGGCGCCGGTGAGCCTGCGCCGCATCCGCGTGTGGTCCGGCGGGTCCATGGCGATGAAGACGCCGGGGATCTGCGGGGAGGGCTCGGTGGGGACGGGCATGCCGGGCACCTCGTAGGGCATGTGCAGTACTCCGAGGTCCTGACGTGAGCTGAAGCGGGTGTCGGCCATGAGCCGGCGGACCTCCTCGTGGCCGGTGACCAGCCAGCCCTCGTGTCCGTCGGGGAAGCGCAGGGGGCTGACCGGACGGACGTCGCGCAGCCGGGAGACCGCGCGGGGCGGGGCGAAGGGGCCCGCGTCCCGCTCCATGGGCAGGCCGTTCGGGACGGGAACCGTCTGGGTCATGGGGTGTCCTTTCGCAGCGCGGCTGGGCAACCGGCAAGACCGGTGACTCCACCATGGCACATCCGTAGCGCCACCCCGCGCCATTTGGCCCCATCACGGCGCCACTCTGGAGCCACTCACGCACCCGGCCGATGTGAAGTCGCAGGCCGGAGGGTTGCGGCAGTGGCGCCAGAACATGACCGGAATTCGCCGTTCGATGACGCCGGACATACGTGTGGCCCCCCGGTCCGTGGACCGGGGGGCCGTCCTGCCGCCACGTTCGCTCAGTTCGCCACGGGCGCCCGCCGGGACTCCGCCTCGATCGCGTCCAGCACCTGCGGGCCGAGGTCGACCAGGTACATGTGGTCGCCGGGGAACTCCCGGTAGCCGAAGCCGGCGGTGGTCGCCGCCTGCCACTGCCGGGCCTCCTCCGCGGTGACCAGTCCGTCGCTCTCGCCCCGCAGCGAGGTGATGGGTACCGACAGCGGGACGTCGGTACCGGGCACGTACGCCTCGTGCATCTCGCAGTCCGCCTGGAGCGTGGGGAGGATCAGCTCCCGCATCTCCGGGTGGTCGAGCGCCTCGTGCCGGAACCCGGCGAACTCCTCGACGCGGGCGAGGAACTCGTCGCCCTCCAGCCCCGCCGCCCGCCGCTCGCGCTGCGTCCACGGTCCCGGCGAGCCGCTGACGACCAGCCGCTCGACGGGCACACCGCGCGCCCCGAGCAGGTGCGCCAGCTCGTAGGCGAGCACCGCGCCCAGGCTGTGCCCGAACAGCACGGTCCGCGTCCCCTCACCGAGGTCCGCGACGACGGCGTCGATCTCGCCCCGCGCCGCCTCTACGACGTTGCGGTACGGCGTCTCCAGCAACCTGCGTTCCCTGCCGGGCAGTTCGACCGAGGTCACCCGCCACCGGCCGGCGGCGGCCTCCCGCCACGGGTGGAAGAACGAGGGGCCCGCCCCCGCGAACGGCACGCACAGCAGCGCGGTCTCCTCCATCACCATTGCCAACCCCCATCATCGTCTCGGTACACATCCAGGTACGGGCACACGCGCTACGCCAGCTTGCGGTGGAAGACCTCGAACATCTCCGCCACGGGGGCGGGCATGTGCATCTCGTGGTGCGTGACCTGCACGTCGTGCACCTCGAGGGTGCCCTCGACGTACGGCCGCCACAGGTGCGCGTACGACGTGTCCTCCAGGCCGGCGTTGAAATACACCACGTCGCCGCGGTAGACCGGCGACTCGAAATCCATCATCATCGCCGTGTTGTTCGCCAGAACCCTCGACATGGTGTCCAGGAACTCCTGCCGGTTGCCGGTGCGGATGTACTGGCTGAAGTCGTCCTCCAGCTCCGCCCGGAAGTCGGAGGAGTCCTTTCCGGCGTGCACCTGCTCGAAGCCGTGACCGCCCGGCTGGGCGTCCAGTACGGCCACCAGGGCCACCTCGTGGCCGCGCCGGTCCAGGGCGTCGGCGACGGCCTGCACGACGGAACCGCCGTAGGACCAGCCGATGAGGTTGAAGGGCCCCTCCGGCTGGACCTTCAGGATCTGCGTGACGTAGTCCTCGATCATCTCCTCCACGGAGGCTGCCAGGGGCTCCACGCCGTCGGAGCCGCGGGACTGGAGCGCGTACGCGGCCCGGTCCGGCAGGTGCAGCACGAAGCTGTAGTACGCCCAGCCGAGACCGCCGCCGCCGTGCAGGAACCACACCGGCTTGCGGCCCTTGCCGGGGTCGCTGTTGAGGGGCAGGACGACGGCGAAGGAGTCGGCGTCGTCGTCGGGGATGCCGCCGGCCAGCATCAGCGCGGCCAGTTCGGCCACCGTGGGATACCTGATGATCGTCCTGATGGGGATGTCGATGTCGAACCGGTTGCGGATGCGGACGCTGAGCCGGGTGGCGAGCAGCGAGTGGCCGCCGAGCGCGAAGAAGCCGTCGTCGATGCCGACCCTCTCCAGGCCGAGCAGCTCGGCGAACAGCTCGCACAGCGCCCGCTCGTAGGTGTTGCGCGGCTCCCGGCCGACCGCGGCCGTCGTCTCCTCCGCCGGCAGGGCCCGCTTGTCGAGCTTGCCGTTGGAGGTCAGCGGGATCTCGGCCAGCGGGATCACCGTGGACGGCACCATGTAGTCCGGCAGGCGTCCGCGCAGGTACTCCGAAAGCTCCTCGCCGGTGACGGCGGCACCGGCCTCGGGCACGGCGTAACCCACCAGGCGCTTGTCGCCCTCGTGGTTCTCGCGGACCAGGATCACCGCCTGGGCCACGTCCGGGTGTCCGGCCAGCGCGTGCTCGATCTCGCCCAGTTCGATGCGGAAGCCGCGGATCTTCACCTGGGAGTCGGCGCGTCCCACGTACTCCAGCCGGCCCTCGCGGTCCCAGCGGACCAGGTCGCCGCTGCGGTACATCCGCTCGCCGGGCTCGCCGAACGGGCAGGCCACGAAGCGCCCCGCGGTCAGGCCGGGCCGGCCGTGGTAGCCGCGGGCCAGGCCGTAGCCGCCCACGTACAGCTCACCGGTGACGCCTGCGGGCACCGGCCTGAGGTGGGCGTCCAGGACGTGGGCGCGCAGCCCCGGCACGGCCGGACCGATCACGCCGGCCCGGTGGCGGGCGACGGAGTGCTCGTCCAGGTCGACGCGGGTGACGTGGACGGTGGTCTCGGTGATGCCGTACATGTTCACCAGCACCGGCGCGTCGGACGCGTGGCGCGTGTACCAGTCCGTGAGGCGGTTCAGGTCGAGGGCCTCGCCGCCGAAGACCACGTACCGCAGGGCCAGTTCCTGGCCGGGGGCGTCGGCGTCGGCCTGGGCGAGCTGGTAGAAGGCCGAGGGCGTCTGGTTGAGGACGGTGACCCGCTCGCGGGCGAGGAGCCGGAGGAAGTCGGCCGGGGAGCGGGAGACGTCGAAGGGGACGACGACCAGGCGTCCGCCGTGCAGCAGCGGGCCCCACAGCTCCCACACCGAGAAGTCGAAGGCGTAGGAGTGGAAGAGGGTCCACACGTCGTCCGCGCCGAACCCGAAGTCCCGGGTGGCGGTGAAGAGTCCGACCACGTTGCGGTGCGGGACCGGCACTCCCTTGGGGCGGCCGGTCGACCCGGAGGTGTAGATGACGTACGCCGGGTGCGCGGGGCGCAGGACGGTGCGGCGCTCGGCGTCGGTGAGGTCGGCGGCGGACTCCGCGTCGAAGGCGTCGGCCCGGTCGAGGCGGACCACGGGGAGGTCGTGGGCGAGGTCCCCGGCGGCGCCGCCCGTGACCAGCAGGACCGGTGCGGCGTCCTCGACGATGTAGGCGATGCGGTCGGCCGGCGAGTCGGGGTCGATGGGCAGGTAGGCGCCGCCCGCCTTGAGCACCGCGAGGAGCGCGACGACCAGGTCCGCCGAGCGCTCCAGGCAGACGCCGACCAGGGACTCGGGGCCCACTCCCCGGGCGACCAGGTGCCGTGCGAGCCGGTTGGCCCGGGCGTTCAGCTCGCCGTAGGTGAGCGAGGTGTCCTCGTGCACCACGGCGACTTCGCCGCTCCGGCGCGCGGCCTGCCGCTCGAACAGCTCCACGAGGGTGACCTCGTCGATGGTCCCGCCGGCGGTGTTCACCCCGAACAGCAGCCGCTCGCGCTCCGACGCGCTGAGCACGTCGACCTCTCCGACCCGCAGGCCCGGGTCGGCGGCGAGCTGCTCCAGCACCCGCACCAGCCGGGCGGCGATCTCCTCGGCGGTGCCGCGGTCGAACAGGTCGGTCGCGTACTGGAGGTCGCCGCGCAGTGCCCCCGTGGCGTCCACGGCCAGGAAGAAGGTCAGGTCGACCATGGCGGTCGACGGGATGGCCTGCTCGAACCTCATCTCCAGGCCGGGCAGCGCGAGGTCCGGCTTCTCGTAGCTCTGCCAGGAGAAGATCACCTGGAAAAGCGGCTGGTAGGCGGCGGAGCGGTCGGGGTTGATCGCCTCGACCACCACGTCGAACGGCACGTCCTGGTGCTCGTAGGCGCTCAGCGCCTTGTCGCGCACCTGCGCCAGCAGCTCCCTGAAGGGCGGGTTGCCGGAGAGGTCGGCGCGCAGCACCTGGGTGTTGACGAAGCAGCCGATCATGTCGGCCAGCGCCTCGTCGGTGCGGCCGGCGATCGGGGAGCCGATCGTCACGTCCTCGCCGCCGCCGAGCTTGCCCAGCAGCACCGCCAGCGCGGACTGCACCACCATCGACAGGCTCATCCCGCGCTCGTCGGCGAGCTTCTGCAGCCCGGCCGCCACCTCGGGGCCCGCCTCGATGGCGACCGTGTCGCCGCGTGAACTGGCCTCGGCGGGCCGCGGCCGGTCCAGCGGCAGGCTCAACGGCTGCGGCACGCCGTCGAGTTCCCCGCGCCAGTACTCGATCTGCGCCGCGGCGAGACTGGCCGGGTCGGCGACGTCGCCGAGCACCTCGCGCTGCCACAGCGCGTAGTCCTTGTACTGGAGCGGCAGTTCCTCCCACGCCGGCGCCCCGCCGCCCAGGCGGGCGGTGTAGGCGGCGACCAGGTCCCGCATCAGCGGGGCGCTGGAACTGCCGTCCGAGGCGATGTGGTGGATGACCAGGACGAGGACGTGCTCCTCGGGCGAGCAGCGCAGCAGGGTGGCCCGGAAGGGCAGTTCGGCGGCGAGGTCGAAGCGGTGCGCGACCGCCCGGTCGACCTCGGCGGGCAGCTCCTCGGGGCTCACCTCGGCCACCGGGACGGCGAGCCCGGCCTCGGCCGTCGGCCACACCCGCGCGTACGGCTCGCCCTCGTCGTCGGTCAGGTACGTGGTGCGCAGGATCTCGTGCCGCCCGACCACGTCGTGGAGGGCCCGCACCAGGGCGTCCCGGTCCAGGGTGCCGGTCAGCCGGAACGCCGCCGATATGTTGTAGGTCGCCGCCCCGCGCTCCAGTCTGTGCAGCAGCCACATGCGGCGTTGTGCGAATGACAGGGGGATCATGGGCTTCACTCCTTGTTGAACATCTGGCGCATACTCGGGCGACGGGGAGCGGCCGATTCCTCCGACCACGCGGCGAGCGCGGCGACCGTCGGCTGGTCGAAGACCTGGCGGATGGGTATCTCGACGCCCAGTTCGGCGCGGGCGCGGCTGATCAGCCGGGTGGCGAGCAGGGAGTGCCCGCCGAGTGCGAAGAAGCCGTCGTCGAGGCCGACCCGGTCCACGTCGAGGACCTCCGCGAACAGTTCGGCCAGGGCCTTCTCGCGGGCGGTACGGGGCTCGCGGTACGGGGCGCCGGTGAACTCCGGCTCGGGCAGCGCGGCCCGGTCCAGCTTGCCGTTGGGCATCAGCGGCAGCCGGTCCAGGAGCACGACGGCGGAGGGGACCATGAACTCCGGCAGCCGCTCGGCGGCGAACCGGCCCAGGTCCGCCGAGGAGGTACCGCCCGAGGGCACGGCGTACGCGACGAGCCGTCCGGCGGCGCCGGTGCCGCGGACGACCACGGCGGCCTGGGCGATGTCGGGGTGCGCGGTCAGCGCCGCCTCGACCTCGGCCGGTTCGACGCGGAAGCCGCGCACCTTGACCTGGGTGTCCGCGCGGCCCGCGTACTCCAGCAGGCCCTCGGCGTTCCACCGGGCCAGGTCGCCGGTGCGGTACATGCGCGCGCCGGGCGGGCCGTACGGGTCGGCGACGAACCGCTCGGCGGTCAGCGCGGCCCGGCCGTGGTACCCGCGGCCCACGCTGCCGCCGACGTACAGCTCGCCGACCGCACCCGGCGGTACGGGGCCGAGGCCGGGGTCGAGGACGTAGGCCCGCATGTTGCCGAGCGGGGTGCCGACGGGGGCGTTGCCCGGCGCGTCCGGCTCGCCCGCTCCGTCGGCGAGGGTGCAGGTGGTGGCGTAGAACGACTCGCTCTGTCCGTAGGCGTTGACGATCCGCGCCCCGGGGAAGGCGCCGCGCACCTTCCGGACGAGGGCGAGGGGCAGGGCCTCGCCGGCGAAGACGAGCGTCTCGACGTCGGTGCGGTCGGCGATCTGGTCGACGAGTTCGGCGAAGGCGGACGGCACGGTGGAGATGACGGCACCGCTCCAGGCCTTGCGCTCCCCCAGCACCAGGACGTCCCGAACCAGTTCGACGATCCCGCCGGTGGCGAGCGTGGTGAAGATCTCGAAGGCGGAGACGTCGAAGTTGACCGAGGCGCCGGCCAGCATGCGCTTGCCCGGACCGAGTTCGAGGCGGGAGGCGAGCCGCAGCACGCCGTTGACCACGTTGGCGTGAGTGATGGCGACGCCCTTGGGCGTGCCGGTGGAGCCGGAGGTGTACATCACGTACGCCAGTTGCCCCGCGTGCACCGGCGGTGCCGGGTCGGCGGCAGCCGCGGCCGGGTCGAGCGTGTCGAGCAGGAGGTCCGGGGTGTCGTGCCCGGGCAGCGTCGCGGCCGTCGCGGTGTCCGTCAGGACCAGGTGGGGCCGCGCCTCGCCGAGGATGGCCCGCAGGCGCTCGCCGGGGTAGCGGGGGTCGGCCGGCAGGTACGCGCCGCCCGACCTGAGGACCGCGAGCAGGGCGACCACCAGGTCCGCCGACCGGGGCAGGGCCACGGCGACCACCGACTCGGCGCCCACGCCCCGCCGGGCCAGTTCGCCCGCCAGGCGCGCGACCCGGTCGTCCAGCTCGCGGTAGGTGAGCGTGACGTCGCCGGCGACGAGGGCCGTCTCGTCCGGGGTGCGTGCCGTCTGCGCCTCGACGAGCCCGCCGATCGTGGTGGCCGGCGTCGGGGCGGCCGTGTCGTTGAACCGGTCGAGGAGCAGGCGGCGTTCGGCCGGCTCCAGGACGTCCAGCCGCCCGGCCGGCAGCTCGGGGGTGGTGGTGAGCTGCTGGAGGACCCGGACCAGCCGGGCCGCGTAGGTCCGCACCGTCGCGCGGTCGAGGGCGCCCTCGGCGTACTGGAGAGTGAGCCGCAGCTCGGGTTCGACCAGCGCCATCAGGGTCAGCGGGTAGTTGGTGCCGGTGGCGGCGGTCATGCCGGTGAGGGTGATCCCGGCGGTGGCGTCGAGGGCGGCGCCGAGGCCCTCCTGGTCGACGGGGTACGACTCGAAGACGACCAGGGTGTCGAAGAGGGATTGCAGTCCGGTGGCCCGCTGGATCTCGGTGAGCCCGTGGTGGTGGTGTTCCAGCAGGCCGGCCTGGCGGTCCTGGAGGCGGGTGAGGATCTCGGCGAGGGTGTCCCCGGGCCCGTAGCGGACGCGGACGGGGAGGGTGTTGATGAACAGGCCGACCATCGACTCGACGTCGCTGACGGCGGGCGGGCGCCCGGAGACGGTCGCGCCGAACACCACGTCCTGGCGTCCGGTGAGCCGGCCGAGCAGCAGCGCCCAGGCGCCCTGTACCAGGTTGTTGACGGTGACGCCCAGCGCGGCGGCGCGGCGGGCGACGCCGCGGGCCGTCTCGGGCGGCAGCGGGACCTCGACCTGGCCGAGGCCGTCGTCGCCCGCGCTCACGGCACCGGGGACGAGCAGCGTGGGCTCCTCCAGCCCGTCCAGCTCGGCCGCCCAGGCGCGGGCCGACTCGTCCCGGTCCTGCCGCGCGCGCCAGGTCAGGAAGTCGCCGAAGCCGCGCGCGGCGGGCAGGGCGGCGCCGTCGCCGTCGAAGGCGTAGAGCAGCAGCAGGTCCCGCATCAGCAGCGGCGTGGACCAGCCGTCGAACAGGACGTGGTGGGCGGTCATCACCAGTTCGGTGCGGTCGGGTCCGAGAACGGCCAGGGCCAGCCGGAACAGCGGCGGGGCGGCCCGGTCGAAGTGGGCGGCCCGGTCCTCGGCGAGGAAGCGCTCGAACGCCTCCGTCCCCTCCGCGCCGTCCGTCGCGCTCAGGTCGAGGTGGCGCCAGGGCAGGGTCACCTCGCGCGGCACCACCTGCACCACGTCGCCGTCGGCCTGCTCGACGTAGGCGGCGCGGAGGTTGGCGTGCCGGTCCAGCAGTGCCTGCCCGGCGCGGCGCATCCGCTCCGGGTCGACGTCGCCGCGGAGGTGGAAGACCATCTGCATGTGGTAGGCGTCGAAGGACGACGTCCCGGCCAGCATGGTGTGGAAGAGCATCCCGGACTGCGCGGGGGTCACCGGCCACACCTCGGTCAGCCGGCCGAAGCGCTCCTCCCAGGTGTCGATCTCCTCCTGGGTCACCCGGACCAGCGGTGCGTCGCTCGGCGTCGGTCCGCCCGCTCCGGGGGTGGCGGCGTGCCGGGCCAGCGCGGTCAGCGCCTCGACCCACAGCCCGGCCAGCTCGGTGACCTCGTCGCGCGAGAGCACACCGGTCGGGAAGCCGAAGTAGGCGGTCAGCTCGTCGCCTTCGGGGGTGGCGCCGGCGACCGCGTTGATCTCCAGCGCGGAGAGCACCGGCATGTCGGCGTCGGGCGCGGCGATCAGGTCGCGGTGCCCGGGGTCCGGGTTCCAGCCCTGGCCGCGCAGTTCCTCGGGGATGTCCGCCGCGGAGGACTTGCCGAGGTAGTTGAAGCCGATCTGGGGCGTGCGGCGCCCGGCGAGGTGGGCGGCGGTGCCGGGGTTGAGGTGGCGCAGCATGCCGTAGCCGACGCCGTGGTCCGGTACCGCGCGGAGCTGCTCCTTGACGGCCTTGACCGCCCGTCCGGCCGCCGGTCCGCCGGCGAAGGCGTCGGCCACGTCGACGCCGGCCAGGTCCAGGCGCACCGGGAACATGGCGGTGAACCAGCCGACCGTGCCGGACAGGTCGGCGCCCGGCACCACGTGCTCCTCCCGGCCGTGTCCCTCCAGCCGGACCAGTGCGGTGGAGCCGGGCACGCCCCGGGTACGGCGCCAGCGCAGCAGCGCGAGGGCCAGGGCGGCCAGCAGTCCGTCGTCGGCTCCGGCGCGGAACACCGCGGGCACCGTGTCGAGCAGCGTCCGGGTGACGTCGGCCGGCACCCGGACGCGGACCGTGTCCACGGTGGCGGCGACGTCGCGCACGAAATCGGTCTCCCGCGCGCCCAGCGGCGCTTCCTCGCCGCGCAGGATCTCCTGCCACACGGGCAGTTCCGCCTCCCGCTCCGCGGTGGCGGCCTCGTCGGCCAGGGCGTGCGTCCAGCGGCGCAGTGAGGTGCCCGTCTCGGCCCGCCGCGGCGGCAGTCCGTCGCGGACCCGCTGCCAGGAGGACACCAGGTCCGGCAGCAGGATCCGCCAGGACACCCCGTCGACGACGAGGTGGTGCAGCACGATCAGCAGCCGGTCCGCGTCGGTGGCCGAGGTCAGCCGCACGAACTGCGCCATGACGCCCGCGTCCGGGTCGAGGCGGTCGGCCGCCGCGTCCAGTTCGGCCTGCGCGTCGGCGCCGTCCCAGGGGACCTCGCGCACCAGGGCGCCGGCGTCCACGCTGCCGGCCGGGGCCATGTGCAGGCACCGTCCGGTGCGGTCGAGCCGGGACCTGAGGACGTCGTGGCGATCGAGTACGGCCTGAAGTGTGGCGGCCAGTTGCGGCCGGTCGATCTCCTCGGGGAGGACCAGCAGCGCGGACATGCAGAACCGGCCGAGTCCGCCGCCGAGTTCGAGGACGTGGGCCGCGGTCGGCGGCAGCGGGCAGGACCCGGTCCCGCCGCCGGGCAGCTCGGCCAGGGTCACCGGTTCCCGCTCCGCGCGGCCCTCGACGAGTTCCGCGAGGCGGACGACCGTGCGGTGTTCGAAGACCTCCCGGGTGCTGACCGTGACGCCCCGCGTCTTGGCCCGGGCGACGACCTGGATGGAGCGGATGCTGTCGCCGCCGCTGGTGAAGAAGTCGTCGTCGACGCCTATCCGTTCGGCGCCGAGTACGTCCGCGTACACCTCGGCGAGGATCCGCTCGGTGGCGGTGCGCGGCGCCCGGTACTCGGCGGCGGTGAACTCCGGATCGGGCAGCGCGGCCCGGTCCAGCTTGCCGCTGGCGGTCAGCGGGAGCCGGTCCAGCACGACGAGCAGCGCGGGCACCATGTAGTCCGGCAGCCGCCCGGCGGCGAACCGCCGCAGCTCCGCGGCCGGGACGGCGGCGGGGTCCGCGCCGCCGTCCGCGGTGCGGGGCGGTGCCACGTAGCCGACGAGCCGGGCGTTGCCCGCGGGGTCCTCGCGCACGGTGACCACGGCCTGGCCGACCGCGGGGTGCTGGGCGAGGACCGTCTCGATCTCGGTGGGCTCGACGCGGATGCCGTTGACCTTGACCTGGGTGTCGGCGCGTCCCGCGTACTCCAGCCGGCCCTCGCGGTCCCACCGCGCGAGGTCGCCGGTGCGGTACATCCGCGCGCCGGGTGCGCCGAACGGGCAGGGCACGAAGCGCTCGGCGGTGGCCCGTCCGTCGCGGTGGTAGCCGCGGGCGAGCCGCCCGGCGACGTACAGCTCGCCGACGACGCCCGGCGGCACCGGGGCGAGGTCCGGGCCCAGGACGTGGGCGCGCATGTTGGCGAGCGGGCGTCCGACGGGGACCGCGCCGGTCCCCCCGGCCTCCTCGGGGACGGTGTGCGTGGTGGCGTAGAAGCTCTCGGTCTGCCCGTAGGCGTTGACGACGCGGACGCCGGGCAGGGCTTCGCGGACCTTGCGCACCAGGCCGGCCGTGAGGGCCTCGCCGGCGAAGACGACGGTGTCCACGTCGAGTCCGCCGCCGCTTCGGCCGGTGGCGGCGAGTTGGTCGAGCAGGGCCGAGAAGACGGTGGGCACGGCGCTGATCGTGGTGCCCGACCACGTGCCGCGTTCGGCGAGTTCGAGCACGTCGCGGACGATCTCGACGGTGGCGCCCGCGGTGAGGGCGGTGAAGATCTCGAAGACGGAGACGTCGAAGTTCACGGACGTCGCGGCGAGCATCCGGGAACCGGCCCCGACGCCCACGGTGCGGCGCAGGTCCCGCACGCCGTTGACCACGGCTCCGTGTGTGACGGCGACGCCCTTGGGGGTGCCGGTCGAGCCGGAGGTGAACATCACGTAGGCGAGGTCGTCCGCCGAGACGCGGGGGCCGGGGGCCGGGGGCGCCGGGGCGTCCAGGGCCGGGTCCAGCTCCTCCAGGCGGAGCACCGGAGGGCGGCATCCGGCGACGCTCGCCGCCGCCTCGTGGCCGGTGAGCACCAGCGCCGGCCGGGCGGTGTCGAGCAGCAGGCCGACCCGCGAGGACGGGTATCCGGGGTCGACCGGGAGGTAGGCGCCGCCGGCCTTGAGCACGGCGAGCGTGCCGACGACCAGGTCGGCGGTGCGGGGCAGGGCCACGGCGACCAGGACGTCCGGACCGACGCCGTGCTCGCGCAGCACGGCGGCGAGACGCCCGGCTCGGTCCTCCAGTTCCCGGTACGTCAGCGCGGTACCGGCGCACACCACGGCCGTCGCGTCGGGGGTGCGGGCCGCCTGGGCGGCGACCAGCTCCGGCACCGTCGACGCAGGCACCGGGGCCGCCGTGTCGTTCAGCCGGGTCAGCTGGTCCCGTTCGGCGTCGCTGCGCACGTCCACCGCGGCGAGCGGCGCGCCGGGGTCGGCGACGACCTGGCGCAGGACTCGCAGGAAGCGGTCGACGATCGCCTGGGCCGTGGCGTGGTCGAAGAGCTGTGCGGCGTACTCCAGCCGCCCGTAGGCGCCGCCGTCGGCCTGCGGGACGACGTTGAAGAACAGGTCGAACTTGGCGCTGCCGGTGTCGGCCGCGACGGGGGTGGCCCGGAGACCCGGCATCTCGATGCGCGGCCACACGAACTGCCAGGCCAGCATGGTCTGGAAGAGCGGCTGGTAGGAGGTGGCGCGTTCGGGGCCGAGCAGCTCCACCAGCCGCTCGAACGGCATGTCCTGGTTGTCGTAGGCGGCGAGGGCCTTGTCGCGCACCTGCTCCAGGAGGTCGCGGAAGGCCGGGCCGCCGGACAGGTCGGCGCGCAGGACCCAGGTGTTGACGAAGAAGCCGATCAGGTCGTCGAGCTGTTCGTCGGCGCGCCCCTCGATGGGGCTGCCGATGGTCAGGTCGGTGCCGCCGCCGAGTTTGTGCAGGAGGACCGCGAGCGCGGCCTGGGCGGCCATCGGCGGTGTGGCCCCGTGCTCGGCGGCCAGCCGGCCGAGCCCGGTGAGGAGGTCGGGGGCCAGCTCGAAGGAGACGTGGCCGCCGCGGTGGTCGGACATCGTGGGGCGGGGCCGGTCCAGCGGGAGCTGGACCGGCTGCGGCACCCCTGCCAGCTCCTGGCGCCAGTAGTCGATCTGCGAAGCGGCGACCGACTCGGGGTCCGCTTCGTCGCCGAGGACCTCCCGCTGCCACAGCGTGTAGTCCTTGTACTGCACCGGCAGCGGCTCCCAGCGGGGGGCGCCGCCCCGGCGGCGGGCCGTGTACGCCGACACGAGTCCCTGGAGGAAGGGGGCCATGGAGGCGCCGTCCACCGCGATGTGGTGGAAGACGAACGCGACGACGTGCTCCTCGGGGGAGAGCCGCAGGACGGTGACGCGCAGGGGCAGCTCCGTCTCCAGGTCGAAGCCCTCGCGCAGCTCCTCGCCCAGTGCGGCGTCCAGCGCGTCCGCCGTCACGTCGGCCACCCGGAACGGGACGAGTGCCTCCCCCGCGGGCAGGACGCGCTGCTCGGGGGTGCCGTCCGCGTTCTCGGCGATCAGGGTGCGCAGTGTCTCGTGCCGGGTCACGACGTCCGTCACGGCCGCGGCCAGGGCCGCGGTGTCCAGCGGCCCCTCCAGGCGCAGCGCGAAGGGGATGTTGTAGGTCGCGGACGGGCCTTCCAGACGGTGGAGGAACCACAGCCGGCGTTGGGCGAACGACAGCGGAATCATCGGCGCAAACTCCTACACGGTCATCTGACGCAGCTGGGGGCGGTTCTTCTTGCGGGGCCGGGAGTCGTCCGCGGTCAGTTCCTCGATACGGGCCGCCAGTTGGGCGACGGTCGGGTTGCGGAACACCATCGTGACCTTGGAGTCGACGCCGAACCGGTTGCGGATGCGCCCGCTGAGCCGGGTGGCCAGCAGGGAGTGGCCGCCGTTGCCGAAGAAGTCGTCGTCGATGCCGATCTCCTCCCTGCCGAGCAGGTCGGCGAAGAGTCCGCACAGGGCTTCCTCGGTGGGTGTGCGCGGAGGCCGCCCGGTCCCGGCGCCGCCCTGGTCGGGTGCGGGGAGCGCGGCGCGGTCGAGCTTGCCGCTCGGGTTCACGGGCAGCTCGGCGAGGGGCACGATCGCGGAGGGGACCATGTACTCGGGCAGGCGCCGGCGCAGCAGCTCCGCCAGGGGCGCGAGGTCCAGCCCGGCCGCGTCCGCCTTGCCGGCGGGCACCAGGTACGCGACCAGCCGCTGGTCGCCGGGGCGGTCCTCCCGGACCACGGCGACCGTCTGCGCCACGGTGGGGTGTTCGGCCAGGACGTGCTCGATCTCGCCCAGCTCGATCCGGAATCCCCGGACCTTGACCTGGAAGTCGGAGCGTCCGATGTACTCCAGCCGGCCGTCCTCCCGCCAGCGCACCAGGTCGCCGGTGCGGTACATCCGGTCGCCGGGTCCGCCGAACGGGCAGGCCACGAAGCGGCCCGCGGTGAGGTCGGGCCGGCCCTGGTAGCCGCGGGCCAGGCCGTCGCCGGCGATGTACAGCTCGCCCTGCACGCCGCGCGGTACGGGCCGCAGTCGCGCGTCGAGCACGTACACCTGGGTGTTGCCGATCGGTGCCCCGATGGCCGGGGTGCCGGCGCCCGGGGTGACCGGGGCGCTCGTGGACCAGATCGTGGTCTCGGTCGGGCCGTACACGTTGGCGACCTCGGCGGCCTGCCCGGCGAGGTCCTCGGCCAGGCTCGGCGGCAGCGCCTCTCCGCCGACCAGGACCCTGAGGCCGGTGGCGGCGTCGGGTTCCTCCATGAGCAGGATCTGCCAGAACGCCGGTGTCGCCTGGACGACGGTCACCCCGTGGCGGCGCATCGCCTGGCGTACCGCCGCGGGCTGGGCGACGGTCTCCTTGCCCGCGAGCACCACCGCCGCCCCGGAGATCAGCGGCAGGTACAGCTCCAGGCCCGCGATGTCGAAGGAGACGGTCGTCACGGCGAGCAGCCGGTCACCCGGGGTCAGCGGGTGGCGCCGCCGCATGGTGGCCAGGAAGTTGGCCAGGCCGCGGTGGGTGACCGACACGCCCTTGGGCCTGCCCGTGGATCCGGAGGTGTAGATGACGTACGCGGCGTTGTCCGGGTGGACGGTCACGGTGGGCGCCGACGCGGGGTGGCCCGCGCAGTCGGCGCCGTCGAGGGTGTCGGCGTCGAGGACGAGGGCGGGGCGGGCGTCGTCGAGGATGTGGTCGATGCGGGTCGCCGGGTGGTCCGGGTCGACCGGGACGTAGGTGGCGCCCGCCTTGAGCACCGCCAGCAGCGCGACCACGAGCCGCGCGGACCGGGGCAGCCGTACGGCCACCGGCGACTCGGGTCCCGCGCCGCGGTCGATCAGCCAGTGCGCGAGGCGGTTGGCGCGTGCGTCCAGCTCGGCGTAGGTGAGCGACTCGTCCTCGGCGATGACCGCCGGGGCCTCGGGGGTGGCCTCCGCCTGCCGGCGCACTTCCTCCACCAGGCCGGCCCGGAGGGTGGGTTCGGCGGTGTCGTTGACCTCGCGCAGCAGCCAGTCGCGCTCCCGGTCGTCGAGTACGTCGACGTCGCCGAGGCGGGTGGCCGGGTCGGCCAGCAGCAGGTCGAGGACGCGTACGAGCCGGGCGGCGATCTCCTCGGCCTGCGCGCGCTCGTAGAGGTTGTTCTGGTAGTCGAGGGAGAGCCGCAGGTAGGGGTCGGAGGAGTTGAGCGTGAGCGGGTAGTGGGAGCCCGCGAAGGGGCGGATGCCGTCGATGGTGAAGCCCGCCGAGGTGTTGGCCTCCACCATGCCTTCGCGGTCGATCGGGTAGTTCTCGAACACGATCAGCGTGTCGAACAGGGCGGGCAGTCCGACGCTCCGCTGGATGTCCGCCAGCCCGTGGTGGTGGTGGTCGAGCAGGGCGGTCTGCCGGTCCTGGAGGCCGGTGATGACCTCGCCCATGGTGTGCCGGGGGCCGCAGTCGACCCTGGTCGGCAGGGTGTTGATGAACAGGCCGACCATCTCGTCGGAGCCGGCCAGGTCGGCAGGGCGGCCGTTGACGGCGGCTCCGAAGACCACGTCGCGCTGCCCGGTGAGCTGCGACAGCAGGATCGCCCAGGCCCCCTGGAGGAGCGTGTTCAGGGTGACGCCCAGCTCCGCCGCCCGGCGGGCGAGTTCGCGCCCCTTGTCGATCGGCAGCGGTACCTCGACACGGCCGAGGGCGGACGCGCTGCCCTTGAGGGCCGCGTTCGGGGCGACGAGGGTCGGCTCGTCGAACCCGTCCAGCTCGGCCTTCCACCGCGCCTCGGACACCGCGTGGTCCTGGCGCGACAGCCAGGTCAGGTAGTCGCCGTAGTCGCGGACCGGGGTCAGGTCCCGGCTCCCGGAGTACAGCCTGATCAGGTCCGTGATCACCATGGGTGAGGACCAGCCGTCGAAGAGGGTGTGGTGCGCGGTGACGATCAGCTTGGCCCGGTCGGGGCCGCAGGTGAGCAGCGCCAGGCGGATCAGCGGGGGCCGGGCCGGGTCGAGCTGGTCGGCCCGGTCGTCGGCGAGCGCCCGGTCGAGCGCCGCGTCCTGCTCGGTCTCGCTCAGCCCGGTCAGGTCCAGGTGCCGCCAGGGGATGTCGACGTGTTCCGGCACGACCTGCACCGGGTCGCCCTCGTCGGTGGTGAGGAACGCGGAGCGCAGGTTCGGGTAGCGCTCCAGCAGTGCCTGTCCGGCCGCCCGCATGCGCTCGGGGTCCACGTGTCCGTTCAGGTGCAGCGCGAACTGCATGTGGTAGACGTCGAAGGAGCCCTCGGCGAGCGCGGCCTGGAACTGGATGCCGGACTGCCCGGGGGCCTGCGGCCACACCTCGGTCAGCCGGCCGTAGCGCTCCTCCCAGGCCTCGATCTCGTACTGCCGGACCGGGACCAGCGGGGCGTCGGAGGGGGTGAGCCCGCCGATGCCGGCCCGCGCGGCGTGGGCGGCCATGCCGCGCAGCACCTCGACCCACAGCTCGGCCAGTTCGGTGGTCCGCTCGCGGGAGAGGACCTTGCCGGCGAACATGAAGGCGGCGTGCAGCCGGGTGCCGTCGGGGGTGTCGGTGGCGACCGAGTTGACCTCCAGCGCGGACAGCGCCGGCAGGTCCCCGTCGGGCAGCGCGATCAGCTCGGCCGACCAGGACGCCGGTCCCCAGCCCTCGGCACGCAGGTGCTCGGGCACGTCGGAGTCGGAGATCCGGCCGAGGTAGTTGAACCCGACCTGCGGCACGGGGCAGTCGGCGAGCTGCTCGCCGGTCTCCTGGTTCAGCCAGCGCAGCATTCCGTAGCCGACGCCCTTGTCGGGGACGGCGCGCAGCTGCTCCTTGACGAGTTTGACGGCCTGCCCGGCGGCGGGGCCTCCGGCCAGTACGTCGGCCAGGTCCACGTCCCGCACGTCGACGCGGGCCGGGTACATGCTGGTGAACCATCCGACGGTGCGGGAGAGGTCGGCTCCGGGGACGACGTCCTCCTCGCGGCCGTGCCCCTCCAGGCGGACCAGGGTCGAGGCGTCCGCGCCGCGCCACCGCTCCATGGCCAGCGCGAGGGCGGCGAGCAGCACGTCGGTGCCGGTGCCGCGGAACGCGGTGGGGAGGGTGGTCAGTACGGCCTCGGTGACGTCGGCGGGCAGCTCCACCCGCACGGTGTCGACGGTGGACCACACATCCACCGACGGGTCGAACGGCCGGCTGCCGAGCGGCGGGTCGGACGCCTCCAGGACGTTCAGCCAGTGCGTCAGTTCGGCCTCCCGCCCGGGGGTGTACGCCTCGTCCTCCAGCGCGGCGGCCCAGCGCCGGGCCGAGGTGCCGACCGGCGGCAGTTCGGGCACCTTCCCGGCCCGCACCCGCTGCCAGGCCTCGGCGAGGTCGGACATGAGGACGCGCCAGGAGACGCCGTCCACGACCAGGTGGTGCAGCACCACCAGCAGCCGGCCCCGGCCGGAGCCCGCGTCGAACCAGACGAGGTCCGCCACGGTGCCGGCCTCGGGGTCCAGGCGACCCACCGAGGCGTCCAGTTCCGCCCTGGCCGCGTCCAGCGCGGCCGGCTCGTCCCAGCGGCCGTCGCAGCCGACCCGGCGGATCAGGTCCGCGGCGCGGACGGTGCCGGGGCCGCTCACGACGAGGGTGGGCTCGTCGCCGCGGACCAGGCGGGCGCGCAGCAGGTCGTGCCGGTCGAAGACGGCGTCCAGCGTCGCGGCGAGGGTGCCGGCGTCGATGCCCTCGGGCAGTTCCAGCACCATCGACATGGCGAACCGGTCGGTGCCGCCGCCGTGTTCGAACACCTGCCGCGCCACCGGCGGCAGCGGCATGGGGCCGACGCCGCCGCCGTCGAGTTCGGCGAGGACGGGCGCCCGGTCCCGGCGGTCGGCGGCCACCTCGGACAGCCTGGCCGCCGTGCGGCACTCGAAGATCTCCCGGGTGGTCAGTTCCAGGCCCTTGGCGCGGGCCCGGGCGACGACCTGGATGGAGCGCAGGCTGTCCCCGCCCACGGCGAAGAAGTCGTCGTCGGCGCCGACCCGGTCGACGCCGAGCACGTCCGCGTAGGCGGCGGTGATGATCTTCTCCGCCTCGGTGCGGGGCTCCCGGTAGGTCTCGCCGAGGAACTCCGGCTCGGGCAGCGCCGATCGGTCCAGCTTGCCGGTCGGGCCGAGCGGCAGCCTGCCGAGGGCGACGAAGGCCGACGGCACCATGTAGTCCGGCAGCCGGGCGGCGACGTACTTGCGCAGCTCGGCGGCGGACGCGCCGGACTGCACGTCGACGTCGCCGATGCCGCCGACGCCGTCGTCGCCCACGGCCCCCTCGCCGGTGTGCACCACGTAGGCGACGAGTTGCTTGCCGCCCGAGGGCTGCTCCCGGCCGATGACCACGGCCTCGCTGATGCCGGGGTGGCCGGTGACGACGGCCTCGACCTCGGTCGTCTCGATGCGGAATCCGCGGACCTTGACCTGGCCGTCGCCGCGGCCGACGCACTCCAGTTCGCCGCGGGCGTTCCAGCGGGCCAGGTCGCCGGTGCGGTACATCCGCTCGCCGGCCGGGCCGAAGGGATCGGCCAGGTAGCGTTCGGCGGTCAGGGCGGGGCGGCCGTGGTATCCGCGGCCCAGGCAGGCGCCTGCCACGTACAGCTCGCCCACCACGCCCTCGGGTACCGGGGCCAGGCCCGGGCCGAGGACGTAGGCGCGCATGTTGCCCAGCGGCGTGCCGATGGGCGCGACGTCGCCGTCGGCCCACTCCTCGTCCGCGGCGAGGGAGAAGGCGGTGGCGTAGAAACTCTCGCTCTGGCCGTAGGAGTTGACGATCCGCGCGCCGGGCAGCGCCTCGCGCACCTGCCGCACGAGCCGGCCGGGCAGGACGTCGCCGGCGAAGACGACGGTGCGTACGTCGGGCGCCTTGTCGAGGTGGCCGACCAGCTCGCCGAGGACCGAGGGGACGCCGCTGAGGACGTGGCCGTCGAAGCCGTCCCGTTCGCCGAGCGCCAGGGCGTTCGGCAGGATCTCTACGGTGCCGCCGGTGGTGAGGGTGGTCAGCAGCTCGAAGACCGAGACGTCGAAGTTGACCGAGGTGCCGGCCGGCATCCGCCACCCGGGCGGTGTGCCGAGCACGCGGACCAGTTCCCGTACGCCGTTGACGACGTTGCGGTGGGTGATCGCCGCGCCCTTCGGCTTGCCGGTGGAGCCGGAGGTGTACATCACGTACGCCAGGTTGTCCGGCCCGAGCGGCGCGGCAGGGGCCCTGGAGGGCTCGTCGGCGGGTCCTTCCCACCCGGCGCGCTCGTCGAGGAGGACCGGCGCGAGGTCGCCCGGCGGCATCTCGCGCCAGGTGGCGGTGTCGGTGACCGCGTACCGGGGGCGGGCCTCGGCCAGCACGGTCGGGGCCCGCCCGCTGAGGTACTGCGGGTCCAGCGGGACGTATCCGGCGCCGGACTTGAGGATGCCGAGCAGGCCGGTGACGAGGTCCTCGGTGCGGGGCAGCGCGAGCACCACCAGGTCCTCGGGGCCCGCCCCGCGCCGGACCAGCTCCCGGGCGACGGCGTCCGCCCGCCCGTCCAGCTCCCGGTAGGTCAGGGTCCGCCCGTCGCACACGAGCGCGGGGGCGTCGGGGGTGGCGGCCGCCTGCCGCTCGAACAGCTCGGGGACGGTGAGGTCGGGCAGTTCGGCCGCGGTGTCGGTGGCCCGGTCGAGCCAGCGCCGACGCTCGGCCGGGTCGAGGACGTCGACGGCGGCGACCGCGCGTTCCGGTTCGGCCACCAGCCGGCGAAGGACGCGGACGAACCGGTCGGCGATGCTCTCGGCCGTGTCCCGGTCGAAGAGCCCGGTGGAGAACTCCAGCCGGCAGTCGGCGCCGCCGGAGGCGTTCGGCAGCAGGTCGAAGAAGAGGTCGAACTTGGCGGTGCCGGTCTCCAGCCGCTCGACCAGCACGCCCAGGCCGGGCAGTTGGAGCGGCGGCACGGACGGCTGCCAGGAGAGCATGACCTGGAAGAACGGGTTGTAGGCGGTGGAGCGGTGCGGGTTGAGCAGCTCCACGAGCCGCTCGAAGGGCATGTCCTGGTTGTCGTAGGCGGCCAGGGACCTCTCCCGCACCCGCTGGAGCAGCTTGCGGAAGGTGGGGTTGCCGGCCAGGTCGACGCGGAGCACCCAGGTGTTGACGAAGAACCCGACCAGGTCGCGCAGGTCCTCGTCGGTGCGGTCGGTGATCGGGGCGCCGATGGGCACGTCGTCGCCGCAGCCGAGGTGCTGGAGGAGCACCGCGAGCGCCGAGTGCATGACCATCGAGACGGTGGTGTCCAGGTCGGCGGCCAGCTTCTCCACGGACTCCAGCAGGCCGGGGTCGAGGGCGAACGGGACGCGGTCGCCGTCGGGGCTGGTCGTCGAGCGGCGCGGGCGGTCCGTCGGCAGCGGCAGCGGCTGCGGCAGGTCGGCCAGTGCCTCGCGCCAGTAGTCGAGCTGCCGGGCCGCCAGGCTCTCGGGGTCGGACTCGTCGCCCAGCACGTCGAGCTGCCAGAGCGTGTAGTCCGCGTACTGCACCGGCAGCGGCTCCCAGGCGGGGGCCCGGCCCTCGGCGCGTGCCGAGTAGGCGGCGGTGAGGTCGCGGAAGAGCGGACCGAAGGACTCGCCGTCCACGGCGATGTGGTGCGCGACGACGACGAGGGTGTGGTCGTGCGGTCCGCCGCGCACCAGCCGGGCGCGGATCGGCACGTCGGCGGCCAGGTCGAAGGTCTCGGTGGCGGTCTCCTCGATCGCCGCCGCGCGTTGTTCGCCGGCCGCGTCGAGGACGGGCAGGTCGAACGGTCGCTCCCCGGCCGCCAGCACCCGCTGGTGCGGGACACCGTCGTCGCCCTCGACGATCACCGTGCGCAGGACCTCGTGCCGGTCGACGACGTCGCGGAGCGCCGCCGTGAGCGCGTCCACGTCCAGCTCGCCGGTGAGCCGCAGGGCGAACGCGCCGTTGTAGGTCGGTGAGGGGCCTTCGAACCGGTCCACGAACCACAGCCGGCGCTGCGCGAACGACAACGGGATCATTGTGTCTCCAATATCGGCGAGCCAGGGGGCGGGGTGGCGGGCTCAGCCCTGGTCGAGGAGGGTCAGGAGTTCGTCGTTGTAGAAGTCGTCGATGGAGCACGCTCCCGACAGCGTCGAGAAGTACCGGTCGATGTGCTCCTGGTGGCCGACCAGCTTGCGCAGCATCTCGGTACGCCCCTCGGGCTTGAGTTCGGCCACGTTGAGCGCGCCCTGGTAGTGGTTGAGGGCCTCGTTGCCCAGCTCGTTCTCGTAGCGCCGCAGGGCGGACCTGAGGGCGGCGTCGTCGTGCAGCCGGTCCCCGATCAGGTCGGTGAGCGACTGGGCCTGGACGAAGGCCTCGGTGATGCCGCGGGCGGTGATGGAGTCCTTGTGGTTCACCGCGTCGCCGACCAGCACCCAGCCGGGTCCGTAGGCCTTGCGGAAGTAGTTCTCCTGGTGGCCGGTGCCGTAGAGCTGCTCCTCGCGCCGGCCCGAGCGCATCCGCTCGTACAGCTCGGGGGCCGTGGTGCGGAACGCCTCCAGGTAGGCGGGCTCCACGTTCTTGCGGATGTCGTTGTAGTCCGCCTGCGGGAAGTACGTCATGAGCAGGGTGAGGTCGTCGTTGGTCGGCAGGACGCCGATCCAGCGGCCCGGCCGCTCGTACAGCTCGAAGTCGGCCGGCACCCCGGACCAGTAGCTGTAGTAGGTGGTGGTCATGCGCGGGTGCTCGATGACGTTCTCCGCGCCGGTCTTGCGCGCCACCAGCGAGCGCATGCCGTCCGCGCCGACGACCAGGCGGGCCCGGTCCGTCGTCTCGGTGCCGCCGGGCGTGGCGTACCGCACCCCGACGACCCGGTCGTCCTCGAACACCAGGTCCTTGACCGCGCAGCCCTGGCGGAACTCCACGCCGGCCGCCACCGCGCCCTCGGCGAGGATCGGGTCGAGCACGTACCGCCGCGGCGCGTACGTGGTGGTCAGTCCGTCGATCGGCAGGGAGAAGCCCTCGATGCGCACGCCGGGGCCCTGGTAGACCTGGTGGGTGATCGGCTGGGCGCCCGAGTCGCGGATCCGGTCGAGCAGCCCCCAGCGGTTGAGCAGCGCCACGCCCTGCATGTGCAGGTAGTGCGAGGAGAGCGTGTCCTGCGGGAAGCGCGCTTTCTCCAGGAGCAGGACGCGGTAGCCCTGCCGCGCGAACAGCATGGCCGTCGGCGATCCCGCACAACGGGCACCTATGACAATCACGTCGTACATGGCGCGCCTCTCTTACCAGTAGTTCTTCGACACGGGGCGGCTACGGGGCGGTCGTAGCGGCCTGGGACTCGATGTAGGCGGAGATGGAGGCCACCGTCGGGTTGAGGAACATCTGGTCCATCGGGACCTCGACGCCCAGCTCCTCGATGTAGGCGCCCTGGATCCGCACCATGACCAGGGACTGTCCTCCCAGGGCGAAGAAGTCGTCGTCCACGGAGATGTCGTCCCGCTGGAACTCCCGGCACCAGATGGCACGTACGCGGTCGGCAGTCATCGCTGTCCTCTCGGTTCTCGTCGCTGTTGCGCCGCTAGGCGGCCGTGCCGCTGCCCGCGTAGTGCTCGCCGCGGGTGTCGGCCAGCGCGGCGCGGTCGACCTTCCCGTGCGGGCTCAGGGGCAGCCGCGGGATGTTGTGGAACCGGGCGGGGACCATGTTCCGCGGCAGCACCGCCAGCAGGCGGGCGCGTACGTCGTCCGCCGCGAGGTCGTCCCCGGCCGGGACGAGGAACGCGGTCAGCTCGGCCTCGCCGGTGTCGCCGGCGGTGACCACCACCGCGGCCTCGCGTACGCCGTCGAGGCGGGCGAGGGCGCGTTCGACGTCGGTGGGGTCGATGCGCATGCCGCGCACCTTCACCTGGGCGTCGATCCGGCCGAGGACGACGAGGTCGCCGGCGTCGGTCACCCGGCCGCGGTCGCCCGTGCGGTAGACGCGGACCCGCTCGCCGCCCGCCTCCAGGGTGGTGAACCTGGCGTTCTCGGGACCGGCGCCCAGGTAGCCCGCGCCGACGCCGGCTCCGGCGATGCAGATCTCGCCCTGCTCGCCGGGGGCCACGTGGCGCAGGTCCTCGTCGACGAGGTGGATGTCGGTGTTGTGGGCGGGCCTGCCGACCGGCGGGACGTCCTGTCCGCCGGGGTGGTGTCCGGCGAGGTCGTAGGAGGTCGCCACGTCCGTGCACTCGGCGACGCCGTACTGGTGCAGCAGGGTGCAGGTGTTGCCCGGGCGCCGCGCCCAGTCGGTGAGCCGCTCGGCCTTGAGGGCCTCGCCGCCGAAGAGGACGTAGTCGAGCCGGGTGAGGGCGTCGCCGCCGCGCGCGGTCTCCCAGTCCACCAGCACGTACAGGGTGCTGGAGGCGCAGTGCACCACGCGGATGTCGTGGTCGGTCAGGATGCGGTACGCCATCATGGCGTCGAAGTTCCGGCTGGCCAGGAGGTACTGGGTGGCGCCGCAGAACAGCGGTGTCATCAGGGCGCGTTGGGACAGGTCGAAGCCGAAGGCGCTGACCACCAGGTTGTGCGACCCGCTGTGCAGGCCGTACTCCAGCTTGAGCCAGTGCATGAGGTTGAACCAGCCCTCGTGCCGGACCGCGGTCAGCTTGGGCGTCCCGGTCGACCCGGAGGTGAAGACGGCGTAGCACACGTCGTCCCCGGTGACGTCGGTGTCGGGCGCGGTGGCCGCCAGGCCGGCCAGGTGGCCGGCGAGCCGTTCGAGGTCGACGGTCTCCACGCCGGCCGACTCGACCATGGCCGCGGTCGCCGGGGAGGCCACGATCAGGGCGAGGCCGGGCACCTGGCCCAGCAGCAGCCGCAGGCGCGCCTCCGGGTAGGCCGGGTCGAAGGGCACGTAGGCGGCGCCGGCCTTCAGCGTGCCGAGGATGGCGACGAGCAGGTCGGGCGAGTAGTCGAGGCAGACGCCGACCTTCGCGCCGCGGCCGTGCCCGCGGGCGAGGAGGAAGCGCGCGAAGCGGTTCGCCCGGGCGTCCAGCTCCGCGTACGTCACCTGCCGGCCGGCGTGGACGACGGCGACCGCGTCGGGGGCCGCCGCCACGTGCGACTCGAACTGCTTGTGGACGACGGGCGCGGAGGGCAGGGCGACCCGCTTTCCCTGAAGGATCATCAACTGACTCCGATGTGGGCGGTGCCGGCGGGCGGGCCGCCGGGCGGGGGCGTCGGGCGGGGCACCGTCAGGCGGTGCGCCGTTCGGTGGTGGGGGCGACGGCGCTCTCCAGCGTCCGGGCCACCCACTCGTCGACGGGCAGGCCGTGTGCGGCGGCCGCCTTCGCGCAGTGGTCCAACTGGTCGGCGGACAGCTCGATGGTGAGCGTGGTGACCTTCTGGCGGCGCTTGTCGGCCGCCGGCTCGGGGAGCCGGGTCACCTCCTGCTGCTCCTCGCCGCACGCGGGGGCCTCGGCCGCGCCGCTCTGCACGGCCAGGCTCGCGCGGACCGCCCGGCGCAGCTCGTTGCGCGACCACTTCTGCTGTTCGGCCTTGCGCAGCCAGTAGTCCTGCTCCGGCGGCGACAGGCGGGTCACCTCGGCGTGGTGGGCGAAGCTGAGGGCGTCGCGCCTGCGGTGGTGCTCGAACCGCCGGGCCACCCACGCGTAGTTGCGCAGGGTCTGGTAGTCGAGCCCGGTGCGCTCGATCGCCTCCTTGTAGCGCCGCCAGCCGTATGTGCTCTCCCCGTAGATCAGCCAGTCGGCGAGCCACCACGCCGAGGAGTTCACCAGCTCGCGCAGATTGCTGCCGATGCGCTCCCAGGACCGCTCCGGCAGGTTCTCCGGGAAGACCATTCCCGACTTGCGCACCGTGGTCTGGGACCCCACGAAGGACAGGACCACATCGCGCTGCGCGGGCTCACCGGCGCCTGCCGCAGGCCGCGCGCTCACGGTTCTCACAGCGCCCCTCACAACTTCATCTCCCCACTCAGAGTGCTTGCCTGGAACGTCCGCCTGGCGCCGCGCGGCGCTCAGTTGGCCGCCATGGCCTCCCGCAGGCTCCGGGGCCGCAGGTCGGTCCAGTGCCGCTCGACGTACTCCAGGCACTCGGACCTGGCCGCCTCGCCGAAGACCACCCGCCAGCCGGCGGGGACCTCGGCGAAGGCCGGCCACAGAGAGTGCTGGTCCTCGTCGTTGACGACTACGCGGAAGCGGCCGTTCTCGTCGTCGAAGGGGTTCGTGCTCACCTGGGCACCGTCCTTTAACCGTCAGGGGTGACTCGGGATGGGATGTCGCCGGGCCGGTGCGGAAGGGCACCGGGCGGGAGGGCCACCGGTAGGCGCGTCCGGTCGACGGGACATTCGGCTGTCCGGTCGACGGGACATCCGGCATCGGGGCGGCCCCCGGCGTTGCCACGTCACCGTAGGAATCGGCGGTCGGTGCTTCAAGGGCGGCGGGCCCGTCGGCGGACCGCCCGACCGGACCGGTCCGCGGCGGCCCGGATCTCCTGTACTTCGCCGGGCCGCTGTGCCAGCATGCGGGCCGGTCGCCCGCACCCGCCGCGCATCCGGCGGGAGAGCGTCGAGCACCCCTCGCGGGCGGACGGCCGGTCCGTGTACCGTCCACAGCGGTCCGAGCGGAGGAGCGCGGCCTCCGTCCCATTGTCGCGCCGGGCCTTCGAGACGGGCTCGACATCCGCTGGACGGGGCGGCGTCCGCGGACCCGTGCCCCGCCGGCCGCTCCCCCGCCCCCCGTGGCGCGAGGACGCGCGGCCCGATCCGAGGGAGAGCGATGGACAGCACCCGACCGGCCCTGCGCCTGTTCGTCATGCACCACGCCGGGGGTTCGCACCTGCTGTACCGCACCTGGCCCGCCGCGCTCCCGGACTCCTGGGACGTGCGCCTGCTCGACGCACCGGGTCACGGCCTGCTGCTCGACCAGCCGCGGATCCCGGACGCCGGCCGGCTCGCCGACCACCTGCTGCGGGGCATCGAGCCCCATCTGGACGGCCCCTACGCCCTGTTCGGGCACAGCATGGGCGCCCTGGTGACGTACGAGATGACCCGGCGGATCGTCGACCGGGGCCTGCCGCCGCCGGTGTGGCTCGGGATCTCGGCACGTACCGCGCCGGAGGAGGCACGGCCGGCCGAAACCTACCGCGAGCCGTCCCAGGCCGAGCTGCGCGCCCGGCTGCGGCAGCTCGGCGGCACGCCCGACGAGATCTTCGGCGACGCCGAGCTGTGGGCCCTGTTCGACCCGATCATCCGCGGCGACCTGCGCCTGGTGGACACCTGGCGGCCGGTGCCCGGTGCCGCCCCGCTGCCCGTGGCGCTGTCGGCGTACGCGGGCCGCGAGGACCACTCGGCGCCGCCGCCGCGGATGACCGGCTGGGCGCGGCACTCCCGCCGCTTCCTGGGCCTGCGGGTCTTCGACGGCGGTCACTTCCACTTCCAGCACGACCCCGGGCCGCTGCTGCGGCAGATCGAACGGGACGCGTCCGCGGCCCTCGACGCGGCGGGCGCGGCGCGGCCCGCCTGACCTCTCGGACGGGTGGCCCCCGGGGACCACCCGCACCCGCACCGAGCGGGCCTGCCGTACGGCGGCGCCCCGCACTGCCCGAGCACGTCCACCCACGCCCGACACACGGGTTGGCTCCGGTGCCGCCGGCGTACCGCCGGCACGGCACCGGCCCACCACGGAGCACACACCAACGGGGAGCACGAAATGACGAGACGAGTGAGACCGAGAGCCGCCCTGGTCGCCCTGGCGGCCGTCGTGATCACGGCCACGGCCCTGACGGGCCCCGCCGGTGCGGCACGCGGGCCGGCCGCCCCCGCGGCCGCCCCCGCGGCCGGCCACGAGGCGACCCGGCAGGCGATCGAGGCGGGCCCCGCCGGTGCGGCACGCGGGCCGGCCGCCCCCGCGGCCGCCCCCGCGGCCGGCCACGAGGCGACCCGGCAGGCGATCGAGGCGGCCGTCCGGGCCGGCGTCCCCGGCGTCGCCGCCGAGGCGCGGGACGCCGACGGGGTCTGGCGCACGGGAGTGGGCGTCGGCGACCTGCGCACGGGGAAGGCGCGCGGCGCTGCCGACCGGTTCCGCGTCGGCAGCATCACCAACACCTTCGTGGCGACAGTCCTGTTGCAGATGACGGCGGAGGGGAAGCTCTCCCTGGACGACACGGTCGAGCGGCACCTGCCCGGCGTGGTCACGGGCAACGGCAACGACGGCCGGACGGTCACCGTGCGGCAGCTCCTGAACCACACCAGCGGCCTGTTCGACTACCTCTCCGAGCCGTCCTACTACCAGAAGTACGTGCTGGGCGACGGCTTCCTGCGGCACCGCTACGACACCCTGACCCCCGGGGACCGCCTGGCGGTGGCCTTCTCCCACCCGCCGCTGTTCCAGGCCGGTGCCCGGCACGCCTTCTCGCACACCAACGACCTCCTGGCCGCGCTGATCGTCGAGAGGGTCGGCGGCGGATCGTACGAGCGGGAGGTGCGCAGGCGCATCGTCCGGCCCCTGGGTCTCGAGGCCACGTCCCACCCCGGCGCGAGCACCGTGCCGCCCCGGCCGAGCGGCCGCGGGTACTCGAAGCTCTTCTTCGACACCCTGCCGGACCGGATCGACGACGTCACCGCGTTCGACGGGTCCCAGGTCTGGGGCGACGGCGACATCATCTCCAGCGCGGGCGACCTCAACCGCTTCTACCGCGCGCTGATGCGCGGCACGCTGCTGCCGCCCCGCCAGCTCGCGGAGCTGAAGACGACGGTCGTCAACCCCGACCTGCCGATCTCGTCGTACGGGCTGGGCATCGAGCGGCTGGAGATGAGCTGCGGCAAGTCCCTCTGGTACCACGACGGCGGCACGGTCGGCTCCCTCACGTTCGCCGCCACCACCGAGGACGGCGGCCACCAGTTCACGTTCAACTACAACGGCGACTGGGAGGTCTCCCAGCTCCTGCCCACGCTGAACGCCGAGTTCTGCGAGCCGACGTCCGGCTGACGCCGCGACGGCACCCCCACGACGTGTGAGAACGACATGCCTGTCCCCCAGGAGGGTTTATGACCGTGCGAGCAGCCGTCGCCGGGGCCAGCGGCTACGCGGGAGGCGAGCTTCTGCGCCTGCTGCTGGCCCACCCCGGCGTGGAGATCGGTGCGCTGACCGGCCAGTCCAGCGCGGGCCTGCGGCTCGGGGCGCTCCAGCCGCACCTGGCGCCGCTGGCGGAACGGGAGGTGCTGCCCACCACGGCCGAGGCCCTCGCCGGGCACGACGTCGTCTTCCTGGCCCTGCCGCACGGCCACTCGGCGGCCGTCGCCGAGCGGCTGGGGGACGACACCCTCGTCGTCGACTGCGGCGCGGACTTCCGGCTGGCGGACGCGGCGGTCTGGGAGGCGTTCTACGGCACGCCGCACGCGGGCAGCTGGCCCTACGGACTGCCCGAACTGCCAGGCGTCCGCGTCACGTTGGCCGGAGCGCGGCGGATCGCGGTGCCGGGCTGCTACCCGACCGCGGTCCTGCTGGCCCTGTTTCCCGCGTACGCCGGCGGGCTCGCCGGGCCCGAGGCGGTGGTCGTCGCGGCGTCCGGCACGTCCGGCGCCGGCCGGGCACCGAAGGCGGACCTGCTCGGCAGCGAGGTCATGGGCTCCATGCGGCCCTACGGCGTCGGCGGCGGCCACCGGCACACGCCGGAGATGGCGCAGTACCTCGGCGGGGTGGCCGGCCGCCCGGTCTCCGTCTCCTTCACCCCGACCCTGGCCCCCATGCCCCGCGGCATCCTCGCCACCTGCTCGGCTCCGGCGCTGCCCGGTGTCGGATCCGACGACGTACGCGCCGGCTACGAGAAGGCCCTGGGCGACGAGCCGTTCGTCCGGCTGCTGCCCGAGGGGCAGTGGCCGAGCACGGCGGCCGTGTACGGATCGAACGCCGCGCAGGTCCAGGTGGCCCTCGACCCGGCGGCCGGACGGATCATCGCGATCAGCGCCATCGACAACCTCACCAAGGGCACCGCGGGCGCGGCCGTGCAGTGCATGAACCTCGCGCTCGGCCTGCCCGAACATCTGGGGCTCTCCACGATCGGAGTCGCACCGTGAGCGTCACCGCGGCACGCGGCTTCCGGGCGGCGGGCGTCGCCGCGGGCATCAAGAGCAGCGGGGACCGGGACGTGGCCCTCGTCGTCAACGACGGGCCGCGCCGCGCCGCCGCGGGCGTGTTCACGTCCAACCGCGTGCAGGCCGCCCCGGTCCGGTTGACCCGCGAGGTCCTCGCCGACGGTGCGCTGCGCGCGGTCGTCCTCAACTCCGGTGGTGCCAACGCCTGTACGGGGCCGCGGGGCTACCAGGACACCCTCGCCACCGCCGAACGCGCCGCCGGCCGCCTCGGCGTGGACGGCGCCGACGTGGCGGTCTGCTCCACCGGGCTCATCGGCGTGCCGCTGCCCATGGACCGGCTGCTGCCCGGCGTCGACGAGGCCGTGGCCCGGCTGTCGGCGGACGGCGGCCAGGACGCGGCGCGTGCCGTCATGACCACGGACACCGTGCCCAAGACGGCGTCCGTCACCCGGGACGGCTGGACCGTGGGCGGCATGGCCAAGGGCGCCGGGATGCTCGCCCCCGGCCTCGCCACCATGCTCGCGGTGCTCACCACGGACGCCGACGTGGACGCCGCGGCCCTGGACCGGGCGCTGCGCGAGGCCACCCGGCTCACCTTCGACCGGGTCGACTCCGACGGCTGCATGTCCACCAACGACACCGTGCTGCTGCTGGCGTCCGGCGCCGCCGGGACCGCCCCGGACCCCGCCTGCTTCGCCGAGGCGGTGCGGGACGTCTGCGCCGACCTGGCCGCGCAGCTCGTCGCGGACGCCGAGGGGGCGAGCAAGGAGATCCACGTCGAGGTCGTGGGCGCCGCGGACGAGGACGACGCCGTCGAGGTGGGCCGCTCCGTCGCGCGCAACAACCTCCTCAAGTGCGCCGTGCACGGCGAGGACCCCAACTGGGGCCGGGTGCTGTCCGCCGTCGGCACCACCTCCGCCGCCTTCGAGCCGGACCGGCTGAGCGTCGCGATCAACGACGTGTGGGTGTGCAGGGACGGGGGCGTCGGCGAGGACCGCGCGCTGGTCGACATGACCGGCCGTGCGGTCCGCATCACCGTGGACCTCGCCGCCGGCAAGGACTCCGCCGTCATCCGGACCAACGACCTCACCGCCGACTACGTCCACGAGAACAGCGAGTACTCCTCATGAGCGCTTCCGATTCCCCCCGGCCGTCCGGCGCCGACCGCTCCGGCGGGCCCGCGGCCCTGCCCAAGGCCCGTGCTCTGGTCGAGGCGCTGCCCTGGCTGGCGCGCCACCGCGGCAAGACCGTCGTGATCAAGTTCGGCGGCAACGCCATGGTCGACGACGGGTTGAAGGCGGCCTTCGCCAAGGACGTCCTGTTCCTCAGGCACGCGGGCCTGCACCCGGTCGTGGTGCACGGCGGCGGACCGCAGATCAGCTCGCAGCTGCGCCGGCTCGGCCTGGAGTCCCGGTTCGAGGGCGGCCTGCGGGTCACCACCGACGAGACCATGGACGTCGTACGGATGGTCCTGGCGGGCCAGGTGCAGCGCGAGCTGGTCGGGCTGCTCAACGAGCACGGTCCGCACGCGGTGGGCATGACGGGTGAGGACGCCCGCCTGATGACGGCCGTCAAGCGCTACGCGAGTGCCGGCGGGAAGCCGGTGGACATCGGCCGCGTCGGCGAGGTCGTCCACGTCGACACCGGGGCCGTGCGCGCCCTCGTCGCAGACGGGCGCATCCCCGTCATCTCCTCCATCGCCCGGCCGCTGGACGACAAGGACGCCGCCGGGGGCGGGGTGTTCAACGTCAACGCCGACACCGCAGCCGCGGCCCTGGCCGCCGCGCTCGGCGCGGAGGCGCTGCTGATCCTCACGGACGTCGCGGGCCTGTACGCGAACTGGCCGCACGCCGACGAGGTGATCCCCCGCCTGACCGCGCGTGAACTGACCGAGCTGCTGCCCCGGCTGTCCTCCGGGATGGTGCCCAAGATGGAGGGCTGCCTGTACGCCGTGACCAACGGGGTGCGCACCGCGCGCATCGTCGACGGCCGGGTCAAGCACTCCGTACTGCTGCCGATCTTCACCGACGAGGGCGCGGGAACGGTGGTCGTGCCGGACGGCGCGGACGGCGCCGAGGGGGCGACGGCATGACCGGCGGCGGGGAGGCCCGCGGGGCGGGCAACGCGGCGCTGACCAGGCGCTGGCAGGACGTCATGATGGACAACTTCGGCACTCCCCGGCTGCCTCTGGTGCGGGGGCGGGGCACCCGGGTCTGGGACGCGGAGGGCAACGAGTACCTCGACTTCGTCGGGGGCATCGCGGTCAACGCGCTCGGTCACGCGCACCCGGCGGTCGTGCGGGCCATGTCCGAGCAGGCGGCCTCGCTGGGCCACGTCTCGAACCTGTTCGTCGCCGAACCGACGGTGCGCCTGGCCGAGCGGCTGCTGGGGCTCGCCGGGCGCCGCGGCCGGGTGTACTTCTCCAACTCCGGTGCCGAGGCCGTCGAGGCGGCCTTCAAGATCGGCAGGCTCACCGGCCGCACCCACATGGTGGCGGCGGCCGGCGGCTTCCACGGCCGCACCATGGGCGCCCTGGCCCTGACCGGACAGCCCGCCAAGCAGGACCCGTTCCGGCCGCTGCCGGGCGACGTCAGCCATGTGCCCTACGGCGACGTCGGGGCGCTGCGCACCGCCGTCACCGCGCGCACCGCGCTGCTGGTGCTGGAGCCGCTTCAGGGCGAGAACGGCGTGATCGTGCCGCCGCCCGGGTATCTGCGCGCAGCCCGGGAGATCACGGCGGCGACGGGAACGCTCCTGGTGCTGGACGAGATCCAGACCGGCGTCGGGCGCACCGGCCACTGGTTCGCGGCGCAGGCCGAGGATGTCGAGGCCGACGTGGTCACCCTCGCCAAGGGGCTGGGCGGCGGCCTGCCCATCGGTGCGACGCTCGCCTTCGGCCCGGCGGCCGGGCTGCTCACGCCCGGCACGCACGGTTCCACCTTCAGCGGCAATCCCGTGGTGTGCGCGGCCGCCCTCGCCGTCCTCGACACCATCGAGCGGACGGGCGTCCTCGGCAACGTGCGCCGGGCGGGGCGGCGGCTGCGGCACGCCCTGGAGGGCCCGGGTCACCCGCTGGTGCGCGAGGTGCGCGGCGCCGGGCTGCTGCTGGGCGTCGTGCTCGACGGCGCCCATGCCGCGCGCGTGCAGCGGGCGGCGCAGGACAGGGGGCTGCTGGTGAACGCGGTGGCGGCGGACGTCGTCCGGCTCGCTCCGCCGCTGACCGTCTCGGACCGTGAGGTGGAGGTCTTCCTCGACGGCTTCGGGGCTGCTCTCGCCGAGGTGCTCGAGGAGGGGCGGAGGGCGGCCTGAAGTCCCCGTGACAGCGGGCGGAGCCGGGGCCCGAATAGGTGCACCGTACAGTCGTTCGAGCGCGGCTCCGACGTCCTTCCAGCCAGCCCTGCGAGATTTCTCGCCAGTTGTGTGCACCCTTCCCATGGAGGCATGATGGCGCGTCAGGCCGGACAGACCGCGGGGTCGCAGGGCGGCCCGGCAACCGCTCTCCCGCAGCCCCCGTCCCGGCAGCCGCGCCCCGCCGGGGCGGCGCCGCGCCGCGGTCAGGTGCTGACGACCAAAGTGGGCCTGCGGATGCCGGCCGGGATGGCGTACGACGAGTGGGAGCGGGCCGGCCGCCAGCTCGCCGACGTCCTCGACTCGTCCTCCTGGTGGCTCGGCGACTGGCTGGTGTACGGCAAGGACCACTACACCGACCGCTACCAGCGTGGGATCCGTGCCGTCGGCCTCTCCTACCAGACGCTGCGCAACTACGCGTGGGTCTCGCGCCGCTTCGACCTCAGCCGGCGCCGGCCCGACCTGAGCTTCCAGCACCACGCCGAACTCGCCTCCATGCCGGCCGAGGAGCAGGATCTCTGGCTCGACCGGGCCGAGGAGCGGCAGTGGACCACCAAGCAGCTGCGCGGCGCCGTCCGCGCCACGCGCCCGAGCGCGCCGGGGCCCTCCACCGCCGTCGAACCGAGCCGGCGCCTGGAGGTTCCTGGCAGCCGCCTTCAGTGGTGGCACAAGGCCGCCGAGCAGTCGGGCGTCGACTTCGAGGAGTGGGTCACGGCCACGCTGGACACCGCGGCGGCCAGCGCCCTGGAGGCGCCGGCCGGACCGGAGGGGGCCGCGCACACGCCAGGCCCCGGGTGTGGCACGCCGCCGGCCGGGTCCGTGGACGCCCCCGGGGACGGGGTGCGGCCCGAGGGCCGCGTCGGGCGGACCCGGCCGGTGGCCGTCAGCGCCTGACCGACCGGCGCACGCGGCACGTCACGGCAGCCGGCTCATCAGCCCCGCGGTCCCGCGCTTGTGCACGCACCCGCTCTGCCCGAAGGACTCCCTCACCCGCTCGCGCACCTCGCCGGGCTGCTCCTGGCTGAGCTTGAACATGCCCTCGGCCCCGGTGACCGTGAACCGGAAGGCACCGACACCCGGCGCGATCTTGCGGAAGTAGCCGAGCGACTCCGTCATGTCCCAGCCGTTGCCGAACTCCCCCTCGAAGGCACGCACGGTGGACTGCACCACGGCGAGCGTCTCGTCCGTCGAGTCGAGCTTCTCCACCACGCCCCGGACGTGCACCGCGGTGAAGTTCCAGGTCGGCGCGGCCGGCGTCACCTCGTACACGGTGGGCGACACGTACGAGTGCGGGCCGGTGAACGTCAGCAGCAGCACGCCGCCCGTCTCCAGCGAGCCCCAGTGCGGATTCGCCCGGTTCATGTGTCCCAGCAGGGTGGCGCCGGTCAGGTCGTCGTCGCGGTCGAGGGGGTGGTCGGGGTCGAAGATGACCGGCAGATGCGTGGCGAACGGCCCCTCGTCGGGTTGTCCGTTGGCCACCGCGAGGGCCAGCGGATTACCACGGATCAGGTCCACCATCCACGAATTGCTGGGTTCGCGATAGAAACTGGGCACGAACATGAGGTTTCACCTCTTCGGCAGTTGACTCGACGCACGGCTCCGGTTTCGGGCATGACGGATCGCACTGCTCCGGACACCCACGTCATCGGCCGCACCATGCGGAGTTTCGGGAATTCCCGCCGAACGTAGCTCCGTCCCGTCGACGGGACAACGCTCTGCCGGTCCAGAGGGACTCAAGTCGCCCTCCAGCGGCCCTCATGTGCCATTCCAGTTGCCTTCGAGCGCTTTCCGAGGCAACACTGCAGACGGTCTCTCGGGCCACCGGCCGAGTTTTCCAGACGCAATCGGGAGAATTTCTATGGGCATAACTGGCAGGCGCAACGAAGAGATCCTCGACGTGGTCGGAATCGGGTTCGGCCCGTCCAACCTGTCGCTCGCGATCGCATTGGAGGAGCACGGGGCGAGCGCTCCGCAGCATCCGGTCACGTCCCACTTCTTCGAGCGGCAGCCCACATTCGGCTGGCACCGGAACATGCTGCTGCCGTCGACGACCATGCAGATCTCGTTCCTGAAGGACCTGGCGACCTTCAGGAATCCGATGTCCCGCTTCAGTTTCATCTCGTATCTGCACGCCTCCGACCGGCTCGTGCAGTTCGTGAACAACCAGGACTTCTTCCCGACCCGGCAGGAGTTCCACCAGTACCTGGAGTGGGCCGCCTCCGGCCTCGCCGACCGGGTCACCTACGGCGCCGAGGTCACCGCGATCCGGCCCGGCACCGACGGGAACGGCCTCTCGCCCGACCTCCTGGAGGTCGAGGCACGCACCGCCGACGGTGCCACCCGGGTGGTCACCGCGCGCAACGTGGCCATCTCCACCGGCCTGGTGCCGCGGCTGCCGGACGGCGTGACGGCCGACGAACGGGTCTGGCACAGCTCGCAGTTCCTCAGCAGGTTCAACGCGCAGTCGCCGGACGACCTCAAGAGCGTGGCGGTGGTGGGCGCCGGCCAGAGCGCCGCCGAGATCACCCGCTTCCTGCACGACGCGCTGCCGCACGCCCAGGTCTGCGCCATCGTCCCGTCGTACGGCTACTCCGTCGCCGACGACACCCCGTTCGCCAACCAGGTGTTCGACCCCGCCGCCGTCGACGACTACTACTTCGGCACCGACCGGGGACGGGACGCCTTCTGGCGCTACCACCGCAACACCAACTACTCGGTGGTCGACGCCGACGTCATCCGGGACCTGCACCAGCGCACCTACGACGAGGAGGTGCGCGGCACCCGGCGGCTGCACTTCCGCAACCTGACCCGGGTCGCCGAGGTCGAACGGTCCGGGAGCACGACCCGGGTGGTGCTGCGTTCACTGCTCGACGACCGGACGGAGGACCTGTCCGTCGACGCGCTGGTCTTCGCCACCGGCTACGACGGCCTGGACCCGGTCGGTCTGCTCGGCGACTTCGACCGGCACTTCCAGCGGGACGCGGCCGGCCGGCACCGCCTGGAACGCGACTACCGCCTCGTCCCGGCCGCGGACCTGACCTGCGGGGTCTACCTCCAGGGCGGCACCGAGCACAGCCACGGTCTGTCGTCGTCCCTGCTGTCGAACATCGCGATCCGCAGCGGTGAGATCGCCGACTCGATCGTGCTGCGGCGCACCGAGCGGGAGCTGGAGCGCGACCGTCCCGTGGAGGTGGCACCGCCGGTCGCCTGAGAGGGCACACCCAGGGGGCGGCCTCCGGGCCGAAGACGACCATCGAGCGAAGGCGAGGGCAGTGCCCGTGACACGAGAGCCCCGGGCTCAACCCGTGGCGGACAGCCGCCATCCCGGCACATCGACGCCGGCGGTCTGGGGGCGCGAGCTGACCGTCGCGGCCCGCAGGGGCGGGGACGAGGCCCAAGGACTCGCCCGCCGTCTCGTCGGCTGCCTCTCGCCGGAGGCCCGACTCGTCCTGCTGCGCGCCCTGGCCGACGCCGACGGTCGCGGCGGGCGGACCTTCGGGGCCGGTGAGCGGCCGGCCGCGCCGCCCCCGGGTCTCATCCGGCTGCGGTTCGCCGACACGTTCGCGCTCGACCGGGCCGGCGCCGCCTTCGGCGCCGGGTCAGGCCCCGGCCTGGGCGACGTGCGGAGCCACTCCCCGACCCTCACCCTCGAAATGGCCGGCGACAGCGGGGTCGACACCCTGCGGTCCGTGCTCGCGGTACTCGACGCGGCGGCGGTCACCGCCGAGTCGGTCACCGTCCACAGCCGTGAACTCGACGACGTCCTGGCCTCGTTCGGGGGGCGGCGGTGATTCCCGCGTCCGGTCGTCGCACCGTGCCGGGCGGGCGGCGTAGACCGCGAGGAAGGCGGCGAGCCCGGGCACACCGCCGTCCGGTCCGAGGGCGGGGACCGGGAGGTGTCCCAGTTCCCGCGTCATCCCGCGGTGCGCCTGGAGCGCGGCGGCCACGATTTCTCCCGGGCCGCGGGCGGGGTCCGGGCCGGCGCCGGCCATCGCCAGCGCCTCGGCCCAGGCCCGGGAGGCGATCTCCGCGCGGTGCGGGTGCGGTACCGGGTCGGGGTCCGGCATGACTGCCTCCTCGGCGTCTGGGCCTTCTCGGTGCAGGTGCTTCCCGGGTGTCGTGGAACAGGTGCGGTGGAGGGCCACGCGGCCCCGCCCCAGCATGCACGGGACCCGCCACACAGCCCTGACACGGTCCTGACGCCCGCCTCGGTCCACGTGCGCCAAAGGGGCTCAGGCCAGGTCGTCGCGGACGACCCGGCGGTGGGCGGCGCGCCAGGTGCCGCCGCGGGTGCGCACGAGGACGTCCTCCATGACGCACACGTACAGGACCTTGGGGCCGCCGCCGCTGGGGGTGGCGTACACGAGGGCGGAGCAGCGGGTGCTGAGCGACCCGTCCGCCCGGGGGCGGACGTCGAGCATGCCCACCCAGTGGTCGAGCCGGCCGCCGGCCCGCCGCCGCCGGGCGGCGCCCGCGCGCACGTAGTGGGTGAGTGCGGCGTGGGCGCGGGCCGGCTCGGGCATGGTCGGGAGCTCCAGGACGGCGTCCTCGGTGAAGGTGTCCGCCCAGCTCTCGGTGTCGTGCGCGTCCAGGATCCGCATCTGGTGCGCGTAGAAGTGCTGCGCCTCGGCGTAGAGGGCGGCGAACTCCAGGCTGCCGGAGGGTGGTTCGGCGGTGCCCGTCAGCTCGGCGGTCATGGTATCGGCCTCCGTTCCCCTCGGGGTTGGGGGACGCGGGGTCAGGCGCTCCTGCCCTCGGTGGCGGGCGGGGTGCCGGTCGTCACGGCGTCGTGAGGGCGGTCTCCCGGTGCCGGGCCGGGGCGGCGGGGGCGGGGGTGTGCCCCGTCGTGGTAATGCCGGCGAACAGGTCGTGTTCCGGCAGCTCGGCCGGCACCAGGGAGCGTGCCAGCGTGTAGTCCTCGGTGGGCCAGACCTCCTGCTGCACGGTGGTCGGCACGGCGAACCAGGGGCCGTACGGGTCGACCTGCGAGGCGTGGGCGAGGAGAGCACGGTCGCGGCGGGGGAAGTACTCGGCGCACGGCACCCGGGTCGTCAGGTGCGGCTGGTGGGCCGGCTCGCCGGGCGGCGGCGTGTACGGCAGGGTGGCGCCGCGCCGCCGCAGGGCCAGGTGGAGCGCGGTGCTCCGGGCCGGGTGGGAGGCGTGGCTGTAGTACAGCTTGAGCGGCTGCCAGGGCGGTCCGGCGCCCGGGTGGGCCGCGCGGTCGCCGGCGGCGGTGAACGCCGCCGCCGTGACGCGGTGGGCCATGAGGTGGTCGGGGTGCGGGCGGACGCCCTCCCCTTCGTGGGTGGTGACGACGTGCGGGCGGAAGCGCCGGATCAGCCGCACGAGGCGGTCGGTCGCCGCCGTGAGGCCGGCGCTGGCGAAGCCGTCCGCGGGCAGGGGTTCGCCGGGTCCGGCGACGCCGGAGTCCGGATATCCGAGCCAGCACTGGGCCACGCCGAGGATGCGGCTGGCGCGTGCCGTCTCGCGGGCGCGGGTCGCGCCCAGGTCGGCCGGGCACGCGGGGAGTGGGTGCGCCGGATTGAGAACGGTGCCCCGTTCCCCTCCGGTACAGGTGACCACGAGTACTTCGGCGCCCTCCGCGGCGTATTTCGCCAGGGACGCCGCGCCTTTCCCGGATTCGTCGGACGGGTGGGCGTGGACCGCCATCAGCCTGAGCCGTGTCGTACCGGTCATGGAGCCTCCTTTCCCTCGGGTTGTGGTCGTTGCCGCACGAGACCCTATGGACGGCGACTTGAGAACCGGTCGAGGTCCGCCACAGGGCGGCGGGCGGCCGGAAAATCCGCCGAACGCGCCGGGAAGGGCCTCTTGAACACGCGGACTCGGCCGGATCTCATGCCTGTGGAGGACGGTTTTCGAGCCGTTCTCCGACCCTTCTCAAGGGATACTCCAGAATCGCGCGGAGGTGCGGCGCCAAAAAGGGCCGCGGCACCTCTCGTGGGGAGAGGTGCCGCGGCCCTGCGGCCGCGCCGGGAAAGTCAGCCGGACTTGCGGCGGAATTGCCGGGTGCCGTTGTTGACGGCTCCGCTGCCCTTGATCTTCAGGCGGCTTTCCAGGTGCGCACGCTGGGATCGGGCGTTGTTGGCCTTCCGCTCCAGGGCCTGACGGAACTTGCGGCGGGCCTCGGTCTCGGTGGCGTTCTGCTCCGGCTGTTCGGTCATGCGTACCTCCATGCGAGTTGTCGAGCTGATTCACTGTGACAGTCGTCGCGGCGGGACGGGAGGGGCCGCGGACGCCCGGCGACGCAATTACGCCAGCCTTCGGGAAAGGAGTCGGGGACCGGTGATATTCGACCGGTACTCAGGCGATCCCATGCGGCCGCGGTTCTACGCTCAAAATTCCGTCATCGGTGCCATCTGGAAGGAACGGGCATGGGCGAGACCAAAGACCGGATCGAGGAACTCGTCCGTGAGTACCACCGGGAGCAGGCTCCGGGGCCGTTCGTGCCCGGTGTCAGCCCCGTGCAGGTCTCCGGGGCGGTGCTGAGCGCCGAGGACCGGCTGGCGCTGGTGTCGGCCGCGCTGGATATGCGGATCGCGGCCGGGACCTCCTCCCGGCGCTTCGAGCGCGAGTTCGCCCGGTTCATCGGCACCCGCAAGGCGCACCTGACGAACTCGGGGTCGTCGGCGAACCTGCTGGCGCTCAGCTCCCTGACCTCACCGCAGTTGGAGGAGCAGCGGCTCAAGCCCGGCGACGAGGTCGTGACGGTGGCCGCCGGGTTCCCCACCACGGTCAGCCCGATCCTGCACAACGGGCTGGTGCCGGTCTTCGTCGACGTCGAGCTGGGCACCTACAACACCACGCCGGAGCGGATCGCCGCCGCCATCGGTCCCCGGACCCGGGCGATCATGATCGCGCACTCGCTCGGCAACCCCTTCCAGGCCGAGGAGATCGCTCAACTCGCCGAGGATCGCGGCCTGTTCTTCGTCGAGGACAACTGCGACGGGGTGGACTCCACCTACCGGGGCCGGCGCACCGGTTCCTTCGGCGACCTGTCCACGACGAGCTTCTACCCGGCGCACCACATCGCGATGGGCGAGGGCGGCTGTGTGCTGACCGGCAACCTGGCCCTGGCCCGCATCGTGGAGTCCTTCCGGGACTGGGGCCGGGACTGCTGGTGCGAGCCGGGTGAGGACAACCGGTGCATGAAGCGCTTCGACCAGCAGATGGGCAAGCTGCCGCACGGCTACGACCACAAGTACATCTTCTCCCACGTCGGCTACAACCTGAAGGCGACGGACCTCCAAGCGTCCCTGGGGCTCAGTCAGTTGAGCCGGATCGACGAGTTCGGCGCGGCCCGCCGCCGCAACTGGCGGCACCTGCGGGAGGGTCTGGAGGGGCTGCCGGGCCTGCTGCTGCCGGAGGCCACCCCGGACAGCGACCCGAGCTGGTTCGGCTTCCTGATCACCGTCTCGCCGGACGCCTCGTACAGCCGGGCCGCGCTGGTCGACTTCCTGGAGTCCCGCCGGATCCACACCCGGCGCTTCTTCGCGGGCAACCTCACCCGCCACCCCGCCTACGCCGACCGCCCGCACCGGATCGCCGAGCCCCTGGTCAACAGCGACCTGATCACGGACCAGACGTTCTGGATCGGGGTGTATCCCGGACTGACGGAGGAGATGCTGGACTACGTGATCGCCTCCGTGCGGGAGTTCACCGCCCGCGGCTGACGAGCGGCGCCCTCCGCCGCGGACGGAGTCCGCCCGCTGACCCGGCCGCGGCCGGGTGCCGTTCCAGGGCCGCGGCCGACCGTGGCGTCGACCAGAGGAGACCTGCGGTGGCCGGTGGCCGCCCAGAGGCTGAGGGGGTAACGATGCTACGAACGGTGGCCGTCGTCGGCACCGGCCTGATCGGCACGTCCATCGGTCTGGCCGTCAGCCGGCACGGCGTCACGGTGCACTTGCTCGACCAGGACGAAGTGGCCGCCCGCACGGCCGCCGCGCTGGGCGCGGGCCTGGTGGGCGCCCCGGACGAGCCGGCCGACCTGGCGGTGATCGCGGTACCACCGGGCGCCGTCGGCGAGGTGCTCGGGCGGACGCAGGCACGGGGCCTGGCCCGGAGCTACACCGACGTGGCCAGCGTGAAGGCGCAGCTGACGCGGGAGATGCTCACGTCCCTGCCCGACCCGTCGCACTACGTCGGCGGTCATCCTCTGGCCGGCCGTGAGCACAGCGGCCCGCTGGCGGCGCACGCCGGACTGTTCGAGGACCGGGCCTGGGTCCTGACCCCTTCGCCGACGACGTCCCGGGACGCGGTGAACCGGGTCTTCGAAATGATCGCGCTGTGCGGCGCGGTCCCGGTGATCATGGACAGTCGCGCGCACGACGACGCCGTGGCGTTGACGTCGCACGCTCCCCATCTGCTGGCCAGCCTCATGGCCGCGCGACTTCGGCTCGGCTCGCAGGACGAGATCCGGCTCGCGGGGCAGGGGCTGCACGACATCACGCGGATGGCCGTCAGGGATCCAGAGCTGTGGAGCGACATCCTTCAGGCCAACGCGCCGGCCGTGGCCGGGGTGCTCCGCGAGTTGAGGGACGACCTGACGACCGTGCTGGGCACGCTCGACGACCTCTCCGACGCGCCCCGGGACATGCGGAGCCGGACCCTGAAGCCGGTTGTGGACCTGCTGGACGACGGTGCCGCCGGACTGGCGGCGATCCAGGGACGGCGCTCCGCGGACCGGGAGACTCAGGTGGAGGTCCTGGTCGCGGACCGCGCGGGCCAGTTGGTCCGTCTGCTGGACGCCCTCAGAGCGCTCCGGGTGGAGCCGGAGGACGTGGTGCCGCGGCTCTCCCCGGAGGAAGGCACCCTCTCCATGAGGTTCGCGGTGCCGGCGGTGCGGGCCGGCCGGATCGTCCTGGAACTGGAGCAGGGCGGCTGGGACGCCGACTCGATCGACCCGGCCTCCGGCGCCCGCCGGCAGAGGGCGGTCGCTCCGCCCCGCCGGACGGGTGAGCCGCACCGGGGATTCCGGGAGCCCCTGGTACCGGCACGGAAGTGAAGATTGCCGACCGGAGGCGCACAGCCTTGAGCGTGCGCGAGGCGGCCCCCTCCGGTCTCGGACGGGAGGGGGCCGCCGGCGTTCCCGGGGCCGCCGGTCAGACGGCGTAGTCGGCCAGTTCGGCGGCCAGGGGGGCCTCCACGTTGGCCTTGATGCGGGTGCCGTCCTCCTCGTGGGTCTCGGCGAGGACCTCGCCCGAGGAGTGGATACGGGCGACCAGGTGGCCGGCCGTGTAGGGGACCAGGACCTCGATCTCGGTGTCGGGGTGCGGGAGTTCCCGCTCGATCCGGGCGCGCAGGGCGTCGATGCCGTCGCCGGAGCGGGCCGAGACGGTGATCGCGCCGGGCTCGGCGGCGAGCAGGCGGTCCAGGGTCTCCGGGTCGGCGACGTCGGCCTTGTTGATGACGACGACCTCCGGCACGCCCGCCCCGCCGACCTCGCCGACGACGGCGCGGACCGCCTCGATCTGTGCCTCGGGGTCGGGGTGCGAGCCGTCCACGACGTGGAGGATCAGGTCCGCCTCGGCGACCTCCTCCAGGGTGGAGCGGAAGGCGTCGACCAGCTGGTGGGGCAGGTGGCGCACGAAGCCGACGGTGTCGGCCAGGGTGTAGGCGCGTCCGCCGGGCGTCTCGGTGCGGCGCACGGTCGGGTCCAGGGTGGCGAAGAGCGCGTTCTGCACGTGCACGCCGGCCCCGGTGAGCCGGTTGAGCAGGGAGGACTTGCCGGCGTTGGTGTAGCCGGCGAGGGCCACGGAGGGCACCTTGTTCCGGCGCCGTTCCTGCCGCTTGAGGTCCCGGGAGGTCTTCATGTCCTCGATGTCCCGGCGCATCTTGGCCATCTTGTCGCGCAGCCGGCGCCGGTCCGTCTCGATCTTGGTCTCGCCGGGGCCGCGGGTGGCCATGCCGCCGCCCCCGCTGCCGCCTCCGCCCATCTGCCGGGACAGCGACGCGCCCCAGCCGCGCAGCCTCGGCAGCATGTACTGCATCTGCGCGAGGGCGACCTGGGCCTTGCCCTCGCTGGAGGTGGCGCGCTGGGCGAAGATGTCGAGGATCAGGGCGGTGCGGTCGACCACCTTGACCTTCACGACCTCCTCCAGCCGCACCAGCTGGGCCGGGCTCAGCTCGCCGTCGCACACGACGGTGTCGGCGCCGGTCTGCTCCACCAGGTCGCGCAGTTCGGCCGCCTTGCCGGAGCCGATGTAGGTGGCCGGGTCCGGCTTGTCCCGGCGCTGGACGACCCCGTCGAGGACGAGGGCTCCGGCGGTCTCGGCGAGGGCCGCCAGCTCCGCGAGCGAACTCTCGGCCTCGGCGACCGTGCCGGAGGTCCAGACACCGGCGAGCACGACCCGTTCCAGGCGGACCTCGCGCTGCTCGACCTCGACGACGTCCCTGAGGTCGGTGGACAGGCCGCTCACGTGTCGCAGGCCGGTGTCCTCGGTGGCGTCGATGGCGTCGGCGGTGCCGATGACGTTCCGGGTCCGGGGCGTTTCGTTCGTGTGGTTCGTCAACGTGTTCCTTTCGGTTTCCCGCGGTTCGGGAGCGGTGGGGGGTCGGGGCCCGCGGGGCCGGTGGTCCCGCGGGCCCGGTGGCGGGCTCAGCGTGCGAGACGTCCGGTGAGCCGTATGTCGGCCGACGAGGAACCGACCTGGACGTCCCGGGCACCGGGGGCCGGCTGCCAGGCGTCTCGGGCGGTGTCCCAGTACTGGAGGGCGCGGGCGCCGACCGGGACGGTGACGCGCTTCTCCTGCCCCGGCGCGAGCGTCACCTTGGTGTATCCGGCGAGCTTCCTGACCGGCTGCGGTACGCCGGTCTCCGCGCTCGGGCCGAGGTAGACCTGGACGACCTCCTTGCCGGTGCGGGCACCGGTGTTGCGCACGGTGACGCGCACCGCGGCACCGGTGGCGGTGCGTTCGACGGCCAGGTCCCGGTAGGCGAACGAGGTGTACGACAGGCCGTGGCCGAACGCGAAGAGCGGCCGCACGCCCTGCTGGTCGTACCAGCGGTGGCCCACGTGCACGCCTTCGCTGTACTCCTGCTCGCCGTTCACGCCGGGGAAACGCTCGGGGTGTCCCGCCATGGGGTGGGCGTCCTCGGCCGCGGGGAAGGTCTGGGTGAGCTTCCCGCCGGGGTTGGCGTCCCCGTACAGCAGGGCGGCGGTGGCCTGGGCGCCCTCCTGGCCGGGGTACCACATCTGGAGTACGGCGGCGGTGTCGTCGAGCCACGGCATGAGCACCGAGGAGCCGGTGTTGAGGACCACGACGGTGTTGGGGTTGGCCTCGGCGACGGCCGCGATCAGCCGGTCCTGGCCGTCGGGCAGGGACAGCGAGGGCCGGTCGTAGCCCTCGGAGCCCTCGTCCTGGGCGAAGACGACGGCGGTCTCGGCGGCGGCCGCGGCGGCCACGGCCCGGTCGAAGTCGGCGGCGGCCTGCTGCGGGGTGACCCAGGTCAGGTCCACTTCCAGCGGGCGGTCCGGCCACGCCCAGCCGCTCATGGTGACCCGGTGGGTGCCGCGGGTGAGCCTCATCGGGACGCTGGTGGTGTCGCTGAAGGAGTCGGCGGCGTAGACCGGGGCCTGGCCGTCGATCTGGAGGATCGCCATGCCTCCGTCGACCCGGACGCCGATGCGGTAGTCGCCGTCGGCGGGCACGGTCAGGGTGCCTTCGTAGAACTGGCGGTCGCCGCCCGCGTCGAGCTGCTTGCCGTTGGTGAAGGCGGGGCTGAGGTTCTCGGTGGGCAGGGGGGCGCCGAGGCGGTCGATGCCGGGTTCGTAGGTGACGGACGCACCGGCGCCCGCGCGCTCGCGCAGCAGGTCGACGGGTGCCGCCGCGGCGTCCGGGACGACGTGGGCGCTGCCCAGGCCGGAGACCTTGGGGCGCTTGGCGCTGTCGCCGATGACGGCGAGGTCGGAGCCGGCCGTGCCGGTCAGCGGCAGGGCGGGGCGGTCGGCGGTGGTGGTGTTGCGCAGGAGGACGGCGCCGTTCTCGGCGATCTCGCGTGCGGTGGCGCGTCCCGCGGCGGTGTCGCGTGCGGGGCGGGCCGGGGCGGTGGCGGCGAGCAGACCGAAGCGTTCCATCCGGCCGACGATGCGGGTGACCGCGGTGTCGAGGGCGGCCTCGGGGACGGTGCCGTCCTGGACGGCGGCCTTGAGGGCGGCTCCGAAGTACTTGGTGTCGGGGACGGGGTCGGTGGGCTTGCCCATCTCCAGGCCCAGTTCCTGGTCGAGTCCCTTGGTGAGGTCGGTGGTGGCGTGGGTGGCCAGCCAGTCGGACATGACCCAGCCCTTGAAGTCCCACTGGTCGCGCAGCACCGACCGCAGCAGTCCGTCGTTGCCGCAGGAGTGGGCGCCGTTGACCTGGTTGTAGGAGCACATCACGGCGGCGGCGCCGGCGTCGACGGCGGCCTGGAAGGCGGGGAGTTCGACCTCGTGGAGGGTCTGCTCGTCGATGGCCGCGTCGATGGTGAAGCGGTCGGTCTCCTGGTTGTTGCCCGCGAAGTGCTTGACGGTGGCCATCAGGCCCTGGCTCTGGATTCCCTGGATCTCGGCGGCGGCGGTGCGGGAGGTGACCAGCGGATCCTCGCTGAACGTCTCGAAGTTCCGTCCGCCGTGCGGCACTCGGATCGTGTTGACCATGGGGGCGAGCACCACGTCCTGGCCGAGGGCGCGGCCCTCGTGCCCCAGCACCTTGCCGTACTCCCGCGCGAGGGAGTCGTCGAAGGTGGCGGCGAGCGCGGTCGGGGTGGGCAGCGTGGTGGCGCGGGTGCCGTTGAGGCGTATCCCGGTCGGGCCGTCGGAGACCTGGAGCTGGGGTATGCCGAGGCGCGGGACGCCGGGCAGGTGGCCGACGCCGCGGGCGAGCGGTCCGCCTTCGGGGCCGGCGGTCCAGTGCACGAACGACAGCTTCTCGTCCAGGGTCATCCGGGCGACCAGGGACTGGACGCGGGCGCTCGCCCCCGGCGTGGCGGAGGGGGCGGACGCCGGGGTCGCCGTGGCCGGGGTGAGCAGGCCGCTCGCGCACCCGAGGGCGACCGCGGCGGCCAGCAGTCGGGCGGGGCGGCGGACCAGGTCGCGCCGGGCGCGGACGCCGGTGCCGGTACGGGGGTGGAGGCGGGGTCTTGGCTCCCCTGACCCGCGGCGGAAGAGCATGAGGTCTCCGTAGGTTGTCGGATGGCCCGGGTGGGCCGGTTGTCGCTGACGGGATGTCATGTCGTCCCCTCCGCCCCGCGAACTCGGCCCTGCTCTCCTGCGGGGGAACGTAACTTCCCTTTTCCGCGCGGGCAATTGGCCGGCCGGGGGCACGGGAGGGTCGTCACGGCCGCCGCGAGGGCGGACGTACGGGGGTGGGAGGACGGCCGGAGCTGCGGATTCCGTGCGCTGTCCGGGCCGTGGGGCCTCGGACCGGCACCGCGGGGTACGGCCGGGCGTGCCCCGGCGTCCGCCGCGGGGCGCCGGCGCGGCGGCCGGCCTCCAGCGGACTTCGAGCGGGTGTCGAGCGGTTCTCCGGTGGATGTCCTGCGCGGACCGGCGCGCTCGCCGCGTCGTACGGCGCCGGCCTCAGGGGCGCAGGCCGGTGAACAGGCCGCGGCCGGAGGGTCCGCCGGGAAGGAACTCGACGGCCAGTCCGGCGCGTTCGAAGGCCAGCTCGTAGGCGGAGCGCGGGAAGAGGGTGATGCGGTGGCTCTCCGACAGGTGCTCGACGCCCTCCCCGGGTTCGGCCACGAGGTAGTGCACGTCGATGCGGGTGGCACCGTCCTCCAGCCGGGAGTGGGAGACCCGGGAGATCGTCTTGCCCTCGGCCTCCACCACGGCGGCGCCGACGTAGCCGGGGGTGAACGTCTCGGGGAACCACCAGGGTTCGACCACGACGACACCGCCGGACTCGGTGTGGGCGGCGAAGGTTGCCAGGGCGGCGTCGAGTTCGGCCTGGTCGGTCATGTGGCCGATCGAGCTGAACATGCAGGTGACGGCGGAGTACGTGGTGCCCAGGGCGAAGTCGCGCATGTCGCCGTGGTGGACGGTGGTGGCGGGGTTGCGGTGCCGGGCCGCGGCGAGCATGTCCGGGGAGAGTTCCAGGCCCTCGACACGCTCGAAGCGGGCGGCCAGGTGGGACAGGTGCAGACCGGTCCCGCAGGCCACGTCCAGGAGGCTGCGGGCACCGGGGACCCGGGCGGTGACCAGAGCGGCCAGGTCGGCGGCCTCTCCGGCGTAGTCCTTGCCCTTGCCCTGGTGCACCAGGTCGTAGACCCGGGCGATGGCGCCCGTGTAGCCGTCGGCGGGACGGGCGTCGGTGGTGGTCACTGGGACTCTCCTCGGCGTCGGGGGGTGGGGCGGGATCGGGCGGCCGTGAGCTGCTCCAGCCGGGTCACGACGGCGGCCGGAGTGGGGTCGGCGAGGGCCTGGGCGCGCAGCCTCCGCGCTCCCGCGGCGAGCGCCGGGTCCTCGACGGCCCGGACGATCGCGGCGCGCAGCGTGCCGGTGTCCAGCTTGTCGGGCGGCAGGTCGATGCCCGCGCCGGCCTCGGCGTGCAGCAGGGCCTTGAGCGGGGCGTCCCACAGGGCGCCGACGATGATCTGCGGTACGCCGTGCAGGGTGGCGGTGGAGTGGGTGCCGGCGCCGCCGTGGTGGACGATGGCCGAGCAGGTCGGCAGCAGGGCGTCCAGGGGCACGAAGTCGACGACGCGGATGTTCTCGGGCAGCGCGTCGCGGTCGGCGAGCTGGGCGGCGTCGAGGGTCGCGACGATCTCGGCGTCGACGTCGCCGAGGGCGTGCAGCAGGTCCTCGAAGGGGACGGCGTCGCGGCCGAAGGTCTCGCGGGCGGAGACCCCGAGGGTGAGGCAGACCCGGGGCCGGGAGGGCGGTGTGCTCAGCCAGTCGGGGACGACGGAGGGGCCGTTGTAGGGGACGTAGCGCATGGGCAGGACGTCGCCGACGGCGGGCAGCCGCAGGCTCGCGGGGGCCGGGTCGATGGTCCAGTCGGCGGTCACGATCCGTTCGACGGCCTCGGCGTCGGCGGTGACGCCGTGCCGCTCCAGCGTCCACGTCAGCCACTCCGCCATCGGGTCCTCGCGCCGCTCGGCGGGCTGCCGGCTCATCAGGTCGAGGAACTGCGCGCGGGCGTTGAGGACGACGTCCGGGCCCCACAGCACGCGGGCGTGCGGGGTTCCGGTCACGTGCGCGGCGATGGCGCCGGCGTAGGTGAAGGGCTCCCAGACGATCAGGTCGGGCCGCCACGAACGGGCCACGTCCACCAGGTCGTCGATGGTGGTGTCGCCGTTGAGCGGCGCGAACGACATCGCGGTCATCATGGTCTGCTGGCCGAGGGCGTGCTCCCAGCCGAACGGCAGGTGGCGGGTCTCGGCGAAGTCCAGTCCCCGCTGGTACGGGGTGGGGTCGCCGGCGATCTGCGTCATCAGCTCGGTGATGGAGTCCAGGTCGCCGACGGGCTGGGCGGTCAGGCCGGAGCCGTTGACGACCTCGGTGAGGGCGGGCTGGCTGGCCACCCTGACCTCGTGGCCGGCCGCGCGCAGCGCCCAGGCCAGGGGCACCAGGGGGTGGTAGTGGGTGTTGTGCGCGAAGCACGTGATCAGGACGCGCATGGCGTCGACTCCCTCTTGGCGACCGGGAAACGGGCGGGGGCGAGCAGGACGGGCGACCGCGGGCGGGTGACCGGCTCGCCGGCCTCCCGCAGGTGGGGCAGCGTCTCGGCCAGCGTGCGCAGCGCGGCCCCGGCGATCGAGGTGATCAGGGGCGCGGACAGGGCGAAGTGCAGGTCCGGGGCGAGGCCCAGGGGTGCGGCGCCGGCCGGTGCCCCGGGGTCGCGGCCGGCCGCGGCCATCAGCACGGCGACCCGCGCGCCGGCGGGCAGTTCGGTCCCGGCGAGGGTGGTCTCCGTGCGGGTGGTCCTGGTCTCCAGGCGGACCGGCGGGGACGTCCGCAGGGTCTCCCGTACGGCTTCCGCGGCGAGCGCGGGGTCGGCGGTGAGGCGCTCCCAGGCGCCGGTGCGGGCGCGCAGGCGCCGTACGGTCTCGACGATGAGGACGGCGGTGGTCTCGGCGGCGCTCACGGCGAGGACGCCGGCCGCGCGGGCTGTGTCCTCGCCGGCCCCGCCCGCCTCGGACAGGTGCCGGGTGAGCAGGGCGGCGACGGTGGCCTCGGCGGCGCGGGTCGCGCGGGCGGTGGCGTACGGCTGGGGGCAGACCAGGCCGTCGAGGGCGTACCGGCAGTCGGGCAGGACGCGGGCGAACTCCTCGTGGGCGGTGTCGGGCAGGCTGAACTGCTCGGCGAGGACGGCGCCTGGCAGCCGGCGGGCGAAGTCCTCGGCGAGGTCGAAGTGCTCTCCGCAGCCCTCCAGGAGCCGCCGGGCGTAGGTGGCGGCGCGCTGCGCGACGCAGTTCTCCTCCCGCGCCCACAGCAGCGGACCGCCGAACGCGGTCAGGGGGGCGAGGCGGGCGGCGGTGGCGCGGTCGAGGGAGAGCAGGTCGCTGCGCAGGGGCAGGCCGTCCAGCCCGTCGGGGGTGCCGTCGGGTCCGGTGCCGTCGAAGGCCGGGTCGGTGAGGACCTGTTCGGCGACGGCGCGGTGGGCGGTGACCCAGGTGTCCAGCGGCGCGCTGCGGTACAGCGGCCCCTGCTCGCGGACGCGCTCCTCGTGGCGCGCCGGGTCGTCCGCGCCCGCCCGCAGCAGCAGCCCGTACGGGTCGCCCTCGGTGCCGGCGAACCACTGGGCGGCGCGGGTGAGCTGGTTGCGCCGTGCGACGAGCGCCTCGGCGAGGCCGGCGCGCGGGCGGGTGGTGGGGGCGGGCTCGACGGGCGGCACGGCGGTCAGCCGCTTCGCGGGTGCCGGCCCGGCGGGCGACGGGTCGGTGCGGGTCCGGTCCGCGGGCAGGGGCTCGGCGGACAGTGGCTCGGCGGTCATGTGCGGCTCCTCATCTGTCGCCGCCGGGCAGCGCTCCGGTCCACGCGTCGATCGCTCGGGCCGTGTCCGGGGCGTGCTCGGTCATCATCGTGAAGTGATTGCCGGGGATGTCGGCGGTGGTGTGGGCGCCGTCCCACACCGAGCGCCAGTCCCGGTCCGGGTCGGTCCAGGGGGCCATCGGCAGGCCGGCCCGGAGGTGGAGCACGGGGGCGCGGGTGGGCGACGGCCTCCAGTCCTGGAGCAGCCGGTGGTAGGCGCCCATGGCGGTGAGCCGGGTGTCGTCGAGCGGCAGGACCGCGCGTTCGCCGGCCCAGCGCAGCATGACGTCCCGCCAGACGCCCATCGCCCCGGGGTCGGCGGGTGTGTAGACGTCGGCGAGGACGAGACCGGCCGGCGCGGTGCCGCCGGCGCGCTCCAGGTGGTCGGTGAGGGCGTGGGCCAGGTTGGCGCCGGCCGAGTGGCCGACCAGGACGTAGGGCCTGCCCCCGGTGTACTCGGAGAGCGCGTCGGCGTGTGCCGCGCACAGGGCCGCCAGCGACCGGGGCAGCGGCTCGCCGGTCCTGAACCCCGGCTGAGGCAGGGCGATTACGGTGCGCCGCCCGGCCAGCGCGGCGGCGAGGGCGGTGAACTCCGCCGGGCCGGAGACGGCGGCGGTGCCGGCCAGCGCGACGAGCAGCGGGCCGTCGTCGGCGCCCTCGGGCCCGTCCGCGAGCCGGACGGGGCGGGTCGGGCGCCGGGTCTCGGTGGTGAACACCGGGCGCAGCGCGGCCACGCCCGACAGGGCGTCCACGGCGTCGCCGACCCGGCCGGCGTCCAGCGCGGCGCGGTAGAGGGCGACCAGGGTGCCGTCGGCGCCCGAGCCGGTGGCGGGCCGGGGGTCGGGCTCCTCGCGGCCCAGGAGGTCCAGCAGGTGGGCGGTGAGCGCCTCGGGGGTGTCGTGCTCCAGGAAGGTCTCCGGCGGCAGGTCGGTCCCGGTGGCGGCGGACAGCCGGCGCCTGAGGCGGGTGACGGCGAGGGAGTCGAAGCCGCTGTGGGTGAACGTCGTGTCGGTGGACACCTCGTCGGCGCCGTCGAGACCCAGCACGGCGGCGGCCTCGGCGCACACCAGGGTGCGTACGGCGGTGGTGCGGGCGGCCCGGTCACGGCCGGCCAGTTCGCGGCGCAGGTCGCGCGGGGCGGTCCGCGGCGCCTCGCGGCCGGGGCCGTCGTGGTCCGGGTCGTCGTGGTCCGGGTCGTCGCCGTTCGCGGGGTCCGGGCCGGTCGCGCCGGTCAGTTCGGCGATGAGGGGGCTGGAGCGGTAGCCGGTGAAGCCGGCGGCGAAGCGGGGCCAGTCGGTGTCCGTGACGGTGACGGCCGTCTCGCCCGCGCCGACGGCGCGCAGGAGTTCGGTGAGCGCGTCGTCGGGGTCCATGGGACGCACTCCGTGGCGCCGCAGGTGCGCGGCGCCCGCGCCGTCCCCGAGGTCGCCCATGCCGCCGCCGCCCCAGAGCCCCCAGGCGACGGACGTGGCGGGCAGCCCCCGGGCGCGACGCCGCTCGGCGAGCGCGTCCAGTGCCGCGTTCGCCGCACCGTAGGCACTCTGCCCCGCGCTGCCCCACACGCCGGCTCCCGACGCGTACAGCACGAACGCGTCCAGCTCCAGCGTGCGCGTCAGTTCGTCCAGGTGCAGCGCGCCCGCCACCTTCCCCGCGTACACGTCGCGGACGAGGTCCGGTCCGCTCTCGGTGAGCGGGGCGAGCTGTGGGACGCCCGCCGCGTGGAACACGGCGCTCAGCGGGGCGTCGGCGGGGACGGCGGCGAGCACGGCGGCGAGCGCGTCCCGGTCCGCGACGTCGCAGGCGGCGAAGGTCACCTTGGCGCCCAGTGCGAGGAGTTCGGCCTCCAGGGCGTCGGCGCCGGGCGCGCCGCGTCCGCGACGGCCCACCAGCAGCAGGTGGCCGGCGCCCTCGCGGGCGAGCCGGAGCGCGAGCCGGCCGCCGAGGGCACCGGCGCCCCCGGTGATCAGTACGGTGCCGCGTGGCCGGTACGGCGTGGTCGATGCGGGCCGGGGCGCGGGGGTGAGCCGGCGGCCGTGGAGCCCGTCGGCGCGTACGGCGACCTGGTCCTCGTCGCCGGTGAGGACGGTGGCGAGCCGGTCCCAGTCGGCGGGGCCGGGCCGCGCGGGCAGGTCGGCCAGGCCGCCCCAGAGGGCGGGCAGTTCGAGGGCGGCCGTGCGGCCGAGGCCCCACAGGGCGGCGCCCGCGACACCGGGGGTTTCGGTGGGCGTGACGGCGACGGCCGCCCGGGTGACGCACCACAGCCGGGCGGGTACGGCGCTGTCGGCGAGGGCCTGGGTGAGGGCCAGGGTGGCCCGTACGGCGGTGGGCACCGGTTCGGTGGGGGGCGCGGATTCGTCCAGGGCGAGCAGGGAGAGTACGCCGGTGAGGGGGCCGGCCGCCGGGCCGGTGTGCGCGTCGCGCAGGGCGGCGGCGAGTGCGCGGCGGTCGGCGGTGGCGGGGTCGGCGGCGAGGCGGTGGACGGCGGCGCCCCGCGCGGTCAGGGCGCGCGCCGCCTCGTCGGCGGCGGCGGTCCCGGCGCGGGGTTCGACCAGCAGCCAGGTGCCCGCCGGTGCGGTGGGGCCGGACGGTACGGGGCGCCAGGTGACGCGGTAGCGGCGGGGGCCGGTGGCCCGCTCCGGGGGCCGCGGGGTGGGTTCGATCCAGTACCGGCGGTGCTGCCAGGCGTACACCGGCAGCGTGAGCGCGTGGCCCGGACGGTCCGGGAGGAGGCCGGCCCGGTCCAGGGAGGCGCCTCGGGTGTGGGCGGTGGCGACGCCCCGCAGCAGGGTGGCCGTCTCCTCGTGCCCTCGGCGCAGCAGGGGCACCGTGCCCGGGTCCGCGCCGTCGGCGAGGGTCTCCTCGGCCGCGCCGCACAGCACGGCGTCCGGGCCGAGTTCCACGAAGGTGGCGGCGCCGAGGACCCGGGCGGTGCGCACGGCGTCGGCGAAGCGGACCGTGCCGCGCACGTGCCGGGCCCAGTAGGCGCCGGTGCGCAGGTCGTCGCCGGTGGCGCGGCGGCCGGTGACGTCGGAGACCACGGGGATGCGGGGCGCCCGGTAGGTGAGCCGGTCCGCCAGCGCGCGGAACTCGTCCAGCATCGGCTCCATCAGCGGGGAGTGGAAGGCGTGGCTGACGGTCAGCGGCTTGGTCTTGTGGCCGAGGGCGCGCAGCGCGGCGCCGATCCGCTCGACGGAGGCGGCGGCGCCGGAGACGACGACGGAGCGGGGCCCGTTGACGGCGGCCACGTCCAGCAGCGGGTCGCCGTCGAGCAGGGCGCGGACCTCGTCCTCGGCGGCGCGTACGGAGAGCATCGCGCCGCCCGCCGGGAGAGCCTGCATCAGCCGGCCGCGGGCGGCGACCAGGGCGCACGCGTCGTCGAGGTCGAGGACGCCCGCCGCGTGGGCGGCGGCGATGCCGCCCACGGAGTGGCCGAGCAGGACGTCGGGCCGCATCCCCCAGTCCTCCAGGAGCCGGAAGAGGGCGGTCTCCAGGGCGAAGAGCGCGGCCTGGGCGTTCTGGGTGCGGTGCAGGGCCTCCTCGTCGTCGAGGAGGGCGGTCAGCGGCCGGTCCAGCCGGGGGTCGAGGAGGGCGGCCACGGCGTCGAACGCCTCCGCGAACACGGGGTGCGCGGCGTGCAGTTCGCGTCCCATGCGCAACCGCTGGCTGCCCTGCCCGGTGAAGAGGAACGCGGTCTTCGCGTCGCGGCGGTACACGCCCTGGGCGAGGGCGGGGTGTTCCTCGCCGGCGGCGAGCGCGTCGAGACCGGCGGTCAGCCGCTCGGAGGTCTCGCCGAGGATGACGGCACGGTGCTCGAAGGCGGACCGGGTGGCGGCGAGGGCGCGTCCGAGGGCATGGGGGTCGGTGCCGGGTGCGGCGGCGAGGTGCTCGCGCAGGACGGTCGCCTGGGCCCGCAGGGCCTTGGGGGAGCGCCCGGACACGAACCAGGGTACGAGGGCGGGTTGGGCGGGAGCCGGGGAGACGGGTTGGGTGGGAGCCGGGGAGACGGGTTGGGTGGGAGCCGGGGAGACGGGTTGGGTGGGAGCCGGGTCGGCGGCGGTCGGTGCGGCCGGTGACGGGGCGGGCGGTTCCTCCAGGACGACGTGGGCGTTGGTGCCGCCGACACCGAAGGCGGAGACGCCCGCGCGGCGGGGCCGGTCGGTGTCGGCGGGCCAGTGCACGGGCTCGGTCAGCAGGCGCACCCGGCCGGCCGACCAGTCCACGTGCGGGGTGGGCGTGCCGGCGTGCAGGGTGCGCGGGAGCAGGCCGTGGCGCAGTGCCTCGACCGTCTTGATGATGCCGCCGACCCCCGCGGCCGCCTGCGCGTGGCCGATGTTGGACTTCAGCGAGCCGAGCCACAGCGGGTGCCGCTCCGGCCGGCCGGGCCCGTAGACGTCGAGCAGTGCCTGGGCCTCGATGGGGTCGCCGAGCCGGGTGCCCGTGCCGTGCGCCTCGACGGCGTCGACGTCGTGCGGTTCGAGCCCCGCGTCGGCCAGCGCGCGTCGGATCACGCGCTGCTGGGAGGGGCCGTTGGGGGCGGTCAGTCCGTTGCTGGCACCGTCCTGGTTGACGGCGGTGCCGCGGATGACGGCGTGCACGGTCCGTCCGGCGCGTACCGCGTCGGAGAGTCTCTCCAGCACCAGGACGCCGACGCCCTCGGCCCAGCCGGTGCCGTCCGCGTCGGCCGAGAAGGCCTTGCATCGGCCGTCGGAGGCCAGGCCCTTCTGCCGGGAGAACTCCACGAAGGCCGCCGCGTCCGGCATGACCGCCACGCCGCCCGCGAGCGCCAGGGCGCACTCGTCGCGCCGCAGGGCGGCGACGGCCAGGTGCACGGCGACCAGGGAGGAGGAGCAGGCCGTCTCGACGGTCATCGCCGGGCCTTCGAGGCCGAGGACGTAGCTGACGCGCCCGGACAGCACGGCGTCCGCGCTGCCGGTGAGCAGGTAGCCCTCCGAACCGGCCGGGATCCTGCCGGGGTCGGTGGCGTACTCGCCGTGGGCGGCGCCGACGTACACGCCGGTGCCGGACCCGCGCAGGGTGCGCGGGTCCAGGCCGGTGCGTTCCAGTGCCTCCCAGGTGGTCTCCAGGAGCTGCCGCTGCTGGGGGTCCATGACGACCGCCTCGCGCGGCGAGATGCCGAAGAACGCGGCGTCGAAGTCGGCCGCGCCGGAGAGGAACCCGCCTTCGGCGCAGTACGTCGTCCCCTGCGACTCGGGGTCCGGGTCGTACAGGGCGGCCAGGTCCCAGCCGCGGTCCCGCGGGAACGGTCCGACGGCGTCCGTCCCCGTCTCGACGAGCCGCCACAGTGCCTCGGGTGAGTCCACACCCCCCGGGTACCGGCAGGCCATGCCGACCACGGCGATCGGCTCGTGCGCTGCCTCGGTCAGATCCCGGTTGCGCCGGCGGAGCCGCTCCGTCTCCTTCAGTGAGGTCCGCAGCGCCTCCATCAGCTTCTCGGAGGACATGGCCATCGGTGAGGGTCACCTCTCTCGGCGGACGTGGCTGCGGTTCAGGCGGCGTCGCGCAGCGCCAGTTCGATCAATGCCTCGTCGTCCAGCGCGTCGATGTCGGCACCGCCGTCCGGCTCAGTGAATCGGGCGGCGCCTGAGAATCGCTCGGGCGACGCCAGTGCGAGCAGCGCGTCCAGCAGTCCCGCCTCGCGCAGTACGGGCAGCGGGACCGTGGCGAGGGCGGCCCGGACGCCGGCCTCCTCGGGGTCCGTCGCGAAGACCGGCACCTCGTCCGGCACGAGCAGGCCGACGAGGTGTTCGGCCAGCGCGGAGGCCGTCGGGTGGTCGAAGACGAGGGTCGGGGGCAGTTTGCGTCCGGTGGCCCGGCCGAGGCGCGCGGCGAACTCGCTCGCGGTCAGCGAGCTGAACCCGAGGGCGCTGAACGCCTGGTCGGGGTCCACCTCCTCGGCCCCGGTGTGGCCGAGCACGGCGGCGACGCCGCCGCACACCTGCGCCAGTACCCTCTCGTACCGCTCGGCGGGGTCCACGTCGGCCAGTCGCGCCGCCCAGTCGAGACCGTCCTGCTCGCGTCCGGCGTCGTCCTGTGCTCCCAGCGCCTCGCGCACGCCCGGCAGGGCGCCGATGAGCGGGCTCGGGCGCAGGGCGCAGTACGCCCGCGCGAAGAGCGGCCAGTCCAGGTCGGCGAGGGCCACGCAGACGTCGTCGCGGTCCAGGGCGTCGCCCAGGGCCCGCACGGCCGACACCGGGTCCATGGTGCGCAGGCCGCGGCTGCCGAGGAACTCCTCGCCGGCCCCGTCGCCCATGCCGCCGCCGCCCCACAGTCCCCAGGCGACGGACGTGGCGGCCAGCCCCCGGGCGCGACGCCGCTCGGCGAGCGCGTCCAGCGCCGCGTTCGCCGCACCGTAGGCACTCTGTCCCCCGCTGCCCCACACGCCGGCTCCCGACGCGTACAGCACGAACGCGTCCAGCTCCAGCGAGCGCGTCAGCTCGTCCAGGTGCAGCGCACCCGTCACCTTCCCCGCGTACACGTCGCGCAGCGAGTCGAGGCCGGTGTCGAGGAACGCCTCCGAGTGCGGCACTCCGGCGGTGTGGAAAACGGCGGTGGGCGGGTGCCGGTCCAGCAGTGCGGCGAGCGCGTCCCGGTCGGCCACGTCGCAGGCGGCGACCGTCACCTCGGCGCCCAGCGCGCGGAGTTCGGCGGCGAGTTCGGAGGCTCCGGGGGCGTCGGGGCCGCGCCGGCCGGTGAGGACCAGGTGCTCGGCGCCGGCGCCGGCCAGCCAGCGGGCCACGTGCCCGCCGAGGGCACCGGTGCCGCCGGTGACCAGCACGGTGCCGCGCGGGGTGTAGCGGCGTCGGACGGGCGCGGTCGCGTCCGTCACGAGCCGGCGGCCGTACGTCCCGGAGGCCCGTACGGCGATCTGGTCCTCGTCGTCGCGGCCGGTCAGCGCGGCGACGACGCGCTGCCAGGCGCGCGCGTCGGGCTCGTCGGGCAGGTCCACCAGACCGCCCCACAGCCGGGGGTGCTCCAGCGCGACGCCCCGTCCCAGCCCCCAGACCTGGGCGCCCGCGGGGGCCGGCTGTTCGGCGGGCGAGACGGCGACGGCCCCCTGGGTCAGGGCCCACAGCCGCGCTCCGGTACCGCAGTCGGCGGCGGCCTGTGCGAGGGCGGTGGTCCCGGCCACGGCGAGCGGCAGTCCGGGGTCGCGCGGGTGGGTGCGCTCGTCGATGCCGAGGAGGGACAGGATGCCGGTGAGGTCGCCGTGGGCCGCCAGCCGCGCGGCCAGCTCCCCGCGCTCGACGTTCCCCGCGTCCACCACCAGCCGCTCGACCCGCGCACCGGCACCGGCCAGCGCGGCCTCGGCCCCGGCACTCTCCACGCCCTCCGGCACCACGACCAGCCAACGCCCGCCGAGCGCACCGCCCGCGTCACCGGCCAGCCCCTGCCACGACACCCGGTAGCGCCAGGTATCGGTGCCGGCAGGCCGGGCGTTCTGGGACCGGGTGCCGGGGTCGAGCCAGTAGTGCCGGCGTTGGAAGGGGTAGGTGGGCAGATCGACCCGCTGGGCACCGGTGCCTTCGAAGAGGGGCGCCCAGTCGACGGACGTGCCGTGCACGAACAGTTCGGCGGCCGAGGTCAGGAAACGGGCCAGCCCGCCGTCGTCCCGGCGCAGGGAGCCGACGGCCGTCACATCGGCCGTCTCCTGCACGCCCATCGTCAGGACCGGGTGCGCGCTGGACTCGACGAACGTCCCGAAGCCCTTCGAGGCCAGCAGACGCACGGTCTCCTCGAAGCGGACCGTGTGACGGAGATTGCGGTACCAGTAACCGGCGTCGAGGGTCGTGGTGTCCGCGGGGGCGGCATCGACGGTCGAGTAGAACGGGATCCGCGAAGCAGTCGGGGTGATCGGGGCGAGCACGTCGAGGAGTTCGGCCTCGATGCGCTCCACGTGTGCGGAGTGCGAGGCGTAGTCCACGGGGACCTGCCGGGCCCGGATCTTCTCCGCCCGGCAGGCGGCGACGAACTCCACGATCGCGTCGGCGTCACCGGCGACGACCGTGGAGGACGGCCCATTGACCGCGGCTACGTCCAGACGGCCCTCCCAGTCGGCAGACAGCCGTGCCTCCACGCCCGCACGCGGCAGCGACACCGACGCCATGCCGCCCAGGCCGGCCAGCTCCCGGCCGATCACCTGCGCCCGCAAAGCCACCACTCGGGCGGCGTCCTCCAGGGAGAGCGCACCACTCACAGCCGCCGCGGCGATCTCACCCTGCGAGTGACCCACCACCGCATCCGGTACGACGCCCACCGAGCGCCACAGCTCGGCCAGGGACACCATGACCGCCCACGTGACCGGCTGGATCACCTCCACCCGCTCCAGAGCAGCACCCGACCGCAGCACCTCGACCGGATCGAAGTCCACGAACGGCTCCAACGCCGCCGCACACTCCCCCATCCGAGACGCAAACACCGGCGAGACATCCAGCAGTTCACGGCCCATCCCCGCCCACTGCGTCCCCTGACCCGGGAACACCAGCACCGTCCGGCCGGACGAGTCCGAGGCGACGCCCTCCACCGTGATGTGGTCCAGCGTCACCGAGCGGTGTTCCAGGGCCGAGCGTCCGGTGGCCAGGCTGAAAGCCACGTCGAGCGGCCGCAGTTCACCGGCCGGCTCCAGCAGTCGCCGTACGCGCTCCGACTGGTCGGCCAGCGCGGTCCGGGACTTGGCGCTCACCACCAGCGGGACCACGGGCAGTCCCCGTGTCGGCGCCGGGTCCTCGTCGGGCTCCACGGCGGGCGCCTGCTCCAGGATCACGTGCGCGTTCGTGCCGCTCACCCCGAACGACGACACCCCAGCCCGGCGCGGGCGGTCCGCCGCGGGCCAGTCGCGGGTCTCCGTCAGCAGCTCCACTCCCCCCTCGGACCAGTTGATCTCCGCCGACGGAGCGTCGACGTGCAGTGTCTTCGGCAGGACGCCGGTGCGCAGCGCCATCACCGTCTTGATGACGCCCGCGACGCCCGCGGCGGCCTGGGTGTGGCCGATGTTGGACTTCAGCGAGCCCAGCCACAGCGGGCGTTCGGCGGTGCGGGTGCGGCCGTAGGTGTCCATGAGGGCGTGCGCCTCGATCGGGTCGCCGAGCCGGGTGCCGGTGCCGTGCGCCTCCACGGCGTCGACGTCGGCGGCGGTGAGCCCGGCGTCGGTGAGCGCCTGGCGGATCACGCGCTGCTGGGCGGCGCCGCTGGGGGCGGTGAGGCCGTTGCTGGCGCCGTCCTGGTTGACGGCGGAGCCCCGCAGGACCGCCAGGACGCGGTGGCCCCGGCGTACGGCGTCGGAGAGCCGTTCCACGAGCAGCATGCCGGCGCCCTCGCCGGGTCCGAAGCCGTCGGCCGCGTCGGCGAACGCCTTGCACCGGCCGTCGGCCGCCAGGCCCCGCTGCCGGGAGAACTGGACGAACACGGCGGGGGTGGACATGACGGTGACACCGCCGGTGAGCGCGAGGTCGCACTCCCCGGCACGCAGTGCGCGGACCGCCTGGTGCAGGGCGACCAGGGAGGAGGAGCAGGCCGTGTCCACGGTCACGGACGGGCCTTCGAGGCCCAGGGTGTAGGAGATGCGGCCGGAGGTGAAGCTGACGACGCCTCCGGTGAGCAGGTCGCCCTCCAGCTCGGCGGAGGGCTCGTGGACGGCGGAGGTGTAGCCGCCGTCCCAGGCCCCGACGAACACGCCCGTGCGGGAGCCGCGCAGGGTGCGCGGGTCGATGCCGGCCCGCTCCAGGGCCTCCCAGGAGGTTTCGAGCAGCAGTCGCTGCTGGGGGTCCATGGCGAGGGCCTCGCGGGGCGAGATGCCGAAGAACGCGGGGTCGAAGGCGCCCGCGTCCGGCAGGAAGCCGCCCTCGCGGCAGTAGGTGCGGCCGGCCGCGTCCGGGTCCGGGTCGTACAGGCCCGCGGTGTCCCAGCCGCGGTCGCCCGGCAGCGGGGAAACGGCGTCGGTGCCGGTGGACACCAGCTCCCACAGGGCCTCGGGCGAGGCGGCGCCGCCGGGCAGGCGGCAGGCCATGCCGACGATGGCGACGGGCTCGTGGGCCCGCGCCTCCAGTTCCCTGAGGCGTTCGCTGGTGCGGTGCAGTTCGGTGGTGGCCCGCTTCAGGTAGTCGCGGAGCTTGTCTTCGTTCGCCATGTCTGTCTGTTCACCCCGTCACGTGGTCGCGGCTCAGTACCGCTCGTCGATGAATGCGAAGATCTCGTCGTCGTCGGCGTCCCGGAGGGAGTCGGCCGTCGTGCCCTCCGTCGCGGGCGTGCCGTGGGTGCCGCCGATGCCCTGCCACAGTCCGGCGAGGGCGGTGAGGCGGCCGGCGATCTCCTGGTGTGTGGAGGAGTCCGGGGCGGTGCCGTCGGCGGCCTGTCCGGCGAGGGCCCCGAAGAGGGCCTCCAGCCGGTCGAGTTCCGTCATGACGGAGCTGCCGTCGGCGTCGGCGGGCAGGGGGGTCCCGGTCTCGTCGGGGGCCAGTTCGGCCCGCAGGTGCGCGGCGAGCGCGAGGGGCGTCGGGTGGTCGAAGACGAGGGTGGCGGGCAGGCGCAGCGCGGTGGCGGCGGCCAGCCGGTTGCGCATCTCGACCGCGGTGAGGGAGTCGAAGCCGGTCTCCTTGAAGGCGCGGTCGGCGGCGATGCCCTCGGGGCCGCCGTGTCCGAGGACGGCGGCGGCGTGCGCGCGGACGGTGTCGAGGAGCAGCTCCTCCTGCTCCTGGGCGGAGAGTCCGGACAGGCGGGCGGTCAGCGTGTCGGTGGCGGCCGGGCCGTCCTGCGACGTGGACCGGGCGGTGTCGGTGGTGCCGCCCCGGACGAGCGTGCTGAGGAAGGCGGGCACGGGGCCGGCGGCGCGTACGGCCGCGTGGTTGAGCCGGATGGGCACCTGGAGCGGGCTGTCGGCGGCCTGGGCGGCGTCGAACAGGGACAGTCCCTCGGCGTCGGTGAGGGGCAGGACGCCGCCCCTGGCGAGCCTGCGGTGCATGCCGCTCTGGTCGAGGTGGCCGGCCATCCGGCTGTCGCCGGCCCACAGCCCCCAGGCGAGGGACACGGCGGGCAGCCCCAGGGAGCGCCGGTATCCGGCGAAGGCGTCGAGGAAGGCGTTGGCGGCGGCGTAGCCGCCCTGGCCCGGGCTGCCGAACAGGGCCGACGAGGACGAGTACATGACGAATCCGGTGAGGTCCAGGTCACGGGTGAGTTCGTGCAGGTTGAGCACGGCGTCGACCTTGGGGCGCAGGACGGTTCCGAGGTCGTCGTGGGTGAGCGCGGGCACGGTGCCGTCGGCGAGCACGCCGGCGGTGTGCACGACGCCGGTCAGCGGCCGGTCGTCGGGGATGTCCGCGAGGAGCGCCGCGAGCTGCTCCCGGTCGCCCGCGTCGCAGGCCCTGAGGGTGATCTCGGCGCCCAGCCGGGTCAGTTCGGCGGCGAGTTCGGGGGCGCCCTCCGCGTCGGGGCCCTGGCGGCCGGCGAGGACGAGGTGGCGCACGCCGTGCTCGGTGACGAGGTGGCGGGCCACGGCGCTGCCGAGGGTGCCGGTGCCGCCGGTGACCAGGACGGTGCCGTACGGCCCGAAGGACGGTGGCATCGTCAGGACCAGCTTGCCGGTGTGCCGGGCCTGGCTGAGGGTGCGGAAGGCCTCGCGGGCGCCGCTCACCTCGTAGGTGGTCAGCGGCAGCGGGCTCAGGACGCCCCGTGCGAACAGGTCGAGCAGTTCGCCGAGCATCTCGCCCACGGTGTCGGGGCCTGCCTGGACGAGGTCGAACGCCTGGTAGACGGTGCCCGGGTGGGTCTCGGCGAGGTGCTCAGGGTCGCGGACGTCGGCCTTGCCCAGTTCGAGGAAGTGCCCGCCCTGCGGCAGCAGCCTGAGGGAGGCGTCGACGAACTCTCCGGCGAGGGAGTTGAGGACGATGTCGACGCCCCGGCCGCCGGTCGCGGCGAGGAACGTGTCGGCGAACTCGGTGGTGCGCGAGTTGGCGATGGCGTCGTCGGTCAGGCCGAGGCGGCGCAGGGTGTCCCACTTGCCGGTGCTCGCGGTGGCGTACACGGTCAGGCCGAGGTGGCGGGCGAGTTGCAGGGCGGCCATGCCGACCCCGCCGGCGGCGGCGTGGACCAGCAGGGACTGGCCCGGCCGGGCCCCGGCCAGGCGGGTGAGGGCGTAGTGCGCGGTGAGGAACACGGCCGGCACCGAGGCGGCCTCGGCGTAGCTCCAGCCCTCGGGGACGGGGGCGACCATGCGGGCGTCGGCGACGGCGAAGGGGCCGAAGCCGCCGGTCCACATGCCGAGGACGCGGTCGCCGGGGGCGAGGTGGGTGACGCCGGGGCCGGTCTCGGTGACGATGCCGGCGCCTTCGGCGCCCATGACGGCCTTCCCGGGGTACATGCCGAGCGCGATGAGGGTGTCGCGGAAGTTGATACCGGCGGCGCGGACGGCGATGCGCACCTGTCCGGGTTCCAGGGCCGCGAGGGTGTCGGGCGCGTCGGTCAGGCGCAGTCCTTCCAGGGTGCCGGTGCCGGTGGTGGCCAGCCGCCAGGCGGTGCTGTCGGCCGGGGGAAGGAGCAGGTCGCCTCGGGTGGTGGCGTCGCCGGCCCGGACGAGCCGGGGGACGCGGACGGCGCCGCCGCGGACGGCGGCCTGGGTCTCGCCGCAGGCGAGGGCGGCGGCCAGGGTGGTGCCCTTGAGGGTGTCGGGGCGGTCGACGTCCAGGAGGACGAAGCGGCCGGGCTCCTCGGACTGCGCGGAGCGGATCAGTCCCCACACGGTGGCCGCGACCGGGTCGGCGACCTGTTCGTCGGCGCCGGTGGCGACGGCCGACCGGGTGATCAGGGCGAGGGTGGTGCCGGCCAGCCGGTCGCCCGCCGCCAGCCAGCTCTGGGCGAGGTCCAGGGCCCGGTGGGCGGTGGCGTGCGCGGCCCGCGCGTCGGGGAAGGGGTGCTGCGGGAAGGAGATGACGACGGTGTCGGGGGCGGGACCGGTCTCCGTGGCGGCGATCAGCGCGGCCAGGTCGGGGTACCAGTCGCCGTCGGTGCCGGCGGCCTCCATCGCGGCGAGCACCTTGGCGTGGTCCTCGCCGACGACCGCCAGGCGGCGCACCGGCAGCGCGGCGGGGACGGGCAGCGCCGGCCAGTCGACCTCGTACAGCGAGCCGTGCCGGCCGGCCGGGCCGGCCGACGCGGCGGCGAGCTGTTCGTCGGAGACGGTGCGCACCAGCAGTTCGTCGATGTCGAGGACGGGCCGGCCGGCGTCGTCGGTCGCGTGCAGGGTGACGGCCTCGTCCCCGGCGGGGCGGATGCTGACGCGCAGCCGAGCGGCGCCCTCGGTGTGCAGGGTGACGCCGCGCACCGCGAACGGCATGCGGGTCCGGCCGTCCTCGGGGAAGAACCGGCCGAGGCTCATCGCCTGGAGCGCCGCGTCGAGCAGCGCGGGGTGCAGGCCGTAGCCGGTGCCGGTGGCCTGTTCGGGCAGGTGCACCTCGGCGTGCACCGTGTCGCCCTGCGTCCAGCCCGCCCTGAAGCCGCGGAAGGCCGGGCCGTAGTCGTAGCCGCGGGCGGCGAAGTCCGCGTAGAAGGCGTCGGGTTCGTCCTGCCGTACGGGTGCGGCGGCGGCCGGCGGCCACGGGGCGGGCCCGGCGGGGAGGGGGCCGGTGGTGGGTGCGGGGGCGACGACGGCCTCGGCGTGCCGGGTCCAGGGGGTGCCGGGTTCGGCTCCGGCCTCGCGGGAGTGGATGGTCAGGGTGCGCCGGCCGTCCTCGCCTTCGGCGGCGACGAGCAGCCGCAGTTCGAGGGCTCCGGTGTCGGGCAGTGCGACGGGGGCCTGGAGGATCAGTTCGTCGGTCCGGTCGCAGCCGGACTGCCGTCCGGCCCAGCCGGCGAGGTCCACCAGGGCCGCGCCGGGCAGCAGGGCGGTGCCCAGCAGGGCGTGGTCCGCCAGCCAGGGCTGGGTGTCGGCGCCCAGCCGGGCCGTGTAGACCACGGACCCCGACTCGGGGAGTTCGACGCCGGTGCCGAGCAGCGGGTGTGCGGCCTCCCGCAGGCCGACGGCGGACAGGTCGCCGCGCCGGGCCGGCGCGCTGTACCAGTACCGTTCGCGCTGGAAGGGGTAGGTGGGCAGTTCGACGCGGCGGGAGCCGGTGCCGAAGAGGGCGTCGGCGTCGATCTCGACGCCGCTGACGTGGGCCGTGCCGAGGGCCGCCGCGAACCAGCGGGCGCCGCCCTTCTCCCGGCGCAGGGTGCCGAGGACGGAGGCGCGGGCACCGCGGTCGGCGACCGTCTCCTGGAGGGAGGCGGCCAGCATGGGGTGCGGGCTGGGCTCCAGGAAGACCTCGTGGCCGTCGGCGACGAGGGCGCGGGTGGCGGCCTCGAACTCGACCGGGTCGCGCATGTTGCGGTACCAGTACCCGCAGTCCAGTTCCGCCGTGTCCAGCAGGCCGCCGGTGACGGTGGAGTAGAACGGGATGTCGCCGGTGCGGGGTGCGACGGGGGCGAGGACCTCCATCAGGTGGTCCTTGAGCGCGTCGACCTGTGCGGAGTGCCCGGCGGTGTCGACGCCGGGGATGGGCCGGGCGTGGACGCCGTCGGCGGCGAGTTCGTCGAGGAGTTCCTTCAGCGCGCCGGGTTCACCGGCGACGGCGGCGGTGTTGGGGCTGTTGACGGCGGCCACCGAGAGCCGGTCGCCGAACCGGGCGAGGCGGGCCCGCAGGTCGCCGGCGGACAGGGAGACGGCGATCATGCCGCCCTGGCCGGCCAGCGTCAGCCAGGCCCGGCTGCGCAGGGCCACGATGCGGGCGGCGTCGTCGAGGGAGATGCCGCCGGCGACGTAGGCCGCGGCGATCTCGCCCTGGGAGTGGCCGACGACGGCCGAGGGGTGCACGCCCAGGGAGCGCCAGGTGGCGGCCAGCGACACCATCATGGTGAAGAGGACCGGCTGGACCACGTCGACGCGGGACGTGGAGGGCGCGCCGGGCACCTGGCGCAGGACGTCCAGTACGGACCAGTCGAGGTGGGCGCGCAGCGCCTCGTCGCACTCGCGCACACTCGCGCGGAACGCGGCGGAGCGTTCCAGCAGGCCCTCGGCCATCGCGGCCCACTGGGAGCCCTGGCCGGGGAAGACGAAGACGATCCGGTCGCCGGGTCCCGCGGTGCCGCGCAGCACGACGGGGTGCGGGCGGTCCTGGGCGAGGCAGTTGAGGGCGTCGAGGAGTTCCTCGCGGCTCTCGCCGATGACGGCGGCCCGGTGCTCGAAGCGGGACCGGCCGGTCATCAGGGTGTAGCCGGCGTCGGCGGGGTGGGTGTCGGGGTGCTCGATCAGTCCGGCGCGCAGCCGGGCCGCCTGGGCGCGCAGGGCGGACTCGTTGCGGGCGGAGAAGAGCAGCGGGACGGTGACCTCCGACCACCAGTCGGTGTCGTCCTGGCCGGGGCCCTCGGCTTCGGGCCGCGCCTCGGACCGGGGGGCCTCCTCGAGGATGACGTGGGCGTTGGTGCCGCTGATGCCGAAGGCGGAGACGGCGGCACGGCGCGGGGTGTCCCGCTCGGGCCAGGCGACGTCCTCGGTGAGGAGGGAGACGGCGCCCGTGGACCAGTCGACGCGGGGGCTGGGCTCGTCGACGTGCAGGGTGCGCGGCAGCACGCCGCCGCGCAGGGCCAGCACCATCTTGATGACGCCGGCGACTCCGGCGGCGGCCTGGGTGTGGCCGAGGTTGGACTTCACGGAGCCCAGCCACAGGGGTTCGTCGCCGGGGCGCTCGGCGCCGTAGGTGGCGAGCAGGGCCTGGGCCTCGATGGGGTCGCCGAGTTCGGTGCCGGTGCCGTGGGCCTCGACGGCGTCGACGTCCCGCGGCCGCAGGCCCGCGTCGGCGAGCGACTGGCGGATGACGCGTTCCTGGGAGGGGCCGTTGGGTGCGGTGAGGCCGTTGCTGGCGCCGTCCTGGTTGACGGCGGAGCCGCGGATGACGGCGAGGACGGGGTGCCCGGCGCGGACGGCGTCGGAGAGCCGCTCCACGAGCAGGGTGCCGGCTCCCTCGCCGAGGGCGACGCCGTCGGCGCCGGCGGCGAAGGCCCGGGACCGGCCCGTGGGGGACATGACGCGCTGGCGGGAGAACTCGACCAGCATCTCCGGTGTGGACATGACGGTGGCGCCGCCGACCAGGGCCATGCCGCACTCGCCGCGGCGCAGCGACTGCACGGCCAGGTGCAGGGCGACCAGGGACGCCGAGCAGGCGGTGTCGACGGTGACGGCCGGGCCCTCCAGCCCGAAGACGTAGGAGAGGCGGCCGGACATGACGCTGGCGGAGTTGCCGGTGCCGAGGTAGCCGTCGAAGTCCTCGTCGCCGTTCTGGAGCAGCGGCATGTAGTGCTGGCCGTTGGTGCCGATGAACACGCCGGTACGGCTGCCGCGCAGGTGCGCGGGGTCGAGTCCGGCCCGTTCGAAGGCCTCCCAGGAGGTTTCCAGCATCAGTCGCTGCTGGGGGTCCATGGCGAGGGCCTCGCGGGGCGAGATGCCGAAGAACTCCGGGTCGAAGTCGGGTGCTTCGGGCAGGAAGCCGCCCTCGCGGACGTAGGTGCGGCCCTTGGCCTCCGGGTCGGGGTCGTAGAGGCCGTCGAGGTCCCAGCCGCGGTTGGTCGGGAAGGGGGTGACGGCGTCGCCGCCGTTGAGGACGAGCTGCCACAGCTCGCCGGGGGTGCTGACGCCGCCGGGGAAGCGGCAGGCCATGCCGACGATGGCGATGGGTTCGGCGTCGCCGGCGGTGGGCGCGAGGGCGAAGGGCGCGGCGGCGGACTGGTCGGTGCCCGCGCCGGTGGCCAGTTCCCGCAGGTGGCGGGCGACCGCGGCGGGGTTCGGGTGGTCGAAGATCAGGGAGGCGGCCAGGGTCAGGCCGGTCGCCTCGCGCAGCCGGTTGCGCAGCTCGACGGCGGTGACGGAGTTGAAGCCCAGCGCCCTGAAGGCCCGGTCGGGGGCGATGCCGTCGGCGTCGGAGTGGCCGAGGGCCGCGGCGACGTGGCTACGCACCAGGCGCAGCAGTTCCCGTTCCTGCTCCCGGTCGGACTTGCCGCGCAGCAGGGCCGCGAGTCCGCTCGTGTCGTCCTCGCGGTCGGACGCGGTGGCCCGCTCCTCCTGGCGCGCCCGCCGCACCGCGGGCAGCTCGTCGAGGAGCGCGCAGGGCCGGGCGGCGGTGTAGGCGGGTTCGAAGCGGCTCCAGTCGACGTCGGCGACGGCGATGCCGGTGTCGTCCCGGCCGAGGACGGCGTCGAGGGCGTCGAGGGCGCGCTCGGGGGCGAGGAGGCTCAGTCCGGTGCGCGCGAGGTGTCCGGCGGAGACGCCGGAGGTGTTGCGCCAAGGAGTCCAGGCCACCGAGGTGGCGGCCAGGCCCGCACCGCGCCGGGTCTGCGCGAACGCGTCCAGGTACGCGGTGCCGGCCGCGTAGCCGCCCTGGCCGGCGCCGCCCCAGACACCGGCGACGGAGGAGAACACGACGAAGGCGTCGAGTTCGGTGCCGGCGAGGAGCGCGTCCACCCGGGTGGGCAGGTCCGTCTTGGCGAGGACGGCGGTGGCGAAGCCCTCCATGGTGGTCTCGGTGAGGGTGGTCGGCGGAGCGGCGGGAGGCGCGACGTAGACGGCGGACGGGGCGTGCCGGGTGAGGAGTTCGGCGAGCGCCCGGTCGTCGGTGAGGTCGCAGGGCGCGACGGTCGTACGGTCGGCCTCGTCGGCGAGTTCGTCCGCTACGTCGCCGGTGACGCCGGCGAGCACGACGTGTTCGGTGCCGGACGCGAGCAGGCGGCGGGCCAGCGGTGCCGCGACGCCCGCGATGTCGCCGACGACGAGGGCGGTGCCGTGGGTGTGCCGCGCGCCGTCGGCCGGGGCGAGCGGGGCCTGGACCAGGCGGCGGCCGAAGACGCCGGAGCCGCGGACGGCCACCTGGTCGTCGTTGCCGGGCGCGGCCAGCAGGCCGGCCAGCTGCTGCCAGGAGCGGGCGTCGGCCGCGCCGCCGGCGGGCAGGTCGGCCAAGCCGCCCCACAGGGTGGGCAGTTCGAGGGCGGCCACCCTTCCCAGGCCCCAGATCTGCGCCTGTGCGGGGGACGGCACCTCCGTGGCGGTCACGGTCACGGCGCCCTCGGTGACGGCCCAGAGCCGGGCTCCGGTGCCGGCGTCGGCGGCGGCCTGGGCGAGGATGAGGGTGGCGGCGAGCCCGAGCGGGACGGCCGGGTGGTCGGGGTGCTCCCCCTCCGCCAGCGCGAGCAGGGACACGATGCCGCTCAGCGGCTCGGCGCCGGGACGGCCGGCGGCCTCGGCGAGCCGGGCGCGCAGCAGCGACCGGTCGGCGTCGGCCGCGCTGAGGGCGAACGGCTCCACGACCGCTCCCCGGTCGGCCAGGTGCTGCCGGGCGAGGTCGGCGGCGTCGGAAGCGACCGATCCCTCGGGCAGGACCAGCAGCCATCGGCCCGACAGCCGGGCACGGTTCTCGTCGGCGCCGAGAGCCTTCCACTGGACGCGGTAGGTGAGCGAGTCGGTCTCGGACCCGCCGGTCTCGTGCCAGTAGTGCTGGTGCTGGAAGGGGTAGGTGGGCAGGTCGACGTGCCGGGCGCCGGTGCCCTCGAAGAGGGGCGCCCAGTCGACGGAGGTGCCGTGGACGAAGAGTTCGGCGGCCGAGGTCAGGAATCGGGCCAGTCCGCCCTCGTCGCGCCGCAGGGAGCCGACGGCCGTCACGTCTGCCGTCTCCTGCACGCCCATCGTCAGCACGGGGTGCGCGCTGGACTCGACGAACGTCGCGAAGCCCTTCGAGGTCAGCAGCCGGACGGTTTCCTCGAAGCGGACGGTGTGACGGAGATTGCGGTACCAGTAGCCCGCGTCGAGGGTCGTGGTGTCCGCGGGGGCGGCATCGACGGTCGAGTAGAACGGGATCCGCGAAGCAGTCGGGGTGATCGGGGCGAGCACGTCGAGGAGTTCGGCCTCGATGCGCTCCACGTGTGCGGAGTGCGAGGCGTAGTCCACGGGGACCTGCCGGGCCCGGATCTTCTCCGCCTGGCAGGCGGCGACGAACTCCACGATCGCGTCGGCGTCACCGGCGACGACCGTGGAGGACGGGCCGTTGACCGCGGCCACGTCCAGACGGCCTTCCCAACCCACGAGGCGTGCTTCCACGTCCGTACGCGGCAGGGAGATCGACGCCATGCCGCCCAGACCGGCCAGCTCCCGGCCGATCACCTGCGCCCGTAGTGCCACCACTCGGGCGGCGTCCTCCAGGGAGAGCGCACCACTCACAGCCGCCGCGGCGATCTCGCCCTGCGAGTGACCCACGACCGCATCCGGTACGACGCCCACCGAGCGCCACAGCTCGGCCAGGGACACCATGACCGCCCACGTGACCGGCTGGATCACCTCCACCCGCTCCAGAGCAGCCCCCGACCGCAGTACCTCGACCGGATCGAAGTCCACGAAAGGCGCCAGCGCCGCCGCGCACTCCTCCATCCGCGCCGCGAACACCGGCGAAGAATCCAGCAGTTCACGGCCCATCCCCGCCCACTGCGTCCCCTGACCCGGGAACATCAGCACCGTCTGGCCGGAGGACTCCGGGACGGCGCCTTCCAGCGTGACCTCTCCCAGCGTCACCGAGCGGTGTTCCAGTGCGGAGCGTCCGGTGGCCAGGCTGTAGGCCACGTCGAGCGGGCGCGGCGAGAGGTCCTGGTCCAGGAGGGCGCGTACGCGTGCCTGCTGTTCCCGGAGGGCGCCCCGGGTCTTGGCGCTGACGACCAGCGGGACCAGGGGCAACTCGCGTATGCCCGCCGTCTCTTCGACCGACTCGGCCGACTCGGCGGCGGGCGCCTGCTCCAGGATCACGTGCGCGTTCGTCCCACTCACTCCGAACGACGACACCCCCGCCCGACGCGGACGGCCCACCTCGGGCCACTCCCGCTGCTCGGCCAGCAACTCCACAGCACCCGCCGACCAGTCCACCCGCGACGACGGCTCATCCACATGCAACGTCCTCGGCAGCACACCATGCTCCAGAGCCATCACCATCTTGATGACCCCACCCACACCCGCAGCCGCCTGCGCATGCCCCACATTCGACTTCAACGAACCCAGCCACAAAGG
>NZ_JBVJPF010000014.1:0-19867 GCF_055582785.1 Streptomyces sp. NPDC107500
ACATACACACCCCCCACCTTCCACACCGCCAACAACGCCACCACCAAATCAACCGACCGCTCCAACACCACCCCCACCACCGACTCAACCCCCACCCCCAAACCAGCCAGCACCCCCGCCAACCGATCCGACCGCACATCCAACTCCCCATACGACACCCGCTCATCACCACACACCACCGCCACCGCACCCCGATCCCGCTCCACCACCTCCCCGAACAAACCCAACACCGACACATCCCCCACCACCACACCCGTGTCATTCCACTCGGAGAGCACCTGGTGGCGCTCCGGCTCCGAGAGCAGCTGCAAGCGGCCGACCGGTTCCGTGGGGGCGGCCTCGGTCAGCTGTTCCAGGGCGTTCAGGAAGCGGCGGGCGATGTCCTCGGCCGCTTCGGCGCTGTAGGTCTCGGGGTTCACGTCGACGGCGATCTCGAAGCCGGCGTCGGTCGAGCGGTCGTAGATGGAGATCTGGACGTCGTCGACCGGTCCGCTGGAGATGTTGTGGGCCGTTGCCGTGCAGTCTCCGAACGTGACCTGGTAGTCGAACGACATGACGTTCAGGATCGTGCCGAAGACGGGTCCCGATCCCACTCGGTGCAGGTCCTTGAGCATGTCCATCTGGTGGTAGCGCTGGTGCTTCAGTGAGGCACGGACGTTGCGCGAGGTGGCCCGCACGAGGTCGGCCAGCGTGGCGCGGGGGTCCAGTCTGGAGCGGACGGGGACGATGTTCGTGGTGGTACCCGGGATTCCACGCAGGCGGTTGCTGGCGCGTCCCAGGACGGGGATGCCGAAGGTGAGGTCGTCGGCTCCGGTGATCTGGTGCAGGCATGCGGCGCCGGCGGTGATCGCGAGTCCGGCCAGGCTGGTGCGGAGACTCCGTGCGGACGACCTCATGCGCGCCGCCTGGTCGCGGTCGACCTCGACCAGGTGCCTGCGGCGCAGGAACCTGGCCCTGCGTACGGGCAGGCCGCTGACGGTGGCCGTGCGAGGGCAGTCCGCGAGGAGGTCGAGCCAGAAGCGCCGGTCCTGCTGGAACTCTTCCGACTGGCGGTATCTGCGGTCCTCGTCCAGGAGGAGTGCGGAGGACTCCAGGACATCCTCGGAGTCGGCGGGGTCGTCGCCGGCGAGCAGGGCGGCGTAGATCTGCGACAGCCTGGCGACGAGCACGGTGGCGCTGAATCCGTCGCCGACGAGGTGGTGGGCGCACATGTACCAGAAGTAGCGCCGCTCCTCGATCCGGAAGACGGCGTGGGTGGCGAGGGGGCCGTTCGCCACGTCGAGCGAGCGGTTCATGTCGGTGCGCATCCACTCGACCGCGGCTGCGGCGGGGTCGGCGGCGGAGGTGACGTCCATGACGTGGATGGGCAGGCGGTCCGGCGGCATCTTGTGCTGCCTGGCCTCCGTGCCGGTGGCGCGGAAACAGGCGTGGAGGGAGTCGCATTCGCCCAGGAGCCGGCGCAGTGCGGCGACGAAGACCTCGACATTCAGGTCGCCCCGGATGTCGAGGTATTCGGCGATGTTGAAGATCGGGTCCACGGGTTCGAGTTGGAGTGCGTTCCAGATGGCGAGTTGCCCCGTCATCAGCTCCTGGCCGTTTTCCGCGTCATGGGACATACCTGACCTGACCTCCTCGGCTTTCGACTTCCCGTGAGCGGCGCAGGAGCCGGCTGCTCGGCCGGCTGACAACTCGTGGTGCGGAACGGTGGGGCTAGTTGTTCTCCATGGCCTTGATCAGGCTGTTGGGCCGGAGGTCGGTCCAGTTGGTCTCGATGAAGTCCATGCATTCCTGGCGGCTGGATTCACTGAGGATCACCTCCCAGCCGGCCGGTACGTCGATGAAGGCGGGCCACAACGAGTGCTGGCCCTCGTCGTTGACGAGCACGAGGTAGGTGGCTTCCGGGTCCTCGAAGGGGTTGGTCATTTACGTTTTCCTCTCTGGCTGCTGACGGCATGAAAGACGTAGACATGAAAGGACGTAAAATCGCGCGCGGTGATGTTTATTCGTCGTGCTTTCGCAGGAATTCCAGGATGGCGGAGTTGATCTCTTCGGGGCGTTCCAGGTAGCCGAGATGTCCGCAGGAGGGGATCTCGACGTAGTCGCAGTCCGGGATGGCGTCGGCGACTTCTGCGCCCAGGTGTGGTGGTGTGATGAGGTCGTCGGAGAAGGCGATGACGCGGCAGGGGACGGTGGTGTCGCGCAGGGCGGGTCGGCGGTCCTCGCCGGTGAGGCCGGCCCAGGACTGGCCGGCGCCCATGTGCCGGCCGCCGTCCGCGATCTGGAACGTGTCGAGCCAGAGGGAGATCGCGTCGTCGTTGTCGAGGGTCTTCGGTGAGAACATCTCGAAGACCGTCGTGGCGGCGTAGTACTCGGGTGGCAGGGTGATCCCCGAGTCGGTGAGGGCGCGGTGTGCCATGGCGTGCGCGGTCCGGGCCGTGTCGGAGCGTGCCTTGGTGGCCATGAGGACGGCGCAGTGGACCAGGTGCGGCGAGGTGATCAGCAGTTCCTGGGCGATCAGGGCGCCGAGGGAGACGCCGACGATCCGGCAGGGTGCGAGGTCCAGTGCTTCGATCAGTCCTCGGGTGTCTTCGGCCAGGTCGGCGAGTGAGTACTTGCCGGGCGGGCTGTCGGACGGCGGGATTCCGCGGTTGTCGAAGGTGATGGCCTCGTAGCCCGCGCGTACCGCGGCGGGGGTCTGGTGGACGGTCCACACGCGTCCGGCGGCGCCGGAGCCCATGATGTAGAGCACCGGTGTGCCCGCTCCCTGGCGTTGGTAGGCGAGGCGGACACCGTTGGTCAGGAGCTGCGGCATGCCCGCACCGCTTCCGGCGTCGTCACCGCCGGCCGTTCTGAGGGCCGGTCGTGGTGGGGCTGTCTGTCCTGGTGCTGCCTTCGGCGCCGGGCCGGGTCGTCGCTGGTCTGTCGCGGTCGGCGTGCGTTGTCGTCGCCTACGGGTGGCATGGCCTGGCTCACGAGCGAGTATTCCTCCCCCATTACCTGCGCGCACGGTGGGCTCGTCGTCCGGGGAGCCCACCCCGGGGAATACTGTCCTGCCGAACGGATCGATGCAATACGTCGATCCGTTGGCCGCCCAGGGGTCGGCTTCCTGGCCCGGGCCACGTTGGTTGAAGTGTTCAACTGGGGCGTGGCGCCACTTGAACGGCCGTGTGGGCGGGGGCGGTTGTCAGACCGCGGGTCCGCTGGGGCGCTGTGCCTCGTGCTCGATGAAGTCGCCGAGTCGGTCAATGCCCTCGCTGATGTGATGCTCGGTCAGGTAGCTGGTGGAGAGGCGGATGCTGTGGTCGCCGCCGCCGTGGGGGTGGAAGTAGGACATGGGTGTCCAGATGACGCCGAAGTCCTGGGCCGACCGGGCGAGGGCCTCGTTGTCGGCGCGGAAGGGGACCCGCACGGTCAGGAAGAAGCCGCCCTCGGGGCTGTTCCACCGGACCCGGGTCGTCTCGCGGGCGTCTGGTGGGAAGCGTTGTTCCAGGCGGTGGAGGGTGGAGCGCATGGTGCCCTGGTAGTAGGCCGAGGCTTCCTTGTTGAGTTCGGCGACCTGTCCTTCGGCGGCGAGCAGCATGCCGGCCACCGCGGCCTGGCTCAGTGGGGAGGTGTTGACGGTCACCATGCTCTTGATCTTGGCGAGTTCGTCGGCCAGGAGGCCGGTGCGGCCGTGGGTGTCGTGGACGGGCTGGTCGGCCACGGCGTAGCCGACGCGGGCGCCGGGGAAGAGCGTCTTGGAGAAGGATCCGAGGTGGACGACGCGGTGGCGGCGGTCGAGGGATTTGAGGGTGGGCAGGCGTGGGGCGCCGCTCACCAGGCGGTAGGGGCTGTCCTCCAGGAGCAGGATGTCGTGTCGGTCGGCCAGGTCGAGCAGTTCGTGTCTGGTGGCCAGGGGCATGGTGGTGCCGGAGGGGTTGGAGTGGTCGGGTACGACGTAGAAGGCCCTGGGGCGGCGTCCGAGGGCTCGCTGGGCTTCCAGTGCGGCTTCCAGGTCGGCGGTGTGCAGGCCGCTCTCCTGTTCCTCGACCGCGATCAGTTCGACGTCCAGGAGGCGGGCGGCGCCGGTGATGCCGACGTAGCAAGGGCTGGCCACGAGGAGTACGTCGTCGCGGTCGGCGATGAGGGCCCGTACGGCGAGGAGCATCGCCTCCTGGCAGCCGACGGTCACGACGATGGATTCCGGGGGGACGTCGATGTCCTCGTCGCGGCGCAGTGAGTCGGCGATCAGCTCACGGATGCGTCCCGCGGTCGGGCCGTACTGGAACATCGCGTCACGGACGGCTTCGGGTGAATCCCCGTTGTCCGAGAGGTGGTTCAGATATCGCTGGATGTGTTCGAATATCTGGCGGGTGTCGAAGAATCCGTCGTAGGGCCGGCCGGGTGCGAACGAGATGGCGTCCGGATATCGCAGGGTGATTTCGTTGAGGAAGTTCATCGTGTCCAGCGTCGGGTCGGAGACGCTGCCGTGCAGGTCGGCCCGGTGGAGGAAGGCCCCGCTCACGAAGGACCCGCTCACGTCGGATTCCGCGGGAATGGGCCGGGTCGGTGTCGCGGGGGGATTCTCGGTCGTCAACGTCACCCTCCTGGAGCGTGAAACCGATGGCGGTGCGTTCGCGCGGACGCTAACAGCAGGCACCGGTCGCCGCCAGTGAAGTACCGGGCCCCAACCGCCCTGCGTGTGTTGTCAGTCGGAGTCGCGGCGGGCGATACTCGGCTGGCACATCTGCCATGGAGGGTGGGTACGTCTCGTCGCCCATGACGGAGGAGGTACACGCCCCATGCTTGGAGGCCCCGGGCCGGTACGGCTGCGCCTCGGTGATTCGGTCACCCGTCAGCAGATCAAGCCCGGCACACCGGGCCGGATCATTCCCTACGCCAAGCCGTACCGGTGGCGGCTGGGTCTGCTGATGTTCGTGACCGCGACCGACGCGGTCATCACGGTGTCCATGCCGCTGATCCTCAAGGTGATCATCGACGACGGTGTGATGCCGGGCCGGGTCTCGGTGGTGGTCACGCTCTCCCTGGCGATCGCCGGGCTGGCGGTGCTCGACGCGCTGGTGCTGTTCGTGCAGACCAGGTGCTCGGCCCAGATCAGTCAGGGGCTGATCTACGATCTGCGGACCGAGGTCTTCCGCCATGTGCAGCGGCAGCCGATGGCCTTCTTCACCCGGGCGCAGACCGGGTCCCTCGTCAGCCGGCTGAACACGGATGTCATCGGCGCCCAGCAGGCGGTGACGACGCTGTTGTCCCAGGCGGTGTCCACTCTGCTCACGCTGGTGCTCGTCCTCGCTGCCATGCTGTATCTGTCCTGGCAGTTGACGCTGGCCGCGCTGGTGCTCATTCCGCTGTTCCTGCTGCCCGGCAAGGTGATCGGGAAGCGGCTTCAGCGGCTCACCCGGCAGCAGATGCAGCTGGACGCCGAGGCGGCCTCGATGATGAACGAGCGGTTCAACGTGTCGGGTGCGCTGCTCGTGAAGTTGTACGGGCGGCCGGAGGAGGAGTCCGGCCTCTTCGCGGACCGGGCCGGGAAGGTCCGGGACATCGCGACGGTCACGGCGGTGTACGCGCGTTCGTTCTTCATTCTGATGGGGCTGCTCACGTCGCTGACCACCGCCGTCATGTACGGGCTCGGGGGGAGCCTCGTCATCGACGGGGTGTTCCAGCTGGGCACGATGGTCGCGCTGGTCACTCTGCTGGCCCGGCTGTACGGGCCGGTGAACCAGCTGTCGAACATGCAGGTGAGTGTGTTGACGGCGTTGGTGAGCTTCGACCGGGTCTTCGAGGTGCTGGACCTGGAGCCGATCATCAAGGAGCGTCCCGGGGCCCGCCCGCTGGCGCTCGCGTCGGAGGCCGGCGCGCCGGAGATCGAGTTCGAGGGGGTGTCGTTCTCGTACCCGGCCGCCGACAAGGTCTCCCTGGCGTCGCTGGAGTCCATCGCGTCGGCGGTTCCCGAGCGTGCGGTCCCGGCGCAGGTGCTGGACCGGGTGAGTTTCCGGGCGCCCGCCGGCCGGCTGACGGCGTTGGTGGGGCGTTCGGGGTCGGGCAAGACGACGGTCACCCGGCTGGTGCCCCGGCTGTACGACCCCGATGTGGGGACGGTGCGCATCGGTGGTGAGGATGTCCGGGACCTGACGCTCGCCTCGTTGCGGGAGACGATCGGGGTGGTCAGTCAGGAGGCCCATCTGTTTCACGACACGATCCGGGCCAACCTGGCCTATGCCCGGCCGGACGCGACGGAGCGGGAGATCGTCGAGGCGTGCCGGGCCGCGCAGATCTGGGAGTTGGTGTCCTCGCTGGCGGAGGGTCTGGACACGGTGGTGGGTGATCGCGGCTATCGGCTCTCGGGGGGTGAGAAGCAGCGGATCGCGCTGGCCCGGCTGCTGCTGAAGTCTCCCGCGGTCGTGGTGCTGGACGAGGCGACGGCGCACCTGGACTCGGAGTCGGAGGCGGCCGTCCAGCGGGCGCTGGCGACCGCGCTGGAGGGCAGGACGTCGCTGGTGATAGCGCACCGGCTGTCCACGGTCCGTGACGCCGCCCAGATCCTGGTGATCGACGAGGGCCGGATCGCCGAGCGGGGGACGCATGAGGAGCTGCTCGCGGGCGGCGGGCTCTACGCGGATGTGTACCGCACGCAGTTCGCCCCGCAGAAGTCGGCGGCGGCCGGGTCCTAGCCGGCCGCCGCGGTCTTCTTCCTACGGGGTCTCCTCGCGTTTCGGGGTCTGCCAGGACAGCCCGTCGGGTGAGGCGACGAGTCCGCCGGGCAGGAGTGGTGTCTCGTCCTCGGCGTCGTCTCCCAGCAGGGCGTGGCTCTGGACCTGGCCGCCCTGTTGCATGGCGTTGCGGACCACTTCGGACCGGAAGAGGGGGACCATGGTCCCTCCGTCGTCCGCGGCGACCTGGTCGACAGCGCCGGAGAACTCCGCCGATCTGGAACTGAGCCGGGCGGCGGCGGTCCGGCCGTCGGTGAGTGCCGTCTCCCCGGAGGCGACTCCGCCGACGAGGTCGATGAACGACTCGAATTCCGCCGCCGGGCTGCCGGTGACCTTCTTCGCCCGCCAGAAGTACGACTCCTCGCTGACGTTCATGTCGTAGAAGGAGACGAGGAACTCGTAGAAGACGCTGTACTCGCGGCGGTAGCGGGCCTCGAACTCGCTGAAGGCGTCCTGTTCGCCGACCGTGCCGGCCAGGACGCTGTTGATGGAGCGGGCGGCGAGGAGCGCGCTGAACGTGGCGAGGTGGACCCCGGAGGAGAACACCGGGTCGACGAAGCAGGCGGCGTCGCCGACGAGGACCATTCCGGGACGCCAGTAGGAGGTGGCCTGGTAGGAGTAGTCCTTGCGCACCCGCAGCCGCCCGTACTGGCCGGTGCGGACGCGTTCGGCGTCGGCGAGGTACTCCTTGACGAGGGGGCATTCGTCGATCAGGGCGCGCAGTGCCGCCTCGGGGTCTCCCTGGACCTTCTGCGCCATGTCACGGCGTACGACGGCGCCGACGCTGGTCAGTTCGGGGCTCAGGGGGATGTACCAGAACCAGCCGCTCTTGAAGGCGGCGGAGAGGATGTTGCCGGAGTTGGGTTCCGGGAGTCGCTTGCCGCCGGTGAAGTAGCCGAAGAGGGCGAGGCTGCGGAAGAACTCCGAGTAGTTCCTGGTGCCGGCGACGTTGGTGAAGAGGCGGCCGGTGTTGCCGGAGGCGTCGATGACGTACCGGCTCGTGATCTCGTGCCGCTCGCCGGCCTCGTCGGTGTAGCCGACGCCGCTCACCCGTTCGCCGTCCTCCAGGACGCGGTCGACGGCGGAGCCCTCGCGGACGTCGACGCCGAGGTTGCGGGCGTGGTTGAGGAGGATGTGGTCGAACTTCGAGCGTTCGACCTGGTAGGCGAAGGAGGAGGGGCCCGCCATCCTGGGCGAGACCGCGAAGGAGAAGGTCCAGGGGTCGGGTCGCGATCCCCAGCGGAAGGTGCCGCCGCGTTTCCTGGTGAAGCCGGCGGCGGCGAGTTCGTCCGCGACGCCCGTGAGGCGGCAGACTCCGTGCACCGTGGCCGGCAGCAGCGACTCGCCGATCTGGTACCTGGGGAACCTCTCCTTCTCCAGGAGCACCACCCGGTGTCCCCGTAGGGCGACGAGTGCGGCGGCGGTGGAGCCGGCGGGGCCGCCTCCCACCACGACGACGTCGGCTTCTTCCGTCCGTGCCCGTGTCTGCCCCATCACGGTCCTCCGTTCGTCTCAGCCGGCCGGTTCCGGGTCCGCGGCACGCTGTCGGTCGACCGCCTCGTAGAGGGCCTTGATGTTGTTGCTGCCGAAGGTGCGCCCGCCGCGCCGGTCGATCAGCTCGTAGAAGAGGGTGCCCCGGGGGTGCCGTGACTCGGTGAAGAGCTGGAGCAGCAGGCCCCAGTGGTCGCGGTCGGCGAGGATGTTGAGTTCGCGCAGCTCGTGCAGGGGCACGCCGAGGGCGCCGATCCGCTCGGGCAGCGCGTCGTAGTAGCGGGACGGTGTCGAGAGGAAGCGGACGCCGCGTTTCGTGCAGTCGCGTACGGCCTCCGCTATGTCTTCGGTGAGGAAAGCGATGTGCTGCACGCCGGCGCCGTCGTGGGCGCGGACGAATGCGTCGATCTGCCCCGGCTCACGGGTGGTGTCCGGTTCGATAATGGTCAGGGTTACTTTTCCGGATTCGCTCTGTACGACTTTGGAATCCATCGCCTGGGAGCCGACGATGATGCGTTCCTCGAATGTCTGCGAGAATCCGAATATCGACTGGTAGTCGCGCACGGTGCGGTCCAGTTCGCCGGCCGGGACGCACACGGCGAGGTGGTCGATGGTCCGCAGCAGTCCCGGCGCGGTGGCCCCGGGGTGTTCCTCTACGAGGAGGCCGGGGGCGAAGGAGCCGGCGGGGTCCGTCCGCTCGACGAACCGCTGGACGACGTCGCCGAACCCGCTCACCGACGCGGTGGCGACGCGCGTTCCGTCGCCCTTGAGTTCGGTGGGGGGTTCCACCGCGGTCGCCCCGCGTTCCACGGCTTCGGTGAACGCCGCGTGGGCGTCGGTGGTCGTGACGGCGATGACGGCGACTCCGTCGCCGTGGCGCTCCACGTAGGCGGCCGCCGGGTGGTGCTCGTCCAGGGCCGTCGTCAGCAGGAGGCTGATCCCGTGCTGGCGCAGCAGCACCGACCGGCAGCCGGTCAGGCCGGTGTCGGGGCCGCCGCGACCGCATACCCGGAAGCCGAACGCGTCGCGGAGGAAGTCGGCCGAGCCGTCCAGATCGGCCACATAGCATTCGAGATGATCGATCGCGCCAATATCCATGGGAACCCTCCGGTATCCGAATGGCGTCGGTGCACGCTACCTGAGGATCACTGCCGCTGGGAACGACGGCCGACGGGCGTAAAGTGAAATGCTCGGCTTTCGCTTCGATTTCCGGACGGGTGGCGGGTGTTGCCGGGATTGCACGCATTGACGGCCGGACGGCAGGTCAATACGCTGCGGATGTGTTTCCTGTTGCCGTCAGCGATGAAATGCTCCGCTCCCTGCTCCGGGAGGCGGGGGACATGGAGGCGGACCTCGACGCCCATCTCTCGGCAGCCGGATTCGGCGGCCTTCCGCGGCACGGGCCCTTCGTACTGGGTGCCATGGCGTTCCGGGGCGGGGCGGCCGGGGACCTCAAGCGCGTGCTGGGCATCGGCGACCGGCAGGCCGGCGAGACGGTGGACGCGCTGACCACGCACGGGTACCTGGAACTGCGGGTGGACCGGGGCGACCGCCGACGGGTGCGGCTCGTCCTGACCGACCGCGGACGCGCCGCCGCCCTCTCGCTGTGGACGTTCCTCCGGACGGCGCGGTGGCGCCGGTTCGACTTCCGGCCCGGTGACATCGTCATCAGCACCCCCGCCAAGAGCGGCACCACCTGGATGCAGATGATCTGCGCCCTGCTGGTCCTGCGGACCACGGACCTCCCGGCGCCGCTGCCTCAACTGTCGCCCTGGCTGGACGACATGGCCCGTCCGTGCGACGAGGTGTTCACCGCGCTCACCGGTCAGTCGCACCGGCGGCTGATCAAGACCCATACGCCGCTGAGCGACGTCGTGACGGCGCCGGACGTCACCCATGTCGTCGTCGCCCGGCATCCGCTGGACACCGCGATCTCGCTGTACCACCAGAGCGGCAACCACGACCGGTCCGGCGGTGTGCCGGGGCCCGGGGGCCCGCGTCGGGAGCGGCCGGTGGCACCGCGGGAGTGGCTGGCCCGGTGGGTGGAGGAGGATCCCCCGCGTGAGGGGCAGCCGTCGTCCCTGCGGGGTGTGCTGTGGCATCTGTCGGACGCCTGGTCCCGCCGCGCCGACGGCGGAGCCCTCCTCTTCCACTACGAGGACCTGTCGGCCGACCTCTCGGGTGAGATGGCCCGCCTGGGCCGGCATCTCGGGGTCCCCACCGGAGGCGCCGGCTGGGACGATCTGGTCGCGGCCGCCTCCTTCGACCGGATGCGCGCGGCCGCGGACCGGATCCAGCCCCTGGGGACGACCCGTGACAACCGGGCCTTCTTCCGGCGGGGCGGGTCCGGGTCCGGCACGGCCCTGCTGACCGGCGACGAGCTGACGAGGTATCACGCCAGGGCGGCCGCGCTGGCACCGCCCGATTTCCTCGCGTGGCTGCACCGCCGGTGAGCGGGGGTCACGGCCGCCGGGTGCGGGTCACGGCCAGTCGGTCAGGTCCGTCGAGTAGCCCAGCTCCGCCGCGAGGGACAGCACGTCGGGGCTGTTCAGGGCGTCCTTGAGGACGTCGTAGTTGCCGTACCACTTCGCGCGCCGCGGCAGCGTGAGGGCGTTCATGGGGGTCATCCCCCGCACCGCCGGGGCCAGCAGGGGTGCGCGGTCCGTCCCGAGCCAGCTCGCCAGTTCGTCGATGGCACGGGTGCGTTCGTGGGCGGTGCCGATCAGGTCCTCGTACCGGAGACGGAGGACGTCGATGTCGTTGTTCCGCGCCGCGAAGTCGAGGATGGCGGTGTGCGAGCAGCGCCACTGGGTGGCGCAGACCTCCTCCAGCGGGGATTCGGTGAGGTCCTGCCAGCCCGGCGGGAAGTCGAGCTTCCACCAGTCACGGCTCCACGGCCGGCCCGGTTCGGTGTACCCGGCGATGTTCAGCGGGGTGCCGACCCGGGCGTTGAAGAACCAGTGCGACAGCCATGCCTCGCGGTAGCTGCTGATCGCGGCGCCCGGGTTGCGGGTGAGGTGGATAATCCTCATCCGGGCCCGGGGGAAGAACTCCCTGAGGGCACCCAGTTTGTAGACGTTGACCGGGGTCTTGGTGATGACGGTCCGGCTCTCCACCTCCTGCCGCGTCGCCCTCTTCCAGGGTTTGGGCAGGGCGAGGGGCGCGAATTCGAGGACGGTGTCGCCGTGCGGTCCGTCCGGCCGGGCCGCCTCGGGGAGGATGCCGTTGATCTCGGCCGCCGAGACGTCGGCGTAGTACGGGTTGGCGTACGCGTACCGCGTCGTCAGCATCTTCAGCAGGGTGAGGCCGACCGCGCGGGTGGGATCGCCGCTGCCGTCGTCGAGGCCGCCGGGCGGTTGGTCCGCGAGCGCCTTCGCCAGCATGGATTCGACCTCGGCGAGGCTGAGCGGTGCCGTGGGCCACTGCACGATCCACCGCCACAGGACGTCCTGGGCGAACCGCGACCAGTCGATGGCGTCCCAGTCGCTCACCGGGTTGCCCACGTCGCTGCCCAGTTCGTGCTCGAGGAGGGCGATGTCTCCGGTGAGGCCGGAGAGCCGTTCGGAGCCGGCGCCGTTCTCCGGGTGGGTCCACCCGGCCAGGCGCAGGATGGGCTGCATCTCGGCCTGGAAGTGCAGGAGGTCCTCGGCGCCGCGGAGGAGTTCCGTCAGCAAGGTGGTGCCGCCCCGGAAGGGGGAGGCGATGACCACCAGGTCCCTGACCGCCGTCCTGAAGTCCTCCACCGGTGTCCGCACGGTGCGCAGTTCGTCCAGTCGGCGGCGTGCGGTGGCGACGACCGGATCGGGGGGACCGGTTTTTGCGAGCGTGCCTGCCGGTTCGGCCGGTTCGGGCTGGTGACTGCGCACCGCACTCCTCCAGTTCTGCGCGCGGGTGGGCGCGCGTCGACGAAGACGTCCCGGACGGCTCGTGGCCGTGCGGGACGGGTCATGTGGCTCGGCCGCCGAAGCGGGCCGCCTTGTCCCGCACGTCCTCCGCGTGCAGCCGCAGCGCCTGCCGCAGGGCGAACTCGGCGACGTAGGCGCGGAACACGTCGGGGGGTTCCTCGGCGAGGTTGAGCATGCTGCGGTTCGGGACGGCCGCCGGGGCGCGCAGCCGCTCGGCCGCCCGGTCGACGGCGGCGTCGATCTCGTCGGGTTCCACGACCTCGTCGATCAGCTCGCGTGCCTCGGGGGACGTCGCCCAGATGCGCCGTCCGCCCAGGATGACCCGGCGGGCGAGGCGCGGTCCGGCGACGCGGCCGAGCCGCAGGTTCGACACGCCGGGGACGATGCCCTCGCGTGCGGCGGGGAGGCTGACGTAGGCGTCCGAGCCGGCGATCACGTGGTCGAGGACGAGCAGGAGCTGGCAGCCTCCCCCGATGGCGAAGGTGTCGACGGCGCCGATCCAGGGCTTCTCCACCGTGGCCGACCGCCAGTCGTCGTCCCGCTCGACGAGCAGGCCCCGTACGAGCTTGCTGATGTAGCCGAGTTCGCGCCGCAGCAGGAAGTCGACCAGGGTGATCTCCCCGGCGTGCAGGCTCTTGAGGTTGATGCCGGCGCTGAAGACCCGTCGTCCGCGGTAGCGGGGGTGTGTCATGGTCCCGCCGCGCAGGACGCCGACCTCGACGTCCGGGTCGAGCAGGGCCAGGTCGACGGCCGTCTCCATGTCGTCGACCTGGCGGTTGTCCTCGGCGTTCAGGCAGTCGTCCCGGCACATGGTCAGGTGGGCCACGCCGTCCCGGCGCTCCAGAAGCACCGAGTGGGTTGCGACGGACCCCGTCCGGCGGAACTCCGGCAGCAGGGCCAGCGCGCGCTCGGTGGGACGGAGCATCGACGACTGCAAGTGCGGGCCGGCGTCCGGTGCGCGCAGGACGCCGCGCAGGAAGATGCCCTGGTCGATCTCGGTCGGCACCAGCGCGGGGAAGGTCTTGGCCGTGTCGGCCATCAGCCGGTCGAGGCGCGGGTGCGCCGAGCGCCCGTCGGTGAGCCGGTCGTAGAGGGCCTCCGCGTGCCGGTCCATGATCTCGACCCGCAGTTTCCTGGCCCGGTCCGAGGTCGCGGAGTCGTCGGTGAGCCGGGCCAGATCCCGGCGTACGTCCGCGTCGAGCCCGTCCGGCGCCTCGGGCGCCGTGGCCGTCATCGGCCCGCTCCCGCGGCGGCCTGGCGGAGCGTCCGGTCGCAGGCCGCCAGGTGGGCGCCGAGTGCGTCCTCGAAGCTGGTGGTGGCGGCGTCGTACATCAGCTGCCGTCTGATGGCCAGTTCGCGGCCGGAGCGGAGCCGGGCCGCCGCGACGGCCTCGGTCAGCGCGGGCAGGGGCGCGTCGACGAGGTCGTGGACGAGGTCGAGGGCCAGCGCTCGCGCCGCCGTCAGGGGCTGTCCGAACAGGACCGCGCGCCGCACGGCCGCGATGCCGGCCTGCTGGACGAGCCGGTGCAGTGCCATGCCCGGCCAGGTGGCCGCACCGCTCAGCGAGACCTCGAGGCGGGTGTCGGGGGTCGCGATGCGGTGGTCGGTGGCGAGGAGCGCGTCGAGGGCGGGGCCGCCGACCGCGCCGGAGGCGACCGCGATCGTGGTCGCGGGCAGCCGTTCGAGCCGTCGCAGTGCCCGTTCCCACTTGCTGACCAGGGCGACATCGGCCTCGGTCCGCGCGCCGTCCGGTACGCCGGTGACGGCCACGGCGAGGAACCCGTCGCGCTCGGCGACGGCGCAGGCCTCCTCCACGGCGCGCACGGAGGCCGCCGTGAGGTGTGCGGCGCCGTCGATCTCCAGGTGGAAGCGCACGCCGGTCACCATTGGATCAGCGCCGTCTCGATGGTGGAGCCGGGTCCCATGGTCATGAGGACGCCGTATTCGCCGGGGGTGGCCACCTGTTCCTCCAGGAGACGCTCGTAGGAGAACAGGAACGACCCGCTGGAGACGTTCCCGTAGTCGCGCAGGACTCCGGTGGTGTGCCGGACGGCGTGGCGGCTCAGGCCGAGGTTGACGACGACCGCGTCGATGACCTTCTTTCCGCCCGAGTGCACCAGCCAGTGGCTGATGTCGTCGCGGCGCAGGCCGGTTCCGGCCAGCAGGCGGTCGGTGACCTCTTCGGCGTGCGCGCCGATGACGTAGGGGATCTGCGGGTCGAGGAAGAAGCTGAACCTGCCCAGGTCCCGGTCCCAGTCGTACCGCATGGCGTCCACCGCGTCGGGGATGATGTGGCTGGCGAACCGGAGGATGCGCGGACCGTCCGCGCTCGCGCCGGCCGGGTGTGCGGGCGACGCGGGTTCGCCGGCGATCAGCGCGACCGCCGCGGCTCCGTCGCCGAAGAGGCTGTTCACCACGACCGTCCGCATGGTGGTGTCCATGGCGTAGGCGGCCGAGCACGCCTCCGAGCACAGGACCACGGCCAGTTCGCCGGGGTTGGCCACCGACCAGCCGGCGACCAGGTTCAGCGCGTTCAGGCCCGCGTTGCATCCCATCCCGACGATGTCGGAGCGGCTGCAGTCCCGGTCGATGCCCAGTTCACGGATGATCAGCGCGCTCAGCCCCGGGGTCAGGAATCCCGTCGAGGTGACGCAGCACAGGTGACGCACGTCGGCGAGGCTCGCGCCGGCCCGCTTCAGGCAGGCTTCGAGGGCGCGGATTCCGGACTCCACGGCGTGGGTCCTGTGCTTGTCGAGCAGATCGCCCTGCTGCTCGCCGACGGGGCGGCCGTCGGCGCCGGGCGGGGGGAGTACGAGGTGACGTCGCTCGATGGCGCTGTTGAGGAAGACGCCTCGCGCCCTGGCGTCGGTGATCTCGAAGGTGTCCAGCACTTCCTGCTGCGAGTACGAGGTCGGCGGCACGGCGGTGCCCACGCCGACGATCCGGGCCCTGGCGGTCATCGGAAGGTCCACCCCCACATGCGGCGCTTACTGCGGACAAGCCGCTTGACGGTCCAGCCGGACATCACCCACTCCTCTCTCCTTCTCGGTCTTCGCGCTTTCCGTTCTCTCTGTTCTCGCTGGTTTCGCTGGTCTCTTTGGTTGCCGCTCCGGTCACGTGGCCGAGGTGCTGACCAGTTCGGGGGACACGGCGGTCATGGAAGCGGTGCCGGTGAGGGTCATGGCGTCGATGAGTTCGTCGACCAGCAGGTCGAGCGTCCGCGCGACGCCCTCCTCGCCGTCCACGGCGAGTCCGTACAGCACGGGACGGCCGAGGAGGACGGCGTCCGCGCCCATGGCACGGGCGGCCAGGACGTCGGCGCCGCGGCGCACGCCCCCGTCGAGGAGGACGGGGCAGGCGTCCGACACCGCGGCCGCGACCTCCGGCAGCGCGTCCAGGGACGCAGGTACGCCGTCGAGTTGGCGTCCGCCGTGATTCGAGACGATGACTCCGTCCACCCCGGCGGCCACCGCGCGTGCCGCGTCCGCCCCGGTGAGGATCCCCTTCAGGACGATCGGGAGCCGGGTGACCGACCGCAGCCACTCGACCCAGCCCCAGTCCTGCGCCGGGTCGAACTGGGTCAGGGCGTGGCCCGCCGGGCTGTCGAAGCCGTCGCCGTCGAGGTTGGCGGGTGCGACGCCCGGGGGCAGCCGGAAGCCGTTGCGCAGGTCGCGCAGCCGCCGGCCGAGGCGGGGGGTGTCGACGGTGAGGACGACCGCTTCGAACCCGGCGTGCTCGGCTCGTTCCACGAGCCGTCGGACGGTGGCGCGGTCGCGCAGACAGTACGTCTGGAGCCAGAGGGGAGCGCCGGCCTCGGCGGCGAGGTCCTCGAAGGTGCGGCCGGCGAACATGCTGACGACGACGGGGACGCCGCGCCGCGCCGCGGCCCGGACGGTGGCGGCCTCGCCCTCCGGGTGCGCCAGGGTGTGGTAGGCCATCGGCGCGACGGCCAGCGGAACCGCCCACGGGCGGTCGAGGATCTTGGTCTGGAGTTCCGGGGCGGTGACTCCGCTCAGCACCGTGGGCCGCAGCCGTACCCGGTCGAAGGCGGTGGTGTTGGCCCGTAGGGTGCGTTCCTCGCCGGCGCCGCCGTCCAGGAAGTCCCAGACCGGTGGGTCCAGCCGTTCGCGCGCCAGTCGGGCGTAGTCGCCGAGCGAGAGCCGCATCAGATCCTTCCCCGATCAAAGCAGCACGCAGGGAGTTCCTCGAGGAGCGCTTGAGTATCGCCTGTCGCCGCTCCTCCCGTCCAAGCCGTTCATGTGTGTCGTGCGGCGATCCGCTGTGCCAGTCCGTCCTCGGCGAGCGCGTCCTTCGTCAGGCGCCAGTGCGGGCGGGCGCCCACCAGAGGGCGGTCCGTCGCGAGGCGGCGGCGCCCGCCGCCGGTGATGTTCAGCAGGACGACCGCGTCCCGGTCGACCTTCCCCTGGGTCACCGCGTCGCGCAGGCAGGCGACCGCCACACCGGCGGCGGGTTCGATGTCGATCCCTTCGAGTTCGCGGAACATGTTCCGGGCGACGACGACGGAGGCGTTGTCGGCGACCAGGACGTCTCCGTCGCTGTCGCGCAGCGCGTCGTGCACGCCCCCGCGGATGCCGTAGGGGGGTGCCCAGTTCGTCAGCTCGTCGGCATGCACCTTGGCGATGGACTCCCGGAATCCGTCGGTGAGTTCGGGTTCCCGCACGGTCTCCCCCATGCGCCAGGCGTCGTGGATGGGGGTGAACGGCAGGTTCTGGCACATCATGAGTCTGGGCAGCGGAAGGCCGCCGGCGGCGACACCGATCCGGCGGGCGGCCTCCAGGACCGCGATGGCTCCGGTGCCGCTGCCCACGGCCTGGAAGTAGTGCGACGGCAGGCATCTCATCTCCTCGTACGCCGTCAGCAGTACGGCCGCCAGGCCGTCCCGGCGGCCGACGTTCTTCACGCCGCCCTCGGCCCGGAACGGCGGCAGGCGGGAGATCGAGGACGCGAGTGCGATGGCGTCGGGATAGTCGCCGTCGTCGATGACCACGAGCGTCACGCACGGGTCGAGGGTCCCGGGGAACCGCAGCCGTCCCAGCCCCTTGCCGGAGACGACGATCAGGCAGGGCACACGCTGCCGGGAGCAGACCCAGGCGAACGCGGCTGCGGTGTTGCCCGACGAGGCGACGGTCAGGACGTGCTCCCGGCCCGGGAGCCGGCCGAGCACCGTGAGGGCCTCGAACTCCTTGAAGGTGCCGGTCTCGAGCGAGGCGCCGCGTTCCGGCCAGTAGCCGTTGAACGCGATCCACAGCCGTGGCAGTCCCAGGGCGGCGGCGAGGCCCCGGCTGCGGTACACGACGCCCCGGCCCGTCGATCGGGGGGCGCGGACGACGGGGAGCCACTCCCGGTAGCGGAAGAGTCCGTCGTACGCCTGGTCGGGGGTGAACCGCGGGTTGGTGTACTCGGTTCTGAGCAGTGCGGGCGGATGGTCGCGCGGGCAGTCCAGGATGAGGCCGTCGTCGGGCCGGCGGTCGCCGCACAGCGAGCACACGAGTACGTAGTGCCGGTCCCCGGCCGCGGCCTTCCCGTCCGTACCGCGCCGCCCGTTCCCGGCCATGTGCCCACCTTTCGCCTACCACTTGGACATGGCTCGAATGCGGAGGTTTCGGGTATCGCGGTGCGCCGGTCAGCGTACGGCAGCCGGGCCGTGGGATCCATGCGTGCGCCGCCCGGCACACCCACTCAACGGTTGCGTGTTCAACTGACGCTCGGCCCCAGTTGAACGTACGGGTCCGCACACACCGCGGTCCGGAGTTACCATCCTGTCGAGTCGTTGGGGCTCAGAGGTGCGAGAAGGTGTGTGGTGGAGATGGCGGTAGGCAGGGTTGTCAGGTTCGACGGGGTGCGGGGCTACGGGTTCATCGCCCCCGAACACGGCGGGGAGGACGTCTTCCTGCATGCCAATGATCTGCTGATCCCGGAGACGTCCGTGCGTTCCGGGGCCTGGGTGAAGTTCGAGGTGGAGGAGGGCGACCGCGGGCTGAAGGCGTCGTCCGTGCAGCTGGCCGACGGGGCGCCGCCGTCCGTGGCGCCGGCGCATGTCCCGCCGCTGCGGTCCGCCGCGCCGGCGCACTCGCCGATGCCCTCGTTCCACGAGGCGGAGGAGCCGACGTGTGACGTGCTGGGCGCCGCGGAGTTCACCCACGAGATGACGGAACTGATGCTGAACGCGGCTCCGTCGCTGTCCGGGGAGCAGATCCTGCGGCTTCGGCAGCGGCTGGTCGAGTACGGCAGGAAGCACGGCTGGGTCGAAGGCTGAGCAGGGGGAAGGGCCCCACGGGTGCGTATCCGTGGGGCCCTTCCTCATGCTGGGAAGTCGGCGCCCTCTCCATGCGCTTCTTTCCTTCGTCCGGAACTTGATCCACCGGTTCCGTCGTCCTGACAGCGAGGGCGACGGAACGAGGAGCGATGACCGGGCGGGCGAAGCGTGGGTGGAGCTGGCGGCGCGGGCGGGCAGGGGCGGGGGTGGCGGTGTTCACCGCCCTGCTGCTGGTGTTCCACGGCCTGGTTCCCGACCGGCCCGGCGGACTGGGCAGCCTCCTGGAGTCCTTCCTGCCGTGGCTGGGCGTGCTGGTGGTGGTGCTGCTCCCGCCGGCCGTGCTGCGCCGTTCGGCTCTCGCGCTGGTCGCCCTGCTGCTGCCGGTGGCGGCCTGGGCGTACCAGTTCGGCCCGCTGCTGCTGCCCGCGCCGGAACCCGGCGCCGACGACCTCGTGGTGGTGCAGCACAACGTCAGCGACGAGAACACCGACCCGGCGGGGACGGCCCGCGCACTGGCCGGTGCCGGGCCCGACCTGATAGCGCTCCAGGAGCTGGTGGCGCCGGCCCTGGCGGTCTACGAGAAGACCCTCGCCCGGGACTACCCGTACCGGACGGTCCGGGGCACGGTCGGACTCTGGTCGAAGCATCCGCTCAGCGGGGCCCTACCGCTGGACATCAGACCGCGGGGCATCACGGAGGAGTGGGAGCGCGGGCTGCGGGCCGTGGCACACACGCCGCGCGGCGAGGTCGCCGTGTACGTCGCGCATCTGCCGTCGGTCCGGGTCGGGGTCACCGGCCTCGCGTCGTCCTGGCGGGACGAGAGCGCCGGGCTGCTCGGCGACGCCGTCGCGGCGGAGCGGTCGCGCAGGCTGGTCCTGCTGGGCGACCTCAACGGCACCGTCGACGACCGGGCGCTCGACCCGCTGACCAGCGAGCTGCACGTGCCCGAGCGGGGCGTCGCCCTCAGCTTCCCCGCCGCCTTCCCGATGGCCCGGATCGACCAGGTGATGGCCCGCACCGCGACGGTCGGCCGGATCCGCACCCTGTCCGCCACCGGCAGCGATCACCTTCCGGTCCTCGCGCGGGTCAGGTGGGACTGAGCGGGGCATACCATCCGAATCAGTGCGCAGCCGGCCCAATGCGACCGCCGAGCAAGCCGCTTGCGGTGCTTGCGTTAGCCTTTCGTCTGTGACGCGACGACTTGCTCAGGTGGCGAAGAAGGTTGGGGTCAGCGAGGCCACGGTCAGCCGGGTACTCAACGGCAAGCCCGGAGTCTCCGACGCGACCCGGCAGGCCGTGCTGAGCGCGTTGGACGTCCTGGGCTACGAGCGGCCCACCCAGCTGCGGGGCGAACGGGCCCGGCTGGTCGGGCTGGTGCTGCCGGAGCTCCAGAACCCGATCTTCCCCGCGTTCGCCGAGGTCATCGGCGGTGCGCTCGCCCAGCAGGGGCTGACGCCGGTGCTGTGCACGCAGACCAAGGG
>NZ_JBVJPF010000015.1:0-16058 GCF_055582785.1 Streptomyces sp. NPDC107500
GGTTCATTTTGTGCCGTCGATGTTGGGGGTGTTTGTTGAGGGGGGTGTGGTGGGTGGTTGGGGTTCTTTGCGGCGGGTGGTGTGTTCGGGTGAGGTGTTGTCGGGGGTGTTGGCGGAGCGGTTTGTGGGGTTGTGTGGTGCGGAGTTGCATAATTTGTATGGTCCGACGGAGACGTCGGTGGATTCGACGGCGTGGGTGTGGCCGGGGTCTGGTGAAGGAGCGGATTCGGGTGGGGGTTCGGGTTCGGGTGGGGTGGTGCCGTTGATTGGTGGTCCTATTTGGAATACGCGGGTGTTTGTGTTGGATGGGTGGTTGCGGCCGGTGGCGCCGGGTGTGGTGGGGGAGTTGTATATCGCGGGTGTGGGGTTGGCTCGGGGGTATGTGGGGCGGGCTGGGTTGACGGGGGAGCGGTTTGTGGCGTGTCCGTTTGGTGGTGTGGGTGAGCGGATGTATCGGACGGGGGATTTGGTGCGGTGGGTTGGGGGTGGGGAGTTGGCTTTTGTGGGGCGGGTGGATGGTCAGGTGAAGGTGCGGGGGGTGCGGGTTGAGCCGGGTGAGGTGGAGGGGGTGTTGGGGTCTCATGCGGGGGTGGGGCAGGTGGTGGTTGTTCCGCGTGAGGATGTGCCAGGAGATGTACGGCTCGTCGCCTACGTCGTCCCCGACAGGGAGGTCGACGAAGCCGAAGCCGAGGCACTGCCGGGGATGCTGCGTGCACACGCGAGCCGACGGTTGCCGGAGTTCATGGTGCCGTCGGCGGTGCTGGTCCTGGACGCACTGCCGTTGACGGTGAACGGGAAGCTGGACCGGGCGGAGCTGCCGGCCCCGGCGCACTCGTCCGCCGGTGGGCGGGGCCCGGCGTCGGTGGCCGAGGAGCTTGTCTGCCAGGCCTTCGCGGAAGTGCTGGGTGTGGATCGGGTGGGGGTGGAGGACAACTTCTTCGAGCTGGGCGGACACTCGCTGCTGGCGGGCTCCTTGGTGCAGCGGCTGGGCGACCGGGGCCTCGGGGTGTCGGTGCGGGTGCTGTTCGAGGCACCGACACCGGCGGCGCTTGCGGCGTCGAGCAGCGGTGGCGGTGCGGTCGAGGTGCCGCCGAACGGCATCCCCGAGCAGGGCGCGGAGGTGATCACGCCGGAGATGCTGCCGTTGGTGGAGCTGACGGCAGCGCAGATCGACCTCGTGTGCGAGTCCGTTGAAGGCGGCGCGGCGAACGTCGCCGACGTGTATCCGCTGGCTCCGTTGCAGGAGGGCATCTTCTTCCATCATCTGCTGGCCGGCCAGGGTGAGGCGGACGCGTATCTGATGCAGATGGCGCTGGCCTTCGACGCTCGCGAACGGCTGGACGGGTTCCTGGCGGCCTTGCAACAGGTCGTGGACCGGCACGACATCTGCCGCACGGCAGTGGTGTGGGAGGGGCTGCCCGAGCCGGTACAGGTGGTCTTGCGCCGTGCCCAGCTTCCGGTGACCGAGGTGACGTTGTCGGAAGGCGGTGACGCGGCCGCGGAGCTGTTGGCGAACGCAGAGCAGTGGATGGACGTACGGCGAGCCCCGTTGCTGCGGGTCTACGCGGCTGCCGAGCCCGGCGGTTCGGGACGGTGGCTGGGGTTGGTGCAGGTGCATCACCTGTTGCAGGACCACACAGCGCTGGAGGTGGTGCTCGGTGAGGTCGCGGCGTTGATGGAGGGGCGCGGGGATGAGTTGCCGGTTCCGCTGCCGTTCCGGGACTTCGTGGCGCAGGCGCGGTTGGGGGTTTCGCGTGCGGAGCATGAGGAGTTCTTCGCCGAGCTGTTGGGTGATGTGACGGAGCCGACGCTCCCCTTTGGGCTGGCCGATGCTCGTGGTGACGGTACGGGTGTGCGGTCGGCGCGGTTGAGGGTGGATGACGGGCTGGCGGCGCGTATCCGGGAGCAGGCTCGCGAGCTGGGGGTGAGTCCGGCGACGCTGTTCCACGTCGCCTATGCGCGGGTGCTGGCGAGTCTGGCGGGCCGGTCGGACGTGGTGTTCGGGACGGTGTTGCTGGGTCGGATGAATGCGGGGGTGGGGGCGGAGCGGATTCCTGGTCCGTTCATCAACACGCTTCCGGTGCGGGTGGATGTGCAGGCTCTGGATGTGGTGGGCGCGGTGCGGGCGATGCAGGGGCAGTTGGCCGGCCTGCTGGTGCATGAGCATGCCCCGCTGGCCTTGGCGCAGAGGGTGAGTGGTGTCCCGGCGTCGGCTCCGTTGTTCACGTCGTTGTTCAACTATCGGCATGACGGGCGATCGGTGCGTGGTGGTGCGGCTGGTGTGGAGTTGTTGTTCGCGCAGGAGCGGACGAACTATCCGTTGGCGGTTGCGGTGGATGACCTCGGGTCTGGGGCTGGGTCTGGGTTTGCGGTGGTGGTTGATGCGGTGGCTCCGGGGGATGCGGGGTTGGTGTGTGAGTTGGTGGAGATGGCGGTGGGGGAGTTGGTGGGGGCGTTGGAGGTGGGGCCGGGGGTGGCGTTGGGTGGTGTGGGTGTGCTGCCGTCGTCGGTGCGGGGTCGGGTGGTGGATGGGTGGAACAGTGGTGCTGTGTCGGTGCCTGAGGTGTCGTGGGTGGAGCTGTTCGCGGAGCAGGTGGTGCGGGATCCGGGTGCGGTGGCGGTGGTGTGTGGTGGGGAGTCGCTGACTTATGGGGAGTTGGATGAGCGGGCGTCTCGGTTGGCGGGTGTGCTGGTGGGGCGGGGTGTGGGGGTTGAGTCGGTGGTGGGGGTGGTGTTGGAGCGGTCGGTGGATGTGGTGGTGGCGTTGTTGGGGGTGTGGAAGGCGGGGGGTGCGTATGTGTTTGTTGATCCGTCGTATCCGGTGGAGCGGGTGAGTGTGGTGCTGGCGGAGGTTGGGCCGGTCTGTGTGGTGACCGACAGCGCTCTGGCTGGTGGGCTGCCGGATGGTCTGGGTGCGCCGGTGGTGTGTCTGGATGATCCCGGGCTGGATTCCGCTGCGGTGGCGGACCCTGTGCTTGGTGGGCTGGGTGGTGCGGCGTATGTGATGTTTACGTCGGGGTCGTCGGGGGTGCCGAAGGGTGTGGTGGTGTCTCGGGGTGCGGTGGTGGGTTTGGTGGCGGCTCTGGGTCCGGTGCTGGGCGTGGGGCCCGGCGTGGGGGTGTTGCAGTTTGCGTCGTTTGGTTTTGACGGTTCGGTGCTGGATGTTGCGGTGACGTTGGCGTCGGGTGGTCGTCTGGTGGTGGCGTCGGAGGCGGAGCGGGCGGATGTGGGGTTGCTGGCTGATGTGGTGGTGCGGGAGGCAGTGGAGGTCGCGAGCGTGGTGCCCTCCCTCCTGGGTGTGGTCGACCCGGAGACGGTGCCCAGGCTGGCGCGGGTGCTGGTGGGCGGTGAACTCCTGTCGGCTGAGGTGGCGCGGGTGTGGGCGGCGGATGGCCGGGTGTTGGTGAACACGTACGGGCCGACGGAGGCGACGGTGATGGTCACCGCCGGGCGGGTGCTTGAGGGTGGGCTGGGTGTGCCGCCGGTGGGCGGGCCGGTGGCGAACGCGCGGGTGTTTGTGCTGGACCGGTTCCTGGAGCCGGTGCCGCCCGGAGTGGCCGGGGAACTCTACGTCGCCGGCGTGCAGTTGGCTCGTGGGTATCACCAGCGTCCATCGCTGACGGGAGAACGGTTCGTGGCGTGCCCGTTCGGTGATTCAGGTGAGCGGATGTACCGGACCGGGGACCTGGCGCGGTGGACCGCGGACGGGCAGCTGGCATTTGTCGGCCGTGCGGATGATCAGGTGAAGGTGCGTGGGTTCCGGGTGGAGCCGGCCGAGGTCGAGGCGGTTCTGGCGGCGCATCCCGGGGTGGGTCAGGTGGTGGTGGTTGCGCGTGAGGATGTGCCGGGTGACAAGCGCCTGGTCGCCTATGTGGTGCCCGAGGGCGATGCCGTTGTGGGTGACGGTTTGCGGAGTCTTGTGGCTGAGCGGTTGCCGGAGTACATGGTGCCGTCGGCGGTGGTGGTGCTGGATGAGTTGGCGTTGTCGGTGAATGGGAAGCTGGACCGTTCCGCGTTGCCGGCGCCGGAGTATGCGTCTGCTGGTGGGCGGGGTCCTGCCACGGTGGCTGAAGAGCTGGTGTGTCAGGTGTTCGCGGAGGTCCTGGGCGTTGACCGTGTAGGCGTGGAGGACAACTTCTTCGAGCTGGGTGGGCATTCGTTGCTGGCGGTGTCGTTGGTGCAGCGGTTGCGTGAGCGTGGGTTCGGGGTATCGGTGCGGGCCTTGCTGGTGGCGCCGACGCCGGCGGGCTTGGCTGCCGCCGGTGCTGATGGGGAGGGTGTGGTGGAGGTCCCTGCGAACGGGATTCCCGAGCAGGGTGTGGAGGTGATTACGCCGGAGATGCTGCCGCTGGTGGAGCTGACGGCGGCGCAGGTCGACTTGGTGTGCGAGTCGGTGGAGGGTGGGGCGGCGAATGTGGCGGATGTGTATCCGTTGGCGCCGTTGCAGGAGGGCATCTTCTTCCATCACCTGCTGGCCGGCCCGGGTGAGGCGGACGTGTACCTCGTGCCGATGGTGCTGGGCTTCGACAGCCGTGAGCGGCTGGACGGGTTCCTGGCGGCATTGCAGCGAGTGGTGGACCGGCACGACATCTACCGCACTGGGTTGGTGTGGGAGGGGCTGCCTGAACCGGTGCAGGTGGTCGCCCGCCGTGCGGTCGTTCCGGTGACCGAGGTGACGTTGCGGGAGGGTGGTGGAGACCCGGCCGCGGCGCTGCTGTCGGTGGCGGGAGAGTGGATGGACCTGGGGCGGGCCCCGCTGGTGCGGGTGCACGTGGCGGCCGAGCCGGGGCGGCCGGGCCGATGGTTGGCATTGGTGCAGGCGCATCACTTGTTGCAGGACCACGCCGCGTTGGAGGTGGTGCTGGGTGAGGTGGCGGCATTTATGGCTGGGGACGGTGACCGTCTCCCAGAGCCGCTGGCCTTCCGTGACTTCGTGGCCCAGGCCCGGTTGGGGATGCCGCGTCCGGAGCATGAGGGATTCTTCGCGGAGCTGTTGGGTGATGTGACGGAGCCGACGCTGCCGTTCGGATTGGCCGACGCTCGTGGTGACGGTTCCGGTGTGCAGCGGGCGCGGCTGGCAGTGGATGATCTGTTGGCGCACCGAGTGCGGGAGCGAGCCCATGGGCTGGGTGTCTCTCCGGCAACGTTGTTCCATGTGGCCTGGGCGCGAGTGCTGGCGAGTCTGGCCGGCCGGACGGACGTCGTGTTCGGGACTGTGCTGCTGGGCCGAATGAATGCCGGGCTGGGCGCGGACCGGATCCCGGGGCCGTTCATGAACACTCTGCCGGTGCGGGTGCACGTTGATAAGGATGTCATCGGTGCGGTGCGCGCGATGCAGGACCAGTTGGCCGCCCTGTTGGTGCACGAGCATGCCCCGCTGGTCCTGGCGCAGAAGGCCAGCGGCGTCCCGGCCTCAGCCCCTCTGTTCACCTCCCTGCTGAACTATCGCCACACCCAGCTGTCGGGCGAGCACCCCGGTGACGGTGATCTGAACGGCATCGACGGCGTGACGATGGTTTACGGGAGAGGTGTCACCAACTATCCGCTGGCCTTGGCAGTGGATGACACGGGGACTGGGTTCCGGCTGACGGCCGATGCGCTTCAACCTGCTGATCCCGAGTTGGTGTGCGGGCTGATGCACACGGCGGTCGGGAGTCTCGTCGAGGCTCTGGAGAGCACGCCGGGCACGGGGCTGCGTGGGCTTGAGGTGTTGTCGGAGGGTGAGCGGGGGCGGGTGTTGGTTGGGTGGAATGAGTCGGGTGTGGTGGGGGTGTCGGGTGTGGTGCCGGGGTTGTTCGGGGAGCAGGTTGCGCGGACTCCGGATGCGCCGGCGGTGGTGGGTGAGGGGGAGACGCTGTCGTATGGGGAGTTGGATGAGCGGGCGTCCCGGTTGGCGGGGGTGCTGGCGGGGCGTGGTGTGGGTGCGGAGTCGGTGGTGGGGGTGTTGTTGGAGCGGTCGGTTGATGCGGTGGTGGCGCTGTTGGCGGTGTGGAAGGCGGGAGGTGCGTATCTGCCGGTTGATCCGGAGGCGCCGGCGGAACGCGTGACCTGGTTGCTGGAGGACGCGGACCCGGTGTGTGTGGTGACCAGTGCGGGGTTGGCGGGTGGGTTGCCGGAGGGTCTGGCGGTGCTGGTGGACGAGGCGGTGGCGGATGGTGAGCCGGTGGGGCCGGTGCGGGTGGAGTCGGGGCATGCGGCGTATGTGATTTATACGTCGGGGTCGACGGGTCGGCCGAAGGGTGTGGTGGTGTCGCACGGGGCGCTGGCCGGCTATGTGGCCTGGTGTGTGGAGGCGTATCCGGGGGTGCGGGAGAGCAGTCTGCTGCATGGGTCGGTGTCGTTTGATCTGGGTGTGACGGGGTTGTATGCGGCGTTGGTGTCGGGTGGATGTGTGTTCGTGTCCGGTCTGGATGAGGGTCTGCCGGCGGTGCTGGACGGGCGCCGTCTGGGCTTTCTGAAGGTGACGCCGAGTCATCTGCCGTTGCTGGAGGCGCTGCCTGAGGAGTGTGCTCCGACGGGCCAGTTGATGGTGGGCGGCGAAGCCCTCGGTTGGGATGTGGTGCAGCGGTGGCGTGACGCGCATCCGGGTGTCGATGTGGTGAATCACTATGGTCCGACGGAGGGGACGGTCGGGTCGGCGCATTACGTGATTGGTGTGGGTGAGGGCGACGGAAGCGTGGGTTCGGTTCCGATCGGCCGGTCGTTTGCGACGACGCGGACGTTCGTGCTGGACCGGTTCCTGGAGCCGGTGGCGCCGGGTGTGGTGGGTGAGTTGTATGTGGCGGGGGTGCAGTTGGCCCGCGGGTACCTGGGCCGCCCGGGCTTGACCGGGGAGCGTTTCGTGGCGTGCCCGTTCGGTGGTCCGGGTGAGCGGATGTACCGGACGGGGGATCTGGTCCGGTGGACGGTGGACGGGCAGCTGGTGTTTGTGGGCCGTGCGGATGATCAGGTGAAGCTGCGTGGCTACCGTATCGAGCCGGGCGAGATCGAGACCGTGCTGGTGGCGCATCCCGCGGTGGACCGGGCGGTGGTGCTGGTCCGTGAGGACGTGCCGGGGGACAGGCGCCTGGTGGCCTACGTCGCCGCTGACGATCTGGCCGTCGGCGGTGATGACCTGCGGGGTTTGGTGGCTGAGCGGTTGCCGCAGTACATGGTGCCGTCGGCGGTGGTGGTGCTGGACGGGATGCCGTTGACGGCGAACGGGAAGGTGGACCGGGCCGCCTTGCCGGTACCCGAGCATTCGTCCGCTGGTGGGCGAGGTCCTGCGACGGTCCTCGAGGAGCTGGTGTGTCATGTGTTCGCGGATGTCCTGGGTGTCCAGCGGGTGGGGGTGGAGGACAACTTCTTCGAGCTGGGCGGACACTCGCTGCTCGCGGTGACCCTGGCGTCCCGGCTGCGCGAGCGCGGGCTCGGCGTGTCCGTGCGGGCACTCCTGATGGCACCGACGCCGGCCGGACTGGCTGCCGCCGCGGGCACCGGTGGCGGCGGTGCGGTGGACGTTCCGCCGAACGGGATTCCCAGGGAAGGCGCGGAGGTCATCACGCCGGAGATGCTGCCGTTGGTCGAGCTGACGCAGGCGCAGATCGACCTGGTCTGCACGTCGGTCGAAGGCGGCGCGGCGAACGTGGCGGACGTGTACCCGCTGGCGCCGTTGCAGGAGGGCATCTTCTTCCACCACCTGATCACCGACTCAGGAGACGCGGACCCCTATCTCCTCTCTCTCGCTCTGGGCTTCGACAGCCGTGCCCGGCTGGACGGGTTCTTGGCCGCGTTGCAGCAGGTGGTGGACCGGCACGACATCTATCGCACCGCGGTGATCTGGGAAGGCCTGCCCGAGCCCGTGCAGGTGGTCTGGCGGCGAGCCGTAGTCCCGGTCAGAGAGGTCACTCTGCCCGGGAACGGTGACGCGGCGGCCGAGTTGCTGGAAGTCGCCGGGCGGTGGATGGACGTGCGGCGGGCGCCGCTGCTGCGGGTGGGTGTGGCGGCCGACCCGGTGACGGGGCGCTGGTTGGCAGTGGTGCAGGTCCACCACCTGTTGCGCGATCACACGGCCCTGGAGGTGGTGCTGAGCGAGGTCGCCGCCCTCCTGGACGGGCGCGGGGACGAGTTGCCGGTGCCGCTGCCCTTCCGGGACTTCGTCGCCCAGGCGCGGCTGGGGATGTCCCGCGCGGAACATGAGGCGTACTTCGCGGAGCTGTTGGGCGGAGTGACGGAGCCGACGCTGCCGTTCGGCCTGGCCGACGCCCATGGCGACGGTTCCGATGTGCAGCGGGTGCGGATGGCAGTGGACGACCTGCTGGCGCGGCGGCTACGAGAGGGGGCGCGTGCGCTGGGGGTGAGTCCGGCGACGTTGTTCCACGTGGCATGGGCGCGGGTGCTGGCGAGCCTCGCCGGCCGGACGGACGTGGTGTTCGGGACCGTGCTGCTGGGCCGCATGAACGCGGGGGCGGGGGCCGAGCGGATTCCCGGCCCGTTCATGAACACCCTGCCGGTGCGGATGGACGTAGCGGACCTGGACGCCCTCGGCGCGGTGCGGGCCATGCAGGAGCAGCTGTCCGGGCTGCTGGTGCACGAACACGCTCCACTCGCCCTGGCACAGGCGGCCGGCGGGGTACCGGCCTCGGTGCCGCTGTTCACGACGCTGTTCAACTACCGTCACGGAAACCGTGTGTCCGGGGACGACTCGCACGCCGGCGGGATGCCCGGCATGACGGTCCTGTCGACCGAGGACCGGACGAACTACCCCTTGGTGGTCTCGGTCGATGACTCCGGGGCCGGGTTCGTGCTGACGGCCGGGGCGGCGGCTCCGGGCGATCCGGAGCTGGTGTGCGCGTCGCTGCACACCGCCCTCGAAAGCCTGATCACCGGGCTGGAGGAGGCACCGTCCACGCCGTTGCCCGCGGTGGAGGTGTTGGCACCCCGGGATCGTTCGCGGGTCCTGGAACGGTGGAACGACACCACGAAGACGCTGCCCGACGTGACGGTGGTGGACCTGTTCGAGCGACAGGTGTCGCGGACTCCCGACGCACCTGCGGTGATCTGCGGGGACGAGGAGATCAGCTACGCCCACCTGGACGATCGGGCGTCACGACTCGCCCGAGTGCTGGTGGACCGGGGTGTCGGCCCGGAGTCGGTGGTGGCGGTCGCGATGGACCGCTCGATCGACCTGGTCGTGGCCCTGCTGGCGGTGCTGAAGGCCGGCGGCGCGTACCTGCCCGTCGACCTGGCGTACCCGGAAGAGCGTGTCGCCTTCATGCTCGCCGACGCGCGTCCGGTGTGCGTGATCGCCCGCGCCTCGTGGCGGGAGGAGGGTGCCGCCGGACTGGGCCTGCCGATGCTCACGGTCGACGGACACGGCATCGGGGACCGGATTGGCCACGGTCCTGACCCGGCCGAGGACACCGAAGCCGGTGCGGTCGGCGGTCGGCGCCCCCTGCTCCTCCCCGCCCACCCGATGTACGTGATGTACACCTCCGGTTCCACCGGCACCCCTAAGGGAGTCACGGTCACCCACGCGGCAGTGGTCAATCACGTACTCGCCCGTGTCGCGGAGTTCGGATGGGACCGGACGGACCGGCTGATGCTCACCGCACCCATGGGTTTCGACCCCTCGGTGTGGCAGACCTTCTGTCCGCTGGTGATCGGCGCGAGCCTGGTCATCGCGCCCACCGGGAGCACGGCCGACCCCGCTCACCTGGTGGAACTGGTACGGCGGCACGACGTGACGGTGCTGCACCTCATCGCCTCGGCCCTGGCCGGGGTCCTGGAGGAGCCGACCGTCTCCGGCCTGTCCACCCTGCGGCAGCTGGCCAGCGGCGGTGAGGCGGTGCCCGGAGCCCTGCGAGACCGGGCCTTCGCGCTGTTCCCGCACATCGACCTCGTCCAGGGCTACGGACCGGCCGAGACCTGCATCGCGGTGACCTGGCACCGCTGCTCCAGGGAGGAGGAGACGGTCCCGCCGATCGGCGGTCCCGTCGCCAACACCCGCCTGTACGTGCTGGACCGGTACCTGCGGCCGGTTCCGCCCGGGGTCGCCGGTGAACTGTATGTAGCGGGTCTGCCGCTGGCCCGCGGCTACCACCATCGTCCGGGGCTGACCGGTGAGCGGTTCGTGGCATGCCCGTACGGCGGTGCCGGTGAGCGGATGTACCGGACCGGCGACCTGGTGCGGTGGCGTGCGGACGGTGTGCTGGTGTTCATGGGGCGGGCCGACGAGCAGGTGAAGATCCGTGGTTTCCGGATTGAGCCGGGTGAGGTCGAGGCGGTGTTGGTGGGGCATCCGGGGGTGGTTCAGGCTGCGGTGGTGGCGCGTGAGGATGTGCCTGGGGACAAGCGTTTGGTGGCGTATGTGGTGGTGGAGGGGTCGGGGGTTGGGGAGGGGTTGGGTTCTCGGTTGCGGGCGTGGGTGGCGGGGAGGTTGCCGGAGTTCATGGTGCCGTCCGCGGTGGTGGTGTTGTCGGGTGGGCTGCCGTTGTCGGTGAACGGGAAGGTGGATCGGGGGGCGTTGCCGGTTCCGGAGTACGGGGTTGGCGGGGTCGATGGGGTTGGTGTGGCTGGTGGTGGGCGGGGTGGGGTGTCGGTGTTGGAGGAGTTGGTGTGTGGGGTCTTTGCGGAGGTGCTGGGTGTGGAGCGGGTGGGGGTTGAGCAGGACTTCTTCGCTTTGGGTGGGCATTCGTTGTTGGCGATGCGGTTGGTGTCGCGGTTGCGGGTGGTGTTCGGGGTCGAGGTCGGTGTCCGGGAGTTGTTCGAGGCGTCGACGCCGGCGGGGTTGGCGGCGCGGATCGCGGGTGCGGATGCGGCGCGGGTGGGGTTGGTGCGGTGGGAGCGGCCTGAGCGGGTGCCGTTGTCGTTCGCTCAGCGGCGGTTGTGGTTCCTGGCGCAGCTGGAGGGCCCCAGCCCCACCTACAACATGCCGACGGCACTGCGGCTGTCCGGACAGGTCGACGTAAGCGCGCTGAGGTCGGCGCTCGGGGACGTGCTGGCACGGCACGAGGTGCTGCGTACGGTCTTCCCCGCCCACGATGACGAGCCGTACCAGCGGGTGCTGGACCCCGCCGAGGTCGGGAACGTCCTTCGGGTCGCCCAGGCCGCCGACGAAGAGCGCGCCGCGGAACTGGTGGCGGCCGAGATCGGCCACGGTTTCGACCTCGCGCGCGAGATTCCCGTACGGGCTCTGCTGGTCCACACCGGTCCGGTCTCGTCGGTGCTGGTCGTGGTGTTCCACCACATCGCGGGAGACGGCTGGTCCATGGGGCCGTTGGGACGGGACGTCTCGACGGCGTACGCGGCACGGTGCGAGGGGCGCGCGCCCGGGTGGGAGCCGCTGCCGGTGCAGTACGCGGACTACACCCTCTGGCAAAGGGACCTGCTGGGGGAGGAGGACGATCAGGACAGCCTCCTCGCCTCCCAGGTCGGCCACTGGCGGCAGGCGCTGACCGGGGCACCGCAGGAGCTGAACCTGCCGGCGGACCGGCCACGGCCGACGGAGGCCTCATACCGGGGCCACACGACGCGACTGGACATCTCGGCGGAGGCACATGCCGCGCTCGCCTCCCTGGCCCGCCGACGAGGTGTCACGCTCTTCATGGTCGTCCAGGCCGGTCTGGCGGCACTGCTGTCGCGGCTCGGCGCCGGGGAGGACATCCCGATCGGCACCGCGGTGGCCGGGCGCACCGACCAGGCCCTGGACGGCCTGGTCGGGTTCTTCGTCAACACCCTGGTGCTGCGCACGGACCTGCACGGCGACCCCACCTTCGCCGAGGTCCTGGACCGGGTACGCGAACGCGACCTGCAAGCGCTGGAGAACCAGGATCTGCCGTTCGAGCGGCTGGTCGAACTCATGGCGCCGCCACGCTCCATGGCACGCCATCCGCTGTTCCAAGTCATGCTCACCTTCCAGAACAACGACCCCGCGAACCTCGACCTGCCCGGCGTGCGGGCCGAGGCGTACACCGGCGGACCGCTGCCGGCGAAGTTCGATCTCGACGTAAGTCTGGGGGAGATCTTCGATGACGGTCGACCGATGGGCCTGCGGGGCTCGGTCGTCGGGGCGGCGGACCTGTTCGACGCGGAGAGCGTCACGGCACTCGGGCACCGGCTGAACCGCCTGCTGACGACGGTGGCCGCCGATCCTGACGTACGGCTCCATGAGATCGATGTCCTGTCCGAGGACGAGCGCAGACTGCTCCTCCCCGAGCGGGAGCGGGAGCGGGAGCTGGAGCGCGAGCCGGATGCCGGCGTGCCGGTAGCCGCGAATGTGACCCTGCCCGGACTCTTCGAGGAACAGGCCGCACGGACGCCGGACACCGTGGCTCTGGTCTCCGGAGACCAGAGCATGACCTACGGGGAGCTGAACGAGCAGGCGAACAGACTGGCACGGGTCCTGACACGGCGAGGGGTGGGGCCGGAGTCCGTGGTGGCGGTGCTGATGGACCGGTCCGCCGAACTGGTCGTGGCCCTGCTGGCCGTACTCAAGGCCGGTGGAGCCTACCTGCCGGTCGATCCCGCCTACCCCCGGGACCGGATCGCGTACGTACTGGAGGACGCGGAACCGGTGTGCGTGCTGACCACCGGCGCGCTCGTGGACGTGCTGCCCGCCGGCCTGGTGGCCCCGGCCCTGCTGCTGGACGACCTCGATACGACGGCCACCCTCGCGACGGACTCGTCCGCGGATCTGGAAGCGGCGGCGGACCGGCCGGGTACGAGGGCGACCGAGGAGCACCCGGCGTACGTGATCTACACGTCCGGGTCGACGGGCGCACCGAAGGGTGTGCTGGTGACGCACCGCAACGTCGCGACGCTGTTCAGCGCGCTGCGCCGGCGGTTCGGCTTCGGCGCCGACGATGCGTGGTCGTGGTTCCACTCCTTCGCGTTCGACTTCTCGGTGTGGGAGATCTGGGGGGCACTGCTGCACGGAGGCCGGCTCGTGGTGGTGCCGTACCACGTGTCGCGGTCCCCCGACGCGTTCCTGCGGCTGCTGGCCGAGGAACGGGTGACCGTCCTGTCGCAGACCCCTTCGGCGTTCTACGAGTTGATGCGCGCCGAGGAATCCGGGCCCGCCACCCCGGACTGGTCCTCGTTGCGGTGGGTCGTCTTCGGCGGCGAGGCGCTGGACGTGGAGCGGCTGGACGGCTGGTGGACGCGTCATCGGTCCGACGAACCGACGCTGGTGAACATGTACGGAATCACCGAGACGACGGTGCACGTCACGGCTGAGACCGTGAAGGCGCCTGCGGGTGCGGGTGCGGGTGCGGGTGCGGGTGCGGATGTCGGCGCCGGAGCGTCGCGGGGAAGCGCGGTCGGGCGGGCGATTCCGGGTCTGCGTGTCTTCGTCCTGGACCGGCATCTGAAGCTGCTCCCGCCAGGCGCCACGGGCGAGCTGTACGTCGCAGGTGGCCAACTGGCACGGGGATACGCGGGCCGGGAGGGCCTGACGGCCGAGCGTTTCGTGGCATGTCCGTATGGCGTGCCGGGTGAGCGGATGTATCGGACCGGTGATCTGGGCCGGTGGACTGCTGATGGGCGGCTGATGCACATGGGACGGGCCGATGACCAGGTGAAGATCCGTGGTTTCCGGATTGAGCCGGGTGAGGTCGAGGCGGTGTTGGTGGGGCATCCGGGGGTGGTTCAGGCTGCGGTGGTGGCGCGTGAGGATGTGCCTGGGGACAAGCGTTTGGTGGCGTATGTGGTGGTGGAGGGGTCGGGGGTTGGGGAGGGGTTGGGTTCTCGGTTGCGGGCGTGGGTGGCGGGGAGGTTGCCGGAGTTCATGGTGCCGTCGGCGGTGGTGGTGTTGTCGGGTGGGCTGCCGTTGTCGGTGAACGGGAAGGTGGATCGGGGGGCGTTGCCGGTTCCGGAGTACGGGGTTGGCGGGGTCGATGGGGTTGGTGTGGCTGGTGGTGGGCGGGGTGGGGTGTCGGTGTTGGAGGAGTTGGTGTGTGGGGTGTTCGCGGAGGTGCTGGGTGTGGAGCGGGTGGGGGTTGAGCAGGACTTCTTCGCTTTGGGTGGGCATTCGTTGTTGGCGATGCGGTTGGTGTCGCGGTTGAGGGTGGTGTTGGGGGTGGAGTTGGGTGTGCGGGAGTTGTTCGAGGCGTCGACGCCGGCGGGGTTGGCGGCGCGGATCGCGGGTGCGGATGCGGCGCGGGTGGGGTTGGCGCGGTGGGAGCGGCCTGAGCGGGTGCCGATGTCGTTCGCTCAGCGGCGGTTGTGGTTCCTGGCGCAGCTGGAGGGCCCCAGCCCCACCTACAACATGCCGGTGATACTTCGTCTGAGTGGGCAACTCGACACGGAGGCACTGGAGGCAGCGCTGGGCGATGTCATCGCTCGGCACGAGGTGCTGCGTACGGTGTTTCCCGCTCACGATGACGAGCCGTACCAGCAGGTGCTGGATGTGGACGGGGTGGGACGCATCCTGCGGTCCACCGAAGTCACAAGCGAAGGAGAGACCGCCGCCCTGGTGGCCGCGGAGATCGGCCATGGGTTCGACCTCGCGGCCGAGATCCCCCTGCGTGCGTTGCTGATCCGCAGCGGGACGGATGTCCACCGGCTGGTGGTGGTGATCCACCACGTCGCAGGGGACGGCTGGTCGACGGACCTGCTGGCCCGGGACCTGTCGGCCGCATACGTGGCGCGGCGCCAGGACCAGGAGCCGGAGTGGCTGCCGCTTCCGGTGCAGTACGCGGACTACACCTTGTGGCAGCGCGAACTGCTCGGCGACAAGGACGATCCGGAAAGCCTGGAGGCAGCCCAGATCGCCTACTGGCGTGAGGCACTGCGGGGTGCCCCGGAAGAGCTGCGGCTGCCGACGGACCGACCACGTCCGACGGTGCCCTCCCACCGGGGACACGCGATCACGTTCCGCCTCCCGGCCGCCGTGCACGAGGAGTTGTCGGCGCTGGCACGTGAGCAGGGTGTCACGTCGTTCATGGTGGTGCAGGCGGCGTTGGCGGTACTGCTGTCCCGGCTCGGGGCGGGCGAAGACATCCCGATCGGCACCGCGGTGGCCGGACGAACCGACCAGGCACTGGACGGGCTGGTCGGCTTCTTCGTCAACACCTTGGTCCTGCGGACCGACCTGACGGGCAACCCGAGCTTCACCGATGTACTGGCCCGCGTACGCGAACACGACCTGGCCGCTCTCGACCACCAGGACGTGCCGTTCGAGCGGCTGGTCGAAGTGCTCGCCCCAACCCGGGTACGGGGTCGGCACCCCCTCTTCCAGGTCATGCTCACCGTCGAGCGGGAAAACGAGGCGGCACTCGAACTGCCCGGCATTCAGACGGAAGCCCAGCTGCCCGAGGGCAAGCCGGCCAAGTTCGATCTCAGCGTCACCGTGACCGAGACGCGTGACGACGATGACCGCCCGGCCGGGCTGAACTGTTCGTTGACGGCCGTGGCCGACATGTTCGACCGGACGACCGCGGCAACCATCGGTCAGCGGTTCGCCCGCGTCCTGACCGGCGTCGTTGCCAAGCCTCAGGCACGGGTACGGCAGATCGACATCCTCACTGACGCGGAACGGCGACAGATCCTCGGCGGTTGGAACACCACCGCGGAGCCTCAGACCGTCTCTGGCCTCTTCGAGCGGCAGGTGATGCGGGATCCGGGTGCGGTGGCGGTGGAGCAGGGTGGGGTGGGTGTGTCGTATGGGGAGTTGAATGCTCGCGCGAATCGGTTGGCGCGGGTGTTGATCGATGAGGGGGTGGGTGCGGAGTGTGTGGTGGCGGTGTCGATGGAGCGGTCGGTTGATCTGGTGGTTGCGCTGCTTGCTGTGTGGAAGGCGGGCGGGGCGTATGTGCCGGTGGATCCTGGGTGGCCGGCGGCGCGTATGGGTGTGGTGTTGAGGGATTGTGGTGTGCGTGTTGCGGTGGCGGATGTGGGTTCGGGTGGCGGGGTGTTTGGTGGGGTGGCGGGGGAGTGTGGGGTGCGGGTGGTAGGGGTGGGGGCTGGTGTGGGGCTGGATGAGGAGGATTTGGGTGTGGGTGGGTTGGGGGGTGTGGCGGCGTATGTGATGTATACGTCGGGGTCGTTGGGGGTGCCGAAGGGTGTGGTGGTGTGTCAGC
>NZ_JBVJPF010000016.1:0-15779 GCF_055582785.1 Streptomyces sp. NPDC107500
GCTGACACACCACCACACCCTTCGGCACCCCCAACGACCCCGACGTATACATCACATACGCCGCCACACCCCCCAACCCACCCACACCCAAATCCACAGCCGGATCCACCCCCGCCAACTCCACCACCACACCCGGATCATCCAAACACACCACCGGCACCGACACCCCACCAGACAACACCCCCACCAAACCACCCACCGTCACCACACACACCGGCCCCGCATCCCCCACCATGAACTCCAACCGCTCCACCGGATACGACGGATCAAGCGGCACATACGCACCCCCCGCCTTCCACACCCCCAACAACGCCACCACCAAATCAACCGACCGCTCCAACAACACCCCCACCACCGACTCAGGCCCCACCCCACGACCCCTCAACAACCCCGCCAACCGAGACGCCCGCTCATCCAACTCCCCATACGACAACGCCTCCTCCCCACACACCACCGCCACCGCACCCGGATCCCGCGCCACCTGCCGCTCGAACAGACCCACCACCGTCTCCTCGGACACCACCCGATCCGTGTCGTTCCACTCCACCAACACCCGATCACGACCCGACGACGCCAACACCTCCACCCCACGCAACGGGGTCCGTGGGGCTTCCTCCAGGGCTGTGACCAGATTCTCGACCGCCGTCTGCATCAAGTCACATACGAGCTCCGGGTCGCCGGGCGCGACCACACCGGTCGTCAGCCCGAAGCCGACCCCCAGATCGTCGACCGAGACCGCCAACGGGTAGTTCGTACGGTCCTCGCCCAGCAACACCCTCATGCCGGCCACCCCACCTGGCCGTGTGTCGCCGGACTGCGGAGCGTCCGACCGCACTCGGTTGCTGTGGCGGTAGTTGAACAGCGCCGTGAACAACGGGACGGACGGCGGGACGTCGCTGGCCGCCTGGGCCAGTGCGAGGGGCGCGTGCTCGTGCACCAGCAGGCCGGCCAGCTGGGCCTGCATCGCCCGCACCGCACCCACCACATCCGTGTCCGCGACGTCCATCCGCACCGGCAGCGTGTTCATGAAGGGCCCAGGGATCCGCTCAGCACCCGCCCCGGCGTTCATCCGGCCCAGCAACACCGTCCCGAACACGACGTCCGACCGTCCGGCCAGTACGGCCAGCACCCGCGCCCACGCCACGTGGAATAAGGTCGCCGGGCTCACCCCGAGCCCACGCGCCCGCTCCCGCACCCTCTCCGCCAGGGAGTCGTCAACCATCACGCGTGCCTGCTGGGCGCCGGTGCCGTCGCCGCGGGCGTCGGCCAGGCCGAACGGCAGCGTCGGTTCCGTCACGTCCCTCAACAGCTGGGCGAAGTACTCCTCGTGCTCTGCTCGGGACACACCCAGCCGCGCCTGGGCCACGAAGTCACGGAAGGGCAGCGGTACCGGCAGGGTGTCCCCACGCCCGGTCATGAGGGCCGCGACCTCACCCAGTACCACCTCGGTCGCCGTGTGGTCCTGCAGCAGGTGGTGCACCTGCACCAGTGCCACCCACCGCTCGCTGCCCGGCTCCGCCGCCACGTAGACCCGCAGCAGCGGCGCCCGTCGGACATCCATCCACCGGCCGGCGATCGCGATGAGCTCCGCCGCCGGGTTCCCGCCGTCCGTCAGCGTCGCCTCCGTCACCGGGACGACCGCGCGCCGCCGCACCACCTGCACGGGCTCGGGGAGGCCTTCCCACATCACGCCGGTGCGGTAGATGTCGTGCCGGTCCACCACCTGTTGCAGGGCAGCCAGGAACGTGTCCAGTCGCTCACGGCCGTCGAAGCCCATGGCGAGAGAGCGGAGGTACGGATCCGCCTCCCCCGGATCGGCGAGCAGGTGGTGGAAGAAGATGCCCTCCTGCAACGGCGCCAGCGGATACACGTCCGCCACGTTGGCCGCTCCACCGTCGACCGCCGCACACACCACCTCCACCTGTGCTGCCGTGAGTTCCACCAAGGGCAGCATCTCGGGCGTGATGGCCTCGGCGCCGTCCGGAATGCCGTTCGGCGGCACCTCCACAACCGGTCCGTTGCCGGCCTCGACCAACCCGGCCGGTGTGGGTGTCTCGAAGAGCGCCCGCACCGAGATCCCCAGGCCCCATTCGCGCAGCCGCGACACCAACGACACCGCGAGCAGCGAGTGGCCGCCCAGTTCGAAGAAGTTGTCGTCGACCCCGATCCGCTCCAGGCCCAGTACCTCGGCGAAGACCGCGCACACGACTTCCTCGACCACCGAGGCCGGCCCGCGCCCCTTGCCACCCGCGATCCCGTAGTCGGGTGCGGGCAGCGCCGCCCGGTCCAGCTTCCCGTTCACCATCAACGGCAACTCGTCCAGCACCACCACCGCGGACGGCACCATGTACTCCGGCAGCCTCTGCGCCGTGTGGGCGCGGAGCTCAGCGGCCAGACCAGCGCCCACACCACCGCCGTCCCCGGCGACGACGTACGCCGTCAGTCGCTTGTCGCCGGAGGCGTCCTCACGGGCAATCACCACCACCTGGTCGACGTCCGGATGCGCGGCCAGTACGGTCTCGATCTCACCCGGTTCGATCCGGTACCCGTGCACCTTCACCTGGTCGTCCGCCCGCCCGACGAACACCAGCTGCCCGTCGATGGTCCACCGGACCAAGTCACCCGTCCGGTACATCCGTTCACCCGGACCGCCGTACGGGCACGCCACGAACCGCTCCGCGGTCAGGCCGGGACGACCGAGATATCCGCGGGCCAGCTGCACCCCCGCCACGTACAACTCACCCACCACGCCCGGCGCCACCGGGCGCATCCATCCATCCAGGACGAACGTCCGCGTCGTCGCGAACGACCGCCCGATCGGAACCGAGCCCACACCTCCGTCGCCCTCACCCGCACCGATCTCGTAGTGCGCGCAACCGACCGTCGCCTCCGTCGGCCCGTAGTGATTCACGACGGCCGGCCCCGGGTGCGCCTCGCGCCACCGCTCCACCAGGCCCCAGCTCAAGGCCTCTCCGCCGACCATCAACTGGTCAGTCGGGACACACGACTCCGGCAACGCCTCCAGCACGGGCAGATGGCTCGGCGTCACCTTCAGGAAGCCCAGACGGCGCTCACCCAGCACCGCCGGCAGACCCTCATCGAGCCCGGACACGAACACACACCCACCGCTCACCAACCCCCCGAACAGCCCTGTCACACCCGCGTCGAATGACACCGACGCGTGCAGCAGACTGCTCTCCCGCACCCCCGGATACGCTTCCACACACCAGGCCACGTAGCCGGCCAGCGCCCCGTGCGACACCACCACACCCTTCGGCCGGCCCGTCGACCCCGACGTATAGATCACATACGCCGCATGCCCCGACTCGACCCGTGCCGGCTCCATCAGCTCACCGGCCGCCACCGCCTCATCCACCACCACCCCGAGACCCTCCGGCAGTCGCCCGACCAGCCCGGCACTGGTCACCACACACACCGGCCCCGCGTCCTCCAACATCATCGCCACGCGATCCGCGGGATACTCCGGATCGATCGGCAGGTACGCACCGCCGGCCTTCCACACCGCCAGCAACGCCACCACCACGTCCACCGACCGTTCCAGCATCACCCCCACCACAGACTCCAACCCGACCCCACGCCCCCTCAGCACACTCGCCAACCGGCCCGCCCGCTCATCCAACTCCCCGTACGACAACTCCACCCGTGCATCCACCACCGCCACCGCACCCGGCTCCCGCACCACCCGCTCCGCGAACAACTCCGGCACCACGCCTGACGCCGCCGCCACACGCGACGCCTCCACCACACCCGGCTCATTCCACCCAACCAACACCCGCCCCCGCTCGGCCTCCGACAACACCTCGAGCCCATGCAGCTCGGTGCCCGGCGCGTTCTCCAGGGCTTCGACGAGACTCTCGACCGCCGTATGCATCAACCCGCACACCAACTCGGGATCACCCGGCGCGAGGGCGTCGACCGTCAGCCCGAACCCAGAGCCCATGTCGTCCACCGCTACGGTCAACGGGTAGTTGGTGCCTCCCCTCCGGTGCACCACGGACACGCCGGCCAATCCGACCCTGTCACCGCCGTTCGGCAGAGCACCCCACCGCTGGCTGTTGCGGTAGTTGAAAATGGAGGTGAACAGCGGGGCGCGTGCGGGGACGCTGCTGGCCTTCTGCGCCAGGGCGAGGGGAGCGTGTTCGTGCACCAGCAGGCCGGCCAGCTGGGCCTGCATCTTCCGCACCGCACCCACCACGTCGCCGTCGGCGACATCGGCCCGTACCGGCAAGGTGTTCATGAACGGACCCAGATTCCGATCCGCACCCCGCCCGGCGTTCATGCGGCCCAGCAGGACGGTCCCGAACACCACGTCGGTCCGGCCCGCGAGGCTCGCCAGTACCCGCGCATAGGCCACATGGAACAACGTCGCCGGACTCACGCCGAGCTCACGGGCCTGCTCCCGCACCCGCACCACCAGCCCGGCATCCACGCTCAGCCTCGCCTGCTCCAGATCGGAGCCATCACCACGAGCATCGGACAGGCCGAACGGCAGCGTCGACTCCGTCACGCCGCCCAACAGCTCCGTGAAGTACTCCTCGTGTTCCTCGCGGGAGACCCCCAACCGGGCCTGGGCCACGAAGTCACGGAACGGCAGGGGTGCCGACAGCTCGTCGTCGCGCCCCTCCATGAAGGCCGCGACCTCTCGAAGCACCGCTTCCAGTGCGGTGTGGTCCTGGAGGAGGTGGTGCACCTGCACCAGGCCCATCCACCGGCCGCCGCCCTCGCTGCTCGGCTCCGCGGCCACATGCACCCGTACCAACGGCGCCTCTCTCAGGTCGATCCACCGCCCGGCGATGGCCCGTAGCTCCGCCACCGGATCCCCGTCACGCGACAGGGTCACCTCGGTCACCGGGACGACGGCACGCCGCCAGACCACCTGCACCGGCTCGGGCAGCCCGTCCCACACCACCCCGGTGCGGTAGATGTCGTGACGCCCCACCATCCGCTGCAACGCCGCCAGGAACCCGTCCAGCCGCTCACGGCTGTCAAAGCCCAGCACGATCCCCTCGAAGTAGACATCCGTTCCACCAGGGCCGGCCAGCAGGTGGTGGAAGAAGAAGCCCTCCTGCACAGGTGCCAGCGGGTACACGTCCGCCACGTTCGCCGCGCCGCCTTCGACGGATGCGCAGACCAGGTCGATCTGCGCCGGCGTCAGCTCGACCAGCGGCAGCATCTCCGGCGTGATGACCTCCGCGCCCTCCGGAATCCCGTTGGGCGGCGCCTCCACCACGCCCCCGCCACCGGCACTCGCTGCCGCAGCCAGCGAGGCCGGTGTCGGCGCCTCGAACAACGCCCGTACCGACACGCCGAACCCGCGGTCGCGCAGCCGGGACGCCAGGGTCACCGCGAGCAGGGAGTGTCCGCCCAGCTCGAAGAAGTTGTCCTCCGCTCCCACCCGTTCCAGCCGCAGCACCTCTGCGAACACCCCGCACACGATCTCTTCCAGCACCGTGGCAGGACCTCGACCGTGCACATCCGAGCTGAACTCCGGCGCAGGCAGCGCTGCCCGGTCCACCTTGCCGTTCGCCGTCAACGGCATCCCGTCCAGCACCACCACCGCCGACGGCACCATGTAGTCCGGCAGCCGCTGCCCCACGAACGCACGCAACTCTGCCGTCAGGCCGTCACCCTCGTCGCCTCCGCGGTGGGCTGCGACGTAGGCCACCAGGCGTTTGTCGCCGGGTACGTCCTCACGGACCAGTACCACCGCGCGGTCCACCGCGGGATGCGCCGTCAGTACGGTCTCGATCTCGCCCGGCTCGATACGGTAACCACGCAGCTTCACCTGATCATCCGCACGGCCCACGAACACCAGCTGCCCGTCCACCGTCCACCGGACCAGATCCCCCGTCCGGTACATCCGCTCACCCGGACCCCCGTACGGGCACGCCACGAAACGCTCCCCGGTCAGGCCCGGGCGCTGGTGATATCCGCGGGCCAACTGCATCCCCGCCACATACAACTCACCCACAACCCCAGGTGCTACCGGCTCCAGGAACCGGTCCAGCACGAACGTCCTCGTCGTCGCAAACGACCGGCCGATCGGAACCGAACCCACGTTTCCGTCGCCCTCACCCACACCAATCACGTAATGCGCCGAACCGACCGTCCCCTCCGTCGGACCGTAGTGATTGACCACATCGACGTCCGGATGCGCGTCGCGCCACCGCTGCACCGCATCCCAACCAAGGGCTTCGCCGCCCACCATCAACTGGCCCGTCGGAGCACACTCCTCAGGCAGCGCCTCCAGCAACGGCAGATGACTCGGCGTCACCTTCAAGAAGCCCAGACGGCGCCCGTCCAGCACCGCCGGCAGACCCTCATCCAGACCGGACACGAACACACATCCACCCGACACCAACGCCGCATACAAACCCGTCACACCCAGATCAAACGACACCGACCCATGCAGCAGACTGCTCTCCCGCACCCCCGGATACGCCTCCACACACCAGGCCACATAGCCGGCCAGCGCCCCGTGCGACACCACCACGCCCTTCGGCCGACCCGTCGACCCCGACGTGTAAATCACATACGCCGCATGCCCCGGCCCCACCACGACCCCAGCCGACTCCACCGGCCCGTCACCCACCGCCTCATCCACCAGCACCGCCAGACCCTCCGGCAACCCACCCGCCAACGTCGCGCTGGTCACCACACACACTGGGGCCGCGTCCTCGAGCAACCAGGTCACGCGTTCCGCCGGCGCCTCCGGATCCACCGGCAGATACGCACCACCGGCCTTCCACACCGCCAACAACGCCACCACCACATCAACCGACCGCTCCAACAACACCCCCACCACCGACTCAGGCCCCACACCACGCCCCGCCAGCACCCCCGCCAACCGAGACGCCCGCTCATCCAACTCCCCATACGACAGCGTCTCCCCCTCACCCACCACCGCAGGCGCATGCGGAGTCCGCGCAACCTGCTCCCCGAACAACCCCGGCACCACACCCGACACCCCCACCACACCCGACTCATTCCACCCCACCAACACCCGCCCCCACTCACCCTCCGACAGCACCTCAATCGCTCCCACCCGCACATCCCCCGCCACCACCGACAACACCCGCACCAACCGCTCAGCAAACACCCCCACACTCACCTCATCGAACAGATCCACCGACCCCGTAACCGACCCCCGCAACCCACCAGGACGCCCTTCACCGTCAACCAACTCACCCAACGACAAGTCGAGATCAAACTTCGCTGCCGCCAGCTGCGCCCCCACCGGCGCCACTCGCACACCCGGCAACTCCAGACCCGCCCCATCCACGTTCTGGAGGGTGAGCATGACCTGGAACAGCGGATGCCGCGCCAGCGAACGGTCCGGTGCCAGCACCTCCACCAACCGCTCGAACGGCACCTCCTGATGCTCCAGCGCCGCCAAGCTCGTCTCCCGCACCCGCTCCAGCAACTCACCGAAGGTCGGGTCCCCCGACACATCCGTACGCAGCACCAGCGTGTTGACGAAGAACCCGACGAGATCGTCGAGGGCCTGGTCCGTGCGGCCGGCCACCGCCGTACCGACGGGAATGTCCTCGCCCGCACCCAGCTTCGACAGGAGCACGGCCAGCGCGGCCTGCACCACCATGAACAGGGTCACGCCCTGCTCCCGCGCCAACGCGGCCAGCCGAGCATGCACCTCCGCCGGGACTTCAAGGGCAACCGTGTGACCCTGGTGCGACGCGGCTGCCGGCCGCGGCCGATCCACCGGCAGCGCCAACTCCTGCGGTGCCCCGGCCAGCGCGTCACGCCAGAAGCCCACCTGTCCGGCGAGCACGCTGTCCGGGTCACCCTCATCGCCCAGCAGCTCCCGCTGCCACAGCGTGTAGTCCGCGTACTGCACCGGCAACGGCTCCCAGCCCGGAGCCTCCCCCGCACACCGTGCCGCATACGCCACCGAGATGTCCTCGGCCAGGGGGCCCATGGACCATCCATCCCCCGCGACGTGATGCACCACCACCACCAAGACGTGCACATCCACACCGGTCTCCAGCAGCAGCGCCCGCAGCGGCACCTCAACCCCGAGGTCGAACCCGTGCCCGGTCTCCTGCGCCACCAGGTCCGCCACCTCACCCTCGGCCACCCGCGCGACCCTGAGCACCTCACCCAGATCACCGACAGTCAGAACCTGCTGATACGGCTCCCCGTCCACCACCGGGAACACCGTCCGCAGCACCTCATGCCGCCCCAGGACATCACCGAACGCAGCCCGCAACGCGTTCACGTCCAGCGCACCCTCCAGACGGAGGGCGATCGGGATGTTGTACGTCGCACTCGGCCCCTCCAACTGCGCCAGGAACCACAACCGCCGCTGCGCAAACGACAACGGCACCCGCTCAGGCCGCTCCCACCGCACCAACCCCACCCGCGCCGCATCCGCACCCGCAATCCGCGCCGCCAACCCCGCCGGCGTCGACGCCTCGAACAACTCCCGCACACCCACCTCAACCCCGAACACCACCCTCAACCGCGACACCAACCGCATCGCCAGCAACGAATGCCCACCCAGCTCGAAGAAGTCCTGCTCAACCCCCACCCACTCCAGACCCAACACCTCACCAAACACCTGACACACCAGTTCCTCAGCCACTGTGGCAGGACCCCGACCGGCGCCAGCCGAATAGTCCGGGGCGGGGAGTGCTGCCCGGTCCAGCTTCCCGTTCACCGTCAACGGCAGCCCGTCGAGCACCACCACCGCCGACGGCACCATGTACTCCGGCAACCGCTCAGCCGCAAAACTCCTCAAGTCACCATCCAGCGGGCCCTCCCCCTCGGGCACCACGTAGGCGACCAGGCGCTTGTCACCCGGCACATCCTCACGCGCGACCACCACCACCTGACCCACCCCGGGATGCGCCGCCAGAACCGCCTCGACCTCGGCCGGCTCCACCCGGAACCCACGCACCTTCACCTGATCATCCGCACGGCCGACAAATGCCAGCTGCCCGTCCGCGGTCCACCGCGCCAGGTCCCCGGTCCGGTACATCCGCTCACCCGAATCACCAAACGGGCACGCCACGAACCGTTCCCCCGTCAGGCCCGGACGCTGATGGTACCCACGAGCCAGCTGCACGCCGGCGACGTAGAGTTCCCCGGCCACTCCGGGCGGCACCGGCTCCAGGAACCGGTCCAGCACAAACACCCGCGCGTTCGCCACCGGCCCGCCCACCGGCGGCACACCCAGCCCACCCTCAAGCACCCGCCCGGCGGTGACCATGACCGTCGCCTCCGTCGGCCCGTACGTGTTCACCAACACCCGGCCATCCGCCGCCCACACCCGCGCCACCTCAGCCGAGAGGAGTTCACCGCCCACCAGCACCCGCGCCAGCCCGGGCACCGTCTGCGGGTCGACCACACCCAGGAGGGACGGCACCACGCTCGCGACCTCCACTGCCTCCCGCACCACCACATCAGCCAGCAACCCCACATCCGCCCGCTCCACCTCCGACGCCACCACCAAACGACCACCCGACGCCAACGTCACCGCAACATCCAGCACCGAACCGTCAAAACCAAACGACGCAAACTGCAACACCCCCACACCAGGCCCCACGCCCAGCACCGGACCCAGAGCCGCCACCAAACCCACCACCGCACCCCGAGACACCACCACACCCTTCGGCACCCCCGACGACCCCGACGTAAACATCACATACGCCGCACCACCCAGCCCACCAAGCACAGGATCCGCCACCGGCGCGGAATCCAGCCCGGGATCGTCCAGACACACCACCGGCGCACCCAGACCGTCGGGCAGCCCACCAGCCAGAGCGCTGTCGGTCACCACACAGACCGGCCCCGCCTCCGCCAGCACCACACCCACCCGCTCCACCGGATACAACGGATCAACAAACACATACGCACCCCCCGCCTTCCACACCCCCAACAACGCCACCACCACATCCACCGACCGCTCCAACACCACCCCCACCACCGACTCAACCCCCACACCCCGCCCCACCAGCACACCCGCCAACCGAGACGCCCGCTCATCCAACTCCCCATAAGTCAACGACTCCCCACCACACACCACCGCCACCGCACCCCGATCCCGCACCACCTGACGCCCAAACAACTCCACCCACGACACCTCAGGCACCGACACAGCACCACTGTTCCACCCATCCACCACCCGCCCCCGCACCGACGACGGCAGCACACCCACACCACCCAACGCCACCCCCGGCCCAACCTCCAACGCCCCCACCAACTCCCCCACCGCCATCTCCACCAACTCACACACCAACCCCGCATCCCCCGGAGCCACCGCATCAACCACCACCGCAAACCCAGACCCAGCCCCAGACCCGAGGTCATCCACCGCAACCGCCAACGGATAATTCGTCCGCTCCTGCGCGAACAACAACTCCACACCCGCAGCACCACCCCGTACCGAAGCACCAGCATCCGCCGACGGGCCGCCATGGCGATAGTTGAACAGTGAGGTGAACAACGGAGCCGAACCCGACACACCGCTGACCTTCTGCGCAAGCGCGAGCGGGGCGTGCTCGTGGACCAGGAGGCCGGCCAGCTGGGCCTGCATGGCCCGCACCGCGCCCACCACATCCAGGCCGGCCACGTTCACCCGCACCGGAAGCGTGTTGATGAAGGGCCCAGGAATTCGTTCCGCCCCCACCCCCGCATTCATCCGACCCAACAGCAGCGTCCCGAACACCACATCCGACCGACCCGCCAGACTAGCCAGCACCCGCGCATACGCGACGTGGAACAGCGTCGCCGGACTTACCCCCAGACGGCGTGCCTGCTCCCGGATACGCGCCGCCAGCCCGTCATCCACCACCAGCCGTGCCTGCTGCACATCCGTACCGTCGCCGCGCGTATCGGCCAGGCCGAACGGCAGCGTCGGCTCCGTCACGTCCCTCAGCAGCTCGGCGAAGTACTCCTCATGCTCCGCACGCGAAACCCCCAACCGCGCCTGCGCCACGAAGTCCCGGAACGGCAGCGGAACCGGCAACTCGTCCCCGCGCCCCTCCATCAACGCCGCGACTTCGCCCAGCACCACCTGCAATGCGGTGTGGTCCTGGAGCAGGTGGTGCACCTGTACCAGCCCAAGCCACCGGCCGGTCCTCCCCGGCTCCGCCGCCACATGCACCCTCAGCAACGGCGCCTGCCGCAGATCCATCCACCGCCCAGCGACCGCCAACAACTCAGCCCGCAGATCCCCGCCCTCCCCGGTCAGCACCACCTCACTCACCGGAAGCAGCGCACGCCTCCGAACCACCTGCACCGGCTCCGGCAACCCCTCCCACACCAACCCAGTCCGGTAGATGTCGTGCCGGTCCACCACCCGCTGCAACGCATCCAAGAACCCGTCCAGCCGCTCACGACTGTCGAAGCCCAGCACCATCGGCACGAGGTACACGTCCGCCTCACCCGGGCCGGCCAGCAGGTGGTGGAAGAAGATGCCCTCCTGCAACGGCGCCAACGGATACACATCCGCCACGTTCGCCGCCCCACCCTCCACCGACTCACACACGAGGTCGATCTGCGCGGCCGTCAGCTCCACCAACGGCAGCATCTCCGGCGTAATCACCTCCACACCCTGCGCCGGGATCCCGTTCGCAGGCACCTCCACCACACCCCCGCCGCTACCGGCAGCAGCCAACGCCGCCGGCGTCGGCGCCTCGAACAGCACCCGCACCGACACCCCGAACCCACGCTCACGCAACCGCTGCACCAACGACACCGCCAGCAACGAATGCCCACCCAGCTCGAAGAAGTTGTCCTCCACGCCTACACGGTCAACGCCCAGCACCTCCGCGAACACCTGACACACCAGCTCTTCAGCCACCGTGGCAGGACCCCGCCCACCCGCAGACGCATACTCCGGCGCCGGCAACGCGGAACGGTCCAGCTTCCCGTTCACCGACAACGGCAACTCATCCAGCACCACCACCGCCGACGGCACCATGAACTCCGGCAACCGCTCCGCCGCATACCTCCGCAGATCATCACCCTGCGCGCCCTCAGCCCTGAGGACCACGTACGCGACCAGCCGCTTGTCCCCCGGTGCGTCCTCGCGTGCGACCACCACCGCCTGACCCACCCCGGAGTGGGCGGCCAGGACGGCCTCGACCTCACCCGGCTCCACCCGGAAGCCGCGGACCTTCACCTGATCGTCCGCACGGCCGACGAACAGCAGCTGCCCATCCGTACTCCACCGTGCCAGGTCACCGGTCCGGTACATCCGCTCACCCTGGCCATCGAACGGGCACGCAACGAACCGCTCGCCCGTAAGCCCCGGTCGCCCCTGATACCCCCGCGCCACCCCAGACCCCGACACATACAACTCACCCGGGACACCCGGAGGCACCGGCTCCAGGAAGCGGTCCAGGACATAAACGCGGGTGTTGTCGACCGGGCGGCCGATCGGGGCACTCCCGCCCCGCGTTTCACTCGGGCTGCCATGCCAAGACGTCGAATCGACCGTCGTCTCCGTCAGCCCGTACAGGTTGTACAGCTCCACATCGAGAAGATCGGTGACGCGCTCGTGCAAAGCACCCGGCAGCACCTCACCGCCGCAGAACAGCATCCGCAGGCTCACGCAATCGACCGCCGCGGAATCGGCGGTGAAGGCCGACAGCAACGAAGGAACGAACTGCGCGACAGTTACTTCCTCACGCCGCATCAACTCCGCCAGGTAGGCCGGGTCACGGTGGCCGTCCGGCGCGGCGATCACCAAGGCCGCACCAGACATCAACGGCCACCACAGCTCCCAGACCGACGCGTCGAACCCGAACGGCGTCTTGTGGAGCACTCGGTCCGACGCCTCCAGCCCGAACACCCGTTGCATCCAGATCATGTGGTTGACCAGGCCGCCGTGGGTGACCACCACGCCCTTCGGCCGCCCCGTGGATCCGGACGTGTACATCACGTACGCCGCGTGCCCGGCCGTCAGGACCGGGCGCGTCCACTCATCCCTCCCGGCCGGCTCCGCCTCGTCGACGGCAAGCACGGGGACGGTCAGGTCTGCCGGAAGTTCACCAGCGTGCGCACGCGTCGTGAGCACGCAGGACGGACGGGCGTCGGTCAGCGTGAACGCGAGCCGTTCCGAGGGATGAGCGGGATCGACCGGAAGATAGGCGGCGCCAGCCTTCCACACCGCCAGCAGCCCCGCCACCAGCTCGACCGACCGCTCCAGCATGACCGCCACCACCGACTCCGGCCCCACACCGCGCCGGACCAGCACCTCCGCCAGCCGGTTCGCCCGCTCGTCCAACTCCCCATACGACAACCGCTCATCCCCGCACACCACTGCCAACGCACTGGGGTCTTGAGCCACCTGTTCCGCGAACAGCTGATCCACCGTGGTGTCTGAGACCCTGGTGGCGGTGTCGTTCCAGCCCGCGAGCATCTGCTCGCGCTCAGCACCGGAGAGGAGCGCGATCTCGCGCAACGGTCCCTCTGGAGCTTCTTCCAGCGCAGTGATCAGCCCGTCAAGGGCGGTGTGCAGCGATACGCACACTAGTTCCGGATCACCCGGAGCAATCACATCGGTCGTGAGTCCGAATCCTGAGCCGTAGTCGTTCACCGCGACGGCCAAGGGGTAGTTCGTGAGGTCCTGGCTGTGTACGAGATCCACACCAGCCAAGGCGCGTCGGCCGCCCTGGGTGGAAGTGGAGGTGGTGCCAGACTGAGGCCCGCGACGGTAGTTCAGCAGGGACGTGAACAGCGGGGTTGAGGCCGGGACGCCGCTGGCCTTCTGCGCCAGGGCCAGCGGGGCATGCTCATGCACCAGCAGGCCGGCCAACTGCCCCTGCATCGCCCGCACCGCACCCACCACATCCAGGCCCGACACGTCCATCCGCACCGGAAGCGTGTTCATGAACGGCCCCGGAATCCGGTCCGCACCCCGCCCGGCATTCATCCGGCCCAGCAACAAGGTCCCGAACACCACATCCGACCGGCCCGCCAGACCCGCCAGCACCCGTGCCCACGCCACATGGAACAACGTCGCCGGACTCACCCCCAGCCCGCGAGCCTGCTCCCGCACCCGCACCGCCAGCCCGTCATCCACCCTCACCCGCGCCGACCGCACACCCGTACCGTCACCACGGGCATCCGCCAAGCCGAACGGCAACGTCGGCTCCGTCACATCACCCAACAGCTCAGCGAAGAACTCCTCATGCTCCGCACGCGAAACCCCCAACCGCGCCTGCGCCACAAAATCACGGAACGGCAGCGGCTTCGCCAAATCAGCCCCACGCCCCTCCATCAGCAGCGCGACCTCATTCAGCACCACTTCCGCGGCGGTGTGGTCCTGGAGCAGGTGGTGCACCTGTACCAGCGCAAGCCACCGGCCGGTCCTCCCCGGCTCCTCCGCCACATGCACCCGCAGCAACGGCGCCTGCCGCAGATCCATCCACCGCCCAGCGACCGCCAACAACTCAGCCCGCAGATCCCCGCCCTCCCCGGTCAGCACCACCTCACTCACCGGAACCGCCGCACGCCTCCGAACCACCTGCACCGGCTCCGGCAACCCCTCCCACACCAACCCAGTCCGGTAGATGTCATGCCGGTCCACCACCCGCTGCAACGCATCCAAGAACCCGTCCAGCCGCTCACGACTGTCGAAGCCCAGCACCATCGGCACGAGGTACACGTCCGCCTCACCCGATGCGGTGAGCAGGTGGTGGAAGAAGATGCCCTCCTGCAACGGCGCCAACGGATACACATCCGCCACGTTCGCCGCCCCACCCTCCACCGACTCACACACGAGGTCGATCTGCACGGCCGTCAGCTCCACCAACGGCAGCATCTCCGGCGTAATCACCTCCACACCCTGCTCGGGGATGCCGTTCGCAGGCACCTCCACCACACCCCCGCCACTGCCCGCAGCAGCCAACGCCGCCGGCGTCGGCGCCTCGAACAGCACCCGCACCGACACCCCGAACCCACGCTCACGCAACCGCTGCACCAACGAAACCGCCAGCAACGAATGCCCGCCCAGCTCGAAGAAGTTGTCCTCCACCCCCACCCGCTCCACACCCAGCACCTCCGCGAACACCTGACACACCAGCTCTTCAGCCACTGTGGCAGGACCCCGGCCTGCGCCAGCCGAATAGTCCGGGACGGGCAGTGCTGCCCGGTCCACCTTGCCGTTCACCGAGATCGGCAACTCTTCCAGCACCATCACCGCCGACGGCACCATGTACTCCGGCAACCGAGCGCCTACATAGGTACGCAAGTCCGCTGCTGCTATCTCCCCAGCAGTAGGAACCACGTAGGCGACGAGGCGCCTGTCTCCCGGCGCATCCTCACGCGCGACCACCACCGCCTGGCTCACCCCGGGATGCACGGCCAGCACCGCCTCCACCTCACCCGGCTCCACCCGGAAGCCCCGCACCTTCACCTGATCATCCGCACGCCCCACGAACATGAGCTGCCCGTCCGCACTCCACCGCACCAAATCCCCCGTGCGATACATCCGCCCACCCGGCCCACCGAACGGACACGCAACAAACCGCTCACCCGTCAACCCAGACCGCCCCTGATACCCCCGAGCAACCCCCACCCCCGCCACATACAACTCACCCACCACACCCGCAGGCACCGGCGACAACCCATCATCAAGCACATACACCCGCGTGTTCTCCAACGGCCGCCCAATCGGCAACACCCCCGGCACCAACCCCCCATCACCCACCACCCACTGCGTCGCACACAACGTCACCTCCGTCGGCCCATACAAATGCCGCACCACAACCCCAGGAACAGCCCCCAAC
>NZ_JBVJPF010000017.1:0-14824 GCF_055582785.1 Streptomyces sp. NPDC107500
CACCGCATCCCCACCCGACACCACCAGATCCCACAAACCCTCCGGCGAACCCACCCCACCCGGGAACCGGCACGCCATCCCCACGATCGCGATGGGTTCGGTGCCGCGCTCCTCGGCCCGGCGGAGCTTCTCCTGGGTCTCGTGCAGTTCGGCCATGGCGCGGCGCAGGTAGTCGCGGAGCCGGACCTCGTTGCCGGCGGCGTCCTTGTGAGTGTCGTTGGCGGACACAGCTCTCCCCTGAAGGTGTGGTTGCCGAGGCTTCAGACGGCGCGGAAACCGCTGTCGAGCAGCTCGAACAGTTCGTCGTCGGAGGCGGATTGGAGTAGTTCGGTGACGTTGCCGGAGGCGTCGGTGCCCGGTTCTGGTCCGGCGGGGGCGGTGTCGCCGCCCTGGTCGTCGAGCCGGGTGAGCAGGTCCCGCAGCCGCTCGGCGACCGTGTGCCGGGCACGGTCGTCCAGGGTGTCGGCCTGGGCCACGGCCCGGGTCAGCGTTTCGACCAGGGTGAGGACCGCGGTGTCGGCGCCGGGCAGTTCGCTGTCGATGTGCTCGGCGAGGGCCTGTGGTGTCGGGTGGTCGAAGACGAGGGTCGGGGTGAGGCGCAGACCGGTCTCGGCGGTGAGCCGGTTGCGCAGTTCCACGGCGGTCAGGGAGTCGAAGCCGGCCTCCTTGAAGCTGCGGCCGGCCGGGATGCCGGCCGCGTCGGCGTGGCCGAGGACCGCGGCCACCTCGGTCCTGACGAGGTCGAGGACGAGGGCGGCGCGTTCGGCGCGTGGCAGGTCGGTGACGCGCTCGGCGAGGGTGGTCGTGCCGGGCGCGGAGGCGGATACGTCGGCGGTGCGGGCCGCCGTGGGGCGCGGGGCGCCGGTGGCGCCGCGCAGCACGGCGGGTACGTCGGTGCCGGCGCGGCCCGCACTCAGGCGCAGCGGCAGCAGGACCGGCGCGTCGGTGCGCAGGGCGGCGTCGAACAGGGCGAGGCCCTCGTCGCGGGTGAGCGGTACGAGTCCGGTGCGGCGCAGCCGGACGGCGTCGGCACCGTCGAGAGCGGCGGCCATGCCGTCGCCGGCCCAGGGGCCCCAAGCCAGCGAGAGGGCGGGCAGGCCCTGGGCGCGCCGCCAGGAGGCGAAGGCGTCCAGGTGGGCGTTGGCCGCGGCGTAGCCGGCCTGTCCGGCGCTGCCGAGGAGTCCGGCGGCCGAGGAGAAGAGCACGAAGGCGTCGAGGCCGAGGTCCTTGGTGAGGTCGTGCAGGATCCGTGCGGCGTCGGCCTTGGGCCGCAGGACGGCGTCGACGCGCTCCGGGGTCTGGGCGGTCAGCACTCCGTCGTCGAGGACGCCCGCGGTGTGCACCACGGCGGTGAGCGGGTGGGCGGCGGGCACCTGCGCGAGGAGGTCGGCGAGTCGTTCGCGGTCGGCGGCGTCGCCGGCCGCCACGGTGACCTCGGCGCCCGAGGCGGTGAGGTCGGCGACGAGTTCGCGGGCGCCGGGTGCCTCGGTGCCGCGGCGGCTGACGAGCAGCAGCCGGCGCACGTCGTGGGCGGTGACCAGGTGCCGGGCGACGGCGGCGCCGAGGCCGCTGGTGCCGCCGGTGACCATGACGGTGCCCTCGGGGTTCAGGCGGGTGCCGGTCGCGGTGGTCGTGGCGCGGGTGGTGGCCGGGGTGTGCGCGGTTCCGGCGCGCAGGGCGAGCTGGGCGTCGGGTCCGGCGGCGGCGAGGGCGGCGGCCAGGGCGTGGTGGGAGGCGTCGGTGGCGTCGGTGTCCACCAGGGCGAAGCGGCCGGGGTGTTCGGTCTGCGCGGTGCGCAGCAGGCCCCAGGCGGCCGCGGCGGCGGGGTCGGTGACGGGTCCGGCGGTGTCGGTGGCTCCTCGGGTGAGCACGGTGAGGCGGGCGGTGGCGAGGTGCCCGGCTGCCAGCCAGCGCTGCGCGAGTTCCAGGGCCAGGTGCGCGGCCCGGTGCGGGTCGTCGGTCGCGGGCAGGGTGGTCAGGACCTGGGGCGCGGTGGCGCCGTCGGCCGGTACGCCGTGCGGGTCGTCCGCGGTGTGCACGGTGGCGCCGGCGGCGGTGAGGCCGGCGGCGAGCCCGGGGTCGGTGTCGGTGGCGCCCAGCAGGTACCAGGTGCCGGGGTCCGGTGCCGGGTGCCCGAGGGGCAGCGCGGTCCAGGTGGGCCGGAGCAGCGGGGCCGGTGCGGTCGCCGCGGCGGCCGCCAGGACACGGTCGGCGGGGAGTTCCCGCAGGGCCAGGCCGCGGGTGGTCAGGACGGGCCGGCCGGTGGGGTCGGCGGCGGCCACGGTGACCGCGTCGGGGCCGGCCGGGGCGATGCGTACGCGCAGCGCGTCAGCGCCCCGGGCGTGCAGGTCGGTTCCGGTCCAGGCGAACGGGACGAGACCGTGGGCGTCCGGCCGGCCGGCGGTCACGGCGTGCAGCGCGGCGTCCAGCAGGGCGGGGTGCAGTCCGTAGCGGTGGGCGTCCGCGGCCTGCGCGGCGGGCAGGGCGACCTCGGCGTACACCGTGTCCCCGAGCTTCCAGGCGGCGGTCAGCCCCTGGAAGGCGGGGCCGTAGCCGACGCCCGCGGCGGCGAACCGGGCGTGCTCCTCGTCTAGTGGTACGGACTCGGCGCCGGGCGGCGGCCAGGTTCCGGACAGCGCGGTGAACGGCTCCTCGTCCGGTGGTCCGGCGGGTTCGGTGCGCCCGGTGGCGTGGGTGGTCCAGTCGGCGCCGGGGGTGATCGGCGCCGAGTGCACGGTCACCGGACGGGAGCCGTCGGCGTCCTGGGCGCCGAGAGTCACCCGCAGCCGTACGGCGGTGTCGTCGGGCAGAACCAGGGGCCTGTCGAAGGTGAGTTCGGCGATGCGCCAGCCGTCGCCCGCGGCGGTGAGCGCGAGTTCGAGCAGGGCGGTGCCGGGGACGACGGTCCGGCCGGCCAGGGTGTGGTCGGCCAGCCACGGGTGGGTCCGGGTGGACAGCGTCGCCGTCCACACTCCGCCCTGTTCGTCGGCCAGTTCGACGGTTGCGGCGAGCAGCGGGTGGCCGGCGTCGTCGAGTCCGGCGGTGGCCAGCGGGGCTGCGCCGGCGGGTGCGTCGAGCCAGTACCGGGTGCGTTCGAAGGGGTAGGTGGGCAGCGTCGCGGCGAGTTCCGCCGCGGGGCCGGGCTCCGGCTCGGGGGCCGGCGGCACGGGCAGGCCGTGGGCGTGGGCGGTGGCGAGCGCCCGGTCCAGGGTGGCGCCCTCGGGGTGGTCGCGGCGCAGTACGGGCAGGGTGAGCACGTCGGTGCCGGAGGGGTCGTCGCCGGTGCCGTCGGTGTCGAGGATGGTGCGGGTCATGGCGGTGAGCACGGCGTCGGGGCCGAGTTCCACGAACGTGTCGGTGCCGGCGGCGCGCAGGGCGCGCAGTCCGTCGAGGAACCGTACGGGCCGGCGGGCGTGCCGGATCCAATGGTCCGGGTCCCGCAGCGTCTCCGCGTCCGCGAGGGCGCCGGTCAGGTTGGACACGACGGGGATCACGGGCGCGTTGAGGGTGAGGCCGCGGACGACGGTCTCGAACTCGGGGAGCATGGCGTCCATGTGCGGGGAGTGGAAGGCGTGGGAGACCTTCAGGCGCTTGACGGACCGGCCGAGGCCGGCGAAGTGCGCGGTGAGTTCGTCGACGGCGCCCGCGTCGCCGGCGACGACGACGGCGGTGGGTCCGTTGACGGCGGCGAGGTCGAGTTCGTGTTCGCGGCCCGCCAGCAGCGGCAGTACCTCCTCGGCACTCGCCTGGAGCGCTGCCATCGCGCCGCCGCCGGGCAGTTCGCCCATGAGCCGGCCCCGGGCCGCGACCAGGCGGGCGGCGTCCTCCAGTGACAGGACGCCGGCGACGTGCGCGGCGGTGATCTCGCCGACCGAGTGGCCGGTGACGGTGTCCGCGCGCAGGCCTCGCGAGGTGAGCAGGGCGTACAGGGCGGTGCCGAGGGCGAACAGGGCGGGCTGGGTGTACTCGGTGCGGTCCAGCAGGGCGGCGTCGGCCGAGCCGGGCGCGGCGAACATCACCTCGCGCAGGGGGCGCTCCAGGTGGGGGGCGAAGGCGTCGGCGGCTTCGTCGAGGGCACGGGCGAACTCGGGTCGGCCGGCGTGGAGTTCGCGGCCGGTGCCGGGGCGCTGGCTGCCCTGGCCGGTGAAGAGGAACGCGGTGCGGCGGCCGTCGGCGGCGCGTCCGGTGACGAGACCGGGGGCGCCGCGCCCGGCCGCGAGGGCGGCGAGCCCGTCGGTCAGCTCGGTGGCGCCGGTACCGAGCACGACGGCCCGCTCCGGGAACGCGGTGCGCCGGTGGGCGAGTACGCCGGCCAGCAGCCCGGGGTCGGTGCCGGCTCCGTCGGCGCCGAGGTGGCCCAGCAGCCTGCGGGCCTGCTCCCGCAGCGCGGCCGCGGACCGGGCGGACACCGTCCAGCCGGTGCCGGGCGCGGAGGGGGCGAGCGTGGGGGCGGCGGGGTCGGGCGGGGTGTCGGCGGAATCCGGCGTAGCGGCGGAATCGGGCGTGGTGGCGGCGGAGTCGGTGTCGGCCGACCCGGACGCGGCCGGGGGCGTCGGGGCGGTGGTGGGGGCCTGTTCCAGGATCAGGTGGGCGTTGGTGCCGCTCGCGCCGAAGGCGGAGACGGCGGCCCGGCGCGGTTCCCCGGGGCGGTCCGGCCACGCGGTGTTCTCGTGCAGCAGGCGCACCGCGCCCGCCGACCAGTCGATGCGGGTGGAGGGCACGTCCGCGTGCAGGGTCCGGGGCAGCAGCCCATGGCGCAGGGCCAGGACCGTCTTGACGACGCCGGCGACTCCGGCCGCCGCCTGGGCGTGGCCGATGTTGGACTTGAGCGAGCCGAGCCACAGCGGCCGGTCGGCGGTGTGGGCCTGCCCGTACGTGGCGAGCAGGGCCTCCGCCTCGACGGGGTCGCCCAGGCTGGTGCCGGTGCCGTGGGCCTCGACGGCGTCGACCTGGTCGGCGGTGAGACGGGCGTCGTGCAGCGCGGCCCGGATGACGGCCTGCTGGGCGGGTCCGTTGGGGGCGGTCAGGCCGTTGCCGGCGCCGTCCTGGCCGACGGCGGAGCCGCGGACGACGGCGAGGACGGTGCGGCCCTCGCGGCGCGCGTCGCTCAGCCGCTGGAGCAGCAGCAGCCCGGCGCCCTCGGCGAACGCGGTGCCGTCGGCCGAGTCGGAGAACGCCTTGCACCGGCCGTCGGCGGCCAGTCCGCGCTGGCGGGAGAAGTCGATGAACATCGTCGGCGTGGCCAGTACGGTCACCCCGCCCGCGAGCGCAAGGTCGCACTCGCCGGCCCGCAGCGCCTGTGCGGCGAGGTGCACCGCGACCAGCGAGGAGGAGCAGGCGGTGTCGACGGTGACGGCGGGGCCGCGCAGCCCGAACGTGTAGGACAGCCGGCCGGACGCGACGCTCCCGGCGCTGCCGTTGACGAGGTAGCCCTCCAGTCCCTCGGGGAGGCGGGCGCCCGGGGTGTGCGGGACGCGGGCGCCGTAGTCGTCGTACATGACTCCCGCGTACACCCCCGTCCGGCTGCCGTGGACGGCGTCGCGGGTGAGGCCGGCGCGTTCGAAGGTCTCCCAGGCGGTCTCCAGGAGCAGCCGCTGCTGGGGGTCCATGGCGAGGGCCTCGCGCGGCGAGATGCCGAAGAACTCCGGGTCGAAGTCGGCGCAGTCGTGCAGGAAGCCGCCTTCGCGGGCGTAGCTGGTGCCGTGGGCGTCGGGGTCGGCGTCGTAGAGGGCCGGCAGGTCCCAGCCGCGGTCCTCGGGCAGGCCCGAGACGGCGTCGGTGCCGGACGTGAGGAGCCGCCACAGGGCGTCGGGTGTGTCGGCGCCGCCGGGCAGCCTGCAACTCATGGAGACGATGGCGATGGGCTCGCGGGCGGCTTCCGCCGCCTCCTCGGCGGTCTTCAGCCGGGCGCGGGTGGCGACGAGTTCGGCGGTGACCCGCTTGAGGTAGTCGCGGGTCCTGGCCGTGTTGTCGGTGCTGTCGGTGCGTGCCGTCGTCACAGCGTCTCCTCGATGAAGGCGAACAGTTCCTCGTCGTCGACGTCCGCCAGGTCCTCCGGGGCGGCCACGAGCGACTCGGGACCGGCCGCGCCCGCCGGGCCGCCGGCGGGGCCGAGCGCGGTCACGAGCGCGGCCAGGCGGCGGTGCACCGTCTCGCGCCGGATGTCGTCCGCCGCGAGCGCGGCGACGGCCGCTTCCAGCGTCTCCAGTCCGGCGAGGGCGGCCTGTCCCGCTTCCCGGACGCCGCCTGCGGCCGCCGCCAGCTCGGCGCCGATGTGGGCGGTCATCGCGTGCGGCGTGGGCTGGTCGAAGACCACGGCGGCGGCCAGCCGGAGCCCGGTCGCGGCGCCCAGGCGGTTGCGGAGTTCGACCGCGGTGAGGGAGTCGAAGCCGATGTCGCGGAAGGCGCGGCCCGGGTCGACGGCGTCGGGCCCGTCGAGGCCGAGGACGGCCGCGACCTCCGCCCGGACGAGGGTGAGCAGTTCCCGCTGCCGGGCGGTCTCGTCGAGGCCGGCCAGGCGCCGGGCGAGTTCCTCGCGTCCGGTCCCGGCCGGCCGCGCCGCCGTGTCGCCGGCCGCCTGTGCGCGGGGGGCGGACGGGGCGGGGACGAGTCCGCGCAGCAGGACGGGCGTCCGGGTCCCGGGTGCGCGCAGGGCGTGGGTGTCCAGACGCAGCGGGACGAGCAGGGACTGGTCGCCGGGCCGGTCCAGGGCCTGGTCGAAGAAGGCCAGTCCCTGGGCGTTGGTCATGGGGGCGACGCCGGAGCGGCGCATGCGCCGCAGGTCGGTCTCGGAGAGGTGGCCGGTCATTCCGCTGGCCTCTCCCCACAGCCCCCAGGCGAGGGCGGTGGCGGGCAGGCCGGTGGCCCGGCGGTGGGCGGCCAGGGCGTCCAGGAAGGTGTTGGCCGCCGCGTAGTTGGCCTGCCCGGGCCGCCCGAGGAGGCCCGCGGCGCCCGAGAAGAGCACGAACGCCGACAGCGGCAGGTCCGCGGTCAGCTCGTGCAGGTGCAGCGCCGCGTCGGCCTTGGGCCGCAGTACGGTGTCCAGCCGCTCGGCGTCGAGCGCGGTGACGGGCCCGTCGTCGAGCACACCCGCCGCGTGGACGACGGCGGTCAGCGGGTGCGCGGCGTCCACGCCGGCGAGCAGGGCTTGCAGCGCGGGTCGGTCCGCGGTGTCGCAGGCGGCGATCCTCACCCGCGCGCCGAGGCCGGTCAGGTCCCGGCTCAGCTCCCGGGCCCCGGTGGCGTCGGCTCCGCTGCGGCTGACGAGCAGCAGGTGGCGGACACCGTGCGCGGTGACCAGGTGCCGGGCGAGCAGCGCACCGAGGGTGCCGGTCGCACCGGTGACCAGGACGGTGCCCTCGGGGTCGAGGGCCGGTCCGGTGACCGGGGACGCGTCGGCGCCCCGGGACTCCTCGTGCCGGACGAGTCCGGGCACCCGTATCTCGCCGTCGCGCAGCGCCAGTTGTTCCTCGTCGGTACCGAGTGCGGCGGCCAGGGCGGTGGCCGAGGCGTCCGTGCCGTCGGTGTCGGCGAGCACGAACCGGCCGGGGTGCTCGGTCTGCGCGGAGCGTACGAGGCCCCACAGCCCGGCCCCGGCCAGACCGGGCAGTTCCTCGGCGGGCGCGGCGGCCACCGCGCCCTCGGTGAGCAGGACCAGCCGGGCCCGCTCGCTGACCGTGTCCTCGTCCCCGCTCAGCCAGTCCTGGAGCAGGGCGAGTCCTCGCGCGGTCTGCTCACGCACCCGCTCGGGGGTGGCCGGCCGCGGCGGGAAGGCCGCGACGACGGCGTCGGGCAGCGGGGACGCGCCGGAGGACACCGCTGCCCGCAGGGCCGCCAGGTCCGCGTACGTCTCCACCTCGGCGGCCGACGAACGGGCCCGCGCACCGGCGTCGCCGGATCCGATGAAGGCGAGCCGGCGCACGGGCCGCGCCGACCCGGCGGTGCCGCGCCAGCCGACCCGGTACAGGGGAAGCCGGTCACCGGCGGCCCCGAGGAGCGCCTCCAGCCGGCCCCGCTCCACCGGGCGCATGACGAGGGCGGCCAGGTCCAGCACCGGCGCACCGGCGGGGTCGACCGCCGTCATGGACACCTCTCCGGTGCCCGTCCGGGCGATACGCACCCGCAGGGTGTCCGCGCCCGCGGCGTACAGGGTGACACCCTGCCAGGCGAAGGGCAGCAGCAGCGCACCGTCCGGCACGTCGAGCAGTCCACCCGCGAGCCACGGCTGGAGCGCCGCGTCGAGCAGCGCCGGGTGCACGCCGTAGCGGGCCGCGTCGGACCGCGCCCGGTCCGGCAGTCCGATCTCCGCGAAGACCTCGCCCTCCCGGTGCCACAGGGCCTGGACGCCGGAGAACACCTCTCCGTACTCGTAGCCCAGCTCCGTGAACCGCGCGTACACGTCCTCGGCGGTCAGCCGCTCGCACCCGGCCGGCGGCCAGGCCGCGCCCGCCCAGTCGGACACCGGAGCCGTGGGGGCGGCCGCGCCGAGCACCCCGCCGGCGTGCCGGGTCCAGGGGGTCTCGGAGCCGTCGGCGGTCTCGGTGCGGGAGTGGATGGTCATACGCCGCCGGCCGCTCCCGTCGGCCGTCTCCACCCTCACCTGCACCTGGACCGTGGTCCGCTCGGTGAGCGTGAGCGGTGCCTCCAGTCCCAGTTCCTCCACGCCGCCGCAGCCGGTCGCGGCAGCCGCCCGCAGGGCCAGCTCGACGAAGGCCGTGCCGGGCAGCAGGGTCCGCCCGAGAACGGCGTGGTCCGTGATCCACGGGTGGTCGGCGAGGGAGACACGGCCGGCGAGCACCACCTCACCGCTCTCGGCGAGCGGCAGCGCGCCGCCGAGCAGCGGGTGCGTCTCCCAGCGCATCCCGAACCGGGCGGCCGCGGCGTCCCCCGTGCCGGCGGGTGAGGTCGGGGCCCAGTAGTGCTGGTGCTGGAAGGGGTAGGTGGGCAGGTCGACCCGCCGGGCGCCGGTGCCTTCGAAGAGGGGCGCCCAGTCCACGGGCGTGCCGTGCACGAACAGTTCGGCGGCCGAGGTCAGGAAACGGGCCAGGCCGCCGTCGTCGCGGCGCAGCGAACCCACGGCGACGACATCGTCCGTCTCCTGGATCCCCATCGTGAGCACCGGGTGCGCGCTGGACTCCACGAACGTCCCGAAACCGTCCTCGATCAGGAGCCGGACGGTCTGCTCGAAGCGGACGGTGTGGCGGAGGTTGCGGTACCAGTAGCCGGCGTCGAGGGTCGACGTGTCGGCCGGAGCCGCGTCGACCGTGGAGTAGAACGGGACGCGTGCGGCAAGCGGGGTGATCGGGGCGAGTACGTCGAGGAGTTCGGCCTCGATCCGCTCCACGTGCGCCGAGTGCGAGGCGTAGTCCACGGGGACCTGACGGGCCCGGACCTCGTCGGCGCGGCAGGCGGTGACGAACTCCACGATCGCGTCGGCGTCACCGGCGACGACCGTGCTCGACGGGCCGTTGACCGCGGCCACGTCCAGACGGCCTTCCCAACCCACGAGGCGTGCTTCCACGTCCGCGCGCGGAAGCGACACCGACGCCATGCCACCCAGACCGGCCAGCTCCCGGCCGATCACCTGCGCACGTAGTGCCACGACCCGGGCAGCATCCTCCAGCGAGAGCGCACCACTGACGGCCGCCGCGGCGATCTCACCCTGCGAGTGACCCACCACCGCATCCGGTACGACGCCCACCGAGCGCCACAGGTCGGCCAGCGAGACCATGACCGCCCACGTGACCGGTTGGATCACCTCCACCCGCTCCAGAGCAGCCCCCGACCGCAGCACCTCGACCGGATCGAAGTCCACGAACGGCTCCAACGCCGCCGCACACTCCCCCATCCGAGACGCAAACACCGGCGAGACATCCAGCAGTTCACGGCCCATCCCCGCCCACTGCGTCCCCTGACCCGGGAACACCAGCACCGTCCGGCCGGACGAGTCCGAGGCAACGCCCTCCACCGTGACCTCGCCGACCCGGACCTGCCGGTGTGCGAACACCGAACGTCCAGTGGCCAGGCTGAAAGCCACGTCGAGCGGCCGCAGGTCGGCGGGCGACTCCAGCCGGGCGTCGAGGCGTTCGGTCTGCTGGTGCAGAGCCTTGGCCGAACGCGCCGTGACGACCAGTGGAACCACGGGCAGTTCCCGCGCGGCCGGCCGCGTGCCGGTCTCGGCGGGAGCCTGCTCCAGGATCACGTGCGCGTTGGTGCCGCTCACGCCGAAGGCGGAGACTCCCGCGCGGCGAGGGCGGCCCACCTCGGGCCACTCTCGCTGCTCGGTCAGCAGCTCCACCGCGCCGGCGGACCAGTCCACCCGCGTCGACGGCTCATCCACGTGCAGCGTCTTGGGCAGCACGCCGCGCTCCATGGCCATCACCATCTTGATGACCCCGCCCACACCCGCGGCAGCCTGCGGATGTCCGATGTTCGACTTCAGGGAGCCGAGCCACAGGGGGCGTTCGGCCTCCTTCCGCTGTCCGTACGTCGCCAGCAGTGCCTGCGCCTCGATCGGGTCGCCCAACCGCGTCCCCGTACCGTGCGCCTCCACCACGTCCACGTCGTCGTAGCCGAGACCCGCGTTGGTGAGGGCCTGGACGATGACGCGTTCCTGGGAGGGGCCGTTGGGTGCGGTCAGGCCGTTGCTGGCGCCGTCCTGGTTGACGGCGGAGCCGCGGACGACGGCCAGGACGGGGTGCCCGTTGCGCACGGCGTCGGACATCCGCTCGACGAGAAGGATGCCGGCGCCCTCGCCCCAGCTCGTGCCGTCCGCCGCGTCCGCGAACGCCCTGCTGCGGCCGTCGGCCGAGAGGCCGCGCTGACGGGAGAACTCCACGAACAGACCCGGCGCGGCCATCACGGTGACACCGCCCGCGAGAGCGAGGTCGCACTCGCCCGCGCGCAGTGCCTGCACGGCCTGGTGCAGGGCCACCAGGGAGGAGGAGCAGGCCGTGTCGAGGGAGACCGAGGGGCCTTCCAGGCCGAGGACGTAGGAGATGCGTCCGGAGACGACGCTGGCGGACTTGCCGGTGAGCAGGTAGCCCTCGTGCTCCTCGTCGGCCTCGTGCAGCCGGGAGGCGTACTCCTGGTGGGTGAGGCCCGCGAACACGCCCGTACGGGAGCCGCGCAGGCTGCGCGGGTCGATGCCGGCGCGCTCCAGGGCCTCCCAGGACGTCTCCAGCAGCAGCCGCTGCTGGGGGTCCATCACGAGGGCCTCGCGGGGCGAGATGCCGAAGAACTCGGCGTCGAAGGCGGCGGCCTCGTGCAGGAAGCCGCCCTCGCGGACGTAGGTGTGGCCGCGGGGCAGGTTCTCGGGGTCCGGGACGAAGATCTCGTCCAGGTTCCAGCCGCGGTCGACGGGAGCGGCGCCGATGACGTCGCGTCCGGCGGTGACCAGGTCCCACAGCGCTTCGGGGGTGGCGGCGTCGCCCGGGTAGCGGCAGGCCATGGAGACGATGACGACCGGGTCCGTCTCGTCGGCGGCCGGAGAGGACGCCGGTCGGGCGGGGAGCGGCGCGGTGGACGCGGTGTCGCCGAGCAGCCTGCCGAGGAGGTGCTCGGCGAGCACGGCGGGGCTGGGCCGGTCGAACACCACGGTCGCGGGCAGGGTGAGTCCGGTGGCGGCGTTGAGGCGGTTGCGCAGTTCCAGAGCGGTCAGCGAGTCGAATCCGGCGTCCTTGAAGGAGCGGTCGGCGAGGACCGCCTCGGTGCCGGGGTGCCGCAGCACGGTGGCCGCCTCCGCACGCACCAGCTCGACCAGGAGGCGCATGCGCTCCGGGTCGGGGAGGGTGGCCAGCCGTGCCGCCAGTCCGTCGGAGGGTCCGGCGGCGGACGGGGCCGTTCCGCGTCCCTGGGCCTCCAGGGCGCGACGTGCCTCGGGCACGGTGGTGAAGCCGGGGGCGGGCCGCAGGGCGCCGGTGCGGGGTGCGAAGTCGTCCCAGTCGACGTCGACGACGGTGACGCAGACGTCACCGTGGTCCAGGGCGCGGTGCAGTGCCTCGATGCCCTTGTCCGGGTCCATGGGCCTGATGCCCCGGCGGTTCAGGCTCTCCTCGCCGGCGCCCTCGGCCATGCCGCCGCCGCCCCACAGGCCCCAGGCGATGGAGGTGGCGGGCAGTCCCTGGGCGCGGCGCTGCTCGGCGAGGACGTCGAGTGAGGCGTTGGCGGCGGCGTAGGCGGCCTGTCCGCCGTTGCCCCAGGTTCCGGTGACGGAGGAGAACAGCACGAAGGCGTCCAGGTCCGTCCCGCGTGCGGAGGTCAGCTCGTGCAGGTGCCGGGCGGCGTCGGCCTTGGGGGCGCGGACGTCGCGGATTCCTTCGGCGGTGACGGTGCCGATCAGGCCGTCGGCGAGGACGCCGGCGGTGTGGAAGACGGCGGTGGGCGGGTGCCGGTCCAGCAGTGCGGCGAGCGCGTCCCGGTCGGCGACGTCGCAGGCGGCGACCGTCACCTCGGCGCCCAGCGCGCGGAGTTCGGCGGCGAGTTCGGAGGCTCCGGGGGCGTCGGGACCGCGCCGGCTGGTCAGCACCAGGTGCTCGGCCCCCTCCCGGGCCGCCCAGCGGGCGACCTGGGCACCGAGGGCACCGGTACCGCCGGTGACCAGGACGGTGCCGCGCGGACTGTAGGGGCTGCGGACGGGCGCGGTGCCGGCCCGGCTGACGCGGCGGCCGTACGTCCCGGAGGCCCGTACGGCGATCTGGTCTTCGCCGTCGCGGCCTTCGAGCGCGGCGACGAGCCGCCGCCAGGCACGGTCGTCGGGCTCGGCGGGCAGGTCGATCACACCGCCCCACAGGGCCGGGAGTTCGAGGGCGGCGACCCGGGCGAACGCCCAGATCTGGGCCCCGACGTCCTCCGCAACCTCGCCCGGCACGACGGCCACGGCTTCGCGGGTGGCCGCCCAGAGCCGGGCCCCGGTCTCCGTGTCCGCGGCGGCCTGCACGAGGGCTGCGGTTCCGAAGACGGCGGCCGGAGTACGGTCGAGGGAGAGCAGCGACAGGATGCCGGCGAGGTCGCCGTGGGCCGCCAGCCGCGCGGCCAGCTCCCCCCGCTCGACGTTCCCCGCGTCCACCACCAGCCGCTCGACCCGCGCACCGGCACCGGCCAGCGCGGCCTCGGCCCCGGCACTCTCCACACCCTCCGGCACCACGACCAGCCAACGCCCGCCGAGCGCACCGCCCGCGTCACCGGCCAGCCCCTGCCACGACACCCGGTAGCGCCAGGCGTCGCTTTCCGTGGCGGCGGTGGGGGCGGCAACGGAGACCAGGGGCTCGTGCCAGTAGTGCTGGCGCTGGAAGGGGTAGGTGGGCAGGTCGACCCGCTGGGCGCCGGTGCCTTCGAAGAGGGGCACCCAGTCGACAGACGCGCCGTGCACGAACAGTTCGGCGGCCGAGGTCAGGAAACGGGCCAGGCCGCCGTCGTCACGGCGCAGCGAACCCACGGCGACGACATCGGCCGTCTCCTGCACGCCCATCGTCAGCACGGGGTGCGCGCTGGACTCGACGAACGTCGCGAAGCCCTTCGAGGTCAGCAGCCGGACGGTCTCCTCGAAGCGGACGGTGTGACGGAGATTGCGGTACCAGTAGCCCGCGTCCAGGGTCGACGTGTCCGTGAGGGCCGCCTCGACGGTCGAGTAGAACGGGATCCGCGAAGCAGTCGGGGTGATCGGGGCGAGCACGTCGAGGAGTTCGGCCTCGATCCGCTCCACGTGCGCCGAGTGCGAGGCGTAGTCCACCGGGACCTGACGGGCCCGGACCTCGTCGGCCCGGCAGGCGGCGACGAACTCCACGATCGCGTCGGCGTCACCGGCGACGACCGTGGAGGACGGGCCGTTGACCGCAGCGACATCCAGACGGCCTTCCCAACCCGCGAGGCGTGCTTCCACGTCCGCGCGCGGCAGGGAGATCGACGCCATACCGCCCAGACCGGCCAGCTCACGGCCGATCACCTGAGCGCGCAGTGCCACCACTCGGGCAGCATCCTCCAGCGAGAGCGCACCGCTGACGGCCGCCGCGGCGATCTCACCCTGCGAGTGACCCACCACCGCATCCGGCACCAGACCCACCGAGCGCCACAGGTCGGCCAGGGACACCATCACCGCCCACGTGACCGGTTGGATCACCTCCACCCGCTCCAGAGCAGCACCCGAACGCAACACCTCGACCGGATCGAAGTCCACGAACGGCTCCAACGCCGCCGCACACTCCCCCAACCGCGCCGCGAACACCGACGAAGAATCCAGCAACTCCCGGCCCATCCCCGCCCACTGCGTCCCCTGCCCCGGGAACACCAACACCGTCCGACCGGACGACTGCGACGCCACACCCTCCACCGTGACCTCGCCGACCCGGACCTGCCGGTGCTCGAACACCGAACGTCCCGTGGCCAGGCTGAAAGCCACATCGAGCGGGCGCACGTCACCGGCCGACTCAAGCAGCCGCGTCACAAGTGCGGACTGGTCCTCCAACGCGACGTGCGACTTGGCGCTGAAGACCAGCGGGACGACGGTCAGGTCGCGCACCGCCTCCGGCCCTGCGACCGACTCGACCGCCGGTGCCTGCTCCAGGATCACGTGCGCGTTCGTCCCACTCACCCCGAACGACGACACCCCAGCCCGACGCGGACGGCCCACCTCGGGCCACTCCCGCTGCTCGGCCAGCAACTCCACCGCACCCGCCGACCAGTCCACCCGCGACGACGGCTCATCCACATGCAACGTCCTCGGCAGCACACCGTGCTCCAGAGCCATCACCATCTTGATGACCCCACCCACACCCGCAGCCGCCTGCGCATGCCCCACATTCGACTTCAACGAACCCAGCCACAAAGG
>NZ_JBVJPF010000018.1:0-8528 GCF_055582785.1 Streptomyces sp. NPDC107500
GGGCGGATGTATCGCACGGGGGATTTGGTGCGGTGGAGTGCGGACGGGCAGCTCATGTTCGTGGGGCGTGCGGATGATCAGGTGAAGGTGCGGGGTTTCCGGGTGGAGCCGGGTGAGGTGGAGGCGGTGCTGGCGGCGCATCCCGAGGTGAGCCAGGCGGTGGTCGTCGCACGCGAGACCGGCCTCGGTGACAGGCGGCTGATCGCGTATGTAGTCGCCGCTCACGGTGCCGGTACGGATGATGACGATGACCTGGCCGGGCAGGTACGTGCGTTCGCCGGCGGGCGGCTGCCGGAGTACATGGTGCCGTCGGCGGTGATGGTGCTGGATGAGTTGCCGATCTCGGTGAACGGCAAGGTGGACCGAGCGGCGTTGCCCGACCCGGAGTACGGAACGGCCGAGGGCGGACGCGGACCGACGACAGCGGTCGAGGAAATCCTGTGTGGTGTGTTCGCGGAGCTGTTGGGGCTGACGCGGGTTGGTGTGGAGGACCACTTCTTCGAGCTGGGTGGGCATTCGTTGTTGGCGACGCGCTTGGTGTCGCGGGTGCGGTCGGTGTTCGGGGTCGAGGTGAGCGTGCGGGCCTTGTTCGAGGCTCCGACGCCGGCGGGCTTGGCCGCGCGGATCGTGGGTGCGGATGGCGCGCGGGTGGGGTTGGTGCGGTGGGAGCGGCCTGAGCGGGTGCCGTTGTCGTTTGCTCAGCGGCGGTTGTGGTTCTTGGCGCAGTTGGAGGGGCCGAGTGCGACGTACAACATGCCGGTTGCGTTGCGGTTGGAGGGTGCACTGGATGTCGCTGCGTTGAGCGCGGCGCTGGGTGATGTGGTGGCTAGGCATGAGGTGTTGAGGACGGTGTTCCCGGTAGTGGACGGGGAGCCGTATCAGGAGGTGCTGCCGCCTTCGGCGGTGGGTGAGGTGCTGCGGGTTGTGTCGGCTGAAGAGGGTGAGATTGCGGGTCTGGTGGCGGAGGAGACCGGACGCGGGTTCGATCTCGGGGTTGAGGTGCCGTTGCGGGCGCTGCTGCTCGCGACCGGTGTGGATGTGCATGTGTTGGTGGTGGTGGTGCATCACGTTGCGGGGGATGGGTGGTCGATGGGGCCGTTGGCGCGGGACATCTCGGTGGCGTACGCCGCGCGGTGTGATGGTCGTGCGCCTGGTTGGGAGCCGTTGCCGGTGCAGTACGCGGATTACGCGCTGTGGCAGCGGGAGCTGCTGGGTGATGAGGGTGATCCGGGGAGTGTGCTGGCCGAACAGGTGGGCTTCTGGCGGCACGCGCTGGCCGGGGCACCGCAGGAGCTCGTGCTTCCGGGCGACCGGGTGCGGCCGGCGGTGGCTTCGCACCGGGGCCATACGGCGTCGCTGATGGTCCCGGCGGAGGTGCACGCGCAGCTGACGGCGTTGGCGAGGGAACAGGGCGTGACCCTGTTCATGGTCGTGCAGGCAGCGCTGGCCGTGCTCCTGTCGAAGCTGGGTGCGGGCGAGGACATTCCCGTCGGCACGGCGGTGGCCGGCCGCACCGACCAGGCCCTCGACGACCTCGTCGGCTTCTTCGTCAACACCCTGGTGCTGCGTACCGATGTGTCGGGGTACCCGACCTTCGGCGAGTTGCTGGAGCGCGTGCGGGAGACGAGCCTGGCGGCGCTGGAGCACCAGGAGGTGCCCTTCGAGCGGTTGGTGGAGGTACTGGCACCGGACCGCTCGCTGGCGCGGCATCCGCTGTTCCAGGTCATGCTCACCCTCCAGAATCAGGGCCAAGCCAGGCTGGACCTCCCGGGCCTGCGGGTGGCGCCGGTGTCAGGCGGTCTGCGGGTGGCAAAGTTCGATCTTGATGTGTCGTTGGGTGAGGTGACTGACGGTGAGGGCCGCCCGGTGGGGTTGCGGGGGTCGGTTACCGGGGCGGCGGATCTGTTCGACGCGGGGACCGTGGACGCGGTCGCCGAGCGGTTGGTGAAGGTGCTGTCGCTGGTGGCCGCGGATCCGCGGGCTCGGGTGGGGCAGGTCCAGGTGCTGTCGGAGGCGGAACGGCACCAGGTGGTGACCGACTGGAACGACACCGCCCAGCCGGTGCCTGATGCGACGTGGGTGGAGCTGTTCGCGGAGCAGGTGGAGCGGGATCCGGGTGCCGTGGCCGTGGTGTGTGGGGAGGTGGAGTTGTCGTATGGGGAGTTGGATGAGCGGGCGTCCCGGCTGGCAGGCGCGTTGAGGGCGCGAGGGGTGGGTTCTGAGTCGGTGGTGGGGGTGATGTTCGAGCGGTCCGTTGATGCGGTGGTGGCGCTGCTTGGGGTGTGGAAGGCAGGGGGCGCCTATCTCTTCATCAATCCCACCTATCCGGAAGAGCGCGTGGCGTTGCTGGTGGCGGAGGCCGGGCCCGTGTGCATGGTCACGGTCAGCAGCCTGACCGCTGGGTTGCCTGCTGCTCTGCCGGTGCCTGTGGTGGCGGTGGACGACCCGGCGGTGGTCACGGAACTGGCCGAGGTCGAGCCGACGGGCGTGCCGGTGCCGACTGAGCCCGGAGCGGCGGCATACGTGATGTTCACGTCCGGATCGACGGGGCGGCCGAAGGGGGTGGTGGTGACCCAGCGGGATCTGGCTGAGCTGGTGGTGGATCAGTGCTGGGGAGAGCCGGGGCGGATGTTGGGGCACGGCCCGTACGAGTTCGATGCGTCGGTGCTTGAGACATGGGTGACGCTGGCTGTCGGGGGAACGGTGGTACTGGCCCCGGCCGGCAAGTTGGACGCAGGAGTACTGCGGTCGCTGGTGACGGAGTACGGGCTCGACCGTGTGCATGTGACCGCGGGACTGCTGCGGATGCTGGTGGAGGAGGACCCCGGGTGCTTCGCCGGGGTGAGTGAGGTGCTGACAGGTGGGGACGTGGTTCCGTCGGCAGCGGTGTCGGCGGTGATTGCGGCTGCTCCAGGGGCCGCGGTGCGGCAGGTGTACGGGCCGACCGAGATCACCCTGTGCGCTACCCAGATCCTGGTCGGGGACGCCGATGCGGTCCCGTCGGTGCTGCCGATCGGCCGGCCGATGGACAACACGCGCATCTACCTGCTCGACGCAGGTCTGTCGCCGGTTCTGCCCGGGGTGGCGGGTGAGCTGTACGTGGCCGGGACCGGGCTGGCGCGGGGGTATCACGGTCGGCCGGACCTGACCGGAGAGCGGTTCGTGGCGTGCCCGCTGGGTGCGCCCGGAGAGCGGATGTACCGCACTGGGGACCTGGCCCGGTGGACCAAGGACGGGCAGCTGGTGTTCATCGGCCGGGCGGACAACCAGGTCAAGGTGCGTGGTTTCCGGATCGAGCCGGGTGAGGTCGAGGCGGTGTTGGCTGCCCATCCGAGTGTGGCTCAGGCGGTGGTGATCGCCCGAGAGGACACGTCCGGTGACAAACGGCTGACCGCATATGTGGTCCCCAGGAGTGGCAGCGGTGTGCGTGACGACCTGTCTGTGCGGTTGCGCGCGTACGTGGGTGAGCGGTTGCCGGATCACCTGGTGCCGTCCGCGGTAGTGGTACTGGACGGGTTGCCGTTCTCGGTGAACGGCAAGGTGGACCGGGCGGCCCTGCCGGCGCCGGAGTACACGGGGGCCGGTGGCGGACGGGCACCCGCGTCGGTGGCCGAAGAGCTGATGTGCGGTGTGTTCGCGGACGTCCTCGGCCTTGAACGAGTGGGGGTGGAGGACAGCTTCTTTGACTTGGGTGGGCATTCGTTGCTGGCGATGCGGTTGGTGTCGCGGGTGAGGTCGGTGTTCGGGGCGGAGCTGGGTGTGCGGGCCTTGTTCGAGGCTCCGACGCCGGCGGGGTTGGCGGTGCGGATTGCGGGTGCGGATGGCGCGCGGGTGGGGTTGGTGCGGTGGGAGCGGCCTGAGCGGGTGCCGTTGTCGTTTGCTCAGCGGCGGTTGTGGTTCTTGGCGCAGTTGGAGGGGCCGAGTGCGACGTACAACATGCCGGTTGCGTTGCGGTTGGAGGGTGCGCTGGATGTGGCCGCGTTGCGGGCTGCGTTCGGTGACCTCCTGGGGCGGCATGAGGTGTTGAGGACGGTGTTCCCGGTGGTGGACGGGGAGCCGTATCAGCAGGTTCTGCCTGTCGGTGAGCTGGGTGAGGTGCTGCGGGTCGCGCGGGTGGCCGAGGGTGAGGTGGCGGACCTGGTGGCGCAGGAGACCGTGCATGGGTTCGACCTCGGCGTTGAGGTGCCGTTGCGGGCGCTGCTGCTGGAGATCGGTGTGGATGTGCACGTCTTGGTGGTGGTGGTGCATCACGTCGCGGGGGATGGATGGTCCATGGGCCCCCTGGCCGAGGACATCTCGGTGGCGTATGCGGCACGGTGTGCGGGGGAGGCTCCAGGCTGGGAGCCGTTGCCAGTGCAGTACGCGGACTACACGCTGTGGCAGCGGGAGCTGCTGGGTGATGAGGGTGACCCGGGCAGTGTGCTGGCCGGACAGGTGGGCTTCTGGCGTGACGCGTTGGCCGGGGCGCCGCAGGAGTTGGCGTTGCCGGCGGATCGGCCGCGGCCGGCGGCCGCGTCGCACCAGGGTCACACGGTGGCGCTGGAAGTCCCGGCGGAGGTGCATGCTCGGCTGGCCGCGTTGGCTCGGGAGCAGGGTGTCACGCTGTTCATGGTGGTGCAGGCAGCGCTGGCCGTGCTCCTGTCGAAGCTGGGTGCGGGCGAGGACATTCCCGTCGGTACGGCGGTGGCCGGCCGCACCGACCAGGCCCTCGACGACCTCGTCGGCTTCTTCGTCAACACCCTGGTGCTGCGAACGGATGTGTCGGGGGACCCGACTTTCGGTGAGTTGCTGGAGCGCGTGCGGGAGACGAGCTTGGCGGCGCTGGAGCACCAGGAGGTGCCGTTCGAGCGGTTGGTGGAGGTGCTGGCACCGGACCGTTCGCTCGCCCGGCATCCGCTGTTCCAGGTCATGCTGGCAGTACAGAATCTGGGCCAGGCGAAGCTCGACCTGCCTGGGCTGCGGGTAGCGCCGGCGTCTGTCGGACAGGGGGCAGCCAAGTTTGATCTCGACGTGTCGTTGGGTGAGGTGGTGGATGGGGAGGGTCGTCCTGGTGGGTTGCGGGGGACGGTTACGGGGTCGGTGGATTTGTTTGATGTGGGGACGGTGGAGCGGGTTGGCCGGTGGTTGGTGAGGGTCCTGTCGCTGGTGGCCGCGGATCCGCAGGTCCGGGTGGGGCGGGTTGAGGTGTTGTCGGAGACGGAGCGGTATGAGGTGGTGGCGGGGTGGAATGCCGCTGTCGAGCCGGTGCCTGAGGCGTCGTGGGTGGAGCTGTTCGCGGAGCAGGTGGTGCGGGATCGGGGTGCGGTGGCAGTGGTGTGTGGTGGGGAGTCGTTGACTTATGGGGAGTTGGATGAGCGGGCGTCTCGGTTGGCGGGTGTGCTGGTGGGGCGGGGTGTGGGGGTTGAGTCGGTGGTGGGGGTGGTGTTGGAGCGGTCGGTGGATGTGGTGGTGGCGTTGTTGGGGGTGTGGAAGGCGGGGGGTGCGTATGTGTTTGTTGATCCGTTGTATCCGGTGGAGCGGGTGGGTGTGGTGCTGGCGGAGGCGGGGCCGGTCTGTGTGGTGACCGACAGCGCTCTGGCTGGTGGGCTGCCGGATGGTCTGGGTGTGCCGGTGGTGTGTCTGGACGATCCGGGGGTGGAGTCCGCTGCGGTGGCGGACCCTGTGAGTGCTGGGCTGGGTGGTGCGGCGTATGTGATGTTTACGTCGGGGTCGTCGGGGGTGCCGAAGGGTGTGGTGGTGTCTCGGGGTGCGGTGGTGGGTTTGGTGGCGGCTCTGGGTCCGGTGCTGGGCGTGGGGCCCGGCGTGGGCGTCTTGCAGTTTGCGTCGTTTGGCTTTGACGGTTCGGTGCTGGATGTTGCGGTGACGTTGGCGTCGGGTGGTCGTCTGGTGGTGGCGTCGGAGGCGGAGCGGGCGGATGTGGGGTTGCTGGCTGATGTGGTGGTGCGGGAGGGGGTGGAGGTGGCGAGTGTGGTGCCGTCCCTGTTGGGTGTGGTGGACCCGGCGGGGGTGCCCGGGCTGGCGCGGGTGCTGGTGGGTGGTGAACTCCTGTCGGCTGAGGTGGCGCGGGTGTGGGCGGCGGATGGCCGGGTGTTGGTGAACACGTACGGGCCGACGGAGGCGACGGTGATGGTCACTGCCGGGCGGGTGCTTGAGGGTGGGCTGGGTGTGCCGTCGGTGGGTGGGCCGGTGGCGAATGCGCGGGTGTTTGTGCTGGACCGGTTCCTGGAGCCGGTGCCGCCCGGGGTGGCCGGGGAACTCTACGTCGCCGGCGTGCAGTTGGCTCGTGGGTATCACCAGCGTCCATCGCTGACCGGGGAACGGTTCGTGGCGTGTCCGTTCGGTGGTGCGGGTGAGCGGATGTACCGGACCGGTGACCTGGCGCGGTGGAGTGCGGACGGGCAGTTGATGTTCGTGGGCCGTGCGGATGATCAGGTGAAGGTGCGTGGGTTCCGGGTGGAGCCGGCCGAGGTCGAGGCGGTCCTGGCGGCGCATCCCGGGGTGGGGCAGGCGGTGGTGGTCGCGCGTGAGGACGTGCCGGGTGACAAGCGCCTGGTCGCCTACGTGGTGCCCGAGGGGGAGGGCCCGCTGGATGGTGACTTGCGGAGTTTTGCGGGCGCGCGGTTGCCGGAGTACATGGTGCCGTCGGCGGTGGTGGTGCTGGATGAGTTGCCGTTGTCGGTGAACGGGAAGCTGGACCGTTCCGCGCTGCCGGCGCCGGAATATTCGTCTGCTGGCGGCCGGGGTCCTGCCACGGTGGCTGAGGAACTGGTGTGTCAGGTGTTCGCGGATGTCCTGGGCGTCGACCGTGTAGGGGTGGAGGACAACTTCTTCGAGCTGGGCGGGCACTCCTTGCTGGCGGTGTCGTTGGTGCAGCGGTTGCGTGAGCGTGGGTTCGGGGTGTCGGTGCGGGTGCTGTTCGAGGCGCCGACGCCGGCGGCGTTGGCCGCCGCGGGCAGTGGCGGGGGCGTGGTGGAGGTCCCTGCGAACGGGATCCCGGCGCAGGGTGTGGAGGTGATTACGCCGGAGATGCTGCCGTTGGTGGAGCTGACGGCCGCGCAGATCGACCTGGTCTGCGAGTCCGTCGACGGTGGGGCGGCGAACATCGCCGACGTCTATCCGCTGGCACCTTTGCAGGAAGGCATCCTGTTCCACCACCTGCTGGCCGGGGTCGATACGGCAGACGTCTACTTGGTGCCGATGATGCTGGGCTTCGACAGCCGTGAGCGGCTGGACGGGTTCCTGGCGGCGTTGCAGCGAGTGGTGGACCGGCACGACATCTACCGCACCGGGCTCGTGTGGGAGGGGCTGCCGGAGCCGTTGCAGGTGGTCCGGAAGCGTGCGGTTATCCCGGTCACCGAGGTGTCGTTGTCCGACGGCGGAGATGCGAAGGCTGAGCTGCTGGCGGTAGCCGGTCGATGGATGGACCTGCGGCAGGCACCGCTGTTGCGGGTGCACGTGGCGGCCGAGCCGGGGAGGCCGGATCGGTGGGTGGCGTTGGTGCAGGTCCATCACCTGTTGCAGGACCATACGGCGCTTGAGGTGGTGCTGGGTGAGGTCGGGGCGTTCATGGCCGGACGCGGGGACGAGTTGCCGGTGCCGCTGCCCTTCCGTGATTTCGTGGCCCAGGCCCGGCTGGGGGTCTCGCGCGCGGAGCATGAGGAGTACTTCTCGGGCCTGTTGGGTGATGTGACGGAGCCGACGCTGCCGTTCGGCCTGGTTGACACTCATGGGGACGGGTCGACGGTGAAGTCGGCGCGGTTGAGGGTGGACGACTCCGTGGCGGGGCGCATCCGGGAGCAGGCCCGCCGTCTCGGAGTGAGTCCGGCGACGTTGTTCCATGTGGCGTATGCGCGGGTGGTGGCGAGTCTGGCGGGCCGGTCGGATGTGGTGTTCGGGACGGTGTTGCTGGGCCGGATGAACTCCGGGCGGGGTGCGGACCGGATTCCGGGTCCGTTCATGAACACCCTTCCGGTGCGGGTGGACATGGCGGGTCTTGATGTGGTGGGTGCGGTGCGGTCGATGCAGGCGCAGTTGGCCGGCCTGCTGGTGCACGAGCACGCCCCGCTCGCCGTGGCGCAGAGGGGCAGTGCGGTACCGGCTTCGGCTCCGTTGTTCACGTCCCTGCTCAACTATCGTCATGGCGGTGAGCCTCGCCGGGACGGCGGGGGTGGGGGGAGGAGTGGCGGTCTTGCCGGGGTCGCGATGTTGTCGACGGAGGACCGGACGAACTATCCGCTGTCGGTGTCGGTGGATGATCTGGGGACCGCGTTCGGGCTGACGGCTGACGCGGTGGCGCCGGGGGATCCGGAGCTGGTGTGCGCGCTGTTGCAGAACGCTGCCGAGGGCTTGGTGGAGGCGCTGGAGCAGGCGTCAGGAATGTCGCTCGGCGCGGTGCAAGTGCTGCCTGATGGTGAGCGGCAGCAGATCCTGCGTGAGTGGAATGATGCGCCTGTGGTGGGGGTGGTGGGTTCGGTGGTGGAGTTGTTTGGGGAGTGGGTGGTGCGGGATCCGGGTGCGGTGGCGGTGGT
>NZ_JBVJPF010000019.1:0-8423 GCF_055582785.1 Streptomyces sp. NPDC107500
GCGGACGGGCAGCTCATGTTCGTGGGGCGTGCGGATGATCAGGTGAAGGTGCGGGGCTTCCGGGTGGAGCCGGGTGAGGTGGAGGCGGTGCTGGCGGCGCATCCCGAGGTGAGCCAGGCGGTGGTGGTCGCGCGTGAGGATGCGCCGGGGGACAAGCGTCTGGTCGCCTACGTCGTGCCCGAGGGCGCGAGGGAGGGCGAGGGCGCAGGCCCGGACGAGGTCTTGGGCGCGGGTGGTGTGGACGGCCGGCTCAGTGCCGAGTTGCGTGGCTTTGTCGGCGAAGAACTGCCGGAGTACATGGTTCCCGCGGTGGTGGTCGAGCTGACAAGGCTGCCGCTGACCGTGAATGGAAAGGTGGACCGAGCGGCGTTGCCGGCGCCGGAATACGGGACGGCCGGAGAGGGGCGTGAGGCCACCACGGAGGAGGAGCGGATCCTCTGCGAGATCTTCGCCGACGTCCTTGGCCTGGACACGGTGGGCCCCGACGACGACTTCTTCGAACTGGGGGGCCACTCCCTCCTCGTCACGCGATTGGTGAGCCGCATCCGTTCGAGGCTGGGTGTCGAGGCGGGCATCTGGCTCCTGTTCGAGGTTCCGACCCCAGCCAGGCTGGCGCTCCGGATCGCGGAGGCAGCTCCGGCGCGGGTGAGTCTGACGCGGTGGGAGCGTCCTGCGCGGGTGCCGTTGTCGTTTGCTCAGCGGCGGTTGTGGTTCTTGGCGCAGTTGGAGGGGCCGAGCGCGACGTACAACATGCCGGTTGCGTTGCGGTTGGAGGGTGCGCTGGATGTAGTCGCGTTGCGGGCTGCGTTCGGTGATGTGCTGGGGCGGCATGAGGTGTTGAGGACGGTGTTCCCGGTGGTGGACGGGGAGCCGTATCAGGAGGTTCTGACTGTCGGTGAGCTGGGGGAGGTGCTGCGGGTCGCGCGGGTGGCCGAGGGTGAGGTGGCGGACCTGGTGGCGCAGGAGACCGGGCATGGGTTCGACCTCGGGGTTGAGGTGCCGTTGCGGTCCTTGTTGGTTGAGATCGGTGTAGGTGTGTATGTGTTGGTGGTGGTGGTGCATCACGTTGCGGGGGATGGGTGGTCGATGGGGCCGTTGGGGCGGGACATCTCGGTGGCGTATGCGGCGCGGTGCGCGGGTGAGGTTCCGGGGTGGGAGCCGTTGCCGGTGCAGTACGCGGACTACGCGCTGTGGCAGCGGGAGCTGTTGGGTGATGAGGGTGACCCGGACAGCGTGCTCGCCGGACAGGTGGCCTACTGGCGTGACGCGTTGGCCGGGGCCCCGCAGGAGTTGGCGTTGCCGGTGGATCGGCCGCGACCGGCAGCCGCGTCGCACCATGGTCATACGGTGCCGGTTGTCGTTCCGGCGGAGGTGCACGCGCAGCTGACGGCGTTGGCGCGGGAGCAGGGCGTCACTCTGTTCATGGTGGTGCAGGCCGCACTGGCGGTGCTCCTGTCGAAGTTGGGCGCCGGCGAGGACATTCCTGTCGGGACGGCGGTGGCCGGGCGTACCGACCAGGCCCTCGACGACCTCGTCGGGTTCTTTGTCAACACGCTGGTGCTGCGTACGGATGTGTCGGGGGACCCGACCTTCGGGGAGTTGCTGGAGCGGGTGCGGGAGGGGAGTTTGGCGGCGTTCGAGCATCAGGAGGTGCCGTTCGAGCGGTTGGTGGAGGTGCTGGAGCCGGATCGTTCGCTGGCGCGGCATCCGCTGTTCCAGGTCATGCTCACTCTCCAGAACGTGGATGGGGCGGCTCTGGAGTTGCCGGGTGTGCGAGTGGCGCCGGTTGGGGTTCAGCTGGCGGCGGCAAAGTTCGATCTCGATGTGTCGTTGAGTGAGGTGGTTGATGGGGAGGGTCGTCCTGGTGGGTTGCGGGGGTCGGTTACGGGGTCGGTGGATTTGTTTGATGCGGGCACGGTGGAGCGGGTTGGTCGGTGGTTGGTGAGGGTTCTGTCGCTGGTGGCCGCGGATCCGCAGGTCCGGGTGGGGCGGGTTGAGGTGTTGTCGGAGACGGAGCGGTATGAGGTGGTGGCGGGGTGGAATGCCGCTGTCGAGCCGGTGCCTGAGGCGTCGTGGGTGGAGCTGTTCGCGGAGCAGGTGGTGCGGGATCGGGGTGCGGTGGCGGTGGTGTGTGGTGGGGAGTCGCTGACTTATGGGGAGTTGGATGAGCGTTCTGGTCGGTTGGCGAGTGTGCTGGTGGGGCGGGGTGTGGGGGTTGAGTCGGTGGTGGGGGTGGTGTTGGAGCGGTCGGTGGATGTGGTGGTGGCGTTGTTGGGGGTGTGGAAGGCGGGGGGTGCGTATGTGTTTGTTGATCCGTTGTATCCGGTGGAGCGGGTGGGTGTGGTGCTGGCGGAGGCGGGGCCGGTCTGTGTGGTGACCGACAGCGCTCTGGCTGGTCGGCTGCCCGACGGTCTGGGTGTGCCGGTGGTGTGTCTGGACGATCCCGGGCTGGATTCCGCGCCGGTGGCGGACCCTGTGAGTGCTGGGCTGGGTGGTGCGGCGTATGTGATGTTTACGTCGGGGTCGTCGGGGGTGCCGAAGGGTGTGGTGGTGTCTCGGGGTGCGGTGGTGGGTTTGGTGGCGGCTCTGGGTCCGGTGCTGGGCGTGGGGCCTGGTGTGGGGGTGTTGCAGTTTGCGTCGTTTGGTTTTGACGGTTCGGTGCTGGATGTTGCGGTGACGTTGGCGTCGGGTGGTCGTCTGGTGGTGGCGTCGGAGGCGGAGCGGGCGGATGTGGGGTTGCTGGCTGATGTGGTGGTGCGGGAGGCAGTGGAGGTCGCGAGCGTGGTGCCGTCCCTCCTGGGTGTGGTCGACCCGGAGACGGTGCCTGGGCTGGCGCGGGTGCTGGTGGGTGGTGAGCTCCTGTCGGCTGAGGTGGCGCGGGTGTGGGCGGCGGATGGCCGGGTGTTGGTGAACACGTACGGGCCGACGGAGGCGACGGTGATGGTCACTGCCGGGCGGGTGCTTGAGGGTGGGGTGGGTGTGCCGCCGGTGGGCGGGCCGGTGGCGAATGCGCGGGTGTTTGTGCTGGACCGGTTCCTGGAGCCGGTGCCGCCCGGGGTGGCCGGGGAACTCTACGTCGCCGGCGTGCAGCTGGCTCGTGGGTATCACCGGCGTCCGGGCCTGACGGGGGAACGGTTCGTGGCGTGCCCGTTTGGTGATTCGGGTGAGCGGATGTACCGGACCGGTGACCTGGCGCGGTGGACCGCGGACGGGCAGCTGGCATTTGTCGGCCGTGCGGACGACCAGGTCAAGGTCCGTGGGTTCCGGGTGGAGCCGGCCGAGGTCGAGGCGGTCCTGGCGGCCCATCCCGGGGTGGGTCAGGCGGTGGTGGTCGCGCGTCAGGACGTGCCGGGTGACAAGCGCCTGGTCGCCTACGTCGTGCCCGAGGGCGATGCCGTTGTGGGTGACGGTTTGCGGAGTCTTGTGGCCGAGCGGCTGCCGGAGTACATGGTGCCGTCGGCAGTGGTGGTGCTCGACGGGCTGCCGTTGTCGGTGAACGGGAAGCTGGACCGTTCCGCGCTGCCGGCGCCGGAGTATGCGTCTGCTGGTGGGCGGGGTCCTGCCACGGTGGCTGAGGAACTGGTGTGTCAGGTGTTCGCGGAGGTCCTGGGCGCCGACCGGGTGGGGGTTGAGCAGGACTTCTTCGAGCTGGGTGGGCATTCGTTGCTGGCGATGCGGTTGGTGTCGCGGTTGAGGGTGGTGTTCGGGGTTGAGGTGGGTGTGCGGGAGTTGTTCGAGGCGTCGACGCCGGCGGGGTTGGCGGCGCGGATTGCGGGTGCGGATGCGGCGCGGGTGGGGTTGGCGCGGTGGGAGCGGCCTGAGCGGGTGCCGTTGTCGTTTGCTCAGCGGCGGTTGTGGTTCCTGGCGCAGTTGGAGGGGCCGAGTGCGACGTACAACATCCCGATCGCCCTCCGTCTGGAGGGTGCGCTGGACGTGAACGCGTTGCGGGCGGCATTCGGTGATGTGCTGGGGCGGCATGAGGTGCTGCGGACGGTGTTCCCGGTGGTGGACGGGGAGCCGTATCAGCAGGTTCTGACTGTCGGTGAGCTGGGTGAGGTGCTGCGGGTCGCGCGGGTGGTCGAGGGTGAGGTGGCGGACCTGGTGGCGCAGGAGACCGGGCATGGGTTCGACCTCGGGGTTGAGGTGCCGTTGCGGGCGCTGCTGCTGGAGACCGGTGTGGATGTGCACGTCTTGGTGGTGGTGGTGCATCACGTCGCGGGGGATGGATGGTCCATGGGCCCCCTGGCCGAGGACATCTCGGTGGCGTATGCGGCACGGTGTGATGGTCGTGCGCCTGGCTGGGAGCCGTTGCCGGTGCAGTACGCGGACTACACGCTGTGGCAGCGGGAGCTGCTGGGTGATGAGGGTGACCCGGACAGTGTGCTGGCCGGGCAGGTGGGTTTCTGGCGTGACGCGTTGGCCGGGGCGCCGCAGGAGTTGGCGCTGCCGGTGGATCGGCCGCGGCCGGCAGCCGCGTCGCACCAGGGTCACACGGTTGCCCTTGAAGTCCCGGCGGAGGTGCATGCTCGGCTGGCCGCGTTGGCGCGGGAGCAGGGCGTGACCCTGTTCATGGTGGTGCAGGCCGCGCTGGCCGTGCTCCTGTCGAAGCTGGGTGCGGGCGAGGACATTCCCGTCGGTACGGCGGTGGCCGGGCGCACCGACCAGGCCCTCGACGACCTCGTCGGCTTCTTCGTCAACACCCTGGTGCTGCGTACGGATGTGTCGGGGGATCCGACTTTCGGTGAGTTGCTGGAGCGGGTGCGGGAGACGAGCTTGGCGGCGCTGGAGCATCAGGAGGTGCCGTTCGAGCGGTTGGTGGAGGTGCTGGCGCCGGACCGTTCGCTGGCCCGGCATCCGCTGTTCCAGGTCATGCTCACTCTCGAAAACAACGCCGAACCCAGCATTGAGCTGGACGGTGTGCGGGCTTTGGCAGTTCCCTTCGGGCAGGTGGCGTCGCGGTTCGACATGAGCCTGACCCTGAGGGAGACCACGATTGATGGCTGTCCTGGTGGGTTGCGGGGGTCGGTTACGGGGTCGGTGGATCTGTTCGATGAGGTGAGTGTGGGGGTGTTTGCTGAGCGGTTGGTGCGGGTGTTGTCGGTGGTGGCGGGGGATGTGCGGGTGGGAGAGATTGAGGTGTTGTCGGAGGGTGAGCGGGGGCGGGTGTTGGTTGGGTGGAATGAGTCGGGTGTGGTGGGGGTGTCGGGTGTGGTGCCGGGGTTGTTCGGGGAGCAGGTTGCGCGGACTCCGGATGCGCCTGCGGTGGTGGGTGGTGGGGTGGCGTTGTCGTATGGGGAGTTGGATGAGCGGGCGTCTCGGTTGGCGGGGGTGCTGACGGGGCGTGGTGTGGGGCCGGAGTCGGTGGTGGCGGTCATGCTGGAGCGGTCGGTTGATGCGGTGGTGGCGTTGCTGGCGGTGTGGAAGGCCGGTGGTGCGTATCTGCCGGTGGATCCGGAGGCGCCGGCGGAACGCGTGACCTGGCTGCTCGAGGACGCGGACCCGGTGTGTGTGGTGACCAGTGCGGGGTTGGCGGGTGGGTTGCCGGAGGGTCTGGCGGTGCTGGTGGATGAGGCGGTGGGTGACGGGCCGGTGGAGTCGGCTGGGGTCGTGGTGGGGCCGGGGCATGCGGCGTATGTGATTTACACGTCGGGGTCGACGGGTCGGCCGAAGGGCGTGGTGGTGTCGCACGGGGCGCTGGCCAGTTATGTGGCCTGGTGTGTGGAGGCGTATCCGGGGGTGCGGGAGAGCAGTCTGCTGCATGGGTCGGTGTCGTTTGATCTGGGTGTGACGGGGTTGTATGCGGCGTTGGTGTCGGGTGGATGTGTGTTCGTGTCCGGTCTGGATGAGGGTCTGCCGGCGGTGCTGGGCGGGCGCCGTCTGGGCTTTCTGAAGGTGACGCCGAGTCATCTGCCGTTGCTGGAGGCGTTGCCTGAGGAGTGTGCTCCGACGGGTCAGTTGATGGTGGGCGGCGAGGCCCTTGGTTGGGATGCGGTGCAGCGGTGGCGCGATGCGCATCCGGACGTCGATGTGGTCAATCACTACGGTCCGACGGAGGGGACGGTCGGTTCGGCGCATTACGTGATTGGTGTGGGTGAGGGCGACGGAAGCGTGGGTTCGGTTCCGATCGGGCGGTCGTTTGCGACGACGAGGACGTTCGTGCTGGACCGGTTCCTGGAGCCGGTGGCGCCGGGGGTGGTGGGTGAGTTGTATGTGGCGGGGATGCAGCTGGCCCGCGGATATCACCAGCGCCCGGGCCTGACCGGGGAGCGTTTCGTGGCGTGCCCGTACGGGGGTCCGGGTGAGCGGATGTACCGGACGGGGGATCTGGTCCGGTGGACGGTGGACGGGCAGCTGGTGTTCGTGGGCCGTGCGGATGATCAGGTGAAGCTGCGTGGCTACCGTATCGAGCCGGGTGAGATCGAGACCGTACTGGCGGCGCATCCCGCGGTGGACCGCGCGGTGGTACTGGTCCGTGAGGACGTACCCGGAGACAAACGCCTGGTGGCCTACGTCGCCGCCCACCGCGGAGGCGACGAGGATGACGGCCTGACGGCAGAGGTGCGTGCGTTCGTGGGGCAGCGGCTGCCGGACTACATGGTGCCGTCGGCGGTCGTGGTGCTGGACGAGATGCCGTTGACGGCGAACGGGAAGGTGGACCGGGCCGCTTTGCCTGTCCCCGAGCATTCGTCGGCCGGCGGGCGGGGGCCCTCGACGGTCCTCGAAGAGCTGGTGTGTCAGGTGTTCGCGGATGTCCTGGGTGTGGAGCGGGTGGGGGCGGAGGACAACTTCTTCGAGCTGGGCGGACACTCCCTGCTGGCGGTGACCCTGGCGTCCCGGCTGCGCGAGCGCGGGCTCGGCGTGTCCGTGCGGGTGCTGTTCGAGGCGCCGACACCGGCGGCGCTGGCAGCTGCCGGCGGCGGTGCAAGTGTGGTGGAGGTGCCTCCGAACGGGATTCCGGAGGACGCGGAGGTGGTCACGCCGGAGATGCTGCCGTTGGTCGAGCTGACGCAGGCGCAGGTCGACTTGGTCTGTGACTCCGTCGAAGGCGGTGCCGCGAACGTGGCGGACGTGTACCCGCTGGCGCCGTTGCAGGAGGGCATCTTCTTCCATCATCTGCTGGCCGAGCCGGGTGAGGCGGATGCGTATCTGGTGCCGATGGTGCTGGGCTTTGACAACCGTGAGCGGCTGGACGGGTTCCTGGCAGCGTTGCAGCAGGTGGTGGACCGGCATGACATCTATCGCACCGCGGTGATCTGGGAAGGACTGCCCGAGCCTGTGCAGGTGGTCTGGCGGCGTGCCGTCGTTCTCGTGACCGAGGTGAGGCTGTCGCCGGACGGGGATCCCGTCGATGAACTACTGGCCGTCGCCGGACGGTGGATGGATGTCGGACAGGCGCCATTGGTGCGGGTGAACGTAGCTGCGGATCCTGGAACGGAACGGTGGCTCGCGTTGGTCCAGGTGCATCACCTGTTGCAGGATCACACGGCGTTGGACGTGGTGCTGGGCGAGGTCGGGGCGTTGATGGAGGGGCGTGGGGACCAGTTGCCCGTACCGCTGCCTTTCCGGGACTTCGTCGCCCAGGCGCGGCTGGGCGTGTCCCGCGCGGAGCACGAGGCGTACTTCGCCCAGCTACTGGGTGACGTGACGGAACCGACGCTGCCGTTCGGCCTGGCCGACGCCCATGGTGACGGCGCCGGTGTCCGGTCGGCGCGACTGCGGGTGGATGACGGGCTGGCAGCGCGAGTACGCGAGGGGGCGCGCACGATCGGGGTGAGCCCGGCGACGTTGTTCCACGTGGCGTGGGCGCGGGTGCTGGCGAGCCTCGCCGGCCGGACGGACGTGGTGTTCGGGACCGTACTGCTGGGCCGGATGCACGCCGGAGCTGGTGCGGAGTGGGTGCCTGGTCCGTTCATGAACACGCTTCCGGTGCGAATGGACGTGGCGGCCCTGGGCGTCGTGAGTGCGGTGCGGGCGATGCAAGCTCAGCTGGCCGGCCTGCTGGTGCACGAGCACGCCCCGCTCGCACTTGCGCAGAAGGCAAGTGCTGCCTCGGCCTCGGCGCCGTTGTTCACCTCCTTGCTCAACTACCGCCACGGTCGTCAACGGGCCGAGCTGTCTTCTGACGAGGGTCGGCACCAGCTCAATGGTGTGGAGATGGTCTACAGCCGGGAGTCCACCAACTATCCGCTTGCCGTGTCGGTGGATGACTTGGGGACCGGGTTCGCCATCACGACCGACGTGGTTGCTCCGGAAGACCCGAATCTCGTGTGCCAGTTGCTGCATACGGTGATCGACCACCTCACTGACGAAATCGCGGCCGGTTCTGACACCCCGTTGCGTGGGGTGGAGGTGTTGGCGTCGTCGGGTCGTGATCGGGTGTTGGTGGAGTGGAACGACACGGATCGGGTGGTGTCCGAGGAGAC
>NZ_JBVJPF010000020.1:0-5441 GCF_055582785.1 Streptomyces sp. NPDC107500
ACCACCGCCACCGCACCCGGATCCCGCACCACCCACTCCCCAAACAACTCCACCACCGAACCCACCACCCCCACCACAGGCGCATCATTCCACTCCACGACCATCCGCTCGCGAACGAGCGGTGACATCACGGCGACCTCACCCAGAGGTGTCTCCGGTGCACTCTCCAGCGCCTCGACCAGGCATTCGGCAGCGTTCTGCAGCAGCGCGCACACCAGCTCCGGATCCCCCGGCGCCACCGCGTCAGCCGTCAGCCCGAACGCGGTCCCCAGATCATCCACCGACATCGACAGCGGATAGTTCGTCCGGTCTTCGGTCGACAGCATCGCCACCCCGGCAAGGCCACCACCCCTGCCACCACCCCCGCCATCCCGGCGAGGCTGACCGCCATGACGGTAGTTGAGCAGAGATGTGAAGAGCGGGGCTGCGGCGGGGACGCCACTGGCCTTCTGCGCCAGGGCGAGCGGGGCGTGCTCGTGCACCAGCAGGCCGGCCAACTGCGCCTGCATCGACCGCACCGCACCCACCGCATCAAGACCTGCCATGTTCACCCGCACGGGAAGGGTGTTCATGAACGGTCCCGGAATCCGGTCCGCACCCCGCCCGGAGTTCATCCGCCCCAGCAACACCGTCCCGAACACCACATCCGACCGCCCCGCCAGACTCGCCACCACCCGCGCATACGCCACATGGAACAACGTCGCCGGACTCACTCCCAGGCGACGGGCCTGCTCCCGCACTCGCTCTCCCAGTCCGTCATCCACCCGCAGCCGCGCCTGCTGCACACCCGTGCCGTCGCCGCGCGTGTCGGCCAGGCCGAACGGCAGCGTCGGCTCCGTCACGTCCCTCAGCAGTTCGGCGAAGAACTCCTCGTGCTCGGCGCGGGAGACCCCCAGCCGGGCCTGGGCCACGAAGTCACGGAACGGCAGCGGCTCAGGGAGAGCATCGCTGCGCCCGGCCATGAACGCCGCGACCTCGCCCAGCACCACCTGCAATGCGGTGTGGTCCTGGAGCAGGTGGTGCACCTGCACCAACCCGAGCCACCGCTCGCTGCCCGGCTCGGCCGCCACGTGTACGCGCAGCAGCGGTGCCCGTCGCAGGTCCATCCAGCGTCCGGCGAGCGCGAGCAGCTCAGCCTGCGGGTCATCACCGTCCCCGGTCAGGGCGACCTCGGTGACCGGGACGGTCGCACGTTTCCGGACCACCTGCACAGGCTCGGGCAACGCCTCCCACACCAGCCCGGTGCGGTAGATGTCGTGCCGGTCCACGACCCGCTGCAAGGCCGCCAGGAACCCGTCCAGCCGCTCACGGCTGTCGAAGCCGAGCATCATCGGCACGAGGTACACGTCCGCCTCACCCGGTCCGGTGAGCAAGTGGTGGAAGAAGATGCCCTCCTGCAACGGCGCCAGCGGATACACATCGGCGATGTTCGCCGCGCCGCCCTCGACGGACGCGCACACCAGGTCGATCTGCGCGGCCGTCAGCTCCACCAACGGCAGCATCTCCGGCGTAATCACCTCCACACCCTGCGCCGGGATCCCGTTCGCAGGCACCTCCACCACGCCCCCGCCACTGCCCGCAGCAGCCAACGCCGCCGGCGTCGGCGCCTCGAACAGCACCCGCACCGACACCCCGAACCCACGCTCACGCAACCGCTGCACCAACGACACCGCGAGCAAGGAGTGCCCGCCCAGCTCGAAGAAGTTGTCCTCCACCCCTACACGGTCGACGCCCAGGACCTCCGCGAACACCTGACACACCAGCTCTTCAGCCACCGTGGCAGGACCCCGGCCGCCAACAGACGAATATTCCGGGGCGGGGAGGGCTGCCCGGTCCAGCTTTCCGTTGACCGACAACGGCAGCCGGTCGAGCACCACGACGGCAGAGGGCACCATGTACTCCGGCAACCGCGCGCCCCCAAAGGCACGAACTGCGCCGGACAGTTCGTCGCCCCATCCACCCTCACCCTCGGGCACGACGTACGCGACGAGGCGCTCATCACCCTGGGTGTCCTCGCGGGCGACCACCACCGCTCGAGCCACCTCGGGATGTGCCACCAAGACGGCCTCGACCTCACCCGGCTCGACCCGGAAGCCACGGACCTTCACCTGATCGTCCGCACGGCCCACGAACATCAGCTGCCCGTCCGCCGTCCACCGCGCCAGGTCACCGGTCCGGTACATCCGCTCACCCGAACCACCGAACGGGCACGCCACGAACCGCTCCGCCGTCAGCCCCGGTCGCTCGTGGTAGCCGCGGGCAAGGCCCGTGCCGGCCACATACAGCTCCCCCGCCACACCCGGCGGCACCGGCGCAAGGAACCGGTCCAGGACATGGACACGAGTGTTGTCGACCGGTCGGCCGATCGGAACATTCCCACCTGCCACCTCACTCGTACCGTCGTGCCATGACGTCGAGTCGACCGTGGTCTCCGTCAGCCCGTAGACGTTGTGCAACTCCACGTCCAACAGGCTCGTAGCCCGCTGATGCAGAGCGCCCGTCAGCGCCTCACCGCCGCTGAACAGCATCCGCAGGCTCGTGCAATCGACCGCGGCGGACTCGGCGACCAACAACGACAACTGCGAAGGCACGAAGTGTGCGGCGGTGACTTCCTCACGCCGTATCAGCTCCACCAGGTAGGCCGGATCACGGTGTGCCGCCGGTGCGGCGATCACCAGCGCCGCACCGGACATCAACGGCCACCACAACTCCCAGACCGACGCGTCGAACCCGAACGGTGTCTTGTGGAGCACTCGGTCCGACGCCTCCAGCCCGAACACCCGCTGTGCCCAGAGGAGGTGGTTGGCGAGGCCGCCGTGGGTGACCACCACGCCCTTCGGCCGCCCCGTCGATCCGGAGGTGTACATCACGTACGCCGCATGACCGGCCGTCAGGACCGGACGCGTCCCGGCCGTGGCCGGCGCTGTATCGCTCCCAGCCGGCTCCGCCTCGTCGACGGCAAGCACGGGGACGGTCAGGTCTACCGGAAGTTCACCAGCGTGCGCACGCGTCGTGAGCACGCAGGACGGACGGCCGTCGGTCAGCGTGAACGCGAGCCGTTCCGAGGGGTGGTCCGGATCGACGGGGAGATAGGCAGCACCGGCCTTCCACACCGCCAGCAAAGTCACTACCAGCTCGACCGACCGCTCCAGCATGACCGCCGCCACCGACTCCGGCCCCACACCCCGCCCGGCCAGCACCCCTGCCAGCCGGCTCGCCCGCTCATCCAACTCCCCATACGAGACACGTTCATCTTCATACACGACCGCGACAGCGCTCGGGTCCCGCAGCACCTGATCCTCGAACAGCGCCAGCAAGGTCGTCTCCGGCTTTGGTACGGCGGTGTCGTTCCAGTCGGTCACCACCTGGCGCCGTTCCGCCTCCGACAGCACCTGGACCTGCCCCACCCGAGCCCGCGGATCCGCGGCCACCAGCGACAGGACCTTCACCAAGCGCTCAGCGACCGCTTCCACGGTCCCCGCGTCGAACAGATCCGCCGCCCCGGTAACCGACCCCCGCAACCCCACCGGACGGCCCTCACCGTCAGTCACCTCACCCAACGACACATCAAGATCGAACTTCGCCACCCGCAGACCGCCTGACACCGGCGCCACCCGCAGGCCTGGGAGGTCCAGCCTGGCTTGGCCCTGATTCTGGAGGGTGAGCATGACCTGGAACAGCGGATGCCGCGCCAGCGAGCGGTCCGGTGCCAGCACCTCCACCAACCGCTCGAACGGCACCTCCTGGTGCTCCAGCGCCGCCAGGCTCGTCTCCCGCACGCGCTCCAGCAACTCACCGAAGGTCGGGTCCCCCGACACATCGGTACGCAGCACCAGCGTGTTGACGAAGAACCCGACGAGATCGTCGAGGGCCTGGTCCGTGCGGCCGGCCACCGCCGTACCGACGGGAATGTCCTCGCCCGCACCCAGCTTCGACAGGAGCACGGCCAGCGCGGCTTGCACCACCATGAACAGGGTCACCCCCTGTTCTCTCGCCAGCGCCGTCAGCTGCGCGTGCACCTCCGCCGGGACCATCAGCGACGCCGTATGGCCCCGGTGCGACGCGGCTGCCGGCCGCGGCCGATCCACCGGCAGCGCCAACTCCTGCGGTGCCCCGGCCAGCGCGTCACGCCAGAAGCCCACCTGTTCGGCGAGCACGCTGTCCGGGTCACCCTCATCGCCCAGCAGCTCCCGCTGCCACAGCGTGTAGTCCGCGTACTGCACTGGCAACGGCTCCCAGCCTGGAGCCTCCCCCGCACATCGTGCCGCATACGCCACCGAGATGTCCTCGGCCAGGGGGCCCATGGACCATCCATCCCCCGCGATGTGATGCACCACCACCACCAAGACGTGCACATCCACGCCGGTCTCGAGCAGGAGCGCCCGCAGCGGCACCTCGACGCCGAGGTCGAAACCGTGCCCGGTCTCCTGCGCCACCAGGGCTGCCACCTCACCCTCGGCCACCCGCGCGACCCGCAGCACCTCACCCAGCTCACCGACAGTCAGAACCTGCTGATACGGCTCCCCGTCCACCACCGGGAAGACCGTGCGCAGCACCTCATGCCGCCCCAGGAGGTCACCGAACGCCGCCCGCAACGCGTTCACGTCCAGCGCACCCTCCAGACGGAGGGCGATCGGGATGTTGTACGTCGCACTCGGCCCCTCCAACTGCGCCAGGAACCACAACCGCCGCTGAGCAAACGACAACGGCACCCGCTCAGGCCGCTCCCACCGCGTCAGACTCACCCGCGCCGCATCCGCACCCGCAATCCGCGCCGCCAACGCTGCCGGCGTCGACGCCTCGAACAGCACCCGGACACCCACCTCAACCCCGAACACCACCCTCAACCGCGACACCAACCGCATCGCCAGCAACGAATGCCCACCCAGCTCGAAGAAGTCCTGCTCAACCCCCACCCGCTCCAGACTCAGCACCTCACCAAACACCTGACACATCAGTTCCTCGGCCACCGACACAGGGGCACGCCCGCTGTCGAGCACCGCGTATTCGGGGGTGGGGAGTGCGGCTCGGTTGAGTTTGCCGTTGATGGTCAGGGGGAGTTCGGGCAGGGCGACGAAGGCTGCGGGGATCATGTAGGCGGGCAGGTGGGCGGCGGTGTGGGCTCGCAGGTCGGCGGTCAGGGTTGTGGTGTCGGGGACGGTGGTGTCGTGCCGGCTGGGGTCGATGGTTGCTGTGGCCGGGTCGGTGGTGGTGGTTTCGGGGACGATGTAGGCGGTCAGCCGGGTGTCTCCGGGAGTGTCCTCACGGGCGACGACCGCGGCCTGGGCCACCCCGGGATGCGCCGTCAGCACCCCGGCGACCTCACCCGGCTCGATCCGGTGCCCCCGCACCTTCACCTGATCATCCGCCCGCCCCGCGAACACCAGCCGGCCCTCCGCCGTCCACCGCGCCAAGTCCCCCGTCCGATACATCCGCTCACC
>NZ_JBVJPF010000021.1:0-5150 GCF_055582785.1 Streptomyces sp. NPDC107500
GAACCACCCCTCACCACCGTCCGCCAACCCATCGAAGCCATGGGACGCGCCGCCGTCGACCTCCTCTGCGCCCAGATCCAAGGCACCGAAGTCCCGCACGGCGAGCTGCTGTTCGAACCGGAACTCGTCGTCCGCGGCTCCACGGCACAGCCGTCAGCGGACTGACCTCAGACCTCGCACCCTCTCCCCGCCCGCAAATTCCTTGCGGGAAATGACAGCGGCTTGCGGTTCTCCGACGGAGCCCGTGAAAGTCGCTGATCCGGGACGTCACGCGGGACTTTCCCGCACCTCACCGCTGCCACTCCGGTCCTCCGTGCGCCGAGTTCGTGCCGCGCATCCTGTAGACGACCCAACAGTTCTCTGCAACTCTCTGAGCGCTCAACGTAAATGACAGAGAACATTCAGGAACGAGGCGGAGATCGGGGACAGATGAGAATCCGGAACTGGAGATCACGTGCTCTGTGCACGGTGGTCGCGACCAGTCTCCTGGCGCTGGGCGGCCCACTGCTGTCGGCCACGGCGGCAGGCGGGCCCAACATCGCCGTGGGGGACGCCACGGCGGCGAGCAGCGCGCACGGCGAGTACGGCGCCGCCAACATCACCGACGGCAACCAGGGTTCGTACTGGCAGAGCGGCGGCGGCAGCCTCCCGCAGTGGGTCCAGACCGACCTCGGCACCACGGAGCGGATCGACGAGGTGGTCCTGAGACTGCCCGCCGGCTGGGAGCGCCGCGACCAGACACTCGCCCTCCAGGGCAGCGCCGACGGTACGAGCTTCAGCACCCTGAAGGGTTCCGCCACCTACCGCTTCGACCCGGGGTCGGGCAACACGGTCACCGTGAGCTTCCCCGCGACCAGGACGCGGTTCGTGCGGGTCGAGATCACGGCGAACACCGGCTGGCAGGCGGCGCAGCTCTCCGAACTGGAGGTGCACGCGGCCGGGGAGGCGTCGACGAACCTCGCCGCGAACCGGACTCTGACGGCGAGCAGTTCCACGGGTACGTACACGGCCGGCAACGGCAACGACGGCAACAAGGCGACCTACTGGGAGAGTGCCAACAACGCGCTGCCGCAGTGGATCCAGGCCGACCTCGGCGCCTCTCGCAGGATCGACCGCGTGGTGCTGCGGCTGCCGGACGGCTGGGGTGCCCGCAGCCAGACCCTGAAGATCCAGGCGAGCGAGAACGGCACGGACTTCAGCGACCTGACCGCCGCCAAGGCGTACAACTTCGACGCGGCGGGCGGCCAGTCGGCGACGGTCGCCTTCGACGCCACGACCGCCCGCCACGTGCGCGTCCTGGTGACCGCGAACACCGGCCAGCCGGCCGCCCAGATCTCCGAGCTGGAGGTCTACGGCCCGGCGAGCGGTGACACCCAGGCCCCGACCACCCCCGCGAACCTCGCCCTGACCGAGCCGGCGACCGGCCAGATCAGGCTGACCTGGAACGCGTCCTCGGACGACACCGCGGTCACGGGGTACGACATCTACGCCAACGGCGACCTTCTGACCTCGGTCGGCGGGAACGTCACCGCGTACACCGACACCCGTCCGGGCGACGCGACGGTCACCTACCACGTGCGGGCCAAGGACGCGGCCGGCAACGTGTCGGGCAACAGCAACACGGTCACCCGGCGCGGCGACAGCGGGGACACGCAGGCGCCGACCGCGCCGTCGAACCTGGCCCTCACCGAGCCCGCCGCCGGTCAGGTGAGGCTGACCTGGAGCGCCTCCACCGACAACAAGGGCGTCACGGGCTACGACATCTACGCCGACAACAAGCTCCGCAAGAGCGTCGCGGGCGACGTCACCACCTACACCGACACGCAGCCCGTCACCGCGAACGTGACCTACTTCGTGCGGGCCAGGGACGCGGCCGGCAACGTGTCGGGCGACAGCAACTCCGTCCTCCGCAACGGCACCAGGGACGGCTCGAACCTGGCCGTCGGCAAGCCCATCAGCGCCTCGTCCGTGATCCACACGTACGTCGCCGAGAACGCCAACGACAACAGCACGTCGACCTACTGGGAGGGGGCGGCGGGCAGCTACCCGAACACGCTGACCGTCAAGCTCGGCGCCAACGCCGACATCAGTGCCGTCGTGGTCAAGCTCAACCCCGACACCAGTTGGTCCAGGCGCACCCAGAACATCCAGGTGCTCGGGCGCGAACAGGCAGCCTCCGGGTTCACCAGCCTGGTGGCCGCGAAGGACTACGTCTTCGACCCGGCGAGCGGCGGCAACAGCGTGACCGTGCCCGTCGACGGCCGGGTCGCCGACGTGCAGCTCAGGTTCACCTCCAACACGGGGGCGACGGCCGGGCAGGTCGCCGAGTTCCAGGTGATCGGAGCCGCCGCGCCCAACCCCGACCTGGAGGTGACGCAGCTGGCCACCTCGCCCGCCTCGCCCGTCGAGTCGGACGAGATCACCGTGTCGGCCACCGTCCGCAACAGCGGCGCCGCGGCCGCTCCGGCCGGCAAGGTCGCCCTGCGGCTGGGTGACACCAAGGTCGCCACCGCCTCCGTGGGCGCGCTCCAGGCGGGTGCGCAGAGCACGGTCAGCGCCTCCATCGGGGCGCGCGACGCCGGCTCGTACGAGCTGAGCGCGGTCGCCGACGAGGCCGGCGAGATCATCGAGCAGAACGAGACCAACAACACCTACACGCGTCCGGAGCCGCTGGTCGTCAAGCCGGTCCAGAGTTCCGACCTGGTCGCCGCGACCGTCACCACCTCCCCCTCCAGCCCGGCCGCCGGAGACGACGTCACGTTCAAGGTCGCGCTGCGCAACCAGGGCACCCAGGACTCGGCGGGCGGAAGCCACGGGGTGACGCTCACCCTGGTGGACTCCGACGGCGCCACCGTCAAGACGCTGACCGGCACGCACTCCGGTGTCATCGCCGCCGGTTCGACGAGTCCCGCGGTGAGCCTCGGTCCGTGGAAGGCGGCCAACGGCTCGTACACGGTGAAGGTGAAGGTGGCCGACGACGCCAACGAACTGCCGGTCAAGCGGGAGAACAACACCTCCACGCAGCCGCTGTTCGTCGGGCGCGGCGCCAACATGCCGTACGACATGTACGAGGCGGAGGACGGCACGGCCGGCGGCGGTGCCACCGTGGCCGGACCGAACCGGACCATCGGCGACATCGCCGGGGAGGCCTCCGGCCGCAAGGCGGTCAAGCTCGACGCGACCGGTGAGTACGTCGAGTTCACCACCCGGGCCGCCACCAACACGCTGGTGACCCGCTTCTCCATCCCGGACGCGCCGGGCGGCGGCGGCATCGACTCCACGCTCAACGTCTACGTCGACGGCGTCATGAAGAAGGCGCTGCCGCTGACCTCGAAGTACGCCTGGCTCTACGGCAACGAGGCCTCGCCGGGCAACTCCCCCGGTGCGGGCGCGCCGCGTCACATCTACGACGAGGCGCACCTGATGCTGGGCGAGACCGTCCCGGCGGGCAGCAGGATCCGGTTGCAGAAGGACGCCGCGAACAACACGGACTACGCGATCGACTTCGTCAACCTGGAGCAGGTCGCCCCGGTGGCCAACCCCGACCCGGCGGCGTACGCGGTGCCGGCCGGGTTCACGCACCAGGACGTGCAGAACGCGCTCGACCGGGTCCGCATGGACACCTCCGGCAAGCTGGTCGGTGTGTACCTGCCGGCCGGGGACTACCAGACGTCGAGCAAGTTCCAGGTGTACGGCAAGGCGGTGAAGGTGGTGGGCGCCGGTCCGTGGTTCACCAAGTTCCATGCGCCCACGACACAGGACAACACCGATGTCGGCTTCCGGGCCGAGGCGAGCGCGAAGGGGTCGTCGTTCGCGAACTTCGCCTACTTCGGCAACTACACCAGCCGCATCGACGGTCCGGGCAAGGTGTTCGACTTCTCCAACGTCTCGGACATCGTGATCGACAACATCTGGAACGAGCACATGGTGTGCCTCTACTGGGGCGCCAACACCGACCGGATCACGATCAAGAACTCCCGGATCCGCAACATGTTCGCCGACGGTGTCAACATGACCAACGGCTCGACCGACAACCTCGTGTCCAACAACGACGCCCGGGCGACCGGTGACGACAGCTTCGCGCTGTTCTCGGCGATCGACGCCGGCGGCGCGGACATGAAGAACAACCTGTACGAGAACCTCTCGACGACGCTGACCTGGCGTGCCGCGGGTCTCGCCGTCTACGGCGGCTACAACAACACCTTCCGCAACATCCACATCGCGGACACCCTGGTCTACTCCGGCATCACGATCAGTTCGCTGGACTTCGGCTACCCGATGAACGGTTTCGGCACCGATCCGACGACCTTCGAGAACATCTCGATCGTCCGGGCCGGCGGCCACTTCTGGGGACAGCAGACCTTCCCCGGCATCTGGGTGTTCTCCGCGTCGAAGGTGTTCCAGGGGATCCGGGTCAACAACGTCGACATCCTCGACCCGACGTACAGCGGCATCATGTTCCAGACGAACTACGTGGGAGGGCAGCCGCAGTTCCCGATCAAGGACACCGTCTTCACCGACGTGTCCGTCACCGGCGCGCGCAAGAGCGGTGACGCGTTCGACGCCAAGTCCGGCTTCGGCCTCTGGGCCAACGAGATGCCCGAGCCGGGGCAGGGCCCCGCGGTCGGCGAGGTCACGTTCAACGGGCTGAGGCTGGAGGGCAACGCCGTGGACGTGCGGAACACGACGTCCACTTTCAAGATCAACCGCAACCCCTAGACCGAGCGGGCCGCACCGGCCCTTGTCGGTCAGAACACCGACTGGCGCAAGCCTCTTGCAGAGACTTGCGCTAGTCTTGCGTTTGTGACGCGACGACTTGCTCAGGTGGCGAAGAAGGTTGGGGTCAGCGAGGCCACGGTCAGCCGAGTACTCAACGGCAAACCGGGGGTTTCCGAGGCGACCCGGAGGTCCGTGCTGAGCGCGTTGGACGTCCTGGGCTACGAGCGGCCCACCCAGCTGCGGGGCGAGAGAGCAAGGCTCGTGGGGCTGGTGCTGCCGGAACTCCAGAACCCGATCTTCCCCGCGTTCGCCGAGGTCATCGGCGGTGCGCTCGCCCAGCAGGGGCTGACGCCGGTGCTGTGCACGCAGACCAAGGGCGGCGTCTCCGAGGCCGACTACGTCGAGCTGCTGCTCCAGCAGCAGGTCTCGGG
>NZ_JBVJPF010000022.1:0-4292 GCF_055582785.1 Streptomyces sp. NPDC107500
ACCGTCCACGTCCCCCAAAGCCTCCCCACCTTCACCGCCTCCCACTCACCCCTCGCCCACACCGACCTCCCCACCAACCACCAATACCGCGGCATCGGCATCGAAATCGAACGCCCCAACGTGAAGATGTGGTCCATCCTTGGAGGCGACGAATGGATGCAACACGGCAGAGTGCTAGCCACCGACAATAATCTCAGTCTGACGTCGGAGCACATAGAGGGAGGAAAGCCATTCCTCGAAGTCGTCACACGCCCTATCGCAGTGCACCGGGGAGAGCAGACACCCGACACACGCGTAAACAAGGAGCACGTGTTTCACTCACTGGCGCTTCTGGAGCGTGTCATCGGCCCTGGCAGCAGGGATCGACATGAGCCCTTTGCTCAGGTAGTCAGCGAGGTCGGCTTCCAGCCGACCACAGATTTCCATGATGTGGAGTTCCGCAGGAACAACCCACCGACACACCCGTACGAATACCCTGCCCAGTTCACAGTCGGCCTACCCCTGTCGGGCGTGTACGAGTTTGCCTTGAGTCACGCCAAGAGCATGATGGAGCCCAAGGCACTTGTCGATATCATTCCCGGCATCGAGGCAGGCGGCGCATTTTCCCGCCATGTGGCGGCAGCCTATTTCGCTGCCCGCAATAACATCAGGGGATCGCTTCCGAACCCTGAGGTAGCGGCAGCATTTCTTGACGACATGGATTTCAGAGTCATGAAGTCCATGTCCTTCGCAGTGTTCACACAAGCCATTTCCATCGTTCAGTTCAACGGAGGAAAGCACCCCTCTGGAATGTGGCCCAAGAGTTACCTGGGGATGGCATCTCGACACCACCCCTGGCTGCTACGGCAAGCTCTTTCACCGGCCGCGAGAAGCTTCCTTTCAGCGAATGCACAGTTCATACATGAGCAGTTCAACCGATTTGCCGCCGACGCAAATGAAGGGTTCCACGACCCACTCTCTGCCGTGATCACGACCTCGAACGGGGCAACCGCAACTGTTCGTGACTATATCAATGATTTCTTGTTTGATTATCCCGCCCCCAGGGTAAGGCAAGAGGATCTAGAGATCGGATCCATTCACGAAACCTTCGACGCAAATGCCGACTCCCACGGACGCCCCCGGCTTCCACTTCAATTGGGAATTTTCGAGATCAGAAACTTTCCAAATGATCGAGATTTCAATGGAATCCGCAGCACCTATGACGCTCTCGAAAGTGCAGTAAGCTCCACATATGACCAGGAACTGTATCGCAGCAGGCTCGGACAGCCGCACAATCAAGAACAACTGAGCATCCTGCGAAGCCTGTCAAATAACCCCCTCGTTCGACAGCTAGACCATATCCTCGCGGCCGCCTCCAAGCTGAACCGTACGGGGCCATTCCGCGCTCATGGCATGGAGCTAATCGACCACAAAACGACTGAGGACACAGTAAAGGGTGTACTCCTTCTTGCTGGCGCGCCGCTCCGCGTGGATCAGAACGAAGGGGCGCGACTGCGCTCTGCAGCCGTCAATGCTCTGGAACAGTTGGGCCTACGCCTAGGTGAATTTGCGACCGCGGCATCCTACCGAGGCGGTTGGGAAAAAACCTTCGAGCAGTGGCGAACCCTCCACAATACAAATAGGGCTCTACTTAGCTCGCTCGCCCCGCGATCTGAAGCAGTTGCTCCGCCGACCGACATGCTGACTACCTGGCACAGCCAAATGGGGCAACATCGGCCGGACCTCCTCAGGATCGATGGACAGGTCGCCGCGTACCAACAAACGGGTCATCGCCAGCACTTGGTCGGCGTATTGGCTGCGATCGGCGCATGGTACAGCGCACCAAACCGCACAGCGAGTTACCGTCCAGCAGTACTCGCCCTTCGCACTCAAGTGTCATACCTCCTTGCCAACGCAGGCCAGCCGGGCGGCAGTTTCCATTTCCGCGCAGACACCAGCGACTCCGCCACCAACGGAATCCGCTCGCTCCTCAACGACCCCGACGTCGTCCAGAACCTGAGCGAAATCCACCTCCAGACACTCCGCAACGCCCTCAACACCTTCACCCACGACACCACCACCACTGCGGATGCCACGGTTTCCGCTCCGGCGGACGGGTCCTCGGCCGCGGTGACGGGATTGTCGGAGGGTGAGCGGGTCCAGGCGGTGGAGGACTTTGCCCGTCAGTGGCGGCGGTGGCAGAAGACGCCGGCCGTCGAGGACCCGGCCGGCACCGACCAGACCGCCCCGGTCCTCGGCCCGCCCGAACGCGCCCTGGCCACCGCCTACCAACTGCTCGGCCGTTCCCCCGAACCTGGGCTGACCGTCCGCCTCGACGAGACCACCGACCTAACGGTCCTGGACCGCATCGACCAGGACGGCCTCATCGTCGCCCAGCACCTCCTGGACCACCCCGGCGACCAGAACGGCACCGAACACCTCGTCCACCGCCTCCTCACCGACGCCCCCTACCGCAGCACCACCCACCTGCCCGGCGGCATGTATCCCGGTCACAGTGGTTACGGACAGGGCGGCTACGGCCACGGCGGTCAGGGGTATGCCGGACAGAGTTACGCCGGGCAGGCCCACGGCTGGCCGTCTGGAACATCGTCTCGGCAACTGCTCCAGCAGACCATTCCGCGTGATGCCTACGGCCGACTGCTGCCGACCACAGACTTCACCTGGACACAGCATGTCCACGACCTCTCGTCACGTAGCAGCCTGGCACCGGAAGACTCCAGCGCACGAGCGGCTGCCGCCGTGCATGCAACGCTTCACGGCAGGCCGACGGTCAGCAGTGACCTCTCGAACGTCACCCTGGAGACACTCGCACAAACCACAGGCCGTGACACCGGCTTCGACTACGAGGGAGACGGAATCGGATGGGTCGGCCGGGTTGAGCGGAAACTACAGCTTTTGGGCGCCGGTTCCACAGCGGTACTAAGCATTGAACGACCGATTGGCCAGTCCAGCGAAGAAGTCGCCGTCAACGCATACTTCGATGGACAGACAGTCACTTACATCGATGCCAAGTCACGCCGCTTCTCAACCACCCTCGACGGCCTGTCCTCCCGCCCTGTCACATATATTTCGTCGGCGGTCTTCGACAGCCACGGACGGGCAAGAGACTTCAGTCCAGAGCGAATGGAAAGGTCGAGTCTCTCCGAGGTCCGCGAAGAGGGACCGCACCTCCTGCCGATGGATCCCCGGGATTCCGCAGCACTGTTGCGCGCCATACCCAAAGACAATAATGGAAGGCTGATGCCTTTCGCCTCTCTGGCATGGACCGGCCTTGTCAATGGTCGCGGACTGTCTTTCCCAGGACGCGGCGAAAACTGCGTGGAATGCGCACTCAGTCTCGAAATAACCCTGCGTGGGCAACCCACCGTCGCGGCAGCACTGGCACCGCACGTACCCGGCGCGACATCCGAAAAAATGGAAAAGATCGAGTCCTATTTCGGAGAGATGTTCATATCCGTCAACGACGGACTGCAAGGCCTGGCCCAGATCTCCAAATCCCTCTCTTCCCGGCCACCGGGAACGTCTGCCATCATCCGCATGGAACTTTACAGTCCTCACAAGGGAGAGTGGGCTCACGCTTTCAACGCAGTTCGACTCGGAACCCACGACGAAGCCGCTGTCTGGTTCATCGATTCCCAGAGCGGTTGGTATGGCCAAGACCCGCGTCTGCTCCTCCGAAATCTCGGAGCACAGCCGACCACCGTGACCTACATGCCATTCGGCCCCGACGGCTCATTCCTCCCGCCCCCACTGCAGACAATTCCGCTGTCCCCGGCAGACAACAACAGCAACTACAACCCCTACGCCTACACAGCCGATACCAGCAACTCCACCGTCAACGGCCTGCAATCACTCCTCAACAACCCCGATGTCGTCCAGAGCCTGAGCGAAACCCACCTACAGACACTCCGTAACGCCCTCAACACCTTCAACACCCGCAGCACCGCCGACAGCGTCCACGACACCACCCGCACCACTGCCACCACCACTACTGCGGATGCCACCGCCGCTACTACTGCGGATGCCACGGTTTCCGCTCCCTCGGACGGAGCCTCGGCCTCGGCCGCGGTCACGGGATTGTCGGAGGGTGAGCGGACCCAAGCCATGGACGACTTCTCCCGTCAGTGGCGGCGGTGGCAGAAGTCCCCCGTGGCCGAGGGCCAGACGGGCACCGACGAGACCGCCCCGGTGCTCGGTCCGCCCGAACGCGCCCTGGCCACCGCCTACCAACTCCTCGGCCACACCCCCGAACCCGGCCTGACCACCCGCCTCGACGAGACCACCGACCTAAC
>NZ_JBVJPF010000023.1:0-2255 GCF_055582785.1 Streptomyces sp. NPDC107500
TGGTCAGGCCGGGTTCGGGGGTGTGGCCGAGGAGTTGGTAGGCGGTGGCCAGGGCGCGTTCGGGCGGGCCGAGGACCGGGGCGGTCTGGTCGGTGCCGGCCGGGTCCTCGATGGCCGGCGTCTTCTGCCACCGCCGCCACTGACGGGCAAAGTCCTCCAACGCCTGGACCCGCTCTGTGTCCCTCAGTCCCGGTGTGGTGGCTTCGTCGGCCAGCAGGTCTGACCCCATGGTCGTGTTCGGCTGCTCGGTTTCGATGCCGATACCGCGGGATTCGTGGCTGGCCACCGTAGGGCGGAGGCCTTCCCAGAGGTGTGCGTCTTGGTCGACGGCGTTGCGGGGGTGGGTTGGGGGGAGGGGGCGTTGTGTGGTGTCGGTGAGCAGGGCGGCGAGTTCGGGATCGTTGGCGCGGTGATTCCTCTCGGGCGTTGCCACTGTCGCCGGCTCGTGAACGGCCACCGGTCCAACCGAGTCAGCGGGCACTCCCGTCGGCCTCATGGTCTCGGCCGCCGACCGCGCCGTGTCGCGGTCGTCATGAGGGGCGTCGAGGAATGCGCGGAGGAGGTCGGTGGGGCGTGGTGTATCCCGGTGGAGGTTGTCGGTGCTGTGCAGGTACGCGGTGGTCGCCGACTGGAGGAAGTCGGCTCTCTGGGGGGCGGCTTCGCGCAGGTGCTGTGCGTCGTTGACGAACAGCAACGCGGTCTCGGCAAGGTCTTCCGCGATGTCCGCCAGGCTGCCCGGGCTCAGGGGGCGTTCCCCGGTGTGGGCCTGGGTGCCATCCTCGGTCCATGTGCCGGTCTCCCTCATGAACCAGGGGAGATCCTGTTCCAGCGTGTCGGAGATCCGCTGGGCGGCCCGGGGGCCCGACTCCCCGTCGTAGCGGGTGACCACTCCGGGCCAGCGTGCCTGCAGTTCGGCCACAGCCCCGGCGTGGCGGGGTGCCTGTCGCGCGAACCGGTCGCCGTCGTCCAGGAACGACCTCACCGACTCCCGGAAGTCCTCAGCGGGAGTCGTGGCCAGCGTGCCGGTGCTGGTCCTGGCCGGGGCCTCCGCCTGGTTGGTGAAACGCTGGACGAAGTCCGGGGCGACGTAGCGGAGCCATCCCCGGACCAGTTCACGGATCTCACTCGCCTCACGGCTGTCGGGACGCACCCCGGCCCTGTCGTAGAGGGCCTGGAAGAGGTTGGTCATCTTCGGAGAGGCGAACGCGCGGCTGGGGACGATGACGTCGGGCTCACTGCCAGGGGTGGGGGCCGTGGCCACGGTCCGCGCCTGGCGGACGGGCTCGGTGGCGGCGGCCCAGGAGTGCACCAGGGCGTCGAAGAAGTCCGCCCGCTGCGGCGCCCGTTCCCGGAGGAACTGCGCGTCGTGGAAGTAGAACAACGCCGTCTCGGCGAAGTCCCGCTCCGCGTCACCGCGACCGTACTCCGTGACCGGGCCCTCCGACATCAGCAGTCGGTGTCCGTCGACGCCCCACGGTCCCACCTCACGGGTGAACCAGGAGACCTCGTCCTCGAGTTCCCGCGTGACGCGGGCGGCCGTCTCGTCCACGGACTCTCCCGGCCGCCCGACGGCGACATCCCGCCGCCGTTCCAGCAGTTCCCGCAACGCCCGCGCGTGCCGCGGCGACTGCCGCTCCAGCGCTTCGGGATCCTGCACGAACAGCCTGACCGAGGCGTGGAGGTCTTCTCGCCGTCCTCCTGTCGCGGCAGCCTCGGCACCTGCGACGGCGCTGTCGGCCCCGTCGCGGAACCTCTGCTCGAACTCGGGCAGAGCATGGTCCAGCAGACGGGAGGCCACCGCGCGGGTGACGTACCAGGCGATGCCGCGCGAGTCGAACTCCGCGTCCTCGCGCACGCTCTGGGGCACCTCGATCACCGAGGCCGACCGTGGGCCGTCCGTCGGGGAGGACACCATACGGACAGCCGTGACCTCCTGGACGGTGCCTGCCCGGGAGGACTCGCCTCGTCGTGCGCCCAGGAGCGGCGCGAAGTGCTCCAGCGCCTCACGGACCTGCTCGAGCGATGAGGTGTCCCAGGAATGCGACGCGGTCTCCTGACGGGGCTCGGCATCCGACTCGATGCGGACACCGAACCGCAAGCGGATCTCCTGCCGCAGGCCCAGATTCTCCGCGAGCCGCTGAGGAGCCGTGGTGTCGTGGTTGAAGGTGTTGAGGGCGTTGCGGAGTGTTTGGAGGTGGTTTTCGTTGAGGCGGCTGGTGATGTCGGGGTTGTTGAGGAGTGATTGCAGGCCGTTG
>NZ_JBVJPF010000024.1:0-2175 GCF_055582785.1 Streptomyces sp. NPDC107500
GGTGCGGGGGGTGCGGGTTGAGCCGGGTGAGGTGGAGGGGGTGTTGGGGTCTCATGCGGGGGTGGGGCAGGTGGTGGTTGTTCCGCGTGAGGATGAGCCGGGGGATGTACGGCTCGTCGCCTACATCGTGCCGGCGGACGAAGACGGAGAGGGGACTCCGGCGGGTGAGGACCTGACCGCGGAGCTTCGGGCGCTTGCCGCCGGGCGGCTTCCTGGCTCCATGGTTCCCTCCGCGTTCGTTTCCCTGCCGCAATTCCCCTTGACCGCCAATGGAAAGCTCGATCGTGCTGCCCTGCCCGCTCCGGAACATGGAGCCGCAGGCGGTGGCCGTGAGCCGGCCACACGGGAAGAACGCCTCCTGTGCGAGGCATTCGCGATGGTGCTCGGCTTGGACAGGGTCGGGGCGGACGACGACTTCTTCGAACTAGGCGGACACTCCTTGCTCGCGACCCGCCTGGTTTCTCAGATACGGGCGGTCCTTGGGGCCGAGGTGGAAATGCGGACACTGTTCGATGCCCCGACGCCGGCGGCACTCGCGGTGCGACTTGGAAATGAGCGGAAACCTGCCCGGCCGCCTCTGCGGCCCATGCGTAAGGAGGGGGAAGCCCGATGACTCCGTTGTCTTTCGCCCAGCGGCGGTTGTGGTTCCTGACGCAGTTGGAGGGGCCGAGTGCGACCTACAACATGCCGGTTGTGCTGCGTCTGGAGGGTGCCCTGAACGTCGGGGCCTTGCAGGCGGCAATGAGCGACGTGATCTCCCGGCACGAGGTGTTGCGGACGGTATTCCCTTCCCTTTCCGGAGAGCCGTATCAGCAGATCCTGGCCGCCGGTGAAGTGGGGGAGGTGTTGAGGGTCGGGCGGGCCACCGAGGGGGAGGCCGCGAATCTGGTTGCGGAGGAGACAGGGCGCGGGTTCGACCTGTCGACCGAGGTGCCACTGCGTGGGCTACTGATCGAGACCGGTGCGGACAGGCACGTGCTGGCGGTCGTGCTCCATCACATCGCGGGGGACGCCTGGTCGATGGGGCCGTTGGCGCGTGACATCTCTGTCGCGTATGCGGCACGGTGTGACGGTCGTGCGCCCGGCTGGGAGCCGCTGCCGGTGCAGTACGCGGACTACACCCTCTGGCAGCGGGAAGTGCTCGGTGAAGAGGACGATCCGGGCAGTGTGCTGGCGGAGCAGGTCGGCTACTGGCGTCGAGCCCTCGCGGGGGCACCCCAGGAACTGGCCCTGCCGGTCGACAGGCCGCGGCCGGCGATGGCCTCGCACCGCGGTCACACGGTGACACTTGAAGTCCCGGCGGACGTACATGCTCGGCTGGCCGCGCTGGCGCGAGAGCAGGGCGTCACGCTGTTCATGGTGGTGCAGGCCGCTCTGGCCGTGCTGCTGGAGCGGCTGGGCGCGGGAGATGACATCCCGATCGGTACAGCGGTTGCCGGACGCACGGATCGGGCACTGGATGACCTGGTCGGCTTCTTCGTCAACACTCTTGTCCTGCGCACCGACACGTCAGGTGACCCGACCTTCAGCGAGCTGCTGGCACGGGTGCGCGGGACGAGCCTCGCTGCCCTCGACCACCAGGACGTACCGTTCGAGCGGCTCGTGGAGCTGCTGGCACCGGATCGGTCTCTCGCTCGCCACCCGTTGTTCCAGGTGATGCTCAGCGTTCGAAACACGGGTCAGGCGACGCTTCAGCTCGCCGGGCTGCGTGCCCAGATGATGATTGATCACGCACTGCCCTCTCGATTCGATCTTGATGTGTCGTTGGGCGAGGTGGTTGATGGCGACGGGCGTCCTGGGGGGTTGCGCGGGTCACTGACGGGATCGGCCGACCTGTTCGACGCGGACACCGTGGAGCGGATCGGACGCTGGTTGGTGCGGGTGCTGACCGTTGCGGTGACCACGCCGCAGATGCGGGTTGGTCAGGTCCAGGTCCTGTCCGAGGCTGAGCGCCGTCAGGTGGTGGAGGGCTGGAACGACACGGATGTGCCGGTGCCTGATGTCACATGGGTGGAGTTGTTCGCTGAGCAGGTCGCGCGGACTCCGGATGCGCCGGCGGTAGTAGGTGAGGAGGAGACGCTGTCGTATGGGGAGTTGGATGAGCGGGCGTCTCGGTTGGCGGGGTTGTTGAGGGGTCGTGGGGTGGGGCCTGAGTCGGTGGTGGGGGTGTTGTTG
>NZ_JBVJPF010000026.1:0-1455 GCF_055582785.1 Streptomyces sp. NPDC107500
TAGGGTACGGGCCGCCATGAAACTCGCTAGAGGCTTTTCTCGACAGCATAGGATCATCCACTTCACCACAATCGGCTCGGCATCAGGTCTCAGCCACAAGGTGTGCGGATTTACCTACACACCGGCCTACACCCTTACCCCGGGACAACCACCGCCCGGGATGGACTACCTTCCTGCGTCACCCCATCACTCACCTACTAACCGCTTGGTTCGGCGGCTCCACCACTCCCCTCAACTCCGAAGAGATCAGGGCGGCTTCACGGCCTTAGCATCACGATGCTCGATGTTTGACGCTTCACAGCGGGTACCGGAATATCAACCGGTTATCCATCGACTACGCCTGTCGGCCTCGCCTTAGGTCCCGACTTACCCTGGGCAGATCAGCTTGACCCAGGAACCCTTAGTCAATCGGCGCAAACGTTTCTCACGTTTGTATCGCTACTCATGCCTGCATTCTCACTCGTGAACCGTCCACAACTCGCTTCCGCGGCTGCTTCACCCGGCACACGACGCTCCCCTACCCATCCATACAGGCGTTGGCCCTATTGTATGAATGACACGACTTCGGCGGTACGCTTGAGCCCCGCTACATTGTCGGCGCGGAATCACTAGACCAGTGAGCTATTACGCACTCTTTCAAGGGTGGCTGCTTCTAAGCCAACCTCCTGGTTGTCTGTGCGACTCCACATCCTTTCCCACTTAGCGTACGCTTAGGGGCCTTAGTCGATGCTCTGGGCTGTTTCCCTCTCGACCATGGAGCTTATCCCCCACAGTCTCACTGCCGCGCTCTCACTTACCGGCATTCGGAGTTTGGCTAAGGTCAGTAACCCGGTAGGGCCCATCGCCTATCCAGTGCTCTACCTCCGGCAAGAAACACACGACGCTGCACCTAAATGCATTTCGGGGAGAACCAGCTATCACGGAGTTTGATTGGCCTTTCACCCCTAACCACAGGTCATCCCCCAGGTTTTCAACCCTGGTGGGTTCGGTCCTCCACGAAGTCTTACCTCCGCTTCAACCTGCCCATGGCTAGATCACTCCGCTTCGGGTCTTGAGCGTGCTACTGAAACGCCCTATTCGGACTCGCTTTCGCTACGGCTTCCCCACCCGGGTTAACCTCGCAACACACCGCAAACTCGCAGGCTCATTCTTCAAAAGGCACGCAGTCACGAGACACCAAGCAAGCTTGATGTCCGACGCTCCCACGGCTTGTAGGCACACGGTTTCAGGTACTATTTCACTCCGCTCCCGCGGTACTTTTCACCATTCCCTCACGGTACTATCCGCTATCGGTCACCAGGGAATATTTAGGCTTAGCGGGTGGTCCCGCCAGATTCACACGGGATTTCTCGGGCCCCGTGCTACTTGGGTGTCTCTCAAACGAGCCGCTGACGTTTCGACTACGGGGGTCTTACCCTCTACGCCGGACCTTTCGCATGTCCTTCGCCTACATCA
>NZ_JBVJPF010000027.1:0-1416 GCF_055582785.1 Streptomyces sp. NPDC107500
GGCTGAGACCTGATGCCGAGCCGATTGTGGTGAAGTGGATGATCCTATGCTGTCGAGAAAAGCCTCTAGCGAGTTTCATGGCGGCCCGTACCCTAAACCGACTCAGGTGGTCAGGTAGAGAATACCGAGGCGTTCGGGTGAACTATGGTTAAGGAACTCGGCAAAATGCCCCCGTAACTTCGGGAGAAGGGGGGCCACGTCCGGTGACGAGTCTTGCACTCCGAGCTGGGGGTGGCCGCAGAGACCAGCGAGAAGCGACTGTTTACTAAAAACACAGGTCCGTGCGAAGCCGTAAGGCGATGTATACGGACTGACGCCTGCCCGGTGCTGGAACGTTAAGGGGACCGGTTAGCTCAGATTCGTCTGGGCGAAGCTGAGAACTTAAGCGCCAGTAAACGGCGGTGGTAACTATAACCATCCTAAGGTAGCGAAATTCCTTGTCGGGTAAGTTCCGACCTGCACGAATGGCGTAACGACTTCTCGACTGTCTCAACCATAGGCCCGGTGAAATTGCACTACGAGTAAAGATGCTCGTTTCGCGCAGCAGGACGGAAAGACCCCGGGACCTTTACTACAGTTTGATATTGGTGTTCGGTTCGGCTTGTGTAGGATAGCTGGGAGACTTTGAAGCTCGCACGCCAGTGTGGGTGGAGTCGTCGTTGAAATACCAGTCTGGTCGTGCTGGATGTCTAACCTGGGTCCGTGATCCGGATCAGGGACAGTGTCTGATGGGTAGTTTAACTGGGGCGGTTGCCTCCTAAAGAGTAACGGAGGCGCCCAAAGGTTCCCTCAGCCTGGTTGGCAATCAGGTGTTGAGTGTAAGTGCACAAGGGAGCTTGACTGTGAGACCGACGGGTCGAGCAGGGACGAAAGTCGGGACTAGTGATCCGGCGGTGGCTTGTGGAAGCGCCGTCGCTCAACGGATAAAAGGTACCCCGGGGATAACAGGCTGATCTTCCCCAAGAGTCCATATCGACGGGATGGTTTGGCACCTCGATGTCGGCTCGTCGCATCCTGGGGCTGGAGTCGGTCCCAAGGGTTGGGCTGTTCGCCCATTAAAGCGGTACGCGAGCTGGGTTTAGAACGTCGTGAGACAGTTCGGTCCCTATCCGCTGTGCGCGTAGGAGTCTTGAGAAGGGCTGTCCCTAGTACGAGAGGACCGGGACGGACGAACCTCTGGTGTGCCAGTTGTCCTGCCAAGGGCATGGCTGGTTGGCTACGTTCGGGAGGGATAACCGCTGAAAGCATCTAAGCGGGAAGCCTGCTTCGAGATGAGGACTCCCACCCCCTTGAGGGGTTAAGGCTCCCAGTAGACGACTGGGTTGATAGGCCGGATCTGGAAGCACCGCAAGGTGTGGAGGTGACCGGTACTAATAGGCCGAGGGCTTGTCCTCAGTTGCTCGCGTCCACTGTGTT
>NZ_JBVJPF010000028.1:0-1242 GCF_055582785.1 Streptomyces sp. NPDC107500
CCAGCACCCCCGCCAACCGATCCGACCGCACATCCAACTCCCCATACGACACCCGCTCATCACCACACACCACCGCCACCGCACCCCGATCCCGCCCCACCACCTCCCCGAACAAACCCAACACCGACACATCCCCCACCACCACACCCGTGTCATTCCAGTCCGTGACGACTCGCTCTCGTTCGACCGGAGACAGTGGATCGACCTCGTACAGAGGCGTCTCAGGTGCCACGTCCAGAGCCGCGACCAAAGCCTCGATCGCCGTCTGGATCAATCCGCACACCAGCTCCGGGTCCCCCGGATCCACCACGTCGGCCTTCAGCCCGAACCCGTCCCCCAGATCATCCACCGAGACGGTCACCGGATAGTTCGTCCGGTCCTCGGCTGCCGACAGAACCGTCAGGCCGGCGGTTCCGTCAGACTTCGGGTCCTCTGAGTGCACGCGCCGCGCACTGTGGCGGTAATTGAGCAACGACGTGAACAGCGGGGTTGAGGCCGGGACGCCGCTGGCCTTCTGCGCCAGGGCCAGCGGGGCATGCTCGTGCACCAACAGGCCGGCCAACTGCCCCTGCATCGCCCGCACCGCACCCACCACATCCAGGCCCGACACGTCCATCCGCACCGGAAGCGTGTTCATGAACGGCCCCGGAATCCGGTCCGCACCCCGCCCGGCATTCATCCGGCCCAGCAACAACGTCCCGAACACCACATCCGACCGCCCCGCCAGACCCGCCAGCACCCGCGCCCACGCCACATGGAACAACGTCGCCGGACTCACCCCCAGCCCGCGAGCCTGCTCCCGCACCCGCACCGCCAGCCCGTCATCCACCCTCACCCGCGCCGACCGCACACCCGTACCGTCACCACGGGCATCCGCCAGGCCGAACGGCAACGTCGGCTCCGTCACATCACCCAACAGCTCAGCGAAGAACTCCTCATGCTCCGCACGCGAAACCCCCAACCGCGCCTGCGCCACGAAATCACGGAACGGCAGCGGCACTGGAAGCGCATCCCCATTGCCGGACATGAACGCCTCAACCTCACTCAGCACCACTTCCGCGGCAGTGTGGTCCTGGAGCAGGTGGTGCACCTGCACCAGCCCAAGCCACCGCCCCGTCCTCCCCGGCTCCTCCGCCACATGCACCCGCAGCAACGGCGCCTGCCGCAGATCCATCCACCGCCCAGCGACCGCCAACAACTCAGCCCGCAGATCCCCGCCCTCCCCGGTCAGCACCACCTCAC
>NZ_JBVJPF010000029.1:0-1100 GCF_055582785.1 Streptomyces sp. NPDC107500
AACCGCTCCCCCGTCAACCCAGACCGCCGCAGATACCCACGCGCCAGACCATCACCCGCCACATACAACTCACCCACCACCCCCGGCGGCACCGGCTCCAACGAACCATCCAGCACAAACACCCGCGTACTGAACACCGGACCACCAATCAACACCTCACCCGCATCCGGATCACACCGCCACAACGTCGCATCCACCGTCGTCTCCGTCGGCCCATACGAATTGAACATCACCCGCCCACGCGACCACCGCGCCATCACCTCCGGCGGACACTCCTCACCCGCCGTCACCACCACCACACCCGGATCCACATCCCCCTCGTCCAACAACGCCAACACCCCCGGCGGCAACGTCACATGCGTCACCCCCTCCCGCGCCAAAAACACCGCCAACTCCCCACCCAACCGCTCCTCCTGCGGCACCACCACCAACGCCGCACCCGTCAACAACGCCATCGACCACTCCCACCCGAACGTGTCAAAACCCGCCGACGCAAACTGCGCCACCCGACACCCCGGACCCACACCCAACAACCCACGATGACCCGCAACCAAACCCGCAAACCCCCCATGCGACACCACCACACCCTTCGGCACCCCCGACGACCCCGACGTATACAACACATACGCCGCCCCACCCGACCCCACCACCACCGGATCCAACACCCCACCCACCACCGACCCCACCACAAGACCCCCACCACCCACCTCCACCACCGGCACCCCACCCGGCACCCCACCCGCCAACACACCACTACTCACCACACACACCGCACCCGCATCCGCCAGCATCCACGCCCTCCGCTCCACCGGATACGACGGATCCAGCAACAAATACGCACCCCCCGCCCGCAACACCCCCAACAACGCCACCACCAAATCAACCGACCGCTCCAACAACACCCCCACCACCGACTCCGCCCCCACACCCCGACCCGCCAACACACCCGCCAACACACCCGCCCGCTCATCCAACTCACCATAAGTCACACTCTCCCCACCACACACCACCGCCACCGCACCCGGATCCCGCACCACCCACTCCCCAAACAACTCCACCACCGAACCCACCACCCCCACCACAGGCGCATCATTCCACTC